>OY782042.2:0-143890 GCA_963677375.2 Aeromonadaceae bacterium
ATTGCCCGCGATAACGGGAGCTGGCTGGAGCGGCTGGAGCGAATTACATCCCGATTGCGGAGCGTTAGCAAAAAAGGGGAGATTGAGCTGGACTCGACGATTGTAGCCCTTACAACCCTGCACGGTTCAAAAGGACTAGAGTGGGATAACGTAGCGATCATCGAACTCTGCCACGGCATTTATCCGGGCTCGAAAATCGACACGGAGGAGGGCTTCGAGGAGGAGCGACGCCTGATGTTTGTCGGAATGACCCGGGCCAAGAAGGTTCTCGACCTGCACTTCCACGGCCAACCCAATATCTATATCACGGAGCTTTCAGTGGGAGGGATTGTGACATGGGGAACAGAAGGAAAAAAGTTAGCAAATTGATGGCATAATATCTTGAACGGATAGTTGGCCTACAATATGATTCTAGCTGTAGGCCAACTTACAGGCCAGGCGGACAATGTTCCGCCCAATTCAAATTGTCACTCGTTTAGCGCTGCAATCAGCAGCCACCCCTCGGGGAGTACCAGCCTTCCGGCTTTCAATCGACACCGGGCACCTGCATCCATTTACAGCAGGCCAGCCAACGGTGCGATTAATGGTGCTCGCTCGTCCAGTTTCCACCAATCGCAAACCTCTAATTAACCAAATGAATACTCTTCTTTGGCTTTTTGTCGTCTGCGCAAGTCTGTACCACTTGTCAATCAGGTACGGCATTTCAACCACGGTTGGAATGTGACGAGTTGTGATAGATCGACCGGCCAACGCCATAGATCTTTCAGGCTTAACATTGCGTGTTGCTGCAATTCAACCTGCAACATTCACGGTCTTCCGACCATCTACCTGCTCACAATGAGCAATTCAATCCAGTTTTTGGAGGTTTTCATGAAAAAGTTCGGACTCATTTTATGCGTTGCTGCCGGTGGGTTCTGTTCTGGAGCTTCTGTCGCTATCGGCGAGTACAGTCTTGCTTTTGTCACCATGACAATTGCTATCTGGTCTGGCTCCATTTTGTTCAAGGGTTAATGCTGTTCGCAGCAAGGACTTTCTATGTTGAAGATTAAATTGGTGTTTTTCTTAGCTGTTGCAGCCGTCGCCCTGTACCTCGATTCACAGTGGATACTGGCGCATGGCGTTGCTATGTCAGTGATGGGTATTTCTGTTGGCCTCACGGTCATTGAAATTACCAAACACTTCGCAAAGCAAAAACGGAATAGCGAAAAGTACAGCGTGCCTCACCAAGAGCCGCGCCGCTTTTACACCACTATGGACTCGCCCACTGGACGAATTTGCCCATAGTTCTAAGCAGCCTTCGGGCTATTCACTGCTCACCATGAGCATTTCAATGTCGCCCTGCGACAAGGAGTTTCACATGACGTTTCTTACTTACTTGACTGGTTTTGTCGGTGTCGTTTACGCACTGACAAAAATAGCTTGCCTCCTCGTTGCCCCATTGTTTGGTGGTTAACGAGGAACGCAGTCGCGGATAGATAGAGCTTCGGCTTTTTTCTCCCGCGCCTGTGGCTGCAAACAGTTCGCAGGTGCGTGGATGCTTCGGTATCCCGCACCTGTGACGGGCAGCTTCTGGCAGGGGCAGCACTCAAGTCCTGTTTTTTACAGGCCTTGAGGCTGTCCCTGTTGTCATTCGACCCTTTTGGAGAAGTTGCCATGTTTGTACTCAAGTATGCTGTTGGTTATGCCCTGGTTGCCTGGTTGTTGGTTCAAGGAACTATCGCTCTGGTTGCTCCATGGTTTCACCAATGAATGCGTCACAGGTGCGGGTATCAACACCCGTTCTTACCCGCACATTCCCCTCGCCTCTTAGAGTCCTTTCTCATCCCCGTCATGAGAAAGGGCTTTGCCTGATTGATGTTTTCCACCCGAGCCAGCACACCCACTATGAAGTTAGCGCTTCATTCTGAGTTTGCCCTCGCCAGTCCTGCGCCACTGGTTAACTGAGCGCGACATCCCGGCCAACGCCAGGTTGTGACAACTCAACGTCCACGCCGGACATTGAGTTCATTGCGTGTTGCCGCAATTCAACCTGCAACCTTAACAACCTTCGGGTTATTCACTGCTCACCATGAGCCTTTCAATGCTGCTCGCAGCAAGGAGTTTTATATGTTCGCACGCATTTGTTTGATCGTTTTGTTTGGTACCTGGCTTGTCGCTGTAACCACCATGCCCGCAGGGGAGATGGCAGTAACTGCGATTGTTCTTGTTGTTGTTTTTTTAGCCTTCGCTGATGAAGCAGGGGTTAACTTGACGCTGCCTATCAGCCTGCTGATGCGCAGTCTTTCGAAGGCTTCACTGCTGGCATTCTGTGCTGGTTTTGTTGGTCCTTTGGAAGCAATGAGACTGCTCGTTGCCAATGAGCTCGCGTTCATTGACAGAGAGTGTGGATACCCCCTGCTGGACATCATGTCTGCACACAAGCAGGGGAAATTATCTAAACCCCAACTCATCAACCGTGCGTACCAATCTGGTCGCAACTACCGGGAGGAAGCATGATGACTAACATCGAACATGCCATTTACTTCCCGATGGGCGGTGAATGGGAAAGGATAGAAATGAGCGATTTCAACTGGCAAACGCTCATATTGAACCATGGTTGGGCCGGCGCAGATCCTGATGGCGAATGGCTCGGTGCTATGGTGACTCACGCTGACGGCACTCCGGAGGACGCCAACTGGCGCCCACTGGATGAGTTGATAGAGGAAATCAGATCTCAAAAATTCTTCGTTCTGAATGGCGAAAGCCATGCCGCATGGAGGTTTGAGGTATGAGTCTACAGCGTGAATCAATTATAAAGCAGGCACTTGAGGCCGTGGGGAAAGCTGGTGGATGGGAGGCTGTGTTTGGCTTCTATCCATCAATGGCTGCTCCAATGCGTTCATCCGGACAGCACCCCTGTCCGTTTACAGGCATGGGCACTACAAAGTTCCGCCTTTATAAGGACTGGGCTTCTGTAGGTGCTGGATACCATAACGACCTCGGCCGAATTTCTGGCGGGATCGAGATGGTAATGCTCCTAGAGCCGGATGAGTGCCAGGGGAATGCGGGAAAAGCTGCGAAGCTGATCCTTCGTCTCCTGGGTGGCACTGCAAGCGCGACACCGATTCAGGTCAGCACGAAAGTGCAGCGCCTGAGCGATGACGAGCTGCAAAAGCGCCGGCACTTCCGGGATGTCTTAACCAGGAAATCTCAGCCTGCTGGGAACCACTGGTTGTATAAGGCATACACCGCATCTCGCGGCCTGCCTGTCGTGCAAGCGGATAACTTGCGCGTCGCCACTCGAGTCTTTCATCGGGACGAGAATGGCGTGAAAAGCTACAAGAACGCGCTTATTGCAGCGATGTCCCGCGTAGACGGCGAATTGGTTACATACCATCGCATCTTCCTGGACGAAAAAGGGCGCGGCATCCAAGGTGAAAACCGAAAGATGATGCTCCCCCCTCCATGCCAGCAAGGCGAAATCAATGGGTGCTCCGTTCATCTGGCGCAACCACGGATGAGCCAAAACGGCAAAATTCTGGCTCTTACCGAGGGTGTAGAAACAGGGCTCGCCGTCATGGCGGCCATGGATCTCCCTGTCTGGGCCTGTTATAGCTCGGCACTGCTAGAGACTGTTGAGATCCCATCCGATGTCGAAGTCGTCGTTATCTTCGCAGATACCGATTACAAGACGGGCCAGGGGATTGATTCGGCGGAAGTTTGCGCCAAGCGTCTTAGAGACCTCGGGTATCGCGTCCGGATTGTTCTTCCAGTTGAACCTCCAGGGTTCAACCCAGAAGGCAAGAAAGGCGTTGACTGGCTTGATGTTTTCCAAGCTGGTCGTCATGAGTTTGTGCGGCAAGTTCGCGCCTCGCTACTGCTCGATCTCTAACCCCCCTTCAAGCCCATTGTGGGCCTTTCAATGTCGCCCTGCGACAAGGAGTTATTTATGTCTGCTTCAACTATGGCTGTTGTTACACCGATCACCCAATCCCAAAACCACCACAGCGATGTGGTGATGAAGGTCTTGGCTGCGGACGCCGTGTTCCCAGAATTGGGAGCGCAGTTCGCTATATCCACCTGTGAAAATGCGTCAGGAGCCGATGCTTGGATCCCTCGGGAGCCTGCGGGTTACTTTGTGCCCAATATGGCGGCAAAAAAGATGCTTCTTTGGTCTTCTACGCCCTCTCGCCAGGCCCTGCTATTAAAGGGGGAAACTGGTACGGGTAAAACCGAGCTAGTGCATTATCTAGCGTCACGCCTGCGCATCCCGCTCGCCAGCCTCGAAATCAACCCACATATGACCCCAGAGGTTATAGACGGGTCGATGCGATTGGTGAGCGACGGGGCTGGTGGTGTCATCACTCGTCACCAGATGAGTGAAGTAGCTATGCGTTACAAGCACGGCGGCTGGATCCTGCTCGATGAAGTGGACAAGGTGGGAGATGAGCTACAGTCCCGTCTCCACGCAGTCATTGACGGCAAACCGATAACCATTCCAGATACTGGGGAGGTTATCTACAAACATCCGGCTTGCCGGGTGATTGGGACCGCCAATACTGTTGGTGATGGCACATCGGAGCGCTATCTGACCTCTCGCGGGTTGGATGAGGCGTTTCGCTCTCGATGGGCCGTTATTGAGCTCCAGTACCTCAGCCCGTCTGACGAGCTGAACATGCTGATGGGGAATTACCCCAAACTCAAAAAGGGGTTCTTGTCTGCCCTGGTGGCGGTTGCTAATTCAGCTCGCGATGCAGCTCTCGGGCCAAAGCGCGACGGTGATGTTAGCAGTCCGATGATGTCAGTTATGTCCACCCGGGTCCTACGGAACATTTTGGATAACACCATGATGTTCGGTGCCGGCACGGTCTGGATGGAGGCAGTCAACTTCGCCTACCGCGATATGTTGACCACTACTGACAAGTACACGCTGGACGGCATCCTTCAACGACACCTCGGAGACCTTGATGGTGTAACCACCAAGGAGCTGATGGCGAAGATCAAGTAACCAACCCTTTATGCACGGGCACCAGCAATGGAGCCCAACGGCAAGGCTTTGTCCTTTTGCCGCCGAACGCCTCAAAAGAGGCAATTCAAAGCCCGCTAGGGCTCGTCAATGCCGACTGTCGGCAAGGAGTTACACACATGAGCAACATCTCTACAGAGGCCCTCGCTAAGGGTGGCTTTGCCCTCGTTCAAACCCCGGTAAAGCGTGGTTCGGATGGGAAATCGACCCTGCAAGGGGCCAAGGCGTTCCTGGACGGCCAGACCCTAGATGGCAATGCCATCGAGAGCGGCCGCGTGCAGTGGTTCCCCAAAGAGGCATTGACCTTCAAGGGCGCCAAGTACAAGGCCATGGATCGTCTTGTTGCAGAGCTAGGCGTTAGTTGGGGTGCCGGTAAGTTGATCCCGCTGGCTCGGCTCAATGAGCTGATGGTGCGGTTTGCTCAACTGTCTGCTGAGTTCTTTGACTCAGTTGACGCACTGGAAAGCGAGTATGACCGACTGATCGACGAGCACGCTGCTCGTCAGCCACCGGCCGTACAAGACGTAATCGAAAAAGTCCGCCAACCGTGGGACGCCTTTCGTTCCAGCTTCAAAGTGTTTTTGCCGACGCCGTCGGTGTTTAACCCGATCAGTGATGACCTGGGTGACGTTCGCGACCAAATCGTGGATGCAACTCAGCTAGACATCGCCGAAGGAGCGCAAGAGTTAGTCGAAAAGGTGTTAGGCAAGGAGAAGATCGAACCTCGATCCCTCCCGCCGATTCGCCGACTGGTCGAGAAATGCCGCAATTTCGGCATTATCAACGCCGGCTTCCGCTGCTTGGCGGAAGTTTTTGACGACCTTGAGCGTGAATTGGTGCCTCCGATAGAAGGTGCCAAGCGGGAACAGCTTGAGAAGTTTCTTCTCCTGCTAGCAAGCACTGATGCCACGGCTGCATACATTGCGAATGCAAAGTCCACAGAAGACGAATCCACTCTGGAGAACGTTTTTGGTGGTACAGCGGTAGTGATGGCAGCCCCGGCGGCTCCTGTGTTGCAAGAAGTAACGACCCCCACATCCGCAAGTTGGGATGACTGGGAAAGCGTTGCACTTTAACGGTGGCCTTCGGGCCACCTTCACCCCCTTTATGGGCTTGATAGCAGCATTGTGCTGGTGGATCTAACTATGAAAAATCTGACATTCCGCGCATTGAGCGCCCTTGGTACCGCAGTTGGTGGCAACAAAGTCAAAGTGATTGCTGGTGACCGCACTTGTTGCTGGGAGGAGTCTTGTGGCTCCTGGATCATTAGCGTGGGCGTAAGTCCAAATATGACCGAGCGGGAAAAGATGCTCATTGATGGGTATCTGGACCACGAATCGGGGCATGTGCGATTCACTCAAACGAGCGATACCGCAGTTTCAATTGCCATGGGAGTCAAGGGCCTCTACAACACGGTGGAGGATATTCGCATTGAGCTCGCTATCGGGATCCAGTTCCCGGGAGCAGCAATCAACCTGAACCGTATGGTGCAGGTGTTGTGCGAAAACGAGGATTTTTGGTGTTTCCCTAAAAAGGGGATGCGACTAAAAAATCTGGTAGAAATGCTGTTCCTTTATGGAGGTCGAGCAATATACCTGCGACAAGCAGCTATGGCTTCTCGTACCAACGAAACGCTGGAACGACTCAAAAAGCGCCTCAGTAATGAGCGCCTCACTGAGCTTAATGCTCTGTTCAAAAGACTGGGCAAGCTGAGTTCTTCATCTGCATCTGTGACGCTGGCGGCAGATATTGCCAGCTTCATCAAGGAAGTAGAGGAAGAGGAAAAGCAACAGCAGCAACAGAGACAGCAGCAACAGCAACAGCAAGATGACTCTGACGATGATACCGACGGTGACTCTGACGATGATGCCAACGGTGACTCTGACGATGATGCCAACGGTGATTCTGACGATGATGCCAACGGTGACTCTAACGATGATGCCAACGGTGACTCTGACGATGATGCCAACGGTGACTCTGACGATGATGCCAACGGTGACTCTGACGATGATGCCAACGGCGACTCTGACGATGATACCGACGGTGACTCTGACGATGATGCCAACGGTGATTCTGACGATGATGCCAACGGTGATTCTGACGATGATGCCAACGGTGACTCTGACGATGATGCCAACGGTGACTCTGACGATGATGCCAACGGCGACTCTGACGATGATACCGACGGTGACTCTGACGATGATGCTAACGGTGACTCTGACGATGATGCCAACGGCGACTCTGACGATGATGCCAACGGCGACTCTGACGATGACGAGTATGGCGACACTGTTGTTGAGCTGCCTGCCATTGAGGATGCAATCAAGCAAATCCTGGATGGCATGGTCTCGGAGTACGTTAAGGAGTGCGGCAACAATCCATACTCCAGCGCCCTCCCCGTCGATAAAGCTGGTGTAGATGCTGTTTCCGCCCGTAACGGGCGCACCCAGTTATCAACCCAGCCTGACGCGAAAACCACGCAGTCAATCCAAAGCTCATTCAAAAAGTGGGCTAAGGGTTTCACCAAGACCAGTCACTCCTTACGCGATAACGGAAGTAAGCTCCGTTCTTCTCGTTTGGCGGGCGTACCAACAGGCAACTTCCGAGTTTTTGAGCGGACAGCCCGTCAGTGTGCGCCAACGGCGGCTGTAACCATCCTGCTGGATACCAGTAGCTCGATGGCATACCCGCCGGCGGCAGGTCTTCCGGCCTGTTATGGGGCGGCAAATTCCGCGTGCGCCAGCATGGCTGATGCATTGCAGAGTTTGCCTGGGTTCGCGGTGAGCGTATTTCAGTACGCATTTGAACTGTGGTTGGTTAAGTCTTTCGAGAGCAACACGAAAGTTCGAAACTTAATCCCACCAATAGGAGGGACGGCGACTTATGAGTCAATTTTAGGCGCCCTACCTCAGTTGATGGCTCGTAAAGAAACCAACAAGGTAATGATCGTCCTCACGGACGGCGACACCTGGGTATCTGACGCGATGGACCATGCTCGACAATCAGGTGTGAAACTAGGTTTCGTGCGTTTTTCCGACGCAACGAGCCTTCTGGTAAATGTTCCCCCTGAATTGCAACCGTATTGTTCTGACTTGAACGACCTGCCTAGCGTGATGGCAAGCCTTATTCAGCAGATCATGTCCGGCCTTTAAACAGCTCCTCCCGCAAGGGAGGACTGTTCCTTTTTTGTCTCCTGAGTGCTTTCACCAAAACAGCTCTTTTGTTGAGTGCATTTATCATTTTCCACCCGAGCCAGCACACCCACTATGAAGTTAGCGCTTCATTCTGAGTTTGCCCTCGCCAGTCCTGCGCCACTGGTTAACTGAGCGCGACATCCCGGCCAACGCCAGGTTGTGACAACTCAACGTCCACGCCGGACATTGAGTTCATTGCGTGTTGCCGCAATTCAACCTGCAACCTTCACAACCTTCGGGTTATTCACTGCCCACTGTGGGTATATAAATGCCAAGTTAAGGCAAGGAGTTTTTATGCTGTATATCGAGCGGATGCTTGTTAGTTACGCCACTGAGTTTTTGTGCGACATCAATAATGACGGGGTGTTTTCTGACGCTGGATTGCTTGAAAAAGCAATTTTGGATTTAAGAGAGGCGAAAAATAGTTATATATCTGATTATTCGGATATAACCTACTTCGATGCCTTCCTTGGAACCCCAAATATTGTCTACCTGAGACACAAAGACGAATTGCAGTTCATCAAGACACATTTTGATGGTTGCGATTTCGAGAATTGGATAATGGAACAGGTAGAGGCAGATCGTCAGCGTAGAGAAAGGAAATCAAGAGAACCCTTGATTGCTAATCCCTACACATCGGGCAGCTTCTTGCGTAAAAGCAAGTATCTGTCACGGTTTGCCATTTTTGGCAGCTCGCCACAACAAGACCCACCTGCTGATGATTGGGACGAAGATGGAGATAACAAGGCGCCTTGTTTTTTCAAGAATGCCCCGACGATCACCATCGCAGTCCAACTTGCCGAGCTATTTGCTCGCAAAGGTCGAATTGCAGATAAATACATAACCATCTGTGACACCAAAAAAATATCCCAGGCGGCGATTCTTCGCGGTTTTGTCCGCAGCAATAAAATTGAATGGGTGAAACCGTTTAATGAAGAGGAACGCAGCAATGCTCAAAGGAAGGCTGATGAATTATATTCGGAAGCTGGCTTTGAGAACGGCTGGGATAATTATTCCACTGCCCGACGCCTAAGAAATGAAGCGTGGGAAATAACGATGGGCGATGTAAACCATCTTTGGGCTAAACACCCGGAAGTTATCTCTGTATTCGAAAACTAAACGGCCATCCGGTCGATTCAACGCCCACTGTGGGCTATTCAATGTCGCCCTGCGACAAGGAGCTTTAAATGAACACAAAGTACAACGCAATGATCACTCACCAAGCAAACCTGGCCGGCGAAATCTCCAGTAAAGAGGAGACGAACCGCTTGGTACTGGCTTATCTGTGTTACGACACGGACGCTGAAAACCCGCTGGAGCACAGTGGCTTTGAGATGGCAACAGCTCACCGCCACGCACCTCGAGAAGAACACCGCGCCTATCAAAAGGCTCGAGGTTTCAACGAGGATTTTGCCCCTGATCTGGAAGCAGTCTGCCATCTCGATGGCTTTCGCGCTTATTGGATTAAGGAAGCTGAAAACTCCGGAGAGTTTTGGTGCTGGTGCGACAAAACCGGCCGAAAAGCCGACCCGGACGCTGCGTATTATGCGCGTCGTGCTCGGGCTTTTTGGCGAGAAGCGGGATTGGATAGTCAGTGCCGGTCAGCGTCCATCTGGGACTTTGACCTCACCACGGACGCCGCTCGCAAGTTCTGGGAAACCGGAGTCTCTGTGGATCCATATGCCGTCGCTCTCGACTGCTATGACCATGGTGGCCAGGTTTGGTCAGTGTCAGGAGCAGGAATGCAATGCCGCTGGGATACTGCCAGTGGCGCCGGCGTTCTCATCCCCAATGACGAGATCCGAGCGCTAATTGACGAACGTAAGTTCGCCTATGCCTTCGGTGATATTCAACAGCGAGGAGATCGCTGGTTGGTCTATCGCGACTACAGTTTTGGGTTCACCCAAGATCCGGAGTTCGATAGCTGGAGTGAAGCATGGGAATACCTCTGCGCCCTTGCAGAGGAACATGCAGAACACCGCACGCCAGCGATGGAGTCTGAGGGCTTCTATCGCAGTTGCCGTGCTTTGGCAAAAGGCGCTCTCGAGGAGTACAACCAGTGGCTGGCGGGTGACTGCTACGCCACAGTGGTGGAGTCATTCCGGAGAACCGCTGATGGCTCATGGTCTCAGGAGAATGAAGAATCCTGTTGGGGCTATGTTGGGGAGGATTATGCAAGAAGCGAGTTACAGCAGCTGATGGCATCCATCTAACCTACCTGGGCGGCTTGCCGCCCTTTGGAGTCATCATGTCTGTTTCGTCTGCGGTGAAATCGCGTTGCTCGGAGATCGTGGAGTTGTTGGCAGATTGGGAATACGCATCTGCCGATGATTTTCTCGCCTCTCTTGATGTGGATCCGGATGGTTTTGAGGCGCTCATTGCGCTGCATGACTATCTGGCGTCCACCCGCTTAAAGCTGGCCGAGAAGCTCATCTCCGAAAATGGAGGTGATGCCATCGGTTTGGAGTTATCCAATAGCCAGGATCAACTGGCCGTTGTGCTACCCGAACCCTCAGCAATCGGCGGCATACGTTTGTCGTTTTACAGCATCAACGGACCATCGTCGCATACCTGCCATGCAAATGGCTTGGATGCTGTCTGCGAGGCAATTCAACAGCGCTACTGGCACCCCACTCCGGGGCGACTGGATGCGCTAACTGAGCTGCCAAGCTGGGAGCGAGGAGTTCGATTTACCGCTCTGTTGCTAAAGACAAACGGTAACCCTTGGGCCTTCCTGGCAGCCAACCCTGGCTACCTGGATTGATTTAATCGACCCAATTCACGGCGCCTCTGGCGCCTTTATTTTGCCCATTGTGGGCATGTCAATGTCGCGCCGCGACAAGGAGTTACAACCATGTTCATGTCTCTTTATTCTGTTCAAATGCAAGGAAAAACCTTGGTTGAGGGGTTCGGATGCAACATCTCTGATGCGCTGGTATCACTAGCACAGTGGCTGATGGTAAACCCGCAGCCGGAGATGTTCGCCAGTCTGGTGCTTCGCCAAAACGATCTGAACTATTTGGTTTTCGACTTGGTCTGCATTCCGGGCTTCGACCCGATGCTGACCGTCAAAAAGCCAATGTCCGCAATGGACCAATCATCTCGGGTCTTCAAGCTCCGGATGATGGCCCATGAGGCAGCGACCAATGGATGGCACACCGAGTCCAACCGTCTTCATGCTGATGCAGAAATGCTGATGCAAGAAACAACGTGTCTGGGCTCCCCCGCTGTTTACCGCGAGGCTGTCCAAATCCTAGCTTTGGGCGTTTCTGTGTTAGCGAAAATGCCAAACAAGCTCATGCCTCGTAGTGAGTGGATGGCTAGAGCCAAAGTTCAGCAAACCACTGAGCTGGCAAACATCGAAGGTGAAGTCATGGCGCTTCATGCGCTGATGAAACTCGATGCTGTCGATGATGTGGATTTAAAGATCCACACTCTGGCTTCTCGCTTCAAAGGAACAATGTGGAGAGTAACGTTAATGGGATTGGAGGTAGCTGATTTAGGGCGTCGCCTGCTGGGTTCTACCTGGTCAGTCGCGATCACCCCTGATTGCTAACACCACATGAAGGGCGCCTCGGCGCTCTTTCTTTTACTGCCCATTGTGGGCATTTCAATGCCGATTATCGGCAAGGAGTTAAGCATGGCTGTAATCATTAACACTCGTTTTGGCGAGCATAAGGGTCGCACCAGAGTTTGGCTGGAAGGCCGAAAGCTGGCGCACGAAGGGATTGAACCTGGCATGAAATATCGGGTTCATATAGACCCTTCAACCCGGCAGGCGAAAGTTCAGATCGCCCCCGATCTGGTTGACGCCAATGGCAGCATTTCTCGCCGCAAGGTGAGAGGCGATGAGGAACAATACCTCCCGGTACTGGATCTCGCTGCGGATGTCGCCGACAAACTTCGAGCCATCTTAAAAGGGGCTTCGGAGATCCGTGTTGCCGTTCGCGGCTGCTCAATGATCATCTCCGCTCAGCTTGCGTGTAGCGATGCACAAGAGCGTGTGGAGCGAGTCCACCGAAAAATGAGAAATGGGGAGCCCTTAGCGGTCGCCTCATTTTTTCATGGCGGGGGAGTCATTGATGACGGGCTTCACAGTGGACTAGCTAGAGCGGGCGTGAGCTCATTTGTGCAAGTGGCTGTTGAGCTCGAGCAGAAATACCTGGAGAGTTCTTTGAATAATAACGGGCACCTGTTTAATCGGGATACCGTGTTCTTCGAAGGCTCAATAGAGCATTTCAACCCTCGAGGCGTTAAAGCGGAGATCGTTTGTGCGGGCATTCCTTGCACTGGCGCGTCTCTGTCTGGCAGAGCCAAGAACAAACTGGCTTTTGCGGAAGATCACGATACAGCAGGCGCGTTGTTCTACTACGTCCTGAATGCCGTGACCGCTATGAATCCAGCAATTGTTCTGATCGAGAACGTCGAACCTTACGCCCATACCGCATCCATGTCCGTCATCCGTGCAGTCCTTCGGGCTCGCGGTTATGCGCTTCATGAGCGCGTGTTAGATGGCGGCGAGTTTGGTTGTCTTGAGGCGCGGCGTCGCTTGTGTGTTGTAGCCATGTCGGAAGGCCTGGCCGATACATTCAGTCTCGATGAGCTCGTCAGTATCAAACAGAAAGAAGCCTGTATTGGCGACATTCTGGATCCGATACCTGATGACTCAGAGATGTTTCGTTCTTACAGCTACCTTGCAGACAAGGAAGTTAGGGACAAAGCAGCCGGCAAAGGTTTTGCTCGCCAGCTGATCACCGAGCGAGACACCTCTGTGGGATGCTTGGGTAAATCTTATAACAAGGCACGCTCGACAGAGCCCTTTTTAGTCAACAAGACTAATCCGGACCTCAGTCGCTTATTTACACCGCAAGAACATGCAAGGCTCAAGGGTATTCCCCCCCGCATCATCGCCGGAAACTCAGTCACGACCGCCCATGAAATATTGGGGCAGTCCGTGTGCTGGCCGTGCTTTGAGGCTGTGGGTTATGCCATTGGTGCCAGCATAGCTCAATCCGTTGTTAGCGTCCCTTTAGCGGCCTAACACATTCACGCCCTCGGGCATTCAATGTCGAACATCGACAAGGAGTTTTTATGTTTAAGACTATCTATCTTGTGTTTGTTGGGTTGGTCGCTTTCATGGGCCTACATCTGTTTTATCAAGTGTGGCAACCCGCAGGAGAGGAATGGCTTGCGACCTTCTGGGTCACAGTCGTGCTCTGGATGTTATCCAAACGCGGTAACGCTCCGTTCATGATGATGATGGGAATTACAAGTTTCATTACTGGTGTTGCCCTCGTCATTTACCTCTATAGCCTCGCGTACTTCCCGGTCGATATTGCCTGGGTCCTGTTCGCCACGGTCGTCTGCGCAACGATTAGCTCCTACGCACCCGCTTGGGGCGCGTTCGCTCGAGCTAGCAAAGTCCAGAAGAATCTAAAGTCCGGATCCTCGGATGGCAGTTTTCCTGGCTAATGCATGGCCCTTCGGGGCCATTTTCTAACTCGATAAGGAGCTCCAAATGAGCGTGACTCAACAACTCAAAGATGTTTTGCAACACCACGATGGTTTTCGCGTGCGGTCGTACTCCGGGCGGCTTATGTATGGGAAAGAGTGTCTCGCTGTTTCCTGTGCGGACCCGACAGACCTGCTGATGCTGCTGGCAGAAAATGCGCCTGATGTTCTCAAGGCGCTCGGTAAACCAAAAATGGATGACCTCGGAAAGGGGGCTATCTGTTATTGGCCCCAAACCCCAGCACCGGATGATGACTGTGAGGAGGAGCAGAAGTGAACTTTCATTTCACTCTCCCCAAGGACGAATCCTCCCGCAAAGTCCTGGCCGACATCGTCAGAGCAACACTCGTACAGCGCATATCAAATATGAGCAACGAGGAATTGCTTGCTTCATTTGATGCGTTCGAAGCAGCGGTTAACGCTGGAGACTACCAATCGCTAAATAAGATGACCGGATGGAATGCTGAGGATGGTATGGAGTATTTCGAAACTCTTGAAGCCATCGGTTACGCAACCCTCGAAGCCCTTGGCTACGCGGGCTGACAACCAGCTCAACTCAACATCCGCTTCACCTCAAAATCTTCGGGTTATTCACGGCCTCTTCTGGCCTTTCAATGCCGACTATCGGCAAGGAGTCAAACATGAATATCAACACCACTGCAACCAAGCTGTCTCAACTCTCCGCTGGCAATATCATGCTGGCGGGCGGATCCATAGAGATAAGCGCCTCGCTGTTTCATGTCCTGCGCGGACATGGACACTCATCCAGTGATTCGAATGATCGTTTCTATCGTGAAACAGACTCCGCGGAGCTGGTAGTTGACCTAAACGAAAGCAAAAGGCCGAAAGTCAGAATGCTGTATGGCGCCCTGACAACAGCAAATAATGATGCTCTTTGTTTGGTCGAGCGAAAAAAGGGGGCGGTGCGCCCTGTCTACCGTATTCGGGAATTAATCGTCTACGGAGAAACAGAAACTGACGTACAAAGCCGGTTCACCGGCCAAGAGATCGCCAATTTGGTTGAACTCAATAAACTCACAGGACTGACGTTCTGTAATAAGTAAAAAAATAGCCACCTCTTGAGGTGGCTTTTTTTTTGTGTTTCTAGGCCAGTAACTTGTGGCCTAAGTTTACCTGATACTCTCAATCAGCTCTTGTCGCTTCTTTTCTTCCTCGGCACTTACAGAATCTACTACGGCCGCGGGGATTGCAGTCGGATCGTTGCGGTTCCGCATGGTCGTCAAGGACTCCGTTACACCGGCTAACACTTCTTTATCCTGTTCTGTGGCGGTCCCAGCAGCGACCTTGGTTTGCATCTCCTGCTGTTTGTTCATCAATGTTTGTTCCGTGGGGCTCACCGGCCTGTTTTCGCCATACTGCACCACGGGGTTATTTTTGTTCTGCTCTTGCATCTCCCGTCCTTCCTCAAGTCGTTCCTTCATCACACCAATTCCAGGCTGATAAAGTGGCTTGGTGGTGTCATGTGTTGCAGCAGCAGCCGTTGAGGCCGATTCCTGAACCACCTGAAATGTGCTTTGGGCTATCGGGGCAGCAGCTGAGCTCTGTGCGACGAATGCGTCTGACTTGGTCGGTGCTTTCCCGCCGAACACAGGAGGCTCCTCCCCCAGAGTCTGCGTGAGGTTACTACGCGCAACTGTTTGACCAATTGCAGATGGCGCTGTGGCCTCCCTCTGTTCTGTCGCCGTTTGGTTTACTTCGTCCTGCCCTTGTTTGAAATGCTGATCTACTTTCTGCGAGCCGCCTGCAACCACCTCGCCAGCCTCAGAGCCCTTCCGAGTAACCTCAGCTTGAAGACTGCCTTTAGTGCTTGCCACGCCATCCCCGATGCTTTGTATCTGCGGCGCGACACTTCCACCGGCAGCCTCCCATTTCGCGTTAGCCTGTTCCCCCTCCTTTGCACCCACGATTTCAGACCCTACCTTGGATAACTCACGCATCGCTGCCGAGTCATAACCTTGTGCAATCATTGAGTTAACGATTGCGGTCCCTGCGGCAACCTGTGATGCATCACCAGACTTAAACATATCCTGAACACTAGAAACCAAAGTTTTAGCACCCGCGATTCGCTCCAAAGACTGATCGCTAATCGTACCCTGGCTAGCATTACCCACAGCAGCCATGGTCCCTTCATATTCACTCTGCTTCGCATTAGACAGTCCAGACCCATCGGAAGAAAGCAAACCCGCCTTGACCAGTGCATCCTTATGCTCACCAGAGACTCCAGCAAGCGTTTGGCCCAAATTAAAGCCCTCGGCTCGCTGAGCTAGATTGGCAATATCATCCTTTGCCCCCACGCCGAGGCTAGTTTGATGCGCTAACTGCTGATTCAGTTCTTTCATGTGGCTCTGCTGCTGAGCATACTCCTGAACCTGTTGCCTCAAATCAGTGCCACTCGTTGACTGCCCTGATGTATCGGTTGTTGATGTACCCATGGCGACATCGATTGCCTTCTGGAGGCTGGCACTCGCGCTATTTCCTTGGGACGTACCAATAGAGTTGCCCTTCGAAACGCCAGACTTGTTTTCTGTGCCGTCGGTAGTTTTCGACCCGTCTGATTGGCTAGTGGACCCCCCCATTTTACCGCCTAAATTAAAGATCCCAGCACCGCCACCCAGGCCCGCCAACCAACTAGCCTCCCCCTTAGTGGTCGCGTCGGCAAACTGAGCAGCACTTTCTGTCGTACTTATATGCTTACTTGCCGCGTTATCTTGAATACCCTGCAATAGAGCATTCAGACCCTCCGCCTTGGCTGCGGACTCTTTATCGGTAACCCCTGCGGTCTTGGCACTTTGAAGACCAGCTTGAATATTTTGCAATACGGATTGACCAATAGCCGCTCTCTGCGACCGCATCTCAGACTCTTGAGACTTGATGGCGGAACTCAACGCCGCTGTAGTCATCGAGCCTGTACTCATTTCTCCAGCCAGAGGGCCTGATGCACTGCTAACAACCTGGTTCCCTTGGTGTGCTAGGTCTGCGGTGGCGGTGATCTGCCCCGCCCTCGTCGCGCCAGCATTCGCAGCGGTAGCGACGGTTGGCGCAACATAACCGGTATCGACCGGCGCATCCGGCGCCAACTGACGATTGCCGCCACTCATGACAGATCCCGAGCCAACCTTAAACAATGCAAAAAACATCATTGGTGCCAGCGCGGTCAGTGATGACCCCACAGCTAGATAAGTTTGGATGGCGTCAATGGTATCCGGCATCGAGCTCCAGGATAAAGATGCCGCTCGGTCTGCCATATCAATATTCATGGCATTCATGTCACGGAGAATCGAATAGCGCATGAAGCTATCAACCAGAACCGAGGCCAGCGGCCAGACATTGAGGGTGAAAACCAACCCCAGGTAGTTCACCAAGATTGTGATCCCGGCACGCCCGGTCACGCTAAGGATTAGCACCAGCGGGGCCACGAAAATCGCAAAAAATTCAAACGCGGTGATCATGGCCGGCGCCAACTGGTTATAGAGCTTGTACTGAGAACCCATTTGCGCCAAACGGGCCTCCTGTGCCTGGAATTGGCTCAGATCCGCAGCAACCTGTGGCCCAGCAACGGCACCGCCCTTCGGAAGGCCTGCAACGATCTGAGTCTGGAGAAATCGGGCTTTGTTCATGTCAAATGCCGACAAGTTACTCGCCATCAACATGTTCATGCCACTTTGCATGGCTTCATCGCTAATACCGTGGGCTGCGGCGAAATTCTGCATAGCAGTTTCAAACGACTGCCCGCTTATGTAGGCGCTGATTTCCTGGTAGGCAACATCACAGGTAACAACATCCGGAACAGAAACGGATGTTTTGGGTCGCGTCACCGTCCAGGTGGCAACGCTGACTTTCATGATCGTCAAAAGCTCTGCGGGTGTCGAATGCATGAGTTTGGAGAAGCTAGTCTCCTGCGCGGGACCGCCAGTGGATATGTCCCGGGCGATACAGTCAGCTGAGTAGTTTTTGATGTAGGCGCAATAGTCGATATTGCTCCCGTTGGGGCGACACAGGTTACCCCCCTGATATGACAACTGGGACGCAGTGACAATAGCTCTCAGTGGGTCCAGGCCGCCGGAGCTATCAGTGACGCTTGAGATGTCATAGGGATTTACTGCGGTGAACGCCGTTCGCATCTGATCGATGACTGTGGAGAAAATTGAAGTGGAGATCCCCCCAGTTGCCGCCACCATCAACGGGACGTTATCAACCGTGATCACTTGGCCGGTTCGGGAGCTCTCCAGTACCACATCATCCTTTGCGACAAGAAAGGTAAACAGCACCATCCCCAGGAATAGGTTAGTCACTGCACTATCTTTATCGTTCATGGTTTTCTTTGCGGCCGCCCAAAGCAAGGCCAGCAAAGCAAAGCAGGCGGCCGCCCAGGAGAGGTTTGAGGAGTCATTAAAAAGCATGGCTACGCCGTTATAGGCGCCAGCCATCATTTCTATATCTCCATTTACATAAACGTTCCAGGTCATAGTTATGCCCCTCCTGTCCGCAGCGCTTTGGCTACAACCTTGTACGACGCAACTGAGTTCATTGCCTGCCCGGCACTCTCAGAGACCTGTCTGGAGTCTTCCTTGAGCTGACGGAATCGCTCCTTCAACTCGTCACGGAAGGTTTGATCCATGTTCTCCATGCTGGTGTTAACCGTTTTGGAAAACTCTGTAGCAAGGGCATCTACGACACCTCCAACAATCTGAGCGGCTAGAACCTGAGACAGAGCGCGAAGGACATCCGGGAGATTCTTGGCATCATTGGATTCAAGGATGCCGATGTAGTCAGACCCGATAAAGCCGAGGAATCGCACCTCTTCATTCGTCAACTGAGACCGAGCGCGCAACTTGGGTTGGATCTCAAGCAGTTTTGAATAAATGCTGTCCTCGAGGCCACTCCAGTTGTTGATCGTCTTGGTCTGGACATCAAGACACTTAGCGCTGGTTGCGCCATCGGAGCAGGTTAAAAACTTAACCGTTGATGACTCAGGCTTGATGAGGTCTTTGATTGTGGTACCAGTGCTATACGGAGTCGGCACCAGATCTGCGTTGCCAGTGCCATGAGCATTTGCATCGAAACGGAAAACTATAGTTCCAATGAGGCTCATCATCATTTCCTGCCAGCTGACACTTTGCGTTCCGGATGTGGCCGTAAAGGTCCCAATCGTCCAGTTGTTAACCTGCTGCTTCGTCATTAAGGTCCAGAGCACATTGCGTTCTTGCTCCTTAACAACCGCGGGGTTGGCTCTGCCAAGCGACTCAATGGCGGATGTTGAACTGGCAGTAACACTCCCCATATCACTAAACAACCCCGACTCGGCAGCCTTGGGTTTCCAGAGACTATTTTCTGCCGTCTGCGCCATGCCAGGCAGACCAAGGTTGCCGCTGGCGAGTGCGTTGTAGGAAGTGCTACAGGAATCTTGCAGATGTTGATTCATGCTGTTGAGCTTATCCGCTAACGAATTTAGGTAGGTTGCGCAGGTTGCGCAGACAGCGGACATACCCAGGTTAAATGCATAGGTGGCGGCGCCGTTCGCTATGCCTCGCATAACTTGAACCAGCTGATCTTTGTTGATGATGGAGAATGAACCAAGGAAAAAGTCCATGCCACCACAGGACGCGGCTACTCGGGGCGGTACAACGGCAATGATTTTGGGTCGGACATTCGGAACGCGAATTGAAATGCCGCCCCCTGTGGCACCCCATCTGTTTTTCGTGGAAAACGAGCCAGCATCCGTGGAGTTAGTCATGACTCCATCGAAAACATCTTTCATTGGGTTTCCGGCGCTGACAAAGCCTGCGTACCCAATAGCCAGAGAAGCAATGAGTGCCTGTGTGAATTTACCTATTTTCATTTTGCTTGTGCTCCAGCTGGTGTTGAGCCAAAGGGCTGGACAGACTCCATTCGGTCCTTGAGCGCATCCACGAGTTGCTTCGGATCGCCACCCTCCACCCACTCTCTCGGTACCTCCATCGGCCCATCCTGGTTATTGGTATAAACCTGCTGAACTTCTCGGGTCTGCTGGAGTTCCTGCTCGTTGATCACGCCCGCTTTTCTGGCGACATATAGAATAGTGTCAACCAACTCCTCTCCAGGAATAATCCCTTCGGCTAGCATGTGGATTTGGCTGCCATCGTTGGTGACCAGGTAAATAGACGGAGTGTTTCGAACTCCCAACATAGATGCGCGGGAGTAATCGCGGTCGGTTACATAGTCAGGGAACTCACCACCAGGCAGGGGTAACCCATCTAGGCTAATAGGCAACATATTCACCATGAACTCTCGCTCAATGGCTTTGAGCACCGGAGCCTCCTGCTGGCAATAGCGGCAATCCGACCGGTAGAAAAACCAAATCCCAGCACGCTCAAAGATGGCCTGCAATACAGCCCGTTTCGATTGAGCTGCCTCGGCATCGCGGATTTTGACCGCAATCTGGCTGGTGGGGCGGCGAGCATTCTCTGATGCTGACAGTTCAGGGTGTGTCATATACAGGCGCCGGGTCGAATCTTGAAACTTGGTAGCTTGATCGACCAGTAACCGATGCACCATCCAATATGCCGCCACCTTGTTCTCGTCATTGGAGTTATTCATGGCGTCATCCAACAGCCGAGGCATATTTTCACGCATCCACTGGTTATCCAGCTTCACTGTTTGGGGGGGCTTAGGCTGCTCTGGCTCCACTGGCTTTTCCGGTTCCGGAGGAGGAGTCTGAGCCGTTTCGTCTTCGTCGGCCGGCGGTTCCTCTGGTTGGGGCTCCTCATCGTTATACCAGTGCCAGCCCCGTCGAGCGTCAATGTCCGCCTGTTTTCTGGCATCAAGCATCTGCTGCCGTTGTTCAGCAAGTTTGGCTCGATAGTCGGTTAAGGGATCGGCAATTGAGCTGTGGACAACCAACGCCAGCGAGGTAAGAAGGAGTACCTGTTTTTTCACAAATTAACCCGTCCATATTGACAGTCTTATTGCAGATGATATATCCCGAGCGGATATTAAACAACGAAAATGACCCTACCTGGCAGGCTGCCGCCGGTAGCTGTCCCATGGAAAGACCAAGGTGCATGTGTTGCAAATCAACCGATCATAGGTTTGCTCGCCTATCGCGATAGGACATTCCTGGGGTGTCAGGTTTGTGATAATGCTAGTTGGTAGGTTATCCATGTAGCGGCTATTGACGACATCAAACAGGATCGATCGGTCTATGTCGTTCGCCATACCTATCCCAACCTCATCTATCAATAAATAATCAAAGGCTGAGTAGAAGGAAAAGACCTCAACCTCATTCAGGTCCCCGTCCCTCCGCCGTGCAGAACGAACCAGTCGAGTCATCCGACTGGCAGTGGTTATACAAACGGATTGCTGGTACCGCGCCTCTATCTCCCGGCAGTGGGCGTAAGCCAGATGCGTCTTCCCTGTTCCTGGGCGACCAGAAAAAATCAACCCAGCTCCAGCGGCCTTTCGAGACTCCCACTTATCAACGTAGGAGCGAACTAACGCCAACACGCTACGCTGCTGATCGCCGCTGACAGAAAACGAATCGAGCGTTGCATTCTCAAAGCGAGGAGGAATGACAAGTTTCACAGTGTTGCTCCTTAGTCGTAGCGCTCATTGGTGAACCAGTCGGCAGTCCATACACCACTGAGAGCCCCGCTCGCCCGGACGTTCCGAACCCCAACGGGAATAGTTACATCATGGTTACCACTGACAACAAACAGCCCGACATTGCGGAGCTCTGGACGACCAATCTCTGCCCGATAGTCCACCCCACCGGTAAACCCGGGCATAACCTCCTGAGAGAACCGACCGTTATAAAAGAGGTGAATTGAGCGTGACGTTTCCGCAGTCCAACCGATCTCAATCAGTCGCTCGCTCGAAATGAATGCCCACTTCAACTCCCCAGTACGGCAATACTCCTCATTAACAGAGAAGCCACCCCCAATCGTGAGGGGCTTGTTATCGACAGAGACATTAAATGCTTGGGATGGAGCTATCCGGCACCCTGCCCCGATGAATCGCTTAACATCAGAAGCCGATGCCAGCTCTCGGATCAGGATCCGAATCTGCTCCTCCGATGCAGCCTGAGAGTAGTTCAAGGCAAGGATGCGGTAATCAGCAACCTTCTTCTGGGCAGCATAGAAATCAACCAGCCCAGCAGCACCAGGCTCAATCGTGTCGAGAAACTCGTCATACGCCACCGGGTAGTCAACGTCGTCACTCGTTTGCATACCAGCAAGCTCATCACCATCAGGGGTGGATGAGCACCCTAGCAACACACTGGCGATGCCAATAGATAAGATCCACGCTACAAATGGACGCATTGTAAGCCCCTCCTGATTGTTCATTTTTGGTTCTTTACGACCTCTGAGGATACTTATAAACGAAATTGGTGTTGCCTGCAACTATGATTGTGCTATGATGTTGCTATGTTTCTAGTGTTTTTTGTGTTTATCGGTAGCAGAGTTCGCTATCATGCGAGCAAACCTGTAGTGCCACCTAGAGCAGAAAACAACGTTGGCCCCCCGGTTTTTGGGGTGAAAAGGCCGGATTTTTAATTGAAAGAATTACCTTAATAAAGGCAGGTGCGGTCATGGCTCAAAAAGAAGTTAAAATGTTGTCTTATTTTTCAGTTGTTCGCCCGAATTACCCAGCAATGGATATTGACGACCAAACAGTGATTATCGTTGAGGATGATGGAAGCCAATATGCAATTGGCAATGACGCCCCGAAATTCGATCCCAACAGCGGGCGAATTACCGGAGGCAGCCTCAAGGATAAACATTATTGCCGCCTTATTAAAGCGCTTGTCGCCCAAGGCTTGGGGGGTGGAGACTTTACTCTTTCAGTGGGAATGTCGGCCGCAGCAAATCAAATTGAAAAGTTCCGCGAGAATCGCGGAGCCACCACATTGAACCGTGAAGATATGACCAAGCTGAAAGATGTTTTGTCAAAAATTCAATTTCGAGTGGGATCTAGTATCGCGCCTATTCAAACATGTTGCGTGACTTTGAAGGAAAAGCCTGTTCCAGTCTTGTACGAGACGGAAGCGGTGATGAAAATCATGCCTGATTATGCCAAGACAATGATGTTATTCCAAATTGGTGGCGGCGACTGGCAAAGCCTTATTTCAATTGACGGAGAAATCCAGCACCAAACCCATACGCGGGCCGCTGGGTTAAATGGAGCAATTGATCTCCTTGGTATTGAGCTGGGTCTCGGAAAAAAGGAATCCATTAATGCATGGATGACCAACAAAAAACCATCTCGCGACCTAAAAGGCACCGAAGAAGATTGTGTAGCAGAAAAGACTCGCGCTATTCGTCAACACATTGTTACCCAACTACCAACACTGCTTGCAAGCACTGAGGGGTACCAAGATCGGATCCGTGCAATCGTTGTTACCGGAGGCGCCGTTCATGATGCGTTATTTATTGAGCTGCTTAAATCAGAAATTCCATCTGACTATCATGTTTATTCTGTGAATGACATGGAGTTAATGGTGCCTGGCGGGAAAAAGATTATGGATGCATCTTATGGCTGCGCCTATGGAATATTTTCTTCGGGTTGCGACATCGCTCTGGATGTCGGAAATAACTACCTAAAGGGCGTATTCCACCATGACTAACGAGAGCCGGAAAACCAGCTCGGAATCAAGAATCCAGATCCCGAACGCACCGGATATGGTGATGAAAATGGTCTTGATGGAAAACCTCGGAACACATCTCAAAGCGGCCCTCCGGGGTCGCATCGAGATAGATAACGCATCCGTGGTTGCCATCAACTCAGGAAAGAAAAGCAGCAGGGTAAGCACCATTCTGACCCTGATCGCCGCAGAGCTGGAGGAGCACATGGCCCGCCAACTTAACGAGTCGCCAGGCCGCCAGGCAGAAGCACCCCCTACATCAAAACCGGCACAAACCAGCACCGAAATCCAAGGGGATGAGCCCAGCAAAACAACGAGTGTCATCCCCCCAAAAATCGACCAGAGTCACTTCAACTAATTAGAGGCCCTTCGGGGCCTTTTGACTGCTAAATTATCGACCTCAAACATAATCATGTGTATGACTTTACCGCATCCATCCCGATTCTCGTCAATCCAATTCATTTTCGATGTTTACCATCCCCAGCGTAACCGATAAATAGTGTTTGCATTTTTCTCATCAATCACTATCTTGTGTATGAACTCTCGTTAATGTCGCACCATGACATTCAAACTCCCCTTTTGGAGGATGAACTGCTTGTGTATGACTTGCGGGTGGTTATACACAGGTAGTTATTGTATGGAATACCCTATGGATGCAGTTGAAGTGGTCGGTCTTTCTGGTGTCCATGCCCGGTCTGTCTCGCAGATGGAGTCGGAAGTGGTCGTTCTTCGCAATCAGGCGAAGGCGATAGCGGATGATTACTGGCGGAAGTTCAAAGCGAGAAATCGGCAGGAAGTTGGTAAGCCAGCTCCGGAACGTCAGCTTGGTAAGTACGGCCCTGTGGTGGTCGTAAACCCCAAAAGCGGAAAGCTCTACATCCAATGGCGAGACTATGCGCCGAAGGGGACTGGGCCGAGAACAAGCGCACAGGCACGGATGGGGCGGTCGATGTCCCCATCTGCAAGAAACCAGCGTGACTACATGATCTCGCAGTTCAAGGGTGCGCGGTTATGGGAAGAAATTTTGATAACGCAGGCGGAAAGTCAATTTAAGGTAATCCGAGAATTGGGGGACATCCTGCACGAAGCAATAAATCGATTAAACAGATCCGCGAGGAAGCAGTCATGGTTAACGAAAAACACACCGAGCCAGGAAATGCCGGAAAAAAACAGTCTGGAACACCTAGCAAGAAAAATAGCCGAGGGGGGAACAATAAACCCTCTGGAAATAATGCAAACACCAGACAGCGAACGGAGCTGAGAGAAACGGAGTTTACTCCAGGCCAAGGTCAAATAGCTGTATTGGTTCCCGCAAAAAGCGAGGTTGTGGATAGATATATGACATTCGCTGGAACGAGAACATCTTCATCTATGGTCCGGATTGGGACTCTGATTAAAATCACCGTGAATAACGATGATGAAGAGTCCAGAAACAAGATCATGGTATGGCTGAACGACATGATCGAGAACATCCGTAAAGAGGTTGTTTCTGTATCGGCCATGGTGGATGAACAAGTTAAAATGGCGAAGCTGGATGGAATCGATCTGCCCGATCTGGTGCCATTTAATACAGGTGAAGACCGCTTCTGTTATGCGAACCACCCTGCCCTTGTAAAATTGCTACGAGAGCTTTCTAAAATTGACTCTCTGGCGCTAATGGTAGATCGGCTTTGGTTTGCTGGCATTATTGACGACAAGCAAAAAGCGATGTCATCTAAACAGCTGACACATCCGTTCTATTCGTCGGTGGACTTGATTGTTAAGGTGACGGACATTGGTGGAAGAAAGGGTGGCCGATATAACCCAGCGGTATTCATTGATGTGCTGAAACAAGAAGAAAGCATTGCTGCGATGATTGAAAAATACATCAAAACAAAGCCGGCTGTTCTGACTCGAGTTAATCAGGGGGGTGTTGAAGTGATACAAACCAACATTGTCTCACCTGAGCAGGTTGCCGAATAATGAGCTATTAATGGGGCGAAAGCCCCATTTGTTTTTAAGGGGTTGTTATGAATTTTCTCTATAAGGTTGTCGCGCTAGCGCTGGGAAAATTTAAAAAGAAGCGAATCAGGCTAAAGCCCATGCCGGCAGAGGTGAAGGATTTAAACGGGCGCAGAATAGAGCCACACGGCGTCTATTACCATCCAATGCCTGTAATCGGTATCCAGCCTCTATCCATTGACGACATCCTTGCTCCGCACAGCAGCCGGATAAAGAGCATCTGCCTTCGTCTGGCCTTAAGGAAGGCTCACCCTCGATTCAACGCTGAGAAGATGGTTGAGGCAGTAATCCGAAACGTTGCTGAATACATCCACCTGTTGCCGGCGAGCGAGAACTATCACCATGAATCAGTTGGCGGCTTGCTGGCACATAGTCTTGAGGTGGCGGAGGTGGCATTAGGCAAAGCCCTCAGCTCCTCCCTTAAACCGGTGTCGTACCCCGACTTAGAACAGGTTCGCCGGGAGAGATACCTGTACGCCGTTTTCGTAGCGGGACTTTTGCATGACATCGGGAAGGCGTTCACGGACATGCGAGTGTTCGACCTGAATAACGGGAACGTGGTTTGGGAGCCGCGCCGGATGTCGCTGACCAAGTGGGCTCGGGACAACAACGTGCAGACGTACCGAGTTGAGTACATCGCAGGGCGAAACTATAGCGACCATGAGCGGGTGCCGACCTACGTCATGCAGTCGGTGCTGACGGACGAAGCTAAGGAATACCTATCCAACCGGCAGCTGGATGACTTCTTCTTCGAGATTGACCAGGCTATCGGCCACTACATGACAAGCGATGGTTATATCAATGACGCACTGCGACATGCAGACAGTCACTCGACACTCAAGGATCTAACTGGCCGCACACTCCAGGAGACTGGGCGCCGGGAAAACTCCCTTGCGACAAACATCGTCAAGACACTTCGGCGTCTCTGTGCGACATGGTCGGTCAATCAGGAGGGTGGCGAGTTATGGATGATTGGTGGGGAAGTGTACTTGGCGTTTCCAAAGGCCCTTGAGGCGCTGACCCGAGCAATGCGGGAAAGCAACATCAAGGCGCCAACGGACACTCAGGCGCTATACAACATCATGACTGAGCAACATATCATCTCCAACATCGACCCAGATGTGCGGTGCAGTTTCTGGATCCCTGGCGACTTCACGCCCGAGGAGGCAACCCAGCTACAACGAGAACTGCTGAATCGGGAGTCCAGGCGCTGGATGATGCTGTGTCGAGTCAAGAGTGTTCACTACATCTACGGAGAGAGCATCACACCGCAGTCGGCCGCAGGGGTCCTTTGCTACACCAGAGAGGGTCACATCCGGCTGTACCAGAAGCACGACCTCTATCGGCATGTGAAAATCGCTCCGCCAGACACCGAGCAGTCGAAGAAGAGTTCACGCCCGGCAGCTGCACAACATCCGACTGCGACACCAGCCATAACTCAAGGTCCAGGCGCGACACCGCCACAGGAAGAGAAAACAGAACAGTCGGAGCCGGGCAGGAAGACAAGGAAGAAACGGCAGGCGGCAAACCCAGCGCCGATAGCGGAACCCTCCCCCGACAATCCGGCGGCCGGTCTTTTTGATCTACAGAACGACGAGGTACCAGCATTAAGCGGGAGCGATGAAATAAAGTCCAACAAGGACAATGAGGCAGGAAAAGAACCCGAAAAAGCAATAGAGGTAGCGCAAGCGGAGCCAGAGTCCACGGCGGACACTCCGATCCAGGAACAACCGATGCCCCCTGTCAGTCAGCCAGCCCCAAGCGATAGCGAAGGCAGTGAGACATGGTCAAACCTTGGTGATGCCTCGGCAACGGAGAGCTTTGCTTGGTTGACCTGGTGCAAGGGGAAATTGGCCGAAGGGGTTATGCACCACCGGGTCGATGACCAAAACACCTGGCTCCTGGTAAGTAAGATGGCAAAGAGCCTAATGATGTCCGAGGCGGACATTGCGTTGAAGCTCAAGGATGACGGGTTTATCCAGGAGTGCCGGCGCCGGTTTGATCCTGATAGTCGAGAGGGGTGGTTCGTTAAGCGAGATGGCGAGATGGAGTCCCTCTTGAGTGAGCTTGGGGTTTCTGTTTTGAAGGGGGCCATAAGCCAACGTCAAGCCAAGAACATCGCCTCACAAAACGCTCACCAGCAGCGCGAGGAGGTGAAGGCAGAGATTGTGGTGCCAGAAAGCGGGGCTCAGGTAGAGGCACCCATAAAGACACAAGAGATGGAGGAATCCGCGCCGCCGGTGGAGTCGCCGGTAGATGCTCACCACGCTAGCCCACAGCCTGGGGATGAGGATGAGTTGACTGGTATGCGGGTGCCAGCAGCTAGCAATGGCGAGCTGGAACAAATCGCTGAGCTGGTGGTGTTAGCTCTAATGGGCAACCGGAAGCACGCAGAAGGTGACATCATTGACGAGGGCGGCATGTACCATGTCAGGGTGTCATGGGTGAAGAAGGTGCTTGGGAAACGCATCCTCGCATCCGATGAATGGCTGGCCGAACACGCCAGCGCGAGAGGGAGGACGCAATACATCTCCGTCCCTCGGAAGAACCCCACTCCATAACACAGGCGGCTACGGCCGCCTCTCTTTTTGCCGACTGGCAGCGATGCTGGGATGCCCGTTTCCGATGTCCGCCTGAGACAAAGAGAAAGCCACCGCGAGGTGGCCTTTATTGACCTGCGAGTGCAGGGTGTCATCTGATGCGCCGTGACTACGGCTCAGAGATCCGATTACCTGCGAGTGCAGGGCGACGAGCAACAGTGCGGCTGAGGCATTCGGCATTGCGTCGATTACCTGCGAGCGCAGGAGTAACACGCAATCAGACTCACACCAGCGATAGACCGGAGGCCGACTACCTGCGTGTGCAGGGATGACACTCGGCCGGCATGAAAACGAGCTGTTGAAAAATGCCGATTACCTGCGAGTGCAGGGATGACACTAAGGGCGTCGAGGCACCATTGTCTTCAATAAACCGATTACCTGCATGTGCAGGGATGAAACTGGCGGGTAAAGTTGCAGCATGGCGTGCTCGCCCGATTACCTGCATGTGCAGGGATGAAAATCTTGGCGTCAGCAACATTGTATCCATAATCACGGTGCGTTAACAACATGTTCGCAACGGGGATTTTTGGTGGGTTTCGGTGGGCGGATTTTGTTGTCATAGCGGGACATCAACACTCTACCACAGCACAGCCAGGTGCCACCTGGATGAGCGACTCACACTCAGCAATCAAGGTCGCGGTGTGACATTAGATGATGCCGATAGGCCACCCAGCTAAATCGACGAATGAGCCCCGGAATGCCCCACAGTCCCAACGCGACATCCAGAAGAAGCACCAATTCATCAGCAATGTCTACCAGGTCCTATTCTCAACCCCAAGGAGCCCAAGTCCTTCTGCGACACTGAATTATGCCTCAACATAACTCCCGGTTGAGAACCCGGGGATAACGCCACGGTCTCGGTGCGACACTGAGATCTAGCTACGCACTATCGGCCCGCCAGGCCCTATCCAGCTCACCGAGCCAGTGTCCCGCAGAGACAAGAAGCAACAATAAAGTGCCAGGCACAGTATTCAGCCCGGCCGCCCCCAGGACGCAGGCATCCACACAACCGAGATGAACAACACCTGTTTCCCCTCCTCTGTCTCAGTCTGACATTCGGAATTATCATCACGGCCTGGCTAGATCTGCCGGGAGGGGCAGCATGATCCTCGCTATCTCAACGCGACATTGGGACACACCAATACATACTCTCGCTAGATCAGCGCATCTCCTGTTACACGGGGCACCCCAGGAACAGAGCTATCGTCATCATTAAATCTCCGGCGTCTTTGTGCGACACCCGCACCCACTGTCTCTGTGTGACACCGAGAGGAGCTGAACTACCAACGCATCTCCAGTGCGCGGGCGCGGCCAGCCAGGCGCTCCCCGGGCACCACTCGCGGTTTGATGTTCACAGTCCAGGTGCGACACCAATAGATAGCGAATCACACCGGCGTGCCGACGGACAATCTCAATCCTCGCCGTCTCAGTGCGACAATGCGATATATCGAGCCCGGGGCTTACCCTGGAGGAGCCTAGCCGGCCAGGTCCTGCACAGATGAGCCAAAGTCGGGGTGAGACACGCCATGCCTAGCGCCTCAGCTTGGGACAGAAACAGAGATAGATGAAAATTGGGTGGGATGGTGCAAGAGGGATTATCGGATGGATCGGCTGAACTGGATGCGAAACAGCCCCGTGGAGACCCCATCATCCGGAGAACCGATTTTCGCTTGGCGGTTTAGCGCTGGTGGCAGTGGCTCTCGGTGAGCGCAACAGAAACAACAAATAGAGCCTGAAAGAGCTTAAGACAAAGCCTCATGTGCGAGGGGCCTATCCAGGCAAGTCGCACCACGACACCCGTGCGACAAGGCCTCAACAACCAGTATTGCAGGGGCTTCTTATAAATTGACCCGAACACCAGCTTGCTCAGCGGCAACCAGTAAATCACGGCTAACGGATAGCAACTCGGCGGGAGATGCATAACGCAGTAGCTCGGACCGGCCAGACCGAACGTATTCGTCAACAGACATCTCTCTCCAGTTGTTTGCAGGGTTGGTACCACAGCAGCTCCAGCTTAGATCGGCAGAGTCGCGGCGCAGGGTGTAGGCATGGATTGCATCCTTGCCGAAAAGATTACACCACAACTCGGCGACAATTTTGATTTGAGAGCCGTCGTCGCGAGAAATGAGGCGCTCGATCTTAATTGTCATGCGCTATTCCCCATGGTTCTCTGCGAACTGGGAGCAATTCACGGCAGCAGAGCCGGCAAATGAAATGCCATCAACATTTGAGCTGGTTTCAAAGTGAAACCCAGGGATGGCTGCAATCAGTAGAGGGTCGCAGCCACTATCCAGTTGTTGCGCTGCCAGCAGCGACATAGCAGCCAGACCATCCATTGCCTCGATGTGCTCGGAGCATATTTGCATGGTGTCCTCATGTAGATAGAGGACGGTGTACGGGGATGTTTGCACGGCGTTAGTAGTGGTCATGGGATATACCTTCATGTGTAGATTCGCCATAAATTCATAAACGAATTATACCACCCGCTGGGGATAATTAAAAGCACATATGAAAACCTGCACCCTCGAGTGCAAAATCAGGGGGGAGATAACTGAAAGTTAGGTGGGATGATGGCGCGTGATGGTGGGCAGGCCGTCCACCCCATGCTTTCCAATAAATGATACCAAGACAGCATCAGTGAACCTGCAAAGCAGGGATGGCATCAGCGCACTCTCACGCCTAGCTATAGGGGGGGATCGATTACCTGCGAAGCAGGGTGATGCCAGAAGGCCAAGCTCCCCATGGCATTAGTGTAACGATTACCTGCGAGTGCAGCAGTGGCGCCGCAGTCATGGGCCTGCATTTTGATTTCAGCCGATTATCTGCGAGCGCAGGGGCGCCAATGGCGTTCAAGCTAGTTTACAAGCGCGGAGCTTGAGCTTGCAACACGGGTTACAGTTGCCAGACTTAGTGAACTTCGGGGTTGGCTCATGTCTTAGTCGATGTCGCTGATAGACTTGGAGCTAGGTCGCCCGGAAAGCTCGGTCGGTAATCCCCGCCCCCATGATTCAACCTAACCCCCAGGCCGACGGTCAGCCGGCGAAAACGTAAATGTCGCTCGGCGACCAGCAGACAGACATCCTGGACATGGCGCTGGGCAAGTCTCTGCGTCGCAGTTGGACAAATGCCTCATCCCGAGTAAGCCCAGGCAACAATCGAAAGTCCCTTCGTGGGACTTAGGTGGGAGCAAATAGCCTGCTTGTGCAGGGTGGATGCGAACAATACGCTCGAGACGATGTTTTGTGGTTCCCGGCATGAGCTCGCCTCCCTGGAGGGTGGCTCATCTCGGTCCCGGTGCGACATCGCGGCGATCAGCTCAAACCCCAGGGGTGGCAATAACTGAAATTTGGATGAAACAGCTACGGAGATATTGTCAGGCGGAGACATAGAGAAGAGTGATGAGCCCATTAGGTGACCCAATCTGGGCAACATCATTACCTGCGAGTGCAGGAGTGACACGGTGAAAATGATACCCGCTGTGATTCTGCCACTCGATTACCTGCGAGAGCAGGGATGACACATCTTAAAGCGCGATCAGGAGTCGTGGATCCCCCGATTACCTGCGAGTGCAGGGGTTGTTCAACAGCCTGATTTTACCGATTACCTGCGAGAGCAGGGATGACACCCTTAGCGTCGGCGACATTGTAACGACGATACCCAAAGTTCACAACACGCTCTCGTCGGTGATGTCACCGTGAGACATCAATCACCCGCCCTTGGCGTGACCTGGCGCTACCGGGATGAGAGACCCCTCTAAGTCTTGGCGCGACATTGGCGCGATTAACTCGTCGATAGCCAGGCTGTGCCTGGCGACACAGCGCTGGAGTCTAGGTTGGACATTCAGGCAACCCTGGACATGACCTGGCACAACCGGGATGAGGGGCGTCTCTAGGTCTTAGTGCGACACCGATGGGGCCATCTGGCAATAAACAGCTTCGTTCCCGGTAATGGCGAACCGGTGGTCGATGAAGTCACACCGAGACACGGAAAGTTATCAACGCCAGGGATAGGTGAAAACTAGGTGGGAGCAGGCATCCGATCCTGGACGCACGCATCTGCCGAAGTCGAGACGGGACACTGACCTTTCATTCGGGGCTGGCCGGATGGTGCCGATCAGTTTATATGGATGCCATACCGCGATCTCGGGAGTGGTTGGTGACGTGATTTCCGACTAGGTAAAACCGTCTTCCTGTGCGGTGGCGATACACCTCGCAACAATAACCGCCTAATGTTAATATAGTCATATATGTCTATATGAATCGGGGTTGATATGGCCTTCATCCGAAAAGCATCTCTGGGTCGTTACAATGGGAGCCGCAACGAATGGCGCTTAGCATACCAAATCGCTAGGCAGCGTCATCAAGCAGGTCTTGAGCCTGATTACGGGTGCTCAAGTTTGAGATGGAAGGCCCAACTGATCGTGTTCAATGAGCGTGAGCGGCAAGACCCTTTATCCACGCCTCTGGTGAACAGGCTGGTGGCTAAACAAATCATTGACGAGATCCTGGCTGACGAGGAGGCGAAACACTAACCACCGCGAGCGGGCGCACTCCTCCACTCACATCCACTTACTCACCAGTGAGCCAGACGGAACGCAGAAAGACATGAAATGGGTGTGAAAAAAAGCCACACTCGGGTGGCCTCTTTATTTAAACGTCCCACTCGGACATCAATCAAGCTGGTTCGGATGCATGGCATCGTAGAACACGCCGTATGTGATCCGCTCAAACTCTTCCGGAATTGTCAGCTCCTCGCTCTCCTCATCACCATGAACCGGAATGGCGAGCAACAACACCCCATTCACTCCCGGCTGCAAGCCGCCATACGGGGTCACAACCCGACGTTCTACTGTGCCGGTAACGAAGAGGTTGAGTCGTTTAAGAACAAAACCAAGATAGGCAGGGGCATCCTTCAAGAGAGCATTAACTTCTGAAACCCAAGTGTTGTGTTTGGCATTAAGAGCTTTTGCCTCCTTGGTTTTGCCAATGGCACTCACGACAACAACGGGCCGCCCGTCAATTTCCCCTTGATGCCGGATTTCAACCGGCACCCCAAAGTCGTAGCCTGACGGGAATGCTAACTGGTCAATCAGTCCGTAATGTCGGTCGAGAAACGGACGATGAAGTGTTGCTCCGACAGCTCCGCTCTTGGCAAGAACCTGGTCAAAGATAGCATTCCGCAAATTACCAATTGGCTCATATTCGCGGTCAAGCTCGTCCACCAGTGGGCCAGTTACGCGGTAGTAGCGGTACTGCTTTTCATCACTCATTTTTGATTCCTATGGACACTGTTAGTTCTGACCGGCGGCAAACGCCAAGGTTTCGGCGGGCACCTCGATTGAGCTCCCCATTTTGCTTGCGACATAGCAGCGCATGGCCGCCTCCAGCATGGTTTCGCCATCAAACCGCTGGCGACGCTTATGAACTTGATAGGAATAGACCCCATACCGTTCTCCGCCTCGAGCGGTAAACTCCGCCCAGGAGGGCGAGGTGCCGTCCCCGATGTCAGCCTGCGACATCGCATACCATGTGCCGGATTGAGAGTGGCGACGAGTGGCAATCCCCGCTTGTTCAACAATGCGGAGCCCCATCAAGGAGCTGTCATAGCAATGAGTGGTTGTCAGGCCGTTATCGGCCCGTGATGTAATGGCGCCAGTGTGCCAAATATCGAGATCACGATACCCCTGACACATAGCAACTGCCCAGTTAAGAGCTGAGCCTGAAAGCTGATTCACATCTACAGAAACCATCTTCATGCCATCACCATTTCCTGATCGATAGATAGAACAAGCGCAGCCTTGGTTGCTCGCCCTCGGCGTTGGGCCAGTCGCGCCGCAATGCGAGCCTTGGCTTCGGCGGGCTCATCGATACACAGCATCAACGCCAGTTGCAGCTTGTGCCGGAGCGCCTTCTCTTGAGGAGTTAAAAAATCAAATGAGGTGTATCCAGGCAGAGACCAGAAGCCTCCACGATCAAAGCATTCAGCTAGGCGAGCATCTGCTTCGGCCGATAACGCATCTAGCTGGCGCTTAACCTCAGCACGACCTACTGAGTGAAAGTAAGCAATCGCCTCTTCTTCGCTGACAATAGGTGTTACGCCATATTCTTCGTTATTCATGATAACCACCAAGAACGCTCACTCAACTCATATGTGGATTATACCATCCCATACGGATGGTTAAACACAAATATGAGCGATTATGGATATTTTTAATTGAACCAGCGAAGCCTGAGTGTCTCCGACAGACATCACCATGATCGGCGGCTAGCTCCCGGCAACTCTAAAGCAGAGATTGAGTCGAGGTTTATCATTGTCACACCCAGACACCACCCCGCTGAGAATGCAGCCCACGATCAAGCCTGCTCGATGACGCGCAAAAAAAGCCGCACGGATGTGCGGCCTTATCTTCCCCAGTGAGCCCATTAACCGCCAAAGCTCTGTAGGGCCATAACGAAACTCTGGCCGACGACAGAGGTGCAACAGCCATAAAAAAAGCCACCCGGCACTGGATGGCTTTTTTATGTCCTGCGAGTGCAGGTGAGACACTGAAACGTCTAGAAGTGCCCTTTATTTGACTCTCGATTACCTGCGTTTGCAGGGGGGACACGCCAGCGCGGTATTTGCAAAAACAGTTGAAGGCCGATTACCTGCGAGTGCAGGGGGACACTACCAGCGGCCGCAACCGACAACCACGGTCGACCGATTACCTGCGTGTGCAGGGATGACACACGAGCTGAGTGCCAATATCTGCGCCTTGTTCCCGATTACCTGCGTGTGCAGGGGGGACACATCCGCACCGAGCAGGGTCCTCGCGACCGATTTCGATTACCTGCGTGTGCAGGGGGGACACCCTTGGCGTCAGCAACATTGTATCCATAATCACCGTGCGTTAACAACATGTTCGCAACGGAGATTTTTGGTGGGTTTCGGTGGGTCGATTTTGCCGTCACCGTGGGACATCGATCATCACGCACCCCTTCCAGGCTCCGCCGGGATGAATCGTTCTCACCTAGCCCTCAGAGTCGCAGGGTGACACTGAGCCTGCCCTCCCGATCCGGCAGACGATCCCCCGGATAAGGTTTATGGGGCTGTATTTTACAGTCCTAGTGCGACATCGTCGCCCTCAAATACCAAGCACAGATCTGCGGTGCAGAGTGAAAACCACAACGCCTCCAGCATGGAATGAACAGGGAGCCTACCTGCGAAGCAGAGAATGACGCAACATCAACGACAACGCAGTCTGGTGATACTATCGATTACCTGCATGTGCAGGAAGGTGCCGTGATAGATGGCGAGATAAAACGAGACAACCCACGATTACCCGCAGAGGCGGGGATGACGCACTTGATGCCTGGGTATTTTAGCTGCGCATCGCCATCCCTTACAAGGCGTTGGCCGTGCGGTTTTTTAGCGGCGTAAACCAGAGATGGCATTGCAATCGTAAGCCATACCGACTGCCCTTTATTTGGTAAACATTGCTCGGGCGGTAGAGGCGAAGACAGTCAGCATCATGACAGAGAACAAGCCAGCACTGATAGGTGATACAGACAGACATGCAGTAACGACCAGTACAACCATAAAAAGGGTGATTACAAGCAGGCCGACAATACGGAAAATTATTTCGGATGGGGGCATGGTGGATCCTCTCAAGTGACGGATTGAAGAGACACCGAGCGGCCCTGATTAGCCCTGCATCTCTGCCTGGTAGTTTATTTGTGACTGACTCAAAATAGCGTCAGTATCCAACCCACGGCGGCGGGAGTACAGCAACAAATCGCAAATAAAATCAGACACCACATCGGCGCAATCACTTGGAGACAGATGGGTCAGCAGCCCCAAATTGTTAGCTAAGGCCGTCTGTGCGATTTCCACCGCCACCGCAGCATCTGTTGCGTCATCCCCACTCGCAGCCAACCCCATGCACTCTACTTCGGACATCAACGCCCCGAGATGGGCCAGTATTTCTCTATTTTCCGTTTCCATTTTGTGCTCCGATTAAATCAGCCCAAGCCGTCTGGCTTGGTTGCGAACATCGCAGTACCGAACGGGACGTTCGAGGCGAGCAATCAGAAGGTTTCTGGCAAAGCCATTGACTGACTTGCCCTGGCGGAGAGCATCAACCTGACCCATCAGGTGTTCCCTTACGCCAAAATGGAGCCAATCAAGACGCCGACTGGCAGAAACCGCATCAGTCATGCAGCCGCGGGTAGCTCGGGTTTGCGCATTATTGCCTCGGAGCGCATCCCGACACCGACCAACCTCCATATCCCACTCTTCTTTTGACATCAGATAAGGTGGAACTCTCATAACGCCCCCAACTCAATCATTGCCACCATATCCAGTTGATTCATATCTGAGTCGAGATCACCATCAATGGCCGCCTGGCAGATCCCCTCTTTGGCTAAATCGAGAATGCCAAGAATAAAGGCCAGCTCAAGACGAGCATCATGCTCTATCTTCTCGAGCACATCATCCCAGGAGTCACAGTCTTCAATGCAGACAGCATCCGGCTCTGGGGCACCATCATGCACATGGCGATAAATCTGCATGAAGGCATCGAAAGGGCGGCTCACGAAATCATTGGTAAGTACCGTGATTTTGCTAACCGCATTGCTGACAACCAGTTGCTCGAGATAGGTTTGATATTGCATCGAAAACTCCACTTGAGATGCTTTAATTCATAAGTGAATCATACCATCCCAGGCGGATATTTAAAAGCAAAATTGAACACAAAGAAGAACAAAAAACCTTTCTCGTCAATGGGTTACATGTCGCAGGGTGACATGCAACAGCAAATGAACATACCCCGCCGTCGCTGGTGGACATAGAGCCAAAGAGTCCGCCCGGCGGACTAATGTGGGAGACCTTCGATTGATCATTCGCGGGCAAACCGCCAGGCAGCTGCAAGACGATGTCGCCGTGGGACACAGGAAATGAGAGATGGGCGAAACAACAAGACCCGAGAGGCTTCTGCCCGGTGAACCAGCTTTGCTCTCGAGTTAACTGACCTCCGAAAACGCCCTGTCGAGCTCCGGATTGCGCGGAACGCAAAACCCTACACGCCACCCACCGGCATAAATAACATTTTTGACAGCCGCACCTTGCTGCGGGCCACTCTCAGAGATAAACCAGAGCGAGTCGGATGCCAGCACAATCCACCCTCCGGACGTTCGCATAACTGGCGCGATGTGAAGATCAACCGGCTGCTCACATTGAAAACCCCCGGCAAGAATCTCCGCTTCTAGGTCACCCACTGTCCACCCGTGACATTGAGCTCCCCGCTGTCTTGCTTCTTTTCGGTCTTCATTTTCCTCCCATTGCTCTATGCATGATCGGTTATCACAAAGCTGCACCGAAGACGCCATCTCTAGCAACGACCCGCAGATATGGCAATACCCAAACCGCTCCAGGTACCGCCGTTGCCGTTCATTTTCAGCTTCTTGTTCTTGTTGTTGTCGCCTTGCCCGCTCAACCGCCTCACGGCGTTGCCGCTCCTCTTCTTGTTGCTGCTTGATTGCTGCCTGATTTTTAATGCGCCACGCCTCAGCCCTGGCTCTCTGGGCCTCAAGCCTCTTGGCTCTGACTGCCTCAAATCTGGCCTGGGCTGCCTTCATCTCGCGCTCTTGCCTCTCCCTAGTCTCCCTTTGTTGCTGCTCCCGGAGGCGCCGCGCCTCGATTTGCGTGGCGATCTTTGCCTTGAGCTCCTCGACAAGTTTCGCTCGGATGCCGGACTCGGCCGGATGGTAAATCCAATCCAGCCCATACCTATCCTCAAATAACGCCTCAAGAATCAACTCTGTCGCTGAGACCCCTTTTTCTCTATCCCATATTGCTGCTATCAACACCCCGTAATGCACGCGGAGCACACCCCGGTTCGGCCAGGGGTTGATAACTGCCAACTCATCAATCCGATCTGAGTCGGAAACGCTTCCAGCGGGCGGCAGATAGAGGCACAAGCAAGCCGGTTCCCGCTCCGGGTGATCGGATGCTTGCAATGTGAGTAGGATCTGAGGGTGACAACTCTGCTGGTGGACAAACACATTCACGACCTTTGACTCACGGGTTATCACCCCGGTTTCGCGTATGTCACGGTCAGACAATGATTCACGGACGACTAAAGGTGGAGCCTTAAAGGGGATGCTGCTGGGAAGGTTTGTGGCCGTCAACGCTTCGAGGAGCATAAGCCGAACGCTAGTTTCTGCCGCATAAGCACAAACATCATCACTCCGCCGGTGGTGCCCGAAATGGTGAACCTTCTCATCCCCTTTTCGTGCAACAAGGTCGGCATGACAGACTGGGCATTGACAGTCACAGGCTAGGCCGCGGTTAACGTCATCAATGCTGACGATCTTCCCATCACTCTTGCGAATAGCAAACGGGATTTTGGCGTCGAACACTCGCCCCCCTGGAGAATTGATGTTGTCTCAAGTCCTGCAATTCGGTTACTGGAGGTACCGGTATTTTCACGACTACCTGCCGAGCAGGAATGCACACTGAACGGTGCCACCACTATCAATAAAACACGACTACCTGCGAGCGCAGGAAAATACTCAAAAACTGCCTATTCAGAGGGTAGACAGCGATTACCTGCGAGTGCAGGAATGGATCAGACCCTCGTAGGAGAGTTCGATTACCTGCGAGTGCAGGGATGACACCTCGAGATCCATAAACCTTGCTGGCCATCACTACGATTACCTGCATGTGCAGGGATGACACGTTTCAGAGTTCTTTAAGCCCTTCATGAGATCCCGATTACCTGCATGTGCAGGGAGGACTCGGCCGCCAGCAGTACGTTACGGTATGACATAGGCGATTACCTGCATGTGCAGGGATGACACAGTGGCAACGCTGACGATGGTATTGCGCTGGCCCCGATTACCCGCGAGTGCAGGGATGACACGATTACCAGCACCGTCACCCAAAGCTCGTCGCTCGATTACCTGCGAGTGCAGGTGACACCCTTGGCGTAAGCAACATTGTAACCACGATACTTTCAAGTTCACAACACGTTCGCGACGATGATTTTTGGTAGATTTTGGTGGGTTTGCTTGGTCGTCGCGGCTGGACATTGAGCGCCCCACCCGGAGCATCCTGGCCTCCCTGGGAATATGATTCCTCTCGGTCCCGGTGCGACACTTGACACTCCATGCCAAGCCCAGGAAGGGGGCGCTACCGGTTGATCTCCACAGCAAATTACACCTGGACGCGGAACAAGCCCCGAGCGAGCAAAGCCTCCATAAGGAATAGAGCCGAAGACTTGTAACAGAATGAAAAATATGGAGTTGCGTGTCATTTTCCCATTTTTCGGTGATGGCGTGTTAAAATAACACCTCACTATTTTTCGAGGATGCCGCGGTGCCAAAGGTAAAAGATGGGTTGCCTCGTTGGCAGGATATGGGGTTACCCAACATCCGTTACCCAGAGACTCACATGATGAGAGCTGCCATCCAAGAGGTGGAGGCTTCGGACTCCCATGAGGGGGCGATTGCAATCCTGGAACATCACATTGGCATCTCGGAGCACAAGCAAGAGGTATCCTTAGATACACCGTTATGGCCTCTAACGATTAAGCGAGATAATCTGCCTCACATTGTCGAAAAGAGAAAGGATGCCCGGGAACGATACGTCACGATGGCGATTGACACAATTAAGCATCCATATGAGATCTGGGTTGCGCCATACGACGATGGATTGGAGCGGTATAAGTTCCTTGGTTTATACCAGCAAAAATATCAAATGCTGGTTGTGGTTGCGCCATGGGATGGTCGAGTGCTGTGGAACTTCATGCAGACCGATCTCAAGTCGCTTAACAACCACCGTTGCGGTAAACACCTTTTCGTTCGCCCATAAAAAAACCGCCGATGTCGGCGGTAATTTCACGGAGCCCTGAATTAATTATCCACTCTCAGATTAAGTGGGAGGTCACACCCGACACAGTGAATAGGGTCACTCTGGGGTCCTTCCGCTGGTTATTGCCCCCTACGGCAACCAGTTTCTCGCTCAACATCAGTCTAACAAAGCCGCAGGCGATGTCAACATGACTCACCTATCACAACTGGATAAATTTCCTCCCCTGCTCAAACCAAGCCCGAGCCTCATCATAGTTATCAAGATCGAGAGCGGCCATGACATGCGCAAGCCCTGAGATGGCTTTCTTTTTATCGAGAATACCGGCCTTGTAATCGTCAAGCACATGCCCTAAAAAAGCATCCATATTGTTGTGATCTTTTTCCGTTAAAACGGGTTTGTTTTTCATTGGTTTATCTCCTTTTTTCATCATTATTAAGCGTGCTGCTGGTGCTGCACACCACCATTTCTATTTATCAAATTTGCAGGAAATCGACTCGTTTTGTCGCGAGATCAATTCGTGCTATGAATTGCCCGCGTCATCCAGAAAAATACTGAGACATCATCCCGCTCTTGCGGGCCGACACTCCAGCCTTCAATTGCGCCAATGTCTGACCAGGACAAAAAACGAGACCAAGACCCCCACCCCTCATCCGGGCGGTCCATAGCAAATGGCCGGCCCAGGCTATCCACCCGAATCATGACTCGATCACTAAATGCCTCCATCTCAAAACGGCGTTCTAGCCGAGGACAGGCGCGGCAATCACCGAGTCCATCGCAGACATCGAGATGACCACCCCATTGAGCTAGCCGGGTATCACGCGCCTCCCGAAGGCCGCTGTACTGCTTGGGTCGCAGTGCGCAACGAGCCATCAGGTCTAAATTATCTACCCGCAGCCGATTGCGGCCTTCACCGTCTGGCCCATTGGGGCTATGAACCGGCGGAGTCAAATAGATAGGCATGGTACCGCCCTCAATCTTGCAGTGGTGGCTGTTTGGGTTCAATCGACACAGTGCCGAGATCACATTCAAACTTGATTGTTACGCCTTGATTGGTGGCGATCCAGCACATCACTCGAGCCATACAGCTCAAGGCTTCTTCTGTGCCAAGACTACCGACAGCAGCCCCGATCTGTTCAGCGAACTCCCGATTATCAGACATACCACTCCTCTCCGTTGTCAGATTTCCAGCTCTGAGGCTTGGTCACGATTAATTCGTTCGGTGATAAACGACAGCATTAGTGGTTTCCAAAGCGCACCAATCGCTTCATTGAAGTCCTCATGCTCCTGATCGCTAAGGATGCCCTCGGCGGCGAGTAGATTGATGGCTCCTTGCAACTCATACCGGCAACCCCAGCCTTTTTTCTCGCTAGTGCTTTGTACCATCTCTTGCAGCAGTTCGTTTAAGTAGGTCTTGCTCTGAGACTTCACGGGTAACCCGGCAAACATTTCTTCCACTTTTGGGGTGTCCTTTGGTTGCGCTTTATCGCTGGATGACAGGTGGCTATCGAGAAGAACAATGCAGCCCTCAACTCGACTCAGAAAGGAGACTCGTTTCGAGTAATCACCTGCCCGCTCAGAGGCATCGGCCGCCGCAAGATAGAGAGCCCCTGCTCGCTCAAGGTTGCGCTGACGGGATTTGGGCTTCCACCATGAGTTATCCCAGGGCCAGCATTCCGGTTGGATAGCCTGCTCATCATCCGCATCCCGGTAACACAAGGCCGCCAGCTCCAGCGCATCCATTCCACACCGGTCATCGTGTTCAGCCGTCCATCCCTCAACGGATTGTTGTCGTCTCCGCTCTTCAAAAATAAGTGCCCGCGCTCTCGCTGTGCTCATTGCTCCACCCATATTGATTTTCATATTCGCTTTATATTATCCCCAAAGGATAGCTAAATACAATAATGGTTATGCAATTCAACATCCATGACTCCGCGTGGCTATGAGAAGGATATTCAAAAGAAAAAATCTGGTTTGCCGGAGACAAGGTCTTATTGACTCAGCGGTGATCGCGCATCGACCGGGCCGCGCAGTCGCGCATCTGATCTATAGGGCTTGGCGGAATGATTTGACAAATAGGCACAAATAGGCACAAATAGGCACAACAACCACAAAGGAACCCCTCTTTATGCCGAACACTTCCCCTGCCCCGTCCGTCGCCACGGTTTATCTCAATGGTATTTCGATTGGTAGCCTGCCAGTCGCACAACACCAGCAATTAATGGCCGAAGCAAAACGCGACCACTGGCTCTATCTACGTCAATTGGGTAATACAGTGAGGGTGGCAATTTGCGCGACAGTCAAAGCCGTTGAACTCATCCCTGCCGTATTAACAATCCTGCTCTTTTTGCCCGTTCTGTTTGCCCCCGCGCAAGACCTTGGCACTGCCATACAGGACACGGTCAGCAAATTGGCATTGGCTTCCCCGCAAGACATCGGCCAGACCATCAGCTCTTGCTTTGCCTTGTTGCTGTGCATTTCTGGCCTGGCTGTAGTCATCACCCTTGCAGTCACTGATGCTCGTCGCTTTGGTTATTACAACGTATTTGAGGAACGGGTGAACTTCCAACTACGCAGGCTGTTAGAAGCACCTGCCGAAGGCGTCATTTCTGTGATCTACTGGCCTGCTTACATGGCAGAGGATCTTTCCAGTGACCAATCGTGAGGTGTTTGCAAGCCTGCTTGTGGAATATGGTTTAACCCAAGCTAAGGCTGCGGAGTTGATTTGCGCTCACACAAACCGCGCCTGCTCTGTGCGGGCAGTGCGCTCCTGGCTGAACGACCCACAAAAGCCCAGTAGTCGGCCCTGCCCTGACTGGGCGTTAACGGCATTGCGCAAGGCGGTTAGTTAGGTATGAAACTTTATTACTCGCGTACAGGAACTGGCAGTCGCACAGCGACAAAAAAGCCACCCGATTGGAGGTGGCTTTTTTGTCTGTGAAGCAAATTGGTGTTTGCAGCAAATCGAACAGTAGGTTACCTGCGTATGCAGGGACGACACGAAATAATGAAAGCTAGAAACGTATCCCAGTCCCGATTACCTGCGAGTGCAGGGATGACACCTGGCGGCCGAGTTGGCTGAGCAAAAGCAGGCCCGATTACCTGCGAGTGCAGGGATGACACGCCCTTTCTTTTTGGGTGACCTATGGGAACGATCCGATTACCTGCGAGTGCAGGGATGACACATGCCGCTGTAGCTCGACGGGAGCGAGTCCCAACGATTACCTGCGCGTGCAGGGATGACACAGTCCTGGAGGGCTCTGGCCTACATCAAAAGCACGATTACCTGCGCGTGCAGGGATGACACCCTTGGCGTCAGCGACATTGTAACCACGATAAACCCAAGTTCACAACACGTTCACGCCGGTGATTTTTGGTGGATTTTGGTGGCTGAGCTTGTTGTCACCGTGGGACATCAATCACCCTCCCCGCACAACGGAGTTCATCTCGACAGAAGGCATTGCTTGGGTCTGTATGTACATACAGATATAATCTCTGTATGCAAACCGGAGGGCATCGAACTGATGACGCGAAAACACATGACCAAGGACGAGGCTGCCGCTCAAGAGCTCTATTGCAAAGCTGACTTAAAAAAGCTCTTTCGGCTCAAGCCTTCGAGCACCGCAAAACCCAATGGGCAGGTATGGCAGGGACAGGGGGCGTATGCTGTGTATGCATTATCACAATGCATTCCGATGAAGCCCTACCGGAGAGCCTCAGATGCACAGCTACAAGCACTTTTGGCAGGCCGAAAGCTGATAGGTACACGCATGTGCCCCCAGTGCAAACAGAGAGCCGATCCTGGCGACTTTCGGGGCTCTGTTTGCAGACCCTGCGAGTCAAAACACCGACAAGCCGACAGCCGGCTGATCGCTCTGAGCTGGTTGCAATACGAGATCGCCATCCTGGACACGGAAACCACCGGTCTCGATGATATGGCGGAAATCGTGGAGATCAGCGCTATCGACAGGCACGGGAATGTTCTTTTTGACTCGCTAGTTCGCCCCCGGAACCCAATCCCGGAAGAAGTAACCGCCATCCATGGAATAACCAACAGCATGGTGGCAACGGCCCCCAGTTGGCCTGACGTTTATGCAGCGCTGAGCAAGGCGATCCAAGGCCGGGCGCTGGTCATTTACAACGCCGGTTTTGATGTCCGAATGATTAGGCAGACATGCACCCAGTATGGGCTTGAAGACCTCACCGAGGGCTCGAGGGTATTATGCGCCATGGTTCTTTATTCCGAATACTGGGGGGAATGGAGTGCTCGTTACGGCACCTATCGTTGGCAGACCCTCTCCGCCGCGGCAGTACAACAGCGAATAACAATTGATGGGCAGGCCCACCGATCTCTAGCTGATGTCAAAACGACGCTTGAGGTAATCAAATCTGTAGCCGGCTTATTGTCAGACCGCGACACGGACAGGGTGTTCACACTGTAAACGGCGTCATTGAGGGGCGGGCATCTCAGTCAAGGTGCGACATTGATATAACAGCCCTAGCTAGCCTTGGAACCAATGGCATCCATCCGCGTGACTGCTCCCCGCCGCAAGCGGTTTGCGTGGATGCGCCGCCCCACTGCAAGCCACGCTTCAAGTTCTACCTAGACAAAAGAAAAAGCCACCAGGGTGGCTTTACTGAACCTGCAAGGCAGGGCTGTAAATCTCGGCAATAACCGATTACCTGCGAGTGCAGGGATGACGCGATGCTTCGGTGGCGATCTCTTCTCTCTCTCAGATTACCTGCGAGCGCAGGGAGACACCCTTAGCGTCAGCGGCATTGTACCCACGATAAACCCAAGCTCACAACACGTTCTCGGCGATGATTTCAGGTGGCTTTGGATGGGCTGAGCTTGTTGTCACCACGGGACATTGAGCACCCCCACGCCTGCCGGGCCACCGGGATGATTCCCCGTCTGGGGCGACATTGCGGCGGAACTCGACACACATCTACCCATCACAGCTCAGCGTTGAGGCTGCTCCAGGCCGTCCATAAACAAAGATCACCTCGTTGCAGCCGCCTTCCGGAGAACAAAAAAGTAGGTAAAAAACAATTGAACCAGAAACGCATAAACGGATAAACGGATAAACGGATAAACGGATAATACATAAAACACATAATTAAGTAAGAGGGGTGCTATGAGCGTTACCAATGAAATCATTGTTGATAATTTTGCCGGCGGCGGCGGAGCGTCTACTGGCATCAAAATGGCAACTGGTCGCAGCCCTCACGCCGCAATCAATCACGATCCGGCAGCAATAGCGATGCACAGGGCAAACCACCCCGAAGGCGAAACCATCCATTATTGTGAGTCTGTCTGGGATGTTGATCCGCATAACGTGGCCGCAGGCCGCCCGGTGGGTCTGGTGTGGCTGTCTCCTGACTGCCGCCACTTCTCAAAAGCGAAAGGATCGACCCCTGTAAGCAAAAAAATCCGCGGGTTAGCCTGGGTAGCTCTGCGCTGGGCAGGCACCGTCAAGCCACGGGTCATCATGCTCGAGAATGTAGAGGAGTTCCGTACCTGGGGACCCCTACTCCGTGATGAAGCTGGGGCGACACGACCAAATCCAAAGAAGAAAGGAAAAACTTTCCGTAGCTTCGTGAATGCCTTGCGCTATCAAGGCTACGATGTTGAATGGCGAGAGCTGCGGGCTTGCGACTACGGAGCTCCAACTATCCGAAAGCGTTTTTTCCTTGTTGCTCGGTGCGACAGCAATCCGATCGTCTGGCCCGAACCCACTCATGGTTCACCAGAAAGTCTCGAAGTGAAGTCAGGAAAACTGCTACCGTGGAAAACGGCAGCAGATTGCATTGACTGGACTATCCCCTGTCCGTCAATTTTTACCCGCAAACGCCCTCTGGCCGAAGCCACCCTTCGTCGCATCGCCCGCGGCATCAAGAAGTTTGTGCAGGAGAGCGACCGGCCATATCTTGTTGGTGGCGGCCAACCCTTCATTACAGAATGCGCTAATGCATCCATGCAACGAAATATGTCCATCTCGGAGCCACTCAGGACAATTGTGGCGCAGGTCAAAGGGGGACATTTTGCCCTGGTTCAGGCCTTTCTTGCGAAGCACTATACAGGCGTGGTCGGAGCAGACCTGCGCTCCCCTATGCCTACAGTAACCACGAAAGACCACAACGCACTGGTGACATCGCATTTAATCAAGCTGCGAGGGACCTGCCTGCATGGACAACCATCTGACCAGCCCATGGCGACGGTAACGGCAGGAGGGATGCATATAGGCGAAGTTCGGACATTGTTGCACCGATTCAATGACCCAGTAGCAGCAGCAAATGATGACACATTAGGCACCGTCCGCATCAACGGCGAGCTGTACCAAATAGTCGATATAGGGATGCGGATGCTAGAGCCGCATGAACTATTTGCGGCCCAGGGCTTCCCGGCTGATTATGTTATTGACCGCGACGACAAAGGTAATCGGTTTACGAAAACAGCGCAGGTGGCAAGATGTGGTAACGCTGTTTGCCCTCCAATGGCCGCCGCCCTGGTTCGAGCTAACTTACCAGATCTGCACTACGCCGATGAGTACAGCATTGCAGCGTGACTGTACTCGCTGACTGCGAGTACCCACAATGAGCCCGTCGGATGGTTTTGAGGTAAGTGATAATGTTGTGGATAGTAATTCGTTCCCCTACGGGGCGCTGGGGAGTCAGCGCACCCACCGATGACGCAGTGGCCGACGGTTGCGAGGTGTATCACATTTACGCCTCGTCTGAGGCCGAGGCAAAGAAAAAGGCTCAGTCAATACGGAGCAACCATGTGAGGTCAGGGATCCCCCTGCCAACGCAGAGCGCACCGTATGCCAGAACCAGCACCCGGCAACCAGTTAATGTCGTAGACCGACAGCAACGCCGCTGCTTATTCTGTGGAAGCGACATACCTAAAACCGCCCGGTCTGACGCGAAGTTTTGTTGTCCCGCACATCGCCAATTGAGCCACAAACAAAAGCGTCAGGGGCCACAAGGATCTCCATTGCAACTACTGCTACACCAGATTGAAAAAGTGCGAAACCTGGAGCGGCAGCTACAGATTGAGGTGGATCAGATCAGCGACATCATGACAAAGCACCAACTCTGGTCTGACAAGACAGCTACTCAGTTATTAAGGGATGCTGGATATGGAATATACGGTGAGGTGGCATCCCCGCTCTCCCCGCACGGTTGCTGACCGACGGAACGCCTATGTTCACAGTGTAAACACCTGTCAATGTCTGAGGGGGACATCAAAACCAATTACCCCCTGTTCACACTGTAAACAAAAGCCGGAGGCAGTCCGGCTTTTGCTATTCCAGGGGGCAGCAACACACTTATACCCTAGCCGTCGGCCGCTCCGCCAGTCGCCGACCGACACCGTAACCATCCAAATAGGCGGCTGACGCAAGACGAGGTTTTTGCCCAACAATAGCGTGCGCCCGACCCAGCTTAACCCAAAGCACACTAAGCCTACCTATGCACCGTAAACCCATGACCGCCAAAACACTACCAGCACCCACTACCGCTATCGCCACAACACTCATCTTTGGCACCTCCCAAAATGAGAAACTATCACCGGCCAAGCCGGACACTACAAACCGCAAACAAAAACCACTAGACCGCCACAGGAAGATGACCGTCTAACAACGACCCCAACCCCGAACTCCATCGGAGTGGTGCAAAAAAATCGTGATTTACCGTTAAGTGCCGCTGCTTACTGCTCAGCAGATCGGATACGGAAAATACCGACAATGTCGGATTGATACATGCCGTCAATATCAGATAACGGCATCGATCCTCAGTCTCAACATAGAATCCATTGGCAGCATGAAAACCACAGAAAACAACTCGTCCGGTTTGCATGTGGTCACCAAGGGCAGATCTTGCACCACGAAAAAGAAAACCCTCGCAGTTGGTCGCCAAGCACGCATGTAGCAGGACTCCATCAAAGGCATTGCCGCCCCGAGACCGAGTCAATTCATCATTCTCAAGACACACAGCCTTTGCGGCCAACTCCATTGCTGGAAAGCAATACAGATCATTCCCTGCCTCCCGTCGTGTCAGGCAGGAAAACTGCTCAGCGTCCTTGCTAGACAGAGAGAACCGCCCCGGAAAAGCAATCACCTCCTTGAGTCTCTGCATAGCCCGCAAAGGCGTCCCGGTTTCAAACAGCTCAAGCAGCGATAAATGTCGTCCCGAGACATTTCGAGCCGCCCGATATGCACGATAGAAAGCATAAAGCGGCTCAAGCTGGTAAGCATGACAAGCGGACTCATTGACACGGAGCGGGTCTTGCAAAGATAGCCAGTGAGACAACACCCCAGCATCAAAAAACGCCTGATCGAAATGCTCCCGCGGCGAATCAAATACACCACTGATAGCCGCTCGCTGGCCGATTGAAATAGGATTACTGAAAGCAAAGTAATGGGACACCTAAACCTCCAAACATATCATTGGCGGAACCGGAAAGAGCCTTACCCCTCGATCACTGCCCGCCGAACTCTGACAAATAGTGAGCTACGCGAGAGGGCGGGAGTTTGCCTGACAATGCAATGCCATGATTCAGCGTTACGGACTTACGGAAAAAGAGCTTTCCTGATTCGTTCGTAATGATTTTCCATTCTGAATTGAACTCATCCTCAAGCGCTTGGTAAAAACGCAGATCAGAAAGCGCCGTTACCAGCTTTTTCTTCAACCGCTCGTTCTCCGCAGCTGACTTAGCCCGGACGTAAACAACGAGCGCCGGGAGCGTGGTGGAGGCCACGGCAAAGAGGCCAGTGAGCAGGGTTTCAGTGAGAGTCATAGCATTGGCTCCTTTCATTTTGTTGTCTTATTATACCATACGGATAGTAATAATCACATATGAATATAAACTTTATCCATAAAGCACACTTACCACCGGGAAAGCCACACTGAATGTCGCGTTGAGACGCCGAGATAATACCGGGATGACCTGGCGTGCGGCGACGCCTGGTACATTGCCCATGTCGCTCCGCGACACCGGCTGCCGAGACCTGTTTACACTGTGAACGCCGCTCGATCACCCGGGCCGGCAGAACGCGGACGCCGGGAGCCCACGCCGAATGTCGCGTTGAGACCCCGAGCTAGCACCGGGTTGCCCTGGAGCGCGGGCGCCGGGAGCTCACGCTGAATGTCGCGTTGAGACCCCGAGATAACACCGGGTTTCCCTGGAGCGCGGGCGCCGGGAGCCCACACCGGATGTCGCGTTGAGACCCTGAGCTAGCACCGGGTTTCCCTGGAGCTCGGGCGCCGGGAGCCCACACCGGATGTCGCATTGAGACCCTGAGCTAGCACCGGGTTTCCCTGTAGCGCGAGCGCCGGGAGCCCACACTGAATGTCGCATTGAGACCCTGAGATAACACCGGGATGACCTGGCGTGCGGCGACGCCTGGTACATTGCCCATGTCGCTCCGCGACACCGGCTGCCGAGACCTGTTTACACTGTGAACGCCGCTCGATCACCCGGGCCGGCAGAACGCGGGCGCCGGGAGCCCACGCTGAATGTCGCGTTGAGACCCCGAGATAACACCGGGTTTCCCTGGAACGCGGGCGCCGGGAGAGGCACCTGATCAATGTCCCCCTGTGACACCAACGCAACAGGCATTAGTTGCCACCGGGCGAGTTGAGGGCATCCTCCTGGTGAACCCTTGTTTGCTTGTTAGGGCAATTAAATGTAACCCGAATGTCAGAACGCATTCCGGTATCGTGGCTAGTCGAAAAGCACGGTAGTGTAGCGATTTCCTACCTTTCAGATTCCGGACATACCAGATCTGATCTGACTCAGCTTGCAGTCTTTGAGTTCAATCAGCATTCGCCCCACTGAATAACTAAAATCTCGCTACAAAAATAGCGAGAGAAAACTAAAGAGATAGCAATAATGGCTATGGCGATGCATTACTAATAGCCGCAATTGCTATCGGTTAAGCAGGAGGAGGGAAAAGAACGCTCTTTACCTCCTCCTAAAAGACGGAACGAGGGGAGGGCATGACATGGGGATAATACCGAAATGACGAGGCGGGAACGGGAGCTCTGCTAACAGCCTATTGATGCCGCCCAGTCAACAGGCGGGGTTTTCGCTTTATCTAATAAAAAACCCGGCAAAGCCGGGTTCTTATTAGCAATCTAGTTTATCGCCGCCTCGTCTCAACGAGCGCCTGTGATAGTCCAGGAGTTCAACGATTTTCTCCCGCTCTATCCCTATACTGACTGCGTCTTTGTAGAGCCTCGCGATAATTAACATCTCGGCTTCTTCGATAGTTGGCTGCCTTGCTTTACTGACTGGCATCAGAATGATGGGCCAACACACCAGGATCAGCGTGAAGAAGGCAACGGACGTTGCAACACTCACAACCTCACCAGTTCCCGTCATAGCCGAGTTTTCAAATGCGGCATATAAAATACCTCCAGCAGCCACTTGTAATCCAACAATTTTGGGGTAGATTACCTGTAGCCATTTGAGGCTAACTTGTGCCCTTTCTCGTTGGAGGGCAACATGCTTCACTCTTACGTCATCTAAAGTATAAAATTTCATCGGGCACCACCGTGATCCGCGCTCTATTTGTTTTTGTACGCAGCAAATACTCTATAACATCCATGTGTCCGTTAAACAGCGTTAGTTTGACATGACAGACCAGATGTAAAAATGACCTAACTCAAAAAACAGTTTGCTACTAGCAAGCCCCGCAATAGAGGCGGGGCTGTATCCAGTTTTCTAGTATCTAGGCGGCTAACGAGGGTACATTAGAATGGAGGGGGAGTGCCAGATGGTCGCCGGAATCGCCCGGCGCTGCCTCAACAAGAAAGCTCGGATCGTACTCAACCCCAACCTTAGCCATGGCGTCAACGTATGCGGCATCCAGTTTATCCATGGCTTCCTCCTTGCAATAACGCAGGTCGTATTCACGGATGTGCTTGATGTTCATCGCTGCATTGATTTTATCCGCTTTGTTGTATTGCTCCCAGAATGAGGGAGTGGCATGGCCCTCTTGCTCCGGCAACCATTGACGATGCTTGCCCACTACAGCATTCAAGCGATCAATCAGATCTGGGCGCGTTGGGAAGAAGTGTGCTGTCCCGCGCCCAAAGTAGCAGCGAACATCAAAATAATCCGACGACAACCGAGCACCTCCACGCAACTCGTCCATAGATTCCTTGCTCTTGAATATGCTCTCAACACCATGTTCGGGCTGAATTTTTCCATCAAGCATTGCGAAAACTTTATCAAAATCACTCATGATCTTGAGGTCGTTCCAAGACAACGAGTTAAATGACACATCAACCGGCAGGATGAACCGCGTAGTTTTGATCCGGAATGCGTTGGTTTTGTGCTTTGCATTGGACTTCCAGCCCATGTAGTAGTAACGGTTTTCAGGGGCATATCGACTGATCAAGTCAAATACATCACACACCATTTCGCGCTGGATTTTACCTGCCTGCTCAATGATGCCTCCCAAAAAGTTCATCACGTTGCTCATCGTAAATTCCATTGTCGAGATAATCCCAAACTCCTCTTCCATTCGGCGTTGTGCAGCGGATGAAAGCCGATCACTGATCCGCGAGCTGCGAAGAACTCGAGTCCAGGCCTTTTGCTTCAATTTTGCATACTCTTCATTGAAGTGAACCGCAGCAGTGAACTCAGCCTCTGTTGATTCACGTTTACCACCCTTGCTCAATATTTCAGCCTCATCAAACAAGGACCGACCAAGACGCTTCATGTAATGAGCTAGACGAGCGGTTGCAATAGCCTCACTTTTCAGTGCCTCGGCCGCACAGTTAAAGTTAACCACGATGTTTTGTAGCTCGTTTGCCGGTAACATCAGCTCGTTTTGGCCGTCACCATCGAGTCCATTTACCTTCGCTTCCTGCTCTTTTCTCAGTCCGTTGATAAACGATGCATTGAAAGAGCTCTTTTTCTCCAGGTGGATAATGACTATCTCAACCTCTGTCCGCCGTTCCGTCTCATCCGTGTCAAATTCTCCCTTAAGATATTCCGGCTCGCTTGCTGAATGATCTTTGACAATCCGAGCGAGCAGCTGGCGTTGTTGAGAATAGGGATTGCGCAACGTCTCAGCATTCAGGATGGCAACAAGCTCACCACTTCGAAGAATATTATTCCACGCATGAATGACATGCTCAGCACCCACAGCAAATGGAGGATTCATCAGAATGTGTGAATAAATGGCGGGCGAGCGAAACTCCAGGAAGTCAGTGCCAACGACTGAATAGCCATGAGATCGCAAAATAGCGCAGTTGTTTAAGTCGATCTCAACGCAGTCCACCTTGTCCGCGGATACCTCCTGGATATGACGACCATGACTGGTAATGAACTCCTTTCGGAGCTCTGATCGCCGCTCCGAAAACTCCCGCCGATCATATGGGTGGCTGACAATGATTTTCAGTAAATCCCCCTTGCCTCCACTGGGCTCAAGCAAGCGAGCGATGGGGTTTTTGAATTTTGCAGATGCTTTAGCAGCTACGGATAAAGGTGAGGGGTACAACTGATAATCAAACATTTGATGAACTCCGCCAAACTCGATATGTGAATAATACTATCCTCCGCGGATAGTATCAATCGTTTATGAGTTATCATTTGGAGTTATTTACCATCGCTTGCAGAAATCTTGCTCAGCCGTAACGAGTCTTTATTGCCATCAAAACACCCTGATCGAGCAGATCCCTATCTGTCATATATATCTATCTATTAATAAGAACCAAAAGAGCTGTAAGAAGACAGCCACTTAGCTCGAGCAACATACATCCACTTAATTTTTTTATTCACAGTCTCACTAGGACTTAATAGGAGAAAGCAAAAAAACGGATATGGGTACCAAGTAGAAAACGACGATTAAGGGGGGGTGCTGACCACGGGATGGGCAGTTTCAGTGTCTCAGTAGGACAAAAGCCTGGGGTTTAGGTTGGCAGCAGGGATAGGGCAGGGGAGTGCGTGGGATTATATAAGCATGAGGGGGTTAATGAATTTCAAGAAGCGCTTGATTGAGAACGGCATCATCCAGGATTGCGCCGCCGTATCGCCTTATCAATGTCTGCGCCAGACCTTCAATGTCCTTACTGCCGGGTCTTAGGCTTGCGAGCCGCGGGATCAGATGGCAATGAAGATGAGAGAATGATTCCCGAGAGGAGATAATAGTCTCAGGCTTGTTCGCCGTGGCCGGGGGATTGCACAATCGGATGCGGAACAGTGTCGCCATTGTGATACCGAGCTTACTTGCCACCTCGGCCATTCTGCTGCGTTTGGCTGCGGCTTGTTGTTGCCAGGCCCTTGTAACCCCACACGCCGCCCAAAATTTGGCAGTAAGCATCTTGTGTGAAACAACGTAGTTGGATGCGCTCGTTCTGGCTTTAAAGATTTTTCGTTGATTGGGGTGTGTGAGGCGCTGCTCTGACACAAGGAAGCCAGCAGACTTGAGCTGGCGGATGCACTCCCAGAAGCGCGTTTTGCTTAGCCAGGTGATGCGGTTGTGGATTTGGTCCCAGCTATATGAGTACCAGCCGCGCCCCCGTTGATCTGCGTATCCAATCCCACCCTCAGCCAGACATGTGTGATCGAGGATGGTAATGAGGACAGCTCGTAGGGCTTCATCGCGCTCTGCGCGGGCTTTAAACGTGAATCGGCCCTCCCTGATCCGCTTCTGGACGGCTCTAATGAACTTGGGGCGAGTAGAACACTCGGGGATATTGGGTTGCCGGTAGACTCCTGGGATAAAGCCGCACCGATTTCCTTGATACGCTGGGTTTGTCATAACTTCTCATCCAATGATGGAAGCAGACCCAATGCATTATTCGAAACCCAGAATAAATAATATCCAGGTGTTGACCTGACAGTATGCATAACACATACTGTCGGGGAATAAGTTAGCAGGTTGGGTCTGCTAGCCAGAAACAGATGACGCCTATCATGCTGTTTCATAAAAAGCCGTGTTCGCCAAAACACGGCTTTTTTTCGTCTTCATTTTGACCCGAGGCCTACATTGTGGCTCACCATCGGATCGTGATTGGCAGAGAGTATGCTTGATCCATTCTCAGATCAATAGTGATCCAGTGAGATCCTCTATAAAAATCGGATCTATGTATCCTTAAGGGATATTTACTGGCGATTATCAGGTGTGAATGATGGGTAATTTGTGATCATCTGACCAAAATTTTCTCAATGTCCTCTCGCGACATTGCGACGCCGTGCGGTATGACGGACAGAACTTCATGCCGGGCGCGATCCTGGATGATGGATTGCATTTGGGAGTCAAGGTGATGATACATAGAGCCAGCCAAGTTACTTCCGGAGCTATCCGCAAGCTGGCGTCTGATACTGTTGAGCAACGTGACGGCGCGGTTGCGCTCATCGATCATATGACATGCTGTCGTTTTGAGCGCCCGGATAGCAATGCTGACATCCAACGGGCTTACCTCGTCGCTCATGGGGAAGCCTAACTCAGCGCGAACCACGCGAAGCTCCATCTGCATTGCTTCGATGTCTGTCAGTGTTAGGCTTGATGCGTCCTGCTCAATACAGCCACGCACCGGTTCAATGTCTTGCAACGACTTCAATTTGCATCACTTCTCGAGTTAAATAACCCCAATTCTATATCAACTGCGGTTGGTTCGTAGCCCATGCTGATCAGTCGGAATCGCAGGTTGTCGATGACGTTCACCTGGGACGCCCTGGCAATATTCAGATCACCCTCAAGCTGCATGATCTTCATTCGGTGGTCGTCATAGGCAACAACCGGTCCATTTTCAGCGGGATTCAACTTCCCGGGCTCAAAGGGATCAACCGTGTATCGCTGAATATCGCTCATGGAAAACCCTTAAAATCATCGCGCTCAGTCGGCGAATAATGCGTTAGAGGAATAACCCGAGGGTTTGCCCAGGCTCAATATCGAGCATTGTTGCCAACATTGCAGCTGTTGAGTCAACGGATCGGCTGTTCTTCTTCATAGACCCGAACGATACGCAGCGGCCGTCCCAGACTAGATTAGCTCGCGATGTGTCGCCCTGGTCGTGCAAATCCACTATGCGGTCAATGAGCTCCGGTTCCAGCCCTTGCTGGCGCATCAAAGGCAGCAAACGGACGATAGCCAGAAAGCCAACGTTATGAGGCAAAATTGAAGTCTCTCTCAGAGCGGGGAGCCCTCCCTCCTTTTCTGAAAGTCGCACGATGACATCGAATACGCGAGTCATATAGGGATGCCAAGAGTCCCAGGCCGCCTCGATTTTTTCCAGTGGCAAGGTTTCGAGCGTCTTGACCGGAACGGCGAGCAGCGAAGCAATCGCCTCCTTGGCAATGCCTGGTGTCAGCAGCTTGTCAGATGACTTAGCAACCGTGGCCTTTTCTACCTCCAGCAGCTCTGCTGGGAACGTCTCCGGTATGAACGCAGCCAAAGCTGATTGCAGATCGTAGATGGCATTCAGGCTGGAACTAACCTTCGCCGCGGTGCTGTTGATAGATGAAAACAGTTGCTTACGAGCTCGCAAATCGACAGTGTCAACAATGAGCAACGGTACTGAATCGGAAAATTCATTGCACTCAGCATGTTTTTGGATGCAACCCAAAACCCGCTTTTGCCCATCAACGAGGTGAAGCGTCTGCGGGTCGATAGTGATTTCGGAAATACCAGGGATGTTTGTGGGCTCAACACTGAGCACTCGGCCAGTTGCCACTGGAGAGCCAAAAGCCCGAACGGGGCGGTCCAGATACGAGAGTATGCGGCGGACATGAGCCATGTCGATCAACCGTTGAGCTCGATCATGTGGAGAGGTGTCCTTGTTGTTTGCCTTTTCGTAGTAGTTTTCAAACATAGGGGCAAGCTGTTCAGCTTTAACTGAAAGAGTATAGGTATCGAAACACCCTGAACGACCAGCAAACGCATATAATTTCATAATGCCCCCTTAATGGATTGAGCGGCTAAAGGTTAATGCCCGCCGGCTTTTGGCATCAGAGATCGCCTCACGAACGACCTCAAGGAGCCGCTCTTGCGGAACCCGATCAAAACCACCCTCGATATGCACGGTCACAATCCAGCTATCAACAATGGTGCCATTTGAGTTTGTTTCAAGGCTCAAGACTGGAATGGAGGCCATGTCCTCGCAGTCATCGAACAGACCGCATGATTCAAACATCTCTCGCAGGCCGCCAGTCAAAGAGAAGATCTGCGCTCGAGTAGGTTTACCCCCTTTGATGTCTCGCCACTCAGGAGGCATGGTAAAGGCCGCCCTGAGCGTTCCGCTGCTGGGAGATAGCTCCAATTCACCAGAAAGCCAAAGTATCCCACCTGCTCGCCCCTGGTCGTCGGTTTTGTATTCACAAACCCCCACTCGAACCCGCTTGTGTTGGTAGTCGCCGCCTGACATCTGGCCTCCTTACTTAGTGATTGAAAATCATAATACACTATCCCCAGAGGATATCAATAACCGCCAATGAAATTATTAATTAATTTACTGCTATTTTTGTTTGCCTTTAATATCAATCACTTGTTTATTTGTTTTCTTCTTATTGGTGATTTAAACTATCCCATAAGGATGATATAATTCGAATATGAATCAAAGGGAGGGCTTATGGCGAACTATCTTGATCTGGCTGGGTTGGAGTGTGAAGAGGCTATGGCCCTCATCCGTATGTCTATTCGCAAAAATGGATTACCACTGGCCGTTTGCTCCGACAGTCAAAGTTTCAAGCTGCTGTTGCTAAAATGGGCGCAGTCAAATGATCGCGTTCTTGCCGAGCAGCAACACGGTGATGACCGTCTATGGGCTATGGAGATACAGGGATGATGGCGATGGAATGCAAGCCAGTGGGCTGGCAGCAGGTAATAGCACAGCTGACCGCTACCGATAAGATCCCAATCAATACACTCGACGCCCGCCGAAAAATGGCCTTTAGTGCAGCTCAAGATCGCTTCCGGGAGCTAGTTGCCCGAGTAAAGCCCCTTGTTCAAAGCCGCCCAGCACGCATCGCAGCCAGCTTCGGTAAAGATAGTAGCTTGCTGTTGGCGGTTTTTATTCAGGCTCACAAGGAACTGATAGCCGAAGGTGTTACGCCGGCAGCTCCACTGATTGTCAGCTATGGAGAAACGCGCATTGAATCGCCCGTCATGCACCTCTACGCCCGCCGTCAGATGGTGCTGATTGAGCGTTACTGTGCAGATTCAGGTATCCCGCTCAAAATGCTGTGCGCTCGCCCAAGCGACCGGTACTCATGGCCTGTGATGTATATCGGCGGCTTAAAATTGCCGACGGTGGGGGCAAGTGCCACGGCCGATTGCAGCATCATCTTGAAACAGGATCCGATGCGAGCTCTGGAGCGTGGTTTGTTGGCTGACTACCCAAACATCGTCACCGTCACGGGAGTTCGGATTGATGAATCTCAAAGTCGCGCCGAGACAATCAAGGCACTTGGTCTCGACACTAATTTAGTGGTTGAATCAGAAAGTGGTGCCAATTGCGCTCCGCTGTTTGACGTTGAGACCGATGAGGTATGGTTGATGTTGCGTTCCATGGGGTCGGCGGCCGACAGTGAGTATGGTGGTCATATTCCGTATTGGGATTCTTCTACCTGGTACCTACGGCGCCTGTATGCTGACAATGAGAGCCAGTGCCCAGTCGTCGGCGGCGGAGCCATTGCAGCTGGTCCGGCGGGGTGTGGTGGATCGTCATTGAGATCAGGGTGTTCGCTTTGTACGGTTGTTAATACCGACAAACAGGCCGAGAGTCTTTCTGAGCTACCCGAGTTTCCGCAGCTGAAAAATCTGCTCTCCATCCGGAACTGGATCAGCCGCAATTTCTTCAACATGCAATACCGCCGCTTCATTGCACGCCGACCTGGGGATGATGGGTTCATCAAGCTGGAAGCCAACACTTTTAATGAAGTCTGGATGACTCAGGTGCTCCGGTGGTGCCTCCAGGCTGACTACGAAGAGAAACGGCGAGCCGAAGCCTTCCACGCCGCCTGCATGGATGGCAGTTGGGTATATGATCCCGGTGTGAGCGCCATCCTGGTGAACCAAGAGCTCTCCGCAAGCCAAAAGGCCGAATGGCTGTCTTGGTATGTCGCTGATATGTCAGAGCCGACATTCGAGATTGTGACTCCATCTCAGCTACTACTAATTGACGCTCTGTGGTCGCGAGATGGTTACAAGCTGGCACCGTTTTCTGCATTGCGGATCTGGCGCGAGGTCTATCATAACGGCGTAAGCGTCCCATTCCCTGAGCTAGACGGCCCTCGAGTCAAGGAGCCCATCCCTGAGCCGCGCTATCTTGCAATTGAATCCGATCCAGAGCTCCGAACGCTATATGACATTGAGAGCAGCGGGACATTCCTTTCTTTCCTAACCATGTTTCATGAGCATTGCCGTGGGCAGAGTATGTGGGAGAGAGAGAAAACGATGACGCATGTAACGCCAGTTGAGTACAGTGGCCGAGCTGGAGCTGAGATCGCGTTGTGGCTAGGAGGATCTCATAGCGTCCTCCGCGTTAACCGCAAAACTGAGGATGACAGCTCAGGCTATGTCATTGACGAAGAAACAGCAGATTTCATTTGCTATAGCGCTCCCGGGCACTTTCTTGATCGAGAGTCAGGCCCTCTTGATGCTCGTAGTAATGTGGCGTTGCGTGCGTTGATCAGTCAAGGAACGCTGAGACTTTCAGAGCAAGCGATCCGGAATAGCGCACGGATGATGGCACGAAGCGAGATATACGAAAGAGCTGGTTTGACCTTCATCGGGGACATCGATAATCCCGAGTTGTTGTCCAGAACGATAAGCCACTTGGAATATGTTTCCTTAATTGAATCGCGTCGTGAGGGTATGTCCCTGGGTAATGATGTGATGAACGGGTATCTCAATGTCGAGGTGCGACAACAACTTGCCGATCTTACTTCTGCGGTCGATGAGATATTGGCCCTTTACCGACTCGGGGTTCATCGCCGGATGGTTGCTGCGTTCACTGTGAATCAGTTTGGAACCGAGTTTTCCTTTGATGGGTTGCGGTTTTTCGAATTGCTAACATCGCTGAACAAGGCGATGCCTGCCATCCAAAAGCTGTTCTCGAGCATCACGAATATGCTGACGATATTACCGATTGGCGCCAGCCTGCGGGCGGGCCAGAGTCCACAGGATGTAAAGGCCCTGGCTCAGCTTCAAGAGCGTGCTCAGCAGAAGATGGGGCAGTGTTTCGTTGAGGCATTGTTGGAGTTGAACGGGCAGGTGGATGAAGAGGTTACATCGCTGACCCCAGTATTTACGACAGGGCAGATGGGTTTGTATCACGATGGCCGTAAGGCTAAGGCGTGGCTTGATCGTCAGATAAAAATCTATAGTGCGGTGCCAGATCGAATGGCGGGATAAAAGTTATCCACATACCCACAGGCCTAATTATAAGATCCTTATGCTCTTTATGGAGATCTATAAAGAGCTATGAGATCAAAAAAGCCGTTCTAAAACATGGTGTTACAGAGTTTTTTCGATGATTTACTTCCGCGGTTCGAAGATTTATTACCGCTATTCGAGTTTTTCCTCCCATTTGTCGAGATTTTACTTCCGTTGGTCGATTTTTTACTACCGCTCACCATGGGTTGGCTCCATGTTTATCCCCATACTGGCGATGATCCTGGGATCCACATCAAAACGGCGATTTAGAAGCCAGATGCTTGCTGCTGCTGGCCGCGTATTGTCCAACTTAGACAATGAACTCATGGGCGTCAACTTCCCGTTTCGAGGATTTACTTCCGTAATTCTGTCGAGAACCTCCATTTGTGGATGGTGTTCGATAGTTTACTTACGCTTGGCTGGTTGTTTCGATTATTTACTTCCGCCTTGCTGGCGTTTCGATGATTTACTTCCGTTTTTTGTTTTTCGATGATTTGCTTCCGTTTTTTGTGTTTCGATAGTTTACTTCCGTTTGCTGCGTTGATTTAATGCCCTCGTATCCCACTCAAGGAGTCACAATGGTCGATAAGGATCTGAGCGTAGTTGTCTCGTCCCCGATTGTGAATGTGCAGACTGTTCGCGGCGATGAGCCCAGCCGTCAGCCACCACGGAATATGCGCAAGTCGCATGACATGCTGTTTTCTGACTTGGTCATGGGGCGACTGGAAATGGACCTGTTCGCCATGCTGCTGGCAACGGCCATGGACGATCCGCGAGCTCAGGAGGTTCGGCGACGCATTGTAGAGAACCAGCAAAAAGAGGAAAGCTACGAGTTGATGTATCAATTCTCGACTGAGGCTCTCGTCAGTTGGCTGAACATCGAGAAAGAGTCCGTCCGGGGAACGATGCGACAGGTTGCTGAAAAAATCATGTCTCGGCCAGTCGGCTTGCACCGTTACCAGACCAAAGAGGATGGGTTTGCGTACATTTCCCCGTTCCGCAAGATAGAGTGGAAGCGGGGGGTGTTGTCCATCATCATTACTGGCGAAGCTCTGGTACTCATGCTGGATATAACCCGGGGCTATGGGAACGTGAACCTTCCAGTCTATTTCGCTCTCAAGTCGGCATACGCAAAGCGCCTCTACGAGATGCTGTCCAGATTCAAGTTTGACTCCAGGCTGAACAATATTCCCCTCGAGACGATGCGGCATTACCTCGGCGTGATGGTGGCCGACCCCAAGGGGAAATCAAAGCCTAAGCCAACCTACGCAATTACCGCCAACTTTATTCGGGACTGCATTCGAGAGCCGTTGAAGGCGATCAGCAGTCAGTGCGCTCAAGAGCTGACCTTGATAGCTGACCCTGACAACCCCAACAATATCGGGTTCCGGCCCATCAAGGTTGGTCACAATGTCGTTGCCATTGAGTTCCTTTACCGCTGGGCGAAAGAGGAGGAAAAGCGAGACCCTAAACAGGAGATCGTTCGCCTGGAGCGGCGGCGCACGGATGGACAAACACTGAGTATTGAGGAGATGCAGCTCCTCGAGGCTTGCTACCGAACCGTCGGCAATGAAGACCGTGCCAATAAGATAGCGGAGGCAATAAAACGCAGAATGCTCCCCTCTGAGAAACCTGCGAAGCCAGAAGTTATTACCGCTGATAGCGAGTTTGATAAATTGCAACAGGACCTAGACGACAACTACTGATAACCACAATGTCCGCCTCCGACAATAAAGACGGTTCCCCGGAAGAGAGATCAACACCCAATGTCGCTCTTGGACATTGATTACCAATTAAGCTATCTGCTATCCTCTGCGGATATGTTGTGTCGATTTTGATTCTGGAGGCGGCGTGTGGGATATGGTAAGTCATCAAAGCTAGCGCCTGCTGGGCGGAAAGGCGAGTTCTCTCCATCCGATATAATTGCGACGACCATGCACCAAGCGAGTGAAGCGCTTGCGGAATTGTTGAGCTCTCAGCAGATCACTGAGTTCGACCGATGCCTGTTTGATTATCAGCATGAAGCTCTGCGAAGAGGGGAGCCTGTGTGTTACTCACAGCAGGAATGGTTGGCCTTGGACCCGCGCCAGCGCCGGATCATTACCTCACGACTACGGATGCTGGGGTACCACTTTGATCCGCTGACCTATACCTGGGTAAAAAAATTCCGTAGAACGCTCTGTGATCACCTAGCAGGAGAGGGTCATGCTCGGGTCTCGTAAGTTAAAAGACATGGAAGCTCGCGTGGCGCAACTTGAGAGCGAGTGCTGCAAGCGCCTGACATTGATCAATCTGCAAACCGAAAAGATTGAATCGCTCAAACTGGAGAATAAATTAGCTGAGCAGAATTGGGATCTGGAGTGTCAGGCCAAGCAGGAGAGGATTGATTTGCTCAGCTCGAGACTGGCAGACCTTGGGTTTGATATTACGGAGATCCTGGATGATATACAGTGGAAGCGTGTTAACCCGCTTCTATCTGTTGAGTGTTCGGAATTAAGCCTGGGCAAGGAGTTTTCTAACCGCTTTCAGATCGCCGGTGTTGAAAAATACCTATCGCGGCTGCTACCTGCTATGGTCACCACCCCACAAAAGAAAGCCTGATATATCCCCGCCTGACTGGAATCCTTGTCAGCCAAGCGGGGCGGCCATTAATGGGACGCGAGGCAAGCGTGCCGGTCAAACCCGAAGAATCGAATCACGGAATCAGACGGGGGGCATGAGGATGCATTCAGGAGCATGTCGAGTGTCACCTCTCCTTTAAATGAGCGGATTACCCGATACTCGCCGATCTCGGGACGATTACCGTTCCGATAGCCACCGATGTAACGGTACAGGTGTTCGGCAGTGCTGAATGTGCAACCGACATCATAACCTAGCGCGGGGGACAACTTCACACCAATGATGGCGCCACGCAGCGAGGGCGACAACGAGGCCAACAGATTAAGCAGGGGAGTCCGTTCCGCTCGCTGCAATCGCGGGCTGGGTAATTTGCCGGTGGCCTGATATTCCATCATCAGGCGCGGATTTCGCGCAAGTTCTCTGAAACGATCCATAACCCCTCCTCAATTACCAGTTGGTGGTGCCTTCTGCAACGTAGGTTTTACCTGTGCTGTTGAACGCATTTACTTTTGGGGCGCTCTCCTGAGAGCGGGATAACCAGGTCTGAATAAACCGATTGATACCCTTTGCCGTTTTGCGGCGCGTAGGGTTGTTGTCCAGCCAAAGGCTCATTCGTTGAAGCTCCAGGCAAACATCCACACTGGGATAGGCTGTTTTGAGTCGTGCTATTTCGTCAGCGGATGGCGCATACTCAATGCCGGAGCGAAGCCGGAGCCGGTAAGGACTGAGCGGCTCTGCTACCGCCGGCGCCGTATCGAGCGCGTCAAGAAGAGAAAGATCGAGTTGGTTTTCCATAGTGCCTCCTGCGGTGCTATTTGCGCGTGGTTGACCACCTGCAAATAGGGCTGGGCGCTAACCCAGCCAGATAAATCAAAACATGTAAGCCTTTCTTAAACGATCGAACGGGATGTCATCATCTAGGCCGCCATATCCGGATGGTGGTGCGCCGTACTGTGGCGCTTGGTTGTTTGAGAAACCTTGGTTATGCATGGGTTGCGCTGGGGGATTGGCAGGGCCATTCGCCTGTCCTTGCGGGTTCTGCTGCCCCTGCGGTCGAGAAGGTGACGGAGACCCACTTGTGCCGCCGCTAGCTCGGCCGTCAAGCATCTGCATTTCGTTGACGACAATCTCAGTGGTGTAACGCTTCTGTCCTTGCTGATCTTGCCATTCGCGGGTTTGTAGGCGGCCCTCAACGTAAACCTTGGAGCCCTTCTTCAAATACTCACCTGCGATTTCGGCAAGACGGCGGTACAGCACACAGCGATGCCACTCGGTACGCTCTTGCATCTGCCCCTGCTGATCCTTCCAGGATTCAGATGTTGCTACCGTTATGTTGGCGACAGCATTGCCACCTTGCGAGTAACGCACTTCTGGATCCTGGCCGAGATTACCAATAAGAATCACCTTGTTGACGCCGCGACTAGCCATGTTTAACCCCCAAATGTCTACATTGATAAACATTATAAACTATCCCATACGGAATGCAACACTCGAAAATGAATGCGGTAAATCTATTGCCTTGTCTTGAAGCAATGTGTAAAGTCCATCTGTCGATTACGGTTAAATAACGAGGTCCGAGATGCACCCTATTCAGATTGTTTATGACAATTTGACGCATATTCTCTCGCACGCTCTGGGTGATGCTGCGCCCACGAATGAGCCATGCACCTATTGCGGTAGAAGCGCGGAAGAGTTTGGCAAGATGTCCTACCAAGACAAAGACAGTTACAAACAGCCCGTCAATCTATGCGCCCCGTGTCGGTCGTTCTGTGTCACGGACATTGACGTTATGGGCGTTGAGCGCTATGCCGCAGGGAGAAAAGATAGCCCTGTTGGTAATAAGTTCGGGATGCTTCCAGGTACGGGCTGGGTCTATGAGTTCAAAACCAAAAGAGCGGTATTTTTGGCTCCGCCTGGATTGAAAAAGAAATTGCCCAACGCTTTCCTGTCGCAAATTGAGACTATTGAGATGACACTGGGCGGCCACCTCGAATTTCTGAGTACGCTTTCATTTCCACTGCTTTACATCGAGAACTTCGGCCGGAAAACCAGTGATTTGATCCGAGGGCTCACTATCTCTCTTAGCCCCAAAAACCTCGTTTGCTGCTCTGACGGCGGAATTAGCTCCAGTACGCGGGTGGACTATCAGATCGACCTGATCGCGGCGCAATCCATCATTGAGTTGATGCGACACTGGGATTCCAAGGCAAAAAGCGGCTTCATGACAATGGTTACACGGATGGCCTATGGCCGGATGTCACCCCAGGAAGCTACGACCATCGCCCAAAAATCACCGGACTATGTGGCGGCAATCAAACTGCTGCCGGTGGATCCGCATATGCGCCTCAACATTCTGCGCGTAATCAGAAAACTGGGTTAAGGAGTGGCGATGAAATTCTTTGAAATGACGCTGGTTATGCGTAATACCCCCCCCAATCAGCTCTACCAGCAACATCAGCGATTGGACACATTGATCCAGGAGGGGTGCGATCACCGGTTCCGTTACAGCTACCTGACGATCCCTCACCCCAGCCAGTCGAGCTCGAGTATCGCCCTGGTTAGAACGAGAACTGCTCTCGGGCTGCCTAATACCCACGCCAAGGAGCTGAATGTCGAAGAAGGACAAACAGTTTTCTTCCGGACATACATGACCTACCGGGCGCCAGGTCGGGCCGTCCGAGTGTCAGCCTCACCAGACGAGATTGAGGGACGCATTCCTTTCGCACTTCGAGCTCGCGGTATGGAGCTGGTAACTGCCAAGATCATCCGGCACGACAAGGTCACGATAGAGAAGGGGAAAAAGAGCCGGAATCAAAAGCACAGTTTCTTTGTTCACGCCTACGAGATAACGGTCATCGCCAAGGTCACCGACCAATGCCTGTTTGAACAAGCTGTGGTTGAGGGGGTTGGTTGTACCCGCGTATTTGGTTTCGGCATGATGCGCGATGTCGAGGTGCTGCTATGACGTTTGCCGGACACCTGGAGAAAATTGGTCTTGAGGCTCGGTCGATTCAGGTCCAGTACGCCGATGCAGTAGTAAAGGCGCTGCGAGATAAGGGGAAGATTTCTCTGCTAAACGCAGATACCGGCGTAGGTAAGTCTATGGGGTATGCCATACCGGCACTGGAGCGGATGGAGGAGCTCCGGCAGGAAGGAAAGAAGCTGCGCATTATTATCGCTACCCATTCCCATGCGTTGATGAATCAACTGGTGGACAAGGATTTCGTGGAAATCAACAAGCTGGCCGAGGTCAACGGTTGGGTTAAGCCTTCGGTCGGTCGCCTGATTGGCCGGTCCAATTTCGTGTCCCAGGAGCGGCTCAAGCGACTTAAATTTTACAACCCCTCAATGTCTCAGTACGACGCTAACATCCTGAACAAGCTGGCGAGCTGGGATCGGACGATTGCTGAGTTTATCGAGGAGCATGGCGAGCTGCCGCCCACCATCGACCGCCAAGATATTTGTTTGACGCCGGAGTGCGATCAGGAAGACTTTTCTGATCGCCAGATGCAGTCTATTCGTTCTGACATCGTTGTAACCACGCACGCCATGATTGCGCTGGATATGTTGCTGGGTCACCGCTTGTTAAAGCTGGGCAATGTCAACACAGTGCTGATTGTCGATGAAGCTGACGCCTTGATTGATACCCTGCTCGAGACGCAACAGCAACGCCTGAACCTCATCCAGTTGAGAAACAAGATGGAGCCTCACCTGACAGCAAAGCAGTTGGGTGAGTTGAACAAGCTGATCGATGAAGCAAGGGATGCGGCAGAAGGGAAAAAATACACATTCACCGTGGAAAGCCGCGCCTTCGTTCTGGCGTGTCTCAAGAAGATAGCTGCCATGACGCTGAATGATGAAATGAATGAAATCCGCCGGGAAATCGGCGGCATGATGAATAACTTCTCGACCAGTCTTGGGCTTGGTGTCTCTGATGTGCGAAAGGAGCCGGCGTTCGTGTCGTTGAACCCCTACTTCTCGCGCTCATTTTCCGGATACATCCAAAAACACTACGAGTTGAGCTTGTTGACATCGGCCACGCTGTCGATCACCAACGACCCCAGAAAGGGGATGGCATGGGCCAGAAAAGATCTCGGGATTGAGGACGAAGAGGTGGGCCAGGTCGGGATTTTCTCTCCGGAGAACTACGGCAAGATGAACATCGAGCTGGCGGGTGCTGGATTTCCCAGTATTTACATTCGAGACAAGGAATCCGCTCCGAGACTGAGTGGGGCTTGGGTGACCGCTGTCGCCGATGTCATCACCAAAGACAAGCGGCCGACGGTCATATTGACCTCCTCTCACAAAGAGAGCGCCTTACTGGCTTCCATCATCCGGACGAAAACCACTCTCCCTGTATATGAGCATTGCAGCGGCGAGCCACTGCGCTTGCACATTCAGGCGTTCACCAACAAGCCAGGGCTGCTCATTACTGCGGCCGGCCATGTTGGTATGAACATCCGGGATAAGGCCGGGAACGGCGGTTTTCATCGTTTGGTGATCACGCGGATCTCCTACGCCCAGCCGGATGAGGATGCTGTCATGGCGCTGGCGGACTTCTTCGCCAGTCGGGGGCAAAACCGGCTTGCACAACTCAAACAGCAAGCGTTTGTGAAATGCCAAAATGATGCAATTCGCAAAATGAGACAAGCGATGGGGCGGGGGATCCGCAGCCCGAATGACGAGGTGGATATTGTGATTCTGGATCCTCGGTTTCCCGTCGAAAGTGATGCGTCATCGAACCATGCAGCATTCCGGAACGTGATACCGATGCGCTTCCGGACCGCCTATGCCGAAGCACTGATCCATAAACCAGTAATGAATGTTGAATCCACGGAGGTCATTTTCTAATGAGAGATAAATTCCGTGTCTTGCTACGACTGAGAACGCCGGTTGTGGTTACTGATTTTGCGCCGACGTTGGATGGGATGCTGTATGCAGCTGCCTATGCCCAGACCGGCTCGAACATCGGCGCCCAGGCGGTATTACGAGACGCCTTGGATTTTGATGAGCAGTATGGAGTTTACTGCGCATCATCTCTTTGGTTTGGTCTCGATATGTCGGCAGGACTGAGTATCCAGCGTTATATCCGCACGGATGGTTTGGCAAACAAGCTGGACTCCGAGATGTTCCAGGCGACCCAGCGAGGCGGCAAGTTTTCCATGATTACGCTCCAAGGTGGGCCAACGAAGCGGCGCTTGCAGGATCGTCCTGCATACGCTGCTCCCACGGCTGTCTTTTTTGGTCGCGGTGATGTGGACTTGGTTTACGCATTGCTCGACTACTACCGCCCGGGTGTTGGTTACGACGCAGCCTCCGGCGGAATGGGAGCGTATGACTCTATCGAGGTGTCGCCGATAGACAATGACTACAGCCTGTTCTGGTCGGACGGTACGCCAAACCGGCCGCTGCCTGCTGCTCACGATGACACAGTCACGACGGCGGTACTGGTTCCCCCCTATTACGACAAACACCGCATGGTGCCAGCGGATCTACCTGATCGCATTCGAGCCACCATGCTGAGCAACCTCAAATAAGACCGTATTCAGATTGATTGGAGAAATACCTATGAACAAGAAGACTATCAACTTTATTGGCCGCATCACCGCCCTGCAACCGATCACTGTAACGATTAAGGGCTGCGTTGGCCTGCCCCGTAATGGCGGCGGTGCGGATGCCACGCCATACCTACCAGCAACCACCGTTCGCGGGGCGCTCCGCCACGCTTCGCACTGGATTGCCATTGATAAGCAAAGCCACACTGGTAAGCGTTTTGACCTGGCAGAGCATTTCCTGATGGCCCAAGGCGTTGACATCGCCGGGGACGTAAAGAGTGATGCGGACGGCGCTATTGACGCTGACCAGGCGCTTCGTGAGCGCAACCCAATGCTCTCCCTCTGGGGGTTGTGGGGGATTGCGTCCAAAGCAGAAATTGGTCCAGGTCTACTGCTGAATCCCAAGGCGTTTGGTAACTTCGGAGGTGGTGCGCGGACCATCATGTTTGAGCGCACCCCAGAGCTGCTGGAGACGCTGGACGAGGAGCAAATCGAGCGCCTGCAAAACGTGCTACGGGAGCAAAGTGAGGCGAGCCAGGACATATCTGAGCTCAAGGCGAAACAGGCCGAGATCAAGCGCCAATTAAAGAAGGTCGCCGACAAAGAGGAGCAGAGCAAACTGTTTAATGATCTTGCTGAGCTGGATCGTCTCATCGACCAGCGGAAGGACGAGAAAAGCGAGGCTCGCGAGAGTATCCGCCGTCCGCTGGATCAGTATGAAGCGTTCGCTCCAGGTGCCGAGTTCGAACATCGCATGAAACTGGTGCAGGCGACGGATGTGGAGCTGGGTCTTTTCCTGTCCTCCCTGGCTGAGTTCGCTCGCAACCCATCCTTGGGTGGGCACAAGGCTCACGGCAACGGCCGTATCAAGGCTGAGTGGGATGTTACAGTCTGGGAACGCGGTGCAGATGCCCCCACGAAGATCGGGATGGTGCGCTTTGATGAAGACGGGATCGTGATTGAGGGTGAGTCACTACTCCAGGCGCGTGAAGCATTCAAAGCGGCCGCCCTGGACTTTAAGAAGAACTGATCCATCATTGCTGCCGGGAATACCCGGGACCAAGGGGCCGATTCGGCCCCTTTTTATTTCCGACAGTGAGAGTCGTGACTGGCCGTTGCTAGAAATTAACCTGAGAATGTGACCACTGGCGTAGATGTGGGCGCCTGTAACGAACTTGAAATAATGAGCGCGTAATACGACCTTTGGGTGTCCATCGGTGACATTGAGGGGCAAATTTGATGTAGATCGTCGCACGCCCCGCAGCAGGCAGAAGAGAATACCAAGAGGCACACCAACGAGGATTCGTATGCGCAACATATGCAATTCAGAACATCGGGACTACCCGCAATTCATGCTCCTACCGGAGGACCAGTCGTATCCGCTCCGGCACCACTGTGCCGGCTGCGCCTATGAGCTCGGCGTGCAGCACGCCAGAGAGGGCCGTGCGATGGATTTGCATGGGATAGAGGGCTTGCCCTATAGCCAAGCCAGCAACGTGCGCCATCGGTCGCCAGAGCTGGCCTATCGCATGGGATATGATGATGTTGAGAGTGGGAGGCTTTGATTATTGGCGAATAACAAAGATTCTATCCTTGGGGGTGCCATCTGCACCCCTATATTAAATCATCGCTGCCACTTTTCACGCAGCTAGGTAAGTGGCGTGAGCCGGAACGAGCAAGAGGGAAACAAAAAAGGAGCCAAAGGCTCCTCTTGTCAGATTACCCCGAGGCATCAGTTGCTCGGCAACTCATCCCACCAGATGTCGAAAATCGGAACCTTCCGCGCAAGCCGTCCGGAGGTATCATTCTCAATCAGGACTTTATACGCCGTCTCCAGATCGACCCGATCAATCTCCGATTTTATCGCGGGCAGATAAGCCTTACCCCGCTCGTTGGATCGCAGCACAATGCCTGGGCTTGTGAATACGCGAGTGCATTCTTCAACACGACCTTCATCAATCCAATTCTGCGTGGACACGACCGCAGTACAGTAACCCACACTCGAAATAGCATCCACACTCTTGAAGTTGAACCAAGCGACGACCGCAAGGGCCAGAGTGATGGGGAGAAGCACAAGACTCAATTTCATAAAATCCTCGTTTGGTGTTATGCGGCTTTTACGCCGGATTTGATTAAACGCAGCTCGGTCCAGCGCTTTGCAGTGCAGACGATCAGCGATTTGCGTTGCATTTCTCGGCGATGTGGACCGGTCCAAAATGAAGCGTTGCCAGCCTCAATCCCCATCTGCTCCGCTTTCTGTAGATCCTCATAATTGAAGTAGAGGCACAGCAGCGAACCGTCTGGAAGATAGGAGAGGGTGTAGCCACCAACAACGTCACCCGGGTTCTTGGTTGGTCGCCGCGCCAGGTTCGGACGGCGATCCTCTCCGAGGTATTGGAAATCATCCGTTTCATAAATCAGCTCCGCGGTACACCGGGATATGATCTGATAGTTGCCGGCCAGCACTAAATGGCCGCGGTAATGAACATAAAAACCAGCATTGCCGTCGTCAGCCGCAAGCAAGCTGATATGTCCCGCGTCGGCCGCCCAGGATAGGTGATGCCGAAAACCAAAATCGAATACTTCAATTAGGCGATTGACGGTGAAATGGGCCGCTAAAGGCTGCATAGCAAGGGAAATGAAAATGCGCGCTTCCCGAGAGAACTCCTCGGCGCGAGATGAGCTGATGCCAGTCTTGTAGTTCTGGAGTGCATCAATAAGAGATGAGCGAAGAGTGGACATAGCAAGTACCTCCGTGATTCATAATTGCATCTTAGCATCCGAATGGGATAGTTGTAAACAAATATGAATGAAGGGAGGGCATTAAAAAGCCGGCTCTTGCCGGCTTCGATACAACTTACACGTTGTTAGTAGAAGACATCCACACCTTCTTGATGGTGTTCTGCCGGCTCACTCTTTTCAGGCGTCATAGCTTTCCCCAGAACGGATAACAGCAATGGACTCAGCTTCTCAATGTCCTCGTCAGACAAATTCAGGGAGGCGAGTTCACGCTCTGCTGTTTCACTTACGCGCTCCAGGAGCAACCCTTGCATAGCGAGCTGGACATCCCGATCAAGCTGGACATCCCCTGCTGCTTCGGCACGGCTGATATTAGGGCCGGGCTTACCCAGCTTGAGCCCAAGCGCCTTTTGTGTCATGCGCAGCAATCCACGCACACGCTTGAGATCTGAGCCAGTTTTGACCTGGAAGTTCATGATTTCACTTCCACCTAGCAGACTTTTTGTAGACATTTTTAACTCCCCTTGTGAGCCAGTAACTCACAATTTACTAATCAATGTGAGTTCAATTACTCAATTGAAATCCTCAGCGAGGAATATCGTAGCGACAGAAGCCGCTTGAAATACATTCACAAACGGGCACGTTGATGTGCCTACTACACGCGAGTTATCTCGCCGGAAATGTCGTGTTTCGCTCCTTAATGTCTTAGTTGGACATTAAGACCACTTAATCATGTCACTTAAAGAAAACGCCTTCAATGTGAATTGGGTAGTATTTTCGCATATTTGCAAATTGTTTGAGTTTTGTTAGGTTTCGCTAACGGCAAAGCAGTGAAAATCGATAAAAATAAGTAAAAACTCAGAAGGAAACGGAGTTTCATCCGGTTTGGCGTGGGATGATTTGCGGGTTTTGTGGTGGAAAGTGTTGCAGAAAGGCGGCCCCACAGAGGTGGGGCCAATCAAAGAATTACCACTCGAGAACCATAGTCGTTTGGTCCTTGTTGTAGCCATACCAGCGCCCAGTTTTCTGGCATTCATTGAACTCGCGCAAGCCGGTCAGCATATCTGATTTAGCCTTAGCTCGGCGCTTAGGGCCAACCTCGAATACTTCGCAGTTATCCATATCAGCAAATTCAACACAAACGAACGGGAACGCGGGGAAATCCATGCCCAGCAAGGCGCCCACATGGCAATAAAACGCATCCTGAATGTCATAGCCAAGGTCTTTAGCTTGGTACGCCCAGCGATCAGGGTTGGTATCTCGAGCGGTCTTGAGATCAACCGGCAGCAAGTCAAATCGCAACCAGTCGAGCTTGGCTTTCAGCCACATGCCCGTCTCCGGATCCTGAACAATCAGCGTGAGCTCTGCAATGCCATCGCTCAGCAGGCTGTTGGCGCGGAAATGCTCCCGAACGGTGGCGCACGCTCTTTGAGCATCATCATACAACACCGGGTCGAGCACCCACTCATCAACAAACTGGAGGTACTCTGGGGTCTTGTGCAGATTGCGCATCAGCTCCTCTTGGAGCAGCGGTAAGATTTCGGTGCTCGGGGAGAGAGCTTTAAGCTGCCAGGACAACTGGAGCAGATCGTCACCTTCGGGCTCATGACCAAGAGTGGTGATGGCGGCACGAATATCATCGGCACTCTCAAGGGCGCCAGGATGCTTGGCTGGGTCTACTCGCATCCATGGCAAATCCTTCTCAGCAAGCCAGGTCATGATGTGGCGGCGATTAAGCTCCTCATAAACAGGCGCATCAGGGTCAATCGTCAACAGTTGAGTAATGAGATCATCCTTCCGGATGCCTTTGGGTTGGCCGCCGCGCTGGATTATTGCTGCTTTTATCTGATCGACCGTCTCGATCACGCCAGCGACAGACAGCGGGTTGAGATGGTACCACCACAGGTTTTTGGTGCGCTGAGGCTCCAGGACCAAACCATGTGTAACGGTGCCAGCATTCAGGCTGCGCTCTGTGCTTGTGCTTTTCACCCGAGCGATGGGCTTAATGTATTTCCGATGGTAGTAGGCAGGAGACTGCAAAAAGACTTTTAGTTTGCTTGAGCTCAATGCCGGGATTGCGTGATAGTCATCATTATCAACATCAGCGTATATTCCTGCGATAGGCAGACCGGCGGCATCCAAAAAGTTCTTATTTCCCCAGTCAGGGTCGTAACCAGGAATAATCACGAAATCTGAAAGTGTTTTAGCTGCGGTCATGATAGAGTCTCACGCTGATTAGATATTCATAATTATATCCAACTATCCTCAGCGGTCAATAGAAAGCGAAACTAAATTATAATTTAATGAAGTTGTCCCGCTCCGACATTGAGCGGAGCTACCTCAATAAATAAAAGAGGGGCGTCAAGCCCCTCTACGAATACAAACACAACCCCACCTCAAAGAACGACCGCTCCCCGCTGAACTAAATACCAAATAACTCGAAATCGTCGGTCATCACAGGCGTCAGAGTTTCTGGCTCAAAGGTTTTCAGGAGCGGCGCTGCTGAGGTCTTAGAGCTTCGAGATGCGCTCATCAGCGCCTCGGTAACTGACGGGATATTCTTCACGGTCCGGTATTTATTGGTAACGGATGCTGCTGCGTTGGCTTCATATATGGCTGCTTCTTTGCTTGCCTTAAGCTCGTTCTGCCGGTGGAGCTCGAGCAATGAGAAATAGGCAGAAAAATCGGTTGGGAATTTGAACTGTTCGTCAATGACCCATTTCACCAGGTACCGAATGGCCGCGTTCAACATCAACCCCTTGATGGTCTTTTCATCAGGCGTCATCCCGGCACATGCACCACTCAAAAACCAATCCTTCGCGGTGTCCAATTGTGCGCGATCCACAAACAGGAACGTTGTAGGGCTTTCGTCTTTGTATCGGGTCAGCGATAGGGCTACACCTGCAACATCAGCGAGATCTCGGCGGGCGTCAGACTTTGCAGTAAGAGACCACGCCTCGTCCTGGCCGCGATAGATGAAGTCATCACCGTAATAGATCAGCGAAGCCGCAACACGAAGACCGGTTTTCAGCAATGCCAGGCAATAGGCGATAGGAGACGGCTCCAGGAACACCTCCAGCTCGTATTTGGCCGAGGCTCTCAACATAACCAGCGTGCAACGTGGTTCACGCAGCGTCTCCGCGTAGACGCCAGCCGCAATCCGGATGGACTCAGGGGATGCTTTATTGGCAACATATCGCTCCCCAGCAAACATGGCGGAAGAAGAGGATAAGTCGATGCCTGGAATGGGGGAGCTTATGTTGTTCATGGCTAATCCATATATGACTTAATGTGCTGTATAGGATAATAAAAAGCGAATATGAAGTCAATGCGGTATTGGCTTATCTCTTCGGTGTTAGTGTGAGTTGGCGGGATAGTTGAGGGCATTATCTCGCCCGGGGCTCCGGGCGAGTGTTAAAAGCAGCAGATGTCGGCGGCCGACACTGGGATTAATAACCCAACCAGTTGAGGACCTCCTCGCCGGAGAACAGCTCCTTTTCTCCAGTATCCGCGATGAAATCTGACCATGACAACCCATGCCGAAGCACGACCCGCTTGGCTTGCTCGGTAGTCAGCGCTGTTTCGTAAGCCTCGTCTATGGAGGAGATCGGGAACCCCTTAATTAGAGGAAATAGCTCAGTTTTTTGCATTACTCACTCACCATGGTCTAGCCCAAAAAAATATCATTAGTATCTGCGACCTGCATCCGTGTTGGGGCAGTTGCCAGCGCCGCCATCGTACAGAAGGCCCCGCACATCACGCTGATCAACGTGGACAGAAGCAAATTGCCACTCATTGCGACGGTGAGCCAGAAAATGCAAAGGGAAACACCAGTTGCGGAGGCTAGTAATACAAGCTGGACCTTCGGGGCATAACGACTTGAGTGTCGCCAAAGCACGGTTGCGGCGCCGGAGCCTCCCGCTAGAAGGGGAAGAAAAAAGATCAGTGCCTCGCCGAACGTATGCGCCTCGCTGTAGAGCACGCCGAAGATCGCAACCCCCAGGCCAAACATCAGCGATATAATCGCGATAGCGCCGTGCAGCAGGAAGAACGTCGAGTTTTTCATCATTTATTTAATCCCCAATTTGGCCGCAATCTCGTCTGCGGTAGCAAAGCCGGGCTCGAGCTCGGAACCAATCAGGAGGGTTGGTGTGCCGGTGAAGGATTGCCCCTGACCAAAGTCATAGCCAGTTTGTACCTCAGTGCCTTTGCATTTGCCTTTACTGGCTGGGAGCGGTTGCCCATCAAATAGCGTGGACAATGCCTTTTGCGGCGTTGCACTACACCATGCCTTTTGCATCTCAGTCGCAGCAGCTGACGGTGAGCCATTACGAGGATAAGCAAGGTAATGCACGGTGATCCCGCGGGCATTGAGGGCCGGAATTTCGGCATGGAGCTTGCGGCAATATCCGCAAGTGATGTCGGTAAACACGACAATCTGTGATTTTTCCTTGGCGGCTGCATAGGTAATGGCATTGCCATCTTCTACGAGCTTCATGACGCTCTTGGCTATCCGCTCATTCTTGAGATCCACGCCCTTGCCATTCCGGACCTCAATGACAGAGCCGACAACGATGTGTTTACCATCCGTCGTTATGTAAATCGTGTCTGTGTTGGTCTCGACCTCAGCCAAATGCGGAGACAACAGACGAATGCTTCGGGTTGGGATTTGGTATGTCTTGAGTGCTATTCCCAGGTTGCTTAGCACCTTGGAGTCTGCCGACGACACCGGGAGCTGCGGCCCTGCAAGCAAAGGCGATGCAATAGACCAGAGCAGCAAGGTAACAGCAAGACGAAGTTTGAACATGCTTATTCTCCAAGTTAGAAACAGCGGGCTACTTCAAGGGCTTTCTTTAATTCAACGGCGGCTACGCCGGTTGCCCGCAGGAAACAGATAAAAGACTGTTCTCCGGATGGGCGATGTGCAACGAAGGCATACCATCGCTTGGACACCAGCTCGATGTTGATCTGTTCGGTGGGCGTGCTGTAGACCACCCGTTCGTGGATCAGCCAACCCCGGAACGAATCGGCCACATGAACGCCTAGCGGACTGACCGTAATCACCCTTCGCAGGCTGAACAGAAAAATCAGCCAGCATGTGGTTACAAACAGAGCCCCCACAAGGATTAAACTGGGGGGCGCTTGCGTAATGAAGAGATCCAGCATGAGCATGTAAATCAGCCCGATCTGGACGCAGGCAGCCACCCCAACGCCGGCGGACAAAAACGGACAGGATGAGGCAGATGATGTCTCGATGTGCGTGGCAGCCATGCTGGAGAGCTCCTTACTCTTGACTTGATTTAGATTCTTTCTCGGCAGCCAGCTCGCTATCGAGTTGACTTAATGTGACATAGCGGGCATCCGCGAGAGACAAACACGCACCATGCCAGGCGGCAACAACGCGGCGGCGAACAAGGACGAGTAGCATGGCTGACACCACCAGGAGCGATAAACCCATGAGGGTGAGGTGGATCGAATAGATAGTCTGAACTGCGCTGAAAATCATGACAAAAAAACAAGACAGAATAAACGCCAGCTCCCGGGCGGGGGAGTATGAAGATTTCTTTTGCATAAAAAAACCTCTTGCTCTATAGGTTAAAAGTGATGTTAAGTATCCCATACGGACACAAGAAAGCATTAAAGCATATTGGCGGTCAAAATGAACGCGGAAATTTTGGGTTATCAGAAACATTTGCTGGGTTCCGCGATCAGTCGGTTCACGTTGTTGGCGCGGGAAAGTGTTTTATCGATCCCGGTGGATGCTTTTGCTCCGGGGTTTTTGCGACAGGTCCGGATCAGCCTTGAGTATCTGACCAGTCACGAAACGCCGGTCACCCCAAATACCGTGCATCAAAATCTGGTCGCGGCGGGAGCCGTTAACCCCGCGGATCATTTGAAAAACCTGGTGGATATGGCCGTTTCGGATGCCAACGTGGTCTCCTTCGCGAAGAAAGTTCGCGATTGGCATAATTGCCATGAGGCTGTGCATATCATGCAAACCGCCATGCGAGAGATCGAGGGTATTTCCGATGGTACCGAGGCACTGGAGTTACTCATCAAGCGGATAAAGAAGATCCGTACCAGCGATAGCCGCACCTCTGGTCCCGTCCGTCTGGGCGATACAACTCGCAGAGTTTTGGAGGATACCAAGCGCCGACGGGAGACTGGGGTGGTCGAAGGGTACCAGACTGGGGTAAAGGGGATTGATACTGCCTTTGGGCGGATGATGGCTGGGGATCTTATCGTCGTGGCTGCCCGACCTGGCATGGGCAAAACCGAGCTCGCGCTAACCATTACCAAATCGCTGTGCAAGAACATGGGTATCGTCTCGTACATTGCCAATCTCGAGATGACCGACATTCAGATAGGTGAGCGGGTGCTGTCTTCTGAGTCGGGACTGTCGGTTGATACGCTGGATGACATTGAGCTGCTGCGGAACGACATCATCATGCAAAAGATAGAGTCGGCCGCCAATGATATAGACGCATTGCCGATCTACACCCAGGACCTTTGTGGTGTGACGCCGGCGCAGATGTGCGAGCGCGTTGAGCGATTTGCCGAGCAGGTGGGCAACCTTGGGCTGGTGGTTATCGACCACCTGGGGTTATTCACATTCGAGACAGCAAACCGGGCACAGGCTGTTGGTGACGCCACCCAGCTATTCAAGAATCTGGCGAAGCGATTGGGCATCCCCATCGTCTTACTGTCTCAGTTGAATCGCGGGTTGGAGCAGCGAGAAAACAAGCGTCCAACTCTTTCTGACTTGCGGGAATCTGGGGCGATAGAGCAGGACGCTGACAAGATAGTTTTTATTTATCGTGACAGTTACTACCACGATAACTCGCCGTGGGGGTCGGTTAGTGAGCTGATAAACGGCAAGCGGCGCCGTGGTGAAGCTGAGAGTTCGTTTATTGATTTTGTATCGGGGCACTTTGTTGATGTTCCGGACACATTTTCGCCTCCAGTGGAGAAGGATGGTCACTCGAGTAGGCGGCCTCGATTTTCGGATCTACCTAATTCATTGCTGGAGAGAATGGGGCATCATGAGTATTGAAATAATGCTGGCCCTGGCGCTGTACCAGGGAGATTTATCGAAGTTATCTGATTGCGAACCTCAAAGTCGCACAGAGACAATAGCGCAGACGCAGCGCCGCCTAACGCTCAGACAAGGCGGGCTAGATGAGGTTACAATGCGAGAACATCTGTCAGCCGTTGACGGCGAAGATGTCGTGTTGAAGGAAAGCGGGATCACCACCGGGATTGAACCAATCCAGCTGAGTGGATCTCTGACATTAGTTCGCGTGCAGGATATGAGAGGGAGTTGGGTATGCGTTCTGCAATCGCCATGATTGCCATGCTCTGGGGGGTGGCTGGGTTGAGTTTCGCTCATGCGGAAACCGGCAAAGAGCCCATGCGTAATTGGGACGCCGCGGCGCCCGTCGTGGTGGCGGAGCTGGCTCAAATCGTCAGCGCGAGTGGCAACAAGCTAGATACATGGCAAAAGCGCGGAGAATGGCTTCTCGGGGCCATGGGAAAAAAACAGCGGACATCGCTTTCGGCATTAGCGGAGGCCGAGATGTTCTACTTGGCTGAGTACCATGAATTGACGCCTAGTGAGCTGGCAAGATCATTGAACGTGGCGCTGCCATCTGGTGTGGCCCAGTGGGCTATACCTATGCACACACTTCGGAACAGTGAGGCTTTTATACAGCCGTTGCGCGAGTGCGTGGCTGGTGGCGATCCGTTCCAAAGCGCAGTGTGCCATCTGCTACTGATTGACGTAGTCACCGCCCAGCACCAAACCAGCAATGAGCTCAAGAAGATGGCCTACCCTGAACTCTTGGAGGGCAATCATTACCTCCAGACCATTATTGATCTGGCAACAACAATGACGGAGGAGGGAGATGATTTCGATAGCAGTTCTGATTTTAACAACGAATCATCCGATCTGCCGTTGAATGTCGCCCTGGCAAAGTCCTCCCTGCTTTCTGCGGGTCGAGGGTTGGTAAAATTCATGCAATAACTCATATACGAAATCAATTGACCGCACAGGATAGTGTGATATGATTATGACCGTGGTGAATGAATTATTGGGGGCTCCATGCAAGTCTTTCTGTTTTTGTTGGGTTTGTTTGTTGTCCTTTTTCTCTTAGTGAGAAAGGCCATCATGGATTGTGACAATGAAGGTGGCTCGCCTTCATCCTTTTCGTCCGCCTCGAATCCTCGCCATGATTTTATCTTTACGAACAATATGCCGGGCACTGTTCTCCCATGTGACGACGATTCGTCAGATGCGAATGAACATTTATGGATAGAGCAGACCCACCCGGATAATGACTACCCGAGCGATAGTCTTAGTCATCAAGCACTCTGGGATGCATCACACCATGATTGATAGTGTGATGAACATTGATTGCGAGAATCCAGAACAGCCATATCAGTACAGCGGCGTTTCTCACTCCAAAGGTGTCTGGTCCGCGTTCCACGGTGGGCGGAGTATTTCTTATAGTGCTACGAAGTACGGCCCCGAGAGCGCAAAAAAGATGGCACATAAAGCGTGGGACCTGCTGGTGGCTGGTGAAGACCCAGATTCACTAGACGATACAATGGGACGATACAGCGTGCCATTTGATCTGGCAGCCAAGCTGCTGCAAATAAGCCTCCTGGAGTTAAGGCGCTGGTTGGTTACGGGGGAGATTAGAGGATTCTCCATCGTGCCGCCCCGGCGTTCAAAGGGAAGGGACTTCATCGCGGGGTATGAGCTTGATGCAGCCAAGGAGAGATTGGTGGGTATCAAACCGTCTCGGTGAACAATTTGGAATTAAATAAAAAGCCCGGCGAGTCCGGGCTTTTTATTAGTAAGCTGCGCGGGCCTGTTTTCGATGTGCAACCGCTTGAGCTATGGCGTCTTGCATGGAGTACCCCTGATCAACAAAAGACTGGACTAGCTTCTTGTCTTGGGGGTCTGTCGAGTGGATCATCATCGACAGGTCATCCGCATAGAGACGAATGACTTGATCTATGCCGTTGTACCGCACCAAAATCTCCGAGAATTGCCCCTTAACAGTCTGTACGCTGGTCATCAGGTCGAAAATGGTGTCATCTGCACTCAGCAGCTTCTTTTCTTTGAGCCGAACAATGGTGTCGGCCTTTTGCATCAAGCAGAAGACCCAAGGGGAGTTTGCCAGAATGGCTTGACCGGTGCTCGAGCTGTAGTAGTCCGAAATTTCCTGGGTAATGAAAATTCCCTGGCCTCGGGTCTTCCGGAATCGACGCCAGCCGGCTTCAATGAACTTGGCAAAGAACTTATTATTGGAGTCAGCGGAATCGCCGCCGATCCATTCCCACCCCTCATCGACCAGGAACATCCGGCGACGGCCGTCCTTCCGAAGGAACATGGCATCCTGTGCTTGCTGGATGATAGACATCAACACAACCGTTTGCAGATCGGGCTTGTTCTTCAAGTCGCCGAGCTCACATACCACTAACCGCGAATCGAAGGAGACTGGCGGCAGGCCTGCGTTGCGGTCGAACATTCGGCCATACGGCCCCTTCGTTGTGTAGTTGCCAATCTGAACGCCCATGTCGCGCACACGCTCGTCATCGCTCTCGCTACAAATCTCAGCAAAGCGGGTAATCGTGGCTTCGGCTGGGGAAGTGACACACATGCTCTGAACAATCGAATCCACGCAGGCGGCTTGATATTCAGTCAAGGCGCCAGAGGGGGAGATCATGATTTTCAGCAATGAGCCAACCATCACCAGTACGTCTGTCTTGTCGTTCTCGGTCATGTCCGGATCGCTTAAGACGCGCTCTACGTTGGCAAACGGGTCCAGAGAGCAAGTGGCGTTACCGAAGGTGATGTATTGAGATGATGCAAACTGGCTACTGAGGCCCTTGTAGGAGTCGCCAGCATCTATGACGAAAGCCTGCCCTCCATCCTCTATGGCTTGCCGGATGCCAGTGGTTAAAACCTGCTTAATCAAGTTACCACCGAGCACCGATTTACCAGCTCCCGATGTGGCCGCTATGGCAATATTGAAAGATGCGTCTGTTTGGAACGTGTCAATCGAGACAAGTTGTCCCTCGCGGCTTAACCCGCAAAAAACAGGGTCTGTACTGTTGCCTTTCCATGGGCCAAATACCGGAGCGAGATACAGAAGGGCCTTGGTGGTGTAGATCTCGGCTCGGTTGAGAAACGATGAGATCTGAGGATCAAAGCTATGACACAGAGGGAGAGTCTCAATCAATAAAGGGAGGGCTGCGACCGAGTCGCTGGCGTAGCCATAGCCCCTTGCTTTAAGGAAGCTGATCACATCTTCCATTCTGGAGTTAGTTTCGTCGTCATTGTCCATAAAGAGGTTGAATTGCAACCAGGCGTTCACCAGTCTCTGGTTGTCTTGATCCAGCTCATGCTCAATCCGCTTCATGTCTTCAAACTGGTAACGCAGTCGGCTAGATAGCTTTGCCACCCCCGACATTTCCTGCCGGGTGACAACGGAAGTCTTGGTGTTGAACTTTCGTCGGGCAGATTTTTCGCCGGGGTAGTGGATGTTCAGCGTCAACATGAAATCCTCATGGATCGCATCGCCGCACTTATTCCAGTCTGAATAGAGGTGATACATATCGCCGAAGCGGAGGTATTCTGGTCGCCGATAACAGTTCAACACCCGGACGACACGGTTTTCATCCGGATGGGAGGGGTTGCCGTTGAGGACAACGCCTTCCTTGTCAATCGTTATGTGCCGACCTGGCTCCAACACTTGTGAACGCAAGGGTACAGAAGGTTTAACTTGGGTGCGGCCCTCGGCCCACTGCGTTTTTTCACCTGGGTTAAGCAGTATTTGCATCCGCCGGAGCCAGGCGTCCTCGTCTGCTATCACTGGCGCCATGCCGGCCATGCTGAGGTTAGATAACACCTCATTGCGCAGCTTGATAGCATTAGCCATTTCATCCGGAGTTGGCCGCTGCTGCTTGATCGGGATTGATACAGATGCCCACACTTCAAACGTGCGGGCTTTCAGGCGGCTAAACTCGGGGCGGGGACCATCGGTGATGCATTGGTTCAGGAAGCCAACTTGAATATCCGTGAGTACATTCTCGAACGAATTATCTGCCGAGCTCATCCGGTTGTATCGAATCTCGCTGAAATTGCGCTTAATGTGGAGCAGGTCGCGGTGAGCAACCAAGGAGAGCGCCAACGAGGCGTTTGCGGGAAACCGGCTGGTAAACAGAGAACTCAGATTCCCACGCAGGTTTGCAGTGATTCCTGGCAATGGTTGGCAAATCAAGAAAAAACCCAAAGAAGACGGCTCCATTAAGAACATTTTTTCTTCGGGGAAATAGTCCAATACCGGAATCACATCACCGGCTGGTTTTTTCTTCGTCAGTTTTTTCAACGTGCTGCGGTACGAGTCCCAAATCGGTTGCATTGTAGCTCCTTACTTATACAGCGCCCCAGCGGGTACGTCAGGTTGTCCAGGGATAGGCAGCGTATGCTTTACGCCGAGTGGATCCACTGTTCGAGCCTTGGCTTCCTTGGTGGAGAGGTTTTGCTGGGCCTCTTGTGTTACCGCCAAGGGGACGATCCGGGCTGGTCGGTTATTGGCATCAGCCCCAACAAGCCAGCGACGAGGTTCAATTTCAACGTAGGCATAGCCTGGCATGTTCAATGAGCCCGCCGAGTCTTCATATGGACTGATCAAGATCCGCAGAACCCGCGGGTCAGCACGGATAGCCAACGGCTCTGGCGCTGAGTAATTCTGACCATAGGGGTTTTCCGTGTTGATGGCGGTACCGCTGGGCTTTTTCACCATAGCCCCTAACCCCTGCGTATCAGTAGGGACACTCTCCGGCTTTTTTTCACCGTCTGCACCCTCCTGGGTGCCGTCAAACAGACTGTTCTTGCTGTTCGTCATTTCATAGACCTCTCGAGGCCCTTTACACACATACCCGTTCGGCTTGCCCGGGCAGCTGGATTCAGACTGCCCGACCAACGAGCAAGCGGTGAGCGGGAGGAGTCCGGCGAGAAGCATGAGTAGTTTCGATGGTTTCATCATTGACCTCGGGTAGTTAGATCACGTTTCGTTTCAATCTGTGCTCGCACCAGCAAGAGGAGGGCGGATGACTTACCGCTCCCGCAGGGCGCAACAATGGAATTAAGGGAGTTTGGTTTCATTTAACACCTCCTTTGGTTTCGGCAATCTCTTTGGTGCGCCGAGACTTGAGAAAGGCAAGGATGTCTTTGGGAACGCCAGCCTTGGCGAATCCGTCAGCCCGCCAAAATGCTGGGACCCCTTTTACATCCAGAGTTCTGGTGAGCATCGTGTTCAGCATGAGACGCTGACCCTTGCAATCAGGGTTCTGTGGATACTGCTGATAGGGAGGCCCCTTCATTAAGTCCCCGAGCACTTGCCGACCGAGGTTGTAGTTCTTCTCGTAGGCACACCACATGTTGAGGCCTGTCACGATGGACTCTTTCCCTGCGATAGGGGTGATCATGATCTCGAGGTGAACCTTGTCTTTGATTTTTTCCAGCTCGTTTAATACGCGCTTACATTCCGCGCAGTAGGGGTCAACCATCAGTCGCCCTTGCAGGGGGAGATTGGGGTTGCCGTATGCAATAGTGGCAATGTCGGCCAGCGACAACGACATATCTGTCAGCGTCATGTAGCGCTCTGCAATTGCGTCGTCTACCGTCTCGATGAGCTTCTTCGTGTAGACATTGCGAATCTTCCCTTCGAACTGATAGCGTCCGTTGGTGCTGACAATGTAGGTTTTCTTATCTTTCGCTTCTACCAGCGAAACTCCATCCAGGGGCAAGGGAAAACTTCGGATGCTGGCTCCATTTACTTCATCGCCCGTTGGTTCCTTGGTTGGATCAATCGGTTGGGACTGTTGGCTCACGGGCGAGCCGGCAGCCTTTGCCACGGCGTCCGCCACAGGTAAATCATCGGCGAAGGAAATTTGGCAAATCAACGCTAGGCCAAAGCCGATGGCACAGTCCACTGCCGAGAAAGGAGCCTTCTTCATCATTCGTCATCATCCTCATCTTTGCCGCCGGCTGTTGGATCTACGCCGCGAATGTACTCGTTGATTAATTCCACATGGCGAACATCGTAAAGAGTGAAGTGCAACGCCTTGCCAACAATGCTGACATCCATGAAATGTGTTTTAGCGCTCCACAGGCACTTCATGCGCTTATCGTCACCCCGGATAACCGTGCCAGGGACGCTAGTGGATGACAAAACCAGCTGTGTTGCAGGCGTGGTAATAGACTCCGGATCTATACTGGTAAGCCGACATAGGGACTTTTCAATCAGATTGATGTCGTGCCGCTTGAGTCGGTAATTTCCACTAAACCCATGGCGCAAGATAAAGTCGTTGGCAGACAGAGCCACATCCCCATCCGGGGTCCGGATGCCGCCCTCAACCTTGCCAATCAGGCGAGCCAGGCGAAGTTTGAGCAGATCGTCTGATGCGGCGGCTAAGCTCGTTTCTTCGTTTTCGACATAGGTGCAGGTTTCGTCCAAGAAGCCCTGCAACGCCCGCCGCAGCGGCACGGAGGGGATGCTGAACTCGAGGTCATCACCAGTACGCTTGGCAAAGAAAAACCGAGTGGAGACAATGTCTTCGTTGTTGTAGCCGTGCTCTCGATAGTGGTCTAGCAGCAATGTAGCGGCATTGCCGGAAACTTCCTCGCCCGCATACTCGATTTGACGAGCTACCCGGGCCAAAATGGTTTCTATATTCTTTATGTGGTAAGTCCTGGGTTTACCGTTGATGTTGAATGCAGGACGCAGGGTAAAAGATTTACCCTCAATGCTCAGGTGGTAACCATTGCGCTCAACGCCTGCACATTCACTGAAAAACTGGTAGCAAGACTTATAGAGGTTAACGACATCTCGATCTCGATTTGGCGTTCTCATGCGAACAAAACCTGTCTCACTCATGGCATCTCGGAACGCCCAGAAAGGATTCAGAGAAGGAGGGTTAGCCTGAGAGAATTTACCGGTATTCCACAGAGTATTGAGAATGACCAACTCCACCGCTCGGAAAACCATGGTTGTCGGGGTCTGATCCTGGCGCTCCCATTTGGAGTAGGTGTTGTTGTTTCGGCAGCCAAGAAGTGACGCCATCCCATCTTGAGACAACTCGCCATTAACCTGAAAATTGGCAAGATACATGCGTGCTGCCAGCAGGTCGGCCGCAGTGATAGTGCGTGCATCCACGGCCTCGTTGGCGCCGCCTTGAGTGGCCGCCGGATGTGTAAAGTCATTCATACTACTCCTTGTTTCATTTTTAATTGATTCTATCCTATACGGAACATTGGAACAAATTTAGATTGTCGATGTGTCGTTGTTGGACATCCATAAACTAGGATTGCTGAGGGGCCGCTCGACCGTTGATTGCCCTGGCTAGAGTGGGAACAACTACATCGGGCGAGAGACCTGGATAGTTCTGGATATAAACGGTCAAGATCATGTGTCCGATCTGGATTGCCTCCATTACTGGAACTGGCACCGCCTTGATGGGCCGCCCAGACTCGGATACCGAGATAAAAACACTCTTCCCTTGGTGCTTCATGGTGAATGACTTGACGGCATTGTTAGCGCCCTTATGGTTCCCAAATTCGCACCCTGGGGACAACCCCAGCATGACAGCAATAACGTCTAGAATTTCGGAACGGGTCAATTGCAGTCGTGTCTTTTGATTCCAGTTGTATTTCTTCTCAGCTGGGATCAGCATCTCCGCAGCCTCAATAGCAACTGTCTGATAACCGCTCTTGGTCGTATCTGGAGTGAAGTAGATAGCCGCTTTCGTTCCGTGCGCTTTGATGCCAAAAAAACGCGGGTAGAGCCCATTACCCCCCGCTTCATCACTGGACCCTTGCTGGCCCTGGCCCTGCGGTGCAGGGCGGTATTGCTGGCCCTGGCCGGATTGATGTGGATTGCCATTCTGGCCCTGCGGTGCTGGGCGGTATTGCTGGCCCTGGCCGGATTGATGTGGATTGCCATTCTGGCCCTGCGGTGCTGGACGGTGTTGCTGGTCGCAATACTCCTGATTAGCAGGGGGCCACTGCTCAGTCGGGCAGCTATTGCCGTCCTGCATGGATGATGGGGGCTGTTGTGGCGCAACCCAACGCTCCCCCCAGGATGAAGGCTTAGAAGAGTTTTGCTGAGAAACGAATGATGTCATGATTACCCCCTGCATTTATTCATAAGTGAATATAACACACCGCAGGGGATAGTAAAGAGCGAAAATGATTAATTGCTGGCGGTTAGCACTTTCAGCGGGACCCTCCCGTACCGCTCGTCCATTTTTGAATAGTGCGCTAAAAATGAGCGAAGGTAAATGATCCGCTTTGCTGGTGTTTTGGAGTGGTAGTCACCGACACCTTCCCATACGTTCCCATTTCGGTCGTCTATCTTTTTCCGCAAGAACCAAGCACCAATCATGATGTTGATGCATGGCTCGTAAACGATATGACGCCACGACAGGAAAGGGAAAGCGCGTTTGATTTCAGGCAGGTTTATCGTATTTATCTGCATAGGGCCGAGATCGAACGATCCATTATCATTTCTGGATATAGTCCCAATCTTCCCACCTTCCTGCGCTTGCAGAGCCCGCAACACGGTTGAATCAATGTTATAGGTCTGAGAGGCAACACCTATGCATTTGTTCATTACCGTCTCAGGGACGGGAATGGGGTAAACCGGCTTCGCCAAAGGCGCAGCTGCGGCACTCCCAACCAAACAACAAGCGAACAATGCCCAAATCGCTAGACGCATAATCACCTCACTTACCTGCCGAGGCCGGTTCAGCCGCTGCGGGTATCAGTTTGAACTCTGGGGCTGCTATCAGGATTGCGTTCCGATCAAAGACAATTCCATGGTTCGCTTGAACGTCGGCAATCATCTTTTCAATGAACTGGCCTGGGTCTTTCTTGCTGCCCGCCAGACGAGCGAGCGCGTTTTCATCGGTGTAGTAGAAGATCGGCGCATCCTGGATGTCGTTGTACGACAGGGACATCCAGTGCCAATAGTTGACGCCACCAACTACCAGGTTGATTGCAGTAATTGCGATCATGATCCAGGTGGCGGTTGATGCACCGGAAGATGGAGAAACGGCCTGTACGGGCTCGACCTCCTCGACAGCTGGCTCCTCCGGTTTGATATTGAGCCCAGATAAATCAATGATGGGCGTTTCGCGGTCGTGCAAGCTCATCATGGCCTCCTTAGCCTGAAACTGGCAGGCTCATGCCCTGCTCAAGGAAAAAGGTAACAGGAGTGCCAGGGCTGATTTCAATGACGGGCCATTGTTGCTCGGCAATGGTAATCGCATACTGAGCCAAGCGATCCGAACCACCAGAGATACCACCATAAACGCCCGCTTGGCCGACATCTGCTGTATTCGGGGTTTGAAACGTTGTCTCACCTGACGGATTGGTATTTAAGGAACTGACGGCAGTTGGTTTCGTTGCTTCCGCCACCGCAGACAGGAATGACGCGCCAAAGGTAGCCAGCAGCGCTTTACCGGCTCGACTGATGACAGTGCCACGGATTCCCTGCTTGCCGTCATAATCGGAGACGGCGTATCCCAGCATCGGCGTTTCAAATGCCTCACCGGCGGAGTTAATGCAGCTCAAATTCAACGAGCGAATATACACACGCTCCGACGCCAGTTCCCCAGACAAGACGGAGCCGGAAATAAAGCAATCTTGTAGGTCGGCCGTGTACTGGTTTGGCAGCAATACATCGAGTTTAACCCGGATCGTCACGGCCAACGGGGTCGCAGTCTTGGAGAGGGCGGTCGGAGCATCCACGCCGTTCAACATAACGCCCGACACGATAGAGCCGGCAGGGAGGAAAGTTTTGGCCTTCTCCTTGATCATCGCTTTGCGCTTTTTCTCAATCTCGGGGTTCTTGACAGTCTTCCCATTTTCTTTGGGCTTGGTTGCCTTCTTTCCCTTTCCATCGACATAAACCACTTCAATCGGCTGTTCTTCAACTTCGCCGGTTTTCTTGATGGTCGAGACGCGGCTTTGAGTGATAGTCCGGATCATGCCGCTGGTTTCGGCCCGGGGGCGGGTGATTTGCTGGTATTGCCGCTGTTGCATTCGGCCCTGCTGAACAGGAGACGCCTGCATCTGCTGACCGGTGAACCCAGTTTCATTGGCGCGAGTAACCCGCGAGTTAGCGGGTCCAGTTAAGCCATCCTGGATGAGCTGCGAGTTTTTCCCAATAAGGGCCATATCTCGCTTGGTCTTTTCCATGTCGAGTTGTAGCTTTTCGAGGCGAGCCATGATTTTTGCGCTCTCTCGGCTGCTTTTTTCTGCTTTGGCATCGAGCTCTCTGCTTTTATCCTCGAGCTGCTTCTTCCGCTCGGCATAGTATTCGTCAGCTTGCTCTTTTTGAACAACCTGAACGGTCGAGGAGTCGAATATGTTGGACTCAATCGCCTTTCGACGGGCGATAGGTTTTGTCTTGGGGGCGTCATCAGTCATGTATTGCGACGCTCCATAGAGCGCGCCACCCACGACTACAGCGATGATGAAAATACGGGCGGCTTTATTAGCCCAGATGTCATTGAGTTTATCAGACAGGCTCATTTTATACCTCAGTGGCGCTCGCGTGAGTAAGTTGAATCGCCTTTCTTAAAGGCGGAACCAGTTGCGGAACCAGAGTAGACGCCTGCGGCCGGCACTGCCGAATAGCCACTAATGCCAAGGCTGGTATCACCGGTCAGTCGAGGTCTGGTCTGGATCTTTTGCTGGTTCTGGAACCAGTTCTTATCACGGACGATATACACCTCGGTTTTCGCGCCTGGGTTCATGATGGAGGCATCCATGACGGCCACTGCGAGCGTATCGCGCCCTCGACAGCTTTCTTCTTTGAAGGTTTGGGTGATCGTAGATTGGTTATACAGCAGCACAACATCAATCACCTCTCTTGCGCCAATGAGTCGCTGCCCCAATACATTGTTCATGCCAGTATCACAAGGATGTTGATACGGTGCAGGGAGTGTCTTGATGTCGTCGTTAGACATCACGAAGCCCGCCGGGATCTGACCGAGAGCTGTTGTGGTCAATATCTCCTTGAGGCGCTCAGTGTGACGGTCGGAACGCTTGATTTGCTCCTCCTCTTCCGTGGCCTGTTCGGTGATTTCATCTTGTTTTCGCTTTTGCTGGAAGGTAAAGGCATCCTGTAGTTGCTGGGACGACATAGAAACCTTCATTTTCACCATGGCAGGCGGTACATCAACCGGGATCAGCGTAACGTTCACCGCGGTTTCTGGGACCCCTTCCTCCATGACGATGACGTTGACGGGACTACGGGAGTTCAGCGTTGCGTAAAAAATCCCGCGGTCCACCTCTAAAACGGCCGATTCATCATTCGTTTTAACCGATACCGAGGTGAACGAGGTTTCAAACCGATTCATTAACCCCAAGGCTACCGGCACCTTTACGTTCGCACCCGGACGCAAGCTCAGTTTTTGCTCCGGAGAATATTTCCCCTTCACCTGGGCCGCCCACTCATCCGCAATACTTGCCTCGGCGAATCCCCCTGACTGACCTGCCGCTGCATTGCTTGATGCCGCCATTTGCAGCAGGAGCGCATTCTCGTCTGGAACATTAACCGGAACCGGCGTTTGTTGGCCGTTGTTTGCCACGGAGTTACTCACCAAACCTGCCGCCTCAACAACAGGGTTGCGACCTGCGGCGTCAAGGCGATCAGGGTTAACCACCTCAATTGGCAAGGGACTTCCTTCTTCTGCCATGACAGGTTGCTGCGAGGCTGCGGCCATTACCATCGCCACAAGTACGTTCAATCTCATCACTTAGTCTCCTGGGTCTTGGCTTTTTTGTTTTTGCCTTTAGGGGGGGCTTCCAGCACCACACCGTCTGGCGTGACGGAATCGGCGCGTTGGAAATCAGGCAGGCCGCTGTATTGATCAATGTGAGTGATAACCGGCATCCCTTCATGATTCATGCGGATCACAAATTCGAAAGTCCAACGGCGAGTGTCGTCGCTAGAGCCATCTATCCCTTCTGAAATATTGCCGGCCTTAACCATGCGAGTTGTCTTGTTGCCGATAACCCAGACAAGCCCACTTTTGTCATCGAATTTGACATCATCGGCGGTAAACGTCTGATTGATGCTGCTGGCTCTCATCACTTCTACAAGACGCCGAATGTTTCGATCAGCCCCATCCTGGAGGTTAGGCGCTAGCATCATCATGATTACCTTGGCGACAAACTCCACATTGCGCGGATTGACGTTCCCCAGCTGATAGGCCGCATAGACTGCCCAGCTTAACATCCAATCGGTATTGGGCTTCCCATCCTCAAGCCGGATCTCGCCAGTCATCACCGGCGGCTTGACGATCACAATCGGCTGCTGGTTGAACAGTTTGAGCAGGCAAAGAACCAGCGCACATGACAACACCAGGTTGCCGACCAGCAACCAGTTACCCCGCGCCATTGCGGCTGACCAGGACTCTATAGCTCCCGACTTTTGGCTTGAACCTGTCTCGCTATCGTTTATATCAAAGGTCCGCTCAGCATAAGGGGAATCATCGTGTACTGGCGCTTCTTCACCAACCGAAGGCTCTTTGCGTTGGGCTGGCTCGGTGGCGGGTTTTTTCAACGCGCCGAGAAAGGACTGGATTATTTGAATCATACTTCATCCTGGTGTGGTCATTTGCGATAATATATATCCCACACGGACAGAGCACAACGAAAAAGAACTAGAGGTTGGACAGAATGGACTCCAGCATGTCGATGTTGATTGGGCGGCTAGGCAAAATGCTGGTTCCTGAGCCCGCCTGTGTTGTGCCGCCGGACAGATCGCCAAAACCGCGCAGGCGCATATCGGCCATGGCGACATCATATCCCTGGGTGTGCTCGACAAGGATGTTCAATCTCTCGAGCGTTTTGTTGGTGGCTTTCTTGGGTAAGTACATATCAAACACACCATAACCACCGCTGCGACTGAGTCGGCCTCGTAACTGGTGCAACTGTACCGCACCTAATCGCTCCGCGTTGTAAATCACCACCTGGCGCAGGCTGGGGATATTCACGCCGGTTTCAACGATGGTTGTCGCGATCAATAGATGAGCTTGTCCTGACTTCATCTGCGAAAGCGCCAGATCGTTCTCCTCGTCAGTTTTGGAACCCGTAGCAGTAACCGTAACCGGCCGGAAACCGAGCTGACTAACCGCTCGATCAAACACTCGTTCGAAGGCTTGATGCACCTCATTCACATTGGCTATAGCGGTTGGGTCGTCCTTGCCCTTGGCGTGACCTGCCTCCTTCTTCGGGCAAACAATCAAGACCTGCCCACCCTGGGAAATGGTGGTCATTACCCTGGCAAACAGTTCGTGTCGCTGATCTAGCGTCACAATGGCCGAGGAGATGTGGCGCTCCACCGGGCTCTGGGTTAAGCGATGCAGATTAAAGCCGCTCCCGTATCGTGACAGGGCCATTGTGCGGCAAATGGGGGTAGCAGTGGCCTCAAGAAGGTGGGCTCCACCGCAAAGCATCTTTTCCCTCTGTTCCACACTGAACCGCTGTTGCTCATCCACCACAATGAGATCCCAAACATGCGGCCACTGCCGGAAGGTTAATCCGGTAGTGCCAACCCATAGCCGGGTCTGGGAGTTATCTGCTTCGGCATCATCCGTTAGGATCATTGGCGCCAGTTCGGGCAGCATCAGCTTCGTCAGCAAATCGTACATTTGTTGAGCCAAAATAACGGAAGGCATCATAACGGCAACCCGCCCGCCCGCGGCGACTACAGCTCCAATCACGCAAGCAATGACATATGACTTGCCATAACCGACATCACCTAGCAGCAAGTTTCTGGTCGCCTGTGGCTTTCTCATGTCAACAAGGATGCGCTCGGCGACATCAATCTGCTCGCTAGTTAACGGGAACTCGTTTTTTTCTAACACAAAATCGAATGGCGCTGTCGCTAGCGGTGCCCGCACAATGGCTGCCTCGGGTTCGGTGGCGAGCTCATGCGCTTGAATAGCGGCTGCCAGACGGTCGAGCACCTCTATGCATTTTTCTCCTTGGGGGATGGTTTTGGGCCAGTGAGCCTTGGTGATTAAGTCACTTAAAGTCCAGGTGCGACATTGGATCTGCTGGCGGAGCTTCTGCACAGGAATCCGTCGGATACGCTGCCTGATTCTTTCCTCCGCCAAAGGGATGCAACCCCTGAGATTGCGAGCCATTAAAGAAAATACGCCATCGCGAGTTATACGACCCCGCACAGGAGGATAGGATGGGATTACTCGTCCCCACAGGTTCTCCGGGATCGGGGTGGGCGCTGACAGATAGGCGTTTGGTCCGCGAGCAGTGATCTTCCCATGAACCCCGACATATCCACCCTCGGGTAGGACATCAACCAGCTCGTCAGTATCACCAAAAAATGAGATATAAAATGTTTCGCCCTGTGAGTCAGTCAGTGAAACCATGTAGCGGTTTCGCCCTGCGCCACCGTTGCTCCAGCCATGATGCCTGCAAACTCCGGCTAACAGCACCTCACGACCATCCAGGGGTGATAAGTTGTCGAAGCCTTGTGTGACGACAAAGGTCGCATCGACATACCCGACTGGCAATAACAGTGCGAGCTCATGTGGCTCAACACTTAATAGGTCAAACGCGGACTTATTGCTACCCATACGTCAACTCGACACCCTAGCTAAATTCGGTATATAGTATCCTACGCGGATAATTTCAAATAAATATCAGCATTTGAGGTGTTGAGCAATGTCAAAATTTGGGAACCCATTCCAGCGGGCACTTTTATACCGCGAGTCATATGAATGGAATAGCGGTGTAGGTTGGCTTTGTGTTGTGTTTTTGTTGGTTGGCGTACTCAGTAGCTCCTGGACCAGCTTTTCCAATGAGGGGCGGAGTGTCTATGCGCTGATTGTGGGCTTGGCCGTCTTTTTCATGGCGCGGGATTTTATACGGGCATATCCGGTATTGAAGGCGCAAGCCAGAATGTTTACTTCGGGTTTGCTCTTTGTTACCGCGATGGAGATCCGCGTTAGGAACGGGGTTGCCAAGGGGCGGCTCCATGAAGGGAATAAACCAAACCTCGAAACCTATATGGGGGAGGGGTTTGAGTGGGGCAGCGAGCACACAAACATGGCTCACAAGCTCAAAAATATGGACACCAAGAGATCTCAGATAGTCATGCCATTCCCTGTGCGCTGGTATGTGGAGCACCATAAGGGAAAAACACGGGAGCTTGGGGGGCAACCCTGGATCATCAACTTAGATGAACAGAAGGAGTTTAAGACAGCTGCATCCAACTCGTATGGACACACGCTAATCACGGGTAACGTCGGGACCGGCAAAACGACACTGCTACGGTTGTTATCCTCTGGGGCGATCCACCGTGGCAATTCGGTAATTGCCATCGACCCTAAAAACGACATCGACTGGCGAGACTCCATGAAAGCTGAATGTGAAGCCTTCGGCATCCCGTTCTATTCTTTTCACCCATCAAATGCCAGCACCTCTGTGGCTATAGATCTGCTGGCAAATTACACCCGCCTCACGGAGATCCCATCGCGCATCGTATCTGGTATGACAAAGGGTGGAGCAACGGACAACTTTTCAGACTTCTCGTATGACTCCATCTATAAGATCTGCCTCATGTGCCAGTACCTCGGCGAGAAAATCACTCTCGTTCGCATCAATAACTACCTCTTCGGCAACCGCATGGCATTGTTTAGTCGCGTCCTAGAACGCTATTACGATGAAAACATTCCAGACTGGCGCCAGAGCCTGGCACACTCCATCGACGCACTAGGCGGCGGCATTGAGGGGATGTTTGCCTACTACGAAACGATAATGATTAATTCGCATCAATCGACCGCAGTGGACGCCGCAGTGGCCGCGTTCCGTCACCCGTTCGAACACTACCAGAAGATGTTGACCTCCTTGCGGCCACACATGCTCAAGCTCACCGCGGCCCCCCTGGATGACCTCTTATCGCCGCTTCACGACCCGAACTCAACCCGCGAAATTATCAATCTCCGTTCAATGATTGATAACGGCGGCGTGATTCATATCGGTTTGGATTCGCAGTCCGACTCCCAGACGGCTGACACCCTAGTGAAGCTACTGATCTCCGACATAGCGGCTATTTCAGGCTCCCGGTACAACAATGGAGAGGGTCTGGACGGCGCTGCGCGGGTGTCGCTCTATGTAGACGAAGCGCACGCCGCAATCTGTGACGAACTATTGGCTCTGCTAGCCCAGGCCCGGGCTTCCAAGTTTGAATGCACCATCGTCACTCAGACCATCTCCGACTTTGCGGCCAAGGTTAACGAGGCGGTGGCAAATCGCGTGATTGGCTTGTGCAATAATTGGATTTCGACGCGAGTCAACGACCCCCTTACTCAGCAAAATCTAGCGGCCAAGTTTGGAATGCGGGACATCGAATCTCGAGATGTCACGATCAGCGAAGGAGCCGATACGGGGGCTGAGATTAAATTCCGTGGTGGCGTTTCGCAAAAACTTGGGACAAAAGAAGTGGCAGGCTTCCCACCCGATCTCCTGTCTGAAATACCGGTCGGGCAGGCAGTGTGCTCATTGGCCGACGGGCGCAAGGCAATGATCCGCATTCCAGTCATCAAGCGGGAGGCAGCATGAGCAATGAATATAAGGAGCAAGGAAGCGCTGGCTCCAGAGATACGCTCAGTGACCTCAAGCGCTTTATTATCGTGGTGATCGTCCTCTTCATTCCATTCCTCCAGGAACGAGCTACATACCAAGCGAGCATTGAACAGGAGATTGTCGGCAATCGCATGGTTATGACTGTTGAGGGCGGCAAGATGGTGATGGAGGGCGCAAAAGGCTTCTATAACCTCATCATGGACGACCTTGGGATCTATCGGTTCTTGAAAACCACGCTGGTGGATAATGGTCAGGATAATGATGTGATTACAAAAATGGCTCGCACTTTGTTGGTGGTCTCGGACCGGATTGTAGAGAACACGCCGTTGTTGGTTTATCAAATCGGATTCCGGCTTGGTGTTGCGGCCTACTGGCTTGTGCTGCTGTCACCCTTTATTGCCGGGGCGATTTATTCGGGGACCCAGTATTGGAGAAAGGCCCAAGATGAGCCCCGAGCGCCGAAAGTTGAAAGAACGATGATCTATCAGACTGTGGCGAAATTCAGCATTTGGGGCTTTGTCATCTATCTGCTCGTTCCTACGGCAGGCGCAGCTGAATGGGCCAGATACCTGACGCCCGGAGGTTTTTTACTGACAACGCTGATGGTCAATAAGCTGATCGCTGGTTATCACCGCATGGTTTAAAAAATTCAAATTCGAATCTAATGTGCTTTTTAGGCTTGAATGTGCGCTAATGGTGTGTAATATGTCCCTGTGTCCTCGTCAGACATTGACCTCACGTTGCAACTGGAGAGAGTGTGTGTATGAACAATGAATTGTCACTGACCATGCCGGCACTGCCTGAGCAGAGTCGCAGTAAAATGCTGTTTATGTGGGCTGCCGCCATTTTGGTGTGCTGCATCATCGCAGGGATTGCCGTCGCTTCTACCGAAACCACAGCGGTAGACGATCTCTGGGATAAAATATCCTCCTGGGCTGCTGGTGCTCCAGGTAAAATCATCGCCTTGATGTCCTTCTTGGCTGCCGTGTGGTACGGGATTGTGCGACCGAACTACACCAACGCGGTTGGCGCGATCCTGTTCTGCCTGTTGATGGCAAACGCCAAAAGCATCATCGAAACATTCCTGGATATGGCCGTGTTTTGATTCCGTAGATTTCTGAGCACTTCAACCTTACGTTTTCCCGGCCTTGAGCCGGGTTTTTTTTCAGCAGGAAAAGTGATGTGTGGTCATCGGCGATGTCATCGGTGTAAACTCATTTTTGGGTACTTATATCCCTGGAGGCTAAAACGCATGAAAAATGGATTTGCAATTTCTTTTCTGGTTGCGTGTCTTTGTGCTCCGGCAGCGCAGGCGCAAATCTACGAGCTGGCCTTCACCGATACGAACAACGCGACGGTGGTCAAATCACCCTCGCTGTCATGGTACAACCCGAAAGGCACGATCACGGTGACACACATCGCCGGGCTGGATCGGAAGGTAAAACTGGAGCTGCTCCAGGGGACAACAGTGGTTAACACCCAGACGAGCGCGTTATTGACGGTAGCGAACCGGATCACGGCGAGCGATGGGCAAGCGTTCTATGGGGTCAAATTCACGCTACCAGCACCGGCGGACAGCAACTACATCCTGCGCTCGACGGTGTTCGATGTGAATGGCGTGCAGGTTTCGAGCAATAGCTACGCCTTCAATATCGACACCGCACCACCGACCATTACTGGTGATTTTACCTTTGCCCGTGGTGGATGGAGCTATGGCTTTATTGATTGCTTTGGCCCCGACAACATTGGTAACACCATTTCTATCACGGGAATCACAGATGCCGCCTCCGGTTTGGCATCTGCCAAGTATGTGGTTATCGATGCCCAAGGTGTTGAGCGGACAAGTTCGGTCAACATGACATCAAACTCACCGGCAAGTATCACTATCGGTACATCTCAAGCCTCTGCCGCGTCACTGGCTCCTATTAATCAGCAGGAATACGATATTGGTGTCAGAGTCTACGACTCCGCCGGGAACGTAGCCTTGAAGACGCGGAAAAGTAAGATAGATAGAGCCTTACCGCCCATTGCCGTCGAGGTCTGGAATAGCGCCCTATCTACCTGGCAGCCATATGCAACATCAACCTCTTATGAAAATCCGATAAAAGCCCGAGTTAAATTTTCGAAAACCAGCTTTACCTCGGTGAATGGTACGACTTACGGATATCCATTCGGATATACCAACTCCGATGCAAATAGCGCATATATTGAGTTCTCTGCTGCGGTTCCTTCTGGGAGTGCTTCATATATGAACTTTCAAACCTACGCGGGCGCGTACCAAAACTTCTATTACACCGCGTTCAATAACACTGTCACCCTGGCTGGGAGCGCAGAGCGTGGGCCTGAATATGTATCTTCTCGGTTCGGTCTAGCCAGTGAACCCGGGGTTATGCGAAATGGCAGTGGCATGAATTTGAGCCACCCCGATACATTTGACCGCTACGAAGCCACAGTTGAGTCGCGAACATACGACCAAGTCGTATCAATGAATGGAAAGACATGTAATATCCCGGCGGGCAGTACGTCCTGCACGTTAAATCCTGGATATAGCGTCACCGCTGGCCGCGGTTATGCGCCATTAACGCTATCAATCCGAAATGCAGCAAATACGATCGGTATGACCCCAACGTATCTCTACATCTACTGGGATATGAACAAGCCGGTAATCGATTCCTTCGATATCAACCCTGCGACGAAGCGAGCCAATCTGCGCGTAATAGACAACGACCGGATAAACAACTGGCAACTCAGCATGTGGGACACTGGGACGTTCAGCGTGGTAGCTCAAAATAGTGGAGGCACAACAACCAGTCTCCCATTGGCCCGTTCTGTGGATGAGGACTTCAAAACCAAGTATCGAGAGTTCAATTACGCAGCCCTTGCTGATGGCGTTTACTCATTGACGGCAACCGCCACGGATACCTACGGCAATAAAGCTGAGTCATCTCCGATCACGGGCATCGTAATTGATAACACGGCGCCGGCCATCGCATTCAACTACAACGGTGCTGCGGTACCAGCGAGCATCAACAAAATCACCGATCTGCGGGTAATCCTGACAGACACAGTCGATTCGGCGCCGCTAGTGACGGCTATGACGTTGGCTGGTGGCCCCATCAATGACGCTCTGCAATTGGGCTTCTCCAAACAGTCAAATGGCTGGGCGCCGGAGGTGCCTCGGATGTTCCCGACGCTGGAGGCAGGGCAAGAATACACGCTGACTGTCACCGCGAAGGACGCGCAAGGGAACAGCACCACTAAAATCCAGAAGTTCGGTCTGACGCCCGCTAACCTGGTGTCGCTGGCAGACATTAAGACGTTCGCAGTGGCGCAGAGCCTCAAGGACAAGTCGGATGTGCCGTTGGCGCTGGTGAGGTTCAAGGGGGCACTGACGGACGGCCAAACGCAGAGTCGAGGCAACCAGTCAGGTTACATTACCCTGCGTTCAGACTCGGCGTTTGCGGTGATATTTAATGGCTTAACGGTGCAGCCTGGAGAGACGAAGGATGTGGTGATCCCGCTGGACGCAACCGGCCAGGCGAGCCTACCAATTTACCCTGCGACCTCCGGGGTGGCAGGAAAGAGCAGCTACATGATCGACATACCTCAGCTGACTGTGAACTGATAGTAACCAACCACCAATTACAAACAACAGGGTGAGGCTGGGAGATCGTGTCCAGCCCTTCCATCCGACAGTGGAGACGCTCATGAGTGAACAACCTTACAAGATCCCATTCCGGCAAAACCAACCCGTCATCGTGCTGGGTGTAGAGGCCACTCAGCTTTTCGGCTCAATCATCGTCGCAATTGGCCCGATGTTGATATTCCGCATGAACCTGCTAGGTATGGCTCTAGGCATCATCTATTGGGTCGCCTACTCCCGCTTGAGGGTGGATTCAGGCCTGCAAGGCGGGATCTTGCACAAGATATGGCGCCTTGGGTTGTGGGTCGATGGGAAAAAATACAAGTACGACCCGACACAGCCTGATCTATATAGTTAGCATAAACGATATTGACTATCCCTGGCGGATTGTATAGCATGAAAATGAAAACCAAATAATCATTGGAGATGCTATGCGTAACCTGTCTTGTGCTGTGGCGATGTTGGGCGTTTTGCTTGCTGGGTGTGCAACCGAAGCCGAACGAATTACCAAAGATCAGCTGGCCGTTGAACAACTGCGCGATGAAGCCGCAGCCAAGGAGCGGGCAGAGCGGACGGAGAAAATGGAGGACTACTTAGATAAGGTGGTACCGGAATGGTTTCTGACTCCGCCGAAGATGGACGCCACCGGCATTTATGGTGCAGGTACCGCGGCATCCAAGGACCTCGGGTTTGCCATCCGCAAGGCGAAGCTACAAGCGATTTATGATGCATCCAAAGTTATGAAGCAGGAGATGTCAGGGCAAGAGCGATCTTTGCAGCGAGACCAAGGCAGCGAAGGGGATGTTGCTCAACGCACCGAGCTGCTGATTGATGCGCTGGTCGCTGAGGTTCCGGTATCAGGCTACGACATCGTGAAAAACAACGTGGTGGCGACGGACGGTCAGTACCATGTTTTTGTACTGGCAAAGCTGCCGTTTGATGAGTTCAACCAGGTGCTCCGGAACAGCAAGGACGGCCTCAAGGGGGAGTTTGATGACGCCTTCAATCAGCTTGAGCGCCGCATTAAGGACAAAAAGGCCAATGAAGCCTCCATTCAAATCCAGCAACCGGTCACCGCTCCGGCAGGACTCCAAGCGACCAGTCAGGCGCCTGTCAATGCACAAGCAAATGCCGAAGCTGCGCTCATGAAGCTGCTGCAAACTCAGCAATAAACACCAAAATCTGTACCCCATCCCGCCATCTCGGCGGGTTTTTTTTGAGGTATAAAATGAAAGGCGTTACCCATCAGTTGTTCGCAACATCCTGCGTCGGCCTGGCGCTTTCCTCTGGGCTTTACGAGCAGTCATTGCTGTTCGCGTTTCCTGTGGCAGCCGCTGGGGCGCTGCTTCCGGACATGGATGACCCTCGCTCCAAACTTGGCCGCAAGTTGGGACCCATCTCCGAGTTGATCAATCAGTTCGCAGGCCATCGGCACTTCTTTCACTCTCTGCCATTTCTGGCCGCTGTCGCTTGGCTCGCTTGGATGATCAACCAGCAGTTACCCATCGTGCCGGAGAACCTTTGGTTGTCCTTCGTTATTGGTGTTGGCTCTCACTTGCTTGGGGATATGTTTTTTGGTCGGACTGGAGTCCGTCTTTTTTGGCCAATGACAACCCGGATCCGGTTATTGCCCGAGTGTTGGAGTGTAGGAGGGTTCCATGAGATCGTGTTCAACCTTTGCTGCCTGGCCGCAACAGCCCTGTTTTCCGGGGTGATTGGCTCATCTTTTAGTTTTTCTTGACAATCCAATCACATTCGATACGGAACTGGCGTAAGCCTTTGTGGTCGTGTAACATGCAAATGCGGGGTAATCTATCCCATACGGATTATATATATCAAAAAAGGTTCAGTGTCGCAGTCTGACATCGAGAGCGCACCTATCGGAGGGGAACGTGGAGCATAAAACAACGAAAGTTGCGGGGATCGTGATAGCGGTTTTGTCTGCTCAAGCGGCGGCGTCATCCATGACTGTGACTGGCGTACTGGAGACTAAAATCCCAACGCTGACAGCTACGCCCCAAGGAACCCTCTATGAGGGTGTAAAAAACTCTGTCGTGACACTCACGCCCGAAGAGTCGCTTTGCAAGATCCTATTTTCATCCTCAGCCTCGGCGCCAGCTGGCAGCCTTGGTTGTTACGCCGCCATATCCTCCATCCCCGCAGGGATGGCCTTGGATGCCAGTGCCGGCACCCTATCTGGATTCACCACAGCCAAAGGCAATCTGACGGTTCCCTATGTGCTGACCTATTTATCCGGCAGCGCAAAAACACCGGTTCAGGTCGGCAGCGGCAATCTAACGTTCCGAGTTGAACCCGTTACTGCACCCAAAATTACATCCATGCAATCGAAGTTCGATGAGGGCTGGTCTGCCGGCTACTCAGCTGATATTCACAAGAGGCAGACAGCGGGGGCGCTACGGGTGATTGGCGAGGCACGCCCATTCACTCAAATCGTTGAGATCGAGAATTTTGGCACCTGCACGATCCCGGAAGGGGCGACGCAGTGCGACATCACAACAACTCAAATGTTGGCCCTCGAAGGCTCTGCTGTGACCGGCAACAGCACTTTCCCAGTCTCAGCTAACTCAAGTAATAGCTACTTTGCCAACTTCGTGACCTCGTTCCTAATGCGCTGGGACTTCCGTCCGCCAGTTGTCAGCAATGTAGAGGAGGGCAACAGCGAATCCCCACTCGACACCATCGGCACCAAGGCGGGTGCTCAAGCTATTCCTTACGGGCATCTCGCGGCCTTGGTGACATCTCCTCACTACGCCATCACGACCAGCAACTGGTGGAAACCCAGCAAGACCGAGATGACCCTGAAACTAGATCCAGAGTCTTCCCGCACGCCAGATCTGGTTTACAACGATGTGACCCTGTTAAGCCTGCGCGATTACACCAACAGTAAGGGCTCTATCTCGGTTGATCCAAACAGCGCATACACACAAACCGGCGCTGACGAGTTCCTTTTCGATTTTGACTTGAGCGATGTGCAGGACGGCGACTTCCTGGCAACTATAACGGCGGTCGATCAGTACGGGAATAGCAGCACCACAAGCAACCGGAAGGTAACACTGAATCGGCATTCACCGAAGGTTGGCTTCTTTAGTAAGAAGCTCGATGCCGTATCTGAAAATTCGACCGTGTTCTTCTTCAAGGACATGGTGATCGGCGCATGGAATGGCTATTCCAACGGGCTGGGGAGTGTAACCGCTTCTCTGAACGGCATGGATGTGCCACTGACCCAGACCGGAACTGCGGGCGTCTACACCATTACCGCTCAGCCAGACACCTCGGCGTTAGTCGCAGGCCAGGCCTATCCGTTTGTCATCAAGGCAACTGATTCTCTTGGTCGCACCACGACAAAGACTATCAGTATCACCTGGGCTGACGCTGATTTAGCAATGACCAGCTCACCTGCAAATCCGGTGCAGTTCACACAGCAAACGAAAGTCACGATCAAGCAGTCAGGCGCTTATCGCTGCCCACTGTCATACAGCGCAGCCGAAGCGGCAGACCGAGCCAAACTTGAGAACAAAATCGTCTGTCATGCAGAGTGGACAAAGCTGCCAGCTGATATGGCTTTCAGTGTCGATTTGACCGGTAACGCTTCGATTATCGGTTACATCAATGAGGATATTGCTGAATTTCGTTACACCCTGTATGCGCACAGTCCAGATGGTGATTCCGTTAAGGTTCGTGAAGGCGGCATGGACGTAATCCCTAAACTGGCCGTTGCTCCGACCATCAAGTTTGGCGGGAAGCGGATGCAGGGCGACCACGGGTTGATGCTAGACACCAGGGGCGGTTCTGCCGGCTATGCTACCGTGACATCATCTCCCGGTGAGCTGATTGTTTCCATGGTAAGCGACGGACTGATAAACAAGAGCACGACAGTGCGCCAGCGCGCATCGTCAGGGTCCGATGTTGGTCGCAACACAACCTACATCAAGGTGCCAGCAGGCGACATCTGGACGGTTCGTCCAATCACTGTCGGCGCCAAGTATGCACGATCCAGCAAGTTCCTGACGCAAGAGATCGTGAATGTCTATATGGTTCCCACCAAAAACCTGCGCATGAACATGGAGCGAATTGGGAAGGAGCTGGCTGATACGACCACAGCCAAGGTCAAGGTGACGGTTGGGGTGCCTAACTCCGATGGCAACCTGACCTATGACAGCGCCGCGCATGGCGAATGGATGGTACACCTCATCCAGGAAGTCTCCACCAAGGGCGAGGCAGGCAAGATAACAAAGAGCACCAAGCGCCTTACCCAGGATGTAAAAACAGATTCCTCTGGAACCGCCTATCTCGAGTTCGACCCTACGGTTGTCGAAGGAGACAGTGTGGCCTATCAGGCTATTGCCTCCGTTATAAGCCCAATCCCCGATTTCGTCCTGCAACTCAAGTCTCGGCAGGCAAGGGTTGTGATGATTAAGGGTGAAGCGATTGATGGAACCTTGTCCAACGAAACTGTAGTTGATCGTGTTCCACTCAAGGCCTCGTTGACGGTGAAGCCCGCCAGTAAGGATGACGGTGACGCATTGGGCGAAATCGTCTGGCAAATGCGGTCGGGTGATAGCGGTCAATGGCAAAATATTGAAGGTGCCTTGAGTCGCAAGACCTATAACTTCGAATCCAAAACTGTCGGTAAATGGCAGGTGCGGGCCATGCTGACCAACCGTTTGACGGGCATCACCAAGCCTACCAGTACCGCAACGCTGGTGGCTTACGACCGCCCATCCATCGAGATCAAGCAAGATCGCGTGGTAGTTCAAGGACAAGAGATCCCCGTCCATTTGCAATACGAAGACGGGACATTAATTGGCGCCAATGACCTAAACATTCAGTGGTCAGTTGACGGGATTACATGGGCCGATGGCGATGTGAGCGCAAAGATCCTTCCGGATTCCAAGGCGATGAAAATCTACGCTCGAGCTCAATTTGCTGATACGCAGAATGAGGCCGACACTGAGAGCTGGGTGTCAGACAAGATCAGCGCTCGCGTGATCCGCCCAGAAAAAATTACGGTGAAGGTGTCTGGACCATCGAAAGCGGAGACTGGCAAGCCGTTTACTATTTCAGGTCGTCATGATGATGATTACTCATCAGTCCAGGATGCGGCCTATATCGAAGAGTGGACGTTACCGGACGGAACCACGCAACGCGGATCATCAGTTACTTGGTCGAGCTTAGAAGAAAACGCCGACCTGAAATTCACATATAGCGTCTGGCTGGATGGGTTTGAGGAGCAAACCAAAAACACCATGACACACACAGTCAAGACCTGGGGATACAAGTTCCCCGAAGTAACAGGCGGGACGAAGCAGGGCTTCAAGTTGGCTCCTACCGAAATCCAGGTCTACAGCACCACGAAATATCCTGTGTTCGATGGTGTTACTTACGAGCTGGTCTTTGATGCCGACCCAGGCATTGAAATCATCAGTGTGGATAAGACCAAGATGGTCGGCAAGATCACTAAGGCCGGTACCTACAACGTTCGGATGACCGTCAAGGATAACCGTGGCAATAACGAGACGAAAGAGTTCATCTTTGCCGCCGACGAGGCATTGCCGATGGTGCTCAATGTCGAGCAAAAGCCAAGCAACAAGTTCTTGCGAGCCCCGCTGGATGTGTTGTTCAAGGTCGGGGTGCGACTTGACCACGACAAGGACAACGTCAAGAGCTACGAATGGACAGTAGATGGCACAAAGTTGACCGATGGGGTAAGTCGTGAGGTGGTCTCCAATCTGGCCGCCGGCGACCATGCAGTGCAGCTGGATGTGACCAGCGAATTTGGTCAACGTGGGACCTACGAGACAACTGTGCATGTCATACCTAACACGAAGCCGGTTTGTACCCCCGGGATTGATCAAACGGTCTCCACTTGGCGCGTGCGGGCGAATTGCCTCGACTCCGATGGGCGCATTCTGGCCTACCGGTGGGAAGTAGCCGGTTCTCCGGTGAGTGCATCATCCCCAACCATTTCGTTCAGTAAGTCCACCTATGAATCGCCGGTTGTGGTTAATGGTGTAGCTGTTGACGACTCAGGGGACGAAACGCCTTTTAGCGTAACACTCCAATAAACCAGAAGGGGCGCTAAGCCCCTTCGTTCTTTTGGCTGATTGTCGGCTTTCGCTGGGGGGGCAATGTTCAAGTCAGTTATGCGCTTCTTGCTGGGTGTGGGTGTTCAGTCGGAAGGCGAGCCTTTGCCTGCGCCATCCCGCAAACGAGATCTAAATATTCCCGGCGCCACCGAAGGGCTATGGACAGATCTACCCACCCCTCATGTGGTGCTTTTTTTGGATTTTGATGGGGTTCTGCACCGGTGCGCGAATGACTCATTGGAGCATGTGCCATTGCTAGAACAAGTCTTGGAGGAGTGCCCTCATCTCTACCTGGTAGTTTCCAGCGACTGGCGCCGGACATGCAGCATTGCCTACCTACAGTCGGTTTTTAGCCCAGCGTATCGCCGTAGAGTGATCGGCGCAACCGCGGTTTTGGGGTCATCGATTTCAGGCCACATTCGCCAGGATGAGTGCGAGTTGTTTGCGGCGGAGCATAATATTCAGGCGTTCATGTGCGTAGACGACGAAGCGCGGTTGTTTTCAATCAACTGGCCCAAGCTGATCAAGACAGACTATTACACCGGATTGACGGATGGAGAGGCATTCGCCATTTCTCGCAGGTATGCCGTTTTAATCAACCGTCGCACACTCCCATAGAGGTAAGGCGTAGCTTTTTGTGGCTCAATGCTGATTGCTCATATATGATTGCTTTTATCTGTATGGGATATAATAGATTGAAACTCGATGAAGTTAGTCACTGTTTCAGCCGTCACTCGCGAAAACATCAAGATCTTCACCTTGCTGCTGATTTCAGGCGCCGTGGGGTTGGGTCTGTTTATGCGCTGCTTTACCTTGGGCTTACCTTCCGCTCAGTTCTCAGGTTGTCTCTCCTATGATGTGTTCCTGGTCTCGAAGATTGACTCCACGGTTAAGCGGGGAGGTATTTACGCAGTCACCTTGGACCGACCTCTGCTTGGGAAGATTTCGGCGGGCGCCAAGCTCATCAAGATAGTCGCCGCAGTCGGTGGAGATACCGTGCGTATCGAGAGCGACGGAGTGTGGGTGAACGAGACGACCTTCTATCCAGTGCCACTAGATGTCGTAGTAAGACATAGACACCTAAACCCTGCACAAGTGAAAAAGACCTTCACGGTTCCTCTCGGGGAGCTGTTCTTATTAGGCAACACTCCCATCTCTTATGACTCTCGATTCTGGGGCACCATCAATGAAAAAAACGTTATTGGCCGGGCTTTTGTGCTGTTTTAGTGCGACATCCATCTCCGACGAGATCAGCCTTCAATCGCTCCAGGCTCAAGCCATTGAGGACGCCAAGCAAAAAGCTGAGGAGCTCCAGGCGGGCTCGCAGGCACCGGATTCCGGATCCAGTGTGGATGCCGCGGTAGCCGAGATTGCCCGCCGCTCACAGGGCATCATTGCCTCTGCCGCTACGCCGGCAGCCCCCATCTCCGTGGATGCGAGTCAGGCTTCGGCGAGCGAAAACCGCAGCCAGTTTCAGGCCATTAAAGATCAGTCGCTCAAACTGGCAGAGCAGCAACAGTCACTCTCGCAGATGGTAGCGGATGCTTCCAGAGCTCAAGCTGCAAGCAACGAGACAGCCAAAAGCATCGGTACCATCTATAAGGATGTGAATGCCAAGGCGCTCAAAAACATCATGGGCGGTCAGCAGTCAGGCGCCGGAGGCGTGGATGTGGTGCGTGAAACCGGGCTCCTTTTCTTGTCAATGTCCATGCCGGACAATGATGTGTCTGCCGCGCTCGAGATGGCGTCTTCTCATGGGGTCCGCGTTGCTTTTGTCGGGCTGCCCAAAGGGGCTCACAACATACCCGAAGCAATGCGCTTCATGAAGAAGTTGGCGGCCAAAGCTAAGATCGAGCTCGCCAATGAGCCAGACGTTGGTATCGACCCCAATGCATTTACGAAGTACGGGGTAAGGGTTGTTCCAACCCTGGTGCGTGAGACTGGGGACGGCCATTTCCATCGGCTCGAGGGATCCATCAACTGGAGCTACTTTGACGACACCATTAAGCATCTGCCACAAGGGCAGTGGCTCAACCTGCAAGCCGGTCAGGTATGGAAAATCGAAGAGACAAACCTGATCGAAGAGATGAAGCGCCGCATGGCCGCAATCGACTGGGAAGCAAAAAAGAAAGGAGCTATCGAACGGTTTTGGTTGAATCAGAAAATGCACCACCTCCCAGCGGCAATCAAAACAGAGCGATGGATGATTGACCCTACCGTTAGGGTCACCAAAGACATGCAGGATAGAAGCGGCAAGTTGATTGCCCGCGCAGGAACGGTGCTAAACCCCTTGGCAAGCGCCCATGTGCCATTGCGGTTATTGGTCATCAATCCGGCGTCTGAACGGGAGCTCCAGTGGGCTGTGCAGTACCAGCTATCCAATCCGTTCGGCGGCCAGACAATGGTTCTCGGCACAGACTTTACAGACAAAGGCTGGGATGTCATGCAAAAAGCCAGCAATACACTCCAGGCCCGCATCCGACTCGCCCCCCCGGAGCTGATTAATCGTTTCCGTCTTACTGCGACACCGGCCGTTATCGAAACCGTCGGCAAAGCGTTTGGGGTTCAACAGCTGGCACTAGACAAGGAGAAAACGCAATGAAGGGGATCGTCTTTATCTGCGGTTTTGCCGCCGGTGTTGTCTTCTCTGTCGCTTACCCATCAGAAGCCGCAACCCTGGCTGCCTGGATCAAGAATAACAATTTCATGGTGGGGTTCTTGCGATGAAAAAACTCTGGCTTGCTGCGATCTTGCTGTTCTCTAGCGTGGCTTCTTTTGCAGACACCGCGACCACATCCACTGATACGAGCTTGGATTGCCAGGACTCCCAGATCCTTGCCAACATGATCCAAAATATCTGCTGGTCGTGTGTGCTCCCGATGAGAATCATGGGGGTGGGGCCAAAACCCAAGGGGGCAGCCCAAAGCACAGGTGTTTGTATGTGTACCGATGGCAATGGCGTACCTGAGTTTGGCTGGCAGCTTGGCTATTTCCAACCGGCTCGCATCGAGGAGGTCGTCAAAACGCCATGGTGTACGCCTTTCCTTGGCGGCACAAAACTTCAATCGGGCGGGTTTGAGTATGGGATCCCTGCGTCCCCGGTGAACAAGAAGGAGGTTGACCTTTCATTCATGGATAGTCATTTCTTCTCGTTTCCGCTCTTTCAGCTGTTAGATCTTTTGATGATTCCAGATTGTGCCGGCGACGCACAAATGGACATTGACCTCCTGTCGATGTCGGAGATAGACCCTATGTGGTCTAACGATATTTTGGCGTTTGTTCTTAATCCAGAGAGCGTCGTATTTGCCAACCCGCTGGCCTATGCCTGGTGCGCTGCCGACTGCGGAGTGATCAGCTCCGGCTCTGAAACAGAAACCAACTATTTCTGTGCTGGCTGTGACGGCAATCTTTATCCATTTACCGGCAACGTCGTGGGCATTACCGATCCGGTTCAGGTCTCCAGTCTCATCTTGCAGCGCCAGCTTGCCACTTTACATCGGAAAGGTATGGCGCAAAAAACCATGGGCGACGATGAGATGTGCGGTTCTACCTATAGCATGTTCATTCCTCGATCACAGTATCGAGTATCCATGCTTTATCCGGTACCAGAGGCAAAGAGCACGAAGAACATCGCAGCGGTATCAGCGGCCGAGAGCACGAATCCGGCGGATGAGACAGCAGATGGGGGGACAGCCTCGTCTGCGCCGAGCAACTTCATCGTGAATGATGACTGCTGTCACAAGCTGGGCCAAACCGTATATGCCTGGTCAACGCTCAAAGGAGGGCGCTCCAGGCCCGGGAAGGACAATCATGTCTATTTAGTGTGGCGTTATGTCGATTGCTGTGTGACTTACTGATAGGTGGACCATGCGATACACATCCCTGACAGTCATTTTTACCTACTTCTGTGTGTTTGTGCTTCACCCTGTATTCGGGTTGGCGAGCGTTGTTGCATCCCTCATCCCGGGCCGGCTGCTGGCCGCCGAGTCTGAGGCTGTTTATGAGCAAATGGTTAGCAAGTACGGGGTCAACCAGACCGACAACGATGTAGCGGCAGAAAACAAGCTATCCGAGATCAAAAGCAAATACGGGAAAGGATCCAGCACGGGCAATGATGTCACTCAGGGATTAACGAGGTATCAAACCGATGATGCCGGCGCCACCCTGGATATGAGTAATTACCAAAATAGCGTCAGCGGTGCAGACTTTACCCAGCGCTACCAAAGCGCCTATGGAGAGGTCTCTGGGGGCGGCATGGGGCTGGGCAAAGCACAAATGCCAGGTGTGTCGGGCGGTAACGTCTCTGTAAACTACGCGGGTGAAGGCGGTAGCGCTGTCAGCCGCAATGCAGACGGGAGTGTGTCATCGTCTGCACTGAATAACGAAACCACGCATACCACCCCCAAAGAACAACTGGTGGGATCGGAGGCGGATCATCCTGAGACATCTTTCTCTGGCAACAGCGACTACAACCCCTCATCCGACGATTCACTGGTGACTAATGTAAAAAACCAGATAGCCAAGGCTGGATCGGGAAATACCTCCGATTCCGTCGCATACCGAACCATCACGGATACCTACCAGAACAACAGGCCAACGAATATCAGCCGAGACAATGTCATTTTTGATGGATCGAAGGCTGCGGTTAGTTCAGCCCTAGCTCCCGGCAGTAGCCTCCTGGGAAGCTGCACAACCAGCACAACAACAGAGGTCATAGATAAGCACTACCCATCCTGGAGCGAGCACCGATGCAGCGCACCTAATAAATCCAACACGCAAAGCTGTCAAATTAAACGGACTGCTGAATTTCCAATAAAGGTCATCTCGACGGAGGGGGATGTAAAGGAACACTCCATCGATTATATAGCGGCTGACACTCTGAGAATTAGAGTTGGGCGCTCTGGTGACTGGTTGATGGATGCTAGAGATGACGGCTTTAGCAAGCTCAATTGCAAGGTTTACCAATCAAAAATAAAATTTCAGATCGATTCGGATATTCACGTTCTCTCAGCGGTGCGAACTTCGGTTGCATTTGATGACGTGCTTCGGATTTTTTTGAATGGACAATTAATTGGACATGGGGAGGATAATTTCGATGGCTCCCAGTGGGCAAGTATTCCAGCCAGCTCAAAAATATTCCCGGATTCGTTTTTTGCAGGTATGCCTTTAGACTCGAAAATGGGTCACGATAATGGACTGCCCATTACGACATGTGAGCGGAATGACCACTCTATCGGAAGCGATCTGGATGTCACGGATATAGCTAAATCTTACCAAGGAGGAAATATCCTTGAAATGGGTTATATCCTCGGGGTTGGTGGTGCTGGGGGCGCCATGTACGACTTGACGATCAAGTTTGATAAGCCGGTCTCTCCGAAAATCACCAACGAGCAGATCCCAGCGGGATGTGCAGATGCCATTGGTTGGCATCAGGATGACAATCCTAGCTCATGTGTGGGATCTACCGATGTAGGTTGTTCATCACCAATAAAGGTCCCCGGCGGCATTTGCCAAGCTACGCAGTGGGTATCAACATCAACCTCGACTGGTGGCCTTAGCAGCTCGATGCTGGCGCTAATCCCGCCCCTGTTCCCTGGCGACTCCGGAAATAAAACATGGTCCGCGAACGCCAATGGCTACTTTTGTGACCCGCTGGAAAAAAGCAAACTTTGCGTCGATAAAGCGGGCGAGGACTGCTACTCATTTGCTGACATTCAGGCATTGCCCGATGGGTGCGCTAAGTACGCATCAGACCCCACCTGTTACGAGAGTAGCAGGGAGTGTGTTGAAGGGTGGAAGGATACGGTCACAGGTGTCTGCTACATGGAGGATGTAGCATATCAGTGTGACGAGGGTAAAACTGTATCTCAGATCGTCAAGAACACATCAAACAGCTGCGGCACCATGCCCTGTATTGGTACTGATTGTTCAGCAGGAGAACCCGAGACAAACGACAGCTTTGGTCAAACAGCCGGGCTGCTCAACGCAGTGTCTTTCATGTCGGCGGATGGTGAATGTGATTTTGATGACCCGACAAAATGCAAGGTGTTCAAGGGTGAGGAGACGTATTGTGGATGGGCTGTCGGGGCGGTTGGTTCAATCGCGGATACCAATTGTTGCGAATCACCCGATACCGGCCCAGGCCTCGTATCTGCTTCCATGACAGCATACAGCGTCATCAGCAAGATGAACTGGCAGACTATTGCGGGCGAGGCGGTTGAGACGACCGGCTCAACGTCGTGGTACGACATTTACTACACCGCAGACGGATACCTATCAACAGCAAGCAAAGCGTATAACGTTGCGACCAATGCAATATCGAATGCAGCAAACTCAGTGATCAACTCGTTCGCAGGCGAAGCCACCTCTGCAACAGGAAGCCAGGTTGCACAAGAGGGGATCATGAATGGATTCATGGAGGCGGCCAAGCAAAAGGTTTACGAGGGGATGTATAGCATGTTGGGTGGAGCAGAAGGCATCGGGGGATCCATTTTTCAACAAGAAGGAGCCAGCCTCGTTTTAACTGATAGCGCCCAAATGATTGTGGGGTGCCTTAACGTCGTGATGATTGCCTATATGGTTTACAAAATCACGGTCATGATCGCGCAGATGATTGTTGCCTGTGAACAAAAAGAAATTGAAACAGCAGTTAAAATACACGAAAAATCTTGCTTCAAGGTTGGGAGCACATACTGCATGAAGAAAGCCTTGGGGGCTTGCGCTAAAAGGGGACAAAAATATTGTTGTTATTCCTCCATGCTGCCGCGCATCGTTATGCAGCAAGCTGTGAAACAACTAAATCTGGACGACTGCTCCGGAATCACAGTTGCGCAACTGCAACAGCTGGACTGGCGGAAGATCGATTTAAGCGAATGGGTTGCAGAGGCAACGCTTGGTGGAATGCTTCCAGATGGATCGGATGACCTGACGCTCGAGGCGCTGACGGGGAGTGGTCACGCCTATGCCAACGGAGAGGATCGCGACACAACCCTGGAAAAGCTGGAAGGTCGCTTTGAGAGTGACAATCTGGTGGAGGCATCCGAATCAGCTCAAGATCTCATATCACTCGAAACTGTCGATTGTTCCTATCTGCCGAGACCGGCAATATGCAAATTTCAGTAGCGGTCATTGATATCCTGTGCGGATTGTATATAATGAATTTCAATACATAGGGAGTGAGGTGGTTATGTCTTTGTCTCAGAAAGTTGGTGTTGCTGTGTTTAGTCTGTCTCTTCTGGTTGGTTGCGCGAGCACTCCCGCCCCGAAAGATACCCCGCTGGAAGTTTCAAACCCGCGAGCCAGCCTGGCGAGCTCTCTAGTTTCGTTGGCTGGTTATCCCGGTCTCATTCCTGATAACAGTTATGGGCCTAATCTGGATGCCGCGATCAACGCGGGCACCATGGCAACATTACTCCCTGATGACTTAGGGATCTCAACGTTCTCAGCGGCCAGCATTGGATTTGCCCTTACCTCACTAAAAGGCACTTATCCTATGGATAACAATTTTTCCATGGTGATACTGGCACCTATTACCGATGCTTCCGATCTCAATAGCCCGGATTACATCAAAAAACTCATGCTATCCAGTTTTGAAATCCGTAAAGCAAGTAAGCTAGATAGAGCTGATTTGACTGCGATTCTCGCTAAAGCCAATATCAACGATATGACCTGTGAGACCTATGGGAATATACTTGATCAAGCGAATTATACTCATTCCTGCTCTATTAAAAGCATCCCATGGGCTGAGAAAATTCGTGTTGCAGGCATCTATCAAGGGGACCGATTTGATCGTGTAATGCCTTCTGTTCAAAAAGGCAAGTTTGCCGTTGTTTTCCTCCGTTCTTCTGGGCAGTTGGTTGCAAAGAAAAACATGGAAAATGTGTTCTCTTACAAAAGCGGCACACTGTCCAACAGCATTGCTGTCCTCCCGTTCGTCTCCGCTAACTCGCAAGGCCAGCACTTGGTCTATCTGCATGGTAAGGCAACACTGATCTAAACAAAATCAGCCGGCAGTGATGCCGGCTTTTTCTTGGAGGCGGCGTGAGCGCATTAAGTGACTATTCAATGGCTCTGGTCTCTTACGTTATTGCATATGGCCCCCGAGTCGCGGTCAATAAATCGGTTCGTTGTCTAACTGAATACGAGGCGATGTCCTGGTTAGACAACAACTGTCCACGGTGGCGACTAGGCCTGCCGCCAGAAAATCATAGCCATGTCGTCATAGAACATGTAGGTAGGGATCCTGATGAAGAAAATTGATGCCAAACGTCTATTTCCAATCATTGTAGCTGGCATATTCCTTGGCTCTCCGGCATTACAGGCTGATTCAGTGTGGAAGGAGCTCGGTCAATCCGATAACGGGATCCGCTTTGCAGTTGCCAAAGACACACCTATGTCCGGAGCTGGCGTTTTTACTGGCCGACAACGGCTCACCATGCCATATCCGGTGAAATGCGCCGACATGGACCAACTCAAAGCTACCAATCCGGAGTTTTATGCGCGGTGCGATGAGGCCATGAGTACGGGCGTTGCTGTCTGGATCCAGCACACTCAGGTCGATTGTCAGCGACAAATGGTGCGAGGGCTGTACGAGGAGTACCTCAACTATAAGGGCGAGTCGCTTGGGGATGAGCAGCTCAGTGAGGACTGGGGATCCCCGCCAGCCAGTGGCTTTGCCGTGTATCTGCTAAACCAATACTGCGGCACCCCATAGTAATGTCCTTGTCTCTCTTCATTCCATTCCTTCCTTTTCTGTTTGCTCTAACTCCCCCCGGACACAATATGGTCTGGCGGGGGGTTCGCTACTGCTTCGGTGATCGGGTGGCTCTGTGTTTGATGGCGCCAGGCGTGATTGCACATGAGTTCTCTCACCTAATTGTAAGCTCCGTTTTCGGCCACAAAATCGGGCAAGTCTGCTGGTTCACCCCTCATCCGCACGACCAGCAATCTGTTGGCTTTGTGGATGTCCGCTTCAACCCCCAGTCAACGTGGCAGGCCGTTGGCCTGTGCGTCTCCGCCTTTGCTCCTGCGCTCCTGCTGCCGCTGCTGATTGGTTGCTTCTGTGGGGAGATCTTCATCCCGGAGAACCTTGTTGATATGAGCGTGATGTGGTGCAACTGGCAGGGAATGCCGTTTTACATGCAATGGCTCTTTTTTTCGTGGTGCATCATCTCCTTGAATGTCTGCCCAAGCCTGGGAGACATCCGCAGCGCCGGAGCGGGGGTGAGAGCTATCGTAGCGACGCCGCTGGGCGATAAAGCTCGTATCATCTCGATCTGCATTTTGCTAGCTGCGCTGGCCGGCTTCCTTGGGTTTCCTCTATCCGATCTATTCCGAAGCCTTTTCCATAAAATGACCGTTCTGTGGCTTGCAGGGATGCAACTTGTTATCGCGACACATCTCACCATTTTGTTGCTATCGGCAACAACGTGGTTTTTTTTAAAAATAGTTCACCGGGGCTGATGGCTTCTGGCTTCTCTGTTCAAATCTCCACCCATCCTGTAGACTCAAAATCAACTGTTTATATCCCATACGGAGCTTAATCGTGAAAAATGGATGGCTAACAATTTTCCCGCTGCTTTTGGGGTTGTCTCATGCAACGCAGGCGCAAATCTACGAGCTCGCCTTCACCGATACGAACGACGCGACGGTGGTCAAATCCCCCTCGCTGACATGGTACAACCCGAAAGGCACGATCACGGTTACACACATCGCCGGACTGGATCGGAAGGTGAAGCTGGAGCTGCTCCAGGGAACAACAGTGGTTAGCACCCAGACGAGCGCGTTATTGACGGTAGCGAACCGGATCACAGCGAGCGATGGGCAAGTGTTCTATGGGGCCAAGTTCACGTTGGCAACACCTCCAGATGGTAACTATACCTTGCGATCCACTGTTTATGACGTTAGCGGGAATCAGGTTTCCACTAAGAGTTATGTGTTCAATTTAGACACGGTGGCTCCATCGGTTGGTGACATTTCCTGGTCGATGGTGTTCGGTGGCGGAACCGGGCCTGATGGAATCCCAGCATTTTCGACCGTCGAGGCACGGCTTATTAAATTGACTGCAACCGATGCTCTGTCTGGGCTGTCAAAGGGGTTATTCAAGACCAGTTTGGCTGATGGCCGCACCTACGCAACAGGCGAGGCGAATGTGATTGCCGATGGCATCACGCTCGGGAACGGGAGTGTCTATTCGGTCACCAATGCTCACATCCCAAGCCTGGCTGGGGAGAAAAACACCATCACCCTTACTGCCGTCGATGCCGCGGGAAATCAGTCATCAAAGAGTTTGCTTTTTTGGAACAACTCCATTTGCCATGTTGCACCTCCGGTCGCGGTGGCTATTCAGGATCCGGATGCGGCGGCCAGTCAATTTTTGGGGCAGGCAGCAATGACTGGATTTACGGCAATATCCGGCTCAACGCCGGTAAAGGTTAATCCTTCAAATGTCATTTTCAAAATACCGAAGGTGAACCTAAGAGGGCAGGTCGGTGGTGAGCTCGGTGGCTCCATAGCGGCGAGCGCCATGTCCGTTCAGCAGGTTTACGATGACGGCACAAATGTATACTTGAAAGTAAGGGCGGCTATAGCACCGGATGGAACAATGGACTGGTCCAATTCGGGCTGGACTGATGGAGCGACATGGCGCTGTAACCCGATTTCTGTACCAAGCCCGACTTTTACAGCTGCTTCATTGCCGCCGGTATTGACCGGGTACATTGCTTATGTCGATGGCTTTGGGTGGACCGCTGCTGGATATCGAGATTATCGTGAGTCAAAACCTGCAAGTAAAATCAGTAACGTCAGAGTTAGCGTTGAACCGCGCAGCTATCAACAAACGATCTCGGCAACATTGGGATCTTGCGTTATTCCTGCTGGGCAGACCACTTGCGAATTTTCAGCTGCTTATGACCTGTTTGGCGCCAATAGTATCGGTGGGGGGCAGTTTTGGTTTACGGCACTAAAAACGGATGAAAATTCGCTACAATCGGCACCAAGAATTTGGGATATTTTCTATGACAATCAGCCTCCCGTCATAGACCAAGCATCCATTGTGCATAATGCACAAGCGCGGACCGTATCGTTCACAGTCAGGGAACTCAATGCCGGTGCAATTTGGAATTATGTGAATATAGCTTCTGCGGGGATTATTGCCGTCAATGCCGGGACTGGTGAGGAAACCTACATTAACTCATCATCTCTCACAACCAATGGTGAGTATTCAAATATTGAGGCGAACTATTCCAATCTGCCTGACGGCAATTATCAATTGTTTGCATATGGTAAAGATCGTGCCAATAACGTTGGGCGACTGAGCTTTGCTACCGTGACGAACGATGGTTCACCACCAGGAGTTGGGTTCAAATATTCCGGCGGTGATGTCCCATCAAGCATATCTAATCTTCGAGATCTCAGAGTTGTATTGACCGACACTGTGGATACCGCTCCGGTCGTGACCAGCATGACACTGGTTGGCGGCCCCATCAATGACGCCCTACAATTGGGCTTCTCCAAACAGTCAAATGGCTGGGCGCCGGAGGTGCCGCGGATGTTCCCGACGCTGGAGGCAGGGCAAGAATACACGCTGACTGTCACCGCGAAGGACGCGCAAGGGAACAGCACCACTAAAATCCAGAAGTTCGGTCTGACGCCCGCTAACCTGGTGTCGCTGGCAGACATTAAGACGTTCGCGGTGGCGCAGAGCCTCAAGGACAAGTCGGATGTGCCGTTGGCGCTGGTGAAGTTCAAGGGGGCACTGACGGACGGCCAAACGCAGAGTCGAGGCAACCAGTCAGGTTACATCACCTTGCGTTCAGACTCGGCGTTTGCGGTGATATTTAATGGCTTAACGGTGCAGCCTGGAGAGACGAAGGATGTGGTGATTCCGCTGGACGCAACCGGCCAGGCGAGCCTACCAATTTACCCTGCGACCTCCGGGGTAGCAGGAAAGAGCAGCTACATGATCGACATACCTCAGCTGACTGCGAACTGAGGGCACCGACCGAACCATCCACAATCAGGCCCGCAATGCGGGCCTTGTCATATGCTTTGTGAGTAAATTGACAAATACCTCGCCACTCCTATCGCAAAAAGATAAGATGAAAATCGCACCAATGTATCCTCAGTGCCCCCACAAAAGCGAAACTGAATCATCACAGCAAAGTGGTCATAAACACACAGAGAAGCGGCGAATGAAAACGATTATACAGCTTTTAATTGCCAGCGTTTTTGCGCTTGGTGTGGCAGGGGCGTTTGCGGTAGATACAACCATTGATGCCGGAACCGTCCCGTCATTTGCTGTCACGCAACAAACCTATCTGGCGACAGACAAACCAGTTACTGCTATCACCATTACAGTCCCGGGCACGATTACATCTGGACGAGCCATCCTCAAGACGCAAGCGGTCACGTTTTCTGTGGCGGCTGGCGCCCCAACGGGAATTGCCTTTGGTAGCGTGACAGTGCAGCCCGGGCAATCCGTTCAATCAACGGTCACGTTTGATTCCAATTGGCAGCTCACATTGCCGCTCAGGCCAACGACGGGCGGCGTAGCCGGCCGGGCATCGTTCTCAGTGTCGCTCCCGGACATTATCCAGGTTGTCTACACTAACGCGATTGAACTGTTACCGGTAACGCAGAGTCCTGTTTATACATACCTGGCGGCGACCGAGACAGTGGCGGCCAGCGATCAGGCAGTGTACGGATACCAAGCGGCGACCGAGACGGTGGCGGCCAGCGATCAGGCAGTGTACGGATACCAAGCGGCGACCGAGACGGTGGCGGCCAGCGATCAGGCAGTGTACGGATACCAAGCGGCGACCGAGACGGTGGCGGCCAGCGATCAGGCAGTGTACGGATACCAGGCGGCGACCGAGACGGTGGCGGCCAGCGATCAGGCAGTGTACGGATACCAGGCGGCGACCGAGACGGTGGCGGCCAGCGATCAGGCAGTGTACGGATACCAGGCGGCGACCGAGACGGTGGCGGCGACGAGTGCAACAACCTACTCCTGCTCAACTGGTTACACACTTAACGGCACTACCTGTAAAAAGACAACAACTACCGCAACAAATGCGACAAGTAACAACAACTATCCTCGAACCGTATATACCGCAAATTCGAGCTGTACCGTTATGGGGGCGCTATCTGCAAGTCTCGTAGGCAGCACACTGACAGCAACAGGTTTTTGCAATAACGGCTATGTGGATTATGCCGTTTCAACAACCAACTCCATTAGCACATCCGTGCCATTTGGCTCGGCATGGATCTTTACCTGTCCGGCTGGAAGCGATAAGGCTTACGTTGCACTATCCGGCTCTGTCTCATCAGGCTCAACTACCAGTGTTTGTTCTACAACGACGACAAGTACCGTGGCCGCTACTGCCACGACGACATATAGTTGCTCCTCTGGCTGGACACTGTCGGGTAGTAGCTGCTCCCGGTCGCTGGCCGACACCAGCACTCGGGTTTCCGGCAGCACCCTGACTTGCTCCAGCGGCACCCTGGAAGGCCTGCAATGTAAGGTGCAAACCGGCACCGTCAAGGTGTGCTCCTCCGGCTGGACGCTGTCGGGTAGTAGCTGCTCCCGGTCGCTGACCGACACCAGCACTCGGGTCTCCGGCAGCACCCTGACTTGTTCCAGTGGTACCTTGGAGGGCCTGCAATGTAAGGTCCAGGCCAGCACAGTCAAGGTGTGCTCCTCCGGCTGGGCGCTGTCGGGTAGTAGCTGCTCCCGGTCGCTGACCGACACCAGCACTCGGGTCTCCGGCAGCACCCTGACTTGTTCCAGTGGTACCTTGGAAGGCTTGCAATGTAAGGTCCAGGCCAGCACAGTCAAGGTGTGCTCCTCCGGCTGGACGCTGTCGGGTAGTAGCTGCTCCCGGTCGCTGACCGACACCAGCACCCGGGTTTCCGGCAGCACCCTGACTTGCTCCAGCGGTACCCTGGTCGGACTGCAATGTAAGGTGCAAACCGGCACCATCAAGGTCTGCTCCTCCGGCTGGACGCTGTCGGGCAGTAGCTGCTCCCGGTCGCTGACCGACACCAGCACCCGGGTTTCCGGCAGCACCCTGACTTGCTCCAGCGGCACCCTGGAAGGCCTGCAATGTAAAGTTCAGACCAGCACCATCAAGGTGTGCTCCTCTGGCTGGACGCTGTCGGGTAGTAGCTGCTCCCGGTCGCTGACCGACACCAGCACCCGGGTTTCCGGCAGCACCCTGACTTGCTCCAGCGGTACCCTGGTCGGACTGCAATGTAAGGTGCAAACCGGCACCATCAAGGTGTGCTCCTCCGGCTGGACGCTGTCGGGTAGTAGCTGCTCCCGGTCGCTGACCGACACCAGCACTCGGGTCTCCGGCAGCACCCTGACTTGCTCCAGCGGCAACCTGGAGAGTTTGCAATGTAAGGTGCAGACTGGAACAACGCCGATCTGCACAGTCTCTGGTTTCACGGTCGATAGCGGTCAATGTCGCCGGGAGTTGGTGGTGATTGCCAACAAAGATCCCAATAGCACTCTTCTATGTCTTACAGGGACACTGGAGAGCTCGCGCTGTCGGAACGAGGTGAGCGTTCAGTAAGAAAAGAAGCCCGGAGCAATGTCCGGGCTTCTTTTTTTCTGCCTTGAATACGATATATTGATTTGAGTCCGAAAAATCATACTCAATCAATTTTACTGAACGCTAACATGTTACATAATTGGGCTCTGGTGTTATTAACACGGATGGATAAGGAATATGAGAACTAAGCAGGAAACAATCCTCAAATTTGAATGGGTTGCCAGGCAGGCCCAGCTTGGGTTGGACACAATTGCATTACAAAGCGCCGAGCTGCGTTCCGACCGGAATAACCGACCGAGCATTGTCACCTACTCGTTGAACGAGGCCAAAAAACTCCCCTTGCTGGGTGGCATTCAGCGGGTAGTCCAGCAGATGGAAAAAGAGGGGCATGTTTTTTGTCGCAGCGAGGACAACCTGACTAGGCCATATTGCTTGGACATCGCGGCAATTCGGAAGATATACGAATACCTCGGGGTGAAGAGTTACGCTGACACCTATGGCCGGAAGGCTACTGTTTGCGCCCATCTGAATCTCAAGGGCGGTGTAGGCAAAACTACCTCCCTGGCAAACATTGCTACCGGCCTGGTGCATGTCAAACCACTGATCCAGAAGCGCCTTAAAATCCTCGTTATGGATCTGGATCCGCAGGGGGCCGCCACGTTCATTCTTGGCATCAACCCCAACGAATCTCGCACGGCCATGAGAGCGCTGCTCGATAACCCATCCAGAGAGGAGATCTTTGAGCGGATCTATTCAACGGCGAGCGATGGGCTTTATATCCTACCCGCAGCAACCACCGACGGGTTCATGGCGATGTCTCTGCCCGAGGTGGCACAGCAACGCAACATTCCGCTGTCAGCGATTCTCGAAGAGTCTGTTATCAGCAAGATCCGGGACGATTTTGACCTAATCCTCATCGACTATGGCCCGCACCTGGAGCCATCTTTTTTGAACATCCTGGCCTCTGTCGATGGTTTCGTTATCCCTGTAGCTACGGACCGCGTTGATCTGGACTCGACCTTCAAATTTATGCGCGGACTCAGCAAGTTGTTGCTGTCGGCCGTCCACGATTTCAACGTTGACTTCAACAAATTCAAAGTGCTTTTAACTCGTTATGACGAAGGCAATAAAGATCATGAGCGCGTCTGGGGGCTGATGTGTGACCTCTTTGCTTCCACGATGTTTGCCAGCCGAATGCCAATGGCAAAGCCATTCGCCGCCAGCCAAGCACGGCAAGGCACCGTTTATGACATCCCAACGAAGGATTATGTCGGCGACGGAAAATCATTGAATAAGGCTCGAATGAACATGGATTCGGTTGTCCTTGAATTTTATGGCACATACTTAGGTACGAGAGGGCAGTAATCGTGGCAAAAAAAGTCCTAACACCGCTAACTGAGCTGGCAAGACAGGCAGGCAGCGCCCAGCAAGGCGGTACCGATACTGGCAGCGCCACTCCGCAGTACAGCTTCAACCAGTCGCAACTAACATCCTTGCAAGCCATGAGTCAGAGTCCAGACCAGCAGGGCTTGGCCCTGGCGGTTCGGGAGGCAGGGAAAAGCTATATCACGATACCGAGATCTGGCCGCCGGATCTCGGTGATATTCCAGTATTTCAGCGCCGGAGAGGTGGCAAAGCTGCGACCCAGTCCATACAACGTCCGAGACTGCAACACCCTCAACAGAGACACGGTTTTGGACATCTACGATAGCATTCAGGCCGACGGAGTGGTTCACCCCCCTTACATTCTGGCTGATGTCGATAATTTCGATGTGGTGGATGGTTGGCGGCGAACCTATTGTCTGATTGATCAGAAAAAGGGTGGGATGTTTGGCATTCTGCAACCCGATGGGGAGTTGACCCCCGCGGAGATCCGCAGCATTTCGATGGTGTCCAACATGCGCGTTGGCAACAGCGTATGGGAGATTGGCCGCTTCATCACTGATGTGCAGCGGGAATCCAACATGCACCTGTCTGACCGCGAACTCGCCATCCGGTGTGGGCAGCATCTCTCGATTGTAAACCTCTCTCAACGGGCCTATGCCATTCCGCTGAGCATCTACCAGTTATTTGAGGGGCAGACTCGCATAGGACGGCCTGCCATAGCAAAGATACTGAGGATATGGGAACCGCTAGATCCCGTGCAGCAAAAGATGATCATTGAGCGGTTGCAAGACGCGCCCCAGGAAATGAAGACAGCCAAAGCTCTAACATTCTTATCATCCATCATTAAAGAAGTCACCGGTTCCTCCAGTGAGACCAAACGAGGCGAGACGATAGGCGCCTATTTTGTTCGCCGGGTTGCGAAGAAAGCTATTCAGATAGAGTTTAAGACCGACGAGGAAATGCAGCGGGTCATTGAGTTTTTGAAAGAGACTAGCAACCACAAGGGACAGTAAACATGACAATACGCACGGGAGCCACTGAACAAAGCGTCTGGAGTGGAGGAAGACATCCGGCCAGCTCACGAATCATTGGGCTTGAGTCCTTGGCAAGGAATGGTTCAACCGAAACAGTAAGGGCAAAGGCCATTGCATCGCTGAGAGAGTATTACGGGATCAGGTTTAAGGCGTGAGTGCCTGAGCTTGCCGAGAACAGATACCTGCTTGCCCACTAGATTGTGTAATGTCTGCCAAGGCAGGGTGAGTTCTAGGTTTCTGGGGGTGTAATTGTTAAGGGAAAACGATGGAAATTCTAAAGCAAATCCAGAGTCAAATAACGGCTCATCCTGGTACCAAATCCAGCATTGTGCTGGCTCAGGCAATGTCGGCGGCTTGTCACGAAAGCTATGGAGTCAGCCTGTTATTGGCCTCGTCAGTGCTGGACAGTAATAATGCCCGCTTGGTTCAACGTCTAGCTAACATCGTTCGTGAGCCGGACTATGACAACGAAGCCATGCGAAACGCGATGATCTGGTTAACCGGCAGCCAGTATGCCGACAAGCTGCGCCGCCTAGATTAGGGAGGCAACCATGCCTATCAATGCAAAAGAGTTTTTGGCTTGGCACGAGCGGCGGGTGCTAACTGATGACAGCCAGCACGACAAAGCCATGCGTCATAATCTACTGGCGGCCGCAAAGAGCAGCCTATCCGATCTCAAGTGTGGCTGATATGCAGCGCCTATTGATTGTGGCAATTGCCACGCTGCTGATTGCTCTTGGTTCCTGGACTCTTCTTGCTCGAGACGCGGAAGGGGGAGACGAGATAAGGCGCGAGGATAACGCCCCGGATCTGACTACAGCTCTCGCACCAAGGTCTCTATATTCTCAACAAAAACGGGTTGTCACCACGCCCCATCCAGCGGCGAGACCGCCAGTCGCCGCTGCTGTCGAGGCCGTCAGTGAGCAAGATCTGGAACCTGCCACTGAACCCGAATCGTCAATTAGGTTTATGAACGCTGAGGATGAGCAATTTGCCAAGCAAGAGGGTGGCATCTGCGAAAGCTGCGTCAGCGACGCTTTGGCCGTGCAAACCATGCTCTATGAACTTTGTGGTGAAACTTCACACCTAAAAGACATCATGCAAACAGAAGTCTTCTTTTCTCTGATCGTCGCATATCGCAGCATGGGGGGGAATGCGGCAGTCCTCAATGAAGAGATTGCAGGGAACGTGAATTGCGAAAACAGAGCAAAGTGGATAAAGGATGCGGTGCGGGGCGTCTCAATTCGCCTGGCCGTCAACTAAAAGGAAAAAGAAGGCGTCAATAAAGATTGGATCAGGGTTCGATAATATCTGATTTATCCGGCGCGTTGTCACTCCCCAGCGCCGGGACAACTCTACAGATCCCCAGCCGGCAGCCAGGAGATTTTGACGCAGAGTTGCGGTCTCTACGCTACATCGTTTGCTCCTACAGCGGCGAGCCGCACCTCTTGTTGCATCATGCAGATAACCATCCGAGAGCGCCCCTGCGAGCATCCTGGTGAGCCTGCGAACGGAAATACCCCATCGGACGGACAGCTGTGCAACGCTTAGTTCATGGCTCGTCAGCCATTCGAAAATTTCATGCCCAGATCTGGCCGGCAAAGACAAAAAGGCGTCATCAACATACAGCGGCCGATGATCACTCCGTACCATTTGACCAACCCGATGCAAGGAGAGCCGCCATCGCTCAGCTACAACCACTGATGGGATATGTCGCTCTGCTAATAGGATTTGGATTTCCGCAGCTGTCATTTGGCAGCGAGCTATCATGGAGACGGGAAGCAAGAGGACGTAGGATATTGCGTCGTCGTAATAAATCGGGCGATTGGCATCCGAGATGATTTGTCGGATGCGCCGCGGAGATAGTCTCCAGCGAGCAGCCAATGCCACCTCAGACCAAGGAGAAGAAGAGATGAGGGCCTTCATGTCGCAGGGCGACATTGATGAGTGTTTATCCTTTTGGTGCGACCCTTTGGAATAGCCGGGTTTTTTTCTTAATGATGACAATGATGACAAAATCCAACAGCAGCAAAAGGGCAATAATTACCGGGAACAGTCGGGGATCGACCATAGCGGCATACGGAATGATGCTTTCGGCATCGTGCAAACCCAACGACCAGGTCACACCCATGACAGGCCAGAACAGATGCCGCTGAATCAGTCCAGTGACAATACCAATCACCGCCACCGCATGGGCAAAAGCAACCCAAAGAGGGGATGATACGAGGTTATAAAGAACATCATGACTCATGGCATGATCCTTCCTGTCTTGGTGCGACAATCAATTCTTAGCATACACATTTTTACACATTCCGGAATTGATCCCGTCAGCCACATGCGGCGCTTATCGCAGAAAAGTTATCCACAAAAAAAGTGAACAACCTGTGACCAACGTGGGAGCGACAATCCCAGCTCACCGCTTGCGACGCCGGAACGGGAGCTCTGCCCACAGCACCGGTAACAAGTCAGCTGCAAGCGGGGCGCTCAGCAATAGCGACGAGGCAAGCAGAGACCACCCAGTACCACTAAGTATGAGCGACAGGCAGCCAGTGATGCCAAGAACAACACCGACGACGCCAAGAGCAATGCGGAATCGAGATGTAAACGAGATAAGTCTCACCCTCTATCCCCCTATAACCGCGTCGCCATTGGCTGATTCACGCATCTCTTCATCCGCAAACCGTAAATAGATCGCTGTTGTATTGATGGAGCTGTGGCCCATTAATTCCTTCACGACGGTGATATTGTTGCCTTGCTTTAAGCGGCGGGTCGCAAAGGTTCGCCGCAGATCGTGCGGGGTTAGGTGCGTCAAACCCAAAGCTATCTGCCGGCGTTTCAATATGCGGTTAATGCTCGCTACGTTCAGCGGGGTCAATAGACCAAGACCATTTCGGGCTGGCTTGTCATGGTTATGCTTCCAGCCGACAAACATCGGCCCCTGTTCGTCACCACGGATGAGAAACCATGCGTCGAGCACGGGAAGAACACCGGATGGCAGGAAAGCAAACCGCTCTTTTGAGCCCTTACCGACAACGCGAAGGCGAGCTTTGTCCCTGTCCAGGTTCGACATTAAGAGATCGCGAAGCTCCTCCCGGCGCAACCCGCAGTAGCGGAATATGCAGATCATTGCCAGATCGCGGCAGCCGCGGGGGGATGCGTCCTCACGGAGTGCGTCCAGCAAGGCCTTTTCCTCCTCGATGTCGATGACCCGGCCTGCTTGTGCAGATCGCCCGAACCGCAGCCGTTCAGTCATGAGGCGGCGGTATTGCTCATCAGGCATCATTCGCAGCCGATACAGCTCGGCCATGATCCCCCGAACGAAAGAAATAACCTTTCTGCAAGTGTTCGGGGAATATCTATCTCGCAGCGTTCCAGCCAGATCCTGCATGGTTACGCCATCGAACTGATGCCACGGCACCAGGTAGGGATCTGTCTGGCCGCACACGATACCACCCACCACCCCGAGAGAGCTCAGCACAGTGGCTCGACTACCCTCTGCGCGGCCTTTCAAAAAACGGTCGATAACATGCACCCCATCGGAGTTCAGACTCTTTCTGTCGATCAAGGTGGGCATGTGTGTGCGATGTTCAACGATTTCAGTCATAGCTTATCCATTACCATATCCAACAGCGGCTTTAATTGAGCGCACCAGTACATCACTGGCGGGCACATACCGACCTGAGCGCATCCCTCCGGCGAACCGTGTAGTGCGCTTTGACCAATCACCCGATGATGCTTTCTCAACGAGCCAGAGCCTGTCGTGCTTAAGCACCAACCATCCACCGTCAATCTCTAGCTGGCAGTCAGGTGAATATAAAACTGCATCAGCTCCATCTTGTCCGTCATGAGCAATCACCTCGGCGATCTGAGACACCGACAGCAGGCTTCCAGAAGTAACCACAGTCTCCGTTGGTATCTCGCTTTCGATAACAACTGGAGAGGGCTGCATATCCATCTGATTATTGACGGGCAGGGATGGGCCTAATTTAGAAGCAGGTAGTTGTTCTTTTAATGCCTCCCTCAATCGCTCTCTGATCCCGCGTTCTCTCGGGTGATACAGCCACCCTTTGGTATCCGGATCCGCAAGGAACAAACGGAACAGCATTATTGCGGTAGTCTCTCTTGATGGCGCAGCGTTGATTTCCCGCGATAAAGCAGCAAGCAGAGCCGTGTAATCAACCCAGATCAACCCAACGTTCATGTGGCGATTGGTGTGCCCAGTGACCCAATTAGGTGATTCTCTTGGTTTATCTGGCAAGGGAAGGTAAAGGCCCAAATTGTTCGTTTCAGAATCGGTAAACCGAAAGTAAAAATGTGGACCACCTTTTCCCTTGGTGATAATGGCCGGCGGCACAGGACGGCGCCAAACCACTGAGTCTCGCAGAACAAGAGCTGGGTTCGCCGGGGAGGGGATTTCCTCCTGGATGTTGAGCGCAGGGAGAATGATGTTGAGGGGCTCAATCAACGGCTTATCGAGCTCCGCCTGTAGCGCAAGCATCACTCCCATCCTTGCCCCCAAGCGACAATCGTGCTGCCCCTTGTGGGTAAAGTGGTATCGTCCGCTCTCGTAGAGCGAGATTACAGGCTGATGACAAGCGGGGCAGACGAGGTTGCTACCTACTTCCTCTGGGTCGTATTCCACTAAACCAATCAACTCACCGGTATCGGCGTTAATCGAAAAGGGCAGGCCGCCCATGGCTTTTACCCTCCCAACAATGATTGCTACCGGAGTCACTATAACAGCGAGAGGAAATCAATGGAAATATATTTCCAGAGAGAGATAATGTAGTCACATTTGACTGGTTGTGTTGTGATAAGGACTAGACATCCATGACACAATGGGCGTCCGAAATGATTAGCGCATGGGTGAGGGGGGTTGCCTCTTTCGGCAAGCCATGGGCCATCCGATTAGCCTTGCAGCACGCAGAGATAGTTGAAATAGCAAATGCTAGGCAGCCACTACCAACAGGAAATAAAGAGGAATAATCATGCATCTGTATCAAGGCGTTGTGGGAAAAGGGGAAACTCAAGTCATGTGTGACGACAAACCCTTAGAGTCGCACTGCGACATCGTCAATCACTCACCTTCGGGCTTTGCCTGGGGGTACCAGGGAAGTGGCCCCGCACAGCTGGCACTTGCAATCATGTGTACCGAATATGGTGAGGATTTATCCGCTCATCCCTGTCACTACCAGGATCTTAAACGGCATCTAATTGCTGAGCTGGAGGCGGATAAGCCATTCCATCTGTCTTCTGCGGATATATACACCGCCGTTCAGCTCATCAATCGCTAAGGCCTACTTATGGCGAGAAGTGCTGAAACCGAGTTTCATCGGATCGTTCGTGCGAAGGGGTGGACGCTTCTGGAGCTCGGTGAGCGGTGGGGCTTAGGGCCTCGTCAAATGACCCGAATAGCTCAGGGCTGTAGCACCCGAGATCTGGACTCTGCCTATGGCCTCCCCAAAAAGACAAAGAAGAAAAAACGGCGGGGAACACAATCCAACGCAAACAACCCAATTACCAGTGATGAACAAGGAGCCCCAAAATGAGCGAGCTTTATCAACAAACAACCAAATGGCTCTGTGGCTCGCGCTGGAGAATTATCGCTATTGCGGGTGTTGTATCGATGATCTTGCAAAACGCGCTGAACCTCTTTGCAGAGGAGGTGACCCGCACGTTGATTGACAATCTCCTGGTTGGGATGTTGTCGGCGCTATTGGTCATTTGGTTCGCTAGCCCCGCAAAGATGTGTGGGTTGGTGATGGGTTATGTCCGGGTGGCTTGCTTGTTTGTTGCAAGGGCTCTTAAATCAGAGGGCAACAAGAGATGACATTGAAGTTGATGGTAAGCGTTGCCCGGCTGGCGACATGGGTTCTTTTATTTTGGGTATTCGTGACGGCAGGGCTTCGTTGGCAAGCCGTGGCCCGGCCAATCCCGAAGGTCGAGATCACATTTGAGGCCGGTCAGCAGTTATCTGGTGAGCTGCGGACAAACTGGAATGGCTCGAAAACACTGCTCGATGCAGCATCCACTTCTCATCACATTAATGAATCGGATATCATCCTGATGACGATTCCAGCCAACGAAGCTCCCAAGCCATTTCCGTGGCGGGCCTTTACGCCATTGTTTATATTCACCCTGGTCACAACCTGGCGAGCGCTAGAACAAGTACGAAAACAAACCTTGAAGGACAGGAATAATGCATAGCGCCAGCACAGACGGATTCACCAGCATTGCTGAAATTCTTTGGTGGCTGCCATACCTCAGCCTAGCACTCAGCGCCTGGTGGATTGTCGAAACCGTTAGTAATCTAAAAAAGGCCAGCCTGATAAAAACCTTCGGCGACATAACCGATCCGGACATCCAGAAATTATTGAACGGGGCAAAGCCACCCCGTTACGATCTATATGCCCTTGGCTATGGGTTTGCTGCGATCAGCTCCATCGCCGTCATAATCATTTTCTGGGCTATATAACTTCGCCCGCAGCAGATGGGATGCTGCGGGCATGGGTAAGATTAATCGGGCTGTGAGTTGGCAGCCGCCTCGCCATCAACTCCGCGGGGAGCCATTAACTCGCTAATCGATGCTCGCAGACTCCTATTCTCCGCTCTATAGTCCTTATTGTCCTGCCTTTGGATGGCAAGCTCGCTTTTGGCCTCTTTGAGCTGCTCTTTGAGCATCTCTATGGAGGCCAGCCCTTCGCTGTGCTTTTCCTTGAGCATGGCATTGTCGGTGTTACATCTGCTCAACGCTGAGCGCAGCGCCTCAATTGTCGTCTCGAGCTCTCCAGTGCGAGCGGAGGAGGCATCAAGAGCTGCCTTGGCATCCAAGTGTGACTGTCGCTCACATGCCAGTTGCTCGTTCACGCCGGCAAGCTCTTTTTGGGCGATCAGCAATGCATCGCCAGTCGAGGTCAACTGAGATGACAGCTCCTCCAGCTCGCTTTTGAGGGTTGCCGTACCTCGCTGGAGTTCGTCCCGCATGGTCGATACATCTGCCAGCTCCATTTTCAGCGTGCTGTTTTCCGTTACCAGTGTCTCTGCTCTCATCTTCTGCTCGGAGAGATGAGCGCTCAGCTCGCCAATCCTTTCTGTGGCTAATTGCAGATCCCGCTGAACTTTCGAGGCCAGCACGGATAGCTCCTCATTTTTTTCAGCGGCATTTCGCAGATCGGCTCGAATCGTCGAGATGTCTTGAGCTTGGGTACCAGTAAGCGTCTCCAGCGCTAGGCGATCTCGCTCAAGCAAGTCCAGCTGCTGCTGCATCCCTTGAATCTGAGTTTGTGCGAGCTGAATTTCAGCCTCATACAGAATTTCACTTTCCAGCATTTCCTGGGTGCGCTCGTTCAGCTCAGCACGATCAGCAGAGTATTGTTGCTGGGCCTCACTCAGGGCTGCATTCCACAACTGGCGGGCGATGTGCGAAAACTCACTGGTAAGGCTCCCCGGGATCGGAAGCTCTGCGTCCTCCGGTTGCTCGCCGAGCCTGGCTCTATATTCCCGCAGAACCGGGTTGATGGTTGAGTTGGAGCCGCCACCCATCTCCGTCCGGATGTTCCGCTGATTAACCCGCAGCCCTCGAGCAAGGAGCGATTCAATAGCCGCCCAAACCTCTTTCGCCTTGGCACTGGAGATCTGTGACCCATCATTGCGTCGTGCAACATTGTTCTCATCGCTCGACATTGGTTGTGACTGTTCAACCACTTCGTTCATTGCTCAGCCCTCGTTGATTAATTTCTGTATTTGTATCAGTACAGTACAGTACACCAAACAAAGTCGAAGTGCGACACCCTCATCACCCATAATAACAAGCAATAGAATCCCTTATTCTATTGCTTGTTGTGGTGGCAGGGGTTTGGCTTGCTTTTTATACTGTACTGTATTGTACTCGTACAGTTCAGGGGTTATTCTCTCTGTATCGGTGTCCAACTCGGACAAAATGGCAGGTGAAGCATGAAGATTTCAACAACAGCAATCGCCACTCTCATCGCGACGCTCGGCGTGTCCGGATCAGTCCATTGCGCTGACCTCATCCATGTCCCTGTCGAAGCCACCGTAACGATGAGCCCCAGTGAGACTGTGCAACAGGCAATTCAACGGATCCAGCCGCTGCTAGCCGAAGCGGCTCTTTCGGCACAGCCTGGGCTGACCGCTCGGGTTGTTCTTGACAGAGATGATCGCCTAGTAACGCGGACGACCCAGATCCAGGCTGCCGTGACCACCTCGACGGTTGATGATGTCCAAATGCTGGACAATGGCCGGGCTAAGGTTCAGATGACCTTTATCCTGGATAACGAGGCCGGCGCTCAATATCGCCAGCTGCGAGCAGAAAATGACATACTCAAGGCAAAACTGAGTGACGCAGCCGAGTCACTGGCGGCTGATCAGGTCGGCAAGATGGCCGCTTACGAAGCATACCGAACCCGAGTGGCTAATCTGGAGGCTGGTACCCGCGCCGCGGGCTCCGTCAGTGCCGGTGTGGCCGCAGGCATGGCTCAGCAGTTGATTGATCAGGCAGAAGGTCGAGCATCATGCTCCGGAAAGTATCAGGTTGTGGCGGTGGATAACACGCGGTACCAGCGACAAGACAATGGCAACCTATCTGCGTCCTCACAGATCAGGGTTCACCGCGCCTTCGATTCCTGCCTGGAGCAGCACAACCGGCAAACCAGTTTTTACCTTGTCGCATGGCTGGGTAGCGCCAGGCTGGTTACAGCAATTGAGCAAGGGAAGCCATACCCAATGGCTTTCGGAGGTACAGCACAACAGCGGATGAGTTTGCAGCACAACACTGCCTATCCTGACGGCTGGGGTTTGTTCTCGGATGTTGGTGGTGGCACGCTCAAATCGCAGATTTCGACGCATACACGGACCATTTACTGGGATGTGGACGGCGCTCGAGCATTGGCGGACAGAGGGACAGCGGATGTCACGTTGAGCTTTTCAGTGCGAGGAGTGCCAGAACAAGCCTACAAGGATGATGACAGGCTCAAGTATGCCATCGTTATGGCATGGTGAAGGAAAGCCAAAGCCTAGATTTCTGTGGCTTTGGCTAGTCGAGGCTAATCTTACTCATCCCGGAGACGACGGATCGTGCGTTTAGTTTCCCGATAAACGGTCATCACCTCTGCATTCCCGTTCCGGAGTTGCCGCCCAGCTATACCACGATAGCCCTCGTTACCATCTTCCACCCCAGTAAGGTATCTGTTTTTAGCCTCACTGAGCCCTGCTTCGATTGGGTTCTGTGGTTCTAGCTTTTTCATGCCCATGACTCTCTCCAATTTTGCTAATTAGTTGACCCGCAACAACAGCCGGCGGGGATGATGCGTCCATCTGGACAAAAACCCAATCAGAAGGCAAAGAGGTGTCCTTCCGCTTATCCATTCCAAACACGATCTTGGTCTCTTCGACGAAGATAGTGAATGCGCTCTTGAGGTTCTCCAAGCCTTTCGGTGGGGATGACCGGAAACCAACCCCCCTGGACTTCAATACTCCTTTCAGTGTCTTCATGAACGCCAGCTTTTCACGACTGGACGGAGCGACTTTAAGAGCGAGCCTCAGATCATCAATCATCTGTTCTATGTCCGAATCGTAGTCCTTGCTGTGTTTCGTTGTGTCGCAAGGAGATTGCGGAAATTGAATAACATTTGTCATGAACTGGATCCTTGATGCTGTACCGCAGCTGAATATAGGACTTTTCCTTTTTATCACTAGCACCATCAACTCGCAACTGGCCGCCTATCAGCGATCTCCAATTTTAGCCACGCCATCCTTTGTTTGTGTTTACCGGTCAAAAGTCTGACAACGACATTTTTCCCTTAACTGTTTTCATTCCCGAGCAGACGCTCCAGCTTTGCGCACTCATCGCGTAGACAGGCTATGGCGTTCTGATGGTGCTCGATGTGTTCACGCTTCCGGCTTAACTCCCATTGTTGCCGATCTCGCAGCGAGAGAGGTGCTTTCCCCCCCTCCCTTACTTCATAGCCACACTCTGGGTCGTCAGAGCAAAACTCCAGGCCTGACGCTTTAAATTTCCATAGCGCATTCATACAGAATGGGCAGTAACGACCTGATAACTCATGGATAGATGGGTTCATGAGTTCATTTTCCCCTTTAACAATTTCACTTCCTCGAACCCTGCTCCCAGAGCTCGGGAAGTAGGCCGCCATGCGGCCACGGTTTAATCAGCCAGGTAAATCTGAAACTCTTCATCACAGTGCTGGCACTGCACATGCAGTCGCCGCGCTTCGTCCTGAGAAATGGACGTATCATTTTCACAGTGCGGGCACCGGGCGGTAACATCAAACCGAGTGATTTCACCGGCTGGCTTTTTACTGGCACTTGTCATCGTGATCTGTTGCGTCACGGTCGTCTCCCCCTAACTTGGCTGCTTAGAAATGGTGATGGGCTTGCCGCCCTGGGTCACGGTGTACCCAGCAGAACGTGCCTTTTCCATCTCCCACGCCGTTTCTTCATCAAATCCAGCTAGCGGTCAAAGGTAACGTCAAAGCCTTTCTTGCGTAGCGAGTCGATAGCGTTCTGCACTTCGGCATGTACTCGCTTCCGCTCCCGCGCCTTGTGATACTCGCTGGCACCCCAACCGATCACAGCGAAGATAATGGCAAGAGCCAAATAATCAGCGTTCATCTTTTTCCCCTTAACATTCCAGAATTACATCGAACCACTGTTCGCAGCCATCGCAATATGTAACACCCACTCCCATCACATAATCACCGCCTGGCTCGAAAATGTTGGCATGGTCATCCTCCCTCCCGCAGTACGGGCAGGCGATAGAAATTGGGGGCATCGACAAGCGAATCTCTTTCTTGTGCCCCGAGTCAGGGCGCTGCGCCTTTGGCATCCGTATTCCCATGATGATCTTCTTCCCCTTAACTTTTAGCCTGGTTGCGAGAGGAAATAACAACAGCCTTAGTTTTGATGCGTTCGATTGGCTGATATTGGCGAACCCACATGATCCAGCTGCAAGCGACTGCAAGCGCAGATAATGTAAGCACGCCATCAGATCCCACTACCAACCCATAGCAAAGAAGGAAAATTGCACCTAACACACAGAAGATCAGCCCTTGTTGAGTGGCAATAACAGCTTTCATGTAGTCATCAAAATTTGGTTTCACCATGTCTGTTTCCTTAATCATCTTTATGGGCATTGCCCGCATCATCGACGGCGAACCATCCCCCTTTCGGTATCCTGACTTCACCGCTGGGCTGGTGAATGATCAGAACGCCGCCTTTATGGTGAAAATTATGGTCTGGTAGAAGGTCTGCTACATCAACCGCATTATCCCCCTGCCACTGCATACGCCTTATCCCTGCCACGCTATGTTTTCCCTGATCAGTTAACCCGAATAGCAAAGACCTCTACGGGATTAGGACCAAAGTGCGGGTGTATAATGGTTTGCAGTTCATAGCCCCGCCACGGGCGTACCAGCACTTTGGAGCCGTCCCCGGACTTCGGATACCCGAGCTTGATATGTACTTCGTCAAACTCACGGCCTTCAATGCGCTTGCGCCAGTGGTCCGTAATCAGCCTAAATTCAAACGGCTTTGTTCCAGCCTTTATCTCGTTGAAATACTGGGCCTTTACCGGCAAGTGAAGGACTTTAGGCATCCGGTTTTCCCTCTACCTTACTTGCGGCTGGTTATTGAGGCCGCGATCTAACATGTCCATCACAGACTGATTCTGTATATCGCCGCTATCTCTGACAGCTTCCAAGGCTTGGCAATAGTTATCGGCCTGTTCCTCTAGCTGGGCGATGAGCACCAGAAGATCAACGGCAGATACATGAGGGTGCATATAGCCAAGTCCCTTCTCATCCAACTCTATGCAGTGATTTTTCAATCGCTCAAGGGTTATCATTCCTGTTTCCTGCCCATTAAAAGGAGCACTATTCAAGTGGACTAAAGTCGTAGGTGTCATGATGCACCCACATTGACCGCTTGGTTTCAAGGTTGAGTGCGCTGTACCACTCTTCCCCTTTTAGATGATCGGGGAGTGATTCACACACCTTCCGGACACCATCATCAACGATTACCGTCTCAGGCTTGGGCATAATCTTGATACGATACGTCCTGTTCTCAAACTCGACAATCCGCCCATCCAGATCTTCGAAAGGCTCGCTTTTTTGCCTTGCTAAATAGTTACAGCCAATTGCTAACAGCATGACCCGCCCCCTTAATAATGATTTACAGTTTATCTACTTCTATAGGCATCAAATCCCCCTCACCAAGCCAATCAGGCTCATCTTGTTCCATTCTCCAGATTTTTAATTGTTTCTTTTAGTCGATTCGTTGAAACCCATTCACCACAAGAATAATCCACCCAACCAGAAGCAAAGCAATAAGCGGCCAACATGGCAGATGTTCCTGTGATTGTTTTGCTTATCACATGAGCCGCATAGTCACTTACAAAATCCAATCCAATCAGCCATTGATAAATCACATCCTTGCCCAATCCAGCCTGACCTAACGCAAAGAAAACAAAAACGCCAACGAAGGCAGAGCCGGTGTAAATCTTAACTCTATTCATATCTTTTCCTTTACAGCTTTAAGTAATGGTCTCTCCTCTTAATTTAGAAGCTATGTGGCAACATTTTAGGGATGATAAAAAACCACCAAAACAGACCTGAAATTAATGCGCAAATAACAAAAACCAAAAGCAGTGTTAAATAATATATCCTCTTTGTTGGTTGCACTATGTTCTGATTGTTTGTATTGCTCCTGGGCGCACTGACAAGTTGTTGCAATTCATCCAGACTTTCAGTGTCACGGATTGCGATCAGTAATTCCTCTGTGGTGTATTCCACTCTCATTTCCCTATCACCTCCATCTCGCCGAGTTGATTTCTCAAGCGTGCAGCCATAGACCATTTATCCACGATCAGTTGCGCGACCTCGCGCATGAGCCCGATATTTATTAGCAAGCGGCGTCGTCAGTAGAAAAAACGTCAGAAAAAGACAGTGCAGAAGCATCATTGACAATAAAAAAATCTTCCACGTTTCGCTCACATCGATCAATGAGCCGAAAATGGTACTCAACCAGGCAAAACCCCACATCAAGCATTGTGATGTGGCAAGTAGCCATACTGACTTCATCTTTATGGCTAAAGATGAAAATAAAAACATCGTACAGGACAGAACTAAAATAAAGTCTAACCCCTGAAACATTGATGTCGATGCCATGGTTTCACCTCTTACTTTGCGGCGTTACTGCCTATCACGGGTTCCTGCCGACGAATAATTCTATTTGCTGCTGCATTCGGTATCGGCTTGCGATGCGCTTGGTTCTTCCTGTGGAATTAAGGTGATAATGAAAAACAACGTACTGACAATTGGAAATATATTGATTGCAGTAGAAAGCATCCCTTGCAGTGAGATGAGGCCGTTTGCAAGACTGGATGTTTGCCCTTCATAAGGCACATCGATAAATAATGCCGACACCCCGAGATAAAGGATAAACATGACATTAAAACCCAATGTGAAGATTAGCGTTTTCTTTTTATCTTTTGATATTCCGTATCTTTTTTTGGCGTAAATGTAACCACACAAACAAACGATAACGCAGGCGCACACCCCCCAAAACGGAAACATTGAAATTCCCTTAGAGAAAGAGATAAACAAAACAAATAAGAATGCCGCAACAAACTGAAACCCCAAAAGCAAACAAATCACAGCTGACATAATATATTCCTCGCGTTCAATGTTGGAAATCGCTGACATCGGCTGGCGACAGATGAAGAAGCGCACAATGCACGCCGGCGATTAGTTTCTGATAATAATCAAGAGGAATTTGTTCGATCCAAGCAGCTAACTCAGCCCACTCGCTACCACTAACGTCTCGGAGGCGGTTTGCAACTTCGTCTTTTTTCGGAAGCATCGCCGCTAGTAAATTCGGTGTGGCATCTACCATCCCTTCTTCCAGTCCGCGGACGACATTAATCACATATCGATCTATCGCCCCCAAATCGGGATTTTTCTCGATGATCAAGTCACTCATCTTCATGGCTGTTATCCATTCCGTTATTACGCATTAATTCAAATGGTCGTGGGGTAGCTGATTCGCAGGAACCCTTACATCAGCTTACCCTCAGTTCTTGAGCTCATAGATCGCCCCGGGGAACAAGATGCACTGGCTCTCGGTAAGCTGCGACATTTCAAACCGCCCATCCCGATCAAGCACGGCCATCGACTCGAACTCATAGCGGCGACCATGCTTATCGATAAACCAAGCGGGGACTTTCTTTCCGCGGATAGTGATGTTCTCTGGTCCCTTCTCTGCAATGGCTGTCATCCTTATCCCCTTAAAAATCGGCCATCACCTCAATTGGTGGTGATTGATATGATATTTACATACTCAATAAAATATTTTCCAAGAGCTCCAAGTGTTTGGTCCAGGAGCGGCAACAAAAACACTCGCGTTGCAGTTAAAATACCAACTCCTAGTGCAACGACCCCAGCACAAAGACATCGCTGTTTATGCCAAAGAATCAACACTACCTTGGCCGTAAAAAACAAGATGATCGAATTGACCATAAACGTCCAAACCGAGGCCACTCCGGTCACTGACGACTTAACATGCTGTTCCAGCAATGCATCTGTTCCAGCAACACAGACCAGCATCACGCCACCGACGATAAGACCTACATTCACAAGCATTGGAAATAAATCAGCCTTTCCAAACATTATGTTCCCTCGCCCGATCAAATCCCCGGGGGGCAATCAGGTGTAGACTCAAAGAATGAGAATACAGCCTCAATTTCCCCATCTCCGCGACAATAAGCGTCATGCTCCATCTTGTAAGCTCGCGTCATCTTGACTGCTTCCTTTTTGTCATTTTTTATCCGCTGTTGAATCTCTTTCAGTTCTGATAATTGTTCTTGTGTTGGCCGTGGGTATTGCGCTCTCCATTCAGTTACAAACGTGCTCACATCTTTATCATTTAAAGCAAGCAGGTTGGTGAGGATTGCATCTTGATTGTCAATGCGCTGGGCTGAATATCGAGCTTGTTCTGCTCTCTCACTCGAACCGCTCATATATATCAAAACAGAGAGAGAACTCATCGCCAGCAAGACCATAAATAACTTAAACATTCATTTACTCCTTAATTATTCGAGTCATATAGCTTCTATTGTGGTCAACTTTTCTTCAACCACGTTGACACATCAGAACGATAAGACTCGAGCACTTGTTCAGTTGTATTCCAAATGATTTTCCCATTCGTCAGCTCTATGTTATACCGACCTTGAGGGATGGGGATTGGCATTTCTGATGCATCTAACCATTCACGGCTTTCTTTCGATTCGCCATTCTCAATGTGAATCACATTCATCTTATATCTAAAATAAAAAACCACAGAGAACACCATAAGCAACAGGGCGCCGATAAATGCGCGGATCCCTAACGCCGTGGTAATCCAATTAAATAGCCGCTCAAGGTTAACAGCAATGTAGAGCAAGCCCCATACAGCAAGAATCAACGTCATTAGCACGGCAAAAAAAACAAGAAACTCCCTGCTGGTTTTTTTGATTGCTTGCTTATTTATTCCTTTCATTATTCCCCCTCGATTAATTAGGCCCGCTGCCGGTCATGTGATCCCAATCATCGGATTTCTTTAAATCCTCAATGAAGCCAAGGAGATTCTTGCACCCTCCCTTTATAGGGCATCTTTTTTCGGCGATAACAGCCTGTTCGTTGAGATATTCCAGTTTTTTATCATCAGTGGGGCCTGGCATCCCTATCAGTCTGGATATGATGGATTGGGTCATCATTCCAGTGAACTCATCCTCTGCTATGGCGTACTCCAATAAAACCTTGTCATCCCGATCCTTGAAGTAGTAAACGGCCTTCACAGTGGCAGGCGTTCCCTCCAGATGACTCACGAAGTCATTGTAAGAAAGCAATGTGTCGCCTGACTTGCACTTGCCCGGCTCAGTGCCATAACAGGCCGTGCTAAGGGGAGAGAGTTTGATGCTTCCCTGCCCCCCATTCGTTTTCTTTGGTTCTGCTGCCTGCAAGGAGACAGATAGAACAAGGCAAATGGCAGCAATTTTTTTCATTCGGTTTTTCCCCCATCATTTTTATCGTGCTCTGGTGTCGCTGATTTTTTTAAACAATTTGAACAATGGAGTAGAGATAAGTTGATCACCGTCTTTTCCACTAACTCCAAGGGTTCTCCTCTAAAATCAGCTTTTTTCAACCTCACGCACAGCTCATAGATTTTCCCTGAACATGAAAGATTGCCTGTTGTTCGAAATTCAAGCAACTCAGAAGAACATTCGGAAAAGTTGTCACGGACAAAACTTATAGCCACTAATCCGCAATAAATTGATCCAGACATATTTTCCCTCGATCACTTGTATTTAACGTCAGGACTCTGGTTTACACCGGCTGGATCACCGCCATCATTATGGATCCCACTGATAATATCGATTTGGGCTTGGCAACCATCCGAGTCATGTTTGAAAACGCACAGTGAACCATTCCAACTAAACAGTGACAGGGCGCTCGGCCACCGCCTTGCCAGGGCTTTCAACTCCGAGATAGCCTGCTGCTCTTTCTTGGTGAGAACTACCGTTGCCATGCGTCGTTTTCCCTCTCACTCGACAGCTATACGATTGGCAGCGGCAGCTTCTCCGCCTTCCGCAGTTTTGCTGATTGAAGCAACTTCTGCATCAAGCAGCAGGTTCGCCAGCTTGTTTCGTGACGGTGGCCAATTAGAGTTAATTACATTGAATCTTGCCTCCCAAGTGGCGGGCAGCTTCTTTTCTTTTATGGCGTTGAGAACCCTGTGTGATTCCTCGGATGTGGCTTTTGAATCCAGGGCGGTTGCAGTAAGCACCGAGCTAGCGAATATCGCCACAACTGTAATCAGCGCAGCCTTATAGATTGAGATCGATGTTTTCATTTCTTTCCACCTGGTCTGTACTTGTCACTGCACCTGTCTTTTCCCATCTAACTAAACTTAGTCCGACAGATATGAGCACAATAAACGAAGTTGCTGGAATACCAATTTGAAGAATAATCGGTGGAATCACGAAGTCTATCTCTGGTTGAATCATTGAGAAAACTACCGGCGCACCAAACATACCGACAAAAATATTTGCAAAAACAATCGCAACATTTATATCCGCATTTAATTTGAAGCCACACTTAGGGGCAAACAAAACAAGAAAAGATGAAATGGAAAGACCTGCGACAACAGTTTCCCAATAGTAAAGAATTTCTTGTTCTGCTAAAAAACGGCCTATTGCCCCCAAAAATATACCAACCCCGCCACCTATAGCCAGAGCGCCCAAAATCCCCATAAAAAAATTCATTTTCCCACCTTTTCCCCTTAACAATTCCACTTCCTGAACCCTGGCCCCAGGGCTCGGGAAGTGGGCCGGAAAACCGGCCTCTGTTTTCATTTACGCATTAATTTTCTTGATGAAATCGCTCAACATCGGCATCCACCGGAGCAAGAGCAGCCCAGTAATCAAGAGTAGGTTCAAATCTTCATGTCGCAGTGCGAAAATGACACTCAGGCCAGCAGCAACACCGATGAAAAAAAGATTTGCCAAGTCATTATAGAACTCCTTTTTTTCTGCATGATTATCAGATGCAGCTGCCTTACCCTCAGTAGATGTCACACCTTCTTCGCTGGATTTATTTTTTATGGCTGAACCCAACAACCCCAAAATATATAAAATCCCTATGACGACAATAGAAATTATTCCTGCGATTCTTATGTTTCGGACCACCTCTTGTTGCAACCCAGAAAGATCTACACAAATAATTACCACCGACAGGGCGGCCAAAATAATAAAAAACATCACCGTTAGTTTCGTCATGATTTTCCCTTTGACTTAAATCAGCCCCAAGGCCTTTAGTTCTTGCTGGAGATCGGGAGCCATACTGTCCGGCTTAAAGTCCCCCCAACCGCCACCTGCCAATTCGTGGATCTGCCGCTGAGTACCCGTTTCGGTAATCCAGATTTGTCCATGCTCTTTAGCCGCACCAATCGCAGCATCGCGTGTTCTATGGCTTCTCACTTCGCTGTTTTTGCCAGCGCGGCGACTGTAAAATTGGGCGTTCTTGCTAGCCATATTTTTCCTCGATCAATACTTGTAGAGGCGCACCCACTCGATGATCTCATCGAGCTGGCGGTTATCCAGGTGATGGCAGTTCGCAAAGATGGCAGCTGCGACATGCCCCTGCTGTTTCTCTGTGGTAGATCCCACCTCCGGCTTGCCATCCATTCCCTGCTGACCGTCATCAGTCAGCACCCGCCGTCCGTACCCTGTAACAAACTGTTCAGCTTTGATTGGCATGATTGTTTTTCCTCGATCAATATTGAAGTGTGGACAGAGTTACGGGTTCCGCACCTTCATCATTTTGGGCACACTCCTCCCGCCAGAAATCAAACCCTGAGTCCTCATCTTCTGGCGTCTCGACATCTCGCATCCAGGTATGTTTTGGTGCTGAAAAATCAGGGTCCTCGTTGGAAACAATCTGATGGGCAAGTTTCAAATCAATATGCCCTTCGAAGACCAGGCTCTTGGTGCTTTCACTTGTCAGATATTCAGGAACCGGCTCATATCTTTGGTCGAACAGTGATACATGCTCAGAACAAACTCCCTCGGCATTTGTGCGATCTAGGCGAAGCCTATGACAGGGATGAAGCGCCAAAGCGTTTTGCGTAAATGACATACCAGAGCGTGGGGCTGCATTTTTTGGCATATACATCCAGGCCTCATCCCACAAGCGAATACGGGGACTACCAGGACGTTTGCCAATAAAAAACTTCCCTCTTGGCAAACGGTCTCCCTTCGACAGTTGCTTACGCCAATCCTCAAAGGCTGCATTGCGTTTGCGGCGGGCCGTTACGGCATCCCAGTCACTGGGGAGTTGCTGCACTACGATATGACTCATGAATTTTTTTCCTTGATCAGTGGCGGCAACCATTGGCCCGCCATTGTTTGTAGTGAGCAGTGGCAGCGGCTTTCGCCTCATCCATGGAGCTGCATGGGGTGGAATATGTATTCACCCCAAGGCCGTACCAGTACCACCCAATCACCGCATGATTGGCACCGATCACCGGGGAAACACTTATCACTTTCTCGCCATCCTCGCGCAGCTCAAGGCCCCGCGGACTCTGCACCACTAGCCTCAGACCAGTTTCATTCGGTTGTTTTCGCCATCTGGCAGCCATACGTTTTCCCTCGCCAAACGTGGTTTACATAAGCCACTATGAAATATATTTCGCAATTAATCAAGAAATATATTTCACCCCTTAACAATGATTGGTAGGTTCCCAATCGCGTCATCATAGTAACGGGGGCGATCAGGATCAGCAGCAATCTGCTGGATACGGCGCTTTGTCATCCCCCATCGAGACGCTAGCATTTCAGGATTCCAGCCCTTATCCGCCAAGATCTTTTTGAAGTCCTCGGGTGCCAATGGTGTTAACTCTTCCATTCTCATCATGTCACTTAATTAACGAAATATCTTTCGCATCATAGCGCCAGAACAAGAGCGTGTCGAATGGTCTGTTTATCAACGTCCAGGATCGACCATGAGTAATCGAGATAGGCATGGCCTCCAGAGCAGCCATGCTTTGGGGCGACTCAAACAGATAACGCGGGGAACGTGTTTGACCTGACCAGGGCGGAGTGATGTAGCCTGTTGTTTGGCTGGCTTGATGGAGTGGTATTTCATGGTCGTCTCTCTGTTTTGCACCGGCATCCGCTGGGGGCAGAGAGAGTGGGGAATGGGCCTCCCCTTCATCACATCAAGGATAGGCCTGCTGCTCACGGAACCCTGGCAAGACAGGATCTTGCCTATCCAGATGATTGAGCTATCTTTGAATTGTGGCTGGTGAGAATCGACAATGTTTTTTAACTGCCGAACAGGCAGCCAAGAAAGGACTGGAAGTTAACACCCCAGCCGAATGCTTTGAACTGCCGCATAGGCAGGCTACATTTGACCAGCTATACAAAACGGGCCGCATTATCTCTGCGGCCCGTCTTTTCTCTGCTTACGCAAAAAATACTGCTCTAGGTGAAATCGCCTCCAGCGCCAGTGAACAGCTCGGCTCATCACCGAACAAGCAGCAACCGTGAGGCACGAAAAAATTGCGTAATAATCCCAGCCCGAGAGAATAATCCCAGACCCCAGACCGATAAATCCAGAGATGACCGCGTGCTTACACCCGTCCTTAATTCGTAATCGCCTTAGAAACCGCAAGAACACCCCCCAATGAAACCTTTATCAAAGCAGCGCGAACGCGATCAGTGGGATACAGAAATAGATGGCCCCCATAAATAAAGAAAACCACCACATCGTAATAATCCGGTAGGACAATAACATCAAGCAACTCACGTTGCACACAACGACAAAAAAGAGCACGAACAGCGTCCTAATGGATAGCATTTCTCCAGACAGAAACAAATGTATAACACCTATAAGTAATGCCACCACCACAGCAGTAAGAAGACACAGAACTAGCGACAGGCAAAAGCCAAGGCCACTTCGATTGCATTCATTATCAACAGCAGAAAAAAACACCGCACACCTCAAGCAAAAATCGTTTCGTCATCAAGAACCCGCGGCCAATTCTCATTATGAGCCAGTTCCCGGTTCTCACTGATAGCCATCAAACAGGCCCGCTTTAAATAATCCATTCCGACGACATTCCGCTCAATGTCTGACAACGACAACAACGCCGAATCATCCATCAACAGCAACTGATCGGTTTCCGCCAGCGGGTCACTGCACAGCACAATATCTTTTCCGTCGTAGCAGAAACTAAGGCGCACTCTGGCGCCGTCAATTTGCGCTACAACATAGACGGTTGGTAGCTCTATTGTATTGAGTGAAAAAGCGATTTTTATGGCGCCCCATGACTCTAATCTCATTTATCTGCCCTCCTGCGTGGATCCGCCGTTGGCCCAAAATCGCTTGTGTTTTATGGGGGCCGGTAACGGCATGGATGCAGCCTTGATTGAGTCAGGGACGCCAGGGAACACATCAACCCCCGCCATCGCCGTCAGCTGCTTGATGGACACCGTGTAATAGGTACTGTCATCCCCATTCCCAACAATGTACGCCCCAACAGCCCTAGCACTCGGAGCATAGACAGCCTTGAACACATGCGATGGGATCATCACGCGCCCCCCCATGTAGCGAGCGGAGCCAATAAATATGGGGCCGGTAACGACATAGACTTCGCCCTTTTCAGCCGCATCTCTCACGGCCTCCTCAATTTCAGACCAAATACCTTGGTTGATCGCTGGGGACTGTGGAACAGCGTTCGCCAGGGAAAAAGACTGGCGCTGGGCCTCTTTCGTTGAGAAATCGCCGGCCGGTGACATATGACCCTTGTCGTAGCCTGAGTGAGCGTAGTCATCCAGGTGAGCACTGTCGTATTCATTAATGTTTCGGTCCGGATAAAACCGATAGGAGCGGTCCCGATGAATGGCATCGGCCCCCTCCATCTGAGCTGAGTAAGATGCTCGGCTGAATAAAGAGGCGTTCTAGTCCGCGTCGAATACAGCACCGCGTATTCGTCATAACACAGCTCTATCATCTGCCCATCCAGTGGAGCGACAATCATGGGCTCCTGTTTGGCTAGATAATGCTTAGGGCATGAGGTCCCCGCCAGGACTGGCCCGGCAAAAATAACAGCAAGAATCAGTAACCAAGAGATCTTCATGCCCCCTCCTGACGAGATAAGTTCTGAGCTTGGCTCCAATGTCCAGCGCGGACAATGACAACCCGATGCTGTTGTGTTGCCTTATCCAGCGCATCCCACGGATAGTTGCAGATCGGACAGGCAACATCTGACGGGGTTGAGTCAACCAATCCGGCACAAACCTGGCAATGTCTAAGGCCTCTTGTTACATTTGTTTGATGCATTTTCGATTGCTACTATCCGTTTAGGTGTGTTTAGAATACATTAGAAAATCTCAAAAAAGAAGAATCCCCATGTTGAATCCTTCACCAGAACAACAGCTGGTCGGTGACGCAGTCGTTGCAGGCCAAGCGAACAATCTCACGATAGCCCTACCTGGCTCCGGCAAATCGACAACCTGCATCGCCGCCGTAGTTAGACTCATCAACTCGCATCCCGGCGCCAAGCCCCACATGATCAGCTTTTCCGCCGCCGCCGCTGCCGGCATCAACAACAAATTAAAAGCTATCCTTCCGGCGAACCTCTTTCATCGCGTTACCGTGAGCACTTTTCACGCGGTTTTACTCGAGATGTATAAATCGCTCCCCAACGCCAAAGAGCTGGTGCTCGGCCCCCGTCAGATCGGCATCATCCTGCGAGCAATCGAAAAGAGTCGATTAGTGATGGAGTTGGAGGAGGCGCAAAACATCATCGAGAACGAAACCCGGATGCTAAACCCTCCGAAACAGAGCAAGATCGTGGCGGCCTACAAAGAGGTGCTGGATCGCTACCACCTCATCGACTTCAACCTGATATGCCGCACAGTGGTAAAGGCCATGGAAGAAGGGAAGATTAAGCCTCTGAACGTCACCCACATGATTGTCGATGAGTTTCAGGATACGGACGAAGTCCAGCTCCGGTGGCTGTACCATCATCACCTAGCTGGTGTACTGATCACCGCCGTAGGCGATGATGACCAGTCCATCTATGGATTTCGTGGAGCGCTCGGGTTTGAGATCATGGAGAGGTTTGTCCAGGAGTTCGACGCCCAGACATTCTATCTATCAAACTGTTTCCGGTGCGGCCGGAAAATATTGGCCGCGGCCGAGTTTATTATTAACTTCAACCAACAACGCCTGCCAAAGGTGATGAAGGCGGTCTCGAAGAACGAAGGCAAATTGAAAGTTATTCCTGCTCATGACCGAAAGAGCAGTATCGCGGCGGTGGCCGACAGGATCGAGGCTGAGCCTGGGGAATGGGCAGTGCTGGGGCGGAACGGCGCCCATCTCGACGGCATCGAGCTCGAGTTGAATATGAAAAAAATTCGCTGCAAACGGATCGGCGGCAAGTCCATCTGGGACACTCCGGCAGCCAACTGTACGCTCTATTTACTGCAACTGATCCTGGAGCAGAAAATCACCCGAGACGCACATTTGGCTTTTGCCCAGCTACTGAAAATGCCAGAAAACATCATTAATGAGATGGAGAGCCATCGGAGCGCTCACCTGGCTGAGATCGTGTTGGAAACCAATGTATCGTCTGCCCAAAAAAGCGCCCTCCTCACTCTGGTGGCTCTCGCCTCAGACTCAAGAGATGACGCTGATATCCGAAAGCGACTGGAGCGGCTGGCAAATGCCGTGATCAGCATGGGTCACGGCAAGGCTGACATAGGCATTATGGTGGCTATCTTGCGCAT
>CAXXIF010000001.1:0-165015 GCA_963677375.2 Aeromonadaceae bacterium
CCTTCGACAATCGCGGGGTCGGCGCCTCGGGGGGCTCAGTCCCTCACACCGTGGAGGAGATGGGGCGCGATGCCATCGCCTTCATTCGCGCCATGGGGTTCCAAAAGGTCGATCTGCTCGGCTTCTCGCTGGGCGGCGGGGTCGCACAAATGGTGGCACTGCAAGCGCCAGATCTGGTGCGCCGGATGGTGCTGGCTGGCACCGGCCCCGGGGTGGCGGCGGCATTGAACAGGTGACCAAGGTAGCCCTCCTTGCCTACCTCAAGGCAGCGTTGACCTGGAGCGACGCCAGGAACTTCCTGTTCTTCCCCCGCACGCCGGAAGGCAAGCGTGCCGCCCGCGATTACTTCTCCGCACTCAAGGCGCGAACCAAGAACCGGGACAAGGCGATCTCGCTGCAGGCTCGCCAGGCCCAACTCAAGGCGATCCGGACCGCCGGATTGAGTGCCCCCGACGATCTGTCGGTCATCACGCATCCGGTACTGATCGCCAACGGCGACCACGACCTGATGGTCGACAGCCATCACTCGCTGGACATGGCGCGCCGTCTGCCCAATTCCCGACTCATCCTCTACCCCGCATCAGGGCACGGCGGCGTGTTCCAGTATTACCGTGACTTTGTGCCCGATGTGTTGAAGTTCCTGGCGGACTAAGCAGAGCAGGGCCGGAGCAGGCGCCCCGATCAACATGACCATTTACAGATGAAGAACCAAACTATGAAAGCACTCACCTTTAAGCGTTACGGCAAGTCACCCGAGATCGGGCTCACCGACATACCCAGCCCCACACTCAAGGCGGACGAACTGCTGGTCGAGGTTTATGCCGCGGGTCTGAACCCGATCGACAACATGATCCCGACCGCATGTTCAAACCTGTGCTGCATTTTCAGCTGCCGGCCACACTGGGCAGCGACCTGGCGGGCGTGGTAACCGAGGTCGGCAGCCAGGTGACCCGTTTCAAGCCCGGCGACGCAGTGTTTGCCAGCATCTTCGATCTCGGTACCGGCTCGCTGGCGGAATTCGCGGTGGTTCCGGAGCACGCCGCCGCGCTGAAGCCGGAAAATCTCGACTTCGTACAGGCCGCCTCGATCCCGATGGTCGGTCTCACCTCGTGGCAGGCACTCAAGGAGCGCGCCAAGCTGCGGGCTGGGCAGAAGGTGTTCATCCCGGCTGGCTCCGGTGGCATCGGCACCTTTGCGGTCCAGCTGGCCAAACAGCTGGGCGCCAGCGTCGCAACCACCGTCAGCACAGCTAACATCCAATGGATACGCGACCTGGGTGCTGACCAGGTGGTCGACTACAAGACGCAGCAGTTCGAGCAGGTACTGCAGGGTTATGACGCCGTACTGGGTACTGTTCGGGGGGATCTGCTGGAAAAATCCATCGCCATCCTCAAACCGGGCAGCCAGATCATCTCGCTCATAGGTCCGCTGGATGCCGCATTCGCGCGCGCCAAGGGCTTGAACTTCCTGCTGCGGTTCGTCTTCGGGCTGATGAGCGCCAAGATCCGGCGATTGGCGGCAAAGCGGAACGTCGCCTATTCGTTCCTGTTCGTGCGCCCCGATGGCGCCCAACTCACCGAAATCGGCGAACTACTCGAAACACAACGGATCAAGCCGGTGATCGACCAGGTATTCCCGTTCGCCCAAGCCAAAGAGGCGCTTGAGTATCTTGCCCAGGGCCACGCCAAGGGCAAGGTGGTCGTCAACCTCAAGCGCTGAGCCACACCGAACTGACTCGTTCATCCATACCCCCCTATTGAGGAACATTCCATGACACAAAGACCCACTGTCTTCATTACTGGCGCCTCTAGCGGCATCGGTGCCACCTATGCCGAACGCTTCGCCCGCCGCGGCCATGATCTCGTCCTGGTTGCGCGTGACCAATCACGCCTGAATGCGCTGGCCACCCGCCTGCGCGAGCAACACCCAATCGCCGTTGAGGTACTGCCGGCGGATCTGACCAATCCCGCTGACCTGCCTGCGCTTGAAACTCGACTGCGCAGTGACGCCCGTATCGGCATCCTGATTAACAATGCGGGCATGGCTCAATCGGGGGGATTTTTGGAACAATCCGCCGAGACCATAGAACGGCTGATCACGCTCAACACCACGCGTTGACGCGGCTCGCCGCGGCGATCGCACCACGTCTCGCACAGTCCGGCACCGGGGCGATCGTCAATATCGGTTCGGTGGTGGGATTAGCACCCGAGTTCGTATGTCGATCTATGGCGCGACCAAAGCCTATGTGCTGTTCTTGTCCCAGGGGCTGGCTCAAGAGCTATCGCCCAAGGGGGTCTATGTGCAAGCGGTACTGCCGCCTCGACCCGAACCGAGATTTGGCAACGGGCCGGCATTGACGTCAACACGCTCCCCGAGGTGATGGAGGTCGAGGAGCTGGTGGATGCGGCTCTGGTCGGCTTCGACCGTCGCGAGCCGGTGACTATCCCGCGCTGCATGTCGCCGAACGCTGGGATGCTCTGGAGAGTGCACGCCAAGGTCTTATGTCGGATCTTCGACAAGCCCATGCCGCTGAACGCTATCAGCCTCAAGCCTGAGCCCTGCCTCTCGCCGGACTGAACCTGAATTTCACACCAAGGAAATTTCTATGAACAGCATGTTATTTGCCCCTACGCAACTGAGCGGCCTGCCGCTGAAGAACCGCATCGTCATGGCGCCGCTGACCCGTAGCCGCGCCATCGGCAATATTCCTAACGAACTGATGGCCCTGTACTACCGTCAGCGGGCGGATGCGGGACTCATCCATCACCGAAGGCACCTCGCCCTCGCCCAATGGTCTGGGTTACTCACGCATTCCAGGGCTGTTTAACCAAGACCAGGTGCAGGGCTGGCGAGAAGTGACCACTGGCGTCCATCAGGCGGGCAGCAAGATGTTCGTGCAATTGATGCACACCGGGCGGGTCAGCCATCCGGCCCAAATATGCCTGCGGGCGCCCGCGTTCTGGCCCCCTCCGCCATCGCCGTTCCTGGCGAGGTCTGGACCGATTCCGATGGCATGCAACCCTATCCGGTGCCACAGGAAATGAGCGAAGCCGATATTGCCCAGAGCCTCGCCGAATATGCGGCATCGGCCAAACTGGCGATCCAGGCTGGCTTTGATGGCGTCGAGCTGCATGCCGCCAACGGTTATCTCATCGACCAGTTCCTCAATACCGCATCCAATCAACGCCATGATCGCTGGGGTGGCTCAGTGGAGAATCGCATCCGCTTCGCGGTGGAAGTCGCTCGGGCAACCGTCGCCGCCATTGGCGCCAAGCGTTGTCGGCATGCGCATTTCACCCTATGGGGTCTTCAATGCCCAGGTGCCGGATGCCGAGATGGATGATGTCTATCTGAGCTTGATTGAGGGAGTTGAATACCCTCGGCCTGCTCTATATCCACGTGGTGGATCACAGCGCCATGGGCGCGCCGGAAGTCAGCCCGGAACTCAAAGCCCAGCTCCGAGCCGCCTTCAACGGGTACTACATTCTCTCCGGCGGCTACGATGTCGCTCGCGCCAATGCCGATCTCGAGGCGCAACGGGGTGATCTGGTGGCCTTCGGGCGGCCGTTTATCGCCAACCCCGATCTGGTTACCAAGTTGCAGTCCGAGCAACCCTTGACCGAGCCAGACGCGGCCACCTTTTACACTCCGGGCGCCGAGGGCTACACCGATTATTGAGATCTGAGCTAACGCCAGCCCTCATGCAGGAGCGCTGCTGACGCTCAAAACGACACAGTCGGATGTGCAGGCGTATCGAACCTCAGACGTCGGCGTTGAAAATCCGCGTGTCGGTGGTTCGATTCCGCCTCTGGGCATCAGATAACACAAGGCCCTGCAGCAATGCAGGGCCTTGTTATATGGGCATCTGCTCGACACCTAGCACCCCTCGATCGGTCAAGCGAGCTCGCTTCGTCTTCACGAACTATCCGATTGCGGATCACCAGCATAAATAAACATTTTGTTGATTTTTCAACTTCCCGTTGATATTTTGCCGTTATTCCGCCTGCGCGATCCGCCCATCAGCCGAGTCCCATCACATGCCCAACAGCCATCCACTCCCCGAAGCCGAACGTCTTGCCCTGAATGCCGAGCGGCAACTGGTGTTCACCATCTTGACCAGCGTGGTAAAGACAGTCGGCAGTATCATCGGCAAGAATACCGAAGTGGTATTGCACGATCTCACGAACCCGGCGCACTCGGTGGTCGCGATCGCCAATGGTCATATCACGGGGCGTGTCGTCGGCAGCCCTGTGCTGGCAGGCCCCGGCCAGGATCTGGGCTTCAATGCCGTGGTCCAGACCCCGGGAGAAACCACCAGCCCGGAGTCCGGGGTGCTTGAGAATCCTGTGGTACTGGAGAACTATCAGACCCGAATCGCCTCGGGGGGCGGTACTGCACAGCGCAACGGCGATTTATCGGGATAGTCGCGGCACCCCCTTTGCCGGATTTTGCATCAATGCCGATCTCAGTGGTCTGCACGCGGCACGCGCCTGTCTCGACCAGCTACTCGGCACCAGCAGCGCCACCGAGGTCAAGAGCATAGAGCAGCCGGATATGGAGTTACTGATGGCCGAGATTATCCACTCCGCACTCAGTACCACAGCCTCCGGCAATAGCGCCATGAAGAAACAGGCCAAACTTGAGGCCGTACGTCAGATGCATGAACGGGGTATGTTCATCGTCAAGGGCGGGATTGAAAAGGCCGCCGCCGCCCTCGGCGTCAGCCGTTACACCATTTACAACTATCTGGACGAGATCAAATCGACACGGCCCAACCAGACAGCCGAGCGGTAACGACGCCGCCCGGAAGAGAGCCCCCCTGATCACCGCCCAGTAACCCAGCATGAGCCAACGCAGTATGAGTCAGCCCAGCATGAGTCAATCCAGCATGCGTCAACCCAACACCAGCCAACCGATTGCCCGTTACCCCACTGAACTGCCCTTCCCGGTTCGCCAAAGCGGTCGCGGCCAATGGTTTTTTGTTTCTCTCAGGCCAGGTCGCGATGGATGACAGTGGCAACCCGCAGTACGGCGATGTGCCCAGCCAGACCCGCCTGATCCTGAACAATCTGCAACGGACGTTGATCGCCTGCGGTGGAGCCTGGGAGCAGGTGGTGAAAGTCACGGTCTGGCTCTCGGATATGGCCCATTTCGCCGCATTCAATCAGGAGTATCAGCGCCATTTCCCGGCGGGATTCCCGGCTCGCTCCGTGGTCAGTTGCCAGTTGGCGCTTGGACTGGACGTCGAGATCGAGCTGCAAGCCTGCACCCATCAACCATCCCCATCCACGTCACCCCGGAGCCATGCCGATGCCCCTGCACATTGAAACCCCATATGTTGAATCTCGCGCCTTGAGTGAGCGCAGCGGACGCTCCATCTGGCTGAAATTCGAGTCTGCACAACCCTCCGGCTCCTTCAAGCTGCGCGGTATCGGCCATGCTTGCGAGACCTATTTTGCGCGGGGGGTGCCCAGCGCTTTATTTCGTCCTCCGGCGGCAATGCAGGCCTTGCCGTGGCGTACGCCGGACGGCAGCTGGGTGTCCCGGTGATCGTGGTGGTGCCTGAAACCACTCCGGCGCGTGCCAGGGAGTTATTGAGGTTGGAGCAGGCCGAGGTGATCGTTCACGGCGCCTCCTGGCAGGAAGCCAATGCCTATGCCCAATCGCTACTGGGCGCAGGCGATGCGTTCCTGCATCCCTTTGATGATCCGCTGTTATGGCAGGGGCATGCCTCCATGATCGATGAAATGGCGCGTAGTGGTCATAAACCCGATGCGATTGTGCTCTCGGTCGGTGGTGGCGGCTTACTCTGTGGTGTGGTGGAGGGCTTGCATCGCAACGGCTGGCAGCATGTGCCGGTGCTCGCCGTCGAGACCGAGGGCACCGCCTCACTGCATGCCGCCCTAGAGGCTGGTCATTCGGTGGAGCTGGCCGCGGTGCGCGGTGTGGCCACCTCGGTGGGCGCAAGACGGGTCTGTGATCAGGCGCTGACGTGGGCTGAATCCCATCCGATCCACTCCCTACTGGTGTCGGATGCCGCGGCGCTGGGAGCCTGTGAACAGTTCCTTTCCGATCATCGTGTGCTGGTCGAGCCCGCCTGCGGAGCGGCCCTGTCGGTGGTGTACGATGGGCACCCAGTGCTGAATGCCTATTCGAAACTTGCCATCATCGTCTGTGGCGGCGCCACCACCACGCTCGAGCAGATCTGGCAGTGGGGCGCAGCCGGTTAGCCGGTCGCTTCCGTGTAACCTTTCACGAGCCCAGGGTTCGATGCCGCCTCTGGGCACCAGACAGCACAAGACCCTGCATTGCTGCAGGGCCTTGTTATATGGGCCTCTGGTCGACATTTGGTACCTTTCGATTACCCAAACAAGGTGAGGTTCCGGACCTAGAGATCTTCCGTTTCGCGAGTCAATTGGATGACACGGGCAGATGAGTGTTCAGACTAAACATCCCGCTGCATGTATGTGGACGGTCTCCAGAGGTATTCAGTCCGCAGCGACTGGAAGTGGATAAACGAGTCTGGGATCACTCTGTAGTTGGGCGGTTTCCTTGGTCAGCAGCGGATTGGGGATACGGAAAATGGTCATCTTGGCGAGGTCCACGGCGCTGAGCATTTTCTGGTTATCCGGATCGGAATAGAAGAGCTTATCGAAAGAGCCATCTTTAATGGCAAGCTGAAGCCCAGCCTCAATCCGCGCCTTTAGCTCCGGCTTGCTGGCATTGACGAAGAAGAAGAACGGGGAAAAGTAATAAATCATGAGGTGGGGCTCCACCATCAAGTCGAGCTCAGGCCGCTCGGCGACCTCGACAAAGGGTTCATTCAAGCCTCTTGGGAAATAGTCTCCCCGCCCCAGGGCGATCATTTCTGAACATGCTTTCGTAAATAGTGGCCGATAAGACACTGAAGTGATTGGCCTGCAGGATTTTGGTATCCGGCCAGTCGTGCCCCTGGATCGCCCGAAGCTGCTGTAGTTGCGGCAGAGTGTTAATTTGCGCGAAAAGCTCCTTGTCTCTCTTATTGATGATGAGAAGCCGGGCACCCATCAGCCCCTTCAGCAAAGGTATGCGAATGGGGCGCAACGCTGCCTCCCGTTCCCGGCTGGTCATGGTCCAGATCACATCCAGCATCTGATTGCCTTGGGACATCAGCAGAATGCTTCGTCCCTGAATAGAGCCGGAAATGGCTTCGAAACGATATGGGCCATAGGTAGCCTTTGTCTTATCCAACGCCAATTTCAAAAGCGCACGATAATAGTCTTGACGGTGGTCGTTGGCGGATTCTGGTGCCACAATCCGGATGATTTGTTCCGCGGCCACGGCCCCGGACAGAAGCAAAAGAATGGCAAGAACAACGCCTTGTACCATCTGCCGGTTAATAGAGGACATTCCCTACCCCCTCACGCGAACGCACTTGCTTCACCACTGCGGTCATCGGCGATCCTGCTTTATCCTAGCGTCTGAGGTAACTGTAGACGATTGAGCAAGATGGGCTGAACTTCCCCGTCAAATTCCAGCGCTCAGGCATATAGGGCGATCATCAACCTCCCGCCCTCCACCCCAGCAACGCTTGTAATGTGTCGGGCTTGTGCCAACAATAGCCCCCATCTCTTTGCATTTCTGCGCCAAGGCTATTTCATGGATAAGCGATTGACCATTCTCGATATTGCCCGTCTCAGCGGCGTCGGCAAGTCTACCGTCTCCCGGGTGTTGAACCAGGATCCGAAGGTCAAGCCGGAGACGCGGGAACGGATCGAGGCCATCATACAGGCGCAGGGATTCGTGCCGAGCAAGTCGGCCCGGGCGATGCGCACCAACAGCAATCGCCTGGTCGGTATTCTGGTCTCGCGCCTGGATTCCGCCTCGGAAAACAGAGCCGTACGCGGCATGCTGGAAACACTCTACGCCCGGGGTTACGACGCTATGCTGATGGAGAGCAAGTTCAGTTCGACACTGACCAGCGAGCACCTCGAACTGCTGGAGCGGCGCGGCGTCGATGGTGTGATCCTGTTTGCGTTCAGCGGGCTCGATCTGGCGACCCTGCATCCCTGGCAGGAGAAGCTGGTGCTGGTAGCCCGAGAGCAGCCCGGATTTGCCTCCGTCTGCTATGACGATGCCGGAGCCATCACGCTGGTGATGCAGCACCTATACCTGCAGGGGTTACGCCACATAGCCTTCCTCGGAGTCAAGCAAGAGGACGTGACCACCGGAGCCCGTCGTCTGGCCGCCTACCAGCAGTTTTGTGACCTGCATGGGCTTTCCTCGGTCAGTGCCGTGGGTGACCTGGATTACCAGAGTGGTTTCCAGCTGGCCGCAGAGCTGATCACGGCCGACACACAAGCCCTGGTCTGTGCCACCGATACCTTGGCGCTGGGCGCCGCCAAGTATCTGCAACAGCAGGGGCGTCACGATGTCAGCCTGACCGGCGTTGGCAACAACGAGCTACTGCACTTCCTGTTTCCCCAGGTGTTATCGGTCGATCTGGGTTACAAAAGTGCAGGCGCACTGGCCGCCAACCAACTGCTGGATCAGATCGAGCAGGCCGCACCAGCAGTTGCCCATATAGCGCCCGCCACCATGACCGCCCGCATGAGTTGAATAATTAAAACGTCGTTTTTGTGAACAGCGCCATAAAATGGGAACGATCCCATTGATGAAAAACAGAAGCCCACCCAAACTAAATGGGAACGATCCCAATAGCGCAATATGGCAGGCCCTTTATGAGCAAAATCCAGCTCCAAGATGTTCGCCGACTCATTCAGTTGGTCGGCGGCAAAGAGAACATAGCAACCGTGAGTCACTGTCTGACCCGGCTGCGTTTCGTGTTGCAGCGCCCAGAAATCGCCGATATCAAGGCGCTGGAGTCGCTCCCCCCGGTCAAGGGGTGTTTCACCAACGCCGGGCAGTTCCAAGTGGTCATAGGCACCGAAGTCGATGAGTTCTATCGCGTGCTGGCCGATGAGATCGGTCTCGACAATGTCAGCAAGGATGAGGTCAAGTCCGCGGCACGTCAGAACATGAATCCGCTGGAGCGAGGCATCTCTCATCTGGCCGAGATCTTCGTTCCCTTGTTGCCAGCCATCATCACCGGCGGTCTGATCCTCGGCTTCCGCAATGTCATCGGTGACATCAAGATGTTCGATGGTCACACGCTGACTGAAATCAGCCAGTTCTGGGCTCAGGTGCACTCGTTCCTGTGGCTGCTCGGTGAGGCCATCTTCATGTTCCTGCCGGTCGGCGTCTGCTGGTCAACGGTCCGCAAGATGGGTGGCAGCGAGATCCTCGGGTATTGTGCTGGGCGTAACCTTGGTCAGCCCGCAACTGATGAATGCCTACGATATTGGCAAGACGATCCCGGAGGTTTGGGATTTCGGCCTGTTCGCGATCCAGAAAGTGGGCTATCAAGCCCAAGTGATCCCGGCCATGCTGGCGGGGTTGGCTCTGGCCTTGATCGAGACACGTCTCAAGCGCCTGATCCCGGCCTACCTCTACATGGTCATAGTGCCGTTCGTTTCACTACTGCTGGCCGTCATTCTGGCTCATAGCCTGATTGGACCGTTCGGACGCTGGATTGGTGATGGTGTGGCCTGGGCCGCCAAGGCGGCAATGACAGGCTCATTCGCCCCAATCGGTGCTGCCCTGTTTGGTTTCCTGTATGCACCGCTGGTCATCACCGGGGTGCACCACACCACCAATGCCGTCGATCTGCAACTGATGCAGAGCATGGGCGGCACGCCAATCTGGCCGTTGATCGCGCTCTCCAACATCGCTCAAGCCTCTGCCGTCGTCGGCATCATATTGATCAGCCGCAAGGAGAATGAACGGGAGATCTCGGTTCCGGCCGCCATCTCGGCTTATCTGGGGGTGACTGAACCGGCCATGTACGGTATCAACCTCAAGTACAAGTACCCCATGCTGTGCGCCATGATCGGCTCCTGTCTCGCCGCCATCGTTTGTGGCACCACGGGTGTATTGGCCAATGGCATCGGCGTCGGTGGCCTGCCGGGCATCCTCTCCATTCAGCCGCAGTTCTGGAGCATCTATGCCGTGGCCATGCTGATTGCCATCGTCGTGCCCATGGGGCTGACCGTGCTGGTCTATCGTCACAAAAATGCGGGCACCGACACCGAATCGTCAGCCCCCTTGACCAGCGAGTCCCGCGCATAACAACACGGAGGTGGCACGCTGAGATGCCACCTCCCCCCATTTTTTGGCAAAGAGCGACTGACATGCATACAGACAATACCCACACTTGGTGGCGTAATGCCGTCATCTATCAAATCTATCCGAAGAGTTTTCAGGACTCAGGCACCCGGGGAACCGGCGATCTGCGCGGCATCAGCCAGCGTTTAGACTATCTGCAACAACTCGGCGTCGATGCGATCTGGCTGACCCCTGTCTATCCGTCCCCTCAGGTCGACAACGGTTATGACATCGCCGATTACCGAAACATAGATCCGAGCTACGGCACCCTCGACGACTTCGATGCGCTGGTCGCCGCTGCGCATGCCCGCGGTCTGCGCATCATCATGGACATGGTTGTCAACCATACCTCCACGGCCCACACTTGGTTTCAACAGGCATTGAGCAATCCGGCCAGCCCCTATCGCGACTACTACATCTGGCGTGATGGTGTGGATGGTCAGGCACCGAATAACTGGCAGTCCAAGTTCGGTGGCAGCGCCTGGCAGCAGGATCCGGCATCCGGGCAATACTACCTGCACCTGTTCGCCGTCGAACAAGCCGATCTGAACTGGGAAAACCCCCAGGTCCGTGCCGAGGTCAAGTCGCTCCTGCACTTCTGGGCCGATCGGGGCGTGGATGGGTTCCGGCTCGACGTGATCAATCTAATCTCCAAACAACAGGACTTTCCGGACGACGACAGGGGGGATGGCCGTCGCTTCTATACCGATGGCCCCCGGGTCCATGAATTCTTGCAGGAGCTCAATCGAGATGTCTTCACGCCGCGCGGCGTCATGACGGTTGGTGAAATGTCTTCAACAACGTTGGAGCACTGCCAACGCTACTCCCGGCAGGACGAGAGCGAGCTGTCGATGGTCTTCAACTTCCACCATCTCAAAGTCGACTATGCCGATGGCGAAAAGTGGCGCCTGGCCCCTTTCAACCTGAGAGCACTGAAGCAACTCTTCACCCAATGGCAACAAGGGCTGCACAACCAAGGCTGGAATGCCCTGTTCTGGTGTAACCATGACCAACCACGGATGCTCTCCCGTCTCGGGGTCCCCGAAGCTCATTTGCCCCAGGGCGCCAAGCTGTTGGCCACCAGCCTCTATCTGCTACAAGGCACTCCCTATCTGTACCAAGGGGAAGAGATCGGCATGACAAATCCTGGCTTCACCTGCATCGAACAGTATCGGGATATCGAGAGTCTCAATCTGTACGCCATGAAACGGCAGCAGGGGATCAGTGAGACCGAGGTGCTGGCACTGCTGGCCGCTCGTTCCCGCGACAATAGCCGAACGCCCATGCAATGGGACGACTCATGCCATGGCGGATTTACCCGCGGCACCCCCTGGATCGAGCTAGCGGCCAACCATGAATGTATCCATGCCGCTCGAGCTCTGGCAGATCCCGACTCGGTGCTTCACTACTACCGCCAACTCATTCGTCTGCGCAAACAGCTACCGCTGTTGATCGATGGCGATTATCAGGATCTGTTACCGGAGCATCCGCAGTTGTGGTGCTACCAACGTCGGCTCGGCCGACAGACACTCACCCTAGTGACCAACTGGAGCGACCTGACCATCAGCCTGCCAGACACGCTCTCCGGCATCATCCGTCGGAGCCGTGTACTCATTGGCAACTATCCCGACGCCCAGACCCGTGACCGGCAGCCTCTGCGCGCCTATGAGGCTCTGGCATGGATCTCGAATCCGGAGGAATAAGATCTGCGAGGTACATGTCATGGCCCGCCGTCAGGCGAGTCATCATAGCGCTGACATGGTATGCGGCCGGGCACCTCCTGTTGGTCATTCGGTTTAACCTCTGACCTCGACGCAAAAGGCCTCGCACTCATGCGAGGCCTTTTGGCTATGGTAACAGGCCCAGACCGCCTACCCGCAGCCTGGCCCCTATCGCCTTATGTGGGAGTCAGTACCTCAAGACAAACCCGAAAGAGGTAAGCCCGATTGTTACCGTGGCGCGGCACCGAGTTGGGTCGCGGAATAGTGTTCCAGATGGTATTGGATTAACCGATCTATGGTGCCGTTACGATGCAGCTCGCGTAATTTGCGGTTAATTTGCGGCAGATACTGGATATATTTCGATTTCTTCGAGATCCCGATATGCAGGTACTCGGTATTGACCGGGTGATCGAGCGGAATAATCCGACCGGCATAGCCCTCTTTTTTGATGTGTAACAGTCCGCTATATAAGCCGGTGACGAAGGCATCGATGCGATTAACTTCCAGCTTTTTGATATTCAGGATACTGGTCGGTACCTCTTCGACGCTGGCATATTTCTTTCGCCACGCATCAAATTCCTGCCCCTGACTCTCACCCAGCACCTCGCCAAAGCGGATGCCCTTCAAATCATCTCGCGACGCAAAAGGAAAGCTCCGTGAATGCCACACAAACACAGCGGTCGGGTCCGCACTCAACGGCTCTTCGGTAAACGCCATATATTTCAGACGGTCATCGGTAATATAACCACCACACAGGACATCCACTTCGCCGAGCTCGATCTTACGCAATATCCGTTTCCAGGGACCAACATAGCGGGAGGTCACTTGAATCCCCAAGTCATGAAAGATGATGTTCACCACATCGATACCGACGCCGACGATTTCATCGCCCTGCCGCCACATAAAAGGCGCATATTCTTCATGGCCGCTGACAATCACCCCCTCCGCCGCATAGAGACGGGCATTCATACACAGAAGACTCAAGGCCACAACGCACCACACAACCTTTATGCAACGAGCGATCATGCTATTCCTTTTCCTTGGGGTGACCTCGTGCGCGAAACAGCAGGCTCAACTGAGGGTCAGTAAGCTCCTGCTGGCGATCGGTCATTTTTCTCCATATTTCCAGATACCTATAGTTCTGTCATGTATTGCATGTATTCAGAGTGACGAATTGTCGGCGCCCGCATCGAGCGTCATGTCACCCTCCCGATCCAGTTCGATTCCGGCAATAAAAAGGCCTCACCATAAGGCGAGGCCTGCAGTTGGATGGCCGCCATCAGAATGCAGCGGCGACCATGGTTGCCAGCGATGTGGTGGGGCGACCCAGTAATTCAGTCAGCTGATGGCTGTCATCAAACAGTCCGCCCTGGCTGGCGCCAGCATCGGAATCGGCGAGCAGAGCCGCCAAGCCTTCCGGCAAACCGGCGCCCAGCAAAATGCTCTGGAATTCAGCTTGCGGCAGATCCTGATAGGGGATGGTTCGGTCAGCATGACGGGAGATTTCCACCGCCAGCTCCGCCAGGGTATAGGCGTTATCACCGGCCAGTTCGTACACCAGCCCCGCCTGTTGCTCCCGGGTCAGAACGATGGCGGCAGCCTCGGCATAATCGGCACGCGCCGCCGAGGCAATGCGCCCGGCACCGGCGCTGCCCAGCAGCACACCATGCTCCAGCGCACTGGGAATGCTGGCCAGATAATTTTCGGTGTACCAGCCATTGCGCAGCACCACCACCGGCAGCCCGGAATCCCGCAGCAAGGCTTCGGTCTGTTGGTGTTCTGCCGCCAGCCCCAGCGGCGAGCGGTCGGCATGCAGCAGGCTGGTATAGGCCAGCAGTTTCACCTTGGCCTGCTGGGCGGCGGCGATCACGGCGGCATGCTGCGCCACGCGCTGCCCCACTTCACTGCTGGAGATGAGCAGCACCTTGTCGGCACCGGCAAAGGCGCGGAGCAGTGACTCCGGTTGGTTGTAATCGGCCTGACGCACCTGAACGCCCAATGCGGCCAGGTCCGCCACACGCTCCGGATTACGCACCGCAGCCACGATCTGCTCGGCCGGAATTCGGGTTAACAGGGAGTCAATCACCAGACGGCCCAGTTGGCCAGAAGCACCTGTAACGACGATCATGATCATTTTCCTTAGGGTTATGAACGCAGAGACCCTACAATAACCGCCTAACAAACTTTTTGTAAGTACGCACAAAAAGGTAAGTGTCAAATGGCTGAATACGCAGATCCATCCCAGTTTCATAGCCTTCCGTTGGCCGAGAAAATACAACGCGGAGTGTTATTTTCCGAAAAATGCCCCTCCCGCGAGGTACTCAAGCATGTCACCAGCCGCTGGGGGGTACTGGTATTGGTGGCCCTGCTGGGCGGAACCCACAGATTTAGCGATCTAAGACGCACCATTGGCGGCGTCAGTGAAAAGATGCTGGCGCAGACCCTGCAGTGGCTGGAGGCGGACGGTTTTGTGCTGCGCATCGCCTACCCTGTGGTGCCGCCCCATGTGGAATACAGCCTCACGCCACTAGGCACTGAGGTGGCTCGTCAGGTCGAAGGGCTCGCCGACTGGATTGAAGAGAACTTGTCGCGGATATTGCAAGCCAGAACCGATCGTAGCTTGGAAGCCGCCGAGTGAATAAATAGTCCGCTGAGTGCGCCACGGCATAGCGCCACACTGGGTGACCATTTAGACAGACTTCTGACACACGCCGAGACTAGGCTCAGGATATCTGGAATCTATCTCGAGACCGCCTATGCGTTACTTGATTGGACTACTAACCCTCAGCTTGCTGTGCTGGGGGATCAGCTTGCCGGCAGACGTCGTTAACCAAGGCTTTTTCTTCTGGCGCGGTCAGGGCATACAACTGACCGGCTTGCTCGCCATCGGGCTGATGAGCGCACTACTCCTGATGGCGACTCGCCCTCGCTGGCTGGAACAACGACTGGGCGGACTGGATAAACTCTATCAACTGCACAAGTGGAGTGGTATCAGCAGCGGCATTCTGGTGCTGATGCACTGGGTGCTGACCAAATCGCCACGCTGGCTGAGCCGACTCGGCTGGCTGGAGCCAGGCGCACCACGCTCACACCTTGCCGACACCTGGCAAGGTCTAGCGCGGGAGGCCGGAGAGATCGCCTTTTATGGCCTGATTCTGTTCTTGATCATCAGCCTGATTCGGGTATTGCCCTATGGCCGATTCCGACTCATCCACAAGACGGGAGCACTCCTGGCGCTGCTGGCCTGCTTTCATAGTGTCTATCTTCTGGCTCCGACCCTGCGCTGGACGCCATTCGGCATTCTGGCGCAGTTGCTCTGTTTGCTGGGTGTTGCCGCCGCACTGTGGAGTCTGAGTGGTCAGATAGGCCGCACCCAGCGCGTCCGGGGGACAGTGCTGGCGATTCGCCCGCTGAATCCACAGTCGATACAACTGGATATTCAGTTGCCCGCCGCCTTTTGCCAGCGCTATCAGGCTGGGCAATTTGCCTTATTGACGCTGGATTCGGATGAAGGGGCACACCCTTTTACCCTAGTCCATCTCGATCCGCAGGACGGCATCGCTACCTTTGCCATCAAAGCCCTTGGCGATTACACCTCCAGGTTGGCGGCTCGACTGCAAGTCGGTCATACCGTGCTGGCCGAAGGGCCATTCGGCCGATTCACCTTGCCGCCCATGACAGGGCAGACTCACTACTGGATAGCCGGAGGCATTGGTATCACCCCTTTCATCGCCTGGCTGGAAGCACTGGCTCTCCGCGGTGAACAGCGGCCGCAAACCCAACTCATCTACTGTGTTGAACACCATGCCGATGTGCTGTTCGGCGAGCGATTATCACAACTGACCACCGCATGCGGCATCGAGCTGACCATGATGGAACGAGACAGGGATGGCTTGCTCGATGCCCGCCAACTCTTTGCCGTAAAAACCGGCCCCTGCTGGTTCTGTGGCCCTATTGCCATGCGCAGCATGCTGCAGCGGTGTCTGTTGCCTCACCAACGGCTGCATTACGAGCGATTCGAGTTTCGCTAAGCACCGCAGCCCCCCGGCATCGGGGGAGAAAGCGAGGAAGGACGCACTTTAGTCCTTCCGCCGATGACAGAGTGTCGGCGAAAGATTAGCCTGTCGGCAGGATGCTCAACGGATGGACCAACAAGATGAAGATCAAGAGATGCGCACTTTGGCTACCTTTAGCTCTACTCCTCTGTTCGATTGCCTGGGCTGAAGGCTCGGCGCCCGTCGATAACACCCCCAAATGGCAAGTCACCCCCTTTGTGGGCTATAGCTCCAGTCTCGATTTTGATAGCAATGAGAACAGCGGCAACATTTCGGCGAAAGAGAATCAGAACTGGGGGCTGTTTATCAGCAAAGAGACAACAGATCCCGGTCTTATTGAGGTGATCTACAGCCATGAGAACACCACGCTGTCACCGGCACAGTCTGATAACCTGCATATCGACTATCTGCACTTTGCCGGAGCACTGATGCTGGCGGATGGCCCCCGCCCCTATATCGGTGCTGGCATTGGCTTTACTCGACTCGCCGCTTATGACAGTACCACTCGTCCCTCACTCGCACTGGCATTCGGGGTACACCCACGCCTGAGCGACAACATAGCCCTGCGCGCCGAAGTCCGTGGCTATGGCACCTTCATCAACGACAACAGCGAATTCATTTGTAACCCTGAGGTGTGCAACCTCAAGGTCAAGGGGGAGCTGTTGGGACAGGTCCAGGCCAACATAGGTATCACGGCCCGCTTCTAGTTACCGACGGTGCTTGCGGATACACCTGGTGCTCCAGATAGCAAAAGGCCTCATCCAACGATGAGGCCTTTTATCATCCCGACAGCAACCTGGATTAGTGCATCACAAAATCGATGCCTTGCTGGATCTCCTGATTCAGAGTCGGCAGCATGCCCTCGATGGCGGCCTGCTCGACCGGATGCACAGGTGCATAATCCAGTACCTGCGCCACACCATCCGGCCCCAGCAGGATCGGCTGACTGAAGAAACGCGCCTGTGGGTGCCCGCCTTCAATATAGGCATACTCCCGTATACCGCTCTCCCCCTGCTTGGCGCGTACCAGCGACAAACAGAAGCGTAGCGCGGCATAGGCCATGGCCAGCGTGGCCGACCCGGCACCGGCTTTGGCCTCCACCACTTGGGTTCCCGCCTGCTGCACCCGGGCAATCAGTGTGGCTAATTGCTCCGGCGTATAGTGTGCATCGACGATGTGCGAGAACAGCGGCACTATCGTCAGACCGCTGTGTCCGCCGATCACCGGGACGACGGGCGCATCGGCATCGCGATTCATATCCAGACAAAATGACTCGGAACGCGCCACATCCAATGAAGTCAGACCAAACAGGCGACGGGGATCATAGACCCCCAGTTTCGCCAGAACCTCGGCGGCTATCGGCACCATGCTGTTGACCGGATTGGTGATGATGGCAATCAATGCCTTCGGGCACACCCGACCGCACTGCTGCACCAGATCCATGATGATGCCCGCATTGAATTTGAACAGATCGGAGCGCTCCATCCCCGGTTTGCGAGCGATACCCGCGGGGATCAGCACGATATCCGCCCCGTCCAGCGCCGCCGCTGGATCGCGACCGGTAAAACCCGTCACCTGAACCCGACTCGGAATATGGCTCAAGTCGACGGCAACCCCCCGGGTCATCGGGGCCGGATCGTATAACGCCAACTCGGACCCTGCTGGCAGTTGCATTTTCAACAGCAAGGACAAAGGTTGACCTATCCCCCCTGCAGCCCCCAGTACGACAACTTTCATCTATTGCTCCATGCAGCGACAATCAATGTATAAGAAACGGTGAGATGTAATGAAATAGGCAGATATAAATACAATCTAGAAATGAATTGTTAATACATCGTTATATTGCGGCACCGAATATCCAGATTACAAAATGTTGTTATTTTTATCAATTTATCATGGAGTTACGATATAGTCATTCAAGAATAACGGAGACGTTTCACAAAATGAAACTCCGTATTAGAGCCATAGAATAATATTCAGATGAAACAGATCTTTGTATTTACTTCCTCTGAAAGCCAGCTTCTGCCTATTCACACCGGCTAACCGACGCGCCCAAAAGTGCATCGCTAAGCCGTCGAGTCCGGCCGTAATTTTTCGATGAAATGACCCAGAGAAGGTCTGGAAAATGCTCCGCTATTCCGGCCCGAGATTCTTTTTGGACTCTTGACGTGACGGGCAGCCAACTCTCATTCATATGGGCCGGATACACGGGATGTGATGCGCCACGTAAAGCCGGTTGCGGCATGCTTTCGCCGCCATAGCCCCATGGTTTAGAATGCCCCCCTGTGAATTTCCCTCTGGCTGACAACGAGATTCGTATGGCTCAGTTTATTTACACCATGAATCGGGTGGGCAAGGTCGTTCCGCCCAAACGACATATCCTGAAGAATATTTCCCTCTCCTTCTTCCCCGGCGCCAAGATCGGCGTCCTGGGTCTGAACGGTGCCGGTAAGTCCACCCTGCTGCGCATCATGGCTGGCATCGATACCGAGATCGAAGGGGAAGCCCGTCCACAACCGGGGATCAAGATCGGCTACCTGCCCCAAGAACCCAAACTGGAGCCGGAGCAAACGGTCCGAGAAGCGGTCGAGCAGGCCATGGGCGAGCTCAAGAGCGCCCTGACCCGTCTGGATGCCGTCTATGCCGCCTATGCCGAACCGGATGCCGACTTCGACAAGCTGGCCAAGGAGCAGGGCGAACTGGAAGCCATCATCCAGGCCCACGACGGCCATAACATGGAAAACCAGCTGGAGCGCGCGGCCGATGCCCTGCGTCTGCCGGCCTGGGATGCCCAGATCAAGCACCTCTCCGGCGGTGAGCGTCGCCGGGTCGCCCTGTGCCGCCTGCTGCTGGAAAAACCGGACATGCTGCTGCTGGACGAACCGACCAACCACCTGGATGCCGAATCCGTGGCCTGGTTGGAGCGCTTCCTCCACGACTATGAAGGCACAGTCGTCGCCATCACCCACGATCGCTACTTCCTCGACAATGTGGCGGGCTGGATTTTGGAGCTGGACCGCGGCGAAGGTATCCCGTGGGAAGGCAACTACTCCTCCTGGCTGGAACAAAAAGATGCCCGTCTGGCGCAGGAAGCCTCCAGCGAAGCGGCGCGTCGCAAGTCCATCGAGAAGGAACTGGAGTGGGTTCGTCAGAATCCCAAGGGCCGTCAGGCCAAGTCCAAGGCCCGTCTGGCGCGCTTTGAAGAGCTCAACAGCAGCGATTACCAGAAGCGCAACGAGACCAACGAGCTGTTCATTCCGCCCGGACCTCGCCTCGGCGACAAGGTGGTGGAGGTGCAGAATCTGCGCAAATCCTATGGCGATCGGGTGCTGATCGACGATCTGTCATTCTCGGTTCCCAAGGGGGCCATCGTTGGCATCATAGGACCGAACGGTGCCGGTAAGTCGACCCTATTCCGTCTGCTCTCCGGGCAGGAACAGGCCGACAGCGGCAACATCACCCTCGGTGATACCGTGCAGTTGGCCTCGGTCGATCAGTTCCGCGACAAGATGGATGGCAAGAAGACGGTCTTCGAAGAGGTGGCCGATGGTCAGGATATCCTGAAGATCGGTAATCTGGAGATCCCCAGCCGCGCCTATATCGGCCGCTTCAACTTCAAGGGTTCCGACCAGCAGAAGCGGGTTGGTGAGCTCTCCGGGGGTGAACGGGGTCGCCTGCATCTGGCCAAGTTGCTACAGACCGGCGGCAACGTGCTGCTGCTGGACGAACCGACCAACGATCTGGACATCGAAACCCTGCGCGCCCTGGAAAATGCCCTGTTGGAGTTCCCCGGCTGCGCCATGGTCATCTCCCACGATCGCTGGTTCCTCGACCGCATCGCCACCCACATCCTCGACTATCAGGATGAGGGCAAGATCGAATTCTTTGAAGGCAACTTCACCGAATACGAAGAGTGGAAGAAGAAGACCTACGGTGCCGATGCCGTACAACCGCACCGCGCCAAGTACAAGCGGATGACTAAATAAACGCCAACCGCTCGCCAGCACCGCAACGGGACCTAGGGGTCCCGTTTTATTAGGCTCGCTCCCCTACGGATCTGTGGTCGTATCCATGCGACCACTCAAGTCGGCAGGCCAAGCTCGAACTATCTCATGGGTACGCCCGAGCCATCACTGGAACAAGATCGCTATTTTCCGCGCCGCAAAAAGAACGAAACCAGCACTGAAGGCTGGTTCGTCGTCATATTCTGCTTCCTCGATCCGGCGGTTACCGTCTATCCCCCCACCAGACTTGCGATACAAGTTGGTCGTTCGGTGGTGCACCGCCTCCGGTAAGAGAGGGTACGGCCTTCAAGACCGGATGGGTCTGGGCTTGCCACTGGAAGTGAGGAAATAATAGCGAGGATCGACGGGCGAGTGGTTGCAAAGTTGGTCTTGTTTTTACCACAAATTGGCATATAAAATCACTTCTAATGCGTTATGCGCAATAATTCACCCATCACATGGAAAAGGCGGCATATCGTGCTCAAGCTGGATCGTCTCGACCGCAAGATTTTGACCCTGATGCAACAGGATGCCCGCATCAGCAATCTGGAACTGGCCGAACAGATCGGCCTGTCACCTTCCCCTTGCTCGCGCCGGGTCAAGGCACTGGAAGATGCCGGTCTTATCTTGCGTCATGTCACCCTGCTCAACCCCGAGCGGCTGAACCTGAAACTCACCGCCCACATTCATGTCACAGTAGACAAACACACACCGGAGCGGCTGGAGAATTTCAACCAGGCGGTGAGCCAGATGCCCGAGGTGTTGCAGTGCGCCCTCATCACCGGTAATGATGCAGACTATATGCTCACCGTCATGGTACCGGATATGGAACATTACCAGCGCTTCTTGCTGGATAAATTAACTCGTATCGAGGGTGTCACCGGAGTGCGCTCCAGCTTTGTGCTGCGCCAGATCAAGCAGCAGACGGCTCTGCCTCTCGACCATCTGGAGTAATCTCCTCCCTACACCTAGCGAGGTTCGTCATGAATGATCCATACCCACGGGTCGGCATCGGTGTGATCCTGGTCAACACGGCCGGAGACGTTCTACTCGGCAAACGCAAGAATAGCCACGCCCCCTACTGGTCGATCCCCGGTGGCCACCTGGAGATGGGGGAGAGCTTCGAAGCTTGCGCCATCCGTGAAGTCATGGAAGAGACCGGCATAGCGTTAACAACCGCCCGGTTTGTCGCCGTCACCAATAACCTGCAGACCTATGAGGAGTGTGGCAAACACTATATTTCCATTATCTTGCTGGCCGAACAGGTGACCCAGCAACCCCAGCTGTGCGAGCCGGAGAAGTGTGAAGGCTGGCGCTGGTTTTCCCCCCGCGAGCTACCGGAACCGCACTTCGAAGCCAGCCGCCACGGGATTCAATGCTGGCTGAAAGGCATTCCCTATCCGGCATAACAGCTTGATGAACCTCAATGAACCGATGAAAAGTCAGCGACGGATGGAGCCATTGGCATTATGCTCAAGCGCAAAATTGCGTCACTCTGTTGCTCCTATTTCTGGCCAGGAGGCCTTATGCGTAAACTGGTTCTGCTTTTCCCTCTGTTACTGAGTGCTTGCGCGCAACCAACCAGCGCTCCCGATACTAATGCCGCCATCCATGAACCCACGGTCCAGATGACCATGGTTGCCACCTCCATCAACAGCTGGCCTTACGCGGCCCCCATCACCTTTGCGATACCGGACACCCTGTTGTACGGCAAGGAGCAGGGCAAGCCCTGGCTTCCCTTGTTCCAGAGCGCCGCGCGGGATTACCTGCAGGCTCTGGGCATGCACGAGGCGCCTCCTGAGCAGGCCAATGTACTGGTTGCCATTGGTGTACTGGGCGAAAAGGAAGATGCCGAGGGTCTGCTCTTCAGCAAGCTAGGCATGGATCCGGGTGTCACGGTCAGCAAGAAAGGAACGGTCGCCCTGATCATCAAGGATCGGCAGAGTGATACCAAACTCTGGAGTGCCGCCTTGCAAGCCAGCAGTGATATGCCCATCAAGGCGACAGAAGCTCGTGATCGTACCGCCAAGAGCCTGATTCGACAGATGATGATGCGCCTGCCTCCGGCACAATAAGCGCCCTAACCACCAGACAGGTCCATAGTGAGGGGCAAGTGATGGGTCATCAGTCTGTCATCACTCACCTGCAGACTGGGGCGCCCCCTTCAGGCACAAAGCATGATGCTGCTGTCGATATTTAGATGCTTCTTTCTGTTGGGCTGCCAGAGCTTTGGTGGCCCTATGGCTCACATCGCCATATTCCGTCAGGAATTTGTGCTCAAGCGTCACTGGCTGAGTGCCGAATCATTCGGCCATCTGCTGGCTATGTGTCAGCTGTTACCAGGCCCCGCCTCCAGCCAGCTTGGCTTTGCCATTGGCCTGCAACGTGCCGGCCTCCTTGGAGCCATTGCGGCCTTTTGCGGATTCACGCTCCCCTCGTTTATGCTCATGGTGTTGCTGGCTCAAGCGCAAACCAGTTTGAGTCATGTACCGCTTCTTCAGGACCTGGAACATTGGCTCAAATTATTCGCCGTTTGCGTCGTTGCCGATGCGGCACTCAACCTGTCCCGGCAATTTTGCCATTTGCCCCGACATCGCCTGATCGCACTACTCACCGCGTTGCTATTAATTCTCTACCCAAGCAATAGCCTCCAGCTTGTGCTGCTAGCCAGCTGGGCCGGGATCGGTTACTTACATGCCATACCCAAGCCCCCAGAGTCTCCCCGAGACAGAGTGATCCCATCGGCCTTCGGCTCGGCACGGCTCTTACTCTGGCCCTTGCTACTCTTTATTGTGTTGTTCGGTATGACCCTGGTGGTAACCAAAGGTTCAACATGGCTCTCTATCTTCGCACTGCATTATCAGGCTGGTAGTCTGGTATTCGGAGGTGGGCATGTAGTGCTGCCGCTGTTGCAACAGGCAGTGGTCGGTCAATTATCTGCGGATCAATTCCTGAGCGGCTATGCCGCTGCCCAAATCATGCCCGGCCCCATGTTTACCCTTGCCAGCTATCTGGGGGCAGAAATGTACCCGGGCCACCCCTGGTCTGGCGCTCTGCTTGCCACTCTAGGCATCTTCTTGCCGGGCTTCTTGTTGGTACTCGCCATGCTTCCGGCATGGCAACGACTCCTGGCTCAACCCCGTCTGCTCACCACTGTTGCCGCCGTGAATGCAGGGGTCGTCGGTCTATTGTTGGCCTGTCTCTATCATCCGCTACTGACCAGCGCCATTCGCCAACCCGTCGATATCATCTGGCCGCTGCTAGCTTGGATTGCCATGCGCCACTACCGTTTTCCCATCTGGCTGTTGGTCTGTCTGTTTCTACTGGCCGCAATGGTAGATAATCGGCTGTTCTGATAGGCAAGTAAGATAGAGATCTCGGATGACACTGAGCGATTGGCAATATGAGCTGGAGTCCTGGCTCGATCAGCACCACACCATCGATGATGGCGCCCATGATATCGCGCATTTTCGCCGTGTCTGGAAAACCGCCCAACAACTGAATCAGGCGGAAGGTGGACAAGGCAACGATCTGGTCCTGTTGGCCGCGGCTTATCTGCATGACATCATCAGCCTGCCCAAGAATCACCCGGAACGGCACCTGAGCTCACGTTTGGCCGCGCGGGAGGCAGAGTCGATCCTGAGCGAACTGGGATTCCCCAGCGAGCTGATTCCGAGTGTCTGTCATGCCATCGAGGCTCACAGTTTTTCTGCCGCGCTGCCCGCCGAAACTCTCGAAGCCAAATTGCTGCAGGATGCTGATCGCATGGAGGCGTTGGGAGCCATAGGCCTGGCCCGGGTGTTTTACACCTCGGGACGCATGCAAAGAGCCATGTTCGATCCAATCGATCCCCTCGCCCACCATCGACCGCTGGATGATCTGGCTTTTGCGCTCGATCACTTCTTCGTCAAGCTCTACAAAGTCGCCGATAGCATGCAAACATCCTCCGGCAAAGCCATGGCCGAAAAGCGTCGCCAGCTCCTGGAACGCTACGTCGAGGATCTATTGCAAGAGCTTTAACACTGAGGATAGGTAGTCGATCGAGATACATTGTCTATGCGTTTTTCTGACAGGTAAGAATCGAAAGCGGAAGTCTATAGTTGCGTAAAGCCATTCGCTCCATGTCGAGCAATTCACCCTTGCTCACCGAATATTCCGGGAGTGCATGATGATACGTATCTTTTATAACTTCGGCTTCATCCTGCTGTTGGTCTGTCAACCGCTGAGAGCCCTCGAATTGGTCGTATATAACTGGCCCTACTACCTGGCGCCTGAAGTTAAGACCTTGTTTACCAAAGAAACCGGTATCGAGATTAAGGAGCTTTACTACGACAGTGATGAAGCCAGGAACCGGTTATTACTTTCCGAACATCCTCCCATCCTTGATATTGCCGTCATTGACTATCTCACATTGAAAAATGACTCATGGTCATCACTGTTTGTGAAAAAACCCGTCAAGGGCTACCACAATGAATCTCATGTTGATCCCCGCTTCAGTGGCAGTTGTGGGCAACATGCCGCCCCTTACTTTTGGGGCTCGGTCGGAATCGCCTATCGAACCAGCAAGCTCAAGCGGCCGATTACTAGGTGGCGCGATATTCTCTCTCCAGCGCCCGAGCTATCGGGTCATATTGTCATGATTGATGACGCAATAGATCTGGTCTCTATTGCATTAAAGACTCTAGGCTACTCGATCAATACCGAGCGTCGCTCAGAGCTGGAGCCCGCCTTCAACCTGCTCAAGGCACAAAAACCGCATGTGCTGGCTTACCTGCTCTCATTGGCCGCCATTCAGGATCCCGTGCTAGGCCCTCAAGTCTATGCCGTTGTAACCTACAGCGGAGACTTCTATTCATTACAGTCCATGTCAACATTTCAGGATTGGCGCTATGTTGCCCCTATCGAAGGCTCCCCGTTGTGGATTGACTGCCTGGCGATCAGCAAAACCAGTCCTCACCCGGCCGAAGCCGCCTTGCTCGTCAACTTCCTGATGCGTCCGGATGTCGCACGGCTCAATGGTGAAAAAATGGGCTTTGCTCCTACACTTCGTAGCGAAGAGATTTCACAAAAAATAAAACAGGATGCTGTTGCTTCCCCGTCAGGGCAGCATCTACAGAATTCCGAATACTATAACGACGCAGTTGAAAGTGACCGTGTCCGTAACGCCATCTATTTTTCGGTGCTGAAATGAAAAAGATACGTAGCAAGCTCAGCTTGGCTCTTCTACCGGTAGTAGTACTTCCGTTACTCGCTCTTGGCCTACACAGTATGTTTTTACTTGAGCGACTCAGCCAAAATAATAGCGAAGCACAATTCAAGCTGTTATTACGAAACAGTCAATCATTTCTCAACGCTGGCATTCAGTCCAACCATGCAGATCTTGCCTTTCTGCCACAAACATCTGCTATCAATCGTTATTTAATATCTGACAATCAACGAGATAAAAACTCACATCTCGGCCCCATGGTTCAATTGCTGTTTCATCAGATGATAAAAAGCAACCCGGGCATACTGCAAATTGTGTTGATTAATGCCAATCAACAGGAAGAGTTACAAGCTGGAGATGGAATTGATCCCTTCAACTCCATCAGTTCGACCAACAGAGCATTTATTAAACTGATGCAGAGTCAAGCTAGAAAGAGTTTCGTTCATTTCATCTATTCTCCCGAATTATCGCAACATGTATTTAAGCAAGCTATTACATTCAACAATAACAACCCAGAACTGAGACAGTATAACCACATCGAATCAAGTCCCAATACTTTGGTTTTAACCTACTCACTACATCCATTATTAAACTACATCCAGGAACAAGAAAAAATCAGTGGCTATCGGCTGTTACTACTAGATAGGCACCAAGACACAATATTGGATGCCAGGTACAAAAACCTGCCAATCAATAAAATACAAAAAAGCAGGGATGTGGATCTACAAGGTGAGGCTTTTTATATCGAAAAAGCTAATTTGAGCGAGGATATGACACTCATTGCCATGATTCCACAAAAGGTGGTCACCAGCCAGATAGACAGCATTCGCTGGGCTCTCATAACTTGGCTTATATTGAGCATGACCGTCTTATTATTACTTTGTAGCTGGATACTGGGGCGGGTCATCATACGGCCGATGGATAAATTACGGCGTCTAATGCATCAGGTTGCCAAACAGGAGATTCGCCATATTCCCCTATTACCACCAGACGATGAAATGGTAGAGCTGCGGAACCAATTTTCGCTGATGCTATCTCGCTTGGAAGCCTCTCAACTGGAGTTGGAGCATTCTGCGTTTATAGACCCTGTGACCGGCCTCAACAACCGGGGAGCATTCTTGCATTATTTGCAAAAGCGGGTCTTTCAAGCCAAGCAGGAGGGGGGATGTTTTTTGATGGTCCAGGTTAAAATGCACAATTTGAGTGGGATAAATAACACCTTTGGCTCACGGACAGGCGATCAAGCCTTGCAACTTATTTCAAAAATATTGGTAGAGCTGTTAAAAAAACATCGTCTTTATGATAGCGAAAAAGTTTGTATTGCCCGAATCGGATCAGATGAGTTTGCATTCATTCTTCCACCTCAGCAAAAAGAAAATCAACCGAACGCAGCTCAATTATGCGAGCAATTGGCTCGTCGTTTAAAAATGCCCATCATGATTGGCAATTATGAGCTTAAACTGCGATTTAGTGCTGGCATTGTTAGTTATCCAGAAGCCGGAAGTCGTATGGAGGAGTTAATGCAATCAGCAAATCAAGCACGACACCAAGCCAGTCGTTACACCGGCAATTATTGGTACTTGCTCGATGGCATGGTGGCCGCCAAACTCCGTGAAGATAAATGGCTAGAGTCTGAACTTAGTTCAGCCATTCAACTTCAACAACTACGCGTCGTCTTTCAACCGCAGTATTCGTTAATAGATAAAAAAATAATAGGTGCCGAAGTACTATTGCGCTGGCACCATCCAGAGTTTGGCATGGTCCCGCCTGATCGATTTATTCCTATTGCCGAACATTCATCGCAAATTTTAGAAATAGACTTATGGGTTTTGAATCAAGCCTGCCAATGCTTGGCAAAACTACAAGAACTCGGATTTAGCGAGTTCCACTTGGCTGTCAATGCTTCTGCAACCGAATTATCCAATCCAAACTACCCGAAAGAAGTCTCCCGTCTATTAAATCGCTATGAGTTGTTACCTTCTTTATTTGAAATAGAAATTACAGAAACTGCACTAGTCGAGTTAGATGATGTCGCCAGAAACATGGTGAAAACATTAAAAGAAATTGGTGTTGCAATCGCTCTTGATGACTTTGGAACTGGCTATACGTCACTGAATCATCTAGCAGCACTACCATTGGATGTTATAAAAATTGACAAAAGTTATACGGACCAACTATTAGAAAACCCTAAATTGGTCGATTCCGTGTTGCAACTTGCCGAAGCTTTTAATTTACAGGTGGTTGCCGAGGGAGTGGAAACAAAAGCTCAACTTCAAGAACTGATTAGGAAAGGTTGTCATATGGCTCAAGGCTATCTGTTATCGCGTCCAATTACCCAGGAGGCGCTATTCATCTTGCTGGATGAGTCGCCCGATTTTGAGCAATGGGCTGGCCCTGAAGGTTCAAAGCTGCAACCGGTTTACAACCTGACCACGGATGCAAGGTATAACGGACCGGGCGAGTAGCACTAACAACCCGGCCACCGAGTGCTCTCTTTGGCTCAATCTTTGGGAACCAATGCCAGAGCATCCAACAATACACGAATATCAGCCTCCCGCCGACAGGCGTGCTCACTCAGATGACGTCGCCATGCCCTGGCTCCGATCATGCCCTGAAACAACCCCAACATATGGCGGGTTATGTGCGATAACTGGTTCCCTTTGGCCAACTCCTGCTCAATATACGGCAGCATATGCTCGACGACCTGATGCCGAGAAAGGATGGGCTTGTCACTCTCACCAAAAACCAACTGATCGACATTCGCCAGCAGATATGGATTTTGATAGGCCTCTCTTCCCAACATAACACCATCCACCTGGGTCAGGTGCGAGGCGACCTCCGCCATGGTTTTAATGCCTCCATTGAGTGAGATCGTCAGATGCGGATAATCTCGTTTAAGCTGATAGACCCGTTCGTAGTCGAGTGGGGGTATCTCCCGATTTTCCTTAGGACTCAAACCACTGAGCCAGGCCTTACGCGCATGCACAATAAATGTCTGGCACCCCGCGTCACTGACGATATCCAGAAATTGGCATAAAAAATCGTAAGAGTCCTGTTCGTCTATGCCGATGCGTGTTTTTACCGTTACCGGAACAGTGACCTCGGCTTTCATCGCGGCAACACAATCGCCGACCAGCTGCGGGGAAGCCATTAGACAGGCCCCAAAGCGACCATTTTGCACCCGATCCGAAGGACAACCCACATTCAGATTGATCTCATCATAACCCTGCGCCTGAGCAAGTTTCGCACAACGGGCCAACTCGTCAGGCTCGCATCCCCCCAACTGCAAGGCAAGAGGATGCTCGGCTTCGTGGTAAGAGAGGTAATCACCACGGCCATGCAAGATAGCTCCTGTAGTCACCATTTCGGTATAGAGAAGAGTCCGTTGGCTCATCAGACGCAGAAAATAGCGGCAATGACGATCTGTCCAGTCCAGCATAGGGGCCACAGAAAAACGTAATGCGGGCAAATTCATCTTCTCTCTTTCTCAATTCATGGTGTTCATACTTTGGAGGCAGGGATTCTACCCTCTGCCTCGGAAAAGCACCAAGAAGTAGCTAGGATGGTTGGTAACACGCAGCAAGATTGTCTTTAGCTGGCTATTTCGTAGGATGAATATTGTCACGCTTTAGCAAGCTGCTATATGTTAATCTTTAACAAGAACCGAGATCATCCGCTCTGGCAAATGGTAGTCCCCAGTGGAATCGATATTGCAGAGGTCAGGATAAGACCGCCTGAGCCCCCCAGCCGAGAATTTTAGAAACTACGGCTGGTTTACCTCCGAGGATAAAAATGCGTGCCGAATTTGTTAATCCTTTTCTAGTCTCATTGCTTCATGTGATCAGTACCATGGCGCAACTGGAGCTAAAAGCTGGAGCACCCCGAAAGAAAAATGATGAGTTAGCCCGGGGGGACGTTTCTGGCTTGATCGGTATGGTTGGCCCCCAAACCCGCGGCTCATTCTCTATCACCTTCGACAAAGGCCTAGCACTAGAAATCATGCGCCGCATGCTCGGTGAGGCGCCAGAGACGATCAATGAAGAAGTTACCGATATGGTGGGTGAAATCACTAACATGGTCACCGGGGGTGCCAAACGCATGCTGGCTGAGAAGGGATATGACTTCAATATGGCTACGCCAGTCGTTGTTTCCGGCCAGAATCACACCATCTCTCACAAAACGGATAGCACTAAACTCTTGATGCCGTTCGAGAGTGAGTATGGTCGAGCAACCATCGAGATCTGTTTCGAGTAGACAATATAGGTTCTGGATTGCGGGTGATGGATGGATATCACTCGCCAAACCAACATGGAGTAGTCGTGGGTAAAATCATCAAATGGAGCTTATTGGCGTTGGTTGTTTGCCTGATTGTCTCCCGAATCAACATCAATACATCGATCTACAAGAAACAAGACAACAGCGTCGAAATCATATTCCCGCAATGGCAGTTGGAAAAACCATGGTTCTATTTTTACTGGACTCCCGGCACCTTGCGTTTAGAGATCCCTCCCAAGAAAGCTGAAGTCCCAGAACAATGAAAAAAAGGCGCTGATTCCAGCGCCTTTTTTATCCCGCGAAGAAGGGGATCAGCCCCGGTCAGCCGATGAAATCGAGATTGACCCGTGACGTCAACTTAAGCACCAACTCGTAAGGAATAGTCCCCACCTGTTCAGCGACATGCTCCACCGGTAAACCCTCCCCCCACAGAATGACTTCATCCCCGACACAGTCCGTGGCGTCCGGCCCTAAGTCAACGGTCATCATATCCATGGAGATCCGTCCAGCGGTAGGTACGATCCGTCCATTGATCAGCACAGGTGTACCATTGGGCGCCATACGCGGATAGCCATCACCGTAGCCCATGGCAACCACTCCCAATCGGGTATCCCGCTCCGCCGTCCAATTTGCACTGTAGCCGACACTATCCCCCGCTTTGGCATTCCGGACCGCGATCAGATTACTTTTCAGAGTCATCACCGGCCGCAATCCATGGTCCGCACCAATTCGATCCGGAAATGGTGAAATACCATAGAGCATGATGCCCGGTCTGACCCAATCCGCATGCGCATCCTTCCAGGCCAGCACGGCCGCAGAGTTCGCCAGCGCACACTCGCCCGGATGGTTCATAGCCAGTTGATTGAACAGATCGATCTGCTCCCGTGTCGTTGGATTGTCCAACTCATCGGCGCAACTGAAATGGGTCATCAGATTAAAGGGCTGCACCACGTTCTTACAGTTAGCCAAACGTTGGTAAAACACGGGGACTTCTTCCGGACGGACGCCTAGACGGTGCATGCCGGTATCCAGCTTCATCCAAACTCGGATGGGTTGTGGTAAATCGGCTCGCTCCAACGACTCCAGTTGCTCCCAGGAGTGTACGGCGGTTTGCAAATTGTTGGCCGCTAGCACCGGCAAGTCTTCGGCACTGAAAAAGCCTTCGAGCATGATTACGGGTTTAACGATACCGCCACTGCGCAGAGTCAGAGCCTCTTCGATGCGGGCCACCGCATAGGCGTCTGCATCCTGTAGCGTGCGGGCTACGGTCAGCAGATCGTGACCATAGGCGTTGGCTTTGACCACGGCAACCACCTTGGCCGTCGGGGCTTGGGTGCGAACAACACGCAGATTGTGCTTGAGAGCCTGGGTATCGATCTGCGCCGTTACTGCTTGCATGACTTATCCTTAATAATCGTCGTCGTAGGCAGGGCCCGCATAATTATCAAACCGGGAATACTGCCCCTGGAAAGTCAGTCGAACCCGGCCGATTGGCCCGTTACGCTGCTTACCGATAATAATTTCGGCAACCCCCTTATCAGGGCTGTCATCGTGATACACCTCATCGCGATAGATAAACATGATGAGGTCTGCGTCCTGCTCGATGGAGCCGGATTCCCGCAGATCCGAGTTAACCGGCCGTTTATCCGCCCGTTGTTCGAGACTCCGGTTGAGCTGGGACAGCGCAATTACCGGCACCTGCAATTCTTTCGCCAGCGCCTTGAGCGAGCGGGATATTTCCGCAATTTCTAGCGTCCGGTTTTCACTAAGCGATGGAACCCGCATCAGTTGCAGGTAATCGATCATCACTAGGCTGATACCACCATGCTCGCGGGCAATGCGCCGCGTCCGCGAGCGCAACTCGGTTGGAGTCAGACCTGATGCATCATCGATATACATCTTGCCTTTTTCCAGCAACATGCCCATGGTCGAAGAGAGGCGTCCCCAATCATCATCATCCAGTTGCCCGGTCCGTACCCGTGTCTGCTCGATACGCCCCAGCGAGGCAAGCATCCGCATGATGATCTGTTCGGAGGGCATTTCCAGCGAAAAAATGACGGCAGGCTTGTCCTGAGTCAGGGCCGCGTGTTCCACCAGATTCATGGCAAAGGTGGTTTTTCCCATGGAGGGACGCGCCGCGACTATGATGAGATCCGAAGCTTGAAAACCAGAAGTCATCTTATCGAGATCCGAGTAACCGGAAGAGACGCCGGTAACCCCGTTGTGCGGTTTGCGAAACAACTCTTCAATGCGGTCGACCGTTTTTTCCAACACCACTTTCAGGGGCTGAGGCCCATCCGTGGCACTGCTGCGTGACTCGGCAATTTTGAAAACCTTGCTTTCAGCCTCGTCAAGCAAGTCACCGGCATTCCGGCCTTGTGGATCGAAACCGGACTCGACGATGTCATTCGCCACCGAAATCATCTCGCGCACCACGGCGCGCTCGCGCACTATCTCGGCATAGGCGCTGATGTTGGCGGCACTGGGGGTATTCTTGGCAATTTCAACCAGATAGGCGAAACCACCCACATCATCAATCTGTTCGTGACGCTCCAACTCTTCTTGCAAGGTAATCAGATCAATGGGTTGCCCTTGCTCGGCCAACCGGGTCATGGCCGCAAAAATCATGCGATGGGGCCGACTGTAAAAATCATGGGAGACGACCCGCTCCGCCACACGATCCCAGGCCTCATTATCCAGCATCAGACCGCCTAGTACGGATTGCTCCGCCTCAAAGGAATGAGGAGGCATTTTGAGCTGTTCGAGTCGCGGATCTTTCTTCTTGGGGGAGGAAGGCTGCGCCATTACTACTAACACCGAATCTGGAGAGGGCACCCATTATCGGCCTTTTTACCCACTTCGAAAAGGCTATGTCTCGATTCGCTCGTTTAAAAGCCACGATTCCGCCATGCGATGGTGACTGATGGCAAGATCCGCATCCGCCAATACGGATCAGCACAATCCCATTCGGTTTTCCCTTCGACCTATGGTCATTTCAGGCTAATAGACCTGGATACGTTTCTTGGATCATCAGTGCGCCAGCATGCGTCGATGAGGACCCGGCCAGTCAGAATCATTAATGACTGACAACCAATAATCGAGATGCACGGTAAAACCGAACAGCGAACCATGGACAAACAGAATTGACACCTGAGCTTCGCTCCGTAGCATGGCTAGGGTCATTTCAACCCACAGGGCTAATACGATGAAAAAATTCTGGACCATCTGCGGCGTCTTTTTAGTGAGCCTGACGCTCGCGCTGACCGCCGCAGATGCCAACGCCGCCAAGTTCGGCGGCAAGCGCTCCTTCGGTAAAAGTTATCGCACGGCCCCGGCCCAACAAGCGCAACCGGTTAATTCAGCCAAGCCAGGCGTCAATCAACCGGCAACGGGTGCCGCTAAAAAGGGCATGTTCGGTGGTCTGATGGGCGGCCTGTTGGCTGGCGGTCTGCTGGCTTGGATGTTCGGTAGCGGCGCCTTTCAGGGCTTGCAACTCATGGACATGTTGATCATGGCCGGTGTTGCGTTTTTGGCCTTCAAGTTGTTCCGGAGTATGAGCCAAGCCAAAAATGGCGCCATGTCTCGACAGCCCGCCGCGGCTTACTCGCCAGCGGCACCAGCTCCGTCGTCACAACCATCACCTTTTGCGGCCTATACAAGTAACCAAGAGGCCCAGTCAAGCCACAGCGGCTTTAACGATGTGCCATTCAACCTGCCTGCAAGCTTTGATTTACAACAATTTTTAAACGGAGCACGAGATCACTACCGGACCCTGCAGGAGGCATGGAATCGTAACGATTTTAGCAAGATCCAGGAGTATGTGACTCCAGAGCTCTATAACGGCCTGGTTGAAGAACGGAAAAACCATCCCGGAGAACAACAAACCGAGGTCATGTTTGTCGATGCCGAGTTGGTGCGCGCCGACTACGATGCCAATCAGGCACAGATCAGCGTCAAATTCAGAGGCCGTTACCGCGATACCGTCGAGGGGATCGAAGAGCCGATTGATGAGATATGGCATCTGGAACGCGATCTCCGTCCGACGAACGCCCCTTGGCTCATCGTCGGTATCGAGCAATAACAATCTCGACCCATCAGAAAAACACAGAGGCGGCCCAGGCCGCCTCTGCTATGAACCCCTGCCGCTATTTTAACAAAGCCAACAGCACTCCTGCCGCTACAGCGGAGCCCAGAACACCGGCGACATTGGGCCCCATGGCATGCATCAGCAGGAAATTATGTGGATCAACCTCCTGCCCGACCTTGTTGGAGACCCGTGCCGCCATAGGCACCGCAGAAACACCGGCCGAGCCAATGAGCGGATTGATTTTATCCTTGCACAATCGATTCATTAATTTTGCCATCAAGACCCCAGCGGCAGTCCCGATAGAAAACGCAATCGCCCCGAGCACCAAGATCCCGAGTGTCTGCAGATTGAGAAATTTCTCCGCCGATAACTTGGAACCCACTCCCAGCCCCAAGAAGATTGTGACGATATTGATCAACTCATTCTGTGCCGTTTGCGAGAGTCGCTCGACCACTCCGGATTCGCGGAACAGATTGCCCAGACAAAACATGCCAATCAGTGGTGAAGCCGCAGGCAAAAATATAACGCACAGCGCTAACACCATCAGAGGAAATAGTACCTTCTCCCGCTTACTCACCGGCCGCAGCTGAACCATGCGGATCTTCCGCTCCTCGACCGAGGTCAGCGCCCGCATGATCGGCGGCTGAATGATTGGGACCAGAGCCATATAGGAATATGCAGCTACTGCTATGGCGCCCAATAAATCTGGAGCCAAACGACTAGTGAGGAAGATAGCGGTTGGTCCATCGGCCCCCCCGATGATCGCAATCGATGCCGCCTCTTTGAGCGTAAAGGCAAAGCCCGGGATTTCATTCAACGCAATGGCACCAATTAAAGTGGCAAAGATCCCGAATTGAGCCGCAGCGCCCAGTAATAATGTCTTGGGATTCGCAATCAAAGAACCGAAGTCGGTCAGCGCACCTACACCTAAGAAAATCAGCAGTGGGAATACACCAGACTCAATCCCGATATGGTAGATGTAATAGAGCAAGCCACCCGGCTCGTTAAAGCCACCATTGGGAACGTTGGCCAAAATGGCACCAAATCCAATCGGCAACAAAAGCAGTGGTTCAAACTCCCGCACAATTGCCAGGTAGAGCAAGAGCCCTCCCACCGCGATCATCAGCAACTGCTGCCAGTGAAAATTAGCCAACCCGGTGTCTTGCCACAAGATCATTAAGCCATCCATGCCCACCTCTTTTTCATTGCATTCTCCATATCAGACCGACGGCTAGACAAACCAGGCCAAGGTTGATCCCTGAGCGACCAACTCCCCGGGCTGAACTTGATAACGACTCAAGACCCCAGAGTGAGGAGCCCGGATCTCGGCTTCCATCTTCATGGCCTCCATGACCAGGATGACATCTCCCTCCTGCACTTCACTACCCGTGGCTGCAACCAGCTTGACTATGGTCCCAGCCAGAGGCGCCGGGAATGACACGCCCGACGGTGCGGCCAACGGTGCTGGTCGTGGTACCGACGAGGGTCGAGCGGCCTGGGCGTTCACCGACATCAACTCGCCACTCGGCGCAACCTCGACGTGATACACAACACCATCGACCCGGACATCGTAACTGGCGCTACCAGAACATGGGGCTGGATCTGCCGTTACCATAGTTCCACATTCCGAACTGCTCGCGGACGATGACGGGCCGGGTTGCGGTTCAAAAAATGAAGGATCATCCCGGTGACTGAAAAATTTGAGGGCGACCTGAGGGAACAGCGCGTAGGTCAGTCGATCGTCATCATTCAGCGATGCGGCATCGATACCTGTTTGCTCTGCTGCCTTGAACAGCTCGGCCCCTACCCTATCCCATTCCGGTGGCAATAAGTCGGCCGGGCGACATGTAATGGCGGCCTCACCATTCAATACCCGGGCTTGCAACTCGGCGTTTAGCGGTGCAGGTGCAGCCCCGTACTCTCCTTTCAAAATGGCGGCGGTTTCCTTGGTGATATTCTTGTAGCGCTCCCCCGCCAGAACATTCAACACTGCCTGGGTTCCTACGATCTGCGAAGTAGGTGTAACCAGAGGGATATATCCCAAATCGGCTCTGACTTTGGGGATTTCCAGCAGGACTTCATCCAGCCGGTTGGCAGCCCCCTGCTCCTTCAGTTGTGCTTCCATATTGGTCAGCATGCCTCCTGGAACCTGCGCCAGCAGTATCCGGGAATCAACTCCGCGCATGGCACCCTCAAACTGCGCATACTTTTTGCGGACATCGCGGAAGTAGGTTGCGATCTCCTCCAACAGCAGCAGATCAAGCCCTGTGGTATGAACGCTATCCTCCACCATGGCGACCACAGTTTCGGTAGGAGAATGGCCGTAGGTCATGCTCATGGTCGAAATAGCCGTATCGAGGATATCGATACCGGCATCAATGGCCTTCATATGGGTTGGCAAACTCAGACCCGTAGTGGCATGGCAGTGCAAAGCCAGCGGTAAATCCACTTCAGCCTTGACCGCCAAAATCAGCTCTTCCGCTTCATAGGGCTTCAGTAACCCCGCCATATCCTTGATACACAGCGAATGACAGCCGAGATCCTGCAGCCGTTTGGCGAGGTCGACCCAATCCGACAAGTGATGTACCGGACTCGTGGTATAGCAGAGCGTGCCTTGCGCATGAGCTCCCACATCGAGCGCCGCCTGCACGGCACAGCGCAAGTTGCGGACATCATTCATGGCATCAAAGATACGGAACACATCCATACCGTTATGATGCGCACGTTCGACGAAATGCCGGACCAAATCATCGGCGTAATGGCGATAGCCCAGCAGGTTTTGCCCGCGAAGTAACATTTGCTGTGGTGTATTGGGCATCAGTGCCTTGAGCTCTCGTAACCGAACCCACGGATCTTCGCCCAGATAACGAATACAGGAATCGAATGTCGCCCCCCCCCAGGATTCGATGGACCAGAAGCCCACCTGATCCAGTTTCGCCGCAATCGGTAGCATATCGTCAAGGCGCAATCGGGTAGCCAGCAGAGACTGGTGTGCATCACGCAGCACAACCTCGGTAATGGCGAGCTGTTTTTTCATAACGGATGCTCCGAATCATGGGAATGGGAAGAGGTGCTTCGGTATGCATGAACGGCGGCGCCAATGGCGGCGAGCAGAGAAGGTGATAGCCCCGGAGTACACGCATGGACCGATCCAGCCACAGAAGGAGATGCAGTACCGCCAGTATCTCTTGTGAGATAACTAAGAGCCTTGACGGCCAATACCATGATCCCCAGCATTAGGAAGACAAACCCCATTCCTAGCACCAGTAATTTTAGAGCCTCACTCATGAGCCCCAGCTGGGTTGCCATTTAGTACCTCCCTGGTTCAACATTGGCATTCAACTGAAGAATTTAGCCCAATAGCCAGATAAAAAATGTGCCCTCTTCACAGAGGAGAAAACAGTTGCCATAGAAAGAGGCAAAGCGCGATACAGAGCCAAATTACTCTGATACAAAAACGCCAGAACAGGAGGAGGGTGTCGTTGCAAAAGGGAAAAATATGGGTGCGACCGCATGATGCAGGCGGCTCGTGTTTTTTTTGCCATGAAAAAGGGCCCTCGTTGAGGGCCCTTTAGGGAAGATGGTGCATCCGAGAGGATTCGAACCTCTGACCACTCGGTTCGTAGCCGAGTACTCTATCCAGCTGAGCTACGGATGCAAGAGTCTTGATGAAGAATGGTAACGCAGAAAATGGTGCATCCGAGAGGATTCGAACCTCTGACCACTCGGTTCGTAGCCGAGTACTCTATCCAGCTGAGCTACGGATGCAAGAGTTATGAAACACAGTAAAAAATGGTGCATCCGAGAGGATTCGAACCTCTGACCACTCGGTTCGTAGCCGAGTACTCTATCCAGCTGAGCTACGGATGCACAGTGCAATGGCGGTGAGGGAGGGATTCGAACCCTCGATGCAGCTTTTGACCGCATGTTCCCTTAGCAGGGGAGTGCCTTCAGCCACTCGGCCACCTCACCGTTGCGGGTGCAGATATTACTGTGTGGGGAAAATATGTCAAACCTTTTCCCCCAAAAATCCCCTAGAAATTATTCGTTCGCACAGCAATTAGGCGAATTGTGCATGAGTTATGCTAGGCGGGTGGAATTTAGACCAAAGATGGAATTTTTATCCATTCCAAACCGTAGCCATATCCCAGTTTCAGGTTGTGAATCAATGATGGAGGCATGGCGAAAAAGAGTGTTGGGTTAACAGCAAGGGGCCACTAACAGGCCTACATGGGTGTATTCACGCCGAATGTGTGCTCTCCCTCGCCACGCATCTACTCTCATGCGGCACCAGCACATGGCTCAACGCATGACAGAAACAGAGCTAAAAAAAAAGCGGCCAACTGGCCGCCTTTGTGGTTAGTAATTCCCTTCCGCGATGTCATCGTCGCCTTTTTCGGCTTGGATTCGCATATAAATTTCTTCTCGGTGCACTGATACCTCTTTCGGCGCATTCACACCGATTCGGACCTGATTTCCCTTCACACCCAGAACAGTCACCGTTACATCGTCACCAATCATCAGGGTTTCACCCACGCGACGAGTCAAAATCAGCATTCAGTTGCTCCTTGGTTCCCATGGAACAGATTAATGAACAATTATTATCCCTGATAATACAGAGAAAAATAAGCGCTATATACCACACTACCCTGATCAGACCTCGGCAAGCGGCAATAGTTCCAGCGAAAATGTTCGGCTGAGTACTGCGATCGCCTGATCAAGAACCACATCATCAATAACTACCGATAGTTTATTCTCGGATGTCACACAGCACTGAATATTGATCGCTTCCCGCTCCAATGTTTCGAACAAGAGCTTAGCAACACCAGGTTGTTGCCACATTCCCAACCCCGAGAGCGAGAACATGGCCATCCGATCATTGCCTTGAATACGAAAATTGCCCAACTGAGGTATCAGCTGTTCGATAATGGTTAACGTCTGCCGATAGTCATCCCGACTGACCATGAGGGTACAATCAGAGCAGCCACCATCTGTGCTGTTTGACGCCAACAAATCCACGGTGATATTGGCACCATCCAGCGTCGCCAATATCACCGAGGCAATGTCAGGCCGATCCGGCAAACCGGAAAGGACCACTTGAGCCGCACCCTGCTCGAAGACAATCTCCAATACCCCAGCCGCCTGCATCGTATTAGCACTATGGGGCATCGGAGCTCCCTGATGCATGGCTTCCGTTCGACACGTCGCTCATGAATATGCTCATTCAGGCTACGCTTACAAGCGTTCTTCTAGCCAAGGGATAACCCGCTCCAATGCATCAGGGAGCGCCTGGGGCTCGGTTCCACCGGCTTGTGCCATATCCGCTCGCCCACCACCCTTACCACCAACTTGCTGGGCCACCAGATTCACGAGCTCTCCGGCCTTGACCTTGCTGGTCAAATCATTGGTCACGCCCGCAATCAAGCTCACCTTATTATCCGCGACCGTTGCCAATAGCAGCACCCCGGACTGGAGCCGATTTTTTAGCTCATCCATGGTGGTACGTAAACTCTTGGGATCAACCCCCTCCAGTTCGGCAACCAACACTTGCTGACCATTGACCTGTACGACCTGAGTCAGCAAATTGGCGCCGGCATGAGCGGCCAGTTTAGTCTTCAGCTGCTCCAGCTCTCTCTCCAAAGAGCGAGTCCGATCCATAACCTGACGCACCTTAGCGGCAATCGAGAATTGATCACCCTTGACCAAGGATGCCGTTTCGTCGATTTGCTCGCCTAACTGATGCATGTAATCGATAGCTGCCTGACCCGCAACAGCCTCGATGCGGCGAATACCTGCCGCCACACCACTTTCAGCAATAATTTTGAAAAAGCCGATGTCACCCGTACGGTTGGCATGAGTACCACCACAGAGTTCGGTCGAAAACTCACCCATTCCGACAACGCGAACCTCATCGTCATACTTTTCCCCGAACAGAGCCATAGCCCCACTCTGCTTGGCTTCATCAACCGACATCAGGTTGGTATGGATCGGATGATTTTTGCGGATCTCGGCATTCACCAACGCCTCCACCCGGCGAATCGTCGCCATAGTCAAGGGTTCAAAATGCGAGAAATCGAAACGCAGACGCTCGGGACCCACTTGAGAGCCTTTCTGCGCCACATGGTCGCCTAAAACCTGACGCAAGGCCGCATGAAGCAGATGCGTAACCGAGTGATGGGCCGCAGTTGCCAGCCGACGAGAGCTATCCACTTCCGCCTGTACATTATCAGCAACGCTGAACTGGCCGCGCTCCACATAGCCCTTATGGGCAATCGCCTGCCCCAATTTCAAGGTATCGGTGACCGCGAAAATGTTGTCGCCATACTGCAACAACCCGGTATCACCCAGCTGACCACCGGACTCCGCGTAAAAGGGTGTATTCGCCAGAATCACCAAGGCTTCATCGCCTTCCTGGATCGTCTCGACTTCTGCATCCTGCTTGATGAGCCCAGTAATAGCTTCTTGCACCTGCAAGTTCGCATAACCGGTAAATTGGCTGGCATGGTCAATTTTCAAACGCTTGTTGTAATCAACGGCAAAGTTAGAAGCTCCTTTCCCTCGTTCCCGTTGCTTTTCCATTTCGCTCTGGAAACCGGCTTCATCTATGGTGTAATCACGATCACGCACCACGTCTGCGGTCAAATCAGCAGGAAATCCGTAAGTATCATATAGCTTGAAGACGACCTCACCGGGCACCACCTTGGCATCACCAAGTGCAGTCAACTCATCTTCCAACAAGGCTAGTCCACGATCCAGCGTCCGCACGAACTGCTCTTCTTCTTGCTTAAGCACCCGTTCGATAATGGGTTGCTGGCTGTGTAATTCAGGATAAGCATCACCCATCTGCTGCACCAATGCGGCCACCAGACGGAAGAAAAAGACATCTTGCGCACCGAGTTTGCGACCGTGACGCACCGCACGACGAATGATGCGGCGCAGGACATAACCCCGCCCCTCATTGGAGGGCATGATGCCATCAGCAATCAAAAATGAGCAGGATCGAATATGGTCGGCAATGACCCGCAATGACTTGTTTGCCAGATCGTCAATCCCGACGATGGCCGCAGCTTGTTTGATCAGCGTCTGGAAAATGTCGATCTCATAGTTGGAATGTACCCCCTGCATGATGGCAGAGATACGCTCGATCCCCATACCGGTATCGACCGAGGGCTTTGGCAGCGGTTCAAGCACACCATCCGCCTGGCGGTTAAATTGCATGAAGACGACGTTCCAGATCTCGATAAAACGATCACCATCCTCTTCCGGTGAGCCAGGTGGGCCCCCCCAAATATCCGCACCATGGTCATAAAAAATTTCAGTGCAGGGGCCGCAGGGACCCGTATCCCCCATCTGCCAGAAGTTGTCGGAAGCGTAGGGCGCTCCTTTGTTATCACCAATTCGCACAATGCGTTCTGCAGGCACGCCCATTTCATTGGCCCATATACCGTACGCCTCGTCGTCGGTCGCATAGACGGTAACCAACAGTTTATCTTTGGGCAGTTTGAGTACTGAGGTCAAAAAGCGCCAGGCAAAGGTAATGGCGTCACGCTTGAAGTAATCGCCAAAACTGAAATTGCCTAACATTTCGAAAAAGGTATGGTGGCGAGCCGTATAGCCCACATTGTCCAGATCGTTATGTTTACCACCGGCACGGACACAGCGCTGGGAAGAGACGGCCCGATTATAGGAACGAATATCGCTACCTAAAAATACATCTTTAAACTGGTTCATCCCGGCATTGGTAAACAACAGCGTCGGGTCGTTGTGGGGTACCAGCGAACTAGAAGCCACAATCTGGTGGCCTTCGGAACGAAAATACTCGAGAAAGGCGGCGCGTATTTCTGATGTCGACATGTACATGAATAAACCTGCTGGGTTCTGAAATGGGTATTGGCGCTTAATCGACATAATTTAAGAGTTATCCCGGCCAAAGTAAAACCATGAGCAGGAAAAGGCGAAGAGATGGAGGAAATTGAAACTAATTTTGGCAGGTCACTGGGTCTTTGAGCACAGAATTGGCAGACCGAAGAAGATGCAATGGGAGGCTAAGATTCAGAATTATCCCTCGCTTTCGGGTGGCGAGCAGGCAAATCGAACCTGATCTGAGGTAAAACCTCGACGTTGTAAAAAACTTTGCAATCGCGCTCGTGCCGTACGGTCCAGAGTGGAGATATCCATAACCCTCCGCTGGACCTGTAGACGGGCAAGATCAAACCAGTCTAATTCAGTGCATTCAAATGCCCCTTTGATCTGCTCGTTAGATAACCCCTTGAATCTCAGCTCCTGGGTTACCCGCAAAGGACCGTAGCCACGGGCAGCGCGCGACCGGATAAACACCGTCATGAAGCGCTCTTCATTGAGCCATTCCCGATCCTTACAACTCTGGATGACCCGCTCAATAATCGGAGCCGGATACTCCCCCTCCAACTTTTTCCGTATTTCCTGTTCGCTATGCTCTCGGCGAGTCAGAAGCCGGACGGCGCGCGCCAACGCCTGCTTATACTCCGGAGCATCCAGCAAGCTCTCTCCATCATGTGATAGCAGCATGGTGATCTCCTCTCCCCCACACTCACTAAGGCATCACCTCTCTTGTGAGTCAGCCATGATTGTTATATCTGGAACGAATCGATAAAAAACAGGCCGACTTTAAGTCGGCCTGTTTTTTTACAGCTCTTGTTCGTCGACCATCAGGTCATCTTTCTCTTCCGCGCTCGGTGTAAACACCTCGGCTTCAATCTCTGGCTTTGCCCCATCCTTGTTCAAGAGCAGAGTCCGCAGTTGCTGTTCGATCTCGCGAGAAACCAAGGGATTTTCCTGCAGGAACTTCATGGAGTTTGCTTTGCCTTGGCCAATCTTTTCACCCTTGTAGGCATACCAGGCACCGGACTTGTCAATCAGCTTACATTTGACACCCAGGTCTACCAATTCGCTTTCCTTGGAGATCCCAACACCATACATAATCTGGAAATCAGCCTGCTTGAAGGGCGGCGCTACCTTGTTTTTCACAACCTTGACGCGAGTTTCATTGCCCACGATCTCATCACCATCTTTGATGGCGCCAGTACGACGGATATCCAGGCGCACGGAGGCGTAAAACTTCAGAGCATTACCACCTGTAGTAGTTTCCGGATTGCCGAACATGACGCCGATTTTCATGCGGATCTGGTTGATAAAGATGACCAAGCAGTTAGCATTCTTGATATTCGCGGTCAGTTTGCGCAGTGCTTGTGACATCAGTCGAGCCTGCAACCCCACATGGGTATCTCCCATCTCGCCTTCAATTTCTGCTTTCGGGGTCAGCGCGGCGACCGAGTCAATAATGACTACATCGACGGCGCCAGAACGTACCAGCATGTCGCAGATTTCCAGCGCTTGCTCTCCGGTATCCGGTTGAGAGACCAGCAGGTCATCAACCTTGACGCCCAATTTAGCGGCATAAATTGGATCCAGTGCATGTTCGGCATCGATGAATGCACAGGTCTTCCCCATTTTCTGGGCTTCGGCAATAGTTTGCAGCGTCAACGTCGTTTTGCCTGACGATTCCGGACCAAAAATCTCCACAATCCGACCACAGGGCAAGCCACCAATGCCGAGAGCCACATCCAGCGACAATGAACCAGTCGAAATAGTTTCTACGTCAAGGGTCTGATTATCCCCCATCCGCATAATGGAGCCCTTGCCAAACTGCTTTTCGATCTGACCGAGCGCTGCGGCTAAGGCCTTTTGCTTGTTTTGATCCATGCTAATCTCCGCCGGAGGCTGACTCACTGGCACACTGAAGTTGATAGGAAGAAGTATACTGTTTGCTTATACAGTATCAAGTAATTTTTACTGTATAAGTTTACACATGCCTTGCAGCGCGATCAGGATAGCCTGCTCACGGACTTGCTGTCTGTTACCGATTAAATGAAAGCATTCCGTCACCAGCGTCGCTGTAGGCTCGGCACTTCGTGCCCAAGCAAACCATATGGTGCCCACGGGTTTATCGGCTGTACCGCCTTGCGGTCCGGCAATCCCGCTGATGGCAACGCTCACCTGGGCCACCGAGTGTTGCAAAGCACCAAGCGCCATGGCTGTCACTACTTCCTTACTGACAGCCCCCTGGGTCAGCAGCATGGTTTCGGCCACGCCCAGCATCTGTATTTTCGCCACATTGGTATAAGTGATAAAACTGCGATCAAACCAAGCTGAGCTTCCCGATACATCCGTGATGGCGTATGCAACACCGCCACCAGTGCAGGATTCTGCCGTGGTTGCCATCAAGTTCTTAGACTGTAGGTTGGCACCTAATTGCCGCGCCCAAGTTTCTATCTCTGGATTCATACTCACCCACTCGGTTCTATCAGCAGGCACCATTATGCAATCCGCCCATATTGACTCGCAACCTGACAACACCATGACCAAGACAGACAAGCCCGATGGGGGAACTAATTCCGGCATGCGCTAAAATGCAAGAACTCCGAGAACAAAGAGTCGTAAGAGGAACCCTGGGCGCGCATCCGCAATCATCGTCTAGCCTGCACGGGTCGTTTGACCGACCAGATCTCCTGCGGCATCAGCGTCGTAAAAACCTACGCGTTTAACAGTCCGAAATTGTAAGATGCTAACTGACCAGCGCTAGACTACACAGCATGTGTTGCACATAAACTCGCGGCTTATCAATAGCCTAGAATCACAATAAACCGGTAACCCTCTGATGGAAAAAAGTAATTTGGAACAGCACACTCCCATGATGCAGCAATATTTGGGCCTCAAGGCTCAACATCCGGAGATCCTCCTTTTCTATCGGATGGGGGATTTTTATGAGCTGTTCTACGAAGATGCGCGCAAAGCATCCCAATTACTGGATATTTCCCTGACCAAGCGCGGCCAGTCTGCAGGCAACCCTATCCCGATGGCGGGAGTCCCCTACCATGCGGTGGAAGGTTATCTGGCCAAGCTGGTACAGCTCGGCGAATCGGTTGCCATCTGTGAGCAGATTGGCGATCCAGCGCTGAGTAAAGGACCCGTTGAACGGCAGGTCGTGCGCATTGTCACCCCGGGAACCGTCACCGACGAAGCGCTGCTCAATGAACGACGGGACAATCTGATTGGGGCCCTGTATCACGATGGTCAGCGCTTTGGCCTGGCGGTACTGGATATCAGCTCCGGTCGTTTCAGCATCAACCAGTTTCCCGCAGAGGAGACCCTGCTGGCCGAGCTGCAACGGCTGGATCCGGTCGAATTGCTCTATCCGGAGTCTTTTGCATATCTGCCACTGTTAGGCCCGCGCAGAGGGTTGCGGCGACGGGCTGAATGGGAATTTGAGCTGGGCACGGCGCGTCATCTGCTTTGTCAGCAATTTGGTACTCGGGATCTGGTCGGATTCGGCGTCGAACAGGCCACTACGGCGCTGAGCGCCGCCGGTTGCCTCATGCAGTATGTCAAAGACACTCAACGCACCGCCTTACCGCATATTCGATCGATTCGATTGGAACAGACCGAGCACATGATAGTGCTGGATGCGGCGACCCGCCGTAATCTGGAGTTAACGCAGAATCTGGCCGGTGGTTTGGAAAATACCCTGGCCGACATTCTGGATGCGACGGCCACCGCGATGGGCAGTCGCTTGCTCAAACGCTGGATCCACCAACCGGTACGCAATCGTCCTCTCCTCAACAACCGGCAACAAGTCATTGCTGAAATTCTGGAACAGGATCTCGCCAACGAGCTGACACCCGTACTACGCCAGATCGGAGACATGGAGCGCGTACTCGCTCGGTTGGCACTGCGCTCGGCGCGACCACGGGATCTCAGTCGGCTGCGTCATGCCTTTCAGCAGTTGCCTGTGCTGCAGGCCTTACTGCAATCCAGCCTGAGTGAATCGTTACAACAGTTGGCCGAACGAGCAGCTACCTTTCCCGAACTATGCGCCTTGCTCGAGGTAGCTATTGTCGAAGTCCCGCCCGTGGTCATTCGTGACGGGGGGGTGATTGCCTCCGGCTACCACGATGAACTGGATGAGCTCCGCGCTTTGGCCGCAGGTGCCAAGGAGTATCTGCAACGATTGGAGTTGCGGGAGCGAGAACGTACCGGCATAAACACCCTGAAGGTAGACTACAACAAGGTGCATGGCTTCTATATCGAAGTCACCAAGGCTAATGCTCATCTGGTCCCTGCCGATTATGTTCGTCGCCAGACGCTCAAAAATAATGAGCGTTACATCATTCCCGAATTAAAAGCCCATGAAGATAAGGCGCTGACAGCTCAGAGCCGGGCGCTCGCGCTGGAAAAACAGCTCTACGAGACCCTCCTGGATCGGCTCTTACCCCATCTGGCGGAGCTACAACAATCGGCAGCAGCCATCGCTGAACTCGATGTACTGAGCAATCTTGCCGAACGAGCCCAGACTCTCGACTACTGTCGTCCACTCCTGACCGAGACTAGCGAAATCCACATCGAAAATGGTCGGCATCCGGTGGTTGAACAGGTGATGAGCAGCCCCTTCATTGCCAATCCGGTCACCCTGCATGAGGGGCGCCGGATGCTGATTATCACCGGCCCCAATATGGGTGGCAAATCCACCTACATGCGCCAGACCGCATTGATTGTACTGATGGCACATATCGGATCGTTCGTCCCGGCAGATACAGCACGCATCGGTGTTATCGATAGGATTTTCACCCGCATCGGCGCGTCAGATGATCTGGCCTCCGGCCGCTCGACCTTCATGGTCGAGATGACAGAAACGGCCAACATACTGCACAACGCTACCGAACAGAGCCTGGTACTAATGGATGAAATCGGGCGCGGCACCAGTACCTATGATGGCCTGTCTTTGGCGTGGGCCTGCGCCGAACAGCTGGCAAGCCGGATCCGGGCTTTTACGCTCTTTGCGACTCACTATTTCGAGCTCACACAGTTACCGGAACAGATCCCGGCACTGGCCAATGTTCATCTCGATGCTGTCGAACATAGTGACGGTATCGCCTTTATGCATGCGGTTCAGGAAGGTGCCGCCAGCCGATCCTATGGGCTCCAGGTTGCCAGCCTGGCTGGTGTACCTCAGGTGGTGATCCAGCGCGCGAGACAGAAACTGCATGAACTGGAGCAGAGTGGTCATTCCCAGGCAGGGCACCCAACCGTCGTATCGTTACCAGTTCCCGAGCACGAACACGAATTGCTCGTGGCATTCAGGGAGCTGGATCCGGATACACTGACGCCACGCCAGGCTCTCGATCAGCTCTACCGTCTCAGACAAATGTTATAAGGCGAGCACTCTAATTGCTCCTGCCGGCAAGCGGTTTGCGGGATAACTAAAACGGGGCCTGTTGGCCCCGTTTAATTCCACTTATCTTGGCATCGTTTTATGTTGGGATTCACTCACCATTGAACAGGGCATCCACCGAAAGTCCCTGCTGGGTCAGAATATCACGCAACCGACGCAGTGCTTCGACCTGGATCTGGCGAACCCGCTCCCGGGTTAACCCGATTTCACGGCCGACATCCTCTAAAGTTGCCGGTTCATAGCCCAGTAATCCAAAACGACGAGCCAGCACCTCACGTTGCTTGGCATTGAGTTGTTCTAGCCAGTGCACCACACTGACCCGCATATCCTCATCCTGAGTTTCCAGCTCAGGTCCCATCCCTCGTTCGTCAGTCAGGATATCCAGCAAGGCCTTGTCACCATCGCCTCCAATCGGCGAATCGACCGAACAAATTTTTTCATTTAACTTCAGCATCCGGGAAACGTCTTCAACCGGACGATCGACGGCAGAAGCAATCTCTTCAGCCGTCGGTTCATGATCCAGACGGTGCGCTAACTCACGAGCGGTACGCAGATAAACATTCAGTTCTTTCACCACATGGATTGGCAGCCGTATGGTTCTCGTCTGATTCATAATGGCTCGTTCTATGGTCTGACGTATCCACCAAGTGGCATAGGTAGAGAACCGGAAGCCCCGTTCAGGGTCAAATTTTTCCACCGCACGGATCAGGCCCAGATTCCCTTCCTCAACCAAATCCAGCAGAGCCAACCCACGGTTGTTATAACGACGTGCGATTTTAACGACCAGTCGGAGATTGGATTCAATCATCCGCTTGCGTGCTGCCGCGTCTCCTCGTAAGGCCTTGCGGGCAAAGAAGACCTCCTCTTCAGCCGTCAGCAATGGGGAGAAGCCGATCTCGCCCAGATAAATCTGGGTGGCATCCATGGACACACGAAGTGACTCAGCCCCCGGCAACTCCTCAGCCATAGACTCGTCGATACTATCCACACCAGCCAAAGCCTCAATAGGCTCCAGCTCGTCATCAACCTCGAAAACGTTTTCAGATGTTGTCAGTTCTGCGTTGCTCATAGGTTGTTCCCCCAACCCGTCAGATATATCGCTTCAGGGTATTATCGTTTCGGAAGAAACCGCACCGGGTTTATGGATTGTCCCCGATAACGAATTTCGAAATGTAGCCGCACATCTTGTGAGTCGCTGCTACCCATATCGGCTATGCGTTGACCAGCTTTAACTTCCTGTTGCTCCTGAACACGCAAAACATCGTTATGTGCATAAGCGGACAGATAGTCTTCGTTGTGCTTTATTATTATTAAGTTACCGTAACCCCGAAGGGCGCTTCCGGCATAGACCACCTTACCAGCGGCGGCAGCAACCACGGCTTGGCCGCGAGTTCCTGCTATGTCTAAGCCCTTGTTGCCTTGCTCAGAGAGTGAAAAACTTTGTGCAATCCGACCTCGAGTAGGCCATTGCCACGTTAAATAGTTGTTGTAGTTTTGTGCACTTCTGGTTTGAGAGTATTCCTTTCGCCCGACCGCAGCAACCCCCTGGACCGAAGCATTGGTCGAGTTTTGAACATTATTTTGTTGTGGATCACGCTTCACAGAAGCTGAGCCATATGAGACCACAGAAGATTGTGACCCAAGCAATAATAATTGCCCCGGGTGAATAGTGTAGGGCTTCTTCAAATCATTGAGCCGCACTAAGGCCATCATGCTAGTGCCGTGATGCTTGGCCACCATCGACAAATTATCTCCGGATTTGACAACATAGCGTCCGGCTTTTGGATCATCCAAATCCAGCTTCAGGATCTGGCCCGCGTAGATAGGATATGGAGGGTCAATCGAGTTGAATCGGGCCACAGCCTGGAAATCAAGGCCATACATCCAAGCAATGGCGTACAAAGTATCCCCGGCTTTAACGCGGTAACGATTTTTACCCAAGGGTTGATCGGCGACCACAGCTTGCTTCGGCGCCGAAATGTGCTTTGCCGAACGGACACCCGCATCCCGTACCGGAGCTGGTTCATCATGGTTACTGCAGGCTGCCAGCAGAGATAGAGAAAACAGCGCAACCAGAACTCGCATCATCCTAACGCTTCGCAACATCAACCCTTGAATACAAAGTAAGCGACGATTGCCGCGATAATACATAACCAGCCGATCAGATCGATATACTGGCGCAATTTTTCTTCCATTCTTGAGCCCCCCCATTTCATCAGTGAGGCAACGAGGAAGAAGCGGGCACTGCGTGAAATGATAGAAGCTAACATGAATGGCAAGAGCGCCATTCGCATCATACCTGCGGTGACAGTAAACAGCTTATACGGGATTGGCGAAAAACCGGCGAGAAACACGACCCAAAAATCCCAGTGTTCAAACCACTGCTTAATCAATTCGAACTTATCGCGATAACCAAATGCTTCAATAGCCGGCGACACCAAAATATCAAATAACCAATAACCCAATAGATAACCCGCTAACCCGCCGAGGGCTGAAGCCAGCGAGGCGATGAAAGCATAGCGCCAAGACCTAGCCGGATTGGCCAGGCACATGGGAGCCAGCATGACATCTGGCGGTATAGGCCAAAAGACGGCTTCAACGAAACTATTCGCCGCTAAAAACCAAGGTGCATTGGGATGTCTGGACCAGAGTATCACTCGTGTGTAAAGAGCAGAAAAAAGTCTCACAAGAGTTCTCCATGGATCAAAGGTACGAAACGAACCGCTTCCAACACCTCGGTTCGGTTTCGTTGGCCTGATTTTTCGATCATCAGGAGCTCTTGCCGACTTTCCCCGACGGGAATAATCAGACGCCCGCCATCCCGCAACTGGTGAAGCAAGGCGTCGGGCACTATCCTAGCTGCGGCAGTCACGATGATTGCATCAAATGGCGCCTTGGTTGGCCACCCCGCCCAGCCATCGCCGTGCCGGGTCGATACGTTATGCAAATCCAGTCGCTGCAAACGACGCTTCGCCTGATACTGCAGTGCCTTGATCCGCTCCACCGTATAGACATGCCCCACTAACTGCGCCAGTACGGCAGTCTGATAGCCGGAGCCGGTTCCGATTTCCAAAACGGTAAGCGGTTTGCCAATTAACAGTTGCTCCGTCATCCTCGCCACCATATAGGGCTGGGAGATCGTTTGCCCGAAACCAATGGGCAATGCCATATTCTCCCAAGCCTGATGGGCAAATGCCTCATCCACAAAAGCTTCTCGTGGCACATTGGCCATAGCCGCCAATACCCGTTCATCCTTAATGCCCAGGTTCATTAACTGCTTGATGAGTGGTTGCACGGCATTGTTACGCAAAGATGATCACAGCTCCCCTATCCACTCGTGCAAACCGGCCATATGCCGGTATGCCGTGATATCCACCTGCAACGGCGTAATAGATACATAACCGGCCTCGATAGCCGCAAAATCGGTACCTTCTCCGGCATCCTGAGTCGCTCCGGGCGGGCCAATCCAATAAATCGGCCGGCCACGAGGATCTTGCTCGACAATGACGGCTTCCGCCGGATGGCGACAGCCCAGTCGGGTCACCCGTATCCCCTTGATCGCACTCAAGGGTAGATCCGGCACGTTGACATTCAGGATCTGATCAGCGGGCAGCGGCTGACGCCTCAAGGCCTGCACCAAACGACACGCATAGTGAGCGGCAGAAGCGAAGTGTTCTCCTCCCACCAGTGATACCGCAATCGCGGGCAGTCCAAGATGCCGCCCTTCGGTCGCGGCCGCAACCGTGCCGGAATAAATCACGTCATCCCCCAGATTGGCACCATGATTAATACCGGAAACGACCAGATCCGGTGCCGGCTTGAGGAGTTCATTCACCGCCAGATGTACACAGTCGGTGGGCGTGCCCTTGACAGCAAAAAAACCATTGTGAGTCATGGTCTCGACCCGCAACGGATTTTCCAGCGTCAGCGAGTGACTGGCCCCGCTGTGATTGCGATCAGGGGCCACCACAGTGACTTCGGCGATGGCGGCTAATGCCTCGCACAGGACCCGGATACCCTCGGCATGTACACCATCGTCATTACTGACCAGAATCTTCATGACCATCTGCTTGCTCAGTCGACACCAATTCACGGATCACGCTGGTCGCATAACAGCCCGCAGGGAGCCAGAAGCTCAACTGTAATCCATCAGGCTGCCACTCCCAGCTCCAGTTCTGGGGCTTCAGCACCAGAGGACGACGTTCCTGATTCAAGCCAGCAGCCTCCAGTCCCTCTTTCCAGCTGGTAAAGTTTTCCAGAACTTTATTTTCAAAATCCAGCGCATCTGCTTGGGCCGATTGTCGACCCCGGCCCCAGAGCGGCGCGGTCAATTGCAAATCGCCTTCCAGCAAGCGCTGTTGCAAGGCATCGCTGATTTCCGGCTCGCTGAAGAAAGAGTGAGTCCCGGCCAGCATCAAACAATCACCCGCCAGCAGGGTATGCGACAGACCGGCAGCCAATCGTTCGCTCACCATCTGATTAAACAGATAGCTGCGGGCTGCGGACAGGAAGAGTGAACGTTTGTCCCGATCCTTGATGCGCTTGCCCTGAAACATGGATTCGGCGGCTTCCAGATTGTTTCCACCACGACCAAAACGCTGATCACCGAAATAGTTCGGCACACCCAACTCACCAATAGCCGTCAAACGAACCGCCAACTCCGGAGTCTCGGCGATATCACGCAATAAGATGCGGAACAGATTCCCCTTGAGCGTCCCGGTGCGCAGTTTGCGGGAATGACGACTGCGTTTGAGGATCTGGATGTTTTCGTTTTCGACACTACTCAGATCCGGCTCATCCTTGCCCGGCACATGAATACCAAACCACTGTTCAGTAACCGCATGACGATCTTTCAATCCGCCCCAAGTCACGGCGCTACGCTGGACACCTGCAGCCTTGGCCAGCAAACCAGCCACCCAAGCCGTGTTTTCGCTACGCTTACGCACATACACCAGAATATGTTCACCAGCGCCATCCGGCTCAAAGCCCATATCCTCGATAACGATAAAATCTTCAGGCTGCTGTTTGAAACGTGCCGATTGCTGCGGTTTCCCGTGCAGATAACTCCATTCTGGCAGGCTCATGCTTTAACCACCAATACCACTGCTTCCACGGCTATGCCCTCTTTACGTCCGGTGAACCCCAGTTGTTCGCTGGTAGTTGCCTTGACGTTTACTTGTTGAATGGTGGATTGAAGATCGGCGGCTATCACAGCACGCATACCGTCAATATGCGGCGCCATCTTGGGCGCCTGCGCTATGATGGTCACATCCAGATTTCCCAGATGATACCCTTCTGCTTGTACCTTGGCGTAGACATCGCGCAATAGAATGCGGCTATCGATGCCCTTATAAGCCATATCGTTATCGGGAAAGTGCCGCCCGATGTCGCCCGCGGCAATGGCACCGAGCAGGGCATCCGAAACGGCATGCAGTACCACGTCACCATCGGAGTGTGCCAACAACCCCTGTTCATAGGGTACAGCGACCCCCCCCAGCATACAGGGGCCCTCGCCACCGAATTTATGCACATCAAAACCATGACCGATACGCATCACGCACTTGTCTCCTGTTGGCTGAGAAACAGGGCCGCCAGCGCCAAATCCTCGGGGCGGGTGACCTTGATATTATCGGCTCGCCCCTCGACCATCAGCGGGTGCCAGCCCGCCAACTCCATGGCTGAGGCTTCATCGGTAATCGCGGCACCCTGCTCCAGGCCATCTTGCAGCGCGCTGCGCAAGACATCACAGCGAAAAAATTGCGGGGTCAACGCATGCCAGAGTTGTGCCCGATCGACCGTCTTCTGGATACGACCACTGGCATCACTGCGTTTCATGGTATCACGCACCCGACTCCCCAAAATGGCGCCATCGCCGGCAAGACCGGCATGGATCAGGCGATCAATATCTTGATGAGTAATACAGGGCCGGGCCGCATCGTGGACCAGCACCCACTCACTTTCAACCAGAGCAAGCCCCTGTAACACGGAATGAGCGCGCTCAACCCCGCCGGTGGTAACCCGAATTCGTGGATGGCTGGCAACCGCCAGCGTAGCAAAGAACTCATCATCAGACGCTAGGGGTACCACCACTCGTTCAATGCGCGGGTGGTTCAGCAGGCGCTCCAGTGTATGTTCAATCAGAAACTTACCCGCCAACGGCAAGTATTGTTTAGGACAACTGGCACCCATGCGACTGCCGACACCGGCAGCTGGAACCACAACGGTAAAACTCAGCATCATCAGTCGTCGCTCTTGGGTAGTGAACTGGGAAGGCTATTTGCTTTGCCCTCTTTGGGCAGGATCCGATAGAAGGTCTCTCCGGGCTTGATAAAACCAAGATCGTTCCGGGATAACTCCTCGATCGCCTCAAGGCCACTCTTCAGGTCATCAATTTCCTTATAGAGCATCTCATTGCGCTCTTTAAGTTGTTGGTTATCCGCCTGCTGGCGCAGCACATTGTCAGAGGTCTGGCGATATTCTACCAAGCCATTCTTGCCAAACCAGAGTTGCTGTTGCAGTGCACCCAACAGCAGCATCAGAACAAGGGTAAATAGTCGCATCGGTGATCCTCCCGGCGGCATAGTTTCCCACATTACGCCATAAAAGAAAGCCCCGCCGTTTGGCGGGGCTTAGCGTATGGTCGCGAAGTGCGTCAGCGATTAAGCTTGACCCTTCACTTCCTTCAGACCACGGAACGGAGCCTTCTCACCCAAAGCTTCTTCGATACGGATCAGTTGGTTGTACTTGGCAACACGATCAGAACGGCTCATGGAGCCAGTCTTGATTTGGCCTGCAGCGGTACCAACAGCCAGGTCAGCGATGGTAGCGTCTTCGGTTTCACCAGAACGGTGGGAGATAACGGCAGTGTAACCGGCATCCTTGGCCATCTTGATAGCCGCCAGAGTTTCGGTCAGAGAACCGATCTGGTTGAACTTGATCAGGATGGAGTTAGCGATACCGTTGTCGATACCACGCTTCAGGATCTTGGTGTTGGTTACGAACAGGTCATCACCAACGATCTGGATCTTCTTACCCAGCTTTTCAGTCTGGTAGGCGAAACCTTCCCAATCAGATTCGTCCAGGCCGTCTTCGATAGAAACGATCGGGAACTTGGTGGTCAGGTCTTCCAGGAAGTCAGAGAAACCGTTGGAGGTGAAGATACGACCTTCGCCCTTCAGGTTGTATTCTTTCTTCTCAGCGTCGTAGAACTCGGAAGCGGCACAGTCCATGGCCAGGGTGATGTCGGTGCCCAGCTTGTAACCGGCAGCAGCAACGGCTTCAGCGATAACTTCCAGAGCTTCAGCGTTGGACTTCAGGTTAGGAGCGAAACCACCTTCGTCACCAACAGCCGTGTTGTAACCCTTGGACTTCAGAACCTTGGCCAGGTTGTGGAATACTTCAGCGCCCATGCGGACGGCTTCTTTCAGAGTCTTGGCACCAACTGGCTGGATCATGAACTCTTGGATATCGACGTTGTTATCAGCGTGCTCACCACCGTTGATGATGTTCATCATCGGCAACGGCATGGAGTAAACACCGGCAGTACCGTTCAGTTCAGCAATCCAAGCGTACAGCGGCATGCCTTGGGCAGCAGCTTCAGCCTTGGCGTTGGCCAGGGAAACAGCCAGAATCGCGTTGGCGCCGAAGTTGGATTTGTTTTCAGTACCGTCCAGATCGATCATGATTTGGTCGATGGCAGCTTGGTCCTTGGCATCTTTGCCAACCAGAGCAGCAGCGATCGGGCCGTTAACAGCGCCGATTGCCTTCAGAACGCCCTTGCCCAGGAAGCGAGACTTGTCACCGTCACGCAGTTCCAGTGCTTCACGGGAACCAGTAGAGGCACCAGACGGAGCAGCAGCCATACCAACGAAACCACCTTCCAGGTGAACTTCGGCTTCTACAGTCGGGTTACCGCGTGAGTCAATGATTTCACGAGCCAGTACTTTAACGATCTTAGCCATTGTATCGATCCTCGATATTTGAAATAAAACAACACTAAAGTTGCAAAAAAATGCGGCTGCGAAACTATGCCCACGGCCGCGGATTTTGTCGACTTAATTTAGGTGACGTTTTTGGTATTCACCTGCCGCCCGAATGAAGCCTTCGAATAACGGATGACCATCCCGCGGCGTGGAGGTAAATTCCGGGTGGAACTGCACCGCCACGAACCATGGGTGATCCGGAATTTCGATAATTTCGACCAGTTTTTTGTCGGCAGACAGACCAGTCACTTTCAATCCTGCAGCCTCGACTTTCGGCAACAGGGTATTATTCACTTCGTAACGGTGACGGTGGCGCTCATAAATGGAGTCATTGCCATACATGGCTCGCACCTTGGAGCCATCGGCCAGATGACAGAGTTGGGAGCCCAGACGCATGGTGCCACCCAGATCGGAACCTTCCGTACGCTGCTCGACCTTGCCTTCGTCGTTGATCCACTCGGTGATGAGACCCACGATCGGATACGGGCTGTCCTTGCGGAATTCGCTGGAGTGAGCCCCTTCCAGTCCGGCCACGTTGCGGGCGAATTCGATCATCGCCACCTGCATGCCCAAGCAGATCCCCAGGTAAGGGATCTTGTTCTCACGAGCATATTTAGCCGCCAGGATCTTGCCTTCCACACCACGCTCACCGAAACCGCCGGGAACCAGAATCGCGTCCAGCCCTTCCAGAACTTCGGTGCCTCGAGTTTCAACATCCTGAGAATCGATGTATTTGATGTTGATGCTCAGATGATTCTTCAAACCACCATGCTTGAGCGCCTCGTTCACCGATTTGTAGGCATCGGGCAGCGTGACATATTTGCCGACCATGCCGATGGTGACCTCACCGCTGGCGTTGGCCTGTTGATAGATAACTTTTTCCCACTCGGAGAGATCGGCATCGCCACAGCTCAGCGCGAAGCGATCCACTACCAGTTGATCCAGCCCTTGAGCCTTGAGCATGGCCGGGATCTTGTAGATGGTATCGACATCCTTCAATGATATAACGGCGCGCTCGGGCACGTTACAAAACAGCGCAATCTTGGCGCGCTCGTTAGCCGGGATGGAGCGGTCGGAGCGACAGATCAGAATATCCGGCTGGATACCGATAGAGAGCAGTTCCTTGACGGAGTGCTGGGTTGGCTTGGTTTTGACTTCGCCAGCCGCCGCCAGATAGGGGACCAGGGTCAGGTGCATGAACAGGGCGTTGTTACGACCTATGTCCACCGCCAACTGACGAATGGCTTCAAGGAATGGCAGAGATTCGATATCGCCGACGGTACCGCCGACTTCCACGATCGCCACGTCCTGGCCCTCGGCACCCGCAATCACCCGCTCTTTAATGGCGTTGGTGATGTGCGGAATGACCTGAATGGTCGCCCCCAGATAATCACCACGGCGCTCTTTGCGCAGCACGTCGGCATACACACGGCCAGTGGTGAAATTGTTGCGACGGGTCATTTTGGTGCGAATGAAGCGTTCGTAATGGCCCAAATCCAGATCGGTTTCCGCGCCGTCTTCGGTCACAAAAACTTCACCGTGCTGGATCGGACTCATGGTGCCTGGATCTACGTTGATGTAGGGATCCAGTTTCATGATGGTAACCTTGAGGCCACGGGCTTCCAGAATAGCGGCCAAAGAGGCTGCCGCAATGCCCTTGCCTAAGGATGAAACCACCCCGCCTGTCACGAAAATATATTTAGTCGTCATGCTGAACCTGAAGATGTTTAGGAATTACACGGGTGCGTGTTGGAGACGTATCAGACGGGGTCATAGTATAGCAAAGGCACCACTCCCTAACAACGCACAAAAATTTAGCAATCATCCGCGTTCAAGGATTTGCGTTACATCAACTTTGTTCCGATTGTTTGACGGTTTGCCATGCTTCTTCCATCTCAAGGAGTGTGACATCGCGCAAACTTTGACCGCCAGCCTGAATAATCGCCTCCACGCCACGAAAACGTCGCTCAAATTTGGCATTGGCCTGACGCAGTACCTGCTCCGGATCTTTTTTCAGATGACGCACCAGATTGACGGTGGCAAACAGCAGATCGCCCAGTTCATCGGCAATCCGCGCCTCATCCCTTTCCACCTGCAACACTTCGTGCATCACCTCATCGATCTCTTCATGCACCTTGGCAACCACAGGGCCGAGCGTATCCCAGTCAAAGCCGACCGCCGCACAGCGTTTCTGAATTTTGTTGGCCCGGCTGAGCGCTGGCAACGCCAGAGGAATATCATCCAGCGCACTGATAGCACTGGCATCCTTCTGCTGGCGTTCCTTGGCCTTTTCCGCTTCCCAATTGGCATTCACCGCCTGGGTATCGGCAAACTGCGCCTCGGCAAAGACGTGGGGATGGCGCCGGATCAGTTTCTCGCAGACCACATCCACCACCCCTTCAAAACCGAACAGCCCCTGTTCACTGGCCAACTGACAGTAGAAGATCACCTGAAACAGCAGATCCCCCAGCTCGCCTTTCAACGCATCCAGATCATGCCGCTCTATGCTGTCGGCTACCTCATAGGCCTCTTCCAGCGTGTAGGGCACTATGCTGGCGAAGGTCTGTTTCTTATCCCAGGGGCAACCTGAGTCTGGATCACGCAAGCGCGACATGATGGCCAGCAGATCATCGAGTTGATAACGGGGTTGACTCATAATGACATCCATTAGCAGGAAAAGGGGCCTTAGCCCCTGATGGGTAAATGGCCGTGTCTATAGCCGTTTGGCACTGACGACATCATTCATCTGGTTGATTTTCGACAACATGCGATTGAGGGATTCGATGTTGTAGATCTCCATATCGATATCGATATCGGCAATCTGCGTCTTGATGTTGGAGCGCGAACGCATACCCAGCACATTGATTTTCTCGTTGGCGATGATGGTGGTGATATCCCGCAACAAGCCGGATCTGTCATTGGCCGTGATACGGGCCGTCAGGGTATAGCCGCCGGAGTAGCTCTCGCCCCATACCGCCTCGATCATCCGCTCCGGATTGCGTCGCATCAGCTCCTTGAGCTGTTCGCAATCTTCCCGGTGTACCGAGATCCCGCGCCCCTGGGTAATAAAACCTATGATGCCGTCCCCCGGGATCGGTTGACAGCAGCGCGCGATGTGAGTCATCAGGTTGCCAACCCCCTGAACCACTATGTGTCCCTTGGGCTGACTCTGGACCCGGTTTTGGCTCTTCTGCTCCAACTGAGCCAGCAGTTTCTTCTCTTCCTCTTCGACGCTCGGCTTGTTGAGCTTGCCCTCGAAGAAGTTCATCAGTTGATTGATGCGAATATCGCCCGCGCCAAGTCCGGCCAGCAGATCCTCGTGGTCATGAACGTTGTAGCGGGAATAGACCTCCCGCAACATCTGCGCCTGGGCTTCCTTGCTCAGGTGGAAGCCATGCCGCTCCATCTCCTTTTCCAGCGACTCCTTGCCCGCCAGTATGTTCTTGTCCCGATCCACCTTGCGGAACCAGGAGGTCACCTTGGCGCGGGCGCGGCTGGTGCGCAGAAAGCCGGTATTCGGGTTCATCCAGTCACGGCTGGGATTTGGCTCTTTCTGGGTAATGATCTCGATCTGATCCCCGGTCTGCAGGGCATAGGTAAAGGGCACTATGCGCCCATCGATCTTGGCGCCAATGCAGCGGTGACCCACCATGCTGTGAACCTGATAGGCAAAGTCCAGAGGGGTCGCGCCAACCGGCAAGTCCACCACGTCCCCCTTGGGCGTGAAGACATACACCCGATCCTCGAACACCTGAGTCCGCAACTCGTCGACCAGAGAGCCGGACTCGACCATGTCTTCCTGCCAGGCCAGCAGTTTCCGCAGCCAGGCAATCCGCTCTTCGTAACCGGAGTCCCGGCCCTGGACGCCACCCTCCTTGTACTTCCAGTGCGCGGCGATCCCCAGTTCGGCATCTTGGTGCATCTGTTCGGTACGGATCTGGATCTCGACCGTCTTGCCTTCCGGCCCGAGGACGACGGTATGGATGGACTGATAACCATTGGGCTTGGGATTGGCGACATAGTCGTCAAACTCACGCGGAATATGGTGCCATTGCGTATGAACTATACCGAGGGCGGCGTAACAATCCTGCAGACGATGGGCGATGACCCGGACCGCGCGCACATCATAGAGATCGGAGAAGCTCAGTTGCTTCTTCTGCATCTTGCGCCAGATGCTGTAGATATGTTTGGGGCGGCCATACACATCGGCCTGAACACCGGCCAGTTGCAGCGCCTGCTTCAGCTCTTCGACGAAACGATGAATGTAGCGTTCCCGATCCAGCCGCTTCTCGTCCAGCAGCTTGGCTATCTGTTTGTAGGTATCCGGGTGCAGATACCGGAAGGAGAGATCTTCCAGCTCCCACTTCAGCTGACCGATGCCGAGACGGTTGGCCAGGGGCGCATAGATGTTGGTGATCTCCTTGGCCACCAGCACCCGGGTCTCTTCATCGGCATTTTTCACTTCACGCAGGCAGGCAATCCGCTCCGCCAGCTTGATCACTACGGCACGCACGTCTTCGACCATGGCCAGCAACATGCGGCGCACGTTGTCGATCTGGGTATCGGAGACGTCACCCGAGTTCAGACTCTGCAGGAAGCGGATGGCCTCCATGTCGATGACCCCTTTGAGCAAGCGAGCAATCGTCGGACCGAAGTCCTCTTCCGCTTGCTCCAGGGTCAGGTGTTTGGCCTCAACATGGGGATAAAGGATCGCCGCACGCAGGGTTTCCATGTCCATGTGCAGGGTCAGCAGGATACCGACCATCTCCGCACTGCGGCTGGCCAGGCGGATAGCCTCGCTGTCGGTCTCGCCCAGGCGAGTCTGACAATAGGCGAACACCGAATGCAATGTATCCCGTTCCTCTGCAGCCAAGGGCAGAGTCTCTGTCCACTCCTGCAAATTGAAACCCGTCTTCAGGTGTGTATCCCGTACCGCAACCATGGGCATTGATCCTTATTTTTCGTGCTCTATGCGTGCTGTTCGAACAACAGTATGGTCTCGACATGACCGGTATGCGGGAACATATCGAATAATCCCCAGCGGGTCAGACGGTATCCTTCCGCATGCAATCGCTGGCAATCCCGCGCCGCAGTCACCGGATTGCAAGAAACATACACAAGACGCTTGGGCGCCAACTTTAACAGATGCGGCATGGAGCCTGCCGCCCCTGGTCGCGCCGGGTCCAGCACCACCAGACTGAAGGGCTCCTTGGCCCAGGGTGCATGGATAAAAGGCTCATCCAGATTGCTCTGGAAGAAACGGACGTTGCTCAGGCCATTGCGCTCGGCATTTTCCCGGGCACGATGCACCATCTCAATCACCCCTTCCACCCCGACCACTTCCTTGGCCCGTGCAGCCAGAGGCAGGGTGAAATTGCCCAGACCGCAGAATAGGTCCAGCACCTTGTCGTTGGCCTCGGGCGCCAGCCAGTCCAGCACCTTGTCCACCATCTGCTCGTTGATGGTGCGATTGACCTGCAAGAAGTCACCAGGCAGGAACCCGATACTCAGCTCGCCCAGCCGATAAAAAGGTGCCTCGCGAGAAGTCAGCGGCAGGGGATGTGAGTCGCACTGCAGGTAGCACGCCAGTTGATGTTCGGCCGCAAATTCCCGTAGCAATGCCAGGTCGCCTTCTCCCGGCTGACCATTATGCCGCAGCAACATCAGCGGGCCGTTATCGGCTTCACAGAGTTCGATATGGCCTAAATCACGGAACGATTTCAATTGGTTACAGAGTACTCGCAGAGGCTCTATCAGCACCGAGAGCGATGAAACTAACACAGGGCAGCCGCTGACTTCTACCAAGTCATGACTCAGTCGACGACGAAAGCCGACCTGGGCCCGGCGTGCTTTCTTGTCATATTTGATGGCCAGACGACAGACACGGCGATATTCCTGATCACCGGAGCTGATGATAAATTCCGGCTCTCCCAGGGTGTAACCGGCCAACCGACTGAACAGGCTCTGCACACCGCTAACCTTGGTTTCATGTTGCAAACTCAGGGGGAGATGCTGGGTACTGCAACCACCACACTCGGCATAGTGAGGGCAGAAAGGCGTCTGTCGCTGAGGGGATGGCGTCAGGATCTTCTGGAGCTGGGCAAAGCCGTGCTGTTTCTTATCTTCGGTCAGCCGCGCCTTGATCAGCTCGCCCGGCATGGCCCCCTCGACAAAGATGGTCTTGCCTTGATGGCGGCCGATGCCGACACAGTGCAGATCCAGGCGGTCGATCGCCAGTTCCAGGGTCAAGGTTTGTTTCGGTTTGGGCTGGGGCTTGAAAAACTGGGCCATAATGCTTGGTGCCTCGGAATGGCTATGTCATGATTGCTCGCGCTTTAGGTCCCTCATTGTCCCACAAGAACCCGACTATGACCAAATATGGCCTCCGCGCGCGGGTGCTGGCATTCACCATACTGCCGACCCTGATCATAGGTAGCCTGCTTGCCGGCTACTTCACGTTCCACCGGCACCAGCAGCTCGAAGAGTACATCATAGAGCAGGGCATCAGCGTCATAGAGCCGTTGGCCATTGCTAGTGAATATGGCATGAAGCAGAACAGCCGTGAGCTGCTCAAACGCCTGCTTGGCCTGACCCATCGCAAAAACTCCTCATTTATCAAATCCATCGCCGTCTTTACCAAAGACAATCAGCTGTTTGTGACCTCCAATTTTCATCGGGAGCTGAACATGCTGCGGCTGCCTCAAGGCGCCAGCATCCCGGAGTTGACCTCGGTGGAGTACAAGGATGACTACATTATCCTGCGCACGCCTATCCTCGAAGAGGTGACCCTGAGCGCCACCGAGCTGTTGGAGAGCAAACCGCAAGCCGTGGTGGGCTACCTCGCCATCCAGATGAATACCGATCGCGCCACCATCATCCAATACCGGGACGGGGCACTGGCGATCCTGGTGGTGCTGGCCAGCCTGGTCCTCAGCCTCTATTTTGGCCTCAATCTGGTGAATGTGGTCATAGACCCCATCAACCGCATGGTTCGCGCCGTGTATCAGATCCGCGAAGGGCGCCTCGATACCCGGGTGCGCGGACACATGCAGGGTGAGCTCGACATGTTGAAGAACGGCATCAACGCCATGGCCAAGGCGATTGCCGAGTACCATAACGAGATGCAGATGAACATCGACCAAGCCACCTCGGATCTGCGCGAAACCCTGGAGCAGATCGAGATCCAGAACGTCGAGCTGGATATGGCCAAGAAACGGGCCCAGGAAGCGGCCCGGGTCAAGTCGGAGTTTCTGGCCAACATGTCCCACGAGCTGCGCACCCCGCTCAATGGGGTCATAGGTTTTGCCAAACAATTATTCAAGACGCCGCTCAATAGCAACCAGAGCGACTATCTGGGCACCATCGAGAAGTCCGCCAAGAACCTGCTGAACATCATCAACGACATTCTCGACTTCTCCAAACTGGAGGCAGGCAAGCTGTCGCTGGAGCAGATCCCCTTCAGCCTGCGGGATGTGGTGAATGAAACCATGACCCTGCTGGCCCCCAGCGCCCACGACAAGGGGCTCGAACTCTCGCTGCGCGTCCAGGGCGAAGTGCCGGACCTGCTCTCCGGCGATCCGCTACGATTGCAACAGGTGCTGACCAATCTGACCGGCAATGCCATCAAATTCACCGAGCGGGGCAACATAGATGTCACCATCAGCCTGCAGAAGATGGTCGAACACAATCAGGTGCCCCTGTTGATCCAGATCCGCGATACCGGCATCGGCATGAGCCAGCAGCAGCAACGCCAGCTATTCCAGCCATTCAATCAGGCGGACACCTCCATCTCCCGTCGCTACGGCGGCACCGGGTTGGGACTGGTGATAACCCAGAAGCTGCTGCTGCAGATGGGCGGCACGATCGACGTCGACTCGACGCTGGAACAGGGCTCCCTGTTTACCATCACGCTGGGCATGCGTCTGGCCGGTTTGCCGCAGGAGGAGAGCCTGCTGCATAAATCCCTGCAAGATGAACCCATACTGCTGATCGAATCGGACCCCTGGGCGCGCGTCGCCTGTGAAGCCCAGTTGCAGGAGTGGAAGATGCGGGTCTCCAACGCCGCCAGTTTGCTGGAGGTTGAATCCCTGCGTCAGCGCCACTTTACCACCTTGCTGATGGGGCTCTCCTCGACCCCAGATCTGCCCGCCATTCACCGACAACTCGAACAGTTACCCTGCCAGTATGATCGTCTGGTATTCATGCTCAACTCCCACGACCCCAAGCTGCAGGAAGCACTGCTGGGCATGGGAGCTAACTACTGCCTGAGTAAACCGGTTCCTCACAGCAAGTTGCTCGCGGCCCTGTTATCACCGCAAAGCTTTACCCCCAGCCATCCGGTCCCGCTGCTGGCCAAACCCAAGCTGACACTGAGCGTCCTGGCGGTAGATGACAATCCGGCCAACCTGAAACTCATCACCGCCATGCTCGGCGACCTGGTCAGCGAGGTTCACTCCTGTCAGAACGGGCGCCAGGCGGTCGAACTTGCCCAGCGCCTGGAGTTCGATCTGATCTTCATGGATATCCAGATGCCGGTTCTCGACGGGATCAGCGCAGCTCAAGGCATCCGTAGCGAAGGCTGCAATCAGCAGACCCCCATCATAGCGGTCACCGCCCATGCCATCCCCGGCGAACGGGAGCGACTGATGGAGCAGGGCATGGATGAGTATCTGGCCAAACCCATAGATGAAGCCCAGCTGGAGAGACTATTGGTGCTTTTTACCCAGACGGGACCAGACTCCAGCACCAACCGTGAGCTCGCACCGGGTGAGCAGGGTGCATCCGGCAGCCGACCGGGTGCCACAGCATCCAACCCCTTACCCACGGCGCCGAATGGCCTGCCGTCACTCTCGCTCCTGTACGATCCGGAACTGGCATTGCGCCAGGCAGCAGGCAAGCCCGCACTGGCGCAGGAGATGCTCGCGCTGTTACTGGCCAGCCTGCCCGAAACCTTGAGTCTGCTGGCTCAGGCTAATGACAAGCCCGCCGATAGTCTGCTGGCCGGTATTCACAAACTGGCCGGTGGCGCCGCCTACTGCGGCATGCCCGCCCTGCAGGCGCTGTGCCATCAACTGGAAAGCGCGCTACGCCGCGGTGAAACCGCGGAAACGCTGGAGCCGGAACTGCTGGAGTTGAACGATCTATTACTGCAGATCCAGCAACAGCTCACGGTTGCCGATTAAGAGCCCTAGCTCCAACCAATCATTGCCACTCGCCCAAACAAAAGGCAGCCTGCGGGCTGCCTTTGTTGTAACGCGACAGGGCCATTACCGGCCTTGTCGGGCCTCGATCATCAGCCGTTTCATCTCGGCCACGGCGGCTGGCAAGCCTTCGAACACGGCGCGGCCAATGATGGCATGACCGATGTTGAGCTCTTCCATCTCCGGAATGGCGGCTATGGCTTTGACGTTATGGTAGTGCAGACCATGACCAGCATTGACCTTGAGTCCCAAGCCGTGGGCGTAGCGGGCGGCATCCTGAATACGCGCCAGCTCTTCGAGCTGTTCGGCTTGCGTGGTGGCATCGGCATAACGGCCGGTGTGGATCTCGATATAGGGCGCCCCCACGGCAACGGCCGCATCGATCTGCAACCTGTCGGCATCGATAAACAGCGAAACCTGAGTACCTACCGCCGCCAGCCGGGCGATCGCTGCGGCCACCTTCTCTGGCTGACCGGCTACATCCAGCCCACCCTCGGTGGTCACTTCAGTCCGCTTCTCCGGTACCAGACAGACGAAGTGCGGCTTCACGCGACAAGCGATATCGACCATCTCCTCGGTAACCGCCATCTCCAGATTCATGCGGGTTTGCAATGTCTGCCGCAGGATCTCCACATCCCGATCCGTGATATGGCGGCGATCCTCGCGCAGATGCACGGTAATGCCATCGGCTCCGGCTTGTTCGGCCAGGGCTGCGGCCAAAACCGGGTCCGGATAGCTGGTGCCCCGGGCATTGCGCAACGTGGCCACATGGTCGATGTTCACACCCAGAAAAATCTCGCTCACTGCATTTTCCTCGCTGAAAGATGTTGGAATAGTTCCCGGCTCTTCAGGGGCCGGTTACCCAGATAGGGTTTGAGGGCCTGACGACAAAAGCGCTTGGCCGCCAGCAATTCATCGGCATTGACCAGTCGACCTTCGCCCATCGCCACCAGATGGCGCCCTTCGTAACGATCTATGCCTGACCCACTCCCTGGTGCCAGCACAAAACCGTATTCCGCACGATACAGATACTGCTGCTGCGGCTCAATGGGCAAGCCACTCAGGGCATCGCAAGAAAAATCGAGGCCATAACCCAACGCCTCCAGCAACAGCAGCTCAAATTGTCGTAACACGGGCTCCGGCGAGCCGCCAACATTCAACAGTTGCAGGGTTTGCCGGTAGTAATCGAAGAGTTCGTGATAGGGGGTTTGCCGCTCCAGCAGGTAGTAGAGCAGTTCATTCAGATAGAGGCCGCTGTAGAGAGAGACATCCCGCAGTCGCAGCGGAGGCCCCTCCACTTCCAGGTGTTCCAGGCTCTTGAGCTCGCCCTTTCCGCGCCAGCTGACCGAAAGGGGGGTGAAGGGTTGCAATAATGCCTTGAGCGGTGAGCGCGCACTGCGGGAACCTCGGGCCACCAGGGTCTGGCGGCCCACTCCGGCACAGAACAACTCGACCAGCTGGCTACTCTCCCGATAGGGGCGAGTATGCAACACAAACGCCAGCTGCCGCTCCATGGTGCCTTCCCTAGTCGTCGCCGTAACCGAGACTGCGCAGGGCGCGCTCGTCATCAGCCCAACCGGATTTGACTTTGACCCACAATTCGAGGAACACACGGGTCTCGAACAACCGTTCCATATCCATCCGGGCCTCGGTGCCTATGGTTTTGAGCTTCTCACCCTTGTTGCCGATGACCATTTTCTTCTGACCATCCCGTTCAACCAGGATCAGGCCATTGATATGGAACAGACCGTCGGCTTCCACTTTGAAGCGTTCGATTTCGACCGTGACCGAATAGGGTAATTCCTCACCGAGAAAACGCATCAGCTTCTCGCGAATGATTTCCGAGGCCATGAAGCGGGAGCTGCGATCCGTGATGTAATCATCCGGGAAATGATGCTCGCCGACCGGCAACAGGGCGCGCGCCATGGAGCGGATCTTGTCGACATTGGTCCCCTTCTCGGCGGAGAGAGGCAACACATCGGCAAAGTTCATCTTCTGGGACAACATCTGGATGTGCGGCAGCAGCGCTTCTTTGTCCTCGATCAAATCAATCTTGTTGATGGCCAGCACCACAGGACAGCGCAGATGCTGAAGCTTGCTCAATACATGCTCGTCATCGGACGTCCAGCGAGTGCCTTCAACCACAAACAGCACCATCTCCACATCGCCGATTGAGCTGGTGGCGGCGCGGTTCATCAGACGGTTGATGGCGCGTTTTTCTTCCTGGTGCAGACCTGGGGTATCGACGTAGATGGTCTGATAGGCGCCCTCGGTATCAATGCCCAGAATGCGGTGACGGGTTGTCTGCGGCTTCTTCGAGGTAATGCTGACCTTTTGTCCCAAGATCTGGTTCAAGAGGGTGGATTTACCAACGTTGGGACGGCCAACGATGGCGATAAAACCGCAATGGGTCTGCTCTGTCATTTGAATTGCTCCAGGGCACTTTCGGCCGCAGCCTGTTCGGCTTTACGACGACTGGAGCCCACGCCGATCACGGTGGCGTCGACGCCCTCGATCTCGCACTGTACGGTGAACTCCTGATTATGGGCCTCTCCCTTGACCTTGATGACCACGTAGCTGGGCAGCGGTTTACGCTTACCCTGCAATAGCTCCTGCAGACGTGTTTTCGGATCTTTCTGGTCAGCACCGGGACGGATCTCCTCGAGTCGAGATGCGTACCAGGTCAACAACAACTGACGCACCGGCTCCATGCCGACATCCAGGTAGATGGCACCGATGAGCGCCTCGACGGTATCGGCCAGGATCGACTCGCGACGAAAGCCCCCGCTCTTGAGCTCACCCGGGCCCAGGATCAGGTACTCACCCAGCTCGAATTCCCGGGCCCAGTTCGGCGAGGGTCTTCTCGCGCACCAGAGTGGCGCGCATCCGGCTCATATCACCTTCGCTGATATCCGGAAAGCCATGATACAAGGCTTCGGCGATCACCAGACTCAGGATCGAATCGCCCAGAAACTCCAGCCGCTCGTTATGCCGGGACGCGGCACTGCGGTGGGTGATGGCGCGTTTGAGCAGATCCGCATCGACGAAGCTGTGCCCCAGCTTGCGTTCCAACCGTTTCAGCTTGTCCATCACTGAATGCCACCTACACGATTGAAGCGAACCCCAGTCGGGACCCAGCCCGGAATGGGTGAACTCGGGTCACGATCGAATTCGAAGCTAATCCAGATCAAGACCGCCTTACCCACCAGATTGCGCTCCGGCACAAACCCCCAGAACCGGCTGTCCTTGCTGTTATCCCGGTTGTCGCCCATGGCGAAATAATGGCCTTCCGGCACCACCCACTCATCCGCCTGGTTTCCGGCCTGATGGAAATACATGGGCACATAATCCGGCTGTTCCGGATTTTTCAGGATCTTGTGGCTGACGGTACCCAACTGTTCCTGATAGCGCTCCAGTGGGACACCGGCCTGCAGAAAATCACCGCTATTGAGGAACGTCTGCTCGACCTTGGCGATAGCAGGGCAAGCCTGACCCGACGGACAGGCAGGCTGGATAAACAGCTGTTTGTTACGATAGATGATGCGATCGCCCGGTAAACCGACCACCCGCTTGATGTAGTCAATCGTTGGCTCTTCGGGATACTTGAACACCACCACATCACCCCGTTTCGGGTGCCCGGTCTCGATGAGAGTCCGGTTGTTGAGGGGTTCCTTGATGCCATAGGCGAACTTCTGCACCAGAATGAAATCGCCCACTAACAGGGTTGGCATCATGGAGCCTGACGGGATCTGGAAGGGCTCAAACAGAAAGGAGCGCAGCACCAGAACGACGGCAATGACCGGAAACACGCCCTTACACTGCTCCACCCAACCCGGCTCACGCATCAGCGTTTCTATGGTGCCCGCATCCAGTGCCTTGCCGGTGGCGGCCTCGGCCTTCAGCACTTTTTGCTGACGCCACCGCAGCAGCACGAAGCGATCCAGCAACCAGACCAGCCCGGTGAGCAGGGTGGCGCCAATCAGTAACAGAGAAAAGGTATTGGCCATCAATTAACTATCCTTACCGACATGCAGAATGGCGAGGAAGGCCTCTTGTGGCACATCCACGCGCCCCACGGACTTCATCCGCTTTTTACCTTCTTTTTGCTTGTTCAGCAGTTTCTTCTTCCGGCTGACGTCACCGCCATAACACTTGGCCAGTACGTCCTTGCGCATCGCTTTGACGGTGCTACGGGCAATCACATGGTTACCAATCGCGGCCTGGATGGCGATATCGAACATCTGGCGCGGGATCAGCTCACGCATCTTCTCCACCAGTTGACGACCACGGAACTGGGCGTTGTCCTTGTGGGTGATAATGGCTAGCGCATCGACCCGTTCACCATTGATCAAAATATCCAGTCGCACCATGTCGGCGGTTTCAAAACGCTTGAAGCCGTAATCCAGCGACGCATAGCCGCGGCTGGTGGATTTCAGGCGATCGAAGAAATCGAGCACCACTTCCGCCATCGGGATCTCATACGTCAACGCCACCTGATTGCCGTGGTAGACCATGTTGGTCTGCACGCCCCGCTTCTCGATACACAGGGTGATGACGTTACCCAGGTATTCAGACGGTACCAGAATATGACATTCGGCAATCGGCTCACGCACAGCGACTATGTTGTTGATCGCCGGCAATGCCGACGGGCTGTCGATGTGGATGGTGGTGCCATCGGTCTGTTCAATTTCATAGACCACAGTCGGCGCCGTGGTGATCAGATCCAGATCGTATTCCCGCTCCAGGCGCTCCTGAATGATCTCCATGTGCAACATGCCGAGGAAACCACAACGGAAACCAAAACCCAGCGCCGTCGAGCTTTCCGGCTCGAAGAACAGGGAGGCATCATTCAGCGACAGCTTGTCCAGCGCATCACGGAATGCCTCATAATCTTCCGAAGAGATGGGGAACAGGCCAGCGTAAACCTGAGGCTTCACCTTCTTGAAACCCGGCAGCGCCTTGTCGGCACCGTTCTTGGCATGGGTCAGGGTATCACCCACGGGCGCACCGTGAATGTCCTTGATACCGCAAACGACCCAACCCACCTCGCCACAACCCAGTCCATCGGTATCTTTGCGCTTGGGCGTCGAGATGCCGAGGCGATCCACACCCCATACCTGACCGGTACTCATCACCTTGATCTTGTCATTCTTCTTCAGCGAACCATTCTTGATCCGCACCAAAGAGACAACACCCAGATAGTCATCGAACCAGGAGTCGATGATCAGCGCCTGCAGTGGCGCCTCCGGATCACCTTCCGGCGCCGGGATCTTCTGCACTATGGTTTCCAGCACATCATCGACACCGAGACCCGTCTTGGCCGAGCAGCGCACGGCATCCATGGCATCGATGCCGACGATATCTTCAATTTCTTCCGCCACCCGCTCCGGCTCGGCCTGGGGCAGGTCGATCTTGTTCAGCACGGGTACCACTTCCAGGTTCATTTCCAGAGCCGTATAGCAGTTGGCCAGAGTCTGTGCCTCAACCCCCTGACCGGCGTCCACCACCAGCAGGGCTCCTTCACAGGCGGCCAGCGAGCGGGAGACCTCATAGGAGAAGTCGACGTGGCCCGGAGTGTCGATGAAGTTCAGCTGGTAGGTTTGACCGTCTTTGGCCTGGTAGTTCAGGGTCACACTCTGTGCTTTGATAGTGATGCCGCGCTCGCGCTCTAGATCCATAGAATCAAGCACTTGCTCTTGCATTTCACGAGTGGAAAGACCGCCGCAGATCTGGATCAGGCGGTCGGAGAGGGTCGACTTACCGTGGTCGATGTGCGCAATAATGGAAAAATTTCGAATCTGTTTCATGGCTTATTCAGTCAATAGGTAAGCGTCACCTGACGCATAGAGGCGGGATTTTACTGGATTAGCCGGGTAACGGCTATCGCTTAGTCGGTTTGCTGTGCGGGAATGTTCAACCCCAGCATGACAGGACGGTAAAAATTGCCGCCCAGACGCTTGGCGCCGAGTCGAGCTAGCCAGAAGCCCAGAGCACCACCGAACAAGGCGCCCACGATTTCAGAGGGCTCCTCACCCACCGGCCAGTGCACCGAGACCAACTTGCCCGCCAGGGAACCCAGCAGCAAAAACAGTAGGGGCACCAGATACACCAGCATGGCACTGGTCAACAGACTACGCTCGGGAATGCCGATGCGGACCTGTTGCCCAACCTGGACGGGAGCGGTCACTATGATCTCCAACAGTTGTGGCCGCCCCGGCATGGCCTTGGCGATAGTCCCCACGCCGCAGCTCTCCTGTTGATGGCAATGGCCGCAGGCGCTCTTACGCCGACACTCCACCTGCGCCCAGGTATCGCCAACAGCCACCACAGTAGCAATGGATTCAATCATGTCTGACCCCCTTGGCGAGTGAATGCAGGGATTCGGCAATCCGCTGCGCCGTCTGCGCAGGGACTTCACCCACCACTGTCACTTCAACCTTATGATCATTCAAGATTCTGAGCAAGCTGGTCGCGCCCTGTCGGACCAGTTGATCCCCCATCCCTATCTCTGGCGCCGACAGATAGATAGATACATCCACCAGGCCATCACTGACCAGCATGTAGTCCACCTGCTCCTCGGTGCCAACCAGTGGGTGGCGATCGGTGGACATGACCTTGAATCCTTTGGGTAACCAGCCAGGAGCCCAACCCAGTTCGGTCTGGGGCTCCGCATAGGCTTGCTGCGTCGTCACGGCCCGGGGAAGCTGGACCTTGCCGAGGGCCGCCAGCCAACTGCTCGGTTCCGGCATGATGCGCAGATCCACCCCCATGAACTGTTCAACCAGATTGCCGCCCTCATCGATCAGATCCAGGCGCAGCAGCAGGCCCGAATTCTGTTCCAACCACAGCACAAAACCATACTTGGCCAGATCTTTGGGCGCCAAACGGACCACTTGAACCGGGAGCCCGGCGATCCGATTACGCCCGGTGACCACGGGATCATAGCTTTCCAGAATCCGCTCGAGATTCATTTCCAGCACCGTCGACCAGAAGCCGGGCATTCTCGACCCGGTCAACGTATAGGGCGTGGTTCCCGTTTCGAAGAAACTGATCTCTTTATTTCTGCGGAGATATTCACTGGGTCTGCCGTTGAGATAGATGAGATGGGTCAGCTCACTCTTCTCCAGTACCGCATGAGAAAAACGCAGCGGCTCTATGGTCCCCTGCCGCACCCGGATGAGGGAGAGCTCGAAATTGTAATGGTGATAAGCCCGCTGCATCTGTTGCAACAAGGCCTCGGCAGATGGGGTATCTACCGAGGCCTGCGCATTGGAGAAGAGGGCGGCAAGAAGCAATACAAGAGTCAACAGCCGCACAAGGAAGGTCTCTTTAAGTTATTCATTAGCCTGATGCAGACGCTGCTGCAACTGGTGATCACGCAAAAACGCTGCAATTCGTTCACGCTCAACCTGACGCTGGCTTTGGGTCATAGCCGGTTGCTGCATGTGTTCCAGTGGCTGATGATTGGTCTGAAAATTCACGCTCACCGGAGCCGCTACACCACCAATTGGTATGGTATTCAACACCGGCGTCGGAGTCAGTTCTGGGTTGTTAGCCAACTGGTACTGCTGAACACCCAGAATCGACACAGCGGCAACCGAGGCCGCAATGGCAAACTGACCACCGTAACGGAGCAGAGTGACAGCGGCGGGTTGAACCCGATCCCGCCACAAAGAAGGACGCGGAGCCAAAACTGTCGGTTCATCCTGTAGCGCTAACGCCACACGATCCGCCAAATCGAAATCCAGAATTGCAGGTAATTCATCCCGCATGGCATCACCGACCAGATGATAGCGGGCCCAGGTCTGTTGCTGCTCTTGGTCTTGTGCGACAGATTGAAGCCAACTCGACTCGGCAGCTTCGCCATCCATCAGCACAGAAATCCGTTCATTATTCGCCATAGTCAATTTGCCTGCTCCTATTAGCGTTGCAATAAGGGCTGTATCCGTTTGTCGATTGCTTCACGAGCCCGAAAGATCCGCGAACGCACGGTACCCACCGGACAATCCATGACCTCTGCAATCTCTTCATAACTCAGGCCTTCAATTTCACGAAGGGTTATGGCAGTGCGCAAATCCTCCGGCAAGCTCTCCAGTGTTCTGGAGACTTCACGCCGAATTTCAGCCGACAGCATCAGATTTTCCGGATTGGCCACTTCATGCAGGTTTTCAGCCCCTTCATAAGTTTCCGCATCCTGACTATCCACATCCATATCGGGCGGGCGACGCCCCTGAGCTACGATGTAATTTTTGGCCGTATTGACGGCGATCCGGTACAACCAGGTGTAGAAGGCGCTCTCGCCGCGAAAATCCGGGATAGCACGGTAAGCCTTAATAAAAGCCTCCTGTGCGACATCTGGAACATCGCCCGGATTATTCACATACCTCGACACCAGACTGACCACCTTATGCTGGTACTTCTTTACCAGAAGGTTGAAGGCGTTTTTATCGCCACGCTGAATGCGTTCAATCAACTGCTGATCAATACTGTTCTGGTCGCTCATTGGAGCCGGAAAACCCCCATCAGGTCGTAGCCATCATCGGCTCGAAATAAGCGCATATAATCAGACAGGCTGTTTTTATAAAAGTTCGCGCTTATGCAAAAAAACGTGATCCAGGCTGCATCGACTCTGCAAATTGGGCTAACATGAGCCTTTCCCACCCGAGCCAATGATACTTATGAAACAGAACGTTGAATACAGCTGTGATGTTCTTATCATTGGCAGTGGTGCCGCCGGCCTCTCCCTCGCATTGCGTCTTGCTGAGCATGTTCGGGTGATGGTATTGAGCAAGGGACCCTTGAGTGAAGGGGCCACCTATTATGCCCAAGGAGGCATCGCTGCCGTTTTCGATGAAAAGGACAGTATCGAATCCCACGTCAGCGACACCCTGAACGCCGGAGCCGGTCTCTGCGATCAGGAGGCGGTCCAGTTTACCGCCAGCAATGCCAAGCGTTGCATCGAATGGCTGATCCAGCAAGGCGTCCCTTTCGATCAGGAGGAGTCGAAAACCGAAGATGGTCAACCCTCCTACCACCTGACCCGGGAAGGCGGCCATAGTCACCGCCGTATCTTTCATACCGCCGACGCCACCGGTAAGGCCGTGCAGATCACGTTGGTGGATCAGGTGCGAAGCCACCCGAACATCCAGCTGATGGAGCGCTTTAACGCGGTCGATCTCATCACGACCCGCAAACTGGGCCTACCCGGTAACCGGGTGCTGGGAGCCTATGTCTGGAATCGCAACCGGGAAGAGGTTGAGGTGGTGCGAGCCCGCTTTGTGGCCATCGCCACCGGCGGTGCCTCCAAGGTCTACCAATACACGTCGAACCCCGATGTCAGCTCCGGAGACGGTATTGCCATGGCCTGGCGAGCCGGCTGTCGGGTAGCTAATATGGAATTCAACCAGTTCCACCCTACTAGCCTGTTCCACCCTGAGGATCGGAATTTCCTGCTCACCGAAGCTCTGCGCGGTGAAGGCGCCTACCTGCGCCGCCCCGATGGCTCCCGCTTCATGACCGATTTCGACCCCAGAGGTGAACTGGCCCCCCGCGATATCGTGGCCCGTGCCATCGATTACGAAATGAAACGGTTGGGCGTAGACTGCATGTATCTGGATATCAGCCACAAACCGGCCGACTTCATCATCAAGCATTTCCCCACCATCTATGAACGCTGCATGGCGATCGGCATCGATATCACCACCGAATCCATGCCTGTGGTGCCAGCCGCCCACTACACCTGTGGTGGCGTGATGATCGATCACAAGGGTCAGACCGATGTGCCGGGGCTTTATGCCATCGGCGAGGTCTCTTACACGGGTCTGCATGGCGCGAATCGCATGGCCTCTAACTCCCTGCTGGAGTGTGTGGTGTTTGCCCATGCTGCCGCTGAGGATATCCTGGCCCGCCTGCCCATGAGTAGCGAGCCGCCCTCGCTACCCGCCTGGGACGAAAGCAAGGTGATTGACTCCGATGAAGAGGTTGTTATCCAGCACAACTGGCATGAGCTGCGCCTGTTCATGTGGGATTATGTTGGCATAGTCCGCACCGATAAACGTCTGGCGCGCGCCAAACGCCGCATCGATCTGCTCAAGCAGGAAGTGCAGGAGTATTACACCAATTTCCGGGTGTCGAATAATCTGCTGGAATTACGCAATCTGTTACAAGTTGCCGAGTTGATCGTTCACTCTGCGATTGGTCGCAAAGAGTCACGAGGTCTGCATTACAATCTGAATTATCCGGATCAACTGCCCAATCCAACGCCGACCATACTGTTTCCGGAAAATTTCTAACAACCGGGTCAGTATTTGAAATAAAAACAGAGGAGCCATAGCTCCTCTGTTTTTTCTGGTTCATAGACTAAACGATGACAAAGATAAGGCTTAACATCTGATACCAGCTGCCGTTACCTGATAATTTCATCGATGACATCGACAATGCTGTTGGTATGCCGCTTATAGGCTACGATGCCATTTCTTTTTTCGATCAGACACATGGCATAAGAGCCATTAATATCATGGAGCCCCAGAGCTGTCAGTCGTTCGATCCGGGCCTTGAAACTGTCAATTTCCTTGCGCAACCGATCCTCCTTGGAACTATAGGAGATAAACCCGCCACATATGGAATCGGCAGCCGCAGTGAGTGATGCTCCAACGATCAGGGTCTTATGGTTATGGCTGACTTCAAAGACGCTATGAGCATCAGGAGAGCGTTCGTCAACATCCGGATATTTCACCGAGATTTTCACGTCCTTGTAGGTTCCGGTAATGGTTTTGCTGTCCTGATGATCCGAGACCAGGAAATCATTCTCTTTCATATAATTCGCGGCAAATGTTTTTATTTCATGAATCATATTACCGATCGAAGAGATAAAACGTTCCTGCCGGATCTTGCTGAGTCGGTCGAATTCTTCCTTGACGTCGGCATGTTCCCTGATTAAAGCCAGACTCATAATGCTACTCCTGTGCAAATTAGCGCTTCATGGTATGAAATGAATTACATAAAAAAATTGATCCCCGCCAGAAAGAGTAGAAGAGAAAACAGAGTTGTCAGGCTATTAATCCAAATAAAAAATCATGCATCATAAATACACAATTGACGCGACGCATATATATGGAACTGGAGAGCAGATCTCTAGGTGTAAATAAAATAATCCGACGTTGAATTGGAAACTGTTGAAATATTCATCCATCGACCTATTGCTTGCGAGGTAGAACTGGACGTTTATGACTCATCCAATAAATTAACATGCCGCGCTAGGCGTCGATAATCCGTGCTATTGACGCTATCGACAAATATCCATAACCGAACGGCATAGGGTCCAGTTAAATCTAGCCATAGAAAGCCGGGGCCAATCCGTGAACCGGCACCTAACTGATAGCTCTGGTCCTGCCAGCGGAATGTCTCCCCTTCCAATTCCAGAATGCCGCGCCACCGACGCGACCGCCGCAAGGCGTAGCAACAACTGCCCATCAGGATCAATAGCCACCAGAACCAGTATTGTCCGTGCAGGGTCCCCCACATCAGAGCGGCCAGCAACAGATGGCCGACCAGCAGTATCAATTGGTGCAGTCGGGAGGGCTCAACCGAGATGACGTGCCTGATGGTGTTCACGGATCACCTCGATCAATTCCCGCACATCGGCCCCCACCGGTTGTTCACCGCGAAGTAACCAGCGAAACAACTCCAGATCTGAAGCCTCCAATAATCGAACAAAGCCCTGCTGGATATGAGACTCCAGCAACGGTAGATCCTCTTCCATAAACGGCAGCAGGATCACATCCAGCTCCAGCATGCCACGACGACACTGCCAGCGCAGACGTTCCCACTCTTTTTTGTCCAACATCCGCAGCTCCTGAACCATTCGGTTAGCCCGCATGGTAGCAAGGTCGCTTTCCGGCTGACAAATGGCTTTCCCATCATTACCATGAGGGTCACAAAAACAAGATGCCTCAACCAGGAATTGCCGATGACCGTTACGATCGATGCTTCTGCCCTGCCTTCGCTATTCCCCTCCGAACCCAGCTGCTATCCGTTGACTCGTCTGGCGGTGATTCGGATAACTGGAGCCGATCGCGTCAAATACCTGCAGAGTCAGGTCACCTGTGATGTCTCGGCACTACAATCCGGCCAACAGAGTCTGGGCGCCCATTGCGATGCCAAGGGCAAATTGTGGAGCGAATTTCGCTTGCTGGTGCTCGACGAGGCCCTGCTGCTGTTAACTGATCACAGCTTGCTGGAGCGCTCGCTACCGGAGTTGAAAAAATATGGTGTCTTTTCCAAGGTGACGATCGAGGATGCCAGTGCAGAATACTCGCTCACCGGCATCGCCGGTACCGACAGTGACGCCTGGATAGAGGGTCAATTCCCACGACTCGACGACACTGGCTTATTGCCGGGTGGCATGGCGGTACGCATAGCTCCGGATCGCTGGCTGCTGATCAGCCACGCTCCGCTCGGCGCCCATCTCCCCCAGCAGGCCGAGATAAACTGGTGGGGTTTGGAGATCCTGGCGGGGCTGCCTCATATGCGTGCCGTACATCAGGGCGAATATATACCGCAAATGCTGAATCTGCAGGCTCTGGACGGGATCTGCTTCAGTAAGGGATGTTACATGGGCCAGGAAACCGTAGCCCGCGCCAAATACCGGGGCACCAATAATCGCGGCCTGTTTGTGCTCTGCGGCAGCACGCCACATGCGGTACAGATTGGTGAATCGCTGGAGAGGCAATTAGGCCCGAACTGGAAGCGCTCCGGCCAGGTGCTGGACTGCTGGCAGCAGGATGAGCAGGTGCTGATTAGTGCCGTACTCCCGCTGGATACCGAAAGCAATGCCAGCTTCCGTTTCAAGGGACAGACCGAGAGTCAACTCCGGCTACTGCAACTGCCCTACTCTCTCGGCGAGTAACCGCTGATCCGCCCATCTGCGGCTGGCTTGCCGTCGATGGGTTACTGGCCGTCCACGACGCTATCATGATGATTTACCACTCGTTTCACCTCTCGTCGTTGGCATCTAAGCCTCAGCAGACAGGGGGGAGGATTCTCCTGCCTCCTCCTTCTGTGCCAGTTCGCTCATCGCCTGCTCATTGGCGACGCGACGGATCGCACTGTAGAGATCACTGCACAGACGTATCCCCTCATCCCCCTGTTCAATCCCCGCCAAATGTAACCAACGAGTTAGCGTCGTGCGTCGCCCTGCCAGCCAGAGACGACATCCTTGCTGGCGCAAGGCCCGTTGCAGCTCGGCCAGCATCGACATGACACTGATATCCAGATGAGAGAAGCAGGCAACGGCATCCACAATCATCAAGGTCGGAGGCTGAGGCGCCTGATGCAGGGAGTCCAGCACCCTCCGTTTAAAATAGGGCGCATTGAAGTAGGTTAGCGAAGCGTTGAACCGATAGACCACCACATGGGGAATGGCGTGGGTCAGATCCCCGTGTCCCAGGGCATGCACCACGCCCTGCTCATCCACTCCCAGTAGTTGATCGCTGGGCCGCATCATGCTGCGTAAAAACTGGAACAGCCCGAATAACACCGCCAGGGCGATACCGGGCAGCACGCCGACCAACAGCACGGCCAGGAAGGTCAACAAAGCCAGGACAAAGGCGCCAGGATCGCTACGGCGCAATGCCCACAACCCCCTCAAGTCGGTCAAGCTGGCCGCTGAAACCAGCAACACCACCCCCAAGGTCGCCAATGGAATATATTGCAGTGGAGTCATCAGAAAAAAGGTTACGACCCCAATGGCCAGGGCCGCCACCACAGAGACCATCTGGCTCATACCCCCAGCCGCATCATTCACCGCGGTCCGTGAATCTGCCCCGCTGATGGCAAAACCTTGCGAGAACGCCGCCGCTATGTTGGCCAAGCCCAGAGCGCGAAACTCCTGATCCGCATCGATCTCATAGCCGCCCTTGGCGGCGAAACTTCGCGCCGTCAGCATCATGCTGACAAAACTGACCAACGCCAGGTTCAATGCCGGCAGGACCAGTTCACGAAGTAATGAGGGGGGAAACTCCAGCCAATGGATGCTTGGCAAACCATTGGCCAGCGGGCCCAGCGTCAATACCTGATGCTGATTCAGATCGAGGATGTAGGAGAGCAGCATACACCCCCCCATGGCCATTAGCGTCGAAGGCCATTGTGGGCGGAGCCGCCGGATCAGCACCATACCCAACAGCGTCAGCATACTGATGCCCAGAGTGGGCAGATGAGTTTGGGCCAGATAATCCAGACTATGCGCCAGTCGCTCGATCAGGCCTCGATCCTCATAACTGAACCCTAGGATACGAGCCAACTGGCCTACCATGATCGTCAGCGCAACCCCGTTCAACAGCCCCATCAGGATCGGCCGGGAAAGGAAATCGGCCAGGGTACCAAAGCGCAAGCGGCTACCCAGCAGGCACCAGATGCCGGTCATCAGCGTAAGCATGACCACTAGCTGCCAATGACGTGCTGGGTCACCGGCAGCCAAGGGTGTCACGACCGCCGCTATGACAGCGCAAGTGGCGGCATCCGGCCCCACGATGAGCTGGCGGGATGAACCAAACAGGGCATAGACCAACATGGGCAACATACAGGAATAGAGCCCGGCCATCGGGCTCACCCCGGCCAGGGCGGCATAGGCAATGGCCACCGGCAAGGCCACTGCAGCGACCGAGAGCCCGGCGCGCAGGTCACTCCGCCACCACTCCCGACGATAGGCGAGCAGGACGGCTAGACCTGGGGCCAGACGCGAAAGATTCAATTTAGTCCACATACCACTCATTTCCTGTCACCTTGCGTCGCTACCCTAACCCATCATTGCCATGACATCTTGCTTGAGTAAAAGCTGTACCCACCCGGATCGCATAAAAATAATCTCTCATCTGGAAGCGTTACCTTCCGAAGGAGTGGCGAATTCGGTGAAATTGCGTACCTTGAATGAAAGCAACCTGCCGAAATCGACCCTATGGTGAAGCACAACCAGTCCCATATCCTACTCGTGACCCTGCTCTGGCTGGTTTGTTTGCCGCTACACGCCGCCGATGCGGTCACATTGCAGCTGAAATGGCTCCATCAGTTTCAATTCGCCGGCTATTACATGGCCCTGGAAAAGGGCTTCTATCGGGATGCCGGTCTGGATGTTACGCTGCGCCCGAATGGGTACAACGGTCACTACGTCTCCCCCGTTGAGGCTGTGCTCAGTGGTGACGCCACCTATGGCATCTCCAATTCCGGGCTGGTCCGCGACTACGCCCAGGGAAAACCTATCGTGGCACTGGCCGCCACACTGCAACATTCCGCCGTCAGCTGGCTGGTTCTGGATCGACCGGACATTCGCAACCTCCATGATCTGGTCGGCAAGCGCCTGATGACGGCCTTCCCCCTCGGCGAAAGTATTGAGCTACTCGCTCCCTTTCTCGGTGAGGGCATAGCGCTGGATCAATTGAAACTGGTTCAGACCGGTTTCGATCTCCAACCCCTGATCGATGGCAGGGTCGACGCCTACGATGCCTATGTCACCAATGAACCCTATCAGCTGGAGCAAAAGGGCATCGCCTACCAGCTCATCGATCCCCGAACCTATGGCATCGACTTCTACGGCGATGTGCTCTTTACCTCGCGCAAAGAGTTATTGCTACATCCCGACCGCGTGCAGGCCTTTCGCCGAGCCTCGCTCAAGGGGTGGAACTATGCCATGAGCCATATCCCGGAAACTATCACCCTGATCCGCAACCGCTATGCGCCGGAAAAAACCGTCGCCCAGTTGCAATTTGAAGCGAATGCCATGCTCCGGCTCATGCAGTCGGATTTGATTGATATCGGGCATATGAATCGGTGGCGTTGGCAGCGAATTGCCGAATTCCAACTCGATCAGAGCACAGCAGCCGCACTGAAACTGGATGATTTCCTCTACAGTGCAGATCGATTGCAGGATATTGTCGCCGATTACCTCTATATCATCGGCGGTATCTCGTTGCTGGCGATGGGACTACTCATAGTAACGGCCTGGTATGTCCGTCTGAACCGGAGACTGAGAGATGAAATCAACGCCCGGCAGGAGGCCGAAACGCAACTGCGCCGAATGTCAGAAACCGACCCCCTCACAGGTTTGCATAATCTGCGCTATCTCGATGAGCAATTAACGGCTGAATTGGCCCGTTATCATCGGTATGGCGACGAATTTTGTGTGGTCATGCTGGATATCGACTTTTTCAAGTCGGTCAATGACAACTGGGGCCACCCGGCGGGGGATCGGGTGCTAAAACAATTTGCCCAGCGACTGCGGGACAAAACCCGGCATACCGACACCCTGGCACGGATCGGCGGCGAAGAGTTCCTGATCTTGCTACGCAAGACTCCCCTCCACAAAGCGGGCCTGGTAGCCGAAGGGCTACGCAAGAGCATCGAATCCACCGTCTTCGAGCTGGACAACCAACACAGTCAAGCGCTGACCGCCAGTATAGGTGTCTGCTCGGTCACCTCGGCGATCACCGAGGTCTGCGAGTTGTTCTCTCGCGCGGACCAAGCCATGTATCAAGCCAAGAGCCAGGGACGGAATCGAGTCCGGCTCTTTAGCGAGCCCGATGAAAGGCCCGCAACCCCAGACATCTCAATCTCTTCGAATGAGGAGCAACTATCTCTGGACTAGTACTCACTTCCCTTCAGCAGCCGAGACTGCGGAGGTAAGCGGCGTCGCCTGGTCCAGTTGCGTCTGTACCGCCTTGCCCACCTGATCGGCTGCTTGTTGTTGCAATGCGGCAGGGTCCAGCAACGACTGCATGGCCTTGGGCCAGGTCGGCACCGCGGCAACACCCGCAGTCTCTGCGGCCCCATTGGCCAGAGGCTCACTAAAAATCGCCGACTTGCCCTGCTGTTGCATCAATACCGCCATCTGGTTCGTTTGCGAATTCCAGACAAAACCAGCCTTATCCGCCAGTGGCCCCGTCACCGGATTATTGGATAACACATAGAATAAGGGCCCCTCTTGCTGGATCTCATCGGCCGTCTTCAACAAGGTCACCGCCGTCTGATAATGATCACCCAGTAGCGGCTGCATCCGGTCCTTGATCAGCGGCTGCTCAAACAAGTTGACCTCGTTCGGATCAAAACCCACCAGCGGTTTGAGCAAGGCCCACATCAGTTGGCTCTGCGCGCCCGCCAGTAAGGGAGCCACACACCCGGTAAGCAACAGGCTGACCAGTAACACCTTGAGCAAAACCATTCTGCGCATCCGGAGAACTCCATGATTTAAATTGATTTACGGCGCGCCATCATACATTGCCCCAACCACCAAACCGAGTGAAATCCATGCAGCGACTGACTCGCAGGTGAATAAAAACAGTGACGACGATCGGCTGGCTCACCGAGAGAAATAAACAGCTCATATGAATCCATGGCAAACTAGGCTCCGTCGCCTCGCCAATCGTTCATCTCTCGCGAATCGACGACTAAATAGTCCAGTGGAAAAGCCAATGGATAGTACCAGTCGGCGGTATGAGCCCCGCCATGCCACCTCTACAAGGATAAGAACTATGTCACCAACCACCTGGCGCACTCTGGCGCTAATTTCTTTCTGCTGGGCCCTGCCATTGAGTGAGCTACACGCCGAGACGCCTACAGATCCAGTTGTCCAGGCCCAAGCCGAAATTGATGCGGCTAATAGCGCCGCCATGTTGGCCGCCATTTCGGGGCCAACCGACATTGTGGTCGCCGATCAGGCTCACCTGCAATTGCCCGCCGGCATGGCTTATGTACCGCGGACCCAAACCCAGCGCCTGCTCAAGTCTTTCGATGGGCAAGGCGATGACACGGTTCAGGGCATGGTGATCCCAACCAGTGAGGAAGAGCAGTGGATGTTACTGGTCAGCTATAAGCCCGCAGGCTACATCAAGGACGATGACGCTAAATCCTGGGACCCGGACCAAATGCTCACAAATCTGCGCGAAGGAACTGAAGCCGCCAACACCGAACGTAAAGCAAGGGGTATTGCCGAACTCGAAGTGGTCGGCTGGGCCGAGGTTCCGCTTTACACCGCCAGTGACCATCACCTGCGCTGGTCGGCCTCGGCGCGGGAAAAGGGGGCCGAAGATCCCAACTACACCATCAACTACAACACCCTGGCACTGGGACGGGAAGGCTACATCAGCATGAATCTGGTCACCGATGCACAGAACGTCCAACGACTGAAACCCGTCGCCGGCCAGCTGATGGGGGCGCTAAAATTCGATGCCGGCAAGAATTACAGTGACTTTGAGGCCAGTACCGATAAAGTCGCGGAGTATGGCCTAGCAGCACTGGTCGCCGGGGTCGCCGCCAAGAAACTCGGATTTTTCGCCCTGGCTGCCGCCTTCGTCCTCAAGTTTGCCAAGGTCTTTCTGATCGCCCTGGCCGGTGGCGCCACTGTGATCGGCCGACTATTCAAACGCAAGAAGGAATGATGCGGTGATCAAGGCTCTGTTGCTGTTGTTCGGTGCTGGCAAGCTGGGCAAGGTGTTGTTCAGCGTGGGCAGCATGTTGCTCTCTTTAGTGATTTACGCCCAACTCTTCGGCTGGCCCTATGCGGCAGGTTTCATGGCATTGCTGTTGATTCATGAGATGGGCCATTTTCTCGCCGCCATACAGCGTGGACTCAAGGTCGGGGCACCGACCTTCATTCCCTTTGTCGGAGCCTGGATCGAGCTCAAGGAACAACCGATGAATGTCGAGACCGAAGCCTATGTCGGTCTTGCCGGTCCCCTGCTCGGCAGCTTGGCCGCTCTGGGCTGTTACTTCATCGGCCGCCAGGGCGGGCAAGATATCTGGCTGGCGCTGGCCTACATAGGTCTGTTACTGAATCTGTTCAACCTGATCCCCATCAGCCCGTTTGATGGTGGCCGGATCGTGGCGATCCTCTCCCCCAAGCTGTGGTTGGTCGGTATCCCCGTACTGCTGGCGCTATTTTTTTATCGCCCCAGCCCCATGTTGTTGCTCGTTGCTCTGCTGGCGGCCCCGCAAGCCTGGTCGGTGCTGCGCGGCCAGACTCACGCCCAGCGACCGGAGGGTTACTATCAAGCGACACTCGAGCAAAAACTACAATATGGTTGCGTCTATCTGGGTATGGTGGCGTTTCTGGCTATCATGAGCCATGACGTTCATCAGATGCTGGGGCATCTGCAGTAACCCTCATCCCCCAATCTGGAGAGACTATTGTGCAAGTCAGAACGGGAGCAGAAAATAGAGAACCGTGGACGAACGAAAAACTGGAGATAGATCCATGATGAAATGGTCTTTGCTAGCCCTGCTACTCGTGGTGGGTGTCAATGGTTGCAGCGATATGAAATCAGCAGGCAAAGCAATCGGCCACACCACCCGGGATGTAACACGCGAAATCGGTCATACCACGCGTGATGTGACTCGAGATATCGGGCATGGCACCCGTGATGCCGTTACTGGCGTAAAAGACGGTTGGGAAGAAGAAGCCGAGTAATGGCCGATTCACCTCGGTTCGTAGCCCAATAAAGAGGCTATGTACCTATTAAGTATTGTTAATCACCGGTGATGGAGTCGTGGACGAAAAGCAGACCGTTGGCGGCAGGAAAGGCGCCATCGAGCTTACATGGATGTATTCACGGCGTGTCTGTGTTCGTCCTGACTCCTACCAGCCTGATGACGGGTTTTGATCCGAGCAACGCATAACTGGGACAGAGCCAATAGAAAGGGAGGCATGATGCCTCCCTTTTTTATGACGCACTGACTATTACAGTGCCTTGAGAATGTTCTCCACTGTACCCTTGGCATCGCCAAAGCACATGTGGGAGTTCTCCTTGAAGAACAACGGGTTCTGCACCCCGGCATAACCGGTATTCATGGAACGCTTGAAGACGATGACATTCTGCGCCTTCCACACTTCCAGCACCGGCATACCGGCGATCGGGCTACCCGGATCTTCCATCGCGGCCGGATTGACAGTGTCATTGGCACCAATAACCAGCACGGTATCGGTATCGGCAAAGTCCTCGTTGATTTCGTCCATTTCCAGCACGATATCGTAAGGCACCTTGGCCTCAGCCAGCAGTACGTTCATATGACCAGGCAGACGACCGGCCACCGGGTGAATACCAAAGCGTACCTTGATGCCGCGCTCACGCAGCTTGTGGGTGATCTCGGCCACCGGATACTGCGCCTGCGCCACCGCCATGCCGTAACCGGGGGTGATGATGACAGAGCTGGAATTCTTCAGCAGATCGGCCACATCTTCCGGCTTCATCTCGCGGTATTCACCCATCTCTTCTTCCGAGGAGGAGGAGCTGACGCCATCGGTCCCGAAACCACCGGCAATCACTGAAATGAAGGAGCGGTTCATCGCCTTACACATGATGTAAGAGAGGATCGCACCGGAGGAACCCACCAGTGCACCCGTGACGATCAGCAGGTCATTGGAGAGCATGAAGCCTGCCGCCGCCGCCGCCCAACCGGAGTAGGAGTTCAGCATGGAAACCACCACCGGCATATCAGCGCCACCGATGGAAGAGACCAGATGCCAACCGAAGGCCAGCGCAATCAGCGTCATCAACAGGATGGCCCAGGTCGAGCCGCCAACGTTGACGAAGTAAACCATCAGCGCGAACGAAACCACGGCCCGCCAGCAGGTTGAGCTTATGCTTGTGGGGCAGGTTCAACGGCTTGGAGCTGAAGATGCCCCGCAGCTTGCCAAACGCCACGATAGAACCAGTGAAGGTAACGGCCCCGATAAACACTCCGAGGAAGACCTCAGTCAGGTGGATACTCAACATGGCGCCATTGAGATGACCGGCGTGGCCACCCTGCTGGTTAGCCAGCTGAGTGATGGCCTGCTGGGCAGCCGCCAGGATCTCTTCCGGGCTACCGGATAACGGCAGTACCAGTTGTGCCGTGACGTCAGCCGGCAACACTTCGATGAAGCTGTTGAAGCCTACGAGTACAGCAGCCAGACCCACGAAGCTGTGCAGAATGGCAACCAACTCCGGCATCTGGGTCATTTCAACTTTCAGCGCCAGACGGGCGCCGACTGCACCGCCAATCGCCATGGCGATCAGTATGTAGACCACACCGCTGACACTTGGGCTGGCGATGGTCGCGACCAGAGCAATGGCCATACCCGCGATACCGAACCAGTTACCGTATTTGGCAGTTTCCTGCTTGGAGAGCCCCGCGAGGCTCAGGATGAACAGTACGGCAGCAATAATATAGGATGCCGTGGCCAATCCTTGAGACATGGTGTTTCCCCTTAATCCTTACGGAACATCTTGAGCATACGGTGGGTCACAGTGAAGCCACCCACTATGTTGATGGTCGCGATCAGTACGGCGACAAACGCCAGCGCCGCGATCAATCCAGAACCCGCGCCGATCTGCAGCAAGGCACCGACCACGATAATGCCGGAGATGGCATTGGTGACCGACATCAGCGGCGTATGCAGCGAATGGGTGACGTTCCACACCACGTAGTAACCGACCACACAGGCCAACACAAACACGGTGAAATGCGACAGAAACTCCGGCGGAGCCACATGTCCAACCCAGCCAAAACCGGCGATGCCAGCGGCTGCCAGCCAATACTTCAGGCTGGATGGCTTCTTGACTTCCTTGGCCACCGGCGCGGCGACGGTTTCCTTCTTCGGCGCGGCCGAGACACTGATGGCTGGTGGCGGGAAGGTCACTTCGCCATCACGCACTACGCTCATGGTACGCAGCACCACATCGTCGAAGTTGATATCGATGGTGCCGTCTTTTTCCTTGGACAACAGCTTGGTCAGGTTGACCAAGTTGGTGGCATACAGCTGGGAAGACTGGGTCGGCAAACGGCCCGGCAGATCGGTATAACCGATGATCTTCACACCGCTGGCGGTGGTAATCAGCTCGCCCGGCTGGGTGTATTCACAGTTACCACCAGCGGCAGAAGCCAGATCGACGATGACCGAGCCCGGCTTCATGCTATCAACCATCGCTTTGGTGATGAGCTTGGGTGCCGGACGGCCAGGGATCAGCGCCGTGGTGATGATGATGTCCACTTCCTTGGCTTGTTCGGCGAACAGAGCCATTTCAGCGGCAATAAACTCTTCCGACATCACCTTGGCATAACCGTCGGAGGAACCACCCTCCTCATTGCTGAAGTCGAGTTTCAGGAAGGAACCACCCATGGACTCAATCTGCTCGGCCACTTCCAGACGGGTATCGAATGCCCGAACTATGGCGCCCAGTGAACCGGCGGCACCGATAGCGGCCAGCCCTGCCACACCTGCACCGATAACCAGCACTTTAGCTGGCGGAACCTTGCCGGCAGCCGTGATTTGCCCGGTGAAGAAACGGCCAAAGGCATGCGCAGCTTCGACAACGGCGCGATAACCGCCGATATTGGCCATGGAAGAGAGCGCATCCAGTGCCTGAGCCCGGGAGATACGCGGCACCATGTCCATGGCCAGGATATTGATCTTCTTGGCAGAAAGTTTGGCGACCAGTTCCGGATTCTGAGCGGGCCAAACGAAACTGACGAGCGTGGTGCCATCTTGCAACAGCGCGATCTCCGCATCCGTTGGCGCGTTCACCTTATAGATGAGGGGGGATTGCCACAGGGTGGCGGAGTCGACCACCACAGCACCAGCGGCTTCAAAGGCGGCATCATCAAAGCTGGCCAGAGCACCGGCACCAGACTCGACGGCCACGTCGAAGCCGAGCTTTTTCAGCTGCTCAACGGTGGCAGGGGTGGCAGCCACCCGAGTTTCACCGGCGAGACTCTCTCTCGGTATACCAATCTGCATGTCTATTCCCTGATATTGAATAAAGGTCGCGGTTACCTGTCACTCCAACTGGGGGGAGTAACAGTCGTGCGCGGGGACAAAAACCTCACCCACGGCTAACGTAAAAGGCAGTACGGGGCATGATTTGTAACAAATTTTACCCTCTTTTGACACCAGACCAGTCGTGCTGCTCCGGGTCATCAATGCCGAAAAGCCGGTCTTGTTGCCGGTCTTGTTGCCGGTCTTCGAGGGCCTGTGCCGCGCGATCCTACCTTCCCCGATGGCTTACAGTAGTGCCACCGACAAAATGGGCCTCACACTGTAGCCGGTCTGTTTGGGAAAAAAAATGCTTGGGCTAGCATGAGTTAGAATAAATTCACCCTATTTGCTACTTTCTGTTCTATCTGGAAGGGAATCTTGGCAAATGCGATCTTAAAAAGTTGCGCTACTCTCTACCCTCCACCAAGCGTCCGCGAGGAATTTATGCGTTTATGGCTCCTAGCGTTCTCCATGTTGCTGGCAGCATGTGTCGGCACTCCCGATGGCCTGACCCCCGTCAGTGACTTCAAGGTCGATCGTTATCTCGGCACCTGGTATGAGATTGCCCGTCTCGACCACTCGTTCGAGCGGGATCTACAACAAGTCACAGCCCGATACAGTCTGAATGCCGATGGCAGTGTCCGGGTCATCAACCGCGGCTTTAATGCTCGACAGCAGCAATGGCGGCAGGCCGAGGGCACGGCCAAATTCGTCGGACAGCCCGATGTGGGCCACCTCAAAGTCAGCTTCTTTGGCCCCTTCTATGGCGGTTATAACATTCTGGTGCTGGACCGGGACTATCAGTACGCGCTGGTCAGCGGTCCGGACCGCGACTACCTGTGGATACTGGCACGCACCCCCTCCATTCCCCAGGCTACATACGACGCTCTACTCACCCAGGCTGACCAGATGGGCTTTGATACCGCGCAATTGATCCGCGTAACACACTGAGTGCTCACGCCGGTGGATACCACAAGGCCAACCGCGGGGTTGGCCTTGTGGCAGATTGATGACTGGGATTACCGCTTCGGATGACTAGCGATACATGGCCTCAATCTCGGCACAAAATGCCTGTTCGATGGCCTTGCGACGCAGCTTCAGGGTCGGAGTCAGCTCCCCCAACTCCATGGAGAAGGGGCGCGGCAGCAGGGTAAATTTTTTCACCTGCTCATACTTGGCGAGCCCGGACTGTAACTCGTTGATCCGCGTCTCGAAGAACGCCACGATCTTGCCATTGCGTAACAACTCCAGTTGGTTCTGATAGTTCAGGCCAATCGAGCGAGCGTACTCCTCTACCGCCTCGATGCAGGGAACGATCAGCGCCGAGACAAAATGTCGGGCATCGGCAACTACCGCAATCTGCTCGATGAAGCGATCCTGCGACAGGGCTCCTTCCACCAACTGCGGGGCTACATACTTGCCGTTCGAGGTCTTCATCAGCTCCTTGAGCCGCTCGGTAAACAGCAAGCGCCCCTGGGCGTCCAGATCCCCGGCATCACCGGTACGGAAGAAACCATCCGCCGTAAACACCTTGGCGGTCTCTTCAGGCTTATTGAAGTAGCCACGCATCACGGTCGGTCCCTTGACCTGGATTTCTTTATCCTCTCCCAGACGAATTTCCAGCCCCTGGAGTGGTGTACCTATGGTCCCGATCGCCAGATCGTCGGGCTCAGGACAAGAGACAGTGGCACTGGTCTCAGTCAAGCCGTAACCGCACTTGATGTTCAAACCGGCGGCATTGAAGAACAAATTGATTTCATCCGCCAGACGGGCACCGCCGACCGGTAAGAAGCGGACTCGCCCGCCGAAACGCTGCCGCAAGGTGGAGAACAGCAATGTATCGGCCAGCTTGAACTGTAAACCCAGCCAGAGCCCGAGAGATTCCCCACGCTCCTTCATCGCCAACGCCTTGAGTCCGACACCTTTGGCCCAATAGAACAGGGCCCGGCGTACTGGATTGGCGTTATCGGCCTTGCCATGAATGATGTTGTAGGCTTTTTCGTAAACTCGGGGCACGGCACACATCACAGTCGGACGCACATCATGCAGCACCGACATCACAGCTTGCGGATCGCGGATATAGACGTTCACAGCCCCACGATACAGGACGTAATAACTCCAGTAGCGCTCATAGACATGACTCAGCGGCAGCAACGCCAGCGACACATCGTCATGACCGACCGTAACTCGCTGATCGTGCATCACCAGCAAAGCCGCCAGATTACTGAAATCCACCATCACGCCTTTGGGTTCACCCGTAGTGCCCGAGGTGTAGACCAGCGTCAGCAGATCATCCATTCGGTAATCAGCCGCACGCTGCAACAACTCAGCCGCGCTAGCCTGGTGGTTGCCGAACTGCAACATGGCATCAAAATGCATCGCCTGCGGACACTGCCGCAAATCCACCAGAGCATCGAAACAGATGATGTGGTCCAGCTCACCGGCTTCCAGCAGTTGCAAGGCCAGATCAAATTGCGGCTGCTCGCCGACAAACAGGATGCGGATACCGGCATCGCGCAGTATGTAACGCGTCTGCTCCAGGGTATTGGTAGGGTAAAGTGGCACCACCACGCCGCGAGCCGCCAGGATGCCGAGATCGGCCTGCGTCCACTCCGGCATATTCCGGGAAAAGATCCCTACCATCTGCTGGGGCTGTAGACCAAGGCGGATCAGCCCCTGAGCCAAAAAGTCGATGCTGTGGCCCAGGGCCTGCCAGCTCATGTCACGCCATTGTCCATCCTGCTGGACTCGCAGCGCGGTTTTGCTCTTCAATCCCTCGATTCGCTCGCGAAAAACTCGAACCAAATGAAGCTCATGCATCAGGATTCACCTATCTATTTACAGTTGTACGGCCAATCAGGCCCGAATGACCGGCCTTGCGCGCTAGGTTCCCATATTTTAGCGTACAGGCGTTAGCTTTTTGAAAAAGCGGGCACAGAAGCGCAGAATAGTGAGTCATTGGAAACCGCTGACGGACAACGACCATGCAGAGCATTCCACGCTCGATGGCATTCATACTTGCAGGTGCACTCCTGGTGCTGTTCACCTGTCTCGCTGCACTCTTCATGCTGGATGGCAAACCGGCCCATAACCGTTGGCTCTACAACGCGACAGGCTATCAACAGGCGGTCTATCGAGGACAACAAGACGACAAACCCAGATTGTTATGGCTGGAACAGCGCGAGGCGTGTCCCCGCTGCGCCCAGCTCGACCGGCGTCTGTGGCAAGATCCACACTTCATGCAGGAGTTGGGAGGTTGGCAACTGATTCGGTTGCAGCAGGATGCCGATGCCGCAACGGCAGAGTTGATTGCGCGATACGCGGGTGAAGCCGAGCTACCGGTCGTGATTCTGGAACAAGCCGCCGTTTCTGGATATCAGACCGTGCATTTCAACCGGGAGCTGACCGCGTTCAGCCTGGCAGCCGATCCGAAAACGGCACCTCTGCCACTGGATGTCGAACATCTCCAGCAGGCGTTGGCGAATTGGCTGCGAACCACTCAGTCACCCAGCCAATTTCCCTGAGTCGGTACCTGACCCCGAATGTGAAACGGAATGGAAACCAGGCGCTGGCCATCGTTGCGTTGCACCGCAAAATGCAGATGGGGTGCCGTGCTGTAACCCGTATTCCCCGACTCGGCCAGCATATCTCCGACCTGAACACTCTGTCCGGGTGTCACCCGCGCGGTTCCGGTTCGCAGATGGGCGTAGACCGTCATGGTGCCATCTGGATGCAGGAGACGAATGTAATTGGTCTGCGCCCGGCTACGGGGGTCCTGGCTGTTCCCCGTGAACCCCATTTTCATATCCAATACCACGCCTTGGCGAGCGGCCAGTACCGGCGTGCCTTCCGGCATCGGCACATCAATGGCATAACGATTACCGGGCAGATGATGACTGTAGCTACCCTCGAACCCTTGCGAGACTCGGAAACGCCCGCGAAACGGCAACTGGAGTTCAGAGTCCTGCACTAGCGATGGCATACCAATGATGAAGTGCTGGCTGATTTCCAGCTGTCCGCGACCGCTGTAATGCAGGGTATCGACAAATTCCTCGGAGCGAGCGGCGACCACAATCGGCTTGCGCAGATCGCGGCTGGATTGCACCCCCTCCTGTTGGCTCAATTGCAGAGTCACAGTCACAGGGCCATGCAGTTCATTGATGATAAATAGATTGCCGTTGGCGGTGTAACGCAGTCTGACCTTGTCCGGGTCCGGGTCCAGGTACTCCAGCTCCTCCGGCTTGAACGGAGCGGCCAGCGCCAGGTCGTCGGTATAACTCAGGGTTCCCTGCTCATCGACGTACTTGTAGACGCTCGCCGAGGCCAGTGGTGCACAAACCATCACTCCCAGCAGCCACCACGCCCAGCTCATCTTCGCCGACACCCTCACACTCGATCCCCAAATCCATACCCAACCATAGCCCCGATAAATCCCTCGACCCAGAGCGCAGGTTGCGTCATCGCTTAAGCCGTCAGCGTACCGCGCTGCATCACCAGTGCATCTTCCTGCTCCGCCCCGGCACGATAATAACCTTTCCGTATTCCAACCTGCCGGTATCCGGCCTGCAAATAAAGACCTTGCGCCCGTAGATTGCTGCGCCGAACCTCCAGCCACCAGCATGAAGATCCCGTTGCGGCACTTTCTCGCAGATAATGGGCCAGCAGAGCTCGCCCCCAACCGCGCCCCTGATAGTCAGGATCGACGCACAGATTGTGCAAGGTACTCTCATCCAGCAATGAATCGGCGATGTAAAAGCCGATCAAGCGGCCCTCTGCCCAGGCCCCGACATTGCGATAGCGCTCGCCAAAGCTGGCAACGAGAACAGCCTCGCTCCAGGGATAAGCATGGGCGCGTTGCTCCAGGGGCAGCAGGCTAGGCACATCGAGCGGGCTCAAGGCGCGGAACTCAAGCATCGGACACCTCGGTCAGCCACCCCGCGGCACAGAGTTGCAGCCACAATTGCCGCTTGCCCTGACGAGCGTCCAGCTGTACCACAAAAGGCTGCGTCGCCCAGGATGAGTCGTCATCGGAGCAGGAGAGGATGAGTAGCCCGTCACCGGCTACCGCTTGGGCTCCGGAACTCCAGCGGCGGCACGCATGCGGCGGATGCGGCAGCACCTTACAGAAGTCATCCAGCCATGAGGGGCTGTCACCCAGGACCCAGAGCGTCCAACCATCGGCGTGACGCTCTTCGACCACAGGGAGTTGCCCCTGTAACAGCATCAACTCGGGACGGCGGAGCTGCCAGGCTTGCAGGCCAAGGGGTTTGAACAACGCCAAGCGTCCAGCGTCCAACATCTGCGATTGCCTCTTGTCTGGTCTAGGGTGAATGCGCGGAGCAGTTTACCACTACCAGATCCCAAACCGAGGATTCAAAAGCCCAACCGCTGCTTTTTACGGCTCGAGATGCAGAATCCCCTTGCGTTTGTGAGACTAATCACAACAATTAGCATCATTGGCTCCTCATTTGCGGGCCAGCAAAAGGGGCTGTTGCGCTCTCGGGATAATCAGCGCAGCGTACCGCAGGCATAACATATGGGATAACCGCGACATGAGCGGCAAAACACTTCAGGATCGAATTGGACAACTGGTCGATGCCCTGGCGCTCGGCCTTTACGAGCGTAAGGACACGATTCGCCTCTGCCTGTTGGCCGCTTTGGCGGGCGAGAGTGTGTTCATGCTCGGCCCTCCGGGCATCGCCAAGAGTCTGATTGCCCGACGCCTGATCTGTGCCTTCCGCGACAGCCGCTCCTTTGAATATCTGATGACCCGCTTCTCAACCCCGGAAGAGGTGTTCGGCCCGCTCTCCATCCAGGCACTGAAGGATGAGGGGCGTTATCTGCGCCTGACCGAGGGGTATCTGCCGGACGCCGAAATCGTATTCCTCGATGAGATCTGGAAGGCTGGCCCAGCCATCCTCAATACCCTGCTCACTGTGATCAACGAGCATAGATTCCGCAACGGCGAGAAGGAGGTGGCAGTCCCCATGCGTCTGCTGGTCACCGCCTCGAATGAATTGCCGCAAGCCGACAGTGGCCTCGAGGCCCTATATGACCGCATGTTGCTGCGTTTGTGGCTGGATCGTATCCAGGATAAACAGAACTTCCGGGCCATGCTGACCAGTCGGCAGGATCCGGCTCAGGATCCAGTACCAGCCCAGCTCAAGATCGACGATGAGGAGTATCTAAACTGGCAACAAGCCCTGACACAAGTCAATCTGAACGATGCCATGTTTGAACAGTTGTTCCAATTGCGCGAGCAACTGAACCAACTAAACACCCAGGAAAATGCCGAGCATCAGCATTCTCTGTACATCTCCGATCGCCGCTGGAAGAAAGCCTTACGCTTGTTGCAAGCCAGTGCCTTCTTCAATGGCCGTCAGCAAATAGTGCCACTCGACCTCCTGTTACTCAAAGACTGCCTGTGGCATGACCTTTATGCGCGAGAGCAGATCACCCAGCAACTCTCTGACTACGCGATCCATCACGCCTTTGCTCAAGAGCGACTCGGCTTTTCCCAGCAACGGTTGCGCCAGGATCTACAGCACTTCCATGAAGAGATGGCGCACGAATTAAGCTGCCAATTGGAGCCTCGCGATAATCGTTTGTTCAAGCGCGAGAAACCCGCTTGGCATATCGATTTCAAGGGCTCGGGGCTGGACCCCCATCAGTCAGAATTCCGTCTACTATTCCTGACACCTTGTCAGTTGGACCCGAAACAACCGGAGCGGGCAACGCGCTATGCCAGCCTCAGTCGAGCCGAATTGCTGCGTTGGCTCAGCCATGGTGGCGAAGTTCAGGTCCGGATACACGCGGATCAACATGCGACGGCGCTGGTGCTGGATGTGGATCAGAAACAGCAGCTGATGGCCCGGGATGCGGCTCATCGTGCCGTCCCTGTGGCCATAGCCCACCCCGGAGGCATTCCGCAATGGCAATCCCAGCGTTGGCTGGAAAAGCTCGAAAGTCTCTATCAACAACGCAGTGAATTACTACAGGCCATTCAGCAGCAGCGCCACCAGTTCACCAGTCAATGTCCCCATCTATTTCTGGGTCAGGAGTGGTTGCTGCAAATTGAAGAAAGCCTGCTGCAGTTGACACAAAAAGATGAATCTCTGCTGCAACTGCTGAATGAAGCCCGTGAGGCGCTCGATAATCTGTTGCAAAACGCCGGAGGTAAGTAATGGTTGAATTGCATACCATTGCCGCTCTGCTCTCCTTCAATGAAACCGATATGCTCAAGGATGTGGTGAGCAGTTTCATCGCCTCCCCCCAGATCGCCGGTTTTCTTAAAACCAGACCCAAGTTTGAACAGCAGATCAACGAACAATTGCAGCGTTGGGGCCGCAGCCTGAGCAGCGAGGTACAACATAAGCCTGCACCTCCAGAGCTAGAAGCCGAGTTTTTGTTGTATCAGGAGGCATTGCCACTGCCGGCTGAACTGTTTCGCAGCCATGAGTCCCGCCTGATCTGCCAGTTGGCCACCCACAGTCCCTTTCATGATGAGGCGATCGGTCTGCTGGAAAACCTCAAGGAATCCAACCCCCATCTGCGTAAGCAGCTCTTCTTGCGCAAGTGGCGCGACAGCCTGATCAGCCGGATCATGTGTCTGGAGCTGGAAATAGCCGAACAGGAGCGGGAGCGTCTACTCCAGGAGCTAGAACAACGTCTGGAAATTGCTGGCGAGGTGGAAGAGACGCTGAACATGGATAACCCGGGCAAGCTCTGGGATCTGAGCGCCGCCACCCTGCTCCAGGGTGATAGTCGCCGTCTGCATCACTACGCCACATTTCTCACCCGCAACCCCGAGTTACAACGTATCGCCGCCGAGCTAGGCCGGGCCGCCCGACAGGAAAGCGAAGCCCACAGTCAGTTGACTAGCGTCGAAACCACAGTGATGGAATATGAGCAACGCGACCAGATCCCGGACGATTTGGTAGGTGTTCACCAGAGCAATCAGCTCAACCGACTGCTGCCAACCGAAACCATGCTGCTGGCCAATCCCGAGCTGGAAACCATCTTCTACAAACATCTGGCCGAACATCGACTACTCAATTACCACTTTATGGGGCAAAGCCGCACACCGCAGATCGTACAGACTGAACGCTATACCCGAGGGGAAAACCAATTGCCCAAGGGACCATTTATTGTGTGCATCGATACTTCGGGCTCTATGAGTGGTTATCCCGAAGAGACGGCTAAGGCTCTGTGTTTCGCGCTGTTGCAAATTGCGCTGAATGAAGGACGGGGCTGCGTCGTGCAACTATTTTCTACAGATGTCGTGAGCTATGAACTGACGGGGCCGACCGGGTTACAGGAGGCACTGAGTTTTCTCGGTTGCAGCTTCAAGGGTGGCACGGACTTGACCCCTTGCTTTGCCCAGGTGTTAAACCGCATGCAAGAAAAAGAGTACGCCAACGCCGATGCCATTGTGCTGTCTGACTTCATCGCCCAACGGTTACCGGTCGAGATGCTGGAACAGGTGCGCGATCTGAAGGAAAAGGGGAACCGCTTCAATGCGGTCTCTCTGTCGCGTCACGGTAAACCGGCGCTGATGAAGATATTCGATGCCGTCTGGCGTTTTGACACTGGGCTACAGGGACGGTTGCTACGCCGTTTGCGTTAACCCACCACGAGTGGATATCAAAATTCATCCATGCCGTCACCGCATCCACCAACGAAAAAACCCGCCGAGGCGGGTTTTTATAAATTTGTGTTGGCAGGGGCGGAGGGATTCGAACCCCCAACCATCGGTTTTGGAGACCGCTGTTCTACCAATTGGAACTACGCCCCTGCATTCAACGAGGCGAATTATACAAACTGACCTTTAAAGGTAAAGACCTTTTTCAACCATTTACGCGCAAGTGCGCAACAAATAAGCAAAAAGTGATAATTAACCCATTCTGCCACCCCAGCCGCAATTTCTGGTGCTGTTGAATTAACATGCCCCGCCGCTTGCTCTATAATCCATGCGCTCTGATTCAAGGATAAGGAGACCCCATGGCACATCTGAGTGCGAGCCCTTTTGCGCTTCAAGCCGCTCTGGTTGGCAGTCATCCTTTTTTGATCAGCAACGCTCCCACGAACAAGCCCCTTGCGGGGCTTTTTTCTGTCCGTAAGACCGATATCTAAGGGAATCAGACGATGGCCAACCCCCTCTATCAAAAGCACATCATCTCCATCTCCGATCTGACACGCCCCGAGCTGGAACTTGTGGTGCAGACCGCCAGCCAGCTCAAAGCAGAACCTCGTCATGACCTGCTGTGCAATAAACTGGTTGCCAGCTGTTTTTTTGAGGCATCAACACGTACCCGCCTCTCGTTCGAAACAGCCGTGCAACGACTCGGTGGCTCTGTGATTGGTTTTGCCGATGCAGGCAACACCTCGCTGGCAAAAAAGGGGGAAACGCTGGCCGACTCGGTGCGCATCATCACCTCATATACCGATGCCTTTGTCATTCGCCACCCGCAAGAAGGGGCCGCGCGCCTGGCAGCCGAGTTTTCCCGGGTTCCGGTCATCAATGCCGGAGACGGCTCCAACCAGCATCCAACCCAGACCCTGCTGGACTTGTTCACCCTCTACGAAACCCAGGGCACTTTGGATGGGTTGAAAGTCGCCTTCGTCGGCGACCTGAAATATGGCCGGACTGTACATTCTCTGGCTCAGGCCCTGAGCCTGTTTGGTGCCCGTCTCTACTTTGTCTCTCCGGAAATGCTGGCCATGCCGGAGTACATCTGTGAAGAGCTGGAGGAGAGAGGCATCGAATACAGCGTGCATGAACAACTCGAAAGCATCATTCCCGAATTAGACATCCTCTACATGACCCGGGTACAAAAAGAGCGCTTCGATGAGACCGAATACAAACACATAGCAGCCAAATATATCCTGACCACGGATACCTTGCTGGATGCAAAACCGAACCTGAAGATCCTCCATCCGCTGCCTCGGGTGGACGAGATCCATATCGATGTCGATGACACCCCCTATGCCTATTACTTCGAACAGGCAGAAAATGGGGTCTATGCCCGTCAGGCCTTGCTGGCCCTGGTTCTCAACGAAACCGTTTAAGGAGCAATCATCATGTCTGAGAAAAAACAGCTTCAGGTTGAAGCCATCCGCAACGGTTCAGTCATCGACCATATTCCCGCAGGTCAGGGCATCAAGATCCTCAAACTATTCCACCTGCTGGATACTCGCGAACGGATTACCGTCGGTCTGAACTTGCCGTCAGCAGCGCTCGGCGGCAAAGACCTGATCAAAGTAGAAAATACCTTGCTCACCGAAGATCAAGCGAACCAGTTGGCGTTATTCGCACCGAAGGCAACCGTCAACATCATCGAAGACTTTCGCGTGGTGAAGAAACATCAACTCCAGCTACCGGAACAGATCAATGGTGTCTTTGCTTGTCCCAATTCGAACTGCATCAGTCACAGTGAACCTGTGGCTAGCGGTTTCAGTGTGCGCGAGGTCAAAGGCGATGTACGTATGAAGTGCAAATACTGTGAAAAATCATTCACCAAAGAAATTGTCAGTGCCAACTTCTGAGCTGGATCACAAGGCCAATCCTTAGATTGGCCTTCTCGCTCATCTGCCACAAAATCAGCATTCTTTATCTATACTCAAGCCATCCGGGTCCGTGGTTTTTGAACCAATTCGAGGTGGTGCCATATGATTGTTCTGGTTGGCGGCGAAAAAGGTGGCAGCGGCAAGAGCTGTCTGGCACAAAATCTGGCGGTCTACTTCAGGACTCACTATAACGGCGAGGTTCTATTGGTTGACTGTGACCCTCAACGCACCACATCAGACTGGATCCAGGAGCGTAAAGACAACACGGATCTCCCCTCCATCAACTGTGTTCAGCTCTACGGCAATATTCGTGAAGACTTATTAAGCCTGAAAAGCCGCTATGACTTTGTCGTCGTGGATTGTGGTGGACAAGATAATCGCGCCCTCCGTTCCTCAATGTCGGTGGCCTCCCATGCCCTGATCCCCCTACGCCCCAAGCGCAGGGACTTGAAGACGCTCCCTCACATGGAAGACATCATTACCACTTGCAAGATGGTGAACCCCACACTGAATGCCGCTGTGGTGATGACACAATGCCCATCATTGCCCAATCAGGCCAAGCGCATTCTGGAAGCCAAGGATGTCTGTGCCACATACTGCGTGCGAGTACTCAATGCCATTATCTATAACCGTAATGTGTACGATGATAGTGAAGAACGCGGACTTTCCGTCATGGAAATCGAACCAGGTGGAAAAGCAGCTGAAGAAATCCGGGTGATTGCCAAAGAATTTTTGAATCTATAGGGAATATCATGGGCTTGTCTGACCTGAAAAAAAAAGCGCCCCAGACTGATGTAGCGAATAATCCCATCACCCTGGATGAATTCATCAATGATGCCGAGCTCTATGCTCTGGGTCACTCTCGCAAGGTCACCCTTCCAAGTAGTAGCCATAGTACGACTCCCACAGCTCCGCCTCCAGCACCACTCACGGATGACGGAGATGGTGAACCAAAGTCTGTATTCAAGAAGGCCACCTACTCTATGAGCCTGGAGTGTATCGACCATTTGAAATTGATTGCAGAGAATGACGGCATGAATCGCTCCCAGTTACTGAGGCTCTTCACTCATTACTTCTATCAACTCCCCCCAGAAGAGCGGGATCTGATCTACGACCGATTCAGCCACTTGTTTGATAACAACAAGAAATAATCCTCCCCTATTGAGGCGGTACCTTGTTTTGTTACTATTCCGCCTCTCTTGCGCTAATGGTAACCCAGCATCATGATTGGTCTCTTTTACGGCTCCAGCACCTGTTACACCGAAATGGTGGCAGAAAAAATTCAAGCACTGCTGGGGCCGGAGCAAATAGCGTTGCATAACCTCAAACAAACCCCCATCAGCCAGATGAACGACTATCAAGTACTGATGTTCGGTATCTCGACATGGGACTTCGGTGAAATACAGGAGGACTGGTTAGCAAACTGGGATGCGTTAGATCACATCAATCTGCAAGGAAAAATCGTGGCGTTATTCGGATTGGGAGATCAGCTGGGTTATGGCGAGTGGTTTCTGGATGCCATGGGATTATTACACGACAAGTTACTCGCTCAGGGCTGCCAGATGGTGGGTTACTGGCCCAATGAGGGCTATGAATTTGAAGCCTCAAAAGCGCTGGTCGATGAAGGCCGCTATTTCGTCGGTCTGGCGCTGGATGAAACCAGCCAGTACGAGTTGACAGAACCACGTCTGGCGCTCTGGCTCCCTCAAGTTCTGGAGGAAATTGCCAGCCTGTAGCATGAGGTTTGGTAGATGAAAGCCATTCCATTCAGATGGTGATGAAACTAAAAAAGGGCGACCGAAGTCGCCCTTTTTAGTACGCGCAGCTTATCGATATTACTCGATAACCTTGGCAACAACGCCGGCGCCTACAGTACGGCCGCCTTCACGGATTGCGAAACGCAGACCATCGTCCATCGCGATCGGGCAGATCAGGGTAACGACCATCTTGATGTTATCGCCTGGCATTACCATTTCCACGCCTTCTGGCAACTCGATGGTGCCAGTTACGTCTGTGGTACGGAAGTAGAACTGCGGACGGTAGCCCTTGAAGAATGGGGTATGACGACCACCTTCTTCCTTGGACAGTACGTACACTTCAGATTCAAACTTGGTGTGCGGAGTGATAGTGCCTGGCTTGGCCAGTACTTGACCACGCTCAACGTCTTCACGCTTGATACCACGCAGCAGAACACCAACGTTCTCACCCGCACGGCCTTCGTCCAGCAGCTTGCGGAACATTTCTACGCCAGTACAGGTGGTCTTGGTGGTTTCCTTGATACCAACGATAGAAACTTCTTCACCTACCTTCACTACGCCGCGCTCTACACGACCAGTTACTACGGTACCACGGCCAGCGATAGAGAATACGTCTTCGATTGGCAGCAGGAACGGCTGGTCAATCGCACGCTCTGGCTCAGGGATATAAGAATCCAGGGCAGCAGCCAGTTCAATGATCTTCTCTTCCCATGCCGCTTCGCCTTCCAGCGCCTTCAGCGCGGAGCCACGGATGATCGGAGTGTCGTCGCCTGGGAAGTTGTACTCGGACAGCAGTTCGCGAACTTCCATCTCCACCAGATCCAGCAGCTCTTCGTCATCAACCATGTCGCACTTGTTCAGGAACACGATGATGTACGGTACGCCAACTTGGCGACCCAGCAGGATGTGCTCACGAGTCTGCGGCATAGGACCGTCAGTGGCAGCAACAACCAGAATAGCGCCGTCCATTTGAGCAGCACCAGTGATCATGTTCTTCACGTAGTCGGCGTGGCCTGGGCAGTCAACGTGTGCGTAGTGACGAGCCGGGGTATCGTACTCAACGTGAGAGGTGTTGATGGTGATACCACGAGCCTTTTCTTCCGGCGCCTTGTCGATTTGGTCGAAAGCGAAGGCCTTACCGCCGTAGGTCTTGGCCAGCACTGCTGTGATGGCGGCAGTCAGGGTGGTCTTACCGTGGTCAACGTGGCCGATAGTACCTACGTTAACGTGGGGTTTTGTACGTTCAAATTTTTCTTTAGACACGACGTTGTCCTTCCTATGTTAGAGCCGCTCACCTCGACGGTGAGCGGTGATTACTTACTTAAATTACTTAGAGTGACGCGCTTCAATCACCGCCTGAGCGATGTTGTTTGGTGTTTCAGCATACTTGCCGAACTCCATCGCGTAGGAAGCACGACCTTGGGTGGCAGAACGCAGATCGGTCGCATAACCGAACATTTCAGCCAGCGGCACCAGAGCGCGAACGATCTTGCCAGACGGGCCGTCTTCCATGCCTTCGATGATACCGCGACGACGGTTCAAGTCACCGATTACATCACCCATGTAGTCTTCTGGGGTCTCGACTTCAACCTTCATAACTGGCTCAAGCAGAACTGGTTGAGCTTGCATGAAGCCAGACTTGAACGCCATAGAAGCAGCGATCTTAAACGCCAGTTCAGAGGAGTCAACATCATGGTATGAACCGAAGTGCAGACGAACACCGACGTCCACAACCGGGTAACCCGCCAGAGGACCAGACTTCAACTGCTCACGAATACCCTTATCAACACCAGGGATGAATTCACCAGGAATTACACCACCCTTGATGTCGTTAACAAATTCGTAACCCTTACCTTCGGCCAGCGGGTACATGTCGATCACCACGTGACCGAATTGTCCACGACCACCGGATTGCTTGGCATGCTTACCAGTGATATCGGCAGCCTTGGCACGCACGGTTTCACGGTAGGCAACCTGCGGCTTACCAACGTTGGCTTCAACCTTGAACTCGCGACGCATACGGTCAACGATGATTTCCAGGTGCAGCTCACCCATACCCGCGATGATGGTCTGACTGGATTCTTCGTCAGTCCATACACGGAATGACGGATCTTCTTGCGCCAGACGACCCAGAGCCAGACCCATTTTTTCCTGGTCAGCCTTGGTCTTCGGTTCAACGGCTACAGAGATAACCGGTTCCGGGAATTCCATACGCTCGAGGATGATAGGGGCATTTTCAGCACACAGGGTATCACCAGTGGTGACGTCCTTCAGACCGATAGCGGCCGCGATGTCACCGGCGCGAACTTCCTTGATCTCTTCACGCTTGTTAGCGTGCATCTGTACGATACGACCGATACGGTCACGCTTGCCCTTCACAGAGTTCAGTACGCTGTCACCAGAGTTCACGACACCGGAGTAGCAACGGAAGAAGGTCAGGTTACCAACAAACGGGTCAGTCGCGATCTTGAATGCCAGAGCAGAGAACGGCTCGTTATCATCAGCGTGACGCTCAGCCGGGGTACCGTCTTCCAGTTGACCCGCGATAGCCGCGATATCGGTCGGAGCCGGCAGGTATTCGACCACGGCGTCCAGCATCGCTTGTACACCCTTGTTCTTGAATGCAGAACCACAGGTAACCAGGATGATTTCGTTGTTCAGCGCACGCTGACGCAGGGCAGCTTTCAGTTCAACTTCAGAGAACTCTTCACCACCGAGGTATTTTTCCATCAACTCTTCTGAAGCTTCAGCTGCAGCTTCGATCAGCTTCTGATGCCACTCGTCGGCAGCATCTTGCAACTCAGCCGGGATCTCTTCGTAGTCGAAGGTCACACCTTGGTCGGCTTCGCTCCAGTTGATGGCTTTCATCTTGATCAGGTCGATGACGCCCTTGAAGTTTTCTTCGGCACCGATCGGCAGTTGCAGCGGAACAGGATTGCCCTTCAGACGGGACTTGATCTGTTCAACGGCACGCAAGAAGTTAGCACCGGTACGGTCCATCTTGTTGATGAAGGCAATACGCGGAACTTTGTACTTATTCGCCTGACGCCATACGGTCTCAGACTGAGGTTGTACACCACCGACAGCACAGTAAACCATGACGGCACCGTCGAGCACACGCATAGAGCGTTCTACTTCGATGGTGAAGTCAACGTGACCGGGGGTATCGATGATGTTAATACGGTGCGGTTGGAACTGCTTGCCCATACCACTCCAGAAACAGGTGGTGGCAGCAGAGGTAATGGTGATACCACGTTCCTGCTCCTGTTCCATCCAGTCCATGGTGGCGGCGCCATCATGCACTTCACCGATCTTATGGCTAACACCGGTATAGAAAAGGACACGTTCGGTAGTAGTTGTCTTACCAGCATCAATGTGAGCACTGATGCCGATATTGCGGTAACGCTCAATAGGTGTTGCACGAGCCACGATAGATATCCTCTTACTAGGGTCAGACCCCAGATAATGAAAAATTGTGCAGACCCGAGGGCCTGCACAGTCGGATTACCAACGGTAATGAGCGAATGCCTTGTTGGCTTCGGCCATACGATGCACGTCTTCACGCTTCTTGACAGCGGAACCCTTATTGTCAGCAGCATCCAACAGTTCGCCTGCCAGGCGCTGAGCCATAGATTTTTCACCACGCTTGCGGGCTGCTTCAACCAACCAGCGCATGGCCAGTGCGTTACGACGCACAGGACGGACTTCTACTGGTACTTGGTAAGTAGAGCCACCAACACGACGAGACTTAACTTCGACGGTCGGACGGATGTGATCCAGGGCTTCTTCGAAGATAGCCATGTGATCTTTACCGCTCTTGGTAGAGATGATTTCAAGCGCACCATAAACGATGCTTTCGGAGACGGACTTTTTGCCGTCAACCATTACGACGTTAATGAACTTAGCCAGCAGCTCAGATCCGAACTTGGGATCTGGCAGAATTTTACGCTGACCAACAACGCGACGTCTTGGCATTTTGTATTCCTCGTAACTTCAGGTTTTACCCAAAACTAGAAAATATGAATTTTCTAAATAACGTAATTAACGTTTGGCCTTACTTAACGGAGGAATCCATTAAGACTTAGGCTTCTTCACGCCATATTTGGAACGGGATTGCTTACGGTCTTTAACACCGGCACAGTCCAACGCACCACGAACGGTGTGATAACGCACACCGGGGAGATCCTTAACACGACCGCCACGGATCAGCACTACGGAGTGCTCTTGCAGGTTGTGACCTTCACCACCAATATAGGAGGTAACTTCAAAACCATTGGTCAGACGAACACGGCATACTTTACGCAGAGCAGAGTTCGGCTTCTTTGGTGTGGTGGTGTATACGCGAGTACACACGCCACGCTTCTGTGGGCACGCTTCCAGGGCAGGAACGGTGCTTTTCACAACTTGCTTAACGCGCGGCTTACGAACCAGCTGGTTAATAGTTGCCATTAAAAAGCTCCTAATAGCTTTACAAACATATGAAAAATCCTCCCCGCAGACACGGGGACGCGAAATTCTATGCGCATGTGCTAGGTGAGTCAAGATTTATACAGAGAGTGATCACAAAGCCAACGAGAAGTAGCGCAAAACACAAAGAGTATAGGATGCTGATGACACTTCGAGGTCGCCATATCGTGAATAGTTGCGAATCACCAACGCAGAGGGGAACCCTGCTCCGCAACGAGATGAACAAAACCAGCCATATCGATCACTTCACCCTGCATCGGGCATAAGCCTCGCGCCAATAGATCCTCCGCCAATACATATAGGGAAACACCCGTCGCCTGTAGCTGACTGGCAATATGTGGGACGCAGGCGGAAATGACCCCATCCTGGACCAAGAGTAACGAATCTGTCGCCCCCATCAGACTCAGGCACTCATCCAGCAGACGGCTCTCGAAGGGGGAATAACGAACTATATGCAACATAGCGAACTCCTCAAAAAACCAGCCTAACAGCATGTACCTGCAGCCGGGCCTGTATTTCATCCCGGCTCAGGACCTGCGCGGGAATTAAGAGCTGCTCGGCACTGAGGTTTCGTTCCTGCAAGGATTCGGCGCAGAGGTAAACGTATTCAATATCGTATAATTCAAGCAGCTTGAACGTAGGGGCATAATCGCGGCCCAATATCGCCGCGGGCTGCTGCCCAGCTAACAGCTGATATATACCGTCCCCAATAAAGAATACGGCTAGCTCATCCGTGAGTGCCGAGCAGGCCAATAACGCATCGAGTCCTTCGCGACCCGCAGCAGAACCGTGGGGCGCCGTTCGAAACAGAACCGCAATCTGGGACATGACAACTCCTAAAACTGGACCAGCCGATCAACACCGAGAGCAGCTTCCGCCAATTGCCCCAGTCCGGAGAGCAGAAAGGGTGACTCTACGTTGGCAACCGATAGGCCAGCTGCCATCGCCTCACTGTGATCCAGAACTCCCCGGCGCAATGCTGCAGCAACACAGACATCCAGCTCGACATTGAATTGCGTTGCAAGAGTACGCCAACCGGCGACAAGATCCTGCTCATCTGTCGCAGGTGAGGTCAGACAGTTGGCATTGAGCACACCCTCTTGATAAAAAAAGACCTTTTTAAGAGTATGACCCTGTGCGATCACTTCGCGGGCGAAGAGATAAGCCTGCGAGGCAGCCTCGGTACCATAAGGAGCACCACAGATCAGGAGAGCAAAACTCAATGCCATACAAAAACCCCGATTTAGTTGCCTACATAGGCAATGGCTTCCACTTCCACCAGAACATCTTTGGGCAGACGTGCAACTTCCACGCATGAACGAGCCGGTGCGGCATCCCCCAGATATTTGGCATACACGCTATTGAAGGCAACGAAGTCTTCCATATTTTTCAGATAGCAGGTGGTCTTCAAAACCGTTTGTGCTGAAGCGCCTGCCGCTTCAAGGATCGCCAACAAGTTCTTCATCACCTGCTCAGCCTGCACCTCAATCGAGCCGGTGACCAACTCCATCGTGGCCGGGTCCAGGGGGATCTGACCCGAAGTAAAAACCAAGTCGCCCAATCGTGTCGCTTGAACGTAAGGGCCAATAGCCGCTGGGGCTTGCTGGGTCGAGATAACCTCTTTTTTCATCTGATGCTCCTTGCTCTCTGCATATAAATCCTGTCACTACCACAATACGGCTCAGATAAGGCAGGGCATGTTCCCATTGGACCAACCATTAGCGGCAAAGATGCCACCATCGAGCCCCATGGATGGGGTCACGGCGTGTTGGTAAAGGGGAATGCCCCTGCATTATTCTTAAATGAACCGCATTGCGGGGAAATCCGGCGAGAAGTTTTCGCTGTCTCGGCTCAGGAGTCAAGCCTCCTAGCGCGTCACCACAGATGCAACAGCCATGAAAAAGGGCCCCGGAGGGCCCTTTTATACTTCATCTTTCGACTCTAACAACAGCGATTATTCTGCGTCGAAGCTTCCGGCAGCGTTCAACAGATCCGCCAGATTTTGCTCCGCCTCATCAGCCGTCACTTGCGGTGCTGGTGCTTGCGCAGCAGCTTTACGCTTCTTGTGGCGGGCTTCGTGGTAGGCAAAGCCAGTACCGGCCGGGATCAGACGACCCACGATGACGTTTTCCTTCAGACCGCGGAGGTCATCTTTCTTACCAGACACAGCGGCTTCGGTCAGCACGCGAGTCGTTTCCTGGAAGGAAGCGGCAGAAATAAAGGATTCAGTGTTCAACGAGGCCTTGGTGATCCCCATCAGCACACGGCGATAGGTTGCCGGACGCTTGCCTTCCGCTTCGAGCTTGCGGTTAGCAATCTTGGCACGAGCCACTTCGACTTGTTCCCCTTCGAGGAACTCGGTGTCGCCACCATCGATGATCTCGCCCTTACGCAGCATCTGACGAACAATCACTTCGATGTGCTTGTCGTTGATCTTAACGCCTTGCAGACGGTAAACGTCCTGCACTTCGTTGACGATGTAGTTCGCAACCGGGCTGATGCCGCGCAGACGTAGAATGTCATGAGCAGACTCAGGACCGTCGGCCAGGACTTCACCTTGTTGAACTTTTTCGCCTTCGAAGACGTTCAGGTTACGCCACTTCGGAATCATCTCTTCGTACGCTTCACCGCCGTCCGTCGGCGTGATCACCAAGCGGCGCTTGCCCTTGGTTTCCTTACCGAAGGAGATGGTACCGGAGATCTCGGCCAGAATTGCCGGTTCCTTCGGTTGACGCGCTTCGAACAGATCAGCAACCCGAGGCAGACCACCGGTGATGTCCTTGGTACCGCCAGAAGCCTGCGGAATACGCGCAACCGCGTCACCCACGCTCACCTGGGCACCATCTTCCAATTGGACGATGGCCTGACCTGGCAAGAAGTACTGTGCAGATACTTCGGTACCCGGAATCAATACATCCTTACCATTGGCATCCACCAGTTTCACGGTCGGGCGCAGTTCCTTACCGGAGGATGAACGCTCATTGACGTCCAGAACCACCAGAGAGGAAAGACCGGTCAGTTCGTCGGTCTGACGGCTGACGGTGATACCGTCAATCAGATCGATAAACTTGATGCGACCAGCCACTTCCGTGATGATCGGGTGAGTGTGCGGGTCCCAGTTGGCGACGATTTCGCCAGCCTTCACGGATTGGCCATCCTTCACTTCCAACACGGAACCGTATGGAAGTTTATGGCTTTCCTTGGTGCGACCCAAGTCATCCATAATGGTCAATTCGGAAGAACGCGAGGTGATAACCAACTTACCGCTACTGTTCTCGACGAACTTGGCATTCTGTAACTTGGTAACACCTGTATTCTTCACGGTTGCGCTGCTTTCCGCAGCCGCACGTGATGCAGCACCACCGATGTGGAAGGTACGCATGGTGAGCTGGGTACCCGGCTCACCGATGGATTGCGCGGCGATAACACCAACCGCTTCCCCGGCGTTGACCATATGACCACGAGCCAAGTCACGGCCATAGCAGTGACCACAGATACCGAAGTCAGTTTCACAGGTGATCGCAGAGCGCACCTTCATGCGGTCAACCGAGTTGGCCTCAAGAATGTTACACCACTGTTCATCCAGCAGCGTGTTACGTGCAATCAACAGCTCAGTGGTACCAGGCTTCAACACGTCTTCGGCAACCACACGACCCAGCACGCGTTCACGCAACGGCTCGACCACATCGCCACCTTCGATCAACGGCATCATCCACAAGCCTTCAGTCGTGCCGCAATCCGGCTCGGTGATAACCATGTCTTGTGCCACGTCGACCAGACGACGAGTCAGGTAACCGGAGTTTGCAGTCTTGAGCGCTGTATCTGCCAGACCCTTACGAGCACCGTGAGTGGAGATGAAGTATTGGAGTACGTTCAAACCTTCACGGAAGTTCGCCACGATCGGCGTTTCGATGATAGAACCATCCGGTTTGGCCATCAGGCCCCGCATACCCGCCAATTGACGGATCTGAGCCGCAGAACCCCGCGCCCCGGAGTCGGCCATCATGAAGACGCTATTGAAAGAGGCTTGCTCTTCTTCTTCGCCCAAATGATTGGTCGCCATCTCTTTGGAGAGGTTTTCCATCATCGCCTTGGAAACGCGCTCGTTAGCGCTTGCCCAGATATCGATGACCTTGTTGTAGCGTTCGCCCGCGGTAACCAGACCAGATTGGAACTGCTCTTGGATTTCTGCGACTTCAGCTTCAGCGGCTTCGATGATCGGCTTCTTGGCATCCGGTATCACCATGTCGTTGATACCGACCGAGGAACCTGACAGTGCCGCGTAGTGGAAACCGGTATACATCAGTTGGTCAGCGAAGATGACGGTGTCTTTCAGACCCAACTTACGATAACAGGTGTTCAACAGCTTGGAGATAGCCTTCTTGCCCAGAGCCTTGTTGGAAACTGATTTGAACCAGGTTTCCGGACGAGCAGCCAGTTCGGCCTTCTCGGCATCGGTCAGCGGCTTCGGTTCGTCAATCAGCGCGTACTCCATACCCTTCGGCAGGATCAGCGACAGAATGGCACGACCAACTGTGGTGTTCTTCAGTTCAGTCTTGGCAATCAGCTCGCCATTCTCGGCCTTGGTGTATTCAGTGATACGGCACTTGACGCGCGCATGCAGAGAAGCCAGACCGGCGCGATAGACCTTTTCCGCTTCTTTCGAGCTGGCCAGGACCATACCTTCACCCTTGGCTCCCACCTTGGCGCGAGTCATATAGTACAGACCCAAGACCACGTCCTGAGAAGGAACTATGATAGGCTCACCAGAGGCTGGCGACAGAATGTTGTTGGTCGACATCATCAGAGCACGAGCTTCGAGCTGGGCTTCCAGAGTCAGCGGTACATGGACCGCCATCTGGTCACCGTCGAAGTCGGCGTTGAATGCCGAACAGACCAGCGGGTGCAACTGAATTGCCTTCCCTTCAATCAGGGTCGGTTCGAACGCCTGAATACCCAGACGGTGCAGGGTTGGCGCACGGTTCAGCATGACCGGGTGTTCGCGAATGACTTCGTCCAGGATATCCCACACGACCGCTTCTTCGCGTTCAACCATCTTTTTAGCGGCCTTGATAGTGGTCGCCAGACCACGAGCTTCCAACTTGCCATAGATGAACGGCTTGAACAGTTCCAACGCCATTTTCTTCGGCAGACCGCACTGATGCAGACGCAGAGTCGGGCCTACGGTAATGACGGAACGACCCGAGTAGTCAACACGCTTACCGAGCAGGTTTTGACGGAAACGACCTTGCTTACCCTTGATCATATCGGCCAAGGACTTCAACGGACGCTTGTTGGAGCCGGTGATGGCACGACCGCGACGACCGTTATCCAGCAGCGCATCCACAGATTCCTGCAGCATCCGTTTTTCGTTGCGCACGATAATGTCCGGTGCAGCCAGGTCCAGCAAACGCTTGAGACGGTTGTTCCGGTTAATGACGCGACGATAGAGATCATTCAAATCTGAAGTCGCAAAACGACCGCCGTCCAGCGGTACCAGCGGACGCAGGTCCGGCGGCAATACAGGCAGCACTGTCATGACCATCCACTCTGGCTTGTTGCCAGAGAACAGGAAGGCCTCCATCAGCTTCAGACGCTTGGTGGTCTTCTTGCGCTTGGTTTCGGAGTTGGTTTGATCCAGCTCTTCACGCATCTGGGCGATTTCTTGCTCCAGATCGATGGCTCGCAACAATTCCAGGATGGCTTCAGCACCCATCTTGGCTTCGAATTCGTCACCATACTCTTCCAGCGCATCCAGATACTGCTCTTCGCTCAGCATCTGGCCACGTTCCAGCGCGGTCATGCCCGCTTCGATCACAACAAATGATTCGAAGTAGAGCACGCGCTCGATATCACGCAGGGTCATATCCAGCAACAGACCGATACGAGACGGCAGGGACTTCAGGAACCAGATGTGCGCCACAGGCGACGCCAGTTCGATGTGCCCCATGCGTTCACGACGCACTTTGGTCTGTGTTACTTCAACGCCACACTTTTCGCAGATTACACCGCGATGCTTGAGACGCTTGTACTTGCCGCACAGACATTCGTAATCTTTTACCGGCCCGAAGATTCGGGCACAGAACAGGCCATCACGCTCCGGCTTGAAAGTCCGGTAGTTGATGGTTTCCGGCTTTTTCACTTCACCGAAAGACCAGGAACGGATCATGTCCGGGGAAGCCAGACCGATTTTGATACCATCAAATTCTTCGGTCTTGCTCTGGGCTTTCAAAAACTTTAGTAAGTCTTTCACGTGTGTCTCCCGTCAGGAGTTCAATCTTGGCGCCCCTTGCGGGGCGCCCTTGTCAATCTCGGCTTATAAGGGGTGGCGAACCCCTTATTCTTCTTCCAGCTCGATGTTGATACCCAGTGAGCGAATTTCCTTCAACAGAACGTTGAAAGATTCGGGCATGCCCGGCTCCATACGGTGGTCGCCATCCACGATGTTCTTGTACATCTTGGTCCGACCATTCACATCGTCTGACTTGACGGTAAGCATTTCCTGCAAGGTATACGCAGCACCGTAAGCTTCGAGGGCCCACACTTCCATTTCACCGAAACGCTGACCACCGAACTGCGCCTTACCACCCAGCGGTTGCTGAGTAACCAGGCTGTAGGAACCGGTAGAACGCGCATGCATCTTGTCGTCCACCAAGTGGTTCAACTTCAGCATGTACATGTAGCCCACGGTAACCTGACGTTCGAACGGCATGCCGCTGCGACCATCAAACAGAGTGATTTGACCAGATTCAGGCAAGTCAGCCAGCTTCAACATCGCCTTGATTTCGTGCTCTTTGGCACCATCAAAAGCTGGTGTTGCAATCGGCATTCCCTTGCGCAGATTCTCCGCCAGTGTGCGAACCGCATCATCAGAGAAGGTTGAAAGATCGACCTTCTGACGGCATTCGCCCAAGTCGTAAACCTGCTGCAGGAACTCACGTTGTTTGGCCAGATCCTGTTGTTCCTTGATCATGCGATCAATCTTCTCGCCGATGCCCTTAGCTGCAAGGCCCATGTGCACTTCGAGAACCTGACCGATGTTCATCCGCGATGGTACACCCAGCGGGTTCAGAACGATGTCAACCGGACGACCGTACTCATCATGAGGCATATCTTCGATCGGACAGATCTTGGAGATAACACCCTTGTTACCATGACGACCGGCCATCTTGTCACCCGGCTGAATGCGACGCTTCACTGCCAGGTAAACCTTGACGATCTTCAGCACGCCTGGGGCCAGATCATCACCCTGGATGATCTTCTGACGTTTGGCTTCAAACTTGCGGTCAAACTCTTCACGCAAAGCAATGTACTGCTCGGCGATCTGTTCAAGTTCAACTTGCTTGCCTTCATCTTCCAGTGCTTGCTCCAGCCACTTGACTCGACCCAGGCTTTCCAGTTTGGCATCGCTGAAACCGGAGTGAACCAGCAGCGAACGGGCGCGACTGTAGATACCGTCTTCCAGGATCTTGAACTCTTCGGTCAAATCCTTCTTGGCATCGCGCAGCTGCATGTCTTCAATTTCTTTGGCACGCTTGTCTTTTTCCACGCCATCGCGGGTAAAGACTTGTACGTCAACCACAGTTCCGTAGACACCGTTAGGCACACGCAGGGAGGAGTCCTTCACATCGGAGGCCTTCTCACCAAAGATGGCGCGCAGCAGCTTCTCTTCTGGAGTCAGTTGGGTTTCACCCTTCGGCGTTACCTTACCCACCAGAATGTCGCCACCCTGTACTTCGGCACCTACGTAGACAATGCCGGACTCATCCAGTTTGGAGAGTGCAGCTTCGCCGACGTTCGGAATATCAGCTGTGATCTCTTCCGGGCCTAGCTTGGTATCACGAGCGATACAAGCCAGTTCCTGGATGTGGATCGTGGTCAGACGATCTTCTTTCACCACATTTTCGGAAACCAGAATCGAGTCTTCGAAGTTGTAGCCGTTCCACGGCATGAAGGCGATACGCAGGTTTTGACCCAGCGCCAACTCACCCAAATCGGTGGACGGACCATCTGCCAGCACGTCACCGGCGACAACCGGCTCACCCGAACGCACGCAAGGGCGCTGGTTGATACAGGTGTTCTGGTTAGAACGGGTATATTTGGTCAGGCTATAGATGTCGATGCCGGCTTCGCCAGGCAGCAATTCATCTTCGTTGACCTTGATGACGATACGAGAGGCATCAGCGTAGTCAACCATGCCACCACGGTTGGCAACCACGGTTACACCGGAGTCAACCGCCACAGCACGTTCCATCCCGGTACCCACCAGCGGCTTGTCAGCGCGCAGAGTCGGAACGGCCTGACGTTGCATGTTCGAACCCATCAAGGCACGGTTGGCGTCATCGTGTTCCAGGAACGGGATCAGGGCCGCAGCGACAGAAACTACCTGTTGCGGGCTCACATCCATGTACTGGATCTGATCGGCGTTCATGAAGGTAGATTCACCCTTATGACGGCACGGAATCAGCTCATCTTTCAGCTTACCAGCATCGTCCACATTGGCATTTGCCTGGGCGATGACGTAGTTGCCTTCTTCGATGGCTGACAGGTAATCGACCTCATCGGTGATCACGCCATCCACAACCTTACGATACGGAGTCTCGAGGAAGCCGTAATCATTGGTGCGCGAGTAGACCGCCAAGGAGTTGATCAGACCGATGTTCGGACCTTCAGGGGTCTCGATAGGGCACAGGCGACCGTAGTGAGTCGGATGCACGTCTCGGACTTCGAAGCCAGCACGTTCACGAGTCAGACCGCCCGGGCCCAACGCAGAGATACGACGCTTGTGGGTCACTTCAGACAGCGGGTTGTTCTGATCCATAAACTGGGACAGTTGGCTGGAGCCAAAGAACTCTTTCACCGCAGCAGAAATCGGCTTGGCGTTGATCAGATCCTGCGGCATCACGGCATCCAGATCGCCCAGTGACAGGCGTTCTTTCACGGCACGTTCGACGCGAACCAAACCGACACGGAACTGGTTCTCAGCCATTTCACCAACAGAACGGATCCGGCGGTTACCCAGGTGATCGATATCATCCACTTCATCGTTACCATTACGGATATCGATGAGCTTTTTCATGACATCAACAATGTCTTCCTTGGTCAGGATTCCCAGACCAGTCTGCTCTTCACGATTCAGACGACTGTTGAACTTCATCCGACCAACGGTGGACAGATCATAACGATCTTCCGAGAAGAACAGGTTTTCGAACAACTGTTCAGCGGCATCACGAGTTGGCGGTTCGCCCGGACGCATCATGCGATAAATTTCGACCAACGCCTCAAGGCGGTTGGTAGCGGAATCGATACGCAGGGTCTCGGACATATAGGCGCCGTGGTCCAGTTCATTAGTGAACAGAACCTCGAACTCCTTGTGGCCAGCTTGCGACAGGTTGGCGATCGCTTCCAGGCTCAGTGCTGTGTTGGCGGCAGCGATAATCTCGCCGGACTGCGCATTGGCATAATCCTTAGCTACTACCTTACCAACCACATACTCGACCGGCACCTCGATCTGTTTGACGCTGGACTTTTCCAGGTGACGAATATGACGCGCAGTCACTCGACGACCCTTCTCCACCACAACTTCGTTATCGACCACTATGTCGAAGATGGCGGTTTCACCGCGCAAACGATCAGGCACCAGCTCCATCATGAGCTTGCCTTCTTTGACCTCGACCTTGGTGGTTTCGAAGAAGGTCGCCAGAATTTCCTCTGTGGTGAAACTCAGTGCGCGCAACATGATCGACGCCGGTAACTTACGGCGACGGTCGATCCGCACGAACAGGTTATCCTTGGCATCGAACTCGAAGTCCAACCAGGATCCACGGTAAGGAATGACGCGAGCATTGTAGAGCACCTTCCCGGAGGAGTGCGTCTTGCCCTTGTCGTGATCAAAGAAGACACCCGGGCTGCGATGCAGCTGGGAGACGATGACCCGTTCGGTACCATTGATGATAAAGGTACCGTTGTCTGTCATGAGTGGAATTTCACCCATGTAGACTTCTTGTTCCTTGATGTCCTTGACTGTACCGGCAGCTGCTTCTCTATCAAACAGCACCAGACGCAACTTAACGCGCAGCGGGGCGGAGTAGGTCACGCCTCGGATTTGGCATTCTTTTACGTCAAATACCGGCTCACCCAGTCGGTAGCTTACATATTGCAAAGCTGCCGTGCCTGAATAGCTGGTGATCGGGAAAACGCTGCGAAAAGCTGCCTCTAGCCCATATGCCCCTTCCGGGTCGGCTTCAAGGAACTGTTTAAAGGAGTCCAACTGAATGGACAAAAGATAAGGCGTATCGAGAACTTGATCGCGCTTACCGAAGTCCTTACGAATGCGTTTTTTTTCGGTATAAGAGTAAACCATAGGGTTCCTCAGCTCGCTGAAAAGTGACCCACGCTGTCCCCGACGAGGACAGTTCTTTTTTCGACACCGCTTTGTATACCAGACCAAGCTCAACAATCTGGCGCGCTGACGGCATCTAACGGAATTAAACGGTGCGGAGATCCCGTTAGATTACAGCGCAAAAGGGCTGGTGAACAATCATTCACCAGCCCTAGCCTGAAAAAAATTCAGGCCGCTAATCTGTAGGGGTACAGATTACTTAACTTCAACAGAAGCACCGGCAGCTTCCAGCTCTTTCTTCAGAGCTTCGGCTTCGTCCTTGGAGACGGCTTCTTTAACTGGAGTCGGAGCAGCTTCTACCAGGTCCTTGGCTTCTTTCAGGCCCAGGGAGGTAGCAGCGCGAACTGCCTTGATAACGGAAACCTTGTTCGCGCCAACAGCGGTCAGGATTACGTTGAATTCAGTTTGTTCTTCAACAGCTTCAACAGCGGCCGGACCGGCAGCTACTGCAGCAGCAGCAGAAACGCCGAACTTCTCTTCCATAGCGGTGATCAGTTCAACAACGTCCATTACGGACATAGAAGCAACAGCTTCGATGATTTGGTCTTTAGTGATAGACATGACAAAAAGTTCCTGTCGTAGAAAATTTAATGTGAAAGCAATCTGTTACAAGAATTAGGCCGCTTCGGCTTCTTTCTTGTCGCGCAGAGCTGCGATAGTACGAACCAGCTTGCCAGCTGCGGCTTCCTTCATGGTAGCCATCAACTTCGCCAAAGCTTCTTCGTAGGTCGGCAGCGTTGCCAGACGATCAATTTGAGCTGCAGGGATGAATTCACCCTGGAACGCACCACCCTTGATGGAGAACTTATCGTTCCCCTTGGCAAACTCTTTGAACAGACGAGCAGCAGCGCCCGGGTGTTCGTTAGAGAAAGCGATCAGGGTCGGACCAACAAATACGTCTTTCATGCATTCGAAATCGGAACCTTCTACTGCACGAGTCAGTAGAGTGTTACGAACAACACGCATGTAAACGCCTGCTTCACGAGCAGACTTACGCAGAGTGGTCATCTTGGCTACGGTTACGCCACGTGAATCGGCGGCAACAGCAGACAGTGCGCCTTTGGCAGCTTCGCTGACTTCAGCGACAATCGCCTTTTTGTCTTCGAATCCTAATGCCATTGGCTTTAACTCCTGGAGTTTAATCTGGGCGAACCCAGAACTGACAACAACTCCCCTTGAGAGGGAGAACTCGGTGGCAGAATCCAGAAGAAAGTAAACCTTTCTCGCTGGTGTCCGGCACCGTCTACGCAGGGGATTAAGGCTTACGCCACCTGCGGTCTTGGACGGGAGTCGAGACCCCCAACCAAATAAGGCGCAGAATTCTAACTAAAATTCCACGCCCTGTAAACGCTCAATTAAGCAGCGTTGGTATCCAGAGTAGCCTGATCAACAGAAACACCGGCACCCATGGTGGTGGAGATGCTTACCTTCTTGATGAACTGCCCCTTGGAAGTGGACGGCTTGGCCTTTTTCAGGGCGCTCAGCAGTGCTTCCAGGTTTTGCTGCAGTTGCTCAGTGGTAAAATCAACCTTACCCAGAGTGGTGTGGATGATACCGTTCTTGTCGTTACGATAACGAACCTGACCGGCCTTGGCGTTGTTCACGGCCTCGACCACGTTAGGAGTTACGGTACCAACTTTCGGGTTCGGCATCAGACCACGAGGGCCGAGGATTTGACCCAGTTGACCAACAACGCGCATTGCATCAGGAGAAGCAATAACGACGTCGAAGTTCATTTCGCCCTTCTTAATCTGTTCAGCCAGATCTTCCATACCTACCAGGTCAGCACCAGCAGCCTTGGCGGCTTCAGCATTGGCACCTTGGGTAAATACAGCAACGCGAACGGTACGACCGGTGCCGTTAGGCAGAACGGTGGCGCCACGAACGTTTTGGTCAGATTTACGAGCATCGATACCCAGATTGACAGCAACGTCAACGCTTTCAACGAACTTGGCAGTAGCCAGTTCCTTCAGCAGGGCAACGGCTTCGGTGATGCCGTACTCTTTGGTACCATCAACCTTGTCACGGATCACGCGCATGCGCTTGGTCAGTTTAGCCATTGTCTTAACCCTCCACTACCAGGCCCATGGAACGGGCAGAACCCGCGATGCAGCGAGCCATCGCTTCCAGATCGGCACCGGTCATATCCGGTTCCTTGGTCTTAGCGATTTCAAGCAGTTGAGCCTGAGAAACCTTGCCAACCTTGTCCTTGTTCGGCCGGGAAGAGCCTGACTGGATACCAGCGGCCTTCTTCAGCAGGAAAGATGCTGGTGGAGTTTTGGTTTCAAAGGTGAAAGAACGGTCGCTGTACACGGTGATCACGACCGGAGTCGGGGCACCCTTCTCCAATTTTTCTGTACGAGCGTTGAACGCCTTACAGAATTCCATGATGTTCACACCGTGTTGACCCAGAGCCGGACCAACAGGTGGCGACGGGTTTGCACTGCCAGCCTTAACTTGCAGCTTGATATAAGCTGTGACTTTCTTAGCCATGTTTAAATTACCTCAAAAATGGGTTCTAGCGCCTCAGACCTCTTACGAGCTCCTCATAGGCTCCCCAACAAAAAAGGGGCAGCGAATTATAGAGAGTTCCGCTACCCCTGACAAGTTTACTTGCGTAAAAATCAGGCTTTTTCAACCTGCACAAAGTCGAGCTCCACAGGGGTGGAACGACCGAAAATCAATACAGAAACCTTTAAGCGGCTCTTTTCGTAGTCGACCTCTTCGACCACACCCTGGAAATCGGCAAACGGTCCATCACTGACGCGAACCATTTCACCCGCTTCAAATAGCGTCTTCGGCTTCGGTTTGTCGACAGATTCTTGCAGGCGATTCAGGATAGCATCCGCTTCTTTGTCAGAGATAGGTGCAGGACGGTCGGAGGTACCGCCGATAAAACCCATGACGCGGGGCACGCTACGTACCAAGTGCCAGGAAGTTTCATCCATAACCATCTGAACCAGGACATAACCAGGGAAGAACTTACGCTCACTCTTGCGTTTTTGACCCGCGCGCATTTCGATGACTTCTTCGGTAGGTACCAATACTTCCCCGAACTTGTCTTCCATGCCATGCATCTTGATGTATTCTTTCAGCGACTTGGACACACGGCCTTCATAGCCGGAGAAAGCCTGTACGACGTACCATCTCATGCGTTGTTCACTCATGGCTTAACCCTTAACTCCGGTAATAAAGTCCACCACCCAGATGAGAGCCCCATCCAGCAGGAACAAGAACAGCCCGACGACAGCGACGACCGCAAAAATAATCAAGGTTGTTTGAATGGTCTCCTGACGGCTGGGCCATACCACCTTGCGAACTTCAATACGGGACTCTCGAGCAAAGTCGAGTACCGACCGGCCTTTCCCTGTTTGCAGTGCAATAACACCCGCAACAGCGATAGCACCCACGACGGCCACGATACGAATAAACAAGGCCTGCTCGCTAAAGGCATAGTTGCCCACGACTGCAGCAGCCAGGATGATGAAAACCAGGCTCCATAACAGGGTATCTTTGGCCTTGCTGCCGCCCTGGCTCTCAGTATTCACACTCATACAACCTACCTGTTTCATAATTTACTGATTTAAAAGACGCGAAAGCCCCGCGCTCGGCGAGGTAAGCTGGCAGGGGCGGAGGGATTCGAACCCCCAACCATCGGTTTTGGAGACCGCTGTTCTACCAATTGGAACTACGCCCCTGCAAAACAAAGCCCCTATTATAGGGGCTTTGTCTGTCGTTTGTCAGCCAGGATTACTCGATAACCTTGGCAACAACGCCGGCGCCTACAGTACGGCCGCCTTCACGGATTGCGAAACGCAGACCATCGTCCATCGCGATCGGGCAGATCAGGGTAACGACCATCTTGATGTTATCGCCTGGCATTACCATTTCCACGCCTTCTGGCAACTCGATGGTGCCAGTTACGTCTGTGGTACGGAAGTAGAACTGCGGACGGTAGCCCTTGAAGAACGGAGTATGACGACCACCTTCTTCCTTGGACAGTACGTACACTTCAGATTCAAACTTGGTGTGCGGAGTGATAGTACCTGGCTTGGCCAGTACTTGACCGCGCTCAACGTCTTCACGCTTGATACCACGCAGCAGAACACCAACGTTCTCACCCGCACGGCCTTCGTCCAGCAGCTTGCGGAACATTTCTACGCCAGTACAGGTGGTCTTGGTGGTTTCCTTGATACCAACGATAGAAACTTCTTCACCTACCTTCACTACGCCGCGCTCTACACGACCAGTTACTACGGTACCACGGCCAGCGATAGAGAATACGTCTTCGATTGGCAGCAGGAACGGCTGGTCAATCGCACGCTCTGGCTCAGGGATATAAGAATCCAGGGCAGCAGCCAGTTCAATGATCTTCTCTTCCCATGCCGCTTCGCCTTCCAGCGCCTTCAGCGCGGAGCCACGGATGATCGGAGTGTCGTCGCCTGGGAAGTTGTACTCGGACAGCAGTTCGCGAACTTCCATCTCCACCAGATCCAGCAGCTCTTCGTCATCAACCATGTCGCACTTGTTCAGGAACACGATGATGTATGGAACGCCTACTTGGCGACCCAGCAGGATGTGCTCACGAGTCTGCGGCATAGGACCGTCAGTGGCAGCAACAACCAGAATAGCGCCGTCCATTTGAGCAGCACCAGTGATCATGTTCTTCACGTAGTCGGCGTGGCCTGGGCAGTCAACGTGTGCGTAGTGACGAGCCGGGGTATCATACTCAACGTGAGAGGTGTTGATGGTGATACCACGAGCCTTTTCTTCCGGTGCCTTGTCGATTTGGTCGAAAGCGAAGGCCTTACCGCCGTAGGTCTTGGCCAGCACTGCGGTGATGGCGGCAGTCAGGGTGGTCTTACCGTGGTCAACGTGGCCGATAGTACCTACGTTAACGTGGGGTTTTGTACGTTCAAATTTTTCTTTAGACATGCTCGTCCCTCTAACTATCACTAAGCAAGTGGTGGCTAGCCACAGCACAAGCTGCTACTGAAATAAAATGAAGGTGTTGGGTATCTAAAGACTCATTTCACAGCAGGACCGCAGGCCTGGATGCCAAGATTGGCGGGCAACAAATGCGCTGTGAATGTTGGAGCGGGCAGCGGGAATCGAACCCGCGTCATCAGCTTGGAAGGCTGAGGTAATAGCCATTATACGATGCCCGCTTGTTTCTTAGACCAACAACCTCAAACTCGGAAAACTGGTGGAGGGAGAAGGATTCGAACCTTCGAAGGCAGAGCCGTCAGATTTACAGTCTGATCCCTTTGGCCGCTCGGGAACCCCTCCAGATTACGGCGTGAATCCATCAATTGACAGACTCATGCACGAGCGCGGGCATTTTAGGGTATGGAAATAGCTACTTGCAACCGGATGATTGCTGTTTTTTTGGCTAGAACGCGCTAAAAGTAAAAAAACTCCCGCTACGCCATTCCCCTGCAGCTTGTGAGCCCTCCCCCCTTGGTGTAATGTCGCCCTGCTTAAAAAGGGAGTTTTGCATGACGATCGATACAGGCCACTTGTCTCCTTACCTGAGTTTTTCCCGTGAACAGTGGTCTGAACTGCGCGCGGCTGTACCCTTGACGCTGACCGAACGCGATCTGATTGCGCTGCGAGGCATTCATGATGAGTTATCGCTGGATGAAGTCCGCGACATCTATCTACCACTTTCCCGCTTGCTAAACCTGTATGTCAAAGCACGCCAGAGTCGTAGCAAGGTGATTGATCAATTTTTGGGGACCCAGCCCTCGCAGCTGCCTTATGTCATCAGCATTGCCGGTAGCGTGGCCGTTGGTAAGAGCACCACTGCTCGGATCTTACAGGCGCTGCTGGATCGCTGGCCGGAACATCCCAAGGTTGAATTACTGACCACGGATGGTTTTCTCTATCCAAATCAGGAATTAGAAAGCCGCGGCCTGATGAAAAAGAAGGGGTTTCCGCAGTCCTACGACATGCGTCGCTTGGTCAATTTCGTCGCCGATATCAAGGCCGGCTCGGAAAGCGTGAGCGCGCCCGTCTATTCCCATCATATCTACGACATCATCCCCGATGCGGAAAAGAGGGTCGAACAACCGGACATTCTGATCATTGAAGGATTGAACGTACTTCAGAGCGGCATGGATTATCCCCATGACCCGCATCATGTTTTCGTCTCGGATTTTGTCGACTTTTCAATTTACGTCGATGCCGAAGAGTCGTTACTGAAGAACTGGTATGTCGAGCGCTTCTTGCGCTTCCGCAAAGGCGCCTTTGCCGATCCGACCTGTTATTTCCATCACTATGCCGCCTTGAGCGAAGCCGAATCCATCGCGATTGCCAGCACCATCTGGGACGAAATCAATTATCCCAACTTGAAGTCGAACATATTACCCACTCGGGAGCGGGCCAGTCTGATCCTGACTAAAGGCGCGGCTCATGCCATTGAACAGGTCAAGTTGCGTAAATAGTGCCTGATGTTGCTCTGCGCGGAGCCCCTAGAGCCCGCGCAGAGAGATTTCCCCACCCATATATACCTCCAGCTCACCCGCTCGCTCCAATACCAGACCACCTTGTGGATTGATGCCTCGCACCACTCCCGTGACCCTTTGCTCGCCAAGCAGCAACTGAACAGATTGATTCCGATAAATATCCAATCGATTCCAATCGTCGATAAAGGGTGCCAGCCCATGATGCTCGAAGGTTTCTAGTGCCCGCCGTAAATTCAGGATAAGGTTCGCCGTCAAGGTATTACGGGCGACCACTCCAGCGCCCAAACTCGACAGCGCCGTCCAAGGTTGTCCGATCTGCGCCCCCAGCTGTACCGGCATGGCGAGATTGAGACCAACCCCGATAACCACATGACAACTGCCTCCAGCGATCGCCGACATCTCAACCAAGATCCCGGCAAGTTTTTCACCCCGCGCATAGAGGTCGTTCGGCCACTTCAAGCCGACATCGTGGTAGCCCAGTTCCCGCAGGGTATCGGCCAGCACCACACCAACGACCAGACTCAATCCCATGGCCGCCGCCATTCCGGCTTCCAGACGCCAGTACATGCTCATGATCAGCTGTCCGGCGAAGGGCGACACCCAATACCGCCCCCGCCGACCACGGCCTGCGGTCTGGCACTCGGCGAGCAAACACTCTCCCTTTTGCCAATCTGCCAGCCGGCTCATCATGTACAGATTTGTCGAATCGATGACCGCTATACAATGAACCGGCGCCCCCGGCAGGCACTGCAATCGATCCGTGTCCAGTAACTCCAGCGGGCGGGATAACCGGTATCCCTTGCCGGTGACACTGAAGATATCCAGTCCCAGAGCCTTAAGCCCCTTCATCTGCAAGCTAATCGCCGCCCGACTGATAGCCAGCTGTTGTCCAATCTGCTCCCCGGAATGAAATTCTCCATCCGCCAGGAGCTGCAGTAGCTGCTGCTGTCGTTCCGTCAATCGGCGCATGGATACACCTCGTCCAGGGTGACCTCACCCCTGGCGCCAATGAAACGTACCTCTGGGCTGAGTTTGACACCAAAGCGTTGCTGCACCCTCTGCTGAACATGCCGGGCTAGGCCCAGTATCTCCCGCGCCTCGGCCCCACCCAGGTTAACCAATACCAGCGCTTGCTGGTGATGCACGGCCGCTCGCCCCATCACCAGCCCCTTGAGTCCAGCCTGTTCAATCAGCCAGCCCGCCGCCAATTTCACCTCGCCATCCGACTGCGGATAACCAGGCATCATAGGAAATTCGGCGCGTAATGCGGCCGCCCGAGCCGCCGACACAGTCGGGTTTTTGAAAAAACTCCCCGCATTTCCAAGCTGTTCCGGTTGCGGTAATTTTTCCAGCCGCAGCTGACAGACGGTGTCGAATATTTGCTGCGGAGTGACCTGTTCACCCAGCTCGCGCAGCGGGCCATAGCCGATAACCGCTTGCCACCGTTTGGGCAGCCACAGGCCCACGGCCGTGATGATGCGACTATGCTGCCATTTTTGTTTGAAATGGCTCTCCCGATAACCAAAACCACATTCATCTGCCGGAACCCGTACTAACTGTTGCGACTCCAGATCCCAGACTTCCACATAGCGGCAATAACGGCATAACTCGACCCCATAGGCACCGATATTCTGCACCGGAGCCGCACCAACCGAACCGGGGATCAGTGCCATATTCTCCAGCCCCGGCATCCCCTGCTCCAGGCTCCAGCGCACTAACTCATGCCAGTTTTCACCCGCCGCCACATGCAACCACCACCCATCGGCCTCTTCATGCACCTTGATGCCTTGCAGGGCATTCACCAAGACCAATCCGGCAAAATCACAGGTAAATAGAAGATTACTGCCACCACCGAGCACTAGCCGCGGCAAATCACGCCACCGGGGGTCTTGCACAGTCTGTTGCAGCTCGGACAGGGTCCGGAAAGAGAGCCCCCAGGCAGCATGGGCCGTCATACCAAAGGTATTACAGGGGGTCAGGTCAAAATGCGCGATCGGGGTCATAAGCCACTCCTTACCGTCAAGGTCGTTGAGTGTACCCCATCACTGGGTCGGGCTGTACTCCGAAGCCATGTCTCAACCGGCCAGAAAGAGGGCCATCGTGCTCTGGCTAAGATTTCGGGATGGCGACCCTGGGTTTTCGCTGTCGAGCTGCCGGGTTTGCCCGCGCCGTCTCGGCCTTAGAGCCTGCAAGCTTGCCCGTCGGCTGACGCCCCGAGCGCGCCCCAGCCTTTGCTCCCCCTTTTCGCGCCGCAGTCCTATGTGATCGCCCGCTCCTGACAGCGGTAGCAGGAATGGCAGCCAACAGGTCTCGCAGCGATTCTTTACTACTCCGGGCCTCAGATACCAATCGCGCCAGCTCTTGTTGCAGCGGTTGCATGAAGCCCTGATACGGCAGCTCGCGCTGTTCAATCGCCGACAGGGCATGCTCCCAGCGAGCCGTCATATCCGGCCAACTCGCCGTCATAGGGAGTGCGCGGATCAAGGCTTTACCGGTTTCTGTGGCGCGAATGCTTTTGCCTTGATGCTGTAAGAAACTGCGCTGAAACAATAAATCAAGGATCCCGGCCCGGGTCGCTTCGGTCCCCAGGCCATCGGTCTCCCGCAAGATTTGCCGTAGGCTGACATCTTGTACATAACGAGCAATACCCGTCATTGCGGCCAATAGGGTGGCATCGGTAAAGGGCTTGGGGGCTTGTGTCTGTTTATCCAGACGCTCACCGCGCTCGCAGTGCAGCACATCGCCTTGCTGCACCACTGGCAAACTGGATTCTGGCTCACCATCCCCTCGCTCATGAGGCAACAAGGCTCGCCACCCAGGAGCCAGGATTTCCCGTCCCGTGGCCAAAAAACGTCCCCCGACAATATCCAGGCTGATTCGGGTCTCGCGACGCTGCAACGGCGGATAAAACTGCAGCAGATACTGGCGGGCTATCAGGGTGTAAACCCGAAGTTCATCCCCTTTCAAACTGTCAGCTCGCCCCCGGCGGGCGGTCGGAATAATGGCATGATGCGCCGAGACCTTGGCATCATTCCAAGCCGCAGAGCGTAGCTGTAGATTGGCCCCTTCGACGGCAGACTCCAGTTGGGGTTGCACGCTCGGGATTGCCGCCGCAACCTCGGAGGCCTGGAGATGGTGTTCTTTGGGTAAATAGCGGCAATCGGAACGGGGATAGGTGATCAGTTTATGACGCTCATACAGCTGCTGGCACACATCCAGCGTCTGCTTGGGACTCAGGCTCAACTGTTTGGCCGCATCGATCTGCAGCGCCGACAGGTTATAGGGCAAAGGAGCAGACTGACTGACCAGCTTGCTCTGATATTCCAGCACAGACGCAGGCTGATCATGAATACGCGCCACGACGTTATCCGCCAATGGTCGCGACAGCACCCTCCCCTCGTCATCTTGCCAGGGCAGGCAAGCCTCAGATGGCTGCCATTCAGCAGAAAATCGTGCGCCGGCCGGGGTCACCAGATGCGCCAGTACCGAGTAAAAGGGCTTGCTGGTGAATGCTTCGATTTCCGCATCCCGCCGGACGACCAGGCCAAGGACCGGAGTTTGAACTCGGCCCACCGACAGCAACGCCTGACTGCCGCTATCGCGGGCCAGCAAGGTGTAGGCGCGGGTCATATTGATGCCATATAGCCAGTCGGCCCGGGAGCGCGCCAATGCCGACGTGCTCAGCGAAAGGAATTCTCGATTACTACGCAGTGCAGCCAGGGCGCGTCGCACCGCTGGCGGATTCAAGTCGCTGATCAGGCAACGCTGCATCTGTTCCCGCTTGGCCTTGGGCACCGATAGATAATCAACGACCTCATCGACCAGCAACTGACCTTCGCGGTCCGGATCACCGGCATGCACCAGCTCGTCCGCCTGTTTAACCCACTGTTTCAAAATATTGAGTTGCTTACGACTCGTGCTGCGAGGTTTGACTTGCCAGCTATCCGGGATGATGGGCAGGCTTTGCCACTGCCAGGATTTAAAGGTTGGATTATAGGCCTCAGGTGCGGCCTGCTCCAGCAGATGACCAATACACCAACTGACGACATCCCCATTGGCCGCTCGAATATAGCCCTCTCCCTTCTCATGGGGTTTGGGCAGTACCTCGGCAATGGCACGACCAAGACTGGGCTTTTCGGCGATATAGAGTCGCATGGCTGGCTTCAAAATGCGTGTATATATACACAGTATCCGTCATGGGTGGATATTTGCCAAGTCATGCCTCGCCATGCGTTAGGGGACATTACCCTCGATGAGAAAATCATCCAGCATTTCCACCAGCTCTCCCCACTGCTCTGGCTCAACGACCGCATCGGGCTCATCCTCTTCACCCAACTGTTGCCAATAGTAGTGGCGCAGAGACATGGCAAAATCGCGGTAACTGGTCGCCAATTCCGACAGCGAGCCAAACCAGATGATCCGGCGTAACTCGACACTCAACTCGTTGAGTTCACGAACCAGCTGCTCATCAGTCTGACAACAGTCGACCAGCTCGGTAAACCGATCACGAGCCGATTCCGTCTGCTCTTCATCCAGCTCTCCGGTATCCGCCAGCAGGTCGACATAATCGCCGAGCAGGTAATCCAGAACTTCATCCCGATCATTAAACCAGAGCCATTGAGTTCCCTTGCTACCCAGAACGGAACCACCGAATGAATCATCGGCATGTCCCAACGCCCAGAGATCTTCCATCTTGCATCCCTCGAATCAAAAATAAGGCCACAGCTCTTCACGCTACCTGAGTATCGGAAAACCAGTGGCCGAGGATAGACAAAACAGCAGAGAAAGACGAGATAAAACGGTGCGTTCAAAAACTAGAGTGAGTGCACCAGATTACTGACAATAAACAGCAGAGCAAATGCAAGCAGGGGGGGCAAAACCAGTTGGCGCAGCATATCGGCCTCCAAAAGTACCGATGGGGTTTTGTTGAACTATTGTTCACCCCGGCGCCCGGCGCCACCCCGCCGGCAACAATCCCTGCAAGGCGTGATGGCTAGAACATTCTGGAGAAAAACTACCCGGGTATCGCATCAAGGGACTACCGGCCTGGCGATCGGGTTATGCAATGAAATGAGCGTTTCGGTCGACTGGATCTCATCAATGGCCTGGATCCGGTTGGTCAGCAGTCGGTGCAGCTCCTCGATCGACCGGGTCATGATCTTGATGAAGATGTTGTAATGCCCGGTCGTGTAATAAGCCTCGACGACTTCGTCCAGCTGTTCCAGTTGCGCCAATGCCGAGGCGTAGTCCTTGGCGCTCTTCAGGTTAATGCCAATGAAACAGCAGACGTCGTAGCCGAGCAGCTTCACATCAACCAACACCTGAGTCCCGGTAATGACCCCCGCCTGTCTCATCTTCTCGACCCGGACGTGGATGGTGGCCGGGCTGACCTGGAAACGCTTGCCCAACTCGGCATAGGGAGTCCGGGCATCCTGCTGCAGTGCCGATAAGATGCTGCGATCCAGATTATCGATTCTATGATTCTCGCTCATGACACCACCCGTTATTTAATGAATAAATTATTATAGCGACAATAATTAGATAATATTCATCACCAACTGCTTTTATGTTGTGTTTTGTTGAATTCAAAGCCGTAAATGATGAATATAACCACCGTCAGGTTATTTCAGCAGATTATGCCGGTGGTTGTCACGAAACCCCGGCGTTGTACCCGCCGCCACAGGAGCTGATGGTAGGTGCAGGACTGGACAGCCTCGGGTCGTCAGCTCCAACCACGTTGGGCGACCTTCATTCCTCACTTTCGGGCCGTTTACGGTCCGTTTCTTTTCCCGTCACACAACAAAAAGCCCCGCACAGAAGGCGGGGCTTGGGGTAGAACGCTGTAGCTGAAACGATAGTCTTATGCAGTTTCAGCGTGGATACGCTCGATTCTGCCGCCGAGTCCACGCAGCTTGCCTTCAATATCTTCATAACCACGGTCAATGTGGTAGATACGGTCCACCACTGTGATGCCCTCAGCAATAAAGCCGGCCAGTACCAAACTGGCCGAGGCACGCAGATCGGTGGCCATCACCTGGGCTCCACTTAGGTGGTCGGTATCACGACAGACCGCGGTGTTGCCCTGCAATTCGACATCGGCACCCATACGAACCAACTCGGGAACATGCATGAAGCGATTCTCGAAGATGGTCTCAGTGATGATCCCTGTTCCCTTGGCGACCGCATTGAGCACTGTGAACTGTGCTTGCATGTCGGTCGGAAATGCCGGGTAAGGAGCTGTTGTGATGTTGACCGGCTTCAGAGTGCGGCCACGCATATCCAGCTTGATCCAGTCCGCGCCCTTTTCAATCAGGGCTCCAGCCTCTTCCAGCTTGACCAGGACCGCTTCTAGCAAAGAGGGATCGGTCTGATGGCAGGTAATACAGCCATTGGAGATGGCGGCACCAACCAGAAAGGTTCCGGTTTCGATGCGATCCGGCTGCACACGGTATTCTCCACCATGCAATTTTTCGACGCCATCTATGATCAGGGTTGCAGTACCAACCCCCTGGATCTTGGCACCTAGCGCAATCAGGAAATTAGCCAGATCGACCACTTCAGGTTCGCGAGCCGCATTTTCAATGACCGTTTGGCCATCAGCCAAAACAGCTGCCATCATCAGATTTTCTGTGCCGGTGACCGAGACCATATCCATCAGGATACGAGCCCCCTTCAAGCGACCATCGACCCGGGCCTTGATGTAGCCCTCTTCGACCACAATCTTGGCACCCATCAGTTCCAGACCATGGATGTGCAGATTGACCGGGCGAGCACCGATTGCGCACCCCCCAGGCAAGGAAACGTCAGCCATACCAAAACGAGCGGTCAAAGGGCCCAGCGCCAGAATAGAGGCTCGCATGGTCTTGACCAGCTCATAGGGAGCCACATGGTGATTGACTGCGCCGGCCAGTACGGTGACGGAACCGTTCCGTTGCACAGTAGCGCCCAAGATCTCCAGCAATTTCAGTGTGGTATTCACATCTTTGAGATGTGGCACATTGCTGAGATGAAGTTCTTCATCACACAACAAGGAAGCAAACAATATTGGCAATGCGGCATTTTTGGCGCCAGAAATGGTTACATCACCGTTCAGGCTGCAACCACCATAAATCTTGAATTTGTCCATCAGATCCGTTCCCTCAGGAGGGCATGATAAATTTCTTCTCGCGTTTCCACTCCTCGGGAGTGAAAGCCTTGATACTCAGTGCATGGATGGCATTGGAGGCGATCTGCTCCGACAGGGGAGCATAGACGGTTTGCTGTTTCTTGACCCGGCTCATACCGGCAAATAACTCGGATACGGCGATCACTTGAAAGTGGCTACCATCACCCTGGGCATAAACCTCATCCAGCGACAATGCGGCCCGCAGGATACTCTCAATCTCGGTAGGTTGCATCTATTCTCGTCTCGTTATTGGGGCAGGGATTGAAGATCAAACAGAGGCTCAACCGCATACAACGCACACAGCTTGCTCAAGCTGTCTGACACACCGGTCAGGCAGAGCCTATCACCAGCCAGTTGTCTGGCCTTCGCCCACTGGACCAGGAAGGCCAAACCCGCCGAATCAACATGGCTGACCGCTTTCAGATCGAGCAGGTTATTGGCGAATAACCCCTCACGCTGTGTCCACCAGACAGCCACACGCTCGGCATCTATGATGCCGCTGATTATCATGATTTCTGACCCGGCAACTGAACCGGCTTCTTGTTGTGCTCTTCCAGCATCTGGCTAACCGCGTCGATCCCCTTATCACGGATCATACCGCCCAACTCCGACTGTTTGGACGAGAGCAAGCTGATGCCTTCGGCCACCATGTCGAACGCCTTCCATTCGCCGGTCTTGTTATTCTGCCGCAACTTGAAGATCACATTGATATCCGGCTTGCCCGGATCAAGAACCAGCACATTCACAGAAACGATTTTGTCATCCCCCAGTTCCCGAGGTGATTCAACCTTGATCTTCTGCTGGTCGTACTTGGCCAACGCATCGGCATAGGTCGCGATGATGTAATCGGTAAACGCCAGGGTAAATCGATCACGCTGCGCCGGAGTAGTCGCCTTGATGTTGCTGCCAATCACCTTGTAAGCAGCAAACTTGTTATCCACGTAGGGCATCAACTCATCACGGATGATGACGCGCAGATAGCCAGGCTGACTATGGATCTGCTGCTGATCCTGATTGAGACGATTGAAGGTTTTAGTCGCTGCCTCATTGATCAGGGCATATGGGTCGGCAGGATAGGCGGCTTGGGCCGAACTCCAACCGCAAACCAACAGACAGACACAGCACAATTTTTTCCACATAGGATGAGCCTCACTTGTTACTTTGACTGTAGAGGAACTTACCGATCAGGTCCTCCAATACGATGGCCGACTTGGTGTCTTCAATCCGATCGCCATCCTTCAGTACCTCAGTCCCCATCTCCTCATCCATGAAGCCAGGAGTCAAACCTATATATTGCTCTCCCAGCAAGCCCGAGGTCAGAATTGACGCCGTCGTCGTACTGGCCAATGAATTGTATTGTTGCTGAATTTGCATCTCGACCACAGGGACAAGATGTTTGGTATCAATCTGGATATTGGCGACCCGTCCGACCACAACGCCGCCAATTTTGATTGGGGAGCGCACCTTGAGACCGCCGATATTGTCAAAGCGGGCATACAGGGCATAGGTTGAACGACCATCATCAAAGGTCAGACCGGCCACCTTGAGTGCGAGCAAGACACCAGCCAGGATACCGGCCAGCATGAAACAACCGACGATAAAATCTATCTTATTGAATTTCATCATATTCATCCAAACATGACCGCAGTCAGAATAAAATCGAGGCCCAAAACAGCCAATGACGAGTGCACCACAGTACGAGTTGTCGCCTGACTGATCCCGGCCGAAGTCGGCTTAGCATCATACCCATTGAACAGCGCAATCCAGGTCACCACCAATGCAAAGACCAGGCTCTTAATACACCCCTGCATCACGTCTTCACCAAAATCGACGGCGGCTTGCATCCCCGACCAGAAGGTGCCTTCATCGACACCCAACCAGTCCACACCCACCAATTTGCCACCATAAATACCGATCAGACTGAACATCAACGCCAGTAAGGGCAGGCTGATCACTCCAGCCCAAAAACGGGGTGACACTATGCGGCGCAAAGGGTCGATAGCCATCATTTCAAGACTCGACAATTGCTCAGTGGCTTTCATCAAACCAATTTCAGCCGTCAAGGCCGAACCCGCTCGCCCGGCAAATAACAAAGCGGCCACGACGGGTCCCAACTCCCGCAACAGAGATAGAGAAACCAGAGGTCCCAGGCTTCCTTCAGCCTTGAACTCCACCAGCACATTGTAACCTTGTAATCCCAGCACCATACCGATGAACAAGCCGGAGACCAGAATGATCAGCACCGACTGCACACCCACCACATACAACTGCTGGATCAGCAGTGGAAAATGTTTGGCAAATTGTGGTCGCCCCACCAGCGCGTGGTACAACATGGTGCCAGCACGACCCATGGCCTGCAGGCTGCGAATGCCCGTTTGCCCCAAACGCGAAATAGGCGCTATCAACATTCAGAGCTCCTGCAGGTAATCATTGGCCGGGTAATGAAACGGCACCGGGCCATCGGGTAAGCCATGAATAAACTGAACGACTTCCGGGTTCGCCTCTTCACGCAATTGTGTCGGAGTACCCTGAGCCACTACCTTCCGATTGGCAATCAGGTACACATAATCGGCGATACTCATCACCTCAGGTACGTCATGCGAGACAATGACAGAGGTAATATTCAGGGTCTTATTCAACTGACTGATGAGCTTGACCAATACCGCCATGGTAATGGGGTCCTGACCGACAAAGGGCTCATCATACATGATCAGTTCCGGATCCAGAGCAATCGCCCGCGCCAGAGCCGCACGTCTTGCCATACCGCCCGAAAGTTCCGATGGCATCATGTCGGCAGCCCCCCGTAAGCCTACGGACTCCAACTTCATCAGCACCAGCGTACGCAACAATTCATCCGGCAACCGGGTATGTTCCCGCAATGGAAAGGCCACGTTGTCGAAGACATTCATGCCGGTAAACAGGGCTCCACTCTGAAACAACATGCTCATGCGTTTGCGTAGTTCGTAGAGCTCCGAGCGAGAAAGATCAGGGACATTGTGCCCATCAAACAGGATCTTACCGGCGTCGGGTTTGATTTGCCCGCCAATCAGCCGCAACAAGGTAGTCTTGCCTATCCCGCTAGGCCCCATGAAGGCGGTAATCTTGCCGCGAGGAATCGTCAGACTGATATCGTCGTACAATAACCGTTCGCCGTGACTGAAGCTCAGTCCGGAGATCCGGATTAAATCGTCGCTCAAATGAAACTCCCTGACGCGCTGGTAAGTGTGCGCATTGTAGGGGGGTGTGATCCAACTCGCAACCGGAAGCCTGCATAGAAACTGATCTGTCTTGTGGCGGTTGAAGCGACATGGTGTTGTTATTCGCTTCTGCTCCCCGAGTTTCATATAATCGGGCAGTAAGTTATTGTGGAGTCAGAATAATGTCCAAATCGTTCGATTACCGGAAAGTTGGTCTCCGGGTCTTGGAAACCGAGCTCGCCGCACTGCGCGGACTACAGGACTATATCAATGAGGAGTTCAACCGAGCCGGTGAGTTGATCCTGCATTGTGCCGGTAAAGTTATTGTCATGGGCATGGGTAAGTCGGGTCATATCGCCCGTAAGATGGCCGCCACTTTTGCCAGTACAGGCACTCCCTCTTTTTTTGTCCATCCAGGTGAGGCCAGCCATGGTGATCTGGGAATGATCTCGCCACAGGATGTGGTTATCGCCATCTCCAACTCGGGCGAAAGCAGTGAAATTCTCTCTGTGTTGCCAGTCCTCAAGCGCTGGGGCAACTCGCTCATCTGCATCACCAGTAACCCCGCCTCGACCATGGGCCGGGAAGCGAATATCCATTTGTGTATTCGCGTACCAGAAGAAGCTTGTCCTTTGGGCCTAGCCCCAACCTCCAGCACCACAGCCACCCTGGTCATGGGTGATGCTCTGGCGGTAGCCTTGCTCGAAGCGCGCGGATTCACCAGTGAAGACTTCGCCATGTCCCATCCCGGCGGTGCTCTGGGCCGCAAACTGTTATTGCGCAATTCCGACCTGATGCATAGCGGTGAGCTATTACCATCAGTTTTCCGCCAGGCTTCTGTGCGTGATGCGCTTCTGGAAGTCAGTAACAAAGGATTGGGCATGACCACTATCCTCAATGACGATGGCACACTGGCCGGTCTGTTTACCGATGGCGATCTGCGCCGAATACTTGATCAGCGAGTCGACATTCACCAAACCAGTATCGAAACCGTCATGAAGACCGGCTGCATCACAGTATCGCCGGACATGCTGGCCGCCGAGGCCGTACAACTGATGCAGACCCGGAAGATCAACGGTCTGATCGTCGTCGATCAAGAGAATCGCCCGGTTGGAGCCTTCAACATGCACGATGTCCTCAAGGCCGGAGTCGTCTGATGCAACAAGTTGATACCCTCTATGGCCCCATCAGTGCCGAGTTATTCGCGCAAGCCCGACACATTCGTCTGCTGGTTTGTGATGTAGATGGCGTCCTTTCGGACGGGCGCATCTACTTGGGGAATCAAGGCGAAGAGTTCAAAACCTTCCACACCAAGGATGGTTTCGGACTCAAAGCGCTGCGCGATATCGGTATCGAGGTCGGAATCATCACCGGCCGCAGCTCGAGGATTGTCAGCGACCGCATGACTGCATTGGGCATTGAGCACGTCTACCAAGGACAAGGCGACAAGTTGCCCGCCTTTCAGGATCTGCTGGATGAATTGGGACTTGAGGCCTGTCAGGCCGCCTACATCGGGGATGACGTGATCGATATTCCGGTCATGCAGGCATGCAGTCTGGGTATCGCGGTGGCCGATGCTCACCCGCTAGTACAACGTGCAGCAGGCTACATCACTCGCCTGCGCGGCGGAGAGGGCGCGGTTCGTGAGGTTTGCGATCTGTTGTTACAAGCCAATCAAGCATTGACGCAAGCCACCGGAGCCTCGATATGAGCCGCCAGAATTGGTTGATCGGCTTGTTGTTTGTTCTGGCTCTCGGGGTCTGGCGCTGGTTTGATCAAGGAAATGACGCCTCGCAGGATAAAACTGGGGCCATTTATCAACCCTCGTTCACCACGAGCGGGTTAAGAACCCAGCATTACGATGCCAACGGTAATCTCAAAGAAGAGCTGACAGCGGATTATGCCGAGCACTACGTTCAGTTGGATATGAGCGAACTGGAGCGACCTCATATCCTTACTCGGAACGTCAGTGGACATCCGTTGTGGGAGCTAAGCGGAGAGAAGGGCGTCATTAGTAAAAGTGATAGCGTTATTTTGCGAAACAACGTGATATTAAAAAGCCTGAGCCCAGATCCTGTAGTCAATCACCTCACTACCGAATATATGGAATTGGACCTGACCAACCAACAAGTGCGGACCAACCTGAAAGTCGTGATCGACGGCCCTGGCTTCCATAATGAAGGGACCGGCCTATTGGGAAAACTGGACCAAAACAGCTATGAACTACTGGATAACAGCCATGCGATCTATTTTAACCAAGCGCGCTAAGATACTTTTCTGTTTACTTCTGGCTTCAGCATCTGTTGCCGCCAAACAGACCGATTATCAGCAAAAAATCTATGTCGACTCACAACGACAACTGGCAGAACTGAGCGACAACAAGGTGTCATTTCTTGATGATGTGGTCATCACTCAAGGCACCATCAAAATCACCGCCAATAAGGTTGAGGTCATTCGCAATGGCCAGAAGGGCGCGGAAGAGATGATAGCTTACGGCTCACCCGCCACATTTTTCCAGATCATGGATAATGGGAAACCGGTGCAAGCCAGCGCCAATCGCCTGAATTACAAACTTAAGGAGAAACTGGTCGTCCTCAGTGACCATGCCGAGTTAAAGCAGGAAGACAGTCAGGTCAGCGGGGACATCATTCGATACGACATACAAAAGCAACAAATGGCGGCCGAGAGTACCAGTAAAGGCTCACGGGTAAAGACCGTTTTCTTGCCTGATCAGCTACAAGAACAGACCACACCAAAGGATGGTCAATGATATGTCGTTGTTAAAAGCCAGCTCGCTGAAAAAAAGTTACAAGAGTCGCACCGTCGTCAGTGATGTCAGTCTGCAGGTCAAAACCGGACAAGTTGTCGGCTTGTTAGGACCCAATGGTGCGGGGAAAACCACCTCCTTTTACATGATTGTCGGCCTGGTCCCACAAGACGGCGGAACTGTGACCGTCGATGACGTGGATATTTCTTCCTTACCCATGCACCAGCGGGCACGGAATGGCATTGGCTACCTGCCTCAGGAGGCATCCATCTTCCGCCGCCTCACCGTGGAACAAAATTTAATGGGCGTTCTGGAAGTCCGCGGCGATCTGACTCGGGAAGAAAGAATGGACAAGATGGAGTCCCTTCTCGAAGAGTTTCATATTAGCCACATTCGCAATACCCTTGGCATGAGTCTCTCCGGCGGCGAGCGGCGACGCGTTGAAATCGCCAGAGCATTGGCTGCAGACCCCAGATTTATCCTGCTGGATGAGCCTTTTGCGGGCGTAGATCCCATCTCGGTCATCGACATCAAACGTATTATCAAACATTTACGAGATCGGGGGCTTGGAGTATTAATTACCGACCATAACGTACGAGAAACCTTGGATGTCTGCGAGAAAGCCTATATCGTCAGTCATGGCAAGCTTATTGCCGAAGGGACACCTACCGAGATTTTAGGTAATGAGCAGGTGAAAAAAGTCTATCTGGGAGAAGGATTCACCCTCTAGGTAACACGTCTCATGACCCGGTTGTCGATTTAAGGAAAGAGCGAAACTAATGAAACCGACTTTACAGTTGCGTCTTGGTCAGTCGTTGGCCATGACGCCACAGCTCCAGCAAGCGATCCGCTTGTTACAACTCTCTACACTGGAACTCCAACAGGAGATCCAGCAGGCACTCGATGCCAATCCACTGCTCGAGCAGGAGGAGAGTGATAATCTGGAGCCCATGTCGGAGCAAGAGCGGGATGATGCCCAAGCAGCCAGTGAGGCCCGCGATGAACAGGATGGTAGCCAACTCGACACTAGTGATGCCTTAAATCAAGAAAATGTGCCTGATGAATTACCCATGGATACCACCTGGGATGAGCTCTATACCGCCGGCACTCATCAGGCCAGTGGCATGTCGGGTGGGGAGGATGAACCTGTCTATCAGGGCGAAACCACCGAAACACTCCAAGATTACTTGCTCTGGCAAATGCAACTAACCCCATTCAGCGAGCTGGATCAGGCTATTGCCTTGTCGATCATCGATGCGGTTGATGACTCGGGTTATTTGACCGCAGCGCTGGAAGATATTCTCGAAGCAGTGCAGTCTGATGAGCGGGAAGTCGAAATGGATGAAGTGGAGGCGGTTCTCAAACGAGTTCAGCACTTTGATCCGATTGGCGTCGCCTCACGCACAGTTCAGGAGTGTTTGCTCATCCAGTTAGGCCAGTACCCGCAGACCACACCATGGCTCCAGGAAGCCAAAAGCATCTTGCAAGACCACATGGATCTCTTGGCTAGTCGTGATTACCGCAATCTTGCGCGTAAAATGCAGCTCAAGGAGGGAGACCTCAAAGAAGCGTTAGATTTGATCCTGCTGCTGGAGCCGCGGCCAGGTAACACCGTCATCCAAAGCGAATCCCAGTACGTTATCCCGGATGTTGCAGTCAGTAAGAAGCAGGGAAAATGGGTCGTCGAGCTGAATCCGGATGCCATGCCAAAAATTCGGATTAACGAGACCTATGCGTCCATGGCCCGAAATGCCCGTAACAGCAGCGACGGTCAGTTCATCCGTTCGCATTTGCAAGAGGCCAAGTGGTTCATCAAGAGCCTGGAAAGCCGCAACGAAACGCTGTTGAAAGTGGCCAACTGTATTGTTGTTCAGCAGCAAGACTTTTTCGAGTATGGTGAAGAAGCCATGAAACCCATGGTTCTCAACGATGTTGCAGAAGCCGTCGAGATGCATGAGTCCACCATTTCACGGGTAACCACACAAAAATTCATGCATACCCCACGGGGAATCTTCGAACTTAAATACTTTTTCTCCAGTCACGTCAATACTGATAATGGAGGGGAATGTTCTTCCACTGCGATACGGGCTTTAATCAAGAAGCTAGTGGCAGCTGAAAATACAGCAAAACCCCTAAGCGATAGCAAGATCGCGGATTTGCTGACCGAGCAAGGTATTATGGTAGCCAGACGGACCATCGCTAAATATCGAGAGTCCTTGTCGATACCACCATCCAGTCAGCGCAAACGCCTGTTGTAGGCCAAACAAAAGGAAGACGTTATGCAAATTAACCTGTCAGGTCATCACATCGAAATTACCGACCCGCTGCGTGACTTCGTAAATAGTAAATTTGCCAAGCTGGAGCGTCACTTTGAACAGATCAATAATGTTCAGGTTATCCTCACGGTTGAGAAGCTTAATCAGATCGCCGAAGCAAAACTGAATGTCAGTGGTGGCGAGATCTTTGCCAATTCCCAACATGCCGATATGTATGCCGCCATTGATGCCTTGATAGATAAGCTGGATCGTCAGATCATCAAGCACAAAGAAAAATTGAATAGTAAGTAACTATGTTAATTCAGGACTTTCTTAGCAGGGACTGCACCAAAAGTGCAGTCCCTTGTTCAAGCAAAAAACGCGCGATTGAACTCATCAGCGAATTAGCCGCTCGCCGGCTTGGCCTAGATGAACAAGAGTTATTTGAACGCTTATTGGCACGTGAAAAAATGGGTAGCACAGGTATTGGCGGAGCCATCGCCATTCCTCATGGGCGTATTCCCGACGGGCATCCACTTACCGCGGTCTTGCTCACGCTGGATCAAGCCATAGCATTCGATGCCATAGACAACCAACCCATTGATATTCTATTTGCTTTACTGGTTCCGGAAAGTGAATGTAAGACTCATCTCAAGACACTGTCACTCATTGCCAGCAAGCTCAACGATAAATCCTTTTGTCGACTGCTGCGACAAGCCGAGAGCGATGAAGCGCTCTACCAACTGATGATTGCTCCCTGAGACACCTATGAAATTGATCGTCGTCAGTGGCCGTTCAGGCTCTGGAAAAACGATAGCCCTCCGGGTTCTGGAGGATCTCGGCTACTACTGTGTCGATAATCTTCCTGTCACCCTGCTGCCTCACCTGGTACTTGAAGCCCGGGATCGGTATGACCAACTCGCCGTCAGCATTGATGTCCGCAACATGCCGGAGCAAAGTGGTGATATCGAAAACCTGCTGGGCCAAATCCGTCAAGCGAGTGACATTGAGTTTTCTAGCATTTTTACTGATGCCGACAACGCGACACTGATCCGTCGTTATGGCGAAAGTCGTCGCTTGCATCCGTTATCCCGAATGCACCTCTCTCTGGATCAAGCCATTCTTCAAGAGACACATCTCCTGGCTCCTCTCTCCTCCACCGCTGATTTACGGATCGATACCAGCGCACTGAGCATTCACGATCTCAGTGAGCAAATATGTGAACGCATCTTGGGAAGAAAGGAAAAAGAGTTAGTTCTGGTCTTCGAGTCCTTTGGCTTCAAGCACGGTACGCCCAAAGATGCAGACTTTGTATTTGATGCCCGATTTCTCCCCAATCCCCACTGGGTTCCCGAGCTCAGGCCATTGACTGGTCTGGATGGCCCGGTGCGGGATTATCTGCAGGCACAACCTGATGTCATGCTCTACAGCCAACAGATTGAGACACTGCTGAGTAACTGGCTTCCACATCTGGAGCGAAATAACCGTAGTTATGTCACAGTGGCCATTGGTTGCACCGGTGGACAGCACAGATCCGTTTTTATTACCGAATTGTTGGCAGCCAGTTTCCGGGGTCGCAACAAGACGGTGCAGGTTCGGCATCGAACGCTGGAGAAATCCCATGCCTCGCATTGAAAAAAGACTACCGATTATCAACAAGTTGGGGCTACACGCTCGAGCCGCCATCAAGCTTGTGCAGCTGACAGCCAGTTATCAAGCGACCATCATGGTCAGCAACGGCGAAAAAGAGGCCAGCGCCGACAGCGTCATGGGACTACTGATGCTTGAAGCCGCCCAAGGGGCAAGTATTCATGTCACCTGTGAAGGGGCAGATGCCGAAGCCGTCATGGATGCAGTTGAGCATCTCGTCGCCGCCCGATTCGATGAAGCAGAATAAAAACGCCGGTCATAATGACCGGCGTTTTTATGATCGTTGAACCCCTTTCCTAGGCCTGCATCTGCCACTGTTCAAAGAACAAGGTTGCTTCCCGTTGCGCCTCGATCAACTGAGCGGCATTCAGCAATCTGGCCATATTATCCCGAAGTAGCTGCGCCTCACTCTGACGACAACCTCCGGCAACAGCCAGAGAACTCCAGACATATGCCTGTTGATTATCCTGCGGCACACCAACACCCTGTTGGTAGAGGCAAGCCAGGTTGTATTGTGCCAGCGCATGTCCCTGTTCTGCCGCTCGTGAAAATAGTGCCGCAGCCTGATGGAAGTTTTGTGGCGCGCCACGCCCCTCCTGGAACATGACACCTAATTGGTACTGCGCCTTGGCATGTCCCTGATCGACCGCCAGACGATACCAGCTAGCCGCCTGTTGATAATCCAGTTCAACCACACGACCCGTTTCATACAGGTGCGCCAGATTATACTGTGCATCTGGATGGCCGGACTCTGCCGCCTGACGGAATAACTGCAGTGCGCGCGCACTATCAACGTCGCAACCTAATCCCTGAAGGCACAATTCAGCCAGTTGTGAACACCCTTCCGGGTCTCCCTGAGCAGCCGACTTGCTAAACCATGTCACCGCCTCAGAATCGTCTTGTTGGACACCAAGTCCCTGACGATACATCTTACCCAAGCGGTTCTGTGCCTCGGCAATTCCTTCGGCTGCAACTCGACGATAAAAAGAGAGTGCTTGCAGGTAGTCTTGCAAAACACCATGTCCCAGCTCGTAGAGACGTCCCAATGCCAGATAGGCTTGCTGATTACCCTGCTCCGCTGATTTTCTAAACCACTGCACGGCCTGACGGTAATCTTGCTGTACACCACGGCCCATGCGGTACAAACCGCCCAGGATAAACTGCCCTTCCGCCGACCCCTGCTCGGCCGCCTTTTGATACCAGCTTGCCGCCTCGCGGAAACTCCGGGTTACACCCCGACCGCGTTCGTATAGTCGCCCCAGCGCCAATTGAGCGCGAGGTTCATTTTGATCCGCAGCTTTGCGGTAGAGCTCTGCCGCTTTGAGTTCATCTTGTGCGAGACCAGCTCCCGTCTCATACAGCTGACCCAGCATAAATTGCGCACGGGCATCGCCAGATTCGACAATCTTGTTCAACCACAGCGCCGCCTTGGATGAGTCAAGATGCACACCATCACCCTGCAAATACATAGTCGCCAGATTAAACTGCGATTCCGCATGCCCGGCCTCAGCAGCACGCTGATAATAGTCGGCAGATTTAACTCTATCCTGGCAGACACCGCGACCATGCTCATAGGCAAAGCCAAGCTTAAACTGGGATTTTACGTGCCCTTGAGCAGCGGCCTGGGTGTAACAGGTCACTGCCTGTTGCTCATCCAGTTTGACACCCCTTCCCCGTTCATACTGTAATCCAAGGGCGTACAACGCAGCGGGATCGCCTTGCTCTGCAGCTTTGCGATACCAATGAAATGCCAACTCTTCATTCTGCTCTACACTTGCACCCGCTTCATAGCGACAGGCGAGACGCAATTGTGCGCCAGCGTGCCCTTGCTCCGCGGCCTTTCGAACCCAAGAGAGTGACTGAATCGCATTGGACTCTACTCCCCGACCCTGCTCGTAGAGCATGGACAGTGCATACTGGGCGTCCACATGGTCCTGATCGGCCGCGCGCTTATACCAGACAAAAGCCTCTTTCCACGCTTGCGGTGACGGCGAACTACTGCGCCCGGTTTGCGTCCAGGCCACACTGCGAGACATGTGACTATCGCGCTCATCTTCGCCATCATGATCCACCAGATTCAGTTCCAGCAGCCGGCCCAATTGATATTGCGCATCCGCATGACCAGCATCGGCCGCTTTACGGAACCAGAGCAAGGCTTGCTGAAGATCCTCGGCAATTCCCATTCCATGCTGGCACATGCAGGCCAGACGATATTGAGCCTCAACCAATCCCTGTTCGGCCGCTTTGAGATACAGATCCGTCGCTTGTTGATGGAATTGAGGAACCCCAAGACCATGCTCATACATCTTGGCCAACGCCAACTGGGCATTGGCATTACCCTGATCGGCACTGCGTCTGAGCCAGTACAAGGCCTGCGGATAATCAGGTACTCGTCCGCCACCCCAGAGCATGCCCAAACGGTATTGTGCGTCTGAACTTTCTTGCTCGGAGGCTTTCAGGTAATAGCCTCTGGCCTTATCCAGATCCGGTTCGACACCCTCACCGAACTGATAAATCTGCCCCAGCAAGCAAAGTGCATCCGGGTGCTCCTGCTCCGCCGCACGCTGTAGCCAAAGCATGGCTTGCGCCAGATCATAAAACGGCGATTCTGGATTCCGGCTGACAACCGCCATCTGATACTGAGCTTCCAGAGAGCCCGCTTCTGCGGCGCGTCGGTACCAAACTAGACCCTGTAACTCATCATGGGAGACACCTTTTCCCTGCATGAAGAGTTGTGCCAGATTGAGTTGCGCCAGCAGATGGCCCTGTTCAGCAGCACGATTCAGCCAGAAAGCACCCTGAGTCGGATCTTCGGATACACCACGGCCATAGGCATAGGTCATACCATAGCTGTATTGGGATTCGGCATCCCCGCGCTCGGCCGCCTGGCGTAATTGTGCTAATCCGGACTGGGGGGTATTGGTCGCGGTATTCATGCGCCAGGTGACTTCATTGCTCACCGGGGCGGCCCGAGCAGCCGCAAGTGCGGGAGTTTCCTGCTCGATATCACTGGCGACCGAGCCACTCACATTCCAACTGACCCGTTTCTTTTTCGGTTCCTGGCTCTCGACCACACGCTCGACCTTTTTAATCCCAACACTCTTGGCGGTAACCTGACGATTACTGGATGTAGCCGCGCTCATCTGCCACGCCACGCGGGCAGGTGCCGAGTTCAGCCGATCCAGGCTACGCTGTGCGGGCAAGGAACCTTGTGCGGCAGCCCGACGAAACCACTCTTGGGCTGCAGATTCATCTTTGCTCAACCCCAAGCCGTCTGCTGCCATGACGCCCATCTGATATTGGGCCTGGACATCCCCGGCCTCGGCCATGGGGCGCAAATCATCCAGAGCCTGAAGATAGTCACCATTCTTGAACGCGTTGAGACCTGATTCAAGACGGGTCTCGACGGGTGAAGACGCACTCTTAGTCATAGTTATCGCCACCATACAGGGAATGAGTACATTCCGGTCAGCATGTCAGGCCGCATCAAAACAGCCGGGACATACCAGATGTGGATTGTTCCAGGTTGTCACTTCGCGAAGCGACAATCGGGACAAAGTCTGTGAGCCCATGGGTAAGACGGGATCAGCACTTGTGGGCAACGGCAGCACTCTGGCCATACGTGATGGGTGAGATTGGAGTGGTCATTACCATTCCGAAGCACATTCCGTTGCGCATTTGAATCTTTCGTCGGGTGAGCTTATGCCCCCTATCGCCAACGCAAACGAAGCGCGGGCTCCTGACTATTTTCATATTACTATGGTCACTTGCCTATTCCCGCAGCAATTAATCCTTTTTTTGATCTCCTCCACACTAGATCGCTCCAACACGTCAATCTCTTGATTGAAATCCTTTTCTTTGAGGTAAAGGACACAAATGAAAAAGGCCCCGAAGGGCCCTTGCTCTCAAGATACGGTTAATGGACGCTCATCTGACTCTGCAATTCTTCCGCTAATGCCTGTAATTTAGCACTTTGACTCTGCATCCAAATCCAGCGTGCAATACACCCTTGATCCGGTGTGATCATCCGCTGCAAAGCGTCGAGACCGGCCTTGGCTTGGGCATTATCATGCAACGCGCTAATCTCCAGACTCAAGACTCGCACATTATCAATCGCCGTAGGAGCCATCCCCTGCAGGCGAGTCAGAGCAACTTTTTGGGCTTCGACACTGGTCTCCGCAAACAAAGCCTTCATCACCAAAGAGATGGTTTCCGAATATCCCTTGTATTGCTGGTAGATGCCAGCCAGATAAGCATCGGAGCCCACCATAGGCGCCACCGTCATCTCAATCGCCAAATTACCTTGCTGCATGCTGGCTTGCAGACTGTCGCGCTCTTGGCGCAAGGAAAACAACTGACTCAGCAGCGTCAATCGTCCCTTTTCCAGCGCCGCGATCAACTCCAGCGCCTTGACCGCATCCGCACGGGGCACCGCGGGTGCCATCGCTAATTGCCGCAACAACTCGGCATTTCGGGAAATAACTTCCGGTTTTTCACTGGCAATCATGTCGATAATAGCCGCTTTGCTTTGTTTACCAATTTCGGCTGCCGAAAGACGCGACATGTCCTGAGCTGGGACGTCACTCATGGTAGAAGAGGGCGCGGCGAACCAGTGGTTGAAGCCCCAAAATGCCAAGATGAGCATCATCGGAAGAGCGAAAAGAAGGTGTTTGCGCATGAGGAAATCCTGTTACTGCCAGTCGGATTGGAAGCGGATCACTATAAGCAGCAAGCGCTCGATTGCAATAAAACCCCGAAATATCTGGCTTCGCCTTGATTGTAACCGTTATAGCTGCTGCGCCGCCGTCAGCCGGATCTGCCGGAACAGCTCCCGATAGCCAGGCTCATCTCGCTCACGCGCTCGCAGGGCTCCAAACAACCGACTCCGCAATCCTGCCCCGATGGAGCGAGAAACCACCAATCCTTGAGCCTCAAACTCTCGGCTGACCCAACTGGGTAATACGGTGACCCCCCACCCGGCTGCGGCCATCTGTACCAGCATCAGGGTATTGTCTGCCTGTCGAATTCGTTTCGGCACCAGCTGTGCAGGCTGCAAAAACTGACGTACCACATCCAGCCGCGAACTCGCAACGGGATAACTCAGCAAAGTCTCGGCCGCCAATAGTTCCGGCGTAATGGTCTCGACCACCGCCAGAGGATGCTCGGGAGCCAGCACCAGCCGCATGTCATAATCAAACAATGGACTGTAATAAATATCGGCACAGGGTTGCACATCCGAGGTCAGCACCAGATCCAGCTCCCCGAGTAACAGCGCCGATTGAGGATCAAAGCTGTGTCCCGTCACAAACTCGATCTCCCGCCCTTCGGTAGCGGAACATCCGGTGAGCGCCGGAGCCAGCCAATGAATGCAGCTATGACACTCAATCGCCAGACGCAGTGGCGTTGCAACCGGCATATCTCTCCGTGTGAATCGCGACATGACAGCGTCTACCCGAGGTAAACAGTGCTCCGCCAGCTCCAACAACCACTCCCCTTCGCGAGTGAATCGCAACGGTCGACTCTTGCGTAAATAGAGTGGACCACCCAGCCTGGACTCCAGCTCTGCCAGTTGGTGAGAAAGTGCCGAGACACTCAGATGCACTTGTCTGGCCGTTGCACTCAAGCTACCAGTCTCCCGCAGGGTGAAGAGCGTCCGTAGATGTTTCAATTCGATCATGAAGTTCCTGCAACTGTTCGTTGCAAAGGTTGCGATAGCATGCCGCTACGCTAATCGACAATTATAGCCATGTAAACATCTAGACGGCCAAATGGAGAAATACATGGCACCTACAACTCATACCCTCGGCTTTCCACGTATCGGCGTGAAGCGCGAACTCAAGCAAGCCCTGGAACAATACTGGGCAGGAACGATCAGCGCCTCGCAGCTACTCGACACCGGTCGAACCCTGCGTCAGCGCCATTGGCAATGGCAAGCCGAAGCCGGGATCGACCTGCTGCCGGTGGGCGACTTCGCCTGGTACGATCAGGTGCTGAGCACCTCCTTATTGCTGGGGAATATTCCGGCCCGCCATCGCGATCCGGATGGTCACGTCGACCTCGATACTCTGTTCCGCATCGCCCGTGGCCGGGCGCCCACCGGACATGCCGCAGCCGCCAGCGAGATGAGCAAGTGGTTCAACACCAATTATCACTATCTGGTGCCCGAGTTTTCACGCGACCAGCCCTTCAGCCTGGAATGGAGCCAGCTGTTTGACGAAGTCGCCGAAGCCCAGGCGCTGGGGCATACCGTCAAACCGGTACTGCTCGGCCCCTTGAGTTATCTCTGGCTGGGAAAGGTAAAAGGCGAACCTTTTGATCGGCTGGAGCTGCTGCCACAGCTCATCAATACCTACGCCGCCATTCTGACCCGTTTGGCCGCAGCCGGTTGCGACTGGGTACAAATCGATGAACCCGCCCTGGTTCTCGATCTGCCCGAAAACTGGCAACGCGCCTATCAATCCGCCTATGCGGCCCTGCAAGGCCACTGCCGCCTGCTGCTGACCAGTTATTTCGGCCCGGTCGATCATCACTGGTCGCTGATCCAGCAACTGCCGGTCCAGGGACTACATCTGGATTGCGTCGCCGGACACTGGCCCACCCAGGCACAGCTAGCCACACTGCCGGACGATTGGGTGATCTCGCTGGGTATCATCAACGGTCGCAATATCTGGCGGGCCGACCTGCAACAACAACTACGACAGCTGACGCCATTGGCAGAACGGCTCGGAGAGAGACTCTGGCTCGGCAGCTCCTGCTCCCTGTTGCATTGCCCACTGGATCTCCAGGAGGAAACGACGCTGGATCATGAGGCCCGCAGCTGGTTGGCCTTCGCTCGCCAAAAATGCGTGGAGCTCAACCTGCTGGCTCAGGCTTTGGGTCAGGGTGAAACTGCAGATATTCAGCGTATTCAAGCCTATAGCGCCCCCATCCAGTCCCGGGCAACCTCGACACGGGTGCATAACCCGGCAGTGCAGGTCGCGGTGGCAACCATCACGCCCACGCAAGCACAACGGCAGAGTGGTTACCCGCAACGCGCGGCCAAGCAACGCCTCGCCTTACAGTTGCCCGCGTGGCCGACCACCACCATCGGCTCATTTCCCCAGACCCGCCAGATCCGGGCCCTGCGCCAGGATTACAAGCAGGGCCGCCTCAGCAGCGAGGCCTATGAGAGTGCCTTGCAGCAGGAGATCGCATTTGCCGTTCGCGAACAGGAGGCGCTCGATCTGGATGTGCTGGTACACGGTGAGCCCGAACGCAACGACATGGTGGAATACTTTGGCGAACAGCTGGACGGCTATCTATTCACCCGCAATGGTTGGGTGCAAAGCTATGGCTCCCGCTGCGTCAAACCGCCCATCATCAGTGGCGACATCAGCCGCCCGCACCCGATCACGGTGGCCTGGAGCCAGTACGCCCAATCCCTCACCCGTAAACCGATGAAGGGCATGCTGACCGGGCCCTTGACCATGCTCTGCTGGTCATTCCTGCGTGAAGATCTGGACCGCCAGACCATAGCCCGGCAGTTGGCGCTGGCGTTGCGGGATGAGGTCTGTGAACTGGAGCAAGCCGGGATCAAGATTATCCAGATCGACGAACCGGCGCTGCGCGAGGGCTTACCCCTGCGCCAAGCCGAGTGGTCGGATTATCTGCAATGGGCAGTACAAGCCTTCCAGCTGACAGCGGCAGGAGTACAGGATGAGACCCAGATCCATACCCACATGTGTTATTGCGAGTTTTCCGATGTCATGGACGCCATTGCGGCGCTGGATGCCGATGTCATCACGCTGGAGACCTCCCGTTCCGACATGGAATTGCTGGAAACCTTCCGCACTTTCGCCTATCCCAATGAGATTGGTCCCGGGGTCTACGACATTCATAGCCCCAATGTGCCCAGTATCGAATGGATGGCCAGTTTGCTGCGCAAGGCGGCAGAGCACATTCCGGCCGAGCGCTTGTGGGTCAATCCGGATTGCGGTCTGAAGACTCGCGGCTGGGAAGAGACCCGGGCCGCATTGGCCAACATGGTCATCGCCGCTAAACAACTGCGTCATGATGGGGAGAGCTCAGCCATACGCTAAAGCCCCTTAATCACTGACACCGGAACCTTGTAATGGTGTAAGCCTACCGAGATAAACAGCCGCGCTATGCTAGCACCTTAGCGCGGCTATCTTGACTTACCCCCGAGCGGTCCGGATGGTACGCCCCAGCCAGAGGTGAGCCACCAGCGCCAACACGCCACAAGCAGCCATGACTCCCGCCATAGGGAGTGCTGAGGTGGCGGGAAAGCTGTTGACCGCAACCCCGGCCAGAGCCCCGGCGCCAAAGCGCATGGTGCCAGCCAGTGCCGAAGCCGTTCCGGCATTTGCCGGGAAGAAGCCGAGAGCATGGCTGGTGGCATTCGCCCCGACCAACCCTAATTGGCCGACGTAGCAGCAGACGGGCACGACAATGCCCCATAGGCCGCCCCAGCCGCTGGCACCGTTGGCAAATAACACCACACCCGCACCGGCACTGAGCACTAGCCCGAGTCGCAGCATGGCCAACAAACCGACCCGTTTCACCAGTCGGCCATTGATAAAGGTCATCAGCATCAAAAACAGCACATTCAGGCCAAACAACAAACCATAGTGCTGGGGCGCGATCCCGAAATACTGGATATAGACATAGGGCGAACCACTGATGAACGCGAACATACCCGCCGAGGCGAAGGTGCTGGCTAACAGGCTGCCCATCGCCTTGCGGTGACACAACACCCGGTAATAATTACCCAGCACAGTGCCCAGATGCAGGGGTTGTCGATGCTCTGCTTTCAGCGTTTCAGGGATCAAAGCCAGGATCGCCACCCACAGCAGGGCTCCCAGCAACGCCAGCAGAATAAAGATCGACTGCCAGCCAAGACCCAGCATGGCGCCCCCGAGCAGGGGCGCAACCAGAGGGGCCAACGTCATGGTCAGAATAACAATAGTCATGGCCCGCACGACTTCATCCGGGGTAAACAGATCCCGGAGCAGGGCGTTCACCACCACGGCGCCGGCGGCACCGCCAATCGCCTGCAGCAAACGAAAGGCGAGCAGCACGGGCAAACTCTCGGCAAAGATACAACCGATAGAGGCCAGCACAAATAACGCGACACCAAACAGAATCACCGGTTTGCGGCCGAAACTGTCGGCTATGGGGCCGTAAAAGAGCTGACCGATGGCAAAACCAACCAGAAAGGTACTGATCGTCAGCTGCACTGCTTCGACGCTGGCTCGTAAATCCACCGCAATGCTGGGAATGGCGGGCAGATACATATCCACGGCCAGGGGGGTCAACCCGGAGAGCGCCCCGAGCATAATGAGCAGGAACGTTGAAGAGGTGCGCATACTGGAAAGTTCCAAAGGAGTTGAGCCCTGAGTGTAACGGATACTTGATCGGCTTCACAAAAAAAAGCAGGCCTAGAACACGATTCATCGGCTTCGCATTGACCGCAGAGCATGGGAGAATAGCCGCTCAGAACGGCCATCAAGCCAATGGCACAGATCTCGTTACCCACAAGGATCAGGATGAAACATCTTCTCTCCGCCTGCATGCTCCTCCTGCTGGCAGGTTGCAGCATCGTCAGCAAGGATCAATGCCAAAACCTCAACTGGTACGGCCGGGGGTATGCCGATGCGCTACGGGGTGAACCTTACTCCCAAGGTTCGCGCTATGTCAGCGCCTGTCGTGATCAAGGCATCTATCTGGATATAGCCCCCTGGCAACGGGGTTATCAACACAACCTCAACCAGATGTGTCCCCTGAACAAAGCCAAGACTCTCGCCAATAGCCCCCAGTCCTATCAGGGGCCTTGTCTGGCGATCCCGGCATTTGCCTCGGCCTATCACGCCGAACTGGCAAAAGCACAGGAGCGAGCAGTTCTGCAAAAAGCCGAAGACGATCTGGTAAACATTCGTCGGGAACATGCCGCCTTGCGCGGCAAGCAGGATGCCGCCGCCAAGGCCAGATTGCAGGAGCTGGAGTGGAGCGAGTTTCAACTCCAGCAGACCCTGCTCGAACTCAGACCGCCGGTCGCTGTCGAAGGCGACGTATTGAATCCCAGCTTGCATTAACCTGTCGGAGTCACTGTTATGTGTTCATTCCTTGGCTTGAGCCGCCATCTCGCGCTGCTGTTGCTCGCGGGTTGCAGTGCACTCTCCGAACAACAATGTCATCTCGGTGACTGGTACGGTCTCGGCTATCAAGATGGGCAGGCCGGACGCAGCAGAAGCCGTCTCGAGGAGTACCATAAATCCTGTGCCGACTATGGGGTCACTCCCGACCCCACCCGCTGGCAGGAGGGATACGACAAGGGGCTGGCCTATTACTGCATCCCCGAACTGGCCTACGCCAAGGGGAAAAATGGCGATGAGTACCATGGGGTATGCCCCAACGACGCCAGCTTCCGCCATCTGTATGAGCGTGGGCATCAGGAATACCAACTGCAACAACAACTGGCGGATATAGCCCGCGAACTGGATCGTCTGGATGACGAACGGGAACACCTCTGGAAGAGCTATCGCCATAGCCAGGACGAGGGCGAGCGGCATGAACTGCGCCATCGCTTACAGCAGATGGACTGGCAGGAGATGGAGCTGCGGCAGCAACATATGGCTACCCAGCAGCAACAGCAACTGCTGTTGGCGACGCCCAGAGACTAGCCCGCCGCCCAACCGAACGCTGTCATCTTTTTGTCATTTATCCTTCATACACTCACGGCAAAACGTGAGGATGTCGCCATGAAGATTGCCCATTTTTCCCTGCTCAGCTCCTTGTTACTCCTGCTGCTGGCCTCCGTTCTGTGCGGGAGCCTCTACATCGGCTGGCAACAGCGACTGAGCCAGGAACAACAAGGCGCAAACTTCGAGCTATTGCGACAAGCGGTCAGCCAGCATGCGCAACGCCAGATCGGCGAATATCTATTGACCGGAGATGCCAGCCGCCTGGCCCAGGCGCGCAAATCGCTGGAGCAAGCGGCCACCCTGCTGGGCCAGCTGCCGGCATCACTGACGCTTAGCACCCAGCAACAACTGCAGCAGTTAAATAAAAAAATGGGTGGCGAATATCTGTCGGCCGGGAAATTGGCGGGGAATAGCCAACAGTTGTTACAGCACGCCGAAAGTGAATTGATGAGCAACCTGGGGCTGTTGACCCGTTACGCCCTCAACGCCCAGCATCCGCAAAGCAATGCCTACCTCTCTCTTACTGCCAGCATGGCACCGGGAGTCGCCAAGATTGCCCAGCTTCGCGAAAATCTGATGAGTCAGCACGACAGTCGCTTGTTAAGTTCGCTGCAGTTTGAATTAACCAGCCTGCAGAAGCAGATGACACAGCTTCAAGCCCTACCGCTGCTGGGGTTGAAGGCCAATAGTGACGATGATTTTCCCTCTTTGGGGGAAGAAACTGTGGCCGCCGATCAGGGTGAAGAACCCAAGGCCGAGCTGGCAAGCCTGCTGACCCGTTATCCCAAGGAACTGGACAACACCCGTCGCATGCTGGAACAGCAACAACAGATGAAGCAACAATTGACCACGGATTTCCGGCAGTTGGAAAACGGCATCCTGGAAATCGGTAAGGCACTGCAACAAGCGCAAACCCGACAACTGGAACAGCTCGGGCTGACCCTGATCATTCTGGTGGGCATTCTGGTGCTGTTTGCGTTGCTCTCCTTCCTGTTCCAGCAACGACTGGTGGTTTCCCGCCTGCATGTTCTGCGCAATGCCTTCCGTCATCTGGTCAGCACGGGGCGCCCCGAGCCGCTGCCCGTGCAGCATACCCACAGCGAACTGGGAGAAATCGCCAACTGCTTCAATCAACTGATGGCATTGCTCAGTCAGCAACAAGATGACAAGAGTCATCAGCTGGGCCGGATCTCCCAGACGCTGGAAGGCATGGTCAGCCAGGTGGAACAAATTCGCCAACATGCCGAGCAAGCCGATGGCGCCATCGAAGCCGGACAAGACATGATGGAGGAGCTGAATTTACTGGCCAGCGAAGTCCATCAGGTCGCCAACGATATCGCCGAGCATGCCCGTCACAACGAGAGCTCCATGCTGCACAGCCAGGATCTGGTCCAGCAACTGCAAGCGGCGACCCGACGGACCGGTGAAGCCGTCGAAGCCAGTCAGGGGTCGTTGCAACTGCTGGATGAGTCGATGAAGAATGCTACCGCCATCATCGATGTGATCAGTCATATTGCCGAGCAGACCAATCTGCTGGCCCTGAATGCAGCCATTGAAGCGGCGCGCGCCGGAGCCCATGGGCGCGGTTTTGCTGTCGTCGCAGATGAGGTGCGTCATCTCTCGGCCAGTACACAGAAGTCCCTGTCGCAGATCCTGACCATCTTCACTCGCCTCAAGGGGGCCACAGGGGAGCTAAGCGACACCATTCATGCCATTGCCGATGCTTCCGGACAACAGCAACAGCATGCCGATGGTCTCTGGGATACGGCCCAAGGCGTACGCGAGACAGCGCGCAGTACGGCTGTCGTGGCCAACCAGGGTGCCGGAAATGCCCGGAGTCAGGTCGAAAAATTACAGGCGTTTGCCACTTTGATGCAAAGTATGCGTCAGCAATCGCTGGACATGTCCGGCCAGTCGGTGCAAGTGGCCCAGCACATCCAAGCTCAGGCCAAGCTCATAACCCAGACCCTGCAAGGAGCCGAATCTGCTGAGGTAGCCACCTGAAGGGCGGCACAGCATTCAAGCCGCAGAACATCGCCACCAGTGCCGCTGCGTCACGAGCCAGCACCTCACTATTTCTTCGCACCACTAGGCACCAGCAGCGCCACGCCGGGCGGCCTGGATATAGAGGTCGAAGCGATTGCTCTTGGTTTCAATGGCACTGCTGGGCTTCATCTCGTTGAGCCAGCCAGCGTAATCCGGGCGTTTGACCACCACCCGCTTGCTGGCCACGGCCAAGGCGGCCGGTAACAGAGCATCGGCATCGAGATCCGGCCCCACCAGGGACTGAAACACCCGCATCTCTTTTTTCACCAGCGCCGACTTCTTCTTGTGAGGAAACATGGGGTCGAGATAGACCACCTCGGGTTCTATCGTCAACTCTTGCAACCGTTGCAAGGCCGGCCCCGGTAACAGGCTCATCCGCTGCCGCATCCAGGGACCGATTTCACCATCGGCATAGCCCCGGGCCAGACCATCGGCCAACAAGGCGGCAACCACAGGGCTGCGCTCCAGCATCACCACCTGGCAGCCCAGTGACGCCAAGACAAACGCATCCCGACCCAGTCCGGCGGTGGCATCGACCACCAGCGGATTGGCACCGGATTTTAGCCCCACCGCCTTGGCGATGGACTGACCCCGTCCACCGCCAAACTTGCGACGGTGCGCCACGGCACCCTCGACAAAATCGACATACACGGCCCCCAACTGCGGCTCATCCAGCTTGCGCAATTCCAGGCGGGTTTCGGTCCAGACCAGTGCGAAGGGCGCTGGTAACGCCAGACCGCCTAGCTCGGCGGCCAGACGCTGGGCATCCGCTTGCCGCGACAGGCACTCGGCGATGACTTCAATGACAAACATGCAGCTTCCCCATAGCAACAGGCTCCCGGAGTGCGGGAGCCTGTGCATTGTATCAGAGAGTCGAGGGCGGCCTAAGCAGATGCCTGCAACACCTCAGGCGAGGCCGCGCTGGCTGACCTGGAATCGCCCCGCCATCAGACTCAGACGCGCTATGGTGTGATGGGTCTGGGCCACGCTCTGGCTGAGATCATCCAGTGCCGTCTTCATGGCTCCGGCTACATCGGCCACGCCCGCCGCTTCCTCGGCATGCTCCCGCCCGTGATCAGTCAACTCATGGATGGTGGCAAACAGCTTCTCGACGATCAGGCTCTGCCCGGCATTATCCCCGGCGGCCTGCTCGGCAATCCGCAACCCCTCTTCCATATTCCCCATCCCTTTTTCCATGACCGCCACCGCATCCACGGCCTGCTGCTGCACCTTGGCGATCATCGCTTCGATTTCAGACGTCGAGCTGCTGGTGCGCTCGGCCAGGGAACGAACCTCATCCGCGACGACAGCAAAACCACGCCCCGCCTCACCGGCTCGGGCAGCCTCAATGGCCGCGTTCAACGCCAAGAGGTTGGTTTGCGCGGCAATGGACTGGATCACCCCGACGATGTTGCCAATTTCCCGGGTACTGGCCCCGAGTTGTTCTATGGTCTGGGTGGAGGTACCCACGGTCTCGCGAATGGAACGGGTCCGGCTGGAGACCTCCGCAAATTGCTGGCGGGCCGCCTCGGCCTGCTGGGTCATCGCCTGGTGCATGTCCTCGGCGGTCACAGAGGCGGAATTCAGACGCCCCATCTGCTCATCCAGAGAGCCAAGGGTTCGTTGCATGGCGGCCATGACCTGATCAACCGCCTGGGCACTGCTGCCATTGTGCCGTTGCATGCGCAGGTTATCCTGCTCCAGGGTCCGGCTGGTCACCATCACATTCCCCAGGGTGGCATCCAGATTATCAACCAGACTGTTGACCCACTGGGTCATGACCCCCGTCTCATCGCTGACCAGTGTGGAGCGGTCCAGACGCAACCGCAGGTTGGCTTCCCCCTCGGCAATCCGGCGCAACATGCCGATCACTTGGCGCAGACGGGCGGCAAGAGGTTTGGCATACAGACGATTGAAAACCCATCCCCCCAGCAACAAGGCGCCAACCTGGGCCGCCACGGCCAGAGAGGAAGAGAAACCCAGAGCCTGACTCGCCGCTTGGGCGAGCCCCCAGCACGGCAGCAACGTCAGCAAGGCTCCCTTGCAGAGACGATAGCTAACCGAACGATAGCGGTAGACCTCCTCCAGATCCGCCTCGCACATCATGCCCCAGGTATCAGGGGAGCCAGGTAACTGGAAGGTGATGCCCTTACCTATCACCGGAATGTGCCGGTAATCCGAGTAGCCCGGATAGGTGACGTACAGATTATGACCGTGACGAATGGTCTCTCGCACCCCGGGGTGGAGCTGACCGGTCGCCGGATCGTTGAATTTGAGCTCCAGCTCAGTGTGCTCCCGCACCCGGACCACGCCAAATGCCGTGTGTACCCCATCCTTGAGATTGTCACCCAGACTGAAGGTCCGATCTTCGAACCGGGAGCGGGAAAGCGCCACACCGGGCTCGATGGCAGGGTCCAGCACCGACTTGACCATGAATAGATAGTTGTCGCCTGACTCATGAAAGATGTGCCCGGCTTCACGCTGGATCAGATCCCCGATGACATCGTTGGGGATCCGGGCACACAGGGTTGCAATGCGTTCTCCACCCTGCCAAATCGGCTGATAGAACATCAGCGTCACCGCATCATGGAAGGTGGAGCTGCTAGCCCCTAACTGGCGGGTCCGCTCATCCCGATAGGGGCCATGCAGAAAACGGCCTTCACCGATCCGCGCCAGCACACGGGCCGGGGGAGGGTCTTGGCGACCCTGCAGCTCCCGCGAGCTGGCTAAGGAGCGGCCATCGGCATTCATGATAAATAACTCGGAAGCATCGGGCAGTAGCAGTTGTTTGTCTTGTAACCAAGCCCGATTCATCTGCTCCGGCACCGGTACTATATCGGCCAGACTGGCCAACAGGCTCCACTGTTGCTCACACCACTGTACCAGCAGGGCCTGCCGGGTTGCGGCAAAACTGTTGAAGGCGCTTTCCATGGCTTCGACGCGATCCAGATTGCGTCGAAAGGCCCACCGCATCGCCAGCTTTCCCGTCTTGCCCAACCAGGGAAGCCAATGACGTTCGCTGGAGGTCAACGCCATATTTTTGCTTTGTAATTGCATAACCATTCTTTGTTATTCCCGAGCTCAATCCATTGATGAGTCGGACAATAAGCAAACCGCGTACCAACAAAGTGCAAGTATTCATGGGGGCTTGGTGCAACACCGTACGAAAACGATCACTAATGGAGCACCAAGTTTGCGCGCTGAGCCAAAATGGAGCAAAACGAGCCGCAACGCTCACATGAACACGGCCGCACCAGCCAGCTCGGCACCTCGAGTGGCACGTGAAGGGTGATGGCGTTGCAAATAAGAGAGCAGATCCAGCCAAACCAGCGGTTTGCTAAACAGGTAGCCCTGGGTAAACGAGCATCCCTGTTCACAGATAAAGGCTTGCTGTTCATCCCGTTCCACGCCCTCGACCACCAGTTGCATTCCCAAGTTATGCACGATGGAAATCAAGCCTTGTAGCAGCAGACGATCCTGAGTATGTAGCGGGATCTGTTGCACAAATGAACGATCAATTTTCACCAAATCCATCGGATAGAGACGCAAATAGTTCAGCGCCGAAAAGCCGGTACCAAAGTCATCAATGGCAATCTGACAACCTGCATCGCGCAACGCCTTGATACGACACAGATGCTCCTCGTGCCCCTCCATGAAGATGGACTCGGTGATCTCGAAGATCAGATGGCTAGGCGAAATCTGATGCTTGCCCAGGACAGAGAGCCATTCGTGCCCATCTGCACTCAGGGTATTAAACTCCAGAGTCGAACGATTAACCGATACCTGTAGCCAGTCATAGCCCGCATCGTGCAAGCGTCGTAGATCCCGACAGGCCTGTTCCAGCAACTGCTCGCCCAGCAGTTGGATCAATCCACTCTGCTCAGCCAGGGGAATAAAATCAACCGGCGACACGGCACCTAATTCGGGATGTTGCCAACGCGCCAAAGCTTCCAGTTTGGCGACCCGAGCGAGACGATTATCCCAGATGGGTTGGTAGACCAGCGTAATATCGCCGTCATTGATTGCCTGCAGCAGGTGACGCTGCATGACCTCACGCTCGGCAATGGCTTGCTGCATCTGCTCGGAGAAGCAGAGATAATTCCGTTGTTGGCGGCGGGCTTCGAACAGGGCCAGATCGGTATGCCGCAATAACTGGTTAAAATCCTGGCCATCACGGGGCCAAAGCGCTCCGGATACGGTACCGGATAAGCGTAACTTGCGAGGTCCCACCTCAAAGCGCTGGTGCACACGAGCCAGTACCTGTTCCGCCCAGGAGGCCAGCTCCAGCTCAGTCGTCACTCCCGGCAATAATAACGCAAAGCCGTCCCCACCCACTCGTCCCAACAGTTCCCGACTCCCGGACAGTAGCCGCAATCGCTCGGCCAGTTGCCGCAATAAGTTGTCGCCGGTTTGATGATCAAACTGAGTGTTGATATGGCAAAAATTTTTCAGATCCAGCGATAGCAAACCAAAAGGAGTTCCATTCTGGCACTGATGTTCCAGCTCGGCATAAAAACCGGGACGATCCAGTAACCCGGTTAGCGGGTCCAATACTCGGGTGGAGAGGGGGGATTGACCATGCAAACTGTTACCCTCCTGAGTCAACCCGACCAGACACAATAAATGGGGCGCCCCCTCGCTTTGCTGGCGGCACACAGTTAACTGCTCCACCAACATGCGACCACTCTTGTGACGACCCAACACCTGCCCCTGCCACACGCCGCGCTCGGCGACGGCCTCTCGGATCAGGGCGATCAAACCCGGATCATAGAGTCCGGAACGCAAAGCGGGGGCTAGCTGTCCAATCAGTTCCCGGGCTGAGTAACCGCTGAGATCCTCGAACTGTGAATTGACAGCCATAATGACCCCCTCCTCATCACACAGAGTTGCTGCCGAGGAAAGAAGTGACAATCTTGCTGATTCGCAACCAGATGAAAGGTAACAGGGAGCCTCGGGATGACTTCCAATCCAGTTGTTCCATTTATGTTTGAGCTGCACGACCCACTGTGGCATTCCAATTCCCAACCTTTCCCTTGATCCCTGCCGACTCATCTCGTGCCCCTGAAACACATGGCAGATACGCAGCCAGGTACAGATGACTTGCGCTCGGTCTGTGCATCATTCCGATTCAAAATAAGCGCTTAACCTAGCAAGGAGCATGCCTTGCTTCAATGCAAAAGCAACAGAACCTGCATTCTTTCCAGTCATTCGTCCAACAGGCAGAGACCAACTGACATAGCAACATATATCAGAGCCAAACAGATCTTACACCGACAACGCTCAGCCATTTTTGGAGGAGGTCATGGCCCTGTCAACAAATCAGTCAGCCCATGCCAGAACGGCGCCGCAGCCATCCGGTTACTGAATCAACAATATACATGAACGTGATAATCACTGGACAAGTTAAATATGAATATTCGGTATTGAAACAACACCGCATGATTATTGAGCAACTTTTAGTGCAACAATAAAATTCACGATAAAACAATTGGTTAATATTTGAATGATATGTATACGACAGCGAAAATGAAATATTCCACCCTTGTTGATTAAATAATCAATTCGAATATTCAGCTCCCATCTCTGGTCATTTTAAATTCCCACCGTGGTGACACTCTCGCTATGGAATACAAGGGCATTGCTGCCATTAATCGCAGCAGTCAGCCCATGTCAGCCCTGTCTAGTATCTCGCTCCATCCATCATGGATTTCAGGAGCCAGAGCCGATGCCAAGACATCACGACGAGACCACAGTTGCCCCCAAGGAACGAATCAATATCCAGTATTTACCAGCAACCGGAAGCCAACAGGGTGAAGTAGAACTCCCTCTGGCGCTGCTGGTGGTGGGCAATTTGCACGGCCGGGAGTCGCCACTCCCCCTGGAACAACGAAGCTGCGTCAACATCGATAAGCAAAATTTCAATGCGGTGATGAAGGAATCGGCGCTGCGACTGGAATTTGCGGTGCCGAATCATCTGCACGGAGCCGAGCCAACCGAGCTGCCTATCGCCCTGAACTTTGAATCCCTATCGGACTTCACCCCCGACAACATTGCCCGCCAAGTGCCAGAGCTGCACAAGTTGTTGCAACTGCGCGAGGCACTGGTCGCCCTCAAGGGGCCACTGGGCAATATTCCGGCCTTTCGTCAACGCCTGTGCGATCTACTCGGTAACCCCGAGGCCCGAGCTCAGTTGCTGCAGGAGCTATCACAGCTGGATTTGGTTCCATGAATCCACTCGACAGTCTCCATCACAGCGCTCACCCAGAAGGATGCATCATGCCCCTACCCACCACGAGTCTGGTCGACGGCTCACCCTCCCTGCTCAATGACGTTCTGGCTCAGGCACGCCTAACTCCTGAGGACGAGGGCTATACCATAACCCGCCAAGGTATCGCCGCACTGGTCGCACAGATTCAGGATTCGGGCCCATTGCGAGAAACTGTCAACAAGACCCGAGTCGACCATCTGATCGTCGAGCTGGACCGCCAACTGGGCCTGCTGATGGACGAGATACTGCACCATCCCCAACTCCAGGCCCTGGAGTCCTCTTGGCGCGCCCTCAAACTGTTAGTCGATCGCACCGACTTCCGCGAAAACATCAGCATTCAGCTGTTGCATGCCACGAAAGAAGAGCTGCTGGACGACTTTGAATACGCAACGGATCTGACTCAGTCCGGCTTCTACCAACACCTCTACGCCAGTGGTTATGGGCAGTTTGGTGGTGAACCCATTGCGGCCGTCATTGGCGACTATGCCTTCTCTCCGGCGGCTCCCGATATCAAACTGTTGCAATATATGAGCGCCGTCGGTGCCATGGCCCATGCCCCTTTCATCACCTCGGCGGCCCCCAGCTTCTTCGGTATCGACAGCTACAGCGAGCTTGCCGCCATCAAGGATCTGAAGTCCGTGTTCGAGGGGCCAGCCCACGCCCGTTGGCGCAGCTTGCGTGAATCGGAAGATGCCCGCTACCTGGGGCTGACCGCACCGCGTTTTCTGGTCCGCTTGCCCTATGATCCCGGTAACAATCCCATCAAAGGATTTCACTACCAGGAGCAGACCAGCGCCGCGCATCAGCATTACCTGTGGGGCAATACCGCCTTTTTGCTGGCCACAGCGTTGACCGACAGCTTTGCGCGCTACCGCTGGTGCCCCAACATCATAGGCCCCCAGAGTGGTGGCGCCATTCATGATCTTCCCGTGCATCTATTCGAAGCCATGGGGCAGCTACAGGCCAAGATCCCCACCGAGGTGCTGATCACCGATCGCCGGGAGTATGAACTGGCCGAAGAGGGCTTCATTGCGCTGACCATGCGTAAGGAAAGCGATAATGCCGCCTTCTTCTCCGCGAACTCGGTGCAAAAACCTAAGCTATTCCCGAATACTGAACAAGGACGTCAGGCCGCCACTAATTACCGACTCGGTACCCAACTGCCCTACCTGTTTGTCATCAATCGCCTGGCCCACTATCTGAAAGTCCTACAGCGGGAACAACTGGGGGCCTGGAAGGAGCGTCAGGATCTGGAACGCGAGCTCAACGGCTGGATCCGGCAATACGTCGCCGACCAGGAAAACCCGCCCGCCGAGGTGCGTTGCCGCCGCCCGTTGCGCAGCGCCAGAGTCCAAGTGCTGGAAGTCGAAGGCGAAACCGGCTGGTATCAGGTTGCCCTCTCTGTGCGCCCCCATTTCAAATACATGGGCGCCAGTTTCGAGCTCTCCCTGGTTGGTCGTCTGGACAAGGAATAAACCTCATGACCCATGCCTCAAGTCCAAAGCTACGCCTGCTGGAACGGTTACTCTGCAAAGAAGCACTGACGATAGACGACCATGTATCGACCGTCTTGCTCTCCATCCGGCAACATCTGGAATTGCTGCTCAACAGCCGGTCAGAGAGTTGTCGCAGCGCTCCGGATCTGGGGCTTCGCGACTTCCATGCCACGGGTCAGACCAGGGCCGATCTCCATACCCGGCTAGCCGAGGAGATCCGACTATGTATCAGCCACTACGAACCGAGGCTGCAGCAGATCAGGGTATCCGCTATGCCACTCACAGGCTCCGATCAGGACCCACTGCAACTGCAATTTCACATCGCAGGTGAAATCCGGTTTGCCGATCAAGCCCAGCGCGCCAGTTTCACCCTGCTCATGGATGGCTGCCGCCGCTACCGGATGGTGAATTGATGCGACTCGACCACTACTTTCAGCATGAACTGCGTTATCTGCGTGAACAGGGCCTCGCCCTGGCGAGTGCTCACCCCGGTCTGAGTCATTATCTGGGCGCGCCGGGGGCAGATCCCGATGTGGAGCGGCTTTTGGAAGGCGCCGCCTTCCTGACCGCCAGCTTGCACGCGCGGATCGATGATACCTTCCCCGAACTGAGTCACGGCATACTGGAGCTAGTCGCCCCGCATCTGCTGCGCGTCATCCCCAGTATGACCATGATGCAGTTTAGGCCCATACCTCACACCATCAGCCAGCCCATGATGCTGGCGGCAGGGTGTGAGATGGCGAGCGAACCACTCGATGGCCGGAGTTGCCGCTTCCGCACCTGCCGTCCGGGCTGGATCTACCCAGCCGACAGCCAACTGAGGTTGAATGACTCACGAACCCGTTTATCACTGACCCTGGATCTGCATACGCCGCTGAGCCTCTCGCAACTGGCGCTGGAAACTCTGCACCTCTACCTTGGCGATGAATTTCCGGCTGCCTGCGAGATCTACCTGTGGCTCATGCAGCATCTCTGTCAATGGGAGATCGAAGCGGGCGACGGTCACTGGACCCAGTCGGCGGCCAGTCTGCGCCCTGTCGGTTTGACCGAGGACGAGGCCTTGCTGCCCGAGCCTGATGGTCACAGCCATGGCCATCGCCTGCTGCAGGAATACTTCAGCTTTCCCGAAGCCTTCCTGTGTGTGGCGCTCTTGCCAAGCCAACCACCCGAGGGAGAGAAGCCAGTCGATCAGGTGACCTTGCACTTTGATTTTTTGCTGCCGTTACCCAAGCCGCTAACCATCACGGCAAACAGTCTGCTACTCAATTGCATACCTGCCATCAATCTGTTTTCACTGGATGCGGAGCCCATCCTTCGCCACGGTCGCCACCATGAGTATCCTCTGCATTTATCCCATCAGCAGCCCGATGCCTACGAGCTTTTCACCATTGATCGCATCCAGAGCTGGCGACAACCCACACCCACCGACGATGCCTCGCCGCAAACCCGAAATACAGGGGGTGTCCATGACTACCGGCCTTTCTGCCATTTTCGAGACCGTCATTCCGCCGGTCAGGGCCAATACCGCGCCAGCAGTCGCCGGGATGTCTCGGGGATTGGTCTCCGTCACAGCATTCGTTTCATCGATGCTCCGCAATCACCTCTGCCGACGCAAGGGGAAAGCATCTCCATCAGCCTGACCTGCTGCGATCGACAAGGGGCCAGCCGGTTAGCTCCCGGAGCCATCCAACGTCCTTGCGGTAACTCGCCCAGCTTCGCAACATTCCGGAATCTGCTACGCCCGACCGCGGTACGTTACCCAGCCACAGAGGAAACGCAGCACTGGCAACTGCTGAGCAATCTCTCGCATCACTACCTCACACTGCTGGATCGGGATCGTCTGCAGCAGTTACTCCTCAGCTATGACAACGGCAGTCATCACCAAGCGGGACCCAACCATAGAGACAGCATCGCCGCCATCCAGCAACTGACAACCCGTCCCGTCGAGCGCCTGGAAGGAAGTCTACCGATCCGGGGGCTCCTGACCACACTGCACATCCAGGCCAGCCATTTTGCTTCCGCGGGCGAGATCTATCTGTTGGGTAGCGTGCTGGCCCGATTTTTTAGCCACTACGCCAGCATCAACAGCTTCCATCAGCTAGAGGTGGTGACTGTCGACACTCAGGCTCACTACCTATGGTCGGCAACGCCGGGGAGGCAACCTCTGTTATGAACAACAGGCTCGTGTCGCCCCTGACGGATGACTCTCATGCCTATCACTTCGGGCCTCTAGTCGAACGCTTACTGGCTCAACAGGGCGTAGATCCCGAGTCGCGCGCGCTCGATATACCCATCCGTTTCCAGTCCAGTGCCGACCTCGGTTTTGCCTGCGCGGATGTGCGCGCGTTGCGACTCGATGACAGCCATTCGTTACGACTCGAGGTTGCCTTTTTCGGCTTACACGGCTGCCAGTCACCCCTGCCTGGTTATTATCTGGATGAATTGGCCTGGCAGAGCGCTCAGCAACAACCACAACTGCTCGCCGTTCTCGATCTGTTGCATCACCGCTGGCTGACGCTGCTGTATCTGAGCTGGCGCAAATACCGTCATGAGCTGCGTTTTCGCGCGGATGGCTCAGACCCACTCTCCCGCTGCCTGCTGGCGATATTGGGAGATCCGCAGATGCCTCTGCAAGCCGAGCAATGGCTGGCCAACTATCGATTCCTGATGTCGCCCGCCTGCTCGGCCGGGGCGCTGTGCAGTCTGATCCGTGACAGCCTCGACCTCCCCGAGGTGCGGCTTCACCCCTGGCAACGGCGACAGGTACCCATTTCACCCGACCAGCAGAATCGACTCGGCCAGCAAGCCGCAACCCTCGGCGGTGACTGCCTGTTGGGCAGTCAGGTTGCAGATTGTGCCAGTAAGTTTTGCCTCTCCCTGACCCGGCTCACCCATCGACAATTCCGCCGCCTGCTTCCGGATGGTGATCTCTACCGGGCTCTCAAACAGCTGGTTACGCGACAGCTCCACGACCTGCTGGCCTGGGATCTCGAACTGGAGCTGGCGCGCGATGAGGCCCCTCATTGGCAACTGGGTTGCAGGCCGGACTCCTGTTTGGGCTGGAGCAACTTTGTTGGACACCCTCATCCCACTCCCAGCCTACGGCTGGTCGTCGAGGAGTAAACATCATGGGATCTACGGTTCGCAATTTCTCAACGGGAAGAGCACTTCCTCTATTGGTCGTCCTGATAGCCGGTATCAGCGGCTGTAGCACGCTGGGCAAGTTGGGACAGATCATCCTGAACCCGGATATTCAGGTCGGTGATACTCAATCCCAACCCTCGACTCTGGGCATCGCCCTGTTGGCCGAACCGAAGGTCAACCCGGATAGCTCCGGTAACGGCCAACCCATCGCGGTGCAGATCGTTCAGTTGGCCGAGGAATCCCGCCTGCTGGCCAGCGACTATGACCAGATCCGCCGCGACCTACCCGCCGCCCTCGGTAAAAACTATCTCGACCATCAGGATTACAGTCTGCTGCCGGGACAATTTCGTTACCTGAGCGCCAGCCCTCTGAGTGCCCAAACCCGCTATCTGGGGGTCATTGCTCATTATGCCGACCCGGAACAAGCCCAGTGGCGGCAACTCATCCGGCTTGATCCTTTGGGGCATCACTATCAACTGCTAGTCCAGCTGCAGAGTCACACCATTCACCTGCAACGGGATGAGGAATAAACATGTCACTACACAATCGTATCGTCTGGCACGAGGGACTGTTTATTCGCCCCCAGCATTTCCAGCAGCAGGAGCGTCACTGGGAGTATCAGTTGCACAATCGGCTTAGTGCCGTGGACAATTTCAGCTCTGGCCTGTTGCAACTGCTCATCAGCCAGGAGCACTTGCAGATCGGTCAGATCGCCCTGATACAGGGGAGCGCGCTATTTGCTGATGGTTCCTTCTGTCGCTTTCCAGATGAAGATAGCCTGCCCGCCGCTTTGACAATTTCCACGACCACCCGTCCCAATCAACGGATCTTTCTGGCACTGGCTCTGAACACCCCGGGCTCCGGAGCCCGGTTGACAGAACGCTACCAGCAACATCAGCAACCCATTGCCGACCTGCAGCGACAGGGACATTCAGGACGTCGAGATTGCCCTGCATCGATTGCATCCCTGCCTGCAGCTGGAGGAGCAACCCGAAACGGGCTACACCCGGATTCCCATCGCCCGTTTGCTGGGGCATAGAGCCGATGGCGCCCCTGATCCTGGACCCGGACTTCATGCCTTGCGGTCTGGCCGTTCATGCGATCGCCCCTTTGCAACGAGCCCTGTTCGAGATTTGCGGCTTGGTCAGCGAGCGCGCCAACAGCCTGAGTCAACGGGTCGCCACACCCCGTCAGCAGGAGATTGCCGAATGGCATGACTTCCTGCTGTTGCAACTCCTGCACCGACAACAAGCCTTGCTGGACCACCTGCGCCAACTACCCAACCTGCATCCGGAGCGGCTCTTCTCGGCCCTGATCCAACTGCATGCCGAACTGGCCACCCTGATGGCAGAGCAGAACCGGCCAGCATCGCTACCGGCCTATCAACATTCCGATCCGGGAAGCTGCTTCATCCCGTTACTCAACGCGCTTCGGCAGGCACTTGGTACCTTGGTCGCACCCAGGGCGTTGGCGCTACCGCTGCAACTCCAGCCCTTCGGACTCCGGGTGGCCTCTTTGCATGAAGCCCGAGAACTCGGCCCCGTCGATCTGATCCTGGCCGTGAAGGCGCAACTGCCGCTGGAACAGTTACGGCTGCAATTCCCCCAGCAGAGCAAGGTGGCCCATCCCGAACAGATCCGCGAATTGATCGCCCTGCAACTACCTGGCGTACCCCTGCTCGCGCTGCCTGTGGTCCCTCGGCATCTGCCTTACCACGCCGGATTCAGCTACTTCCAACTGGATCAGCAGCATCCCGACTGGAGCCGGTTAGCCATGGGTACCCAGTTGGCCATACACATCGCCGGTGAATTTCCGGGTCTCGAGCTGCAGCTCTGGGCCATTCGCGGTTAACTCGAACACAGGAGCAGCGCATATGGATTGCCTCATCTCAACCGTCACAGACTCGTCTCGGACACAGTATCCAGACAAATTTTCGCCCACTCGGAGTTCCCTGTGTCTCACGCCATCGAGCACCACAGATGCCGGAGCAATGATCAATGCACTCTCAGTCGCCGCCACTCGGCTCCTGAACTTGACACTCAACATTCGTCAGCAACACCAGCCTCACCAGGAGGTGACCCTCTACCGGCAAGTCGTTGCAGAAATTCAGGCGCTGGATACTCACTTGCTAGCCGAGGGGTATGGTCAAGGGACCATAGATGATTTTCGCTATGCCCTCTGCTGCGTGATCGACGAGGCGGTGATGAGTCAACCCTGGGGACATCAAGGGGCATGGACCGGCCACTCCTTGCTCACCCGCTTTCACAGTGAGAGCTGGGGAGGAGAGCAATTCTTCATCCGGCTGCGGCAGTTGATGACCCATCCCGAACCGCACCGGCCACTGTTGCAGTTCTTTTCGCTGTGCCTCGCACTCGGTTATGAGGGACGCTATCGAGTAGCCCCGAAGGGGGAGGCGGAGCTCCAGCAGTTGCGCGAGATGTTGCACCAACGTCTCTACGGGGCCTCGCGGCCGAGCCCCATAACAAGCATCCATCTAACACCCAGACCACAACCGGTACCGTCCGTCGAGGACCAACCCCTCTCGCTTGCCCTGTATGCATTAGCCATGGTGTTGATCCTGACACTGGTATTTCTCTGTTATCACCAGAGTCTGGCGCAACAGAGTCAGCAGATCCTGAGGCTGCTCGTCGCCCCTCGTTCGGGAGCTCTGTAATGAGCGCCGCGCTGAACATCGCCATCCCCCACCCCGCCCGGTTGCATGAGGCCACACTGGTTGACTGGTTGTGCAAGCAAGTGCGAAACCTCTGCAACCCCAGCGATCTGCTGCTGGGGCTATTACCGGAGGAGAGAGCCCATATTGAATGGCAACATAGCTCCGGGCATACCCATAAAACATCCTCTGGATCGTCATACGGACGCCGACCTCTGGTGGCAGCAACTGCAACAGGCGAGCCCCCAGCGTTGGGCCAGGATCGCCCGTAGTCCACTGGCTCAGATCCATGACGCCTGCCCCGCCATCAGCGCTGGCGTGAACAGTGGCGGCCTCTTGTTGCTCCCCCTGGGTCATCAGGGCCGAATCTGGGCGATACTGGCACTGTTTGGATCACCCCATCAGATCTGTGACTGGCAGGCCGATGTCGCGTTAAACCAGTTACTTAGCGTCGTGGATCGGCAGCGTCAGCTCATGACTCCGTCAGGCCGCCGCCATGTTCCTGCGCAGGTGCCGCCTCAGGTATCCAGCTCCCTCCATCCGACGGTAGCGAGCGCGGCAACCACCAGCCTGCTGGAGCAACGATTGATCGGAGGGTCACCTCGGACCCGGCAGTTACGCCAGCAGGTCTGGCAGGCCAGTCAGCACCCCCTCTCCGTTCTGCTGCAGGGCGAAACCGGAACCGGCAAAGAGGTGGTCGCCCATTTGCTGCATGACTTATCTTCCCGTCACCAGGGACCCTTCGTCGCCATCAATTGTGCGGCCATTCCAGAGAACTTGATCGAAAGCGAGTTATTCGGTTTTCAGAAAGGTGCCTTCTCCGGGGCCAGCGTGGCACAGTCCGGCCTCATAGCGCAGGCTCACGGCGGCACCCTGTTTCTTGATGAAGTCGGCGATATGCCGCTCACCATGCAGGCCAAGTTATTGCGGGTTCTGGAGAGCCGACACTACCGGCCTCTCGGCAGCCAACGGGAGCAGAGTGCCGACTTTCGACTAGTCGCCGCCACCCACCAGCCGCTCGATCTCGCCGTTACCGAACGGCGCTTCAGAGCCGATCTCTATCACCGCCTGTGCCAGAGCCATATCCAGCTGCCTCCTCTTCGGGAACGCCTGGAGGATCTACTCCCGCTGTGTCAGCACTTCATCACCCAATTCTCACTCCAGCATCAGCGGCTGCTCGGAGATCTGGACCCAGATCTGGTCACCCGGCTGAGTCG
>CAXXIF010000002.1:0-213819 GCA_963677375.2 Aeromonadaceae bacterium
CCGGGCTCAGGATGCCGCCATCATTATCAATGGCTTGGCACAGCGCTATCCCGATGACCTGTTTATTCTCGACACCCAGACCGACATCGACATGGTAAATCAACATGTTGAACAAGCCACCAAGCGACTGGAAACCATGCGGACTCGCTTACCCGAGAACAGTGTGGTGATTTTCAACCTCGCCAGTTGCTACATGCAACAACACCAGTTACAGAAGGCCGCCAAATTGCTGGATCTCTATGTCCGGGCAAACCCGGAGAGTGATCTGGGATGGAAAACCTTGGTCAGCGTTTACCAACAAACAGGGATGAAACCAACCTGCATTTGGCCTATGCCGAGAGTCAGGCGCTATCCGGAGACTATTTGCGTGCCATGGATGAGCTGAATCTAGCCCGCGCCACCAGTAGCAACAAGCTGGTGCTGGCACGCATTGATGCCCGACTGGTGCAACTCGAAGAAGCCAAGCGCCTGGATGAAAGTCTGCGCCAGTAATACATAGACAGGAGAGCATTATGAGTCTGTATATCTATCATAATCCCCGCTGCTCCAAGAGCCGGGAAACCTTAACCCTGCTGGAAGATCGCGGTCTGCAACCGGAGGTGATCCGTTATCTCGAGACCCCTCCGTCTGTTGCGGCGTTGCAAATTCTGGTGCAACAACTGGGGTTCAGCTCGGTGCGCCAAGTAATGCGCGTCAAGGATGAGCTGTACAAGACCCTGGCACTGGACAACCCGGCATTAGCCGAAGAAGAACTGTATCGCCTGCTGGCTGAACATCCGGCACTACTCGAGCGCCCTATCGTAGTACATAACGGCCAGGCTCGACTCGGGCGCCCTCCGGAGCAGGTACTGGAGATCATCTAGTCCGTTTCTTCCGGCCCGCAGACCAAAAAGCCAGCATTCCAGCGCTGGCTTTTTCATGGCGAAGCGGTCAAACATACCGTCGGTTAGAGCCGCAATGCTTCCTTGACGAAAGGAATGGTCAGCTTGCGCTTGGCATCCAGCGAGGCGTTGTCCAGCTCATTGAGTGTCGTGAGCAGAGTTCGCATATCCCGTGATAATCGGTTGAGCAAGAAGCGGCCCACATCCACCGGCAACTTGAAGCCTCGCAATTCGGCGCGCAGCTGCAAGGCGCTGAGCTTGCCCTCATCATCCAGCTCATGAAGTTGATAAGCCAGTCCCCAATCCAGGCGCGAGGCCAGATCCGCCAACCCCAGCCCAATCTTGCGCGGAGCCGTCGCTGCAGTGACAATCAGCGAGCCCTGATTGTGCTCTTTCCAGCGATTGAAAAAGTCAAACAACGACTCCTCCCACTCCGGGTGTCCGGCGATGGCATCCAGATTATCCAGACAGACCAGAGGTAACTGTTCCATCTGCTCCAGCACGCTAGGCTCAAATTCCGCATGCTGCTCTAGAGGAATGTAGGCCGCCGCATCACCACTGGCATTGACCTCGGCGCAGGTGGCATGCAGCAGGTGAGAACGCCCCGAACCTCGACTTCCCCAGATAAATAGCAAGGGAGCCCCCTGCCCGATCGCGGCATTTTTCAGATTAGTAATGAGCTGGGCATTATCCCCGGGATAGAAACTGGCAAAGGTTTCATCATCCGGCAACTGAACGGCTAAGGAGAGTTGTGCGGGTTGGCTCACGCGATAGTCCCTATGTCACGGTTTGGGTTCAAGGCTGCCGCCATTGCATATGAAAGCGATTGGCCGCGTCGGCAGGCACCAATCGCTGTTGATCCTGCAACGCGGTAAAGAACCCATTAGCATCCCCTTTGAGCACCAAAGAGAGAGTAACAGTATCCCCAGCCATACTAGTGACACTGCTTTGGCTGACCATGGGCAGCTGATGCAAGAGTCCCTGCAGAGCCAGCAGATCATCGACGCTCTTGACGTGATCCACTTGCAGCGAGACTTCCCCAGAAGCCGATATTGCGGTGGTAACCGCCGTTGCTTGAGCCGCACTGACTGTCAGAACAGCTTGTGGCAGCGGTAATATTTTACCATAACGCCCAGCCAGGTAGTGGCTGATGGCAGCGAACGTCTGAGTCACCACCTGCGCCTGCGTCCCCTTGCTCTGGCCATTGATCAAGACCGCAGCCTTGCTATCGAAGTCATGCAGATGCCACTGTAATTGCCATTGGTCACCCTGTTGACTGAGCTGCCCCCGCACCAGCAATCCATCGCCATAGCGTTGACTGGCTTTTACCAGCGGCGGCATCAACCCCTGATTAACCACATCGGCCGAGACCAGAGCCAGATCATCCAGATCCAGCAGGGGAAAATGACTAGGAATGGCCCATTGAGCCCCTTCCCGCGCAAACAGTTGCGGCCACTTGGTTGTGGTATCCCCTGGTACCAGAGGAATGGGTAATTGCATATCGACCAGCCAGAACATCAGCGCAGGTCGGGGTTGCTCCCAATAGGGAGCAACTCCGAGCGCTACCAGTCGTTTAAACGCCCTCTGGATCAAAATCAACCAATAAGCCATCGGCTCCAGGCGTCACAGCACGCACTAGGCCTCCGACCTGATCCAACCCCTGAGCCACTTCGGGGCGACTCACATCAATCTGCCCCCCGGTCAGTCGTTGCAACACCCGAGTCAACCCCTGCCGCTCGGCTGCCAGCACATTGCCACCTTGTGCAACCAGCACCTGAAACAGGGGGGATGGTTCAATAGGAGCGGACCAGGCAGAAGAGGTGCAGAACAGCAATAGACTCAACGAGATGAGTAGACGCGACATAGGGTGGTCCTCAAAAATGGAGAGTCGATGATAGCCTTCCCCCTTGCGGCATCGCAAGGCGAAGCCCGCAAGAGTGAGCGACATAAAAACAAAAACCGGCCATGGCCGGTTTTTAGTCAGGGGAAACGACTTACTTGGTACCAAATATTTTATCACCGGCATCACCCAGACCCGGAACTATATAACCCTTGTCATTGAGTTTCTGATCAATAGCCGCACAGTAAAGCTCAATATCATCATGGGCCGCTTGCAATGCCGCCAATCCTTCCGGGGCCGCCACCAGCACTATGACCTTGATCGACTTACATCCCTTCTTTTTCAGCAGATCGATGGTGGCAATCATAGAGCCACCCGTGGCCAGCATGGGGTCCACCACCAGAGCCAGACGCTCTTCGATATTGCTGACAATTTTTTCGAAATAGGGAACTGGCAGCAGGGTCTCTTCATCACGATAGATACCGACTACGCTCACCCGAGCGCTGGGTATATGCTCCAGTACACCATCCATCATACCGAGGCCGGCGCGCAGGATCGGCACTACGGTGACTTTCTTACCTTTAATCTGATCCACTTCGACCGGGCCATTCCAGCCGGCAATGGTCACTTTTTCGGTTTCGAAATCGGCAGTCGCCTCATAAGTCAGCAGACTTCCCACCTCCTTGGCCAGCTCACGAAAACGCTTGGTACTGATATCTGCCTCTCGCATCAGCCCCAACTTGTGCTTAACCAACGGGTGTTTGACTTCTACTACTTTCATCGTTTGCTCCTCAGGCGACATCATAACCGCAGAATTTTATCATCCAGCGGGGTGACTGTAGAGCAGTTTAATCGAACGACGGACAAACGATTTCGTTTTGTCCTAGCGACGTTGGTTGCTAGAATGTGCGCGTTTTTTCCACCCTGATACGACAAGGATCTCCCGTGACTGACAAGACTTCACTGAGCTACAAGGACGCTGGCGTTGACATCGATGCAGGTAATGCCCTGGTTGAGCGGATCAAAGGCGTATCCAAGCGCACTCGCCGTCCGGAAGTCATCGGTGGCCTCGGCGGCTTCGGCGCCCTGTGCCGAATTCCGGCCGGTTACCGCGAACCTGTACTGGTTTCTGGCACCGATGGGGTCGGCACCAAGCTGCGCCTGGCCATCGACCTGAAAAAGCATGACACCGTCGGTATCGATCTGGTGGCCATGTGTGCCAACGATCTGATCGTTCAAGGTGCTGAACCCCTGTTTTTCCTCGACTATTACGCCACTGGCAAGCTGGATGTGGACACTGCCGCCGCAGTAGTCACCGGGATCGGGATTGGCTGCGAGATGTCTGGTTGCTCGCTGATCGGTGGTGAAACCGCCGAAATGCCCGGCATGTACGAGGGCGAAGATTATGACATCGCCGGTTTCTGTGTCGGCGTCGTCGAAGCGTCCGAGATCATCGATGGCACCAAGGTCAAGGCCGGTGACGCCCTGATCGCACTGGCTTCTTCAGGCCCGCACTCCAATGGTTTCTCCCTGATCCGTAAGGTACTGGAAGTCTCCAAGGCTGACCTGCAACAAACCGTGGGTGACAAGACTCTGGCCGATGCCTTGCTGGAACCGACCCGCATCTATGTCAAACCTGTGCTCAAGCTGATTGAGGCTTGCGACATTCATGCCTTGTCCCACATTACCGGTGGCGGCTTCTGGGAAAATATTCCACGGGTTCTGCCAGACAACACCAAAGCGGTGATCGATGGCAGCAGTTGGCAGTGGCCTGCCGTGTTCTCCTGGTTGCAAGCCAATGGCAATATTGAAACCTACGAAATGTACCGCACCTTCAACTGTGGCGTCGGCATGATCATCGCACTGCCAGCGGATCAGGTGACTGCGGCGCTGGCACTGTTGCAGGCCGAAGGTGAGCAGGCATGGCATATCGGTCACATTGCCGATGCCGGTGCCGATGAAGAGCAGGTCGAGATCCGCTAATGCGCGTTGCAGTCTTGATCTCGGGTAGCGGCAGCAATCTGCAGGCATTGATCGATGCCTGCGAGGCGGGCCGCATTCAGGGGGAACTCGTCGGCGTGGTCAGTAACCGCGCCGATGCCTTCGGCCTGGAACGGGCCAAAGCAGCAGGAATTGCGACTCAGGTTCTGAGCAATCACGAGTTCGGTGATCGCGAAAGCTATGATGCGGCATTGATCCACCTGCTGGATGGTTGGCAACCGGATCTGTTGGTAATGGCTGGCTTCATGCGCATCCTAACACCTGGATTTGTCCAGCACTTCGCTGGACGCATGCTGAATATCCACCCGTCCTTGCTCCCCAAGTATCAAGGGGTGAAAACCCATGCTCGGGCGATCGCCGCTGGCGACACAGTCCATGGTGCCACCGTGCACTTTGTCACCGAAGAGCTCGATGGTGGCCCGATTGTGTTGCAAGCCCGGGTTCCCATCTTCCCCGAGGATGACGTCTCCGAATTGGCCGCGAGGGTCCTGAGTCAGGAACATCAAATCTATCCATTAGTCGTCAACTGGTTCTGCCAGGGACGCCTGCGGATGGAAAATGATCAAGCCTGGCTAGATGGCAACCCGTTATCTCCGCAAGGTTATGCCTGTGAGGAAGATGAGCTGCAGGAGCAGGAATAAGCACGCCATCGTGAATGAATATCGGCGGCCGATCCGTTAGAGCGGCCCGACCTGTTTTATCCACAACTGCCATGTTGCAATCTGTGTTTCAACATATGGGGGCCTGATGGCCCCCATTTTTCATGGATACTCACACTCATTAAGCGTCAGCGGACGAGCGCTGCGTTACTCAACTGGATCGATCCCGCGCGTCCCCACAACACCCGCTCCCCGTAATGAAACAGATTGCACTCTCCCGTCTCCATCTTCTGCCAACGTTCATCCTGAGTAAGCGGCAGGGTAGCTATGATGGTGACCACATCGTCAGGTGTTGTTTCATGCTGAAAATCAATGCTGACATCTTCATCCAGCAAGCGAGCCTGACCAAAGGGCGCCCGGCGAGTCAACCAATGCAGATTACTGGTGCAATAGGTCATCACATAATCACCATCGGTCAACAACATGTTGAATACACCAAAGGAGGCTAACTGGTCACAACAACGAGCGATCTGGGTAAAAACGGCTCCCATATCATGTGGCGGCGTCGGAAATGACTGTTCCAACTCATTGAGTAACCAGCAGAAAGCCAACTCACTATCGGTTGACCCCACGGGTAAAAAACGCCCCGTCGGCCAGGACTCATAACCACTGAGCTGCCCATTGTGAGCAAAGGTCCAGTAACGCCCCCATAACTCGCGGGTGAACGGATGAGTATTCTCCAGCGCAACCCCACCCCGATTCGCCTGGCGAATATGGCTGACCACAGCGCAACTCTTGATGGGGTACTCCTGCACCAGTTGAGCAACCCGGGATTGACTGCTGGGCATGGGATCTTTGAAAGTGCGACAGCCTTTACCCTCGTAGAAGGTAATACCCCAGCCGTCACGATGGGGCCCAGTTTTGCCTCCGCGCTGCATCAAGCCGGTAAAACTGAAGCAGATATCGGTCGGCACATTGGCACTCATACCCAGCAATTCACACATGCGTCACTCCACCTGCTTATTCATTATTGTTCGAGCTGACTCGCCATCTCTTTCTCAATCAACTGGATCAATAGATGAATAATCTTGATATGCACTTCCTGGATACGGTCAGCATAACCAAAGTGAGGGACCCGGATCTCCACATCCGCCAGACCCGCCATCTTGCCACCATCTTTACCGGTCAGCGCTATCGTCTTGATGCCTTTACTCTTGGCGGCTTCAATGGCACGCAAGATGTTGTTCGAATTACCACTGGTCGAGATCCCGAGTAGCACATCACCTTCACGTCCCACGGCTTCCACGTAGCGCGAAAACACAAACTCATAACCAAAGTCATTCGAAACACACGACAAGTGGCTAGGATCGGAAATGGCTATACCGGCATAACCAGGCCGGTTTTCCCGATAACGTCCCGTCAACTCCTCCGCAAAGTGCATAGCATCGCAATGTGAACCGCCATTCCCGCAGGACAGCACCTTCCCTTGTTGGCTGAAGGAGGTTGCGATCAAACGAGCGGCAATCTCGATGTTTAACAAATTCTGCGGCTCAGCCATAAAGTCTTGCAGCACTTGGGCCGCTTCGTTCAATTCGCTATGAATCAAATCTTGATACATCTCGTTGTTCCTACGGAAAAGCAATGAAGGTTTATTCTGCCACAGGACAACAAAGACGTCAGCGCCGACAACCTCGCGAAATTAGATGCGTTGCGGCACAGATCCGAGCAAAGAAATATTCACCGTCTTTTTTTATCAAAATCTTTTAATATGATTAGAGTGCCATGTAGCCGGATGCCGATTAGGACTGTGAAATGGATGATGAAATCCTGATTATTGATGATGAGAAAGAAGAGATAGTACACATCAAACAGGGGTGGAAAGTTCTTATCGTCGATGATGAGCCCGAGGTGCACCGGATCACCAAGATGACCTTGGCGCAGTTTCAGTTTGACAATAAGCCGCTGGAGTTCCTGCATGCATATACTGGGAATGAAGCCAAAGCCATCGTTGCCAATGAGCCAGACATTGCCCTGATCCTGCTGGATGTGGTGATGGAAACTGATAGTGCAGGTCTGGATGTGGTGCGATATGTCAGAACGCAACTACATAATCATCAAGTCCGGATCGTGCTACGCACCGGACAACCCGGCCAGGCGCCAGAGGATGATGTAGTCGCGAATTTTGATATTAATGATTACAAAGACAAGACCGAGCTGACATCGCAAAAATTGCGAACCCTGATCCGAGCCAGCCTGCGTTCCTATCGTGATATTTGTACTCTGGAGCACAACCGCAAGGGACTGGAAAAAGTCATTGCCGCATCCAAGGGTATTTTTGAAAAACAGGCACTCAAGCAGTTTGCAGAAGGTACTCTTGACCAGTTAAGCGCGCTATTGGCGCTGGAAGAAACAAGTCTGTTTCAGCTCAAGCAGAATGCCTATGAAATCCGCAATACGGATATGGAACCCATTCTGGATGATGGCAACCGCCAGCAATATGAAGAGTCGACCGTCATCCAGCAGGCGTTAAGCACCAAACAGAATGTCTTTCGGGACAATGAGCTGGTCATCTACTGCAAAAATCCGCGACATAGCCTGATTTTTCATATCGAAGGAACTCGGCCATTGAGCCAGATGGATACCTATCTGCTCAATTTGTTTACCGAGAACATCATCATTGCCCTGGAGAATATCCGGCTGAATGAACTCCTGGCTGATAATCAGCGGGAAATCATCTATCGCATAGGTGAAATCGTGGAAACCCGCTCCAAGGAGTCCGGTTTACACGTCAAGCGGGTTGCACTCTATTGTGAGCTGTTTGCCCGTTTGTTGGGGCTGCCGGAAGAAAAGGCAGAGCTACTCAAACGAGCGTCACCACTACACGATATCGGCAAGATAGGTATCCCAGATTCAGTCCTGCATAAACCAGGAAAGCTGGATACGGATGAATGGGAGATCATGAAGACGCACTCCCAGATCGGTTACGATATGCTCAGTGGTTCGGATATCGAGCTGTTCCAGGTCGCGTCACAAATTGCACTCAATCATCATGAGAAATGGGATGGATCTGGATACCCGCAAGGCCTACAAGGCCAGATGATTCCACTGGAAGGACGAATCACAGCGCTGGTTGATGTATTTGATGCCCTGGGTTCGGATCGTTGCTACAAGCGAGCCTGGCCACTGGATAAAATACTGGCGCTGATTCAGGAGGAAAAGGGGCGTCACTTTGACCCAGATTTGGTCGAGTTAATGTTGTCCCATCTGGATGATTTTTTAGCTATTCGCGATACCTATCGGGATGAATTTCAAGGCCATTAACCGATGCCACCCACAAAGAAGGAACCATACGGTTCCTTTTTTTTATTTACTATCAACACGGATGAAGGCTACAGCATCTATTCCCGCCACAAACACCGACCACCCTTTTTGTTCACCAGATCCAGTCGCCCCTCATGCAAAACGAGCTCATCGTCTGTCGCCATGATCACTCGCAGCCCCCCACTCTGTCGCTCCAATCGCTGAGGCTCTGCATTTTGTTCACGTTGGGTCGAAGACTCTCCAGCGCTCAGATCAAGACGGGTTTGCCCGCCTGTCATCATCAGATAGACATCGGCCAGTATCTCGGCATCCAGTAATGCGCCGTGCAGCGCGCGGTGGCTATTATCGATATCGTACCGCGAGCAGAGAGCATCCAAACTATTACGTTTGCCGGGAAACAGTCGTCGCGCCATGACCAGAGTATCGGTGACACCACAGATATCGCGGGTCTTGAAGTTCAGGCCCAACTTCCCAAACTCATGGTCCATGAAACCGACGTCAAAGGGAGCATTGTGGATCACCAACTCGGCACCACGAATGAACTCGATAAATTCATCGACGATGCCGCTGAAGGGCGGCTTATCCATCAAGAAGGCATCTGTGATGCCATGCACCCGGATCGCCTCTTCATCCACCATCCGATCCGGTTTGATATAGACGTGAAAATGACGACCGGTCAGACGACGATTGATAACTTCCACACAACCAATTTCAATGATGCGGTGGCCCAGATAATGAGCACCACCATTCAAATTCATCCCTGTTGTTTCAGTATCCAGGATGACCTGGCGTGTGGATTGGATTGGGTTCATAGGCCTTTTATGTCAGACTGTGTAAAACCCCATGTTACCGCACTTTCAGATGTTAAAGCAGCTCTCTCTATTTACCGATGGCTCATGTCTCGGCAATCCAGGTCCCGGCGGTTACGGTGCCATCCTCATCTACAAACAACACCGGAAGGAACTCTCACAGGGTTACCGACTGACCACCAATAACCGCATGGAAATGATGGCGGCCATTGCGGGTCTGCAGTCGTTGCAAGAGCCCTGTGTGGTGCAACTCACCACAGATAGCCAATATGTCAAACAGGGTATTACCCAGTGGATCCAGAACTGGAAACGGCGTGGCTGGCTGACTGCCAGTAAGGAGCCGGTAAAAAATGTTGACCTTTGGAAGTTGCTCGACGCCGAAGTCCAGCGTCATCAGGTTCATTGGCATTGGGTCAAAGGCCATTCAGGACATGATGAAAACGAACGTTGTGACGTTCTGGCTCGGGATGCAGCCATGAGCCATGAATTACTGGAAGATAGCGGCTATCAGCCCTGACCTTCTGGATAGACGATAATTTCACAAGATCCGGGCCATGCCCGGAACTATCAACGGCTTTTGCGCCCATCGACGCTCGGGTTCTGGCGTTAATGGAATGGTTCTCTTGCGTGCGGCCAGCATGTAGACGGAAGCAAAATAACTGCAGTAATCCCGGCCAAGGTTCTCTCGCCACCAATGGATCTTGCTACTGGAGGAAAAACTGCTGAAACCGAATGCTTCATAGTGCACCAGTTCAAAACCCAGAAGTTCCAACCAATCTCGGACCCGCTCCGGAGAAAACATGCGCGCTTGCCAGGGCTGTTGCCGTCTCATGTACGGCAATAATCGTCCGAGCCCCACCAGACTATGTGGATTAAAACCACTCAGAATCAACCAACCATCAGCCGTGAGTACCCGCTCGACTTCTCGTAATACCCGATGAGGGTCATTTGTATAGTCAAGGACGTGAGCCAGAATACAAGCATCGATCGATGAATCCCGAATGGGAAGATCCATCACATCAGCCAATATTCCACCGACAGACGGAGCAAGAGTGAGCTGGTGGCGGATCGCAGAAGCACAGCATGAGAGGTCATGACTCAGCGCACCAAGCTTGAGCAAATGATAACCAAACAGAAGCGGGCACCAAATGTTTAAACGCTCCTGGATCTCCGCCGCCAGCCAGTCTCCCATAGGCAGCGCATCCCAGGACTCAGGGGGAGTCATCAGGCATTGTGTCAGTGCTGGCTTCACATCCACTCCTGCAGAAAATATTGCGCACGGCCGAAGTTCACCGTATCAATGAACACAGTCTCACACTGAAAAGGCACTCTTTATATGTTACAGGTCATCACAATTCCTGCCCGGCAGGATAACTATATCTGGTTAATCATAAAAGGGCAGCATGCCGTCGTGGTTGATCCAGGGGATGCCAAGCCAGTTCTCGAACGCCTGCAAATGCTGGAATTAACTCTAGATGCCATCTTGCTTACTCACCATCATCATGATCACATCGATGGTGTACCGCAGCTATTAGCCCAATATCCCGATGCCGTCTGCTATGGCCCCTGCATGAAGCACCCGTTATTAAACTCCCAGATCCCGTTGAATGATGGCCAGACTCTTAGCCTTCCTCAAATGAAGATCAGCTTTGAAATCATGGCATTACCTGGACATACTCGTGAACATATTGCCTACTTTGGCCATGGAGCCCTCTTCTGTGGCGATGTCCTGTTTGCCGGTGGATGCGGGCGTCTGCTCGATGGAACGCCCAAGCAGATGTATGACTCCTTGCAACGAATCAAACTGCTTCCGCCGGAAACGCTGATCTATCCAGCTCATGAATATACCCAGAGCAACCTGACCTTTTGCCAGCGTGTTGAACCCAATAATCAGCTGCTTGCAGAACGCATTCGAGTGGTGAGTAAACTTCGTCATCAAAACGTGCCAACCCTGCCGACTCATCTGGTCGACGAGCTAACCACCAACGTCTTTCTACGCACACATATTCCTGCCGTTCAGCAATGGGCAGAACTAAATGCCCAGTGTAAATGCGAAAATGAGATCCAGGTCTTTGCCATGTTGCGAGAAAAAAAGAATAATCTTTGACCAATCCGGTTCATTAATTGAGCATAAAGATTGCATTAGTTGATCTGGTTTTCGATCACACATACCATCTGTGACTGACTGAGAGGATGAAAACTGGATGAACATGAAGCTACGACTGGCTGTGGTGGCCACTTTGTTGCTCGCGGGCTGCCAGACATTACCTACCCGTAATGATGCAGTAACTGACGAACAGCTCACTGCCCAAACAGCAAATCAGGCAAGTTCGGCTCTGGATCGATCGGAAGAGCAACAATCCCGGATCTCCGTCTGGCAACACGCCAGTAACGAGATGAAGATGGAGATCCCGAACCGGGCCGAGGTCATCGGCTATCGTGACTGGTACCTTAAACACCCCAAATATCTGCATGCAGTGACCCAACGGGCAGCCCCCTACCTCTACCTCGTCGCAAAAGAAATTGAAAAACGGAACATGCCAATGGAGTTGGTACTCTTGCCGGTCGTCGAGAGCTCCTACAACCCGAATGCCCGCTCTCCCAGCAATGCCGTTGGTTTGTGGCAGTTCACTTCTGGAACGGGCCAGCGTTATGGCTTGAAACAAGATTACTGGTATGACGGACGCCGCGACATTCAGGCCTCAACCACGGCCGCTTTGGACTATCTGGAAAAATTACACGATGACTTCAATGGCGACTGGTTTCATGCCATTGCGGCCTACAATGCCGGTGAAGGTCGGATCCAAAAAGCGGTCGACAAGAGTCTGCGCGCGGGCAAGAGTGGCGACTTCTGGTCTCTGGATTTACCCCGACAGACCACCGAGTATGTTCCGCGTCTGCTGGCTCTCGCCGACATCATTAAAAACGCCGATCAATATGGTGTGAGCTTGCCCAGCCACCCCAATAAGCAGCAGTGGCAGCAGATCGATGCGGGGGGCCAGGTTTCCCTCTCCGTCGTTGCCGATATGGCAAACCTCTCCCTACAAGAGGTAAAGGCCATGAATCCAGGCTATTTACGCGGCTCAACCCCGAATCGCGGTCCACATCTTCTACTCGTACCTAAAAAAGAGGCACGGGAATTGGAGCTAGCACTGACTGAGTTACCCTCTGGACGACGCCTCAAACCGGGTGAACAATTTGTGTTACCAGGCGAAGAAGAGCGGGTCCAGTTAGCCTCACAACGCCGCGGCAAGAATCCAAGCGAACAGAGTGCGCAATTTACCCACTACAAGGTGAAACCCGGTGACAGCCTGTGGAGCATAAGTAAAAGCCATGGTGTAACCAAGGGCCAGTTGCTGAGCTGGAACCAACTGCCACATAACAAGCTGAAAGTTGGCCAAAGCATCAGGCTGCAAGCCAAAGGCTCTCCACAGAAGCCGAAGAAAAATTATGAGGTGCGCCGCGGTGATTCGCTCTACTCCATCGCCCAACGCTTTCAAGTCTCGATGGATGAACTCAAGCGCTTGAACCATTTATCAAGCAACGCCTCACTCAAACCAGGCCAAACCCTGGTCATCAAAGGCTAACCAGTCCATTTCAACCCTAGCAAGCCGCTTTAGATAAAGGCCCTGAAATTACTTTCAGGGCCTTTATCTTCTCAAATCATCTCCACGCTCATTTCATTCCGGCCAGACAAATTGCCGAGGCTCCTGTAATAGTCTCAACAGGGCGGCTTCATCCAGAACGGGGACTCCCAATTGTTCCGCCTTTGCTAGTTTGGAGCCCGCAGCCTCTCCTGCAATAACCGCACTACTCTTTGCAGAGACCGAGCCTGCCACCTTGGCTCCTAACGCCAGCAGCGCAGCCTTGGCTTCATCTCGTCCCATCTGCGTCAGTGTACCGGTCAAAACCAGTGTTTTTCCTTGCAACGGCAGTTCGAGCGCTTCTCGGCGAACAACCTCGGGCCACTGGACACCAGCCCCTCCCTCCGCTCGAGCCTTTCGCAGGCATTCGAGTACCGCCAGGTTATGAGGCTGTCGGAAAAAATAGAACACATGCTTGGCGACTATGTCGCCAACATCCGGAACTTGCACCAATGACTCGACACTAGCCCCTTGCAGCGCTGCTAGATCCACAAAATGGTTGGCCAATGCCAAAGCTGTCGATTCCCCGACCTCCCGGATACCCAGAGCAAATAGAAACCGGGGCAAGGTAGTCACTCTAGCCTTATCGAGGGAAATCAGTAGTTTTTGCGCTGATTTGCTCCCCATCCGCTCGAGATCTGCGAGTGTCTTCTCATCCAACATAAAGAGATCTGCGGCGGTCTCCACCAAGTGACGATCAACCAATTGTTCGATCAACTTGTCACCCAGCCCTTCAATATTCATCGCCCGCCGGGAGGCAAAATGCTTGAGTGCCTCTTTGCGTTGTGCCGCGCAAAACAGCCCCCCACTACAACGGGCTACCGCTTCTCCCGGCAAGCGTTCAACCGCAGAGCCACAAACCGGACACGAGGTTGGGAAAACCACAGGCGAACAGGTTTCTGCATCACGCCGCTCCAGAACGACTCCGACAACTTGCGGTATCACATCGCCCGCACGACGGACAATGACGGTATCGCCAATCCGGATATCCAGTCGTTCCATCTCATCGGCATTATGCAAAGTCGCATTGGACACTGTCACTCCGCCGACAAAAACTGGCTCCAGACGGGCAACAGGGGTAATAGCTCCGGTTCGACCGACCTGAAATTCGATCTCTTTGACCAGCGTCAACTCCTCTTGTGCCGGAAACTTATGAGCCACGGCCCAGCGAGGAGCACGGGAAACAAACCCGAGAGCCAGTTGTTGTTCCAGACTATCAACTTTGAAGACCACACCATCAATCTCAAATGGTAAGGCATCACGACGCTTCAGGATTGCATCATGATACTCCGAGCAACCAGAAATGCCCTCAACGAGCAGGACGTCACCACAGACGGGTATCCCAAGCTGCTTCAACCACTGCAGCCGCGCATAGTGAGACGCGGGTAACTCCACAGGTTCGGCTATTCCTATGCCATAGGCATAAAATGCCAGCGGACGTAGCGCTGTAATACGCGGGTCAAGCTGCCGCAAGCTGCCTGCAGCGGCATTCCGCGGATTAGCAAATACCTTGTCACCACGCTCGGCAGCTTGCGCATTCCATCGCAGGAAACCCGCCTTAGGCATGAATACCTCGCCTCTGACTTCTAAACGATCAGGCCAGGCATTGCCCTGCAACTGCAACGGGATGGAACGGATAGTCTTGGCATTATGAGTGATATCCTCCCCGGTAGTGCCATCCCCCCGGGTAGCCGCCCGCACCAATACCCCTTGTTCATAGAGCAGGCTAACCGCTAACCCATCCAGCTTAGGTTCACAACAAAACTGGATGTCTGTATCAAGTCCCAGGCGATCCTGGATCCGCGTATAAAAAGCCAGTAGTTCTTCACTATTGAATACATTGTCCAGTGACAACATAGGTTGGGCATGGGTGACGGACGTAAACTCGGTCGACGGTGAACCGCCAACCCGTTGTGTGGGAGAGTGAATATCGATCAGCGACGGGTTTTCAGCCTCCAGTCGTCTTAGCTCGCCCAACAACCGATCATACTCACTATCCGGAACAGATGGCGCATCCAACACATAATACTCGTGCTCATAGCGAGCCAAGCGGCTGATCAGATCCGCCATCTGCTGCTTGATTTCATTCATAGCTGCCGCCCTTGAATATCCAGATTTTGAAACAATAAAAAATGCGGCCGCAGCCGCACTTCAAAACAGAACCACAATGCTCAGTGCAGGTCGTAGGCACGTAACTCATCAAGACACTGCTCGACCCGATCCTCCGTCAGTGGATTACGCTGACGATCCATCAACAAGGTGTCCAACTCGGCGGATATTTTTTCCGCAGCTTGTAACATCAACTTGAAGTGCGCTTCAGCGCGGCCTTGATGGGGTAACTCCATAAACAAAGAGACACCTGGTGAGGTAAATTGAGCCATCCGTGCCGGATCAAAAGTGCCTGGTTTCACCATGTTAGCAAGGCTGAACAGTACATCACCCTGTCCATTGGGCTCCAGGTGTCGATGGAAGATAGACATGTCACCATAGCGAAAACCTAACTTTTTCAGGATAAACAGCAGATCTTCACCGACAATTAAAGCTCCCTCACGGGCCATAATATTGATCTGGTAGAAGTCATTCCAGGATTTGACAACCGCAGTAGTAGGGACAACATCGGCAGAACTATCAGATACCTCAAGGGAGTCGCCAGAACCAGTCACATCGGCCGATATCGGCGCCATCGCCAGCTCGGGTTCAACCTTGGCACGGCTCCACTGCTTGGCCGTATTAGCCCCCGGCATTTTTGGCTCCTGTCTGCGAGACACAACGCGAACCTTGCCGATACCGTCTTCGTCAAAACCGTCACCGACACTATCTGGATCATCTCGATACTTCGATTTCACATCCGGCATCCGCCCGAGCGGTTTTTCCTTGATAGAAACGCGCTTATTCTTTCGATTCGTCCAAAGTCCATGAATAACCAAGGCCGCAATCGCTAATGCACCTATGATGACCAGTATGATACGCAAATCCTGCATTGCCGCTTCTCTTTCTAATTCTATTGAGCCCACTGGGGCAATTCAGCCCGTTGCCCTCGATGCTGACCATAAATTGCTGCTCTATGCCCCGCACGCCCTTCTCTCATTCTCGATACAGCCTCGCAAGCATCCAGTATGTACATGGTTGGAGTCTGACGAGTATGGCAGCAATGACTTTACCAAAATGAGACACTATTTGTAATATCTGTAACACTATTGTACGCGGGAAAGCAGCATGGTTTATACAATCACAAAGAAAAGTGGCATCAGTTACTTAGCTCAGGGACTGTCGCTCGTCTGTCAGCCGGGTTTGCGACGTTTTGTCCTATTACCCCTCTTAACTAATTTGCTGCTTTTCACTGCATCATTTTACTGGCTCTTTTCACAACTCTCGAACTGGGCCGATCAGTGGATAAATCGGTTACCCAATTGGCTGATCTGGCTTGAATACATCTTGTGGCCTCTGGCCATTATTGCCGTGTTACTATTTTTTTCCTTCATCTTCGGAATCGTCGCCAACTGGATTGCAGCCCCTTTCAATGGGCTACTTGCAGAAAAAGTGGAAGCTCGACTCACAGGTGTTGCCTCTCCAGATCTCACCTTGGGACAGTTGCTGCGGGATGTTCCACGGATACTGAAAAGAGAGTGGCAGAAGTTCAAATATTATCTGCCCAAGGCACTGGGTTGTCTGATCCTGTTCTTTATTCCCGTACTGGGGCAAACCATGGCACCGCTGCTCTGGTTGCTCTTGTCGGCCTGGATGGCAGCAATTCAATATTGTGATTATCCCTATGACAACCACAAAATTCCTTTCGAAGTAATGCGAGACGAACTGAAATCAGAGCGGTTGCCCAGCTTAGGTTTCGGGCTCGCCGTTTCTATCTGTACTGCCATTCCTGTCATCAATTTCCTGATTATGCCAGTGGCCGTCTGTGGAGCAACGGCCATGTGGGTCGATCGTTATCGGCCCAATCATGTCCACTCATGAATGGGCTGCACCATCAAGAAAACAACAAGAGCGCCTCTGGGCGCTCTTGTTAGATTGGTTCTATTACCAGTGTCGTTTTGGTCCAGTATCCAGATGGACAAAATTAGACCGTGGATAATATCCCACACCACCGGAGCTCTGGGACAAGGCCGCACGGCGGATATGATTGAGCTCTATCCCGGGAATACGCAAATCAACTGCTTTGCCGGACATGTGTAAGCTCTTCTTTGCTACTCCCCGGCTCGAGTGCCGCAACGCTGCATTCGTTTGGGCGGAACGATAACCACAAATCACATGGATCTCTTTCTGGCTTCCCAGTTTGCGTTGCAACTCGAATAACCGGTCAAACAGTTTCGCATCAATGGGCAACTGGATATCACCTGCTCGATAGTCACGAAATAACCAGTTGAACTCCTGCAAACCATCCTTAACATAGCCGCCATTTTCCCAATAACAAGCAGATGCCCGCTCTCCGGTATTGGGATTATAAAAGCGTAATAAACGGGCTGGAGCGGTCCGGCTGGCATAAGCCGTTTCAGGCAACAAGCTGGCAGCCACAAGGCACGCACCACCCAGAAGCAAGCGCCGACGACTAATCTCTAGATCCAGCATATAAATCTCCAATCATTGGAACTATCACTCCAAGAGCAGGAGTCAGAGCTGTGTTCGATGTTCATCTAATAGCCAAAGAAGATAACGATCGAACAAAAGTGTTGTCAAACACGGATTGCAAATAGCGACTCATGAAGGTCTCTCATTTGACCTAATTCCACAAAACCATGAACTGTCGCACAAACATAAACGGCAACACAAAATAAAACGCTCCTCACGGAGCGTTATTACATGAACAACATTTTAGGTGTCAATCAGGCCTTTTGGTGTTGTAACAAACTCTGCATCACCGAGCTATTTACCAGAACCTTACCGCTGTCAAAACCATAAATATCATCCCGGAATTGCAACATGCCGTTGGCATCCACCCAACTGCGCCAGTAGACGGTATACACGGGGACTGGTGTTGTTAATGGCACCCATTTAGTCTCTTTACTTTGTAAAATAGAATCCAGCTTTGACTTACTCCATTTTGAGTCGTTCAATAATAACTCGGCCAGATCGGCGGACTGCTCCACGCGTACACATCCGGAGCTGATTGCGCGTAAGTCGTTATTGAACAATCTGGGTTTGGATGTTGAGTGCAAGTAGATAGACTCATTATTTGGCAGATAAAATTTATAGAGTCCCAAGGCATTATGATTGCCTGGTTGCTGGCGGAGGCGATAAGGGAAGCCAGAGCTAATCGCATCGTTCAGAGTAATGGAAGCGGGATCAACTTTGACACCATCGTAGTCATAAATATCAAAACGCTCTTTCACCAGATAATTCGGATCATGAGTCAGCTTGGGAACTATATCTTTCTGCAAAATGGTCGTGGGAACATGCCAGGGTGGATTGAGTACTACACTGGCAATCTCGCTGGAGAGGATCGGGGTCTGACGTTTTAGCTGACCAACGATGACACGGCTCGTCAGTAGCTGGTGTTCCCCTTCCAGCACACGTAACTGATACTCAGGCAAGTTGACCAGAACATAGCGACCACCATCGAGTTGATCCCCAACATCCTGCCGCAAGAGGGTCCTTGCCAAGATAATGGCTTTCTGCTCCGGCGGTACGGCCAACCAAGCTACTGTCTTACGACCAATGACACCGTCATCCGCTAAACCATGAGCGCGCTGAAATTCTTTAATTGACTCCACGGCGGCATCATCATAAATCAGACTGTTATCGGTTTGCGTGACCTGCTGCCATCGAGAAAGAGCCTGTTTGATAGCCAGCATGGCATCGCTACTCTCCCCAGGGTGTAAACGAACATCGGGGATCTGCGGCCAAGGCTGCTGTCGAGCCATATCCAACAAATTACTCAGCCGCTGACGCATAGCCAGATAATGGGGAGCCTTGGGCTGCAAAGAGGTAACTTCGGGCAACAGCCCCCCTTGTTGCAATAAAAGCAGGTACTCATCATTGTCAGCTTGTGTTGGCTGGAGATTGAACTTGCGCAGATTGATCCGCTCTCGAGCATCCCAACTCAGCTGATGCCACTGACTGCGAAACCGCTTCAACGTCATGAATGACTCAGCAAACAAGCGCCCCTGCGTCGTTGTATCTCGGCTACTGATCAACTCAAGCCATAGTTCATTCAAACGAGGATGGACATTGGCGACGGCCAATTCCAGCAATTGTTGGGCAAGCTCTTGCCGTATGGCTTCACTCGGCAAGGGATAGACTGCTGCCGCAGACACCGCAAATGGCGCAAGCGCATCACCGGAGGTCACATCAGGCGGAGTTGATTCTGCAGCCGCTGTATGACCAAACATAGCGATTACGAGCAGCCAATACGCGATGCTTCGCCCGTTGACTTTCTTATCTAACATCCTGCCTCCATGGTGAGGAGCTCATAGTCCTGCACACTCTGTTAATACATCCTGTCTTGCAGGGAACTGGTTCCATACCAGCCTGTTGCAGTGTTTCGGTTTCACAACGAGCTGTCAATCCAGTGATTCGCTTTCCATAGAAGCCATGATCCATATCACAACCCATCCCCTATGCACCATAAACGGCAGTACCCGCGACGAGTTACCGTCATAGGGAGCGGTGTCGCATAGTGTCACAGAACATATGTTTATAACTAAATGTCACTTCCGATTACTGTTTATATGATTAATCTAAACTTATCTGCTGAAAAACTTAAGGGACAGCACCATGAGCAAAGTGTACGAAGATAACTCGCTGACGATCGGCAATACCCCCTTGGTCAAACTTAACCGGGTCAACAAGGGCCGCATCCTTGCAAAGATTGAGAGCCGTAACCCCAGTTTCAGCGTCAAATGCCGGATTGGTGCCAACATGATCTGGGATGCAGAGAAAAAGGGGTTACTCAAACCGGGGAAAGAGATTATTGAGCCCACCAGTGGTAACACGGGTATCGCTCTGGCTTTTGTCGCTGCCTCTCGTGGCTATGCTATCACCTTAACCATGCCAGCAACCATGAGCCTTGAACGACGTAAATTATTGAAAGCCTTAGGCGCAAATCTAGTACTAACTGAAGGCCCGTTAGGCATGAAAGGGGCTGTAGCCAAAGCCGAAGAAATTCGCGATTCCGATCCTGAAAAATATATTCTGCTGCAACAGTTCGATAACCCGGCGAATCCAGAGATCCACGTCCAGACCACTGGACCCGAGATTTGGGATGCAACCGATGGCGATGTCGATGTCATAGTTGCTGGTGTCGGTACCGGCGGGACCATCACCGGAATATCTCGCTACCTCAAGCAAATCAGAGGAAAAGCGATCATCAGTGTGGCCGTCGAACCCCAAGAGTCTCCGGTCATTAGTCAAAAGTTGGCAGGTGAAGAGATCAAACCAGGGCCACATAAGATCCAGGGCATTGGTGCTGGTTTCATCCCTGGGAACCTGGATCTATCACTACTGGATCGTGTTGAACAGGTGACCAGTGATGAGGCGGTTGAGATGGCTCGCCGCTTGATGCAAGAGGAAGGTATTCTCGCCGGGATCAGTTCCGGAGCAGCCGTCGTTGCCGCAAACCGCATCGCTGAATTACCGGAATTTAAAGACAAAACCATTGTAGTCATTCTGCCTAGTTCTGGTGAACGTTATCTTTCCAGCGTGCTATTTCAGGGACAATTTGGCGAACAAGAGCTGCAGGCCTGATCCAAAGCTAATTTTTAATATAAATAAAGGCGCCGATTTATCCGGCGCCTTTTTTTCGTGCTATATACCCAAAAGAAGCTATCTTGGACTTATTTCACGATAAGAAATATGGTGCAAGCACGTAGCAATCTAGTTATAAGCAAAACGTTTCATTTGCCTTCCTTGACTTGGCGCAAGGGTTTTCAAGGCTAACGTATCAAAAGGTAACGCATGGATATTTTTTGTTGCATCCTAACATTGCGGTCTTTTGCCAATCACGAGAGCAGGGCATAATCCGGGGCAGTTAGGTCTTTCTGGTCATATAATTATCAACAACCAAACATGCCAGCAAGAATCAGACGCGCAAGTATCGCTAGACGGTTTTAGGAACCGATTCAACGCCTGAAACCATCATCAACAACATTGGGGTGAAAAATGTTTGAGAAATCTGTAGTTATTACTGCTGAAAATGGCCTTCATACTCGTCCGGCTGCCCAGTTCGTGAAAGAAGCCAAAGAGTTTCAAAGTGAAATTACCGTGGTAAGTGGCGGCAAATCAGCCAGCGCCAAGAGCTTATTCAAACTGCAGACGCTGGGTCTGACCAAGGGAACCACGGTAACCATCAAGGCTGATGGTGCTGATGCACAGAAAGCTGTAGAAAAATTGGTCGCACTGATGGCTGAGCTGGAATAATTCCAGCTCTCCCTTCGGCATTCTGGCATCCACACACAACTACAGGTACGGCTATGATTTCTGGAATTCTGGCATCTCCGGGTATCGCCTTCGCTAAGGCGCTGTTGCTCAAAGAAGATGAGATCGTCATCAATAACGAATCCGTTGCAGAAGCCAACATCGAGAATGAGGTTCAACGTTTCTTCGATGCTCGCAGCAAATCTTCTCAACAACTTGAAGCCATCAAAGAGATGGCAGGGCGCACATTTGGTGAAGAGAAAGAGGCTATCTTCGAAGGGCACATCATGCTGCTCGAAGATGAAGAACTCGAAGGCGATATTGTCACCCTGATCCGTGACGAACGATTCAGCGCTGAAAAAGCCATTCACCAAGCCATCGAGCAATATGCATCCATGATGGCTGAGCTGGACGATCCTTATCTGCGTGAGCGAGCCACTGACTTCCGTGATATCGGTACTCGCCTGGTGAAAAACGCCTTGGGTATGGAGATCGTCAACCTCAGCACCATTGATGAAGAAGTCATTCTGGTTGCCCACGATTTGACACCGTCTGAAACCGCCCAGATCAATCTGAATTTTGTCCGCGGTTTCGTCACCGATATCGGTGGTCGGACGTCACATACCTCAATCATGGCCCGTTCACTGGAATTACCTGCTATCGTAGGTACCAATGACATCACCAAACAGGTTAAATCTGGTGATTTCCTGGTTCTTGATGCCCTGCAGAACAGTGTGCTGATTAATCCTAGCGATGAACAACTGAAAAAGTTGAAAGATGCTCAGGCCAAGTTTTTAGCTGAAAAAGCCGAGCTGGCAAAGCTCAAAGAGCTGCCAGCCGAAACAACCGACGGCCATCGTGTCGAAGTCTGTTCCAATATCGGTACTATCAAAGATATGGATGGCGCTCACCGGAATGGTGCTGAAGGCGTTGGTCTATACCGTACCGAATTCCTGTTCATGGATCGTGAGTCCTTGCCTTCCGAGGAAGAGCAGTACCAAGCCTATAAGGAAGTTGCTGAATCCATGCCGGATCACCCAATCATTGTCCGGACTATGGACATCGGTGGTGATAAGGAACTTCCCTATATGAAGTTCCCGAAGGAAATGAACCCCTTCCTGGGATGGCGTGCAGTGCGTATTTTCTTTGATCGCAAAGACATCATGCACACCCAACTGCGCGCCATCCTGCGGGCATCCGCCTATGGCAAGCTGCGCATCATGTTCCCGATGATTATTTCTGTCGAAGAATTACGTGCGTTGAAACAAGAAATTGTCGAACTGAAAGCAGAGCTACGTAACGAGCAGTTGCCGTTTGATGAAACCATTGAAGTCGGTGTCATGATTGAAACGCCAGCCGCAGCCGTGATCGCCCGACATTTGGCGAAAGAAGCTGATTTCTTCTCCATCGGCACCAATGACCTCACCCAATACACATTGGCTGTTGATCGTGGTAATGAATTGATTTCAGGCTTGTATAACCCGCTGTCCCCCTCTGTCCTGACCCTGATCAAACAGGTCATCGACGCATCTCATGCCGAAGGCAAGTGGACAGGCATGTGTGGTGAACTCGCAGGTGATGATCGAGCCTCTCTGCTGCTGCTGGGGATGGGCTTGGATGAGTTCTCTATGAGTGCTATGTCTATCCCACGCGTGAAGCAACTGATTCGCAGCGCCAATTATACAGAAGTCAAAGCAATGGCTGACCAAGCCCTGGCCTGTGCTACCATTGCAGAAGTGGAAGCCGTGCTGGATACCTTTGTGAAGCAAAAGGCTGTCTGTTAATATCACTGCATATAAGATAAAAACAACTCTTAGGAGCTAACGCTATGGGTTTGTTCGACAAACTGAGACGACTGGTATCTGATGACAGCACTGACACCAGCGGGATCGAAATTTTTGCCCCGCTGTCAGGTGAAATCATCCCGATTGAAGATGTGCCTGATGTGGTTTTTGCCGAGAAGATTGTTGGTGATGGTATTGCTATCAAGCCAGCAGGCAACAAGATGGTCGCGCCTTGTGATGGTACCATCGGCAAGATCTTCGAAACCAATCATGCTTTCTCTATCGAGTCAGATACTGGCATCGAATTATTTGTGCACTTCGGGATTGATACCGTCGAGCTCAAGGGTGAAGGCTTTACCCGTATCGCCGCTGAAGGTCAGCAGGTGAAACGGGGTGATACCGTCATCGAGTTTGATCTGGCATTGCTGGAAGCCAAGGCAAAATCAACGCTGACACCTGTCGTCATCTCCAACATGGATGACATCAAGGAGCTGATCAAGCTCAATGGTGCCGTAACCGTTGGTGAAACACCGGTCATGCGAATCAAGAAGTAATTATTCTTCTGTTATAAAAACCCGCCTCTTGGCGGGTTTTTTTATGCTCAAAATCTCTGTTCAGCGCGAGCGACGCCGGATCACCCCTTCCTGAATGGTTGTGGCAACCAGCTTGCCTTCCCGGGTAAAGAACTGGCCCCGCACCAAACCTCGTCCGCCAGAAGCACTAGGGCTATCTACTGCATATAGCAGCCAGTCATCAAATCGAAACTCGCGATGAAACCACATGGCATGATCGATGGTTGCCACCTGCAGGCCTGCATCAAAAAAAGCGACACCATGAGGTTGTAATGACGTCGGTAAAAAATTGAAGTCTGAAGCATAGGCCAGCAAATAGCGATGTATCGCCTGCTCATCTGGCATCTGGCCATTCGCCCGGAACCAGACATGACGCTTCGGCGGGCAGACTTCAGCGCGCAGCGGGTTCACGAAGCTAACAGGGCGCATCTCGATCGGTTTATCGCTGAGCAGCTTGTCATGCAAAAAAGCGGGAATAAATGCTTTCAGCTCTTGTGCCCACTCCAACTCACTTTTGAGCCCTTCAGGACCAGGGACTTGCGGCATCTCATCCTGATGTTCCAACCCTGGCTCTTCAAGCTGAAATGACGCGTTTAGATAAAAAATGGGCTTCCCGTGCTGGATAGCCTGCACACGACGGGTCGAGACCGTATTGCCGTCACGAATATGCTCAACCTCATAGAGGATTGGGCAACTCACATCGCCAGGGCGCAGGAAATAGCAATGCAGCGAGTGTACCATACGCTCCTGCTCAACCGTTTGCTGAGCCGCAGAGAGAGCCTGCCCCATGACTTGTCCACCGAATACAGCGCCAAATCCCAGATCCTGGCTTTGTCCTCGAAAATGTCCCTCTTCAATACGCTCCAGCGCCAACTGAGCAAGAAGATCATGGAGTACTTGTGTCATGTCATGGCTCTCAACTAGAAGAAGATGTCAGGCAGGCTAGCAGATTGCTTAGAAATTTAGAATTTTGGCGCCGGAACGGAGCGAAAAAAAACGGGCAGCCAAGGCTGCCCGCTTCATGCGTAATGAACTTATGCTTTCAACAAATACGTTCGCAAAGCGGAGAAATCAGCATCCATTTCATCCGACAGCAGTTCTAGATCGGCTCGCTCGGCCAGTGGTGCCGGCAGGTCTAATGTGATCTCAAGGATGGACTCGACACTCTCCTTAAACTTGGCCGGATGGGCGGTACACAAGAAAATACCGGCTTCATCTGCACTCAGTTGGCTTTGCAGCAGATCCCAGGCAATGGCGCCATGGGGTTCGCACAGGTAGCCTTGAGCGAACAGGCGCTTGAGGGCGTCTTCAGTTTCAGCATCACTGCGTGAACCCGAAGCCAGACTCTTCAGATCCCAGCCCTTCACCTTGAACAACTCTTCGACACGAGGCCAGTTATTCGGGCGGCTGACATCCATCGCATTAGACAGCGTGGCAACCGTCGCTTTCGGATCCCAGGTTCCCTGCTGCAGGTAGCGAGGGACTGTATCGTTGGCATTGGTGGCGACCATGAAGCGCTTCACGGGGAGCCCCAGCGCCTTAGCGATCAAACCGGCAGTCAAATTACCAAAGTTACCGGACGGCACAGCAATCACCGCCTGGGCCCGTTTTTCGGCCGGCAATTGCGCCACCGCCTCAAAGTAATAACAGACCTGAGCCAGCAAACGACTGATATTGATCGAGTTCGCGGAGTTCAGGCCGATGGCCTGTTTCAGCTCCTCATCATCAAAGGCTTGCTTGACCAGTGCCTGACAGTCATCGAAGGCACCATGAACCGCGATAGTGCGGATATTGCCGCCCAGCGTGCAGAACAGTTTTTCCTGCAACGGACTGATCTTGCCCTTCGGGTAGAGGATCACCACCTCGATATTCGGCAAGCCATAGAAAGCATGGGCTACGGCCGCCCCTGTATCCCCGGAGGTTGCCGTCAAAATGGTGATCTTCTTGCCATCAGAGACTGCAGTCAGTGATTGGGCCATGAAGCGACCACCAAAATCCTTGAATGCCAGAGTCGGGCCATGAAATAGCTCTAGGGCATACTGATTGTCCCCGACCTTGACCAACGGCGCCGGGAAGGTAAAGGCATTAGCGATGAGCTGGGCCAGCTCCGGCAACTCGTCGCCCAGCAGATGGCGCAGTATGATGGTTGAACGCTCAACCAACGGCTTGGCCAGCAAGAAATCCACATCCTCCAGCGGCGCTATGGTTTCCGGGAAGAACAGCCCCTGTTGGCGACCCAAGCCCTGCTTGACGGCTTGAGCAAAATTAACCTGTTCACTGTGATCTTTGATGTTGTACAGCTTCATGATCCTGCGTTCCTTACTCGATGACATTCACTGTGGTGCCCGCTCTGTCGATACGGCACACATGGCAGAACCCGTCCTGATTCTGGATAAAATTGGCTTCCAGCCACTCTTGCATGCGTAGTGCCTGGGACTTATCAGTCATCACTACAAACACGCTGGGGCCAGAACCGGAGATCCCGGTTGCCAAAGCGCCCGACAGCGCTGCATGCTGACGCACCTCGTTAAAGCCGGGAATCAAGGCCTGACGATAAGGCTCGGCGATAACATCCTTGAGCACGGAGGCAGCCAATTGATCCTGACCGGTATAACTAGCATGGATGAAGGCTGCCAAGCGACGCCCATAGGTCAGACAATCGCTACGACGATATTGTGCCGGCAGGATCGCCCGAGCTTCTGCGGTGCTAATGCTGATGCCCGGATAGCAGGAAACCCAGTACCAATGTTCAAAATCGGGGATCGACTGGCTGATGACACCAGCCTCTTCGATCATCAACTGAATGCCGCCCAGATAGCAAGGCGCCACATTATCAAAATGCACGGAACCCGAGATGCTGCCTTCGAGTTCGCCCATCAGCAACAATTGTTCGTCTTTATTCAGGGCAAAATCATGAAAACCGTTCAGACCTTCCAGCGCGGCCACTATGCTGGAAGCACTGGAGCCCAGACCGGAACCGATCGGCAGATTTTTTTCCAGCACCATATGCAACGGCTGGATGCTGAGCCCCTTCTTCTTCAATGCCTCGGCATAGCCGAGATAGCAGGCATAGACGATGTTCTTTTGCGGATCGGCAGGCAACTTATGGGCAAAGCGGCCTCGGCATTCTAGGGTAAAGGCTTCCGGACTGGCATGCACTTCAACCCGATCTCCGAGCAGACTCCCGTCAATCGGGGCCAAAGCAGCCCCGAGCACGTCGAAACCGACACTGACGTTCCCAATCGATGCGGGTGCATAGGCAACAACCGCCATATTAAACCTCCTGCTTCCAGTTCAAGGTCCGCAGCAGGTCAGCAAATACACCCGCCGCAGTCACTTCAGTCCCAGCCCCGTAGCCGCGCAGCACGAGAGGGATCGGTTGATAATAGGTAGAGAAGAAAGCCAGGGCGTTTTCACCGTCCTTGACCTTGTAGAGCGGATCGTTTTCATCCACCGCTTTGATGGCCACCTTGCACTGCCCATCTTTGATGGAGCCGACATAGCGCAGGACCTGACCCCGAGCCTTGGCTTCAGCCACTTTGGCTGCAAACCAAGCATCCGCTTCCGGCAGACGACGGATAAAGCTCTCGGTATCGCCGCTGGCATCAAAGTCAGGCGGCAGCGCCTGCTCAACATCGACATCAGCCAGATCCAGTACCATACCGGCTTCCCGGGCCAGGATCAGCAATTTGCGCGCCACATCCATGCCACTAAGGTCATCACGGGGGTCCGGCTCGGTAAAGCCCTTGCCCTTGGCCGTCAGCGTCGCCTCGGAGAAACTCATCCCCTCATCCAGCTTGCCAAAGATAAACGACATGGAGCCGGAGAGAATACCGTCGAAAGCTTTCAGCTTATCACCGGCCTTGATCAGGTTTTGCAGATTCTCGATGACCGGCAAACCGGCGCCGACATTGGTTTCGTATAAAAACTTGCGGCGTGTCAGCTGAGCCGTTTTACGCAGCTCACGGTAGTAATCCATGGAGCTGGTGTTGGCCTTCTTATTGGGCGTCACCACATGGAAACCTGCCGCCAGGAAGTCGGCGTACTGATTAGCGACCGACTCATCAGAGGTGCAATCGACAATCACCGGATTGATCAGATGGCTATCGTCCACCAGCTTCTTGACCGCTGCCAGAGTGAAGCCCTGCTGTGCCTCTTCGAGCAAGGCAACCGAATTGGCCAGGTCCAACCCATCACGGTTTAAGGCCAACTTGCGCGAGTTGGCGAGACCGACCACTCGCAGACCAATGCCTTGCGCCGCCAGAACCGGCTGCTGACGACGGATCTGTTCCAGCAGAGCACCACCAACACCGCCCAACCCCACCAAGATCAGATCGATAAACTGCATACTGGTGAAAAAGTTCTGATGGCAGGCCTTGATGGCTTCATTAACCTTGCCCTTGGTGACAACCGCCGAGATAGAGCGCTCACTGGAGCCTTGAGCAATTGCCACCACATTGATGTTGCCCTGAGCCAGAGAAAGGAAGAAACGTGCAGCAACGCCCTTACTGGTACGCATACCATCACCCACGACCGAGATGATCGCCAGGTCGTGGCGCATTTCAATGGCCTCAAGCAGACCGGCTTTGAGTTCCAGCTCAAACTCTTCTTCCAGGATCTGATTCGCCCTGTCGGCATCATAGGTATGGATGCAAAAGCTGATGCTGTATTCCGACGAGGATTGGGTGATCAGAGTGATGGAAACGCCAGCTCGCGAGACGGCGGTAAAGATCCGCCCGGCCATGCCAACCATGCCCTTCATGCCGGGACCACTGACGTTGATCATGGAGATACCAGCCAGATCGGAGATGCCCTTGACCGGTAACTCATCATCCCCCTGTTCGGCGATCAGTGTGCCTTCACCCTGTGGATTGAAACTGTTCTTGATGAGACAGGGAATATGGAATTGGGCAATCGGCGCTATGGTACGGGGGTGTAGTACCTTGGCACCAAAGTAGGAAAGTTCCATCGCCTCTTTATAGGACATGCGTTTGAGCAGCACGGCATCCGGCACTAGTCGTGGATCACAGCTATAGACGCCATCCACATCGGTCCAGATCTCACAACATTCGGCGCTAACACAGGCGGCCAGACAGGCGGCTGAATAGTCGGAACCATTACGACCCAACAGCACCAGTTCACCCTTCTCGTTACCACCGGTGAAACCCGCCATCAGATAGATGGCATCCGCCTTGAGGGGCTCGGATTGGAAGCGGGCCCGGGAGACATCAATATTGACATGGGATTCGAGAAAACCACCCTCGGCCAACAGCAGCTTCACCGGATCGATGAGGACCACCTCATGACCCCGCACCGCCAGCAACTCCTGCATGCAGGCGATGGATAATGCCTCACCGCGGCTGAGGATCTGCGCCTGGATGTTATCCGGGCATTGCCCCAACAGCGTAATGCCCTGCATCTTGCGGCGAACACCGGCAAATTCCTCCTCCATGCGCGCCTTGAGCTTGCTGTCATCCAGAGCCGGATACTTGCTCTTCAGCCCGGCAATCAGGCGGGTGAAGATCCCGTCGATCTCGGCCAGAGTCCCTGCAGCATCCAGACCACGGCTGGTTTGCTCAACCAACGCCACCAAGTGGTTGGTCACCTTGGCCGGAGCCGACAACACCAATGCCACCTGAGCTTGTTGCTGGTTGTTGACAACAATGTCCGACACTCGCAAGAAACGCTCGGCGTCAGCCAGCGAGGAGCCTCCAAATTTCAAAACACGCATACACATCTCCCTGTAACGAAAAGGCCCGTACCTTGTGGGTACGGGCCTTTGAAATTTCTGAACCTGTTGTCAGTGCACTCAGCAGCCCGCCCCGATACCACCCAAAGTGGTGTCGGTAATGGTAATTGTGGTGGTGCGGGTGATCACTGACAGCATGTTGGAAATCGAACCTGAATGAATAAACGCCCATACCAATACCGGATTGCCCTCCTCCCTGTCAATCTATTCTTGCATTCGCCAAGGCCTTGGCCAGATCCTTGCACAGCAGATGTAACAGGTTCATATCCCGTTGTGCCAGCATGGGTATGCCATCCAGAACCCATTTCCTCAGTTTTTCATCCTGCGCCACACCGATTACATCGAGTATTTGTTCTGATGTGTTTTGTAGCGCATGAACCTGCGCCAAAGCGGGTTGACTGGCATCCGACGCTGACGCCTCTTCATCCAGCAGTGTCGACAACTCGTAGGCGTAGAGCATGATGGCCTGACCCAGATTCAAGGAGGGATATCCCACACGCAAGGGTAGGTAACTGACCAGGTCGGCTTGTGCTAATTGTGCATTGGATAGCCCGGACTCTTCACAACCAAACAGAATTCCGATGCGCTGTAACCCCTGTTTATTGCGGATCTGTTGACACACAGCATCTGGCGTCAGGTAGCGGTGGTGCTCTCCCCGTTGCCGTGCTGTAGTTGCAATGACGAGATCCAGATCCGCCAGAGCATCAGGAAGAGCAGCAAACTGCTGGGCTGTTTGCAGTAACTCCTGAGCACCATGAGCCACCCAATGAGCCTCTTCTCGGGTATGCACATCGCTGGCGACGATCCGCAGCCGGGAGAAACCCATGGTCTTGAGTGCTCGGGCCGCTGCGCCCACATTTTCCGGACGTGCCGGCGCCATCAGAATAAAAAACAGCTCCATATCGATATCCTCCCCCCGCTGAGGCCGCCAATCTAGCGCCAGCCCGGACTGAATACCAGTCCGGCATTCCGTGGTATCGGCCTATTCCCCCGGAAAAATTCAATCCAGCTCACTGATCCAGGACTTCATGTGTGCCATGCTTATTTCCAAGTTATTGACAGGTCCCCCATGAACAAACAAGGTTGCAGCTTCTTATTCTTCCTCGGCATGCTGGCTACGATGAGCCCGGCAGAGGCGGCTATAAGCCTGCTGGACCAAGGAAAAACAGCCCTCGGCGAGCATTTTTACGTCAGCCATTATGTCCCTTCGCTGCTGGAGCAGGATTTGTATGCTAAACAGCGACTCGTGTACGACTGGCAATTTAGGGGGGGCTATCAGGACCACTGGAAAGGCTGGTACACCTTTTTTGAAACTGGGGCAGCCAAACCAGCCATTCAGGGAGTCAATACAGAGAGCTATCAGCTGAGTTCCGGCGTCGGCTATCACTGGAATGACAACCTCATTTTTTCGAGTGGCATGCGGCAGATTTTTGCCGAATCCCTGGATACCCAACTTGAATTCAGATCTACATTCCTCTTGAGTCAGGCACTCAGTATGCAGGCAGCTTACGGCCTCTCCAGCGAAGAGAGTTTGCATCAGGTTGCCCTCGGTCTTGCCTACCGGTTTTGAGCCATATAGCTCCTTGCATCATCCCCTCGTCTATATGCCAACAAAAACAACAGCCTTGATTGAGCCACGAGTACGGATGGCCTTGGGTTAAAAGTTGATATACATCAAACATAATCCCGATAGTTAACCTCATCCAGTTACCAACCATTGTTAACCGCCTGTTACTTGATACATTCCTCCACGTCGTCTGAACCGCCCGCTATGAACAGGAGCGACCAAGTTCAGCGTAAGAATGAGAGCTCAGTGTCAGAATCATCCAAAAAAAGGCTTGCTGCAGCCGGCTGCTGTGAACTACTCATCGCCTTTATTGAAACGAAATGTTAAATTTTCTGTCAGTTTTTAACCTCCCGGATAATGTCCATGCCAACACCACAGATCCTGATTGTCGAAGACGAGCTCGTGACTCGTAATTCCCTTAAAAGCATCTTTGAAGCAGAAGGCTATGACGTGCTAGAAGCCAACAATGGCGATGAAATGCATGATCTCTTGTCGGACAATGATGTTGACCTGGTCATCATGGACATCAATCTGCCTGGGAAGAATGGCCTACTCCTCGCCCGCGAACTCCGTGAAAAAGGGCAAACCGGCCTGATGTTCCTGACGGGCCGGGATAATGAAGTCGACAAAATTCTAGGGCTGGAGATCGGCGCCGACGATTACATCACCAAGCCGTTCAACCCTCGTGAATTGACGATCCGGGCTCGTAACCTGCTCAATCGAACCATGCGGGGCGAGGATGCCGGTAGCGCAGCGACCGGACAGCTGGAGAACTACCGGTTCAACGGCTGGACACTGGACATCAACAGTCGCAGTCTGGTTAATCCGTCCGGTGAATCGTTTCGGTTACCGCGTTCCGAATTCCGCGCCCTACTGCATTTTTGTGAGAATCCCGGCCAAATCCAGACCCGAGCAGAACTATTACTGAAAATGACTGGACGCGAACTCAAACCCCACGACCGCACCGTGGATGTCACTATCCGCCGAATTCGCAAACATTTTGAGTCAATTCCCGATACGCCAGAAATCATTGCCACCATTCATGGTGAGGGATACCGCTTCTGCGGCACGCTGGAAAGCGAGTAATCCAGCAGACCGATAGTCATTAAGAGTCATCCCGGGGCGCCTGCGCCCCGTTTTCATTTCTGTAGCCTGGCCCCGTCATCTTTATCCCTATGTACATATCCACTACGCTTTGCCTCAACCTTAGCTATTTTTTAGCTATCGATAGTAGCCATTTAGCCATCCAGACATAAAAAAGTCCGTTGACACAAACCAACGGAGACCCTAGCATCTTTTACCATGATTACTGGCCTATCTAGCCAGTTTGGCTGTGTTGTTAGCCATAACCAGTGACTGACGCCGCCATTACTCGAGATTAACCATGATTAAACTAAGTAAAATAGCCAAGACCTACGGCCAAGGGCCTCAGGCTGTCGTCGCCCTCAAACCGACTGACCTTGTGGTCGGTAAAGGCGAGATATTTGGCGTCATTGGTGCCTCCGGTGCCGGGAAGAGCACGCTGATCCGCTGCGTCAACCTACTGGAACGGCCAACCTCGGGCCGTGTCGAGGTCGATGGGATCGAGCTTACTGCGCTGGGCAACCAGGAGTTGACGTTGGCGCGCCGCAAAATTGGTATGATCTTCCAGCACTTTAATTTGCTCGCCTCCCGGACCGTATTTGACAATGTGGCCCTGCCGCTGGAACTGGCTGGTGTCAATAAAGCCCAGATCCAGCAACGGGTTACGCACCTGTTGGCGCTGGTCGGTCTGGATAGCCGGGCCCAGGCTTATCCCGCTGAATTATCTGGTGGACAGAAACAACGGGTAGCGATTGCCCGGGCCCTGGCCCCCGAACCCAAGGTTCTGCTGTGTGATGAAGCCACCTCGGCTCTAGACCCGCAAACCACTCAATCGATACTGGCCCTGCTCAAAGAGATCAATCTTAAACTGGGCCTCACCATTCTGCTGATCACCCACGAAATGGACGTGGTGAAAAGTATCTGTGATCGGGTTGCTATCATCAGTGCCGGTGAATTAATTGAGCAAGGCGAAGTTGCCTGGTTTTTTTCTCACGCCAAGACCCAACTAGCCCAAGACTTCATTCGTTCGACCATCCACTTACCGATCCCGCAGGAGTATCAGGCTCGTCTGCATCAGGAGTGGAGTGAGGGTCGCTGGCCCTTGCTCCGATTGGGATTTAGTGGCAATACCGTCGATGCGCCGCTCATCTCCCAGGCCAGCCGTCAATTCGGCATCGATGTCAGTATTCTGAGTGCCGATATCGAGTACGCCGGTGGCGTCAAATTCGGCTTTCTGCTGGCCGAACTGGTTGCGACTCCAGATGCGACCCAGCAGACCATCCATTTTTTCCGTGAACACCAGATCCAGGTAGAGGTATTAGGCTATGTCCGCAGCCATGATTGATCTGTTATTCCTGGCCCTTGGCGAAACCATCTTGATGGTCGCGGCCTCGGCACTGTTCAGTGCCTTGCTGGGCATACCGCTCGGTATCGCATTACATGTCACCAAACGCGGACAGATCCTGGCCCATCCTGCCCTGCAAAAACTGCTCGGCACCCTGGTCAACGTGGGCCGTTCCGTGCCCTTTATCATTTTACTGGTGGCGATCATCCCCTTTACCCGTTTCGTCGTCGGAACCAGCATAGGTACCATAGCAGCCATTGTCCCGCTGACCGTCGGAGCCATTCCGTTCGTTGCGCGGTTAATTGAAGGCGCCCTGATCGAAGTACCTTTCGGTTTGCAGGAGGCCGCCCAAGCAATGGGAGCCAAACCCCTGCAGATCATCCAGAAGGTTTTACTCCCCGAAGCCTTGCCCGGGATCATCAATGCTCTGACCATTACGCTGGTAACCCTGGTGAACTATTCCGCCATGGCAGGCGCCATCGGGGGCGGTGGTCTGGGGGATGTCGGTATCCGTTACGGTTATCAACGATTTGACCCGGCGATCATGCTGGTCACGGTTGTCATACTGGTATTGCTGGTCCAGCTGATCCAAGGATTGGGCGACCGCTTGGTCAAACGGGTCGATCATCGTTAACAACACAGGTTTATCACTACAGGAGGTTCCCATGAAATATGTATTACCCGCCGCCGCCTTGCTTTCCGTATTCTTGATTTCAGGATGTGGCAAAAATGAGCAGGATAACCATCTCAAGGTCGGCGCAATCGCAGGTACCGAGACACAAGTCATTGAAGTGGCAAAGCAGGTGGCAAAAGAGAAGTTCGGTCTGGAGGTCGAAATTGTCAGCTTTAGTGACTATGTCACCCCGAACGTGGCGCTGAATGATGGCAGCATCGATGTCAATGCCTTCCAGCACAAGCCCTATCTCGACGCCCAGATCAAGGATCGCGGTTACAAGCTAGTGGCCGTTGGTAATACCTTCGTCTATCCGATTGCCGGTTACTCCAAAAAAATCAAAACCATCGATGAGCTCAAAGCGGGTTCGCAAATCGCCGTACCGAATGATCCAACCAATCTGGGTCGCTCGCTGTTGTTGCTGCAACAACAGGGCATCATCAAGCTGAAGGCTGATGTCGGTCTGAACGGTACCGTTCTGGATATCATTGAGAATCCGAAACAGGTCAAGATCGTCGAATTAGAAGCGGCGCAACTGCCTCGCTCTCTGGAAGATGTCGATCTGGCGATCATCAACACCACCTATGCCTCGCAGATTGATCTGCTGCCAACCCGGGATGGGCTGTTTGTCGAGGATAAAGAATCACCCTATGTGAATCTGATTGTGGCGCGCGAAGACAATAAAGATGCCCAGAAGGTGAAGCAGTTCGTTCAGGCCTATCAAAGTGATGAAGTTTATAAAGCCGCACAGGAGTTGTTCAAAGGCGGCGTTGTCAAAGGCTGGTAATTGACAAGACTGTGCTGTGTAATTTTTAGTAAATGTGGTTAAAATCCACAGAAAGGCCACGAACGCGTGGCCTTTCTTTTTTTCAGCCGTTATTGTTGGGCCGAGAATGAAGAGCACGATAACTAACTAGAAATGCACAGAGACGGATGTTATTACCATGAAAGAATGGTATTTGGCTTATTGCCGCCACCGAGAAGAGGGTAGAGCTAGCATGCACCTGAGAAATCAGGGGGTAGACAGCTATTATCCGCAAGTCCAAGTTGAGCGCCTGCAACGGGGCCAGCGCATCGCGCGCATGGAGCCCATGTTTCCTTCCTACCTGTTTGTGCAAGTTGATCTGGATACCTTTCCCCCCTATCGCCTCAACGCCACGCGCGGATTGCGCCATATGGTGCGTTTTGGCAGCCAGTGGACCAAGCTCCCGAAGGAGCTGGTATTCTCGCTGATGTGTCAGGAAGATAGTGATGAGGTGCGAGCGCTGCTGAACCGCCTCCCTTGCTGTGGTGATAAAGTCCGCATTCAGGAGGGCGCCTTCGCCGGGCTCGAGGCGCTGTATCAGGAGCCGGATGGCGATAAGCGCTCGATTCTGCTGCTGGAGATGCTGCACAATCAGGTGCGCCACAGCATCGAAAATCAGGCATTTGCCCTGCTCTAGTCGGAATGGCGGTTTCTGGTTGTGGGGATCAGAAACCGCGTAATAGCCGATACTCCGCCTGGACATAGGTATCGGTCATCCCAGTCACATAGTCGATGAGCAGGCGGACCCTGTGATACCACTCCAGCTCATTCGCCTCTCCAGCATCTGACCCGAGTTCGGCCACAGCCCGCTTATAGGCATCCAGATGCCGTCGAGACAACCGATGGAACAAACGACGATGGAGCGCATGCCTGGCCCCCTCCTCATCCGTCATCAATGCCGTGAATTCATGACGAGACAGGCTCAGAAGACGACCATAACTATCCAGTACGCCACTCAGGGCCGCATGCCCTTCAAGCTCTAACGCCTCGATTTCCCGGCAACGAAAGATGCGCTCCTGGGCCAGTTGGCGCAACAAGGACAACAGCTCGGTAGCCGGGAAACCAGCCACCAGCAGGGTTCCGGTAAAACGGCCGCACAGAATGGCGGCCTCCTGCTCTAGATACCCAGCCACCACCACCTGCACCACATCTTGGGTCAGTTGCAGACGGAACTCCGGGAAAAAGCCATCCGGGCTCGAACAGGCGGCCGCCAAGAGCCGTTCGAGATACACCGCCTCCCCCGACCAAGCCAGGGTCAGATATTGCTGAAGTTCGAACAGGTTCAATAATCCCCGATCCACCGCATCCTCCAGATCGGCAATGCAGTAACAGAGGTCATCCGCGGCCTCCATCAGATACACCAGCGGGAAACGTTGCCCCATCTGCAGACCCAGCGTCTGCCGCAATTCGGCCACCAGCTGCCGCTCACTGTAGAAATATCCGATTTTTTGCGCGAACTCGGCGCTGTCCTCGATCCCCTGCGGTACCTTGATCAGCGTCGCCAACAGGCTGTAGGTGAGATCCATCTGCTGCAGGGAGTGCACCAGACGCAGGCTCTGGGCATTGCCGTCGAATGCGACTAGGTCAGGCAGCAGAGTCTGCAACCACAAGGCACTCGGCGCCTGACTCAGGCTCCGGCTATAGAGGGTTGGCAGGTGATGGCGCAACCACTCCCGCAGGACAGACTCACCAAAGTGACCAAAGGGGGGGTTGCCCACATCGTGCAACAGACAAGCCATCTCCAGCAGGTTCAACAGCGGCATTTCGGGCAACTCACTCGCCGTTTTGGCCGTCAGCAAGGCGCGACAAATCTGTCGCCCCACCTGTTGCACCTCCAGTGAATGAGTCAAACGACTACGCACCGAGGCTTTGACATCCAAGGGAAAGACCTGGGTCTTCTGCTGCAGACGTCGAACCGGCGCACTTTGTACCACTCGGGCCCGATCCGTTTCCGTGGCCTCCAGTAAGGAAAGCTCGCCCCGGCGACTAAAGCGCACCGGCTGTAGCAATTGTTCATAGGTCATCATCGGATATTCCTTGTGCTGTCATAGCAACGAATTGCCTGTCGGTGTCAACTCGTCAACCACTGTTTCAATTGCTGCAGATCCAGCGGGTAGTGCCGCCGCAACTCGGCAATCCAATGGGCGACCTGAAGTGTCCAATCTGGCAAGTCCGGGGACTGGGCCTGCTTGGCCAACTGATGCAGTCGTCGCAAGCCGATCGCACCGACCGCACTCTTGATCTTATGAGCCTCGCTGACGATCCCGGCCTGGTTCCCTGCCGCCAACTGGCGCTCCAACTCGGCGAGATAATCCGGCATCATCTGTTCGAACAACGTCACCGCACTCATCAATACCGGCTTGCCAACCATATCGGCATAGTCGGTGAGAAACTGCATATCGAGGATCAACTCCTGGGGCTCGGCCGATGGCACAGGACGGCTTATCTGAACCGGGGTTTGAGGGGCCGCCTGAACGGGGGGCTGCAGCGCGGGCTGAATCACGGGCGCAGGCAAAGGCGCCATAAACAGCTGCTGTAATACCCGCTTCAGATTATCCACCGACAAGGGTTTGCCAATAGCATCGGTCATGCCATGGGCCAGGTAGGTGGATTTATCACGGATCAGATTGGCCGTTAATGCGACCAGCGGCGGCAGCGCTTCGATGCCATCACGCGCCACTAGCTGATCGGCCACCTCAAAACCCGTCATATCGGGTAGCTGGATATCCAGCAACACCAGATCAAAGTGACCAGGAACCATCAAGGCCAGAGCCTCGGCACCACAACGCGCCGGAGTCACCCTATGTCCCAGTTTTTCCAACAAGGCAGTCGCTACCGTAATATTCAGCTCCACATCCTCGACCAGCAGTATCCGCAGCGCCGGTATCTGCGACTCGACCTCAGCAACCGGCTCCTCCAGGCAGGAAACCACCAGCTCCAGGGCGAAGCAACTGCCATGCCCCTCCTCACTATCGACCTCCAGAGTCCCACCCATGGCCTCAACCAACTGGTGAGAAACCGCGAGTCCGATCCCGGTACCGACTGCATGCTTAGCCCCATTGACCTGATAATACATGGCAAAAATCTTGCCCAACTCGGCCTCCGGTATCCCGATCCCGGTATCCTCCACCTCGAAGCGCAGACGCAAGTGATGGGCATCTTCCGGGCTCATATACACCCGCAAGCTAACGCCCCCCTGCTCGGTGAATTTGATGGCATTGCCGGTCAGATTCCACAGCACTTGCCGCAGACGAGTGCCGTCCGCCAGCACCCAGTGAGGCAGTTCGCCATCCAGATCGAAGTGCAGATACAAGCCCTTCTGCTCGGCCATCAGACGGGTCAGGGACTCCAGATCACTCAGGAACGCAGGCAGGTCAACCCGTGCGGGCGCGATCTGCAGGCGATGACGGTCAATCTTGTCCAGATCGATGATGTCATTGAAAATATTGCCCAGAGTCACAGCACTGACATGAATGGTGTTGAGAAATTTACGTTGCTCGGAATCCAGACGACTCTCTTGAAGAATGCGGCTCAAGCCGACAATCCCATTCAGCGGGGTACGCAACTCATGACTGATGGTGGAGATGAAGGTGGTCTTCTCGCGACTGGCCTGCTCCAACTGTTCCTGGTAGCGCTTGCGTTCTGTGATGTCACGGCCAAAACCCAGCAAGCCCAACTTGTTGCCCCGCGCGTCGTGAAAAGGAACTTTGCGCATCTCAAAACAGGCGGAATGACCATCGGGATAGGTCATCCACTGCTCATACGTAAAGGAGGTATTGTTGGCAAAAACCTGCTGGTCGGTTTCTACCACCCGCTCGGCAATTGCCGGATCATAGACGTCATGAGGACTCAAACCTATGAGCTCGGACTCCTTGCGCCCGGTCAGCGCTTCCATGGCCAAATTACAGCCGGAGAAGGCGCCCTGAGGATTCCGGTAATAGATGATGTCCGGCGAACTGTCGATAAAGGAGCGTAGCAGCGCACTGCGATCCTCCAAATCCAGCTGTGCCTGTTCCCGCCGCGCCACTTCGGCCTTCAGTTCACTCATCGCCTGCTGACGCGCCAGCTCGGCTCTATGAGTCTCTTCGATCTGCTGGTTTAACTGGCTGATGTTGCTGTGCAATTGCACGTTCAACGCCTGATCCCGCTCGCGCATCTCCTGCAGTTTACTCACCATATGAGTCAACCGTTGCCGGGAGTCCTCCAGCTCATCCACCACAGCCGTGAGAAAATAGGCGGCCCAGGGAGTCACCAGCAGGCCAAAGAAGACTGAGCGGACTATATCCACCACATCGACTATGCCGCGCAACAGCAGGGTCACCCCCATCTGGATGATGACGGCCAGCACGATAATAAATAGCGCCAACAGCAGACTGAAACGGATGATTCCCAGACGAGTCAACCAATCGACATAATATTGGGCCCAGGATTTGATTTGCCGCATGCCAGTTCCTCACAACATAAGTCGGACTATCATACCAATCCGTTCGCAGATAGGGGCAGGATTCCCGCACGCCGGGCCGTAAATCGAGACGGACACAACAAAGGGGCCGGATGGCCCCTGAAATATAGAGAAGGAAGGTTTAACCCACAGGTTACAAGACCTTATCGCGGGCGATCGGGCCGTTCCTGAGGGACGCCATCGAAGAGCGCCGGGTTTTGCTGCGCCAATGCCTTGAGCATGCTCTTGGTGACGAGCGTCACCCCGCCCTCACTGCGATGAAAACGGCGGGCATCCGCTTCGGCATCCTCACCAATGACCAAGCCGGGCGGTAACTCACACTGTTTATCGATAATGACCTTGTTCAAACGGCAACCCCGGTGAATGACCACATCGGGAAACGCCACCACCCCCTCGAGTTGGCAGTTGGAGTGAACCCGCACCCCGGTAAACAACACCGAATTGGCAATCTCCGAACCGCTGACAATGACCCCGCCCGAGAAGACCGAATTCAGGGAAACGCCCGCCTTACCCTCATAATCCTGCACAAACTTGGCCGGAGGCAGTTGCTTCTGATTGGTCCAGATGGGCCAGCTTTCATCATACAAATCCAGCTCGGGCACCACAGACGCCAAGTCCATATTGGCCTCCCAGAAGGAGTCCACGGTCCCGACGTCCCGCCAGTAGCAACAATGCTCATGGCCGCGATTACGCACACAGGAGAGGTCAAAAGGATGCGCGTGGGCCAGCCCAGCCTTGACCACTTTGGGGATGATATTCATGCCAAAATCCCGGCATGAGCTGTCATCATCCTGATCCTCGGACAACACCTGATACAAGAAGGCGGCGTCAAAGACATAGACCCCCATGGAAGCTAGGGAGGTCTCAGGGTTACCGGGCAGCGTAGGCGGATCTTCCGGCTTCTCGACAAAATCGATGATGCGTCGGCTTTCGTCCACTTGCATCACCCCGAATGCCGACGCTTCCTGTTTGGGAACTTCAATACAGGCCACGGTCACAGGGCCGCCCAGTTGGACATGATCCATCAGCAAGGTGGTGTAATCCATCTTGTAGACGTGATCCCCGGCCAGCACCAAAATGTATTTGGGTGCGTAGTCGCGAACAATATCCAGATTCTGGAACACGGCATCGGCAGTACCGCGATACCAGTTCACCTCATCCACCCGCTGCTGGGCGGGTAACAGATCGATGAACTCATTCATCTGGTAGCGAAGAAAGGACCATCCGGCCTGTAGATGGCGCAACAGGCTGTGCGACTTGTACTGGGTCACAACACCGACTCGGCGAACACCGGAATTGATGCAATTTGACAAGGCGAAATCGATGATGCGGAACTTGCCACCAAAGTGGACGGCCGGCTTGGCCCGATTATCGGTCAGTTGCTTGAGTCGACTACCACGCCCGCCCGCCAATACCAATGCCATGGTCTGGTTAACGGCCTCGCGTGCCTGACTCACTGATCCTGGTCCAACAGATGCCAATTTTATCTCCTTATCGATTCTTATGAATTAGCTGGCAATCCCTCAATGCTTAACCTTACGGACTGATGCCGAAGCTGTCGATGGATTGCCTTCCCATCTTGCGCATCTGGGCAAATGGAAACTGTCTGTCAGCTCACGAAAGCGATTTCAAGAGCAAGGATGGAGTCACAGATACGGAGATTACTCAGCCGATGAGGCCTGAAGCTGTCTAGCGGCAAGGAGTGATGTCATGAGGAGCGCTCAGGCTGGGCTTCAACATCCTACGGCTGAAACTACGCAGAGAGGCAAAAAACAGATCATGGGCGACAAGAGGCCTCCAATGTGCGCGCTATGACAGCGCCGAGCTTTGGCCACCAGAACAGGCCAATGCTTCGCTGATCGCCACCATGGCACTCCAGCGATTCTCACACCAATCCGGCGCCAGTAGCGTTGGTTTGCGGGCCGATGCCGACACCCGGTGATAGACCACCTCGGCAGGGGTATGTTGGATCATGGCGACAGCGGCCTGCACATACTCGTCCAGTGAAGGAACCTGTAAACGACCTGCCTGCCAAGCCTTGCCCAGCGTACTGCCATCGACCACATGCAGGGGATGCAACTTGATACCGTCAGTCCCGGTGCGGACCACCTGCTGTAACGTCGCCAGACTGTCCATCGCCACCTCGCCCGGCAGACCGACAATCAGGTGGGTACAGACCTTCAGACCCCGGGCGCGAGCCCGTATCACCGCATTTTCGTAGGCCCGATAATCATGGCCCCGATTGATGCGCTTGAGGGTGGCCTCGTTGGCGCTTTGCAACCCCAGCTCCAGCCAGATTTCGAACCCCTGCTGGCGATAACCGGCCAACAAGTCCAGTACCGCATCCGGCACACAATCCGGACGAGTGCCCACACACAGCCCGACGATATCGGCGGCATGCAGCGCCTCTTCATACATCTGCTGCAGGTAAGCCACTTCGGCGTACGTGCTGGTGTACGCCTGGAAATAGGCCAGATAACGCTTGGCCCGATTGGCCTCCCCCGCACGCAACGCCAGTTGCTCACGGATCGACAGCACCTGGGCCTGCTCGTCGGCAAACGAAGCCACATTACAGAAGGTGCACCCACCGCGCCCCAGAGTACCGTCACGATTCGGACAGGTGAAGGCACCATGCAAGGAGAGCTTATGGATCCGCTCGCCATACCGGCGCTTGAGATCATCCCCCAGCATGTTGACGTATTGATTGAGGTGCATACGGGCTCCTGAATATTTAGGCGACGCATTGTAGCTGGGGATGAACACGGCAGGGATGATCCAGCGCAGGCCTAAGGTTTATGAACTTGCAGCGAAAATATTTATAAAGTGTGGCCGATGCCCTGCTCGAGGGCTTAAGGCTGACTATGCTCGACAGAATGCACTCTTCCCGCTGAGGAATTTGGTATGTTGAACTGGCTCAATCGACTGTCTATCCGCCGTTTTATTCTCTGCGCATCAGCCATCATTATGGTGACGATTGCAGCCGGCAGTATCTGGCGAGCCAGATTGACATCCGAGTTAGCCTTGTTGCCGCAAGAGTTAATCCACCTCTCGCATTCTGCGACGACGTTACAAGAGCTGCGTTACCACACCACACAAATCCAACAGTTCCTGACCGATGCGTCGCTGACCGGTGATCCCGAGGCCATCAACGAAGCCAATGAACATGCCCGCTTGGCGAAAGAGTTGCTACCCCAACTCAAGCGCAACAAAATTGATCTGACAGAACTCATCGATAGGCAACTTATCGTTGGCCAGTCCATGGTCAAAGCCTACAAGGAACAGGGTGTCGATGCTGGAAACCAGTTGATGAAGCAGGAAAATAACGGCTTTGATGCTCTATCTGCAATGATTGCCGAGCAGGTAGCTCACGAATTGGCGAACGAGGTCAGCCACTTGCAACAATTCGAGCAACTGACGCTGAAGCGGAAGAATGACCTGCAGCGACAAGATACCATCATTGCCATCAGCTACCTCTTCATCGTGATTCTGGTTCTACTCTTACTGTTGCGAAAAGTAATGGCCCCTCTAAATAATCTGATGAGCGAGCTGGCAAATCTGGCGCGCGGTAGCCGAAACCTCTCGTTTCGCCTTCCGGAAGAGGGCCGGGATGAATTCACCACTCTCGCCACCACTTTTAATCACTTCCTGACCGATATAGATCACATTATTGGCACCATACAAGCGGTCTCCATTCACTCTCATCATCAGATGGAAGAGATGATGCGGCACACCAAAACCACGTTACAAGGAATGAATCACGTCCAGAACAACACTGATACTCTGGCTACAGCCATCAACGAAATGACCAGTACAGTACAAAATATCGCGCAGAATACCGAACTCGCCAAACAGGACACACAGCTAGCACAACGTCAGGCCGATGATGGGCAGGTCAAAGTCAGTCAGACCATTGCCCTTATCCAGCAGGTGGCCAGTCAGATTGATGATTCTGCCGAAACCATCAACCAACTGGATAAAGAGAGTGCTTTTATTGGCGAGGTCCTCACCGTCATCCAAACCATCTCGGAACAAACCAATCTGTTGGCACTAAACGCAGCGATTGAAGCCGCGCGGGCTGGCGATGCTGGTCGAGGGTTTGCTGTGGTGGCCGATGAGGTGCGTCAGTTGGCGACCCGCACCCAAAGCTCGACGGTGGAAATACAACAGCGGATCGAAACCTTGCAGCGCCGCACCAGTGAAGCCGTGATGACCATGCGCAAAACCAGCCAGCTCAGCGGTTCGGCGGTACAGCAGGCCAGTGATACCGGTAGTACCCTTCATGCCATAGTTGCCGCAGTGGCTCGTATCGCCGATATGAATGCCCAGATTGCCACCGCAACCGAACAACAATCATTGGTTGCCGCGGAGACCAGCCGTAACGTTATTTCGGTTGCCGATATTGCCAGCCAGACACGTGGACTGGCGCAGCAAAGTTCACATCGAGCACGCGAGGTCAATTACGCCAGCCAGGAAATCAGCTTGCTAAGCAGCCAGTTTGAAGTCAGCTATCAGCAAGAGGAAGAGAGCGAGGATGAAATTGCTCGCTGGAGCGATGCCTTCAAGGTGCATATTACTGAAATGGATCGTCAGCATCAGGGGCTATTTACCGCGATGAACAGCTTTTATAGCGCCAGCAAGAATCAGATGAGTGAAGTACACATACAGCAACGCCTAGATGAGCTCATGAAACTGGTCAAGCAACATTTACAGGCCGAGGAACAGCTAATGCAGCAAGCGCGCTACAGCCAATATGCTAGCCACAAGCTGACGCACACCTCATTACTCAGCGATCTGGAACAACAACTAGCTCGTTTCAAAGCCAAAGAGCCCGAGAGTGATATGGAGCTCATCATGTTTCTGAAAAATTGGTTGATCGATCATATTTTCCGGGTCGACAAACAGTATATCGGCGAGTTGCACGCGGCGGGAGTTAAATAATATCCAACAAAAAAAGCCTCTTGCGAGGCTTTTTCATTCCGGGGCATCAGGGATGCAAACAGACTATCCGCCGATTAAAACTGCCACTGCAGATAGAGTGTATTGTAATTGGAACCACCCTTGATGCGCCCGAACATGGAAGCGGCTTCAAACATTGCCGAACGATGATGCAGCCCGTATCCCAGCCATAAGTGGCGTAACGCTCCGTTGCCAAACAGATCACCCAGATTCGTATCCACTGAAAAATCCAGGTAATTCATCAGATGGCTGGGGCGATACCCCTTTTCCGCCATCTCGCTGCTCTCGATCCAGGTGATGTCATTGACATAAGAGAGCCCTTCGGCAAAACCAAAGCGCCAGCGCGTCGGCCAACTGAAGGTGTAATAACCCTTGAAAGCCATGACATATTCTTGAGTCGAAGACTGCACCGCCGAAGGCCAGTGCCAGACCACACCCGGAGTCAGGTAGAGATCGATGGGAAAGCCGAAGAGTTCGTTACTCAAAGGGTGACCATAAAATAGGGAGCTCATCCGGTTATGATTCGGATCTGGTTGGGTCTGCAGCATGAACACCTCCGAGATATCAGAAGGCGTCGCCCAGCCCTGTGCCAGCCGCAGATAGGCCCCCGGTGGCAGGCTGGCTTGCTGCATCTGTTCTGGCGATTCAAAAAAGCCGAAGCCCAACCAGGCCTCCGCCTGCCCTCCTCGCGACATCATGGCACTGCTGCGCACCTCGCTGTCAAAGCGGGTATAGGCCAACTTGTTCAGCAGATAGAAGTTGGAGTCGATATGCCAACGCGTATCTAGCGCGGCCGTGGATTCGATACCGGCCCCCAGTTGTTCGGTACTACCGACGACATCCGCATAGTAACGGCTATTAAAGCTGGCTGATTTGTAGCGAGCCAGCAGGCTCGGTCGAAAATTCCAACTGCCTAGCGCCCAATTTTGTCCAAGTGTGCCATCCAGATACCAATGACCGTCCCCATCGGTATACCCACCCAGAGCCCCCCAACTGACCTCATTGAACGCATGTTTAAGACGCAACCCGCTATCCACAGAGTCCGCCTGTTTTTGGTTTTGCCAGGATTTGGGAATATCGACAAAACGCAGCTGGGCGTGAACATCCAACTGCCAATCCGCGACACGGCCACTGGGAGCCCGTTGCGATGCCGCACTCTGCCACAGGTGCATGCCGCCTTGACTGCCATCCAGAAAGAAGCGATCACCCTGATAGTAAAACAGCGGTACCAGACTGGTGACCCGTTTATCGTCCAGCCCTTGTAACGTAAAAGGGATCTGACCCACCCGATAGCTCATGCCAACCCCCCAAGCCGGTTCTTGTCGTGGCACCACATCGGCAGCCAGCGTCAGAACCGGTAGCAATGCCAGGATCGGCGCCATGAAAAATCGAATGTGGCGTAATTTGAATATCCGAATGAACGCGGAAACAGGAGCAAGATGGCGCATCATATGATCAAGAAGTTCGCTTGTTTTTTTGAGAGACGAAGTGTGACGCGGCGCACATGCTACTGCTACGCACGGCAAATACCAGTGGGATCACATAATAAATATGTCGTCTGGGCCTTCACCCAGTGGAACCCGTATGGCTATCAAACGGGGTTTCAGCATATTTATGCACACAGCCACAACTTCAGGCCTGACCGGCTCCGGCAGCGACAGCAGCATAAAATCAGTGCCCAGGTGCTAATTCCCCACCAAAGCTCCGTCGCCGCGCCACCTGGCCGTTCGGCCCGCAGGCGATCACCGAGCAGAGAAAAGAACATGGAAATTCATGTCTACCCCATGCCACCCAGCCAATCCGTTAACAAGCCATCACACCATTCAACATCTGATTGACATCTGATCATCCCTATCGCAGCAAGCCCCTTGGACAAGTTCACTCTATTTCCGCCAAACCTTAGTGGCATCCGCTAGCGCCACCCAGCCGCCGCGATGAATGAAATCCGGGGAAATATGCAAACGTCCGTTGACCTTGTCTTCGCTTCACTCTAGGTTGATAGATCGAACGATATCCGAGCCCAAGCCGGAATGAGCCATAAGGATTCGAGCCGCCCTTGCCAGCGGCCGAGCAGAGGGAATGGAGGAGTACGATGTCTTTATATGATCCCCGCTACGAAAGGGATAACTGTGGCTTTGGTCTGATCGCCCACACCGAGGGTGCCGCCAGCCATAAGTTGATTCGGCTGGCGATTTCCGGTCTGGCTCGCATGCAACATCGCGGCGGTATCGCCGCCGATGGCAAGACGGGCGACGGCTGTGGTCTGCTGTTGCAAAAACCCGACAGTTTCTTCCGCGCCGTGGCCGAGGAGAAGGGCTGGAATCTGGGCCGCAAATACGCCGTCGGCATGCTGTTCCTCAATCCGGACCCCATTCTCGCCGAAGCCAGCCGCCGCATCGTCAATGAAGAGCTGGAAAAAGAGACCCTCACCCTGGTCGGTTGGCGGGATGTGCCGATCAATACCAAGGTGTTGGGCGAGATCGCTCTGGCCACCCTGCCCCGCATCGAGCAAGTATTCGTCAACGCCCCCCCCGGCTGGGTGATGAAGGATCTGGACCGCCGTCTCTACATAGCCCGGCGTCGTATCGAGAAGCGCATTCAGGACGAGCAATTCTATATTGCCAGCCTCTCCAATCAGGTTATCGTCTATAAAGGCTTGTGTCTGGCCGCCGATCTGCCGCGCCTCTATCTGGACTTGGCCGACATCCGGCTACAATCGGCGATCTGCGTTTTCCATCAGCGCTTCTCCACCAATACCCAACCGCGCTGGCCCCTGGCTCAACCGTTCCGTTTTCTCGCCCACAATGGCGAAATCAATACCATCAATGGCAACCGACAATGGGCCCGCGCCCGCGCCTACAAATTCAGTTCGCCCTTGCTGCCGGACCTGCAATCAGCGGCGCCGTTCGTCAATAACAGCGGCTCCGACTCCTCCAGTCTGGATAACATGCTGGAGCTTTTTCTGGCCGGAGGCCTGGACCTATTCCGTGCGGTCCGGCTGCTGGTGCCGCCCGCCTGGCAAAAACACCCGGCCATGGACGATGAGCTGCGCGCCTTCTACGACTTCAACTCCATGCACATGGAGCCTTGGGATGGCCCGGCGGGTCTGGTGATGTCGGATGGCCGCTTTGCCGCCTGCGCCCTGGATCGCAATGGTTTGCGGCCAGCCCGCTATGTGGTCACCAAAGACAAGTTCATTACCCTGGCCTCCGAGGTCGGGATCTGGGACTACACCCCGGACGAGGTGGTGGAAAAAGGCCGGGTCGGCCCTGGTGAACTGTTTGTAGTCGACACCTACACCGCCAAGGTGTGGAACAGCTTCGAGATTGACGATGATCTCAAGCATCGCCACCCCTACCGGCAATGGATGGATCAGCACAGACGTCACCTCATCAGTTTCGACAGCATTCCCGATGACAAGATCGGCCGTCGCGAGCTGGAAGATGACTTGCTGCTCTGCTACCAGAAGCAGTTTGGCTATAGCTTCGAAGAGCTGGATCAGATCCTGCGGGTGCTGGGCGAGAATGGCCAGGAAGCAGTCGGCTCCATGGGGGACGACACGCCGATGGCGGTGCTCTCGGGCAAGCCCCGTTCGCTGTACGACTACTTCCGCCAGATGTTTGCCCAGGTGACCAACCCGCCGATTGATCCACTGCGGGAGAATCATGTGATGTCCCTGGCCACCTGTATTGGCCGGGAGCAGAACGTCTTCAATGAAACCTATGGCCATGCCCATCGTGTGCAGTTTGCTTCGCCGATCCTGCTCTATTCCGATTTTCATCAGCTTCTCGAACTCGATGACTCCCACTATCGGCATGCCCGTCTCTCCATCACCTTCAGCCCGGAAGAGGGGTTGCAGCAGGCCCTGTTGCGTCTGTGCGAGGAGGCTAAAACTGCCGCCCGCGCCGGAGCCGTCTTGCTGGTGCTCTCGGATCGACAAATAACCCCGAACCGTTTGCCGATCCCGGCGGCCATGGCCGTCGGTGCCCTGCAACGGACGCTCGTGGAAGCCAACCTGCGTTGCGACTGTAACCTCATCGTCGAAACCGCCAGTGCCCGTGATCCCCACCACTTCGCCGTGTTACTGGGCTTTGGTGCCACCGCCATCTATCCCTATCTGGCCTATGAATCGCTGGCCAAGATGGTGGACGATGGCACCCTGCCCCTCTCCGTGCGTCAGGTGCTGAAGAACTACCGCACCGGTATCGAGAAGGGGCTGTACAAGGTGATGTCGAAGATGGGCATCAGCACCATCGCCAGCTATCGCTGTACCCAACTGTTTGAAGCCATCGGCATTGGCCCCGAGGTGACCGACCTCTGTTTCCATGGGGTGCCAAGCCGGATTGCCGGCGCCAACTTCGTCGACTTCCAGCAGGATCTGCAACAGCTGGCCCATCAGGCCTGGCTCAAGCGCAAAGCCCTGCCCCACGGCGGTCTGCTCAAATATGTCCACGATGGCGAATACCACTGCTTCAATCCGGATGTGGTGCAAACCCTGCAAGCCGCCGTCCAACAGAACGACTACGCCGAATACCTGCGTTTCGCCCATCTGGTCAATGACAGGCCCGTCGCCACCCTGCGGGATCTGCTGGCAGTGCAGTCGGCTCAGACCGCCATACCTCTGTCCGAGGTGGAAGAGGAAGCGACCTTCTACCGTCGCTTCGATACCGCCGCCATGTCGATTGGTGCCCTCGGCCCCGAGGCTCATGAAGCCCTGGCCGTGGCCATGAACCGCCTCGGCGGTCGCAGCAATTCCGGTGAGGGGGGCGAAGATCCCGCCCGCTATGGCACCGAGCGCAATTCGCGGATCAAACAGGTCGCTTCCGGGCGTTTCGGGGTGACCCCCCACTATCTGGTGAATGCCGATGTCATCCAGATCAAGATTGCCCAGGGCGCCAAACCCGGTGAGGGGGGGCAACTCCCCGGCGATAAGGTGTCGGTACAGATTGCCAAGCTGCGCTACTCGGTACCCGGCGTGACGTTGATCTCGCCGCCGCCCCATCACGATATCTATTCCATCGAGGATCTGGCCCAGCTCATCTTTGATATCAAACAGGTCAATCCGCACTGCCTGGTCTCGGTGAAGCTGGTTTCCGAACCCGGGGTCGGCACCATAGCCACCGGGGTGGCCAAGGCCTATGCCGATCTCATCACCATCTCCGGCTATGACGGCGGCACCGGTGCCAGCCCCATCACCTCGGTCAAGTATGCCGGCTCCCCCTGGGAGCTGGGCCTTGCCGAGACCCAGCAGGCACTGGTCGCCAACGGCTTGCGCCACAAGGTGCGGCTGCAGGTGGATGGCGGTTTGAAAACCGGTCTGGATATCATCAAGGCCGCCATTCTCGGTGCCGAAAGCTTCGGCTTCGGCACTGGCCCCATGGTGGCGTTGGGTTGCAAGTACCTGCGCATCTGTCATCTGAACAACTGTGCCACCGGCATTGCCACCCAGGATGAAAAGCTGCGCAAGGATCACTACCGCGGTGACGCCGAGCTGGTGATGAACTACTTCCGCTTCCTGACTCGGGAAACCCGAGAATTGCTAGCGCAACTGGGCATTCGTCAGCTCACCGATCTCATCGGGCGCACGGATTTGCTGCAGCAACTGCCCGGCCTGACAGCCCGTCAGGGACGGCTGGATCTGGGGGCCATACTCGCACCCACCATATCGCCCCAAGGCTTGCCGTTATTCTGTCAGCAGGAAAACCCCAGCTTCGACAAGGGCGAGCTGAACCTGCAACTGCTGCAGGAGCTGGAGCCGGTGATCACCGAAAAACTCGGCGGCGACTACCACTACAGCATCCGCAACACCGATCGCTCGGTAGGCGCCCTGCTCTCCGGCACCATAGCCCGCTTACATGGCAATCAGGGCATGGCGTCAGACCCACTGACGCTGCACTTTGACGGCACCGCCGGACAAAGCTTCGGCGTCTGGAATGCCGGCGGCCTGGAGCTGATCCTGACCGGCGATGCCAACGATTATGTGGGTAAGGGCATGACTGGCGGCAAGCTGGTGGTCCGCCCCCATGTCGGCGTCAGCTTCAAATCTCATCAGGCCACCATAGTTGGCAACACCTGCCTGTATGGCGCCACCGGCGGTCAGCTGTATGCTGCCGGCCAGGCCGGTGAGCGTTTCGCGGTGCGCAATTCCGGAGCCCATGCCGTGGTCGAGGGTGTCGGGGACAATGGCTGCGAATACATGACCGGCGGCATAGTCACCATACTGGGAGCCACCGGTGTCAACTTCGCCGCCGGTATGACCGGAGGCTTTGCCTATGTGCTGGATGAAGAGGGGAATTTTGACAAGAAGACCAACCATGAACTGGTCGATCTGTTGAGTGTGCAGGAGTACGCCATTCATGCCGAACACCTGCGCGGCATCATCACCCAGCATTTGCAGGAGACCGGCAGCCCCAGAGCCGAGGCGATCCTGGCCGACTTTGGTCACTATCTGCCCCGTTTCCGTCTGGTCAAACCCAAGTCCAGCGATGTAAAAGCCCTGCTCGGCCATACCGCCCGCAGCGTGGCTGAACTGCGCGTGCAGGCCCAATAAGACAAGGATGCCATCATGAGTCAGCAGCATGTATTCCAGTTTATCGACGTTCGCCGGATTGACCCGCCGAAGAAGCCGATTGGCGTTCGTAAACAAGAGTTTATCGAAATCTATGAGCCCTTTACCGAAGCCCAGGCCAAGATGCAGGCCGACCGCTGTCTGGAGTGCGGAAACCCCTACTGCGAGTGGAAGTGCCCGGTTCACAACTACATTCCCAACTGGCTGAAACTGGCCCAGGAGGGACGCATCATCGAAGCGGCCGAACTGGCCCACCAGACCAACAGCCTGCCCGAAGTATGCGGTCGGGTCTGCCCCCAGGATCGGCTCTGTGAGGGCTCCTGTACCCTGAATGACGAATTCGGGGCCGTCACCATCGGCAATGTCGAAAAGTACATCACCGACCGGGCCTTCGAGATGGGCTGGCGCCCGGACATGTCCAAGGTGGACTGGAGCGACAAGCGAGTCGCTATCGTCGGCGCTGGGCCTGCAGGCTTGGCCTGTGCCGACGTTCTGGTGCGCAATGGCGTCAAACCCGTGGTGTTTGATCGTCACCCTGAGATCGGCGGCCTGCTCACCTTCGGCATCCCCTCGTTCAAGCTCGACAAACAGGTGATGCAACGGCGCCGGGATATCTTCGAGGAGATGGGGATCGAGTTTCGTCTCGAGACCCATATCGGCGAAGACCTCCCCTTCTCCGAGCTGCTCGAAGAGTACGATGCTGTGTTTGTCGGCATAGGTACCTATCGTTATCTCAGTGGCAACTTGCAACACCAAGATGCTCCCGGGGTCTACGATGCCCTGCCCTATCTCATCGCCACCACCAACCGGCTACTGGGGGTCGAGAAATCGGCAAGCGACTATATCGACTTGGCCGGACAACGGGTGGTGGTGCTCGGTGGCGGCGATACGGCCATGGATTGTGTGCGCACCGCCGTGCGTCAGGGCGCGGCCCAGGTCTTCTGTGCCTACCGTCGGGATCAAGAGAACATGCCCGGCTCCCGGCGCGAAGTACAGAACGCCAAGGAGGAGGGGGTCACCTTCCTGTGGAACGTGCAACCGCTGGGGATGGCGCTGGATGAACAGGGTAGAGTCACAGGTGTGCAGGTAGTCAAGACCCGACTCGGAGCCGCCGATGCCCAGGGGCGCCGGAGTGCGGAGCCGATCCCCGGCAGTGAAACCCTTCTCCCCGCCGATGCGGTGATCCAGGCGTTTGGCTTTCAACCCAGCCCACCCGACTGGCTACAGACGGCCGAGGTGACCCTCGATGGCCGCGGAAGAATCGAAGCTTCCGCCCAGCAAACCTACCCCTTCCAGACCAGCAACCCCAAGGTCTTTGCCGGAGGCGATGCGGTACGGGGCTCCGATCTGGTGGTCACGGCCATCGCTGAAGGGCGCTCGGCGGCCGCCGGAATACTGGACTATCTCCAGCTCTGACAGCCCAAGTTCCGGGAGTCAGCAGAGGCTCCCGGAACGTGCCTCTTGACCTTCGCCCACGCATCGCTGAAGCTGCGCTAACCACCATGTTTTGGATGTGATATGGGCTACCTACAAGATCCCCGCGTACTATTTGCCGCTGAACGAACCCTGTTGGCCTGGAGTCGAACCAGTCTGGCACTAATGGGCTTCGGCTTTGTCATCGAGCGCTTCGCGCTCTATCTACAAATCATGGCCCCGGATCGGATTTCGGCCACAGAAGTCACCCTCTCCCTCTGGATCGGTCTGGCCTTTATCTTCCTGGGCGCCCTCACCGCCTTCGCTTCCAGCGGTCAGTACTCCCGCATCGTGAAGCAATTGGCGCAAGAAGAGATCCCCGAGGGCTATCACCTGCGATTCGGCAGTGGCCTGAATATTCTGGTCGGTCTGCTCGGTTGTCTGCTGTTTGGCTACTTATTGTTCAAGTAACAGTGGGCCTCGGCAGTCGAGGCCTCACAGTACCCAGAATGATCATCGGGGCCACATCCCCACAACAGACTCAAAAAGCAGACTTGTTCGCCAACTGAAGAAAGCGTTTACAAATGAGTCGGAACACTCATTTTCATAACTGACTGGTTATTTCGTATTCACAATTTTGTGATAAAGATCTATCGTTAGTGCTGAAAACGCAACCATAAAGCTCCGAATGGATTCCATTCATAGCCTATTGCTCACACTCGCGGCATCACAAGGATGAAGGTGTTACCACAGGATGATTGAACGTTTGCTCGCCAACCTAACCTGCATCGGGCTGTGGTGTTGCCTACTGGTCAGCGCTTCTGCTTCCGCGCTGGAATTGACCCCGCAAGAACAGCAATGGCTCCAGGCTCATGCCGGTCATTCCCTGACGCTGGGGTTCAGTGACGCAGAGGGGATCGAGCAATTCGAGTATGCGGGCAAACAACGGGGCTACGTCTATGACTTGGTCCACTTACTTGAACAGCAACTGGGTTTGAAGCTCACTCTGGTGCAGGGAAAAACCTGGAGTGCAACCTATAACCAGTTTTTAAGTGGGCACATTGACATACTGCTTGGCGCCAATGAAACCCCGCAACGCAAACAGTTCATGGCCTTCACCCGTCCCCTGCTTCGCTACCCCTATGTGGTGTTTGCCACGCGCGATAGCCAGATCAAAAACTTGGGGGATCTGCATCAGCGGCAGATTGGCTTCATCAGCGATGATGTGGTGTTTAATCTGTTCCCGGAAAACTATCCCAACATTGCCTACCAAAGCCACACCTTCAACTCCCTCGATGAGGCATTCCTCGCCCTGAGTCAGCACCAGATCGATGGCGTCATTACCAGTAGCGGCAGCGAGACCCCCCTCTATCTGCGTACCCGCCCCAATCTGATCGAAGTGGCCAGTCTCAACGGCATCAGCTCCGACATGACACTGGCAACCCGTCTGACCGACGCGCCTCTGGCTTCTATTCTCGACAAATGGATTGCCAGCAGACAGGGCGGCGAACTGGCCCGCGTGCTGGAAAAAAACCGCAAACTCTACAATCGCAAGATCCTGGAGCTGAACCCAAGCGAGCAAGCCTGGCTGGAGCAAAAACCTTTGATTCGCATTGGGGTAGCCAATGATTACCTGCCCTTTGAATATCAGCAGGAGGGCCGCTACCAGGGCATTACCGGAGCCTTTATGCGCCAGATCCAGGAGCTGACTGGCTTGCAGGTGCAATTGGTACAGGGTGAATTCAGTGACCTGTATCGACAGATGCAGCGGGGGCAACTGGATCTGCTGAACATGGCCAAGACCCCGGAGCGAGTGAACCAGTTTCTATTCACCGCCCCCTATTTCAAGGAGCGGGATATCATCCTCGGCCGCCGGAACAGCCCCTATGTCCAGGACGTCTATGGCCTCGAAAACAGACGAGTCGCCGTCATCGACGGCTTCTGGCATCTGGAGTATCTGCAGCGCAACCTGCGGCATGTCGATATTGTCATCACCAAGAGTCTGACGGAGTCATTGGAGCTCCTGGCGTCTGGACAGGTGGATTACCTAATCGAAAACCCGACCGTGCTGGACTATTACCGCCACGGTCTCGGGTATCCAGAGTTGGAGAAAAAGGGGAATATCGCCGCCGACTCCTTTTTGTATCTGGGCGTGAATCACCGGTTCCCGCAACTGGTCAGCATCATCAATAAGGCCCTGACACAAATTGATCCGGAACAGATGCGAACCCAAGGGCTCAACAGTGTTCCCGATCTGCAGGCACAACGCATTCGTCAGTTGGTGATCCTCTCGTCAGTCCTCGCCATAGCGCTCATCGCCTGTCTGCTGCTGGCCACCATACTGACCCGTCGTTTCATCATCCAGCGCGCCGCCAATGCCGCCCTCAAAGAGCGGCAGCAACTGTTGTTTACCGATCCGTTGACCGGACTCCATAACCGGCTGAGCTATAACCAGCACGAAACGGACCTCAGCCGCTGCGCCAGTCCCCAGGCCTGGATGGTGATTGACCTGAATAACCTGAAATATATCAATGACCAATATGGTCATCTGATCGGTGATCAGTTGCTGATCCATTTTGCCAGACAACTGAGGCAAAGCTTGCCCCAGGATGCCCTGCTGTTTCGTATGGGCGGCGATGAGTTTTTGGCGGTCATCGAGGATGTAGACGAAGCCCGTGCCTATCAAATCGAGCGCGACTTGTTGCAGCACACCAATCAGGACTCGATACTGCCGCCCGAACTGCCCCAACTGCTCGGCCCCATGGCTGCCGTCGGTCTGACCTGGCGACCCGATAGTTACTGTTCGCTGGCCGATGCCTTCATGCTGGCCGACCATCGCATGTATGCACATAAGCGGGTCAGTAAAGTCCCACCGATTATCTGTGCCACCCGACCCCGCTCGTCACTCTGCGCCGTAGATTGAATCTCCAGAATGAGCTCCGGCGGAGGCTGGTACTGCATAGCCACTATCTGATAGCCTTACCCCCTCCAATGTTGTCCCCCCGCGGACCCAAGTTTTTCATACACGCGCAGGAACTTAAAACCGCATGGCCGCAACCATCCACGACGTCGCCCAGCTTGCTCAGGTCGCTATCTCCACCGTCTCCAAGGTGATGAGTGATAGCCCGCGGATCTCGGCCGAGACCAAGTTGCGCGTCCGGAATGCCATGCTGACGCTGGATTATCACCCGAGCCGTAATGCCCGCGGATTAGCGAAAAACACCACCGAAACCTTGGGCATACTGATGCCGCTGGCGCGGGATTGTGCCTTCCGTAACCCCTATGTGTTCGAGATCCTCTGCGGCATCGAAAGCCTCTGCTCCCAGCACGGTTATTCCGTCACCCTGCTCAACGCCCTGCAATTGGCTCACAACCGGATGGCCATCAAACGGCTGATCGCCGAGCGTCAGGTCGATGGCTTCATCCTGCACGCGACGCAAGATGCCCCCTTGCTGATTAAGATGCTTTCGGAGCAGGCGCTCCCCTTCGTGGTCATTGGCCAACTGAGTCATAACGATAAACATAGCTGGGTCGATATGGATAATGTCCATGCCGGCCAAACCGCCACCCGACACTTGCTGGAGCAGGGATATCGTCGCTTGCAGTTTGTCGGCAGCCAACCCGAAGACACCATTAGCCGTAAGCGCGCACAGGGTTTCTTGCAAGCATTGAACGAGCAGGAGCTGACTCCCGTCGCCGCCGACCTCTACGCCGGGGAGAGTAGCAGCGCCAACGGACGCGCCATCTGGCAGCAGATTTCCCGGCAAGCCCAACGCCCGGATGCCATCGTCATCGCCACCAGCCAGCTGGCGGCCGGGCTGATGGAGCAGGCGCAAAGCAGTGGTCTGCAGATTGGCCCGGATCTGGGGCTCATCGCCTTTGATAATTATCCGGTTGCCGAACACACCTCACCCGCGCTGTCGGTGGTGGATCTGGATCTGTTCGAGCTGGGTGCCCAGGCTAGCCGCGCCCTGTTCGAGCAACTAAACAATCCGCAACATCGCATCCAGTCACAGTTACTCAATCTCGTACTGCGCGCCCGAGCCTCCAGCCAGCGCTAAACCCACACCCGAATCCCGGGGGCTCGATGGCGGCATCCCATGGTGCCAACGGTTGGCGCCATGGGAACACTCCCTGCCTTATCGGATCGGCATTGAGCCCATGCCAATCCTTTTTCTCGATATCGCTCCCCGATCCCGGGATGAGATCCCTGCCCTCTCGGGATGAGATCCCGATCCCGATCCCCGGATCTTTTTGCATTGCCGATTGACTCGGCTTTGCCCCTGGATCGAGAATAAATGCGAAAGCGCTTTCCCTTTAAATTACATATTTGTCATATTCAATTTTTATTGCATTGATATTTATGACTTTAATTTTAGTTAGTCAGGAAATTAGTTTCTCATCATAAGGATTCACTATGTTAAACCTCGACCACAACGGGTCTGTGGGCTGGCTATCCGGCCCCCTGCTGGCCAGCTTGTTGCTGGCTACCGGCTGTAACAACGACACCACCTCAACCCCGGCTCCCGTCGCCAAAGCGGACTGGCACCAGAGCGTGGCGTACGAGATTTTCGTGCGCAGTTTCTATGACAGCGACGGCGATGGCACCGGAGATCTGGCCGGGGTCACGCAGAAGCTCGATTACTTGCAGGATCTGGGTGTCGATGCCCTGTGGCTGATGCCGATCCAGCCTAGCCCCACCTACCATGGCTATGCGGTCAGTGACTACACCAGCATCAACCCGGACTATGGCACCCTGGACGACTTCAAGACGCTGATCGCCGAAGCCCACAAGCGCCACATCAAGGTGATCCCGGATCTGGTGGTCAACCATACCGCCGAGCAACATCCCTGGTTTCAGGGCATGTTAGCCGGTGATGCCACCTATCAGAACTTCTATCGCTGCGGGGATACCGCCCTTGATGGCAACTGGGGCGAAGTGGCGCCCGGAAAATACTGTTATTACTCCTTCGGCCCCCAGAGCGGACTGCCTGATCTGAACTATCAGGAGCCAGAAGTGCGGAATGAGGTGAAAAAAATCGCCGATTTTTGGCTCGCTGCCGGAGTGGATGGCTTCCGTCTGGATGTGGCGCAAGATATCGGTGATGGCGATGATGCCTATACCGTCGCCTGGTGGCAGGAATTTGATACCCATGTGAAGTTGATGAAGCCCGATGCCTTTGTGGTCGGCGAGGTGAACTACGACAGTCTGGATGGCAACACCAAGATTGCCCCCTTCCTGGCGGGTATGACCTCCGCCTTCAACTTCCCGCTGTACAACGAGCTGGTGACCGCCGCGGCAGGGCTGCCTAAGGATCTGCTAGCTCTGGTGAACCCGACACGGGAGCTCTACGCCACCGTGAATCCGGACTATGTGGATTCCACCATCATAGGGAACCACGATCGCAATCGCATCGCCTCGGAGCTGAACTTCATCGACAGCAAGATCCGCCGCGCCGTGACCCTGCAGATGACCCTGCCCGGGACGCCCTTTATCTACTACGGGGATGAACTCGGTATGCGCGGTGGTCACGATCTGCAAGCCGACCCTCACAAGCGCGAACCCTTCGACTGGTATGCCGCCGGTGATGGCTCCGGCATGACCCGGATGACCCAAGCGGTTTATGGCGCCGATGCCAAGAACCTGCTGCCCTATGACGGCATCTCGCTGGAAGAGGAGCAGGGACAACCGGGCTCCCTGTTTGAATACTACAAACAACTGATCCAGATCCGCAAAAGCAACAGCATACTGTTCACCGGTCAGTATCAACGGGTCGGCACACCGGCCGGTAGTTATGGCTATCAAGTCACGTCCCCGGATGCCGACTACAACCTGCTGGTGGTGCATAACCGGCTGGCAGATCAGGAGTTGGCGCTCAACATCACAGGGGAAACCACTGAGCTACTCAGCCAGAAAAACTACCAATCCGGCGATAAACTGACCATCCCGGCCTATAGCAGCGTGATCCTGAAAACCAAGGGACAGGCCGCCGCCGTCGAGCTGGGCAGTATCCCGGATGATGCTATGGATACCAGCGATGTCACTCTGGATATCCAGGTCCATGTCCCGGCTGACACCCCAAGTGATGCCAAGCTCTATATGCCCAACTCCGATGATGGCTGGGACCCGGCCACCATTACGGTGGATGCCGCCACCACGCTGGAGCGGGTGGATGCCACCACCTTCCATATCCGGGTAACCCGGCCGCGCGGCACACGGCTGGAGTACAAGTTCTTCCGGGGCGGCTGGGACAGCAGTGAAACGGATGCCGAAGGCAACTGGACGGGCAATCGCATCTTCCTGTTTGTCGATGACAGCAGCCAGGTAGAGGTCAACATTCAAGGCTGGCGCGATATTGACTACAAGGGGTAAACCCCATCACCCAACGGGCCCTCGCGGCCCGTTTTTTTTACCTGCTGACGGACGCCAGGCCCATCTCAGCGTGTGATGGTGTGTGCCCGCATCTGCCCGCGCAGCAGCAGGGAGCCCCCCGGCAGCCGCACCAGCACGGCATAGACCAGCAGCGAACTCAGGAAGAGGACCAAGGGTTTGATGATCTCCCACCCCGGCGACATCCACTTCATACTCAGCGGGAATAACCAGATCACCAGCAGCATATGCAGGCAATAGAGCCCCAACACCTTGGGCGATTGCCGCTCCAGCCAACTGCCCCGCCCCAGATGGGGATTGGCCAGCAACCAGAGGAACAACCCCACAGCCCAGGGGATCGTAGCCAGCAGGAAGTCATGCCGCCCGAACGGGATCTGCCACCATTGGTGGAGGATCAGCCCCTCCAGCAAATAGACCAGCATACCGACCAGCATCAAACGCATCGCCATGCGGGAGGTCATGCGCCACTGGCGCTGACGGATCATGAAGCCCAGCGCCACAAACAGCAGCGAGAAGAAGGGGCCGTTACGGGTCATCAAGGCCCACTCGGCGCCCAGCAGAGGCTTGGCATAGGAGCCGCCCAACAGGGCCAGCAGATACAAGGTTGCCCCCAAGGCCAGCGCCAGACCGGGTTTTTGCCACTGCTGGCACAGCGCCAACATCACTACCGCCAGCATCAAGGCCGGCAAGAACCACAGATGCACCATGCCGCCGACCCACCATTGATTCAGCGGATCGCTCAGCAATAACTGCCACTGGAAGGCCATGGATTCCAGATAGCCATACTGCCAGGCTCCAACCGGATCGAAGGGGATCAGCGCATAGAGCAGACTCCACAGCAGCCAGAGGATCAGCAAGGGTCGGCAATAGCGCCACGCCACCGGCATGGGGGGGGCCGAGCTGAGTTTGGGCTGTAGAAAATAGCCGGAGCAGAGAAAGAAAAAGGGGACCGCAAAGCGCGTGATCTGGTTAAGAAAACCCGCCACATAGATATCGACGCTCCAGTTCCAGACGCTGGGGTCAAAAGGGTTCGCAAATGGCGAGATATGGATCACCATGACCGCGAGGATGGCCACCACCCGACCGCACTCGATACTGGATATCCGCATGACAACTCCCAATCGGATAAAAATAGTGGCGGCTAGACTAACCAATGCCTGCAACCGGTTGCAATTCTGGCCGCTAGATCTGTGGGCACAGTACCCGTCTGGTTACGCTTCGTTACCCGCGGCCGGGCCAGGTCACAACGCGGGAACGCCAGTGTGCTTGTCGCCGGGGGAGAATTTAGTAGTTATCCATCGCGCCCCCGTGGTAGGTTCGGATCAGCGGTGGTTGCTGCCGGGCCTGCTGGTTCGTCAGCTTTCGCCTCTGGCTCCAGTCACCCTATGCTCCTTCTAGTCTTTGCCCACCCTATGTCCTCATGGCTGTTTCGCATGGTGCGAACCAAGACCGGGTTCATATACCCCAGGGATCGCCATGAGTAATCAACGCTGGAAAGCCAAATGGAAGGCCGACGATATTGCCTTTCATCAAACCGAAGTGAATCCGCATCTGACCGAGTTCTGGTCGCACCTGGATCTCGACGCCGGAGCCACCGTACTGGTGCCCCTGTGCGGCAAGAGCCATGACCTGAGCTGGTTGCAGCAACAGGGCTATCGGGTGATCGGCATTGAACTCAGCCACATCGCCATTGCCGCCTTCTTTGCCGGGCGGGGCGAACAGCCGCAGCGCCAGCGTCTGGGCCGCTTTAACCGCTGGTGGTATGGCGACATCGAGATCTGGTGTGGTGACTTGTTCGATCTGCGGGCCCACGAGCTGGGCCACATAGCCGCCATTTATGATTGTGCCGCCCTCACCGCCCTGCCCGCCACCAGTCGCAGCCACTATGTGCGCCAACTCAGCTCCCTGCTGGGTGAGACTGGGCAGATGCTGCTTCTGACCACGGAATCCAGCGATGCCGACGACCAGGCCGAGGATGACCAAACCCCGGATCAGGAGGTGCTGGCCCTGTATCAGAGCCGCTATGCGGTGGAGCTGCTGCATGGTCAGTCCTGTATGCGGATGGACCCGGAATTCCCCGCCCTGCCCGCCAGCCTGCTGGCGGAGAAGGTTTATCATATGGGCCCCTTGGTTTAAGGGCCGCTGCGCCATCCGTTCGGGCTATCCCTGCCCTCACGGCAAATCGGGGCCGAGATCATCAATCCCGTCCAACCCCCGATCTGCCCCTTGGACAATCCCTGAGCTTTGTCTAAGCCGGCTGCCGGGCCGTGTGCGGGATTCTCTTCACCGGCCGGGAGCCACACGCCATCCCTGGCGTGACGCTCCCTTGTGCGGTCATCCTGACCGCGCACCGCCTCCGTTCCCCCCTCCCCGCGGCCCGACAGACGGCGGCTAACTTCTATGGGTAAGTCAAAAGCGGTTGCGCATATGAATGGTCGGCTATCTGCAGAAAGGCGTGTAGGAGCAAGCGCAGCTCGCGATGCTGTTGCTCTTGTAGGTGAGATTAGCGCAGCGTAATCGCACGCATGGAGGAACCGAAGGGTTGCCCAAACAAGGCTTGAAACGCTCGTTTGCTGCCGAAAACCGTGAGTAGCGAACAAAATGTGACTCCGCCCATCTGAATCCATTTTCCCCGCCGCGCAAAGTGCGGTAGTTTAAAAACTCAAATAACTCAAGGTTAGTGCCGAGATTGACAGCCCCCCCGACGTTCCAGGCACTGTGGCAGCCGTAAGCCAGGGGCGGTAGCCTTGGTGATCGACAATGCCATCGCTGATAAAACGACACGGTGGAGAGCGATCTCGATTGAGGCGAACACTTGAATAGCAAAGTTACTGTTCGTTAGGCGTTAAATTTTATTAGTAATAAACAACTAAATTACATCATTGAATTGTATTCCTCAAATAACCCACCAAATAAAATGCGGAATTTCTAGCCACGAATAAAGTAACAGCTACTTTTTATATAATTACTAAGCTGCATCTACACATCACAAGGAACTTAAAAAGTGGGATCTCGTGAATATCACTTATATAGAGCCAAGTTTATTAAACCTGCTCAGCTGCCATTGTTTGCTGTAAATAAATCTCCGATGGAGCTTTTTCTCGACTCAATTAACGACAAACCAAATTATACGCAATCACGAGGAAGCGAATGGCATCTAGGGAATATAAAGATGTTTGGGGAGCATTCCGGTTCTTTTGCAGTAGGTAGAACGACAAAGACTACATTTGAGAAATTTGACAAAGAAACGGGTGATTTTGTAGATCAGCTAGATGATTCAGCGCCTTATACAGTTGTTATCTTCGATGCAAAAATTGGATTACTTGGAATTGCAAAGAAGTCTAAGCTAGCTCCAAATGCCTTAATTATTGCTAGACGCATTAAAGATTTGTTACTTGCGACAAAAGCGGCAATCGAAACAGAAATAGACGTTAGAGTAGCGGTGTTTTTCAAGATAGTTGTCGCGTAAACCTGTTTTAAGCAGCCTCTTTTTGCTCCGGCTCGGGTTTCTCGGGTCGCTCCGGATTCAGCATCACGGCACCGATCGGTGTCCAGTCTCGTGTCTTGCCACTCCACCTCGCTGGATGTTGCGCCCGGGCTGCCTGATACACCGCATCCCGTTTCGCCAGCAGGGCTTTATCTTCGCCCCGATGCCGCTCGTTGGGGGTGACGAAGCGGATACGGCTATGCCGGTGTTCGTCGTTATACCACGCCATAAAGTCACGCACCCACTCCCTGGCCGCTTCCAGACTGGCGAAGCCGTCTGATGGCCATTGTGGGCAGTACTTCAGCGTCCGGAACAATGACTCCGAGTACGGATTATCGTTGCTCACCCGAGGCCGTCCCCGCGAGGGCGTGATGCCCAGATCATACATCTTGGTCAGCAGCGTAACTGACTTCATTGGTGCGCCATTGTCCGAGTGCAAGATCAGTGGCTGCTTCCAGCACTGTTCGCGGATGACGCTCCGTTGCAGCAACGCGGCCGCCCGCTCGCCGCACTCTTGCTCATGGACTTCCCAGCCCACACCCTTGCGACTGTAGATGTCCTCTATCAGATAGAGGTAGTAATACTGGCCGCGAACGAGGGACGGCAAGTAGGTGATGTCCCAGGACCACACTTGATTGGGACCGGACGCGGCATGGCTGGTTGGTACCGGCACATGACGCGGTGGCTGGCTCCGGCCACGCCTGTGCTGCTGGTCAGCGGCCCGCAAGATGCGATAGAAGCTCGACTCACTGGCCAGATAACGCCCCTGGTCGGCCAACCTCGGTACGATTTGGCTGGGTGGCAATGAGGCGAACTCCTGGCTATTGCAGACCTCCAGCACGGCCCGCCGCTCCTCTGGACTCAAGGCATGGGCTGGCATAGGACGAACCGCATCCGGCCGCCTATCGGCACTCAGCTCCGGCCCAACCAACCAGCGCTGGAGTGTGCGCAGACTCAACCCTAACACCTCGGCTGCCGGGTGCTTGCGTGCCCCGGCGACGAGCGCCTCGCGCCACCATGCAACGTATTGCTGCCGCTCTGGCAACGAGGTCAGTTGTCCTCGTCGGCGTTGCTCCAGTAGGCATCGAGCTTTTTTTGCAATATCAGCAGAGCGGCTGCCTCGGCCAGGGCCTTGTCTTTACGACGCAACTCCTGCTCCAGTTGCCGGATACGTTTCTTATCCGCCTTGGCCTGCGCTTTCTCCGCCTGTTGTAGGGCGCGAGCGGATTGCTGGCCCAGGATACAGGCTTGGCGCCATTGCTGGACTTGCTCCGGGTAGAGACATTTTCGGCGGCAATACTCGCTGAGTTCAATCTCAGAAAGGGCAGCCGTTTCTAACACCACAGCGAACTTGGCCTCGGCAGGCCATTCATCGGTTAGTTTGTTGTCACCGGGCACAGGCGCCCCTCCGTCTTTAGCTTGTTTGCGCCAATTATACAGAGTGACTTCGCTGATGTTTTCCTGACGCGCCAACTCGGCAACCGACATATTGATGGGAGGCAGCAGCTTCTTGAGCAAAGCGGCCTTACGTTCATTTGAATAACGAGCCATTCGACACTCTTTATCCGCCCCCGGTCTACTTATTTGGATGGTTCAGGTTAGGCGACAACTATTCTGACACCGGGGGGTAGACGTAATACCTGACCCTGAAGACTTCCTATATAAGCTTCGAAGCGCATATTCAATTCGGAAATTCAGAGCAACATTTACAGGCCCAAACCCTATCGATGCAGACGAGCTTTTTCAGAAGCCTTTATCCGTTTATGCACAAATGATTGGGGCATCCTCAGGAACTTTAGAAGTTGTTGGTGAAGCATTAAATGAAAATGTTGCGGAGTCTGTAGCTAAATCAACTGCTGCCACCGGAAATACAGCGTCTGCTAGAGTTGTTCCAGCTGCGGGCATGAAAGCCAAAAATATCATGATGAAAGGTGATGCTGTTGTAGTGACCGTTAGTGAGGAAGCATCATACTCTCAAGTACTGGAACAGATGCAAGTTAAATATATGAGGGTCAGGGTATGATTTCCGAGAAAATAATTAAAAACTCTGATGACTTAATTCGTTCAATAAATGAGCTGCCTAACAATTTCATTTACAGAGGTCATGCAAACTCAACCTGGAAACTAGAATCAACTCTGGAACGTACTATCGGTAGTAAGTGGTCAAGCGAGCTAGCAAAAAAGTTCGAGGAACATTATCTTAATTTATTTAAATCTAAGTATCACATTTACAACAGCAATGAGCATGCACCAAAAAGTAAATTAGCCTGGCTTTCATTAATGCAACATTATGGGGCGCCAACTCGACTGATAGACTTTACTGAAAGTCCTTATGTGGCTTTATATTTTGCTCTAGAAGCATATAATCCACTATTAAAAAATGACCTTGCTATATATGCAATAGATTACAATTCGATAATGGATGAATCACTTGCATACATTTCAAGAAGAGACTCAAGCTTCAAGAAAACCAGACATGAAATCATTGGCAAACAAGATGAGCTATTTGACGATGTTGTTGATCGGTTTTCATATGAAGTAGTCTGGATTACCGAACCACTGGAATTAAATGCCAGAATTGATAGGCAATCTGGTACTTTCTTAATTTCCGGCGACAAAGAAAAAAGGATTGAAGAGCTTCTAGCTAATGTCATGTACAAGAATGTCAAAGTAATAAAATTTATCATTCCAAGTGACACATATGAAAACATATATGCACTATTAAGAAAGATGAATATAAATGCAAAGACTATATATGGCGATTTAGGAGGACTAGCGAAATCAATCAAGATGGATATGCAAGTTCATGCAATTTGAAAAAGATAAATTGCACAGCAAGCGCGGTTAATAAACTAGCTCTTTCTAATAAATTCCTCGATTCTCACCGAAACGATCGCATGCATAGCGACACGCATCACTGTGACACGATTATAAAGCTATAGAGATAAAAACGTGCAAAACAAAAAAATCTTTCAAGAAGCAGAATCTGAATATGATGTTAACATAATTATTGGTGAAAATGGATCGGGGAAAAGTAACTATTTAAATGAATTAGCAAATGAATTCATTAAGTCAGGTAAAAAAGTAATTGCTATAGCCACGTCAATCCACGACAAATTCGATATCAGCAGTAGTAAATTCAATTTCTTTGGTGGTCGGCAAGGGAGAAACATGGTTGAAAAACTTGTGAAAAAATCCTTGCACACTAGGAAACTACTAGATGTTGATAGAATCAAGCATTTAGTACGAGCTCTTGAGTACAGTGGTTATGAAGCGAGAATAGGCATAAAAGTAGAAGGCTATAGCTATGAAAATAAAAATTTAATTGAGCATTATGCAAACATTCCAATAGAGGATAAATATCAAATAATCAACATCCTTGAGAATCATGGCGAAGATTTTGGGCATGTTGACTTACCTCACAGCGGGCGTCTATTAAACATCAACTTAAGCGCTTTATCAACAGGCATCATTCAAGAGACCACGTTATCATCGATATTAAAGCATGAGCGAATTTTAAAAAAACTTAAGATAATATCATCTATAAGTCTATATCTGGAAAAGAACCAGCATATAGTTCCACTAAACAATGCAAGCTCTGGTGAGTTAATGATCATATCCACATTAGTTCATATCTCATCAAGTATCAACGTGAACTCAGTTATTATTATTGACGAGCCAGAAAATAGTCTTCACCCAAAGTGGCAAAAAGAATACATCGACAAAATACTGGACTTGTTTTATCAATATAGTCCAAAAATAATCATAGCCACTCATTCACCATTAGTGATACCGCTATCAAATCAAAATCCAAACTTGTTCAGGCTTTCAAACTATGAATTAGAAGAAATTAGCAATGATAGCAGCAATAATGAAGAGTTAATGTCAGAGGTTTTTGGAATCATAACACCTGAAAACAGATATCTATCTGATTTATTAGTAAACTTAATCAATGATTTTGACTCAGACCAAAAGAGTTACCCAATAATCATCGACATGTTAAATGAATTAAAAAATAAAATTTATGACATGAGACAGTCAAGATTTATTAATGGAGTTCGCCGCATAATAGATGATATGCATGTTTCTAAGGTGGAAAAAAATGGTTAACCGCCTAAAGTTCACACCTGCCGAAATCACTGAAATAAAAAAATCAGCATTAATAGGTCATAAAGAATGGGACAATAACAAAGCACTTAACCAAATCAAGAGAAAGATAAAAGACTTTGCAGTCACTAAGACTAATGAACGTTGTTGTTATTGCGGCAGAAACATTAGAGGTGAATTCAGAATGGTTTTAGACATTGAACATGTCATTCCAAAATCATTATGTGTGAAATATATGTTTACGATGAAAAATCTATCTGTATCTTGTAAGCGTTGTAATATGTCCATCAAAAAAGATGATTTAGGCTTTTTAAACACCTCAATTAAAGATGCTAGCAAATCATTCAAGTCAAAACATTATAAATTCATTCATCCCAACCTAGATAATTTCGATGCTCACCTTCTGTTATATGTTCAACAAGTTGGGAAGAACATTATTACTATATATAAAGTCGTTAATGGTAGTCCGAAAGGCACTTTTACTTACAATTATTTCCAGCTTAACGCTCTTGAAAAAAACAGTCTTGATCAAGGTCAAGGTGGTCGCGCTCGACCGGAAATTAACAACCCCAAGTATAGAATCATGTTTAATGAAATTAACCTCAACATTGCCCAAGATTAATAGCCCCTCATCAAAATGCAGATTCATGATGTGTGGCAATAACAAACGAACAGGATTCGTAAATCAAACACCTAAAACAGCATAAGGATTTATCCTCTATTCATGGAGTCTGAATGAAAGGCAAGATTATTCAATGGAATGATGAGAAAGGATTTGGTTTTATTACCAATGACGATCTTTCGGAGCGAGTGTTTTTTCATATCTCAGCATTAAAGCACAGAGAGAGAAGGCCGCAGGTGCAGGATGCGGTTATCTTTGAGGTGATGATCGATAATCAGCAGCGGATGAAGGCGACCGAGGTTTATTATGAAGGGTTAAGCCTGCAAGCGATGAAGCCCGCCGTAAAGAAGCCGCCACAACATGCCCGTCAATCCTATGATCAGCGCATCGTGCTTGAGCCGATGAAGAGAACGAATTTAGACCATGTGCTGTTGCTGATTGCGGTACTGTTTTTAGCCAGTGCTGGTTTACTGTTTTTCAAGACCCATAATGTGGCGACCGCAGTCCCCTTGGGGATACCTGCACTCATATTACTGGCTATTTATAATCGCCAGAAAATTCCGGCCAGCAAACTCTTTACCTGTAGCCACTGCCGTTGCAATACGCCCTTTGATGGTCGCACCATTCGTGTCTGGAATATGGGCGCCATCAAACTCTATTGCTCGCGCTGCCATGCTGAGTGGTTACGTAATCGAAATAGTGGATATGACAATTCCTATACCACATCGAATAAAGGTGGTGGCTGCCTAGGCGCCTTATTGCTGATCCTCGCCCTGCCAATTGGCATCATAACCCTGACCCAGTGGTTTATCTGATTTAATTTTTCATAGACCCAGAATCAGCCAGAGCAAACCCCACCCCTGCCCTCCCCTTGGAAAAAGGAGAGGGAGCAAAGCAAGAGATTCGCTGATTGCACCTGCGAACTTTATTTAACATCCATATGGTGAACTTATGTCGGATATAAAATACGTACCAACCCCGTATAGCTATTCATCGGCTGTGGTCGCAGGCGACTATGCTTTTCTTTCTTTTCACCGCGGATTTGGTGATGGTTTTGAGCAGCAATGCAGAGGGGCGCTTGTCGGAATAAAACAAACACTTGCAGGCATGGATCTGCCATTATCATCCCTCGTCAAAGTGACGGTATGGCTCAAAAATATTCAGGATTTACCCACCATGGAAAAATTATTCCTGGATTACTTTGCACCCACGAAATGCCCCGCCCGCATGACGGCAACAACCGAATTTTTCGACTCGGACTGCTTAGTCATGATCGAAGGCATTGCGTTTTGTAAATAATCCGAGCCACAGACTAGTGAAGCCGTGATGACCCCGACGCTTTAAAATTCGTGACGATTGGGAAACCATTAAAGTGTCAGTGATGGAAACCGCGATCTGGGCGCGCTTTGCTCAGCACCCGGAATTAGCCCATATCCTCACACTCAGCCGACACCCGCTCTCCGACCACTCCGCCGCCGACTTCTTCTGGGGCCCCGGCGTCGATGGTCACGGCACCAATATGACCGGCCAAATCCTGATGCAAATCCGCCGCGAGCTCCAAGCCAATTCGAGATAACAACTTCCATCGTCACGCTTTGAGCTTTCAATCTTCGGTTTCAGTCTTCGACTTTCAGCTTTAAACCATCCCCCGCCCCCATAACCCGAAGCCGTCTGTCGGGCCGGGCGGTGGGGTGGCTGCAACCGGTGCGCGGTCAGGATGACCGCAAAAGGGAGCGTCACGCCAGGGATGGCGTGTGGCTCCCGGCCGGTGAAAGACATTCCGCAGTCCGGGGCCTTTCCGACAGTCGGCATAAACCCGGGCCCGGGATTGCCAAGGGGGAGGCCTTTTCCCCCTTGGCCCGCCGCCGTTCGCCGAAGGTGAACAGAACGGCCATGTCTGCAAGGAGGAAACGGAACAAGTCGTTCCCGACGACGACGTGGACAGAACGGACCAGACGTTCTCAACAAGGATGCGGGCAGCACCGGCCCCGCCGAGCGTCCGGATCTGCATGGAATCATTTGCGCCTTGGCGCTCGCGGAGTATGCTCGCAGCAGCCGAAATCCAGACCGATGGGTTGCCCCGGAGCAAGACCCCATCGGCATAACCGAACCAGGAGAACCCATGACTCAGCGCGTCTACTGTATTGCCCAATTCGAGCCCAAGCCGGGCAAGCTGGAAGAGTTATTTCGTGTCTTACAGGCGCTGGAGCCGGACACACTGCGCGAGGAGGGCTGCGTCCAGTACCGCATCACCCGTCATATCCCCAGCCCCTTTGCCGAGGGCACCAGCTTCCCCCTGGTGTTCAACGAAATCTGGGCCGATATGGCAGTGTTCGAAGCCCATTGCCAGAAGCCCTATATCCAGCGCTTCTTCGATGAACAGTGCATCAGCGCCGATGGCCTGGTGGCCCAATGGAATGTCTGTGTCTACAGCGATGAGCTGCCCGCCTAAGCCCGAACGGCTGGAATAAGCGCTAACTGTTGGAATAAGCACAGAGACTCACTGGCCATAGCGAATATGGCGTAACGGAAGGTGTGGACGAAGCGCAGACCGTTGGCGGCAAGGATGCCGCCGTCGAGCCTACAGGGATGTATTCACGGCGGGTCTGTGTTCGTCCTCACTTCCGGAGACCTCACTCTGGAGTTGCAGACTATACCGACCCCGTCTGCGGACAGCAGACGAAAAAAAACCCGCCGAAGCGGGTTTTTTTGTGCCAGCCGCAGCGCTTAGCGCGGCAGCGCGCTGGAGCCCATCAGGAACTGGTCCACTTCGCGGGCGCACTGGCGACCTTCACGAATGGCCCAGACCACCAGGGATTGACCGCGACGCATGTCACCGGCCGCGAACACCTTAGGCACAGAGGTGGCATAGCAACCCGCGCCGTCGGTGGTGGCCTTGGCGTTGCCGCGGGCATCCTTGTCGATACCGAAGCTATCCAGCACCTTGGCCAGGGGCTGGGTAAAGCCCATCGCCAGGAACACCAGATCGGCCTTCAGTTCGAACTCAGAGCCGGCGATCTCGACCAGCTTACCATCCACGAACTCGACCTTGACCAGCTTGAGCGCGGTCAGCTTGCCGTTTTCACCGATGAACTCCTTGGTGGAGACGGCGAACTCGCGAACACAACCTTCCTCATGGGAGGAAGAGGTACGCAGCTTGAGCGGCCAGTAGGGCCAGGTCAGCTCTTTGTTCTCTTGCTCCGGCGGTTGCGGCATCACTTCCAGTTGCGTGATGGAGGCGGCACCGTGACGGTTGGAGGTACCGACGCAATCCGAGCCGGTATCACCACCACCAATCACCACCACATGCTTGCCAGCGGCGTGGATCGGGTTCTTGCTGTCACCGGCCACTTCCTTGTTCTGGGGAATGAGGAATTCCAGAGCAAAGTGAATGCCCGAGTTCTCACGACCCGGAACCGGCAGATCCCGCGGGGTCTCGGAGCCACCGGCCAGGATCACTGCATCGAACTGGGCATCCAGCTCAGCCGGAGTCACCAGGGTCAAGGCATCATTGACCACGCCCTTGGGCAGGTCTTGGTCGCTGCACACCAGCGTCTTGGTCTTGAAGGTGACGCCTTCGGCAGCCAGTTGGGCGGCACGACGGTCGATGATCGACTTGTCGAGCTTGAAGTCCGGGATACCGTAACGCAGCAGACCACCGACCCGATCGTTCTTCTCAAACAGGGTGACTTCGTGACCGACGCGAGCCAGTTGCTGAGCCGCGGCGAGGCCTGCGGGGCCACCACCGACCACAGCCACCTTCTTGCCGGTCTTCACGGCAGCCGGTTGCGGCAGAACCCAGCCGTTTTCCCAGGCGCGATCAATGATGGCGCGTTCGATAGACTTGATGCCCACCGGTGCGGCATTGATGCCCAGAGTACAGGCCGCTTCACACGGGGCCGGACAGATCCGGCCTGTGAATTCGGGGAAGTTGTTGGTGGAGTGCAGCACGGTGATCGCCTGCTGCCAGTTGCCACGGTAAACCAGATCATTCCAGTCCGGGATGATGTTGTTCACCGGGCAGCCGTTGTTACAGAACGGGATACCACAATCCATGCAGCGGGCGCCCTGCTGCTTGGCTTCTTCTACGGTCAGGGTTGGCACGAACTCGCCATAATGTTTGACGCGTTCAGCAACCGGGGCGTAGGTCTCTTTGACTCGCTCGAATTCGAGAAAACCGGTTGGCTTACCCATTACGCAATCTCCTTCTGCTGTTGCTTGGCCGCTGCCAATTCCGTCAGGGCGCGGCGATATTCATTCGGATAGACCTTGACGAACTTGCCTCGGTAGCTGTCCCAATCGGCCAGGATAGACTTGGCACGCGGGCTGCCGGTGAGTTCGGCCTGCTGGGCGATGAGGCCCTTGAGCAGCACTTCATCGGCCTCACCCAGGTGACGCGGTTCATCCTGAGATTGCTGGGCGGCGGCCTGCACTTTCTCCAGAGCAACCTGCGCCATGTTGCAACGATCGGCGAAGGTTTCGTCTTCATCCAGCACGTAGGCGATACCACCCGACATACCGGCTGCAAAGTTGCGGCCCGTCTGACCCAGCACCACCACGGTACCACCGGTCATGTATTCGCAGCCGTGATCACCGACCCCTTCAACCACAGCCGTACCACCGGAGTTACGGACGCAGAAGCGTTCGCCGGCGACACCATTGAGGAAGGCTTCGCCGTCGGTGGCACCGTACATCACGGTATTACCGCAGATGATGTTGCGAGACGGCTCCGGCGTGAAGGCATCACTCGGACGTATGATGACGCGACCACCGGAGAGGCCCTTGGCCACATAGTCGTTGCCTTCACCCACCAGCTCGATGGTGATCCCCTTGGCCAGGAAGGCAGCAAAGCTCTGACCGGCAGTACCGTTCAGGCGTACCTGAATGGTGCCGACTGGCAGACCGTCGTTGCCATAACGCTTGGCCACTTCACCGGAGAGCATGGCGCCCACGGTACGGTTGATGTTCTTGACTGGCAGTTCAATCTTGACCGCTTCACCCTTCTCCAGGGCTGGCTTGGCCAAAGCCACCAGTTGCTGATCCAGCGCCTTCTCCAGCGCATGATCCTGGGTATCGGTGTGCAGACGCGCCACAGAAGCCGGAACGTCCGGTTGGAAGAAGATCTTGGAGAAGTCCAGACCCTGAGCCTTCCAGTGTTCAACACCGGCACGCTTGTCCAGCAGGTCAGAGCGACCGATCAGATCGTCGAACTTGCGGATGCCCATCTCGGCCATCAGCTGACGCACTTCTTCGGCGACGAAGAAGAAATAGTTGACCACGTGCTCCGGCTGACCGGTGAAGCGCTTACGCAGTTCCGGGTCCTGAGTCGCCACGCCCACCGGGCAGGTGTTCAGGTGGCACTTACGCATCATGATGCAGCCTTGCACCACCAGCGGCGCTGTGGCGAAACCGAACTCGTCAGCACCCAGCAGAGCGCCGATGATGACGTCACGGCCGGTCTTCATCTGACCATCAACCTGGACGCGGATGCGGCTACGCAGTTGGTTCAGTACCAGGGTCTGTTGGGTTTCAGCCAGACCCAGTTCCCAGGAGGAACCGGCATGCTTGATGGAGGATTGCGGTGATGCACCGGTACCACCGTCATGACCGGCGATGACCAGGTGGTCGGCCTTGGCCTTGGAGACACCGGCAGCCACTGTACCCACACCCACTTCCGACACCAGCTTCACCGAGATGGAGGCGGTGTAGTTGACGTTCTTCAGATCGTGGATCAGCTGGGCCAAATCCTCGATGGAATAGATGTCATGGTGCGGTGGCGGGGAAATCAAACCCACACCCGGCACTGAGTGACGCAGGAAACCGATATATTCGGAAACCTTGTGTCCTGGCAGCTGACCGCCCTCACCCGGCTTGGCACCTTGGGCCATCTTGATCTGGATCTGGTCGGCATTGACCAGATATTCGGCAGTGACGCCGAAGCGACCGGATGCGACCTGCTTGATGGCCGAGCGCAGGCTATCGCCGGCTTGCAGTTGCAGATCCCGCTCGATACGGGAAGCACCGATGATTTCGGACAACAGGGTCGGCTGGCTGACCGGAATGAAACGCTTGGCATCTTCGCCGCCTTCACCGGTATTGGACTTGCCGCCAATCCGGTTCATCGCGACCGCCAGCGTGGTATGCGCCTCGGTAGAGATAGAGCCCAACGACATGGCGCCGGTGGCGAAACGCTTGACGATCTCCTTGGCGGATTCGACTTCGTCCAGCGGTACAGGCTCTGCCGCCTTCTTGATCTCGAACAGGCCACGCAAGGTCAGGTGACGCTTGCTCTGGTCATTGATGATCTGGGCGTATTCCTTGTAGTTCTCGAACTTGCCGCTGCGGGTCGCGTGTTGCAGCTTGGCAATGGCGTCCGGCGTCCACATGTGTTCTTCACCGCGGATACGGAAGGCGTAGTCGCCACCGGCATCCAGCATCTCGGACAGTACCGGATCGGCGGAGAAGGCCGCATCGTGCAGACGGATGGCTTCTTCGGCAACTTCAAACAGACCTATCCCTTCCACATTGGACGGGGTGCCGGTGAAGTACTTCTCGACGAAGGCCTTCTGCAGACCGACGGCTTCGAAGATCTGAGCACCTGTGTAGGACATGTAGGTGGAGATACCCATCTTGGACATCACCTTGCACAGACCCTTGCCGACCGCCTTGGTGAAGTTCTTCACATACTTCTCGGCCTTCTCGGTATCGCCTTGCGCCATTTGACGCAGGGTTTCAACCGCCAGCCAAGGGTGAACCGCTTCGGCACCGTAACCACCCAGCAGCGCGAAGTGATGCACTTCACGGGCGGAGCCGGTTTCGACCACCAGACCCGTGCTGGTACGCAGACCGCGCTTGACCAGACGTTGGTGCACGGCAGACGTCGCCAGCAACGCCGGGATCGCCAGCTGATCCTTGGCCACCTTGCGGTCGGAGAGGATCAGGATATTGGAGCCATGCTTGACGGCATCTTCGGCTTCTGCGGCAAGCGAGGCCAGACGGGCTTCGATCCCTTCCTTGCCCCATGCTAGCGGATAGGTGATATCCAGTTCATGAGAGCGGAATTTGTTACCGGTGAACTGCTCGATATCGCGGATCTTCTCCATCTGTTTGGCAGAGAGGACCGGCTGGGTCACTTCCAGACGGATCGGCGGATTGATATCGGCATTGTTCAGCAGGTTCGGCTTGGGCCCGATGAAGGAGACCAGGGACATCACCAACTCTTCGCGGATCGGGTCGATGGGCGGGTTGGTGACCTGGGCAAACAGCTGACGGAAGTAGCTGTACAGCGGCTTCTCTTTCTTCGACAACACGGTCAGCGCCGAGTCGTTACCCATGGAGCCAATAGCTTCTTCGCCATTTTCCGCCATCGGCGTCATCAGCAGCTTGATATCTTCCTGGGTGTAACCAAAGGCCTGTTGCAGCTCGAGCACTTCTGCTCCGTGCTCGGCCGGAGCCACATCGCCAGCAATGTCATCCAGCTTGATGCGGATCTTGTCGATCCACTCGGCATACGGCTTGGCATGGGCCAGGGAGTTTTTCAGCTCCTGGTCATCGATGATACGACCCTGTTCCATGTCGATGAGGAACATCTTGCCGGGCTGCAGGCGCCACTTCTGGGCGATACGGGACTCATCAATCGGCAGCACACCAGACTCGGAGGCCATGACCACCAGGTCGTCCTTGGTCACCAGGTAGCGGGCCGGACGCAGACCGTTCCGGTCCAGCGTAGCGCCGATTTGACGACCATCGGTGAAGGCGACGGCAGCAGGGCCATCCCAGGGTTCCATCATGGCCGCATGGTATTCATAGAAGGCGCGACGCTTGTTATCCATGGTGCTGTGCTTTTCCCAGGCTTCCGGGATCATCATCATCACCGCATGGGCCAGGGAGTAACCGCCCATGACCAGCAGTTCCAGCGCGTTATCGAAGGAGGCTGAGTCAGACTGCCCCGGATAGATCAACGGCCAGACCTTGTTCAGATCGTCACCCAGTACCGGGGAGGTGATGGCGCGTTCGCGGGCGCGCATCCAGTTGACGTTACCACGGACCGTGTTGATTTCCCCGTTGTGGGCAATCAGACGGAAGGGGTGAGCCAGATCCCAGGTCGGGAAGGTATTGGTGGAGAAGCGTTGGTGAACCAGCGCCAGGGCTGAGACGAAACGGGGATCGGCCAAGTCGTTGTAATAGACACCAACCTGATCGGCCAGCAGCAGGCCCTTGTAGTTCACGGTACGAGCCGAGAAGGAAGGCACGTAGAACTCGCCGCAGTGCTTGAGCTTCAGCGCACGGATGGCGTGGGAACAACGTTTGCGAATGATGTACAGCTTACGTTCCAGGGCATCAGTGACCAGGATGTCACTGCCGCGACCGATGAAAATCTGACGGATCACCGGCTCTTTAGCCTTGACCACAGGCGACATAGGGCAGTCGGCGTTCACCGGCACATCCCGCCAGCCCAGCACGATCTGACCTTCGGCACGCACGGCACGTTCGATCTCTTCCTCACACGCCATGCGGGAGGCCGTCTCTTGCGGCAGGAAGATCATACCAACGCCATACTCACCATCTGCGGGCAGCGTCACGCCTTGCTTGGCCATCTCGGCACGGTAGAGTTGATCCGGGATCTGTAACAGGATGCCGGCGCCATCGCCTTGCAGCGGGTCAGCACCGACCGCACCCCGGTGATCCAGGTTTTTCAGGATCAATAATCCTTGTTCAACGATACTGTGGCTCTTCTGCCCTTTCATGTGGGCTACAAAGCCAACACCACAGGCGTCGTGTTCGTTCGCAGGGTCGTAAAGGCCCTGGCGCTGGGGTACCGCCGATTCCATCACGCTTGAATCCTCTCAATCTATCTCGGGTCCATCCGCAGAGAAAAAAAGCTGGCATCTACCAGCTTGGCTGTCACTCTGAGGGCTTGTAACGGGCGAATATACTGTGATTCCCGCCCCAATTCAAGGCAACCTGCTGGCAGCCAATGCGACTCTTTTACGCTAAAAAAACATTAGAATTTAGTGACTTATATCTAAAACACCAGAATAGTGCGCCTTGCATCAATTTTGCTCAATACCAAGCACCGACATATCCACGCCTATATACCGCTGCAATAGCAAAAGCACAGCGCGTTAACCGCAGTTTTACATATTAAACGTTTAGTAAATGCGTTAATTTCAGAGTTTTATTTCGTTTATCCAACCAAACACAGAGTCCACACCGGCAACGCAAGTGAGAGTAGATCGCATTTAAGCACTGTCCGGGCACGAATTACCGCTAAACATGGATTATTTTTAAACCAATGAGCCGTTTTAGCTCGGTTTTTCTGCCCGTTGCATGGAATCCCACCGTCTGTGAAAAAAAATTCAATTTGTGAGCTTATCGACTAATTTTCAGCCACTAGAGCACAGGAACCTAGGAACTGTATGCAGCCCCTTACTTTGCGACTCCTGTTTGATCAACACAGCCCAATGCCGACAGACATCGCAGCACACGACTGCGCTGTAAACCTGTCCTCGCGTGATTACTGCCATCCCGGGCTGCTAGCCAGCGATGGCTAGTGATATCATGTCGCCCAATCAATCAGTGACTGACAAGCGAGTACCCCATGAAAGTAGGCATCATAGGTGCGATGGACCAGGAAGTAGCCCTGTTACGGGCCCAGATGAGTGACGTTGAGGAACTCACGCTGGCCGGTTGTGAATTTTTCAGTGGCACCCTGGCGGGCCAGAACGTGGTGCTAACCCGCTCCGGGATCGGCAAGGTTGCCGCCGCTGTCGCCACCACCCTGCTGCTGGATCGCTTCACACCGGATTGCGTCATCAATACCGGCTCGGCCGGTGGTTTTGACCCTGAGCTGCATATTGGCGATGTGGTCATCTCCAGCGAAGTACGCCATCACGATGTGGATGTGACCGGCTTTGGCTATGAAATCGGTCAGGTGCCGCGCATGCCAGCGGCCTTCATCGCCGATGAACGCCTCAAAGCCATAGCCCGCGCTGCGGTGGCCGAGCTGCAGGACGGGATACAGAGCAAGGAAGGGCTTGTCTGCACGGGTGATCAGTTCATGTGTGATCCGGCGCGTATCGCCAAGGCACGGGAAGATTTCCCGACCATGACGGCCGTGGAGATGGAAGGAGCGGCGATTGCCCAGGTCTGTCATCAGTTCGACGTCCCCTTCGTGGTAACCCGCTCCTTGTCCGATATCGCGGGCAAGGAGTCGCCAGATTCTTTTGACGCCTATCTGGAGATAGCGGCCCGCAACTCCTCGGTCATGGTCATGGCCATGCTCAAGCGGATGTAAGCTGTGGATACCTCGCTGCTGTTGACCCTGTTCGAACAACCGGCCAGCCTGTTGGGGCTGGCGCTGCTGCTGGAGTGGTTATTGCCGTTACCCACCAGCGTAAAGCCCTCCGCCGTAATCCCCCTGCTGGAGCGGTTGAGTCTCAAAGTCAATCGCCGGGGTTCTCCGGCCACCCAGCAATGGCTGGCCGGATTGTTGACGCCGTTAACCGTGTTATTTCCCGTCCTGTTGGGGCAATGGGCGCTCCGCAATCTGTCGCTCTCCGAAGCACTGTTTGATCTGGTGCTGCTGCTGTGGCTGATTGAATGGCGCCCCCTGAAAAACGAGTCCCGGGGGCTCCAGCAGCTGATCCGGGCCAACAAGCTCAACATGGCGCGCCTGCAACTGGCTCGCTGGACCCGGCGAGATACGGCTCGTTTAAGCCTGATGGGGGTGTGCAAGGCCGCCAGCGAAATGACCATTCTGCGTTGGCTCGGGCAATGGTTCGGTGTCGGCTTCTGGTTTTTGGTGGCAGGCATTGAAGGTGCTCTGACCTTCCGCTTACTGCAACTGATGGCTCAGGCCTTCACACCGAAACTACCGCGTAATCTACTGTTCGGTGAGTTCTGCTGTCGACTCTACCGCCTGTCGTTACTGCTCCCCGGCTGGTTTGCCACCCTGTTACTCGGAGCCTTCCCGGGCGGCGGTCATGCCCTGCTGGCCGCATTCCGGCAAGCCAAAGGCTGGCACAGCTCCGGTAGCGGCGCTCTGTTGGCCGCCATGGCCGCAGGTCTGGGCATCAGCCTCGGTGGCCCACGTTTCTATCTGGAGCAAAAAATCCGCTACGTGCGCCTCGGTGGCCCCCAAGAGCCCGATCTTCAAGCCTTCACCCGGGTCCATCAGCGCTTGACCGCCTTGAGCATGCTGCTGTTGGTGCTCTTGTTCGGTTTCGAAGGAATCGCCTTTTATGCGCAGCATCTGCGTTAGCCTGCTCTGGGGGCTGTTGTTGGTCGCAACAGCCCGGGCAGGAACGCCAGCCACGCCCCAACGGCTGGTGAGCCTGACGCCCCATATCACCGAGCTCTTGTTCTCCATCGGTGCCGGCCCCCAGATCATTGCCACCGATGAGGCCAGTGATTGGCCCGTTGCTGTGAAACAACTCCCCCATGTCGCCAATTACCAGAGCATCAACATGGAGCGCCTGCTGGCCCTGCAACCCGATCTGGTGGTGCTATGGAGTGGCTACCAGCGGTTGATGGTGAACCAAATCCAGGCGCTCGGTATTCCAGTGCTACTGATCGACTCCCAGCGTTTGCAGGATCTCCCGCGGGATCTCCGCATTCTGGGTCAGGCCACTGGCCATGTCGCCACGGCCGATACCCTAGCTCAGCAGGCCGAACAGGAACTCCAGCGCTTGCAGCGGCAATATCAGCCCCGCAAACCGGTCCGACTGCTCTATCAACTCTGGTCTCCTCCTCTGACTACTGTGGCCCACGGCAGCTGGATTCAGGATGCCATCAGCCTGTGCGGGGGGGTGAATCCCTTTGCCGATAGTCCGGCCCCCTACCCTCAAATCAGTGAGGAGGCCGTATTGGTGCAACAACCGGAACTCATCATCACAGCCCAAGACCAGCAGAGTCTGGGCCGCTGGCTCCGTTGGCCCCAACTCCCGGCTGTGCAACATCAGCAGTTGAAGGTCAGCCAGCCGGATCGACTGCAACGCCTGACCTTGCGCACTCTGGCGGGCATTGATGAACTCTGCCAGCTCATCGATCAGGCGCGCTGATCTATTTTCCTCATGGGTTACCAGCAATCGATAAACAGGTCTGACCTCATCCAGATTCGACTATCCTGATTAGACGGTTTACTCATTTCGCAGGGATAGCCATGAAACTCCAATCCATCCAACTCAAGATCGCACTCCTGGCTGGCGGCTGCCTGCTCTGTGCCATGATATTGCTGTCTGCACTCTCGTTTTTTTCGGCCCAGCGCAGCCAGGATCTGGTGGTTGCACAAACCGGTCAGGAAGCCCAAAAGATTGCCGAACAGCTGTTGCAAGCCCGCACAGAGGCCGAAGCCTCCGCCGTGCAGAGCTATCTGAATGAAGCCTTTGTCCGAACCCAACTGCTGGCCCAGGATATTTACTTCCTGCAAAAATATGCTCGGGAGAACCGTCAGGATGCAGTCGCACTGCACTGCGCCGCACCCTGCTGATGAAAGGCAAAGATACACTCGATATGAGCCCGGAGACTCTGGGTATTTTCGTCGTCATGAAGCCCGATGCCCTGAAAGATCAGGATGCCGACTTTAAGGGAAGTGAGCCCACCGAAACCGGAAGCAACGCTGCCGGCCGACACGCCTTTTACTGGTCCCGTAATGAACGGGGGCAACCGCAAGTCGAGGCCATTGAGGAAGAGGAGCTTGCCGACGCCACCCCGGATGCCTATGGCGTCCCGGCCAATGCCTGGGCCACTTGTGCACGGGACAGCGGTCAGCTCTGTCTGATGGACCCCTATATCGATGATGTAAATAATCAGAACATTGCCATGACCTCGATTGTTCTGCCCCTGCAATCCCAGGGCCAGACGGAAGGTATCCTGGGGATGGACTTGGCTCTGGCACCCTTGCAGCAAATCGTCAGTCGCATGGACCAGCAACTTTATGCAGGCCAGGGCAGCGTCCTGCTGGTGAGTCAGCATGGTGTGGTTGCTGCTCAGAGCGATAGTCCATTAAAACAAGGTCAACGACTGGACGCCGATGCGGATGCGCGGAATAGTCAGCTCGGTGACTGGTTAGCGCAGGGTAAAACCGGACATCGCTGGCAAGGCAATACCCTGGAGATGCTGGTTCCGATTTCGCTGGCCCAAGGGAATCAACGCTGGAGTCTGCTGGTGCGCATGCCTGCGGCGGCCGTCTTCGCCTCGACCGCCCAATTGCAGGCCCAACTGGAACAACAATTCTCGCAGCACCTGCAACAGCAGCTGGTCTGGGGATTGAGCTTTACCTTACTGGCACTGCTGCTCATCACGCTGGCAGCCCACCGCATTGCCAGCCCGATCCGTCTCGTGGCGGAACGTCTCAAGGAGATAGCCCATGGCGAAGGGGATCTGACCCAGCGCATCCATCTGGCGCAGCGGGATGAGGTCGGCCTGCTCGCTCATCGCTTCAATGCCTTTCTCGAACGGCTGCGCACGACCATCAGCGAAGTCGTCGAGACCGCTGCCGGAACCCGGCATGGTGTCATCGAGGCCTCGGATCTAGCGCGGCAAACTCGTACCATTTTGCAGGCCCAATCCCAGGAGATCGATCTGGTCGCTACCGCCTGTACCCAGATGCATGCCACAGCAGCCGAGATTGCCGAGAGCGCCCAGCAGGCACTGGCTGCCACCCAGATTGCCGAACAAGCCGCCCGGGAAGGTCAGTCAGTGGTCGGCCAAACCGATAGTGCCATGCAGCAACTGATGGCGGAGATGAGTCAGGCCAAACCCAAGGTCGAGGCGTTAGCCCGCAACAGTACCAACATCAACCAAATTCTGGCCGTCATCACCGCCATCGCAGAACAAACCAATCTGCTGGCCCTCAATGCCGCCATTGAGGCCGCCAGAGCCGGTGAACAAGGACGAGGTTTTGCCGTCGTCGCCGATGAAGTTCGGGGTTTGGCCCATCGAACCCAAGAGTCCATTGGCGAGATCCAGTCCGTCATCCAGCAGTTGCAACAAGGTACCCAGGAGGTCGTCACCGCCATCCTCAGCGGCCATGACCAGGCCCATCAGACCCGACAACAGGCATTGGCGTCGGTCGCCGTGCTAGAGCGCATCACCCACTCCGTCGATACCATTCACCAGATGAATGAGCAGATCTCCCACGCCATTCGAGAACAGAGCCAGGCCAGCGACGAGATCAGCCATAACATTTGCAATATCCGGGGGGTCAGCCGCAGCATCATTCAAGGTGCTGACAGCTCGGCCCATCTCTCCGAACAGTTGAGCTCGCTGGCTGAACGTCAGCATGCTCTGGTCGGACAATTCAAAATCTAGTGGCCGCATCGGGTTCACCGTACGCTCATCATCACTCGCCCCACCGCTGCACAAACTCACGGCGGTGGGCTCGGACCAAGGTAGTATGGGCGACGAGAAGCAGCCCCGAATCCCACCGCGGGAATAGAGGTCAAGTGACGAATATTTGTTGCCACTACTAGCCGATATCGGTGCGGCTCCGTACAATCGGCGCCACTTTAATTCTGTTAACCATTTGTTACCCCCATGGATACCTCTTTGATTGACCATCTGGTCTACTACTTTGATTTATTCGGGACGGCGGTGTTCGCCTTCTCTGGCGTTCTGGTGGCAGGACGTCTGCGCATGGATGCCATCGGTGTCATCGTTCTGGCGGCCGTGACGGCGGTCGGTGGCGGCACCATACGCGACTTATTGATTGGCGCCCGGCCGATCTTCTGGATCCAGGACACCACCTACTTGTGGGTCATTCTCGGAACCGCAGCCTTTGGCATGTGGTTGGCGCGGGTTCCCCGTCGCCTCCCCTGGTACGTGTTACCGGTCGCCGATGCGTTCGGGCTGGCGCTGTTTGTGGTCATCGGCGCCAAGAAGGCGCTCTTGTTCGGCACCTCGGACATGGTCGCCGTGGTGATGGGGGTGATTACCGGGGTTGCCGGTGGTCTGATCCGCGATGTACTGGCCCGTGAAATCCCCATGGTGCTGCAAAAAGAGATCTACGCCACGGCCTGTATTTTCGGCGGCGTGCTCTACACCATCTCCCTGTCGTTGCAGCTGGCCCATATCCCGGCCATGTTGATCAGCATGCTCGGCGTACTCGTGGTTCGTATCGTCGCCATCTTCCGTCACCTCTCGCTTCCCTCATTCGCCCTGCGCGAGTAATCACCTTGCTCCTGGGTCGGACACTCCCGGCCTAGGGGTCAACATTCTGATGGTCACAGCGCCGTCCACTCACACCCGCATGTTCACATCTTGCTCCATCAATAACATATTTCCCATTGTGAATTAATTACTCAGTGCCATTTTTTAAACAGGCGTTAAATCCGCTCTGAGTCACCATAAACTGCCTTTAAATCGCTCCAATCGGGTGTTTAATAGTTTGCTGTCGATCATATTTGCAGAACAATCTGGCCAATAACAATTGATAATTCGCGATGCGAATATATCATCATGTTAATCCTGCCGCCGATGGAAGCCTCATCACCAAAGACCAGGATGTCATTCTTACATCAGGATGAAAGCGTCAACAAAAATAGAGGGCTTGCCAGACAAGACCCCATAGTCCCCGAGCAATCGCCGTTGCGGAGCCGGGAGACACCAATCCAAAAGTCAGGAGTTTTAACACTATGCACCATGTCATGTTCCGACGTGCGACACTGGGCGTTGCCGTTGCTTGCGCCTTGCTCACCCCGACCGCCGTATTGGCCGCCGATAATCTGAGTCCGACCTATGCAGCCGCCGCCAGCAAATTCTATGAAGAGGGTAAACTCTCCGGGGGCCTGTTCTACTTCCAACGCAACCGTCAACGTATTGATGGCAATGGCGCTGAAAATCCAAGCAACCCACAAAGTGGCAAATATGAGTCCAACCTCAGCCATGCCACCAGCCAACTGGCCCTGAACTACAACTCTGGTTATGCCTGGGACATAGTGGGTCTGGACCTCGGTGGCTTCGGTGCCTATGACCTCGCTGTCGATGAGGCCAACCCGGTCAACCAGGAAAACGAATTCAGTTTTGCCGGCAACAAGTGGGGTGAAAACTATTCGGATGGCACGCCGGACAACGGCGCCAGCCTGGCTAACGCCTCTGTGAAGCTGAAACTCGGTGAAAGAGTCACCGCCAAAGGCGGTCTGACCCAGCTGTATGTGCCCGGGGTGATGGGAGTCAACTGGTCTTATCAACCCGGTACTTATCGGGGGGCCCAGATCGAAGGTAACTTTGGTGGCCTCTATCTGACCTATGCCTGGGCCGATGAATACAAGTCTCCCTGGTTTAAAGAGACCCAGGTCTTCTCCAAAGCCAAAGCCTGGATGAACCCATTTGCCGACGGCAACACCATAGATTATCTGCACGCCATGGCGGCCCGTTATACCTTTACCGACGGCACATCGGTGACCGGCTCCTTTGGTCAAGCCAAGGATTACATGGACAGCTATCACTTCAAGCTGGGCCATAAATTTGAGTGGCTTGGTGGCTTCAATACCAGCTATCAGCTCTACACCTCGAATTCCAAAGACAACACCTACGATGGCACTGCCTGGCAACAGGCTTTCACCACCGGCTGGGGTACAGGTGCTTATGCCTTCCGCTTCGAAGGCATCATGACCAAGGCCGATGGGAGCGAAGGCAACTATCTGCCACGCCTGACGCGGGGCTATGGTAACTCGCAAGGTGCTAATGAAATCTGGTGGGACTCCCGCTCCGACTGGAACGCCAACAATGAGAAAGCACTCTTTGTGGGGATCACTCGCTCACTGGATGATCTGATGGGCGCTGCAGGCTGGACCGCCGGCGTCTCTGGCGCTTACGGCTGGGACATCGAGAAGGGGGACGGTGGCAAAGCGGCCAACGGTGCCGATACTGAATGGGCGGCCAACTTCGATCTGATGTATACGGTGCAGGATGGCAAGATCAAGGGAACCCTGTTCAAGCTGCACTACACCGACTACAACAACAGCATCTCCCAAAGTGGTGGCTGGACCGATTACCCCAACATCTTCGCCTCCGAAAAGGACGTGAAGTTCCACATCATAATGCCGCTGACTATTCTTTAGTGTACGGGCATAGACGAAGCAGCCGGACCCTCGAGGTCCGGCTTTTTTATGCACTGCGCTCACTCATGCACTCCATGACGCCCCCTTCCGGCTCAGCTTAGGCCATAGACAATGGCGGCTGATTTCACCCCTGCCGTGGTTTTATCCTGCATCGGACTCAGCCTATACTGGGTTCCCCTCGCCATGGAGAATCCATTGTGCCTCGTTTTGTCCTCATCACCGGTTGTTCCAGCGGTATTGGTTACCACGCCGCCCAGCGTCTGCAGCAAGAAGGGTTCAGCGTCATCGCCTCGGCCCGTCATCCTGACGATGTAGCCCGTCTCCAGGCCGAAGGCCTGACCGCCCTGCAACTGGATCTGACCGACAGCGCCTCCATTCACGCCGCCGTCGCCCAAACCCTGGCCCTGTGCAACGGCCGCCTGTATGCACTGTTCAACAATGGCGCCTACGGCCAGCCTGGCGCTCTGGAAGATCTGCCCACCGCGGCGCTGCGCATCCAGTTTGAAACCAACTTCTTCGGCTGGCACGAGCTGACCCGTTTACTGCTGCCCGGGATGCTGGCCGCCAACGAGGGACGTATCATCCAGAACAGCTCTGTGCTGGGTCTGGTCGCCATGAAGTATCGTGGCGCCTATAACGCCAGCAAGTTTGCCATCGAGGGCTATACCGATACCCTGCGTCTGGAGTTGCGGGGCACCGGGGTGCAGATCAGTCTGATCGAGCCCGGCCCCATCGCCAGCCAGTTTCGTGCCAATGCACTCGCCGCGCTGCGGCAACACATAGATCTGCAACACAGCCGCCATGCACCTGTGTATCAGCAGACTCTCAACCGTCTGGAGCAAGTCGTGCCCGGCAACCGCTTCACCCTGCCACCAGAGGCCTGCATGCCACCCCTGCTGCATGCCCTGAATGCCAAACGGGCGCGCCCTCGCTATCAGGTCACCACTCCCAGCAAGTGGATGAATCTATTGCGCGGCTGGCTGCCGACCCGGCTGCTGGATGCCCTAGTCGCCAAGTCAGCCTGAAGTGTCGTATCAAGGTGGAGGGGTGTTCGTCAGGGTGGACGCCGCTAACAATACTGACCCCGCAGGGGAATGCTAGTCAGTTCCAGGGTTCGGGCGATATATCCTCTCTCGCCAACTCGCCATAAACCCATCCCTGGAGGCTCGATGGCGGCATCCCTGCCGCCAACGGTTGGCTCAACAGGCTATCTCGCCTTCGCTAGCTAACTGGCATTTGGCGCCGCAGGGCCCGTATGTTGACAATACATAGCCGCATTCAACCGTAATGCTGGCCATTGTCGTAATAGGCAGTACGGGTCAGAGGTAACACAATCACCGCCACATCCTGCTCATCGCCCAACTGGGCTTTGACCGCCTGGGTGATGAGTTGGGCCGCCTGATCCTGCACCACCTGCCCGCGATCGAACCACATCAACTCGACGAAGGGATAGCCCGGCACCGTCTGCCCGGCGATAATGAATTCGCTGGCGACCAGCTCCAGAGTAAAGTGGGCCACTGGCGCCCCGGTCAGGGTGGAGAGCTCCTGAACCAACTGACCACTCAAGCGCGCCAGCGGTTCACGCGCGATGCCACGAAAACGTAAGTGAGGCATAATATTTCCCATGTTGGATAACCATCACGACCACCCATCCACAGCGGATCGGCAGCCACATCAAGGTCCTCATCATAAGGCGCTCAAGCGAATGAAAAAAGGCAACTCCACCAAAAGCTGGCAAGCCGGTCTCTGTTCCCTGCTCTTGCTGCCGGTCATGGCACTGGCGGAGCCCGGTTTCTGGCACGCCAGCAAGGATGGCCGCAATCTGTGGATTTTGGGCTCCATTCATGTTGGACAAGAGAACTTCTACCCCCTGCCAAAACCGATTGAAACCGCCTGGCAGCAGGCCGATGTGCTGATCGTCGAGGCGGATATGCGCGCCATCAGCGAACAGGACACCCAGGAGATAGCCCAACTCAGTCAGCTACCGGCGGGGGATAATCTGGCCAATCACCTGAGCCCGGTGATGTATCAGCAGGTTGTGAAACAGGCCGCACACTATGGCTTACCGGAGGCTGCGATCCGGCCATTACGCCCCTGGGTGGCCGCCATCACCCTGATGCAGCAAGCGTTGGCCGGTGCGGGCTATCAGGCAGATCTGGGCATTGACGAACATTTTTCCAGTCAGGCTGCACGCATGGGCGTGCCGGTTCGCGGACTGGAGCGGGTACCGGAACAACTGGCCTATCTCGCCAGCATGAATGAGCTGGAAGATGATTTTCTCCAGTCCACCATAGAGCAGATCGGCACCATGCAAACCGAGATCCCCAAGCTGATCCAGGCCTGGCAAGATGGTGACGGCCCGGCCCTGCAGAAAATGCTCAGTGAAGAGCAGGGCAGCCCGGAATTACAGGAGCTGATGGAGCGACGTCTGCTCAAGGAGCGCAACCATAACTGGCTCCCCAAACTGACCGCCATGCCGGAGAAGAATCAGTTTATGGTCGTCGGTGCCCTGCATCTCTATGGCCCGGATGGCGTGCTCAACTTGCTGCGCCAGCAGGGGTATCAGCTACAGGTTGTCACCGACGCCCGAGAGTAAAACCTTCAAGACCCCAACCCGATGACGGAAGCCACAAGGAATCGCCATGAGTTACGCCCAACTGGAACAGCGCTTCACCCAACTGCACCATTTTGCCCATCTGGGCGCGATTTGTGGCTGGGATCGAGCCACCATGATGCCCGATGGCGGTAATCCCGCACGCTCGGCCGCACTGGCCGAACTCTCGGTCTTGATGCACCAACGTCTGACCGGCCCCGAGCTGGGCGACTGGTTTGCCATCGCTGCTGACGAAGCGCTTTCCCCGAGCCAACGGGTGAGTCTGGGCGAAATGCGTCGCCAGTGGCAACAGGCGACCGTGCTGCCGGAAGCTCTGGTGCAGGCCAAATCCCTGGCGGGTTCACGCTGTGAACATGCCTGGCGTGAGCAACGCAAACAGAATGACTGGCAAGGTTTCCTCGGCAACTTCCGTGAAGTCGTCGCCCTGTCCCGGGAAGAGGCGCAGATCCGCGCCGCCGCCACCGGCTTGCGTCCCTATGACAGCCTGCTGGATCTCTACGAACCGGGGATGAACAGCGCCCGCCTCGACCAACTATTCGGCGACCTCAAGAGCTGGCTGCCCAACCTGATCCAGCAGGTGACCGAACGCCAGAAACTCGAATCGCTTATCTCCCCCGAAGGCCCCTTCCCGACCGCGAAACAGGCCGAGCTGGGCCAGCAGGTGATGCAACTGCTGGGCTTTGACTTCAACCGCGGGCGCCAGGATGTCAGTGTCCACCCCTTCTGTGGTGGCGTGCCCAGCGATGTGCGCATCACCACCCGTTTTGATGAAGCCGACTTCACCCAGAGTCTGATGGGCATCATCCACGAAACCGGTCATGCCCGTTATGAACAGGGGCTGCCGCTGGATCACCTGGCCCTGCCGGTCGGACAAGCCCGCTCCATGGGCATCCACGAGAGTCAGAGCCTGTTCTTCGAGATGCAGATGGCCCGCCATCCGGCGTTCATGGCCCGCTTATCCCCGCTGGTCAGCCAGACCTTTGGTGCTCAGCCGGCCTTTGCCAGCGACAATCTAGCCCGGCTCTATACCCGGGTCGAACCCGGTTTCATCCGCGTCGATGCCGATGAGGTCACCTATCCGACCCATGTCATGCTGCGCTACGAGGTGGAGCAGAAGCTGATCGAAGGCACCATTGAGGCCGCTGACATCCCCGAGCTCTGGGATCAACGCATGACCGAGTATCTGGGGCTCAGTACCCACAATAATTACCGCAACGGCTGCATGCAGGACATTCACTGGACCGATGGCAGCTTCGGCTACTTCCCCAGCTACACCCTGGGCGCCATGTACGCCGCGCAGTTCGCCGCTGCCTTGCAACGGGAGTTGGGTGATTTCTCGACGCTGCTCGGCAGCGCCGAGAGGCTGGCTCAGGTCTTCGGCTGGCTGCAGTGCCAGATCTGGCATCCGGCCAGCAGCCTGAGTACCGATGCGCTGGTGCAGGCCGCCACCGGTGAGACCCTGAATGCCGCGCATTTCCGCCGCCATCTGGAACAGCGGTATCTGGGATAAATCTGGGGCCAGGAGTCTGGCCCTGTATTTGGGTGCTGGAAACAGCGATGGAGTTTGTCATGATGCGGTATACACGAGTCCCGACCCCCTGCGGTCCCCTGCTGCTGGTGATCAACGAGCAGGGGTTGTGCCATGTGGATTTTTGCCACAGTCCGCATCCCGTGCAGGTTGAAGAGAACTGGCTGCCCGATGAGGCGGCGCTGGCCCCCTATGCCGAGCAATTTAGCGCTTACTTTGCGGGTCGCCTGCAGGCGTTCGAGTTACCGCTGGCGGCTCGGGGCACCGAGTTCCAGCAGCAGGTGTGGCAGGCGCTGGGCCGTATTCCCTACGGCCAGACTCGCAGCTATGCCGATATCGCCGACACCATAGGCAATCCCAAGGCGGTACGCGCAGTCGGAGCGGCCAACGGGCGCAATCCTCTGGCGATTATCGTGCCCTGTCATCGGGTGATCGGTCGGAATGGTAGTCTCACCGGCTACGCCGGTGGCCTGGCCATCAAACAGTTTTTACTGGCACTGGAACAACAACACGGGCACTGAAGCGTCCTTCTTCGCCCGTGGTGTCCGCTTAACCCGCCCGCTGTTCAATCAGCTCTCGCAGTGCCTGAGGCAAGAGTGCGCGCAAGCGCCGGGTCAATACCTGCTCATGGCGTTGCCAGAGTATCCCCAGATAGATGATGGCAAAACCGGTCAGGGTCACCGCAAACGGGAACATCAGGCTATCTTCGAACACGTCATAGGCTAAATGCCCCAGATACGCGCAGATCCCGAAGGCGGCAAACACCACGAAGGCGCGACGGGCCAGGATCGCCCCCAGCAGCAACAGAGCCAGATTGATGCACAGATAGATGAACTTGTTCCACTCGCTGTCGGAGCTCATGCTGGAGAGCCCGCCCCAGAACGCGGCCAGACCAAACAGGTAGAGCCAGAAGGCGTAATCCCGTGTATGACGGGTGCGGATATCCACCCAGAAGCCCAGCAACAGGATCAGCAGACCGCTATACACAGAGACCCACTTGCGCAGCAGCCAGTCGTAGTCCTCCTGCCCGAACAAAAAGGGGGTCAAGTCCATACTCATGTACCAGAGGGTGACGGCAATGGGCATCACCAGGAACGGCAAGCGGTAGCGCCATAACAGCACGGCGCCCACGGCCAGCGTCGCCAGCTCCATCATGATCCAGCGCCAGTCGATGTAGCGATGATAGTCGCGATACTCCATCTCGCCGCTCCACTGCCCCAGCAGGTTCTGCACGCCGTACACCAGCAGCGGTGTCAACGCCAGCACGAAGGTGGCGCAGATCCCGGCCGGGATCGGGAGTCGTCGGGTCAGCAGATTCTCGGTGACCGCCAAACCGGCCACCCCATAGATGAGGCAGATGACCACCAGACCGCCACCACCAAACTGCTCCCACCCCAGCGTCATAAACAGCGTCATGGCACCGATGGCCAGCAGACCGCCGAAATAGTAGAGCAGATGGCTGGCGCGGAATCCTGGTCGCTCGGCATTGGCCTGTTGCAGGAAGGACCAGAGCGGTTCGATTTGTTCGGCCTGCAGCAACCCCTGTTGCTCGGCCTCGTTGAGCATGTGACGATCCAGATCCATGGTGGACTCCTGTGGTGTAGTACCCAACAGGCTACCGGCTCTGGGACAAAGCCCCTAATGGTACCACTCGACTTTCCGGCCATGGATCACAACCCGGACTCGGATCTGGGCCAACTGACTAGAAGCGCCCCCGATTTGACGCCACTAGCCCTGTGGGTGTGGATCAGCGCTTGCCAGTTTTCAGGCTGCCCAGCACGTGCATCTCGCAACGCTTGCAATCAAAGCGCAGGCGGAAGGTATCCGCACCTATGGTCAGTTGTAGCGAGTCAGGTTTGAACCCAGGCCCCTGCTCTTTCGGACACTGATTGAAGCTGTAGCGCAGGCAATGTTTGGTGATCATCAAGGAGACTTCGTCCTCCTGCTGATTGCACTCATAGGCCGGAGCCACCTGCTCCACACCGTGAGCGGTGAAGAAAGCTTTGGCGGCGGCGTTATAGACATTGCCCAGATAACTCAGGGCACTCGTGCCCACCAGCGGTAACGGTAACTGGATGGCCGCCTTGACGGGGCGCTGATACGCCGCGGCCCGGGCCACTTCCAACGCGGCAATGCCATCACGGCGCAGTTGATTGAGCATCCCCACCGGCATAAACCAGGGCTGACTCAGCTGCAGCACCACAGCACGAGCCCGAAAATCGCTAGTCCCCAGCTTGGCCAGTTGCTCGCGAATGGTGGTGGTGGCGCGCTCGGCATCCTTGGCCGCTTGTTTGTCCAACGGCAGCAGCGCGCTGGCACTCACCCCGGACTCATCTTGCAGGTGCAGCACCACGCCGGTGTCGGTGTCGGACAGGGTCAAATCCACCCCAATACGTCGCTCGGCCGAGGGCTTGGCCAGCAAACTGGCAAAGGCCTGGTCGTGGTTGCGGAACAGGGGCATCCCCAGCTTGAGTCCAGCCACCGGCTCAGCCAGGTAGAGCCGGTTCCCCTCGGCTCGATTGACCCGCAGCCCAGTCAAAGTGCGGTTCGGTGCATAGAAGGTGAGACCATCGCCATTGTGGAACTCGACTCCGGCCGGTACTTGCGTCAGCGTCAACCAGTGGCTGCCCGGCTTGCCTTGGCTGCCGGAATCCTGCAACACCCCCACCGGCTCGCCAGCATATTTGGGGCTCAGAAACGAGGTGATCTCTGGCGTGCGGCCATGGAGAAAATAGTCGGTACTGCCCCGGTTAAAACTCTTTTGCGGATCGGGGGTAAAGGTGAAGGTTGATTGCCCGACCGAGGCACGGGCCAGCTCAGGGCGCTCCAGCAGAATGGTATCCAGCTCACGGCGATACCAGGCGGTGATGTTCTTGACGTAATCGAGCCCCTTCAGCCGCCCCTCGATCTTCAGGGAGCGCACTCCGGCGTCGATCAGATCCCGCAGGTTATGGGTCTGGTTCATATCCTTGAGCGATAGCAGGTGGCTGCTCTGGGCCAGCACCTCACCATCTTTTTGTTTTTCCAGGGTGCAGGGCAGACGGCAGATCTGCGCACACTCTCCCCGATTGGCGCTGCGTCCGGTCATGGCATGGCTGATGTAGCACTGACCGCTGTAGCTGACGCACAGGGCGCCATGGATGAAGAACTCCAGCGCCACGCCACTGCTGGCCGCAATCTCGCGGATCTGCGGCAGTGACAGCTCTCGGGCCAACACCACCTGGGAGAAGCCTACTTGCTCCAGAAAGCGCACCTTCTCCGACGTGCGGTTATCGGTCTGGGTGCTGGCGTGCAGAGCAATCGGTGGCAGATCCAGTTGCAACAACCCCATGTCCTGCACGATCAGAGCATCCGCACCGGCCTGATACAACTGATGGGTCAGTCGTTCGGCCTCCGCCAGCTCCTCATCCTTGAGAATGGTGTTGAACGCCACATAGACCCGGGCACCAAAACGGTGGGCAAAGCCGCAGAGTTGCTCGATATCCGCCAGGCTGTTGCCGGCCGCCGCACGGGCACCAAACGTCGGACCACCGATATACAGAGCATCGGCACCGTGACGAATGGCTTCCATGCCGGATTCCAGATTCTTTGCCGGAGCCAACAGCTCCAACGGATGGCAACTTGGGGTCATAACCGACAACCTGTGGGTCTAGAGGAAAAAACGGCGCCGAGTATAGCAGCGCCGGGGGTGGGTTCTTTTGATCCGGCCCCTCATCCCGCACAAGTCGGCGGCAGAGCAAGCAGGCTGGGCGACTCAGGGGTTCTGCTTGGCACGCATAATCTTGATGATCTCCACATCGGTATCCAGCATGCCTTCTCGCGACAGACGTCCGAGATTGGCGATGGTCTCATCCACGGTTCCCGCGACTATCCCCTCGCTCTGGGTCACCCCCAGATTATTGATCGCCATCAGGGAGGCCTTGATGGCCGCCGACGCCGAAGTCGAAACCTTCATGGAGCAGGCACTGCCAGCGCCATCACAGATAATGCCGGAGACATCCCCAATCATGTTGTTGATGCAGTAACCGATCTGGCGGTAGTCGCCACCCAGCAGCCAGGTGATGGCGGCACCGGCGCCCATGGCGGCGGTACTGGCCGCACACAAGGCCGACAGCTTGTTTTGATGGGTCTTGATATAGATGGCCACCAGATGGCTCATGGCCAGAGCCCGAGTCAGAGCCTCTTCGCTACTGCCTAAAAACCGCGCCGCCGCCACCACCGGCATGGTGGCGGTAATGCCCTGATTTCCCGATCCTGAGTTGGACATGGCCGGTAACATGGCCCCATCCATGCGGGCATCGGAGGCGGCAGAGGTCAGGCGCATGGCCAGGGTCATCAGATCGTCCGACAGCAAACGGCGCTCCACCTGCTCGGTGAGGATCTTGCCAATCTGCAAGCCATAGCCACGCAGCCCCTCATCGGACAACGCCTGATTCATCACCGCCGCCTCGCGAATAAAATCGATCTCGGCCAACGGCACCTGCAGGGCGAAGTCGACGATGGACTCCAGCGTCATGACGGTGACAGGCGCCGTGGAAAGCTGGAGCGCGGGAGCCGAACTCTGGCGGTGCAGCTCCTGGCCATCCAACTCCAGCAGAGTGATGCGGGTATGATCGGTACAGATCACCACCCGCGCCGAATGCCCGCCCCCCTCAGCTAGCACCTCGGCATACAGCACTTCGGGCACGGCTTTGACATCCAGGCTGACCTGGGGCAATAACAGCTTGGCAGTGGCCAGTTGCTCCGGCGTCAACTGCTTGAGCACCTCCAGTCCCGCATGGGGGTTGCCACCCACAGCCCCCACAGCCGCCGCGATCGCCAGGCCCGTCATCCCGGTCCCGGGTACGCCGACACCCATACCATTCTTGAACAGATTACCGCTGACCCAAACGTGCAGTCGTTCGGGCTCACAGCCCAGTAACTGTCGGCAATTGGCGGCGGCCAACGCCACCGACATCGGCTCGGTACACCCCAGGGCAGGAACCACATCGCGACGTAAAATACGGGTAAATTCGGCCCAAGCCGCCGGTAAAGCAGGGTCGGATGCGGAGTGGCAATATGGCATCATGATGGACAGCTCTCTGAAGAATGGACGGCAAGCGCCGCCTTGTGATTACGAATATGCAGATAGACGGTGTGTCGGGAGATGGCCAACCGCTCGGCGACCAGTTGGGCCGCCTCCTTGATTTCAAACAGGCCCCGTTCATACAAGGCGGTGATGATGGCCTTATTGCGAGCCGAAGCGGGCAAGCGGGTATCGCTGGCGATCTTGGCCATCACCTGCGCCACCAGATCATCCACCGAGCTGGCGAAACTTTCGTTTTCCAACACCACGGGCGCCGTAGTTCCGGCATGAACCGCTTCCGGCAGGGCGAATGCAGCCAGCAGAGAAGAGAGCGGCGCGTCGAGGCTGAAATTGACACACAGCATGCCGATGGGCTCTTGCTGCCGGTTACGGATGGTCATGGAAGCCGACTTGAGCAGTTGCCCCTGCCGATTGCGAGAAAAATAGCTGCGCCACGGGTTGCCTTCGCCGGGTTGCAACGCGGCTTGCTGCAATTGCGCCAATGCAAAGTCGGTGGCCGGAGCACCGGCCTCACGGCCCGTAATATGACCGTTGGCAATCTTGATCACCGAAGCATTGAGATGATCAAAGGCATGCAACACCACCTCGCACCCCGAACCCAGCAAACTCGCCAGTCCATCGACCATGGGCGCAAAATTGGCGATCAGGTGGCGCTCTTCTTCATTGAACCCTTGCGGTAACTGCAACACGTCCCGACTCCCGAACACACTCTCGTTATGAAGTCGCGAGTGTACCCGTCCACTCAACTTTTGTTGAGTTAAATTTAATCTCAATCCCGTTTATTCAATCAATCATGGGCTAAATACTCAAATGGAGTTTAGTTCGAGTCATGCGTAGGACAGAACATTCCAGCGCCCGAAGCTGCAAGCAGGTATTCGGATCATCATTAAATGTGGTGCTCAGGCAGATATGTAGGAAATAGAGAGAGAAAGGTTGCGGCAAGCGGGCTCAACTGGCACGACGAACTTCGTCGAAGTAGCGAACCTTGAGTTCGGGGATGGCGCAGGAATCGTGAATGGTATCCAGCATGGCGGTCGGCTTATCGGTCATGGGATCACGGAGGATCTGTTCACCCTGCACATACAAGCGATGCTTTTCTTGCGCCAGCGGCGACAGGTTATTCCACACTTCCGAATCGAACTGGAATTGTTTCAGCGTCAGGGGTTCAGGCTCCAGACACTCCTGCAGATGCACCGCCGCCAGCCCCCCCTGAGTCAACTGTGCCGCCATGGCCATGGCCCGATCCGCACTCTGGACGTGGGCTTCCAGGGGTTTGACCTTCGGCAACTCAAAACGACGACGCCAATCGATACTCGTGGTGTCGGCAGGAATGGCATCGGCTACCCAGGGTTGATCCTCTACATCCGGTGACAGCATGGCCAACAGCAGCGAAAATTCGGAACGACGCCCCTGGCTTATCGCCTGGTTTAGCGTCTGTCCGAGCTGCAGCTCGTCGACTAGATAGTGTTCACGCAGAGCATGTGGGGTCATTGAGTAAAGTGTGAAAAATAGGCATCTAGTTGTTTATCGGCCAGTTTTGGTCTGGCTTTAACAAAAAGAATTAAATTCGGGGCTTCACTTCCAAAGAGAATCTGATACTATGCGCCCGCACTTGTGGAGGGGTTCCCGAGCGGCCAAAGGGATCAGACTGTAAATCTGACGGCTCTGCCTTCGAAGGTTCGAATCCTTCTCCCTCCACCATCAAGTGCACACTTAAAAGGTAATCCCGTGGAGGGGTTCCCGAGCGGCCAAAGGGATCAGACTGTAAATCTGACGGCTCTGCCTTCGAAGGTTCGAATCCTTCTCCCTCCACCATTCCTCTTAAGTAAATCAATATATCCAGCGTTAACAAGGTTATCCCGTGGAGGGGTTCCCGAGCGGCCAAAGGGATCAGACTGTAAATCTGACGGCTCTGCCTTCGAAGGTTCGAATCCTTCTCCCTCCACCATTTCCTCTTCAGTAAATCAATACATCTAGCGTTACAAGGTTATCCCGTGGAGGGGTTCCCGAGCGGCCAAAGGGATCAGACTGTAAATCTGACGGCTCTGCCTTCGAAGGTTCGAATCCTTCTCCCTCCACCATTCCTCTTTCTTCCTGCTGAACTCCGCAAAGCGCGCCATAGGTAACGCCGCCCAGCGCAATTTCCGGTATAGTGTTTTTATCGCCCTCCGGGCCCAGCCAATGAACTTGTCGCGATGACAGATCTGCTCGTACAGGACACCACAACCGTCAGTATTTCTATGTCTTTCCGGGATAAAAAAATTCTCCTGGTGGATGATCAGCGCTCATTTCAGGTGTTGATGAAGGCGATGCTGATCAATGTCGGCTTCAACAAAATCACCATACTGGGCTCGGCCGAAGAGACTCGCCGCCGCTGCCAAAAAGAGCAATTCGACATCTACCTGCTGGATTACAACCTGGGCATGGGAGAAAACGGGCGCCAACTGCTGGAATATCTGCGCGAGCAGCATCTACTCCCCTCGGATTCCATCGTCTTTATCATCAGCGGCGATAACAGTCGAGCCATGGTGCTCAGCGCCCTGGAGAGCGAACCCGATGGCTACATGATGAAGCCCTTCTCCCAAGAGCAACTGCGTCAACGTCTGCAACGCGCACTACAGCGCAAGCAGGAGCTCAGCGCTATCTTCACTGCGCTGGATAAAGAAGACTTTGCTGCTGTGATCACACACTGCCAGCCGATCATCGACAGCGGTTCGAAATTCGCCACCTACTGCCGTTGCCTGATGGCGGAGATGTATGTACGGCTCGGAGATCCGGCTGCGGCTCGAACCGTGCTGCGCAATGGTTTGGCCGCCAGTGAATCCAGCTGGTTGCGCCTCGGGCTGGGCAAGGTCTGTCATTTACTGGGACAGTACGAAGAAGCCATTGCCCATTTGCATACCGCCTTGCGATTACGTCCGTTGATGGTCGATGCCTACCGCTGGCTCTCCGCCGCCCAACTGGCCAATCATAATCCCCAGGATGCGCTGGACACCCTCAGTCGGGCGACAGAAATCTCCCCCCAGTCCAGTATGTTGCATCGTCAGTTGGCCGAAATGGCACTGGCGCAGGGCGATTATTTACGCGCCAAAGACTCGACAGCCACCATGCTGGAGTTGAACCGCTATGACCAGGCCAAGAATTCCCAACTGCTGGGCAGCCATATCCATTGCCTGATCCTCTACGCCATCAACAGTGGCGATCCATTTCACATCGGTAATCTGCAAAAACAGGTCAACAATGCTCTCTCCCGTTGTCGACAGGCCCTCACGGAACACGAATTTGATTTCGCAACCTTTGAGCAGATCTGCCAGGCCCGAGTTCAAGTGGCTCGTGGCGAAATGGTTCGCGGCAAGAAGATGCTCTACAAGGCCATGCAGCCTTATCAGAACGATCCTGCCACCATGGCACCACCTTTGCTCAGCAACATGGTATTGGGACTGACCCAGCTCGGCGAATATGAATTTGCCGAGCAGTTGAATCCCTTGTTGCGGGAACAGGAGAACGTCGATCCACTGCTGATGACCTGTATCCAGACCACTTTTGATGATAAAACCCAGCAGGAACGCCAACAAAAATACCGGGAACTCAATGAGCAAGGCATCCGTGCCTACACCCAGGGGCAGGTTGAAGAGGCTCTGGGTTGCTTCCGTGAAGCATTACGTCGGGCACCGGCCAACACCAATGCCGCTATCAACAAGGCGCAAGCCCTGCTGCAATTAACCAAGAATCATGGCAAGCCCCAACCCGAGTTACTGGATGAATGCAAAGTCACCCTGGCACTGCTCGATGGGGTTCAACTCAGCCCGACGCAACTGGAACGCCTGCGTAAGTTGCAGGAAGATCTACGCGTACAAAAAGCGCGGTCATGATCTGCAAACCGAATTAACAAGAGAGAACACATGAAGATTGTTTCTTTTAACATCAATGGATTACGCGCCAGACTTCCACAATTACAGGCGCTGATTGATGCTCATCAACCCGATATCATCGGGCTGCAGGAGATCAAGGTTCACGACGATGCGTTTCCCCGTGCCGATGTTGAAGCCATGGGCTATCAAGTCTATTTCCATGGCCAGAAGGCCCATTACGGTGTCGCTCTGCTGTGCAAACAGCAACCGGAATCGGTCAGCCGGGGATTTCCGGGTGATGAGGAGGATGCTCAACGCCGCATGATCAGCGCCCGTTTCCTATTGGCTGACGGTCGTCAACTGACTGTCATGAACGGCTACTTTCCCCAAGGTGAGAGCCGGGACCATCCGACCAAGTTTCCAGCTAAAGAGAAGTTCTATGCCGATCTGCAGAAGCTGCTGCAGGAACAGCACCGGCCTGAAGATGAACTGGTCGTCATGGGTGATGTAAATATTTCACCGGAAGATTGCGATATCGGGATCGGCGAGCCAAACCGCAAACGCTGGTTACGAGATGGTAAATGTTCTTTCCTTCCGGAGGAGCGGGAATGGCTGACCCGCCTGAAGTCTTGGGGGTTGACCGACACATTTCGTCAGTTGCATCCAGATGTCACAGATCGTTACAGCTGGTTTGACTACCGCAGCAAAGGTTTTGACGAGAATCGAGGATTGCGCATCGACCTGATCCTTGCCTCGGCGCCATTACTGCAACGACTGGAAGATGCAGGGATCGATTACCCGTTACGCGGTGTCGAGAAACCCTCTGACCATGCCCCCATCTGGGCAACCTTCCGCTAGTGTCCGCATAACCAGCAAAACAACCTAGGGGCCATGGCCCCTAGGTTGTTTTCTGGCTCTTAGTGTCGTGACTGTTGCGGCAGAGAGAAATTAAGACTCAATTGTTCCTTGGCTCGATGCACATTTTCCCGATAACGGGCCAGTTCGGCCACAGGCACACTCTCAAGCAGATTTTCGTAACGGTAGCTGATGCGTAGCAACTGTTTGCCATGCGGTTCCACCTGCATGCTGAAGCGGAAAACGGCATTATCTTGTGTCGATTGGTAAGGGGCGACCTGCATGGGTTTGGGCAGATGGACCCAAAATTCCTGTCGTAAGCGAATGGGCGGTGATAACAACAGGGGTTGTGAACGGTTGCTATCTACTTCCTTGAGGTAGCTGTCCAGCAAATCGGCATAAATATCCAACCCTTGCTCATTCACCTGCTGCTCGTGACCGGGGGTCAGATAGGATTCTCGCATGACCAGCCGATTCTGCCGCCGGTCATCCGTGACTTGCACCGGCCCCAGCGCCTGAATGTCGCCATAGATGCGACTGTAATACTCTTCGAACCGTCGCCCCATGGCCTCCGGCGTACTATTCAGCCACTGACTCCGCTGCTGTTCGGCCTGGTCACCAAAATACTGACTCTCGATCTGCAGTCGATTTTGATCCTTCTGCACCCAGAGCTCATGACGCACGCTAATCTCTGCAGGACGGTAATCGCCATCCATCGGCGTCAGACTGGTTACCCCAGACGCAACCAGCAAGGCATAACGCGTATAGGGAACGGCCACCGTATCCAGACTATCGCCCTGATTCAGCGCGGTCCCGTCCAGCCAGAGACGCTGACCATTTAACAGTAAGGTGACAATGACATGGTTAAACAGGTAGGGCGACGGTTGTTGGTTGGGCAATGCAGCCCCCTGATCCAGGCTGACCAAGGCCGCAGTTGGACTCAATCCCATGGCTTTGAGCAGGGCCATTAGCAGCACCGTCTTATCTTTGCAATCGCCGTATCGGCGATACAGAGTATCAGCCGCATGGCGTGGACGATGTGAGCCGATCCCATCCTCCATACCGAGATAACGGATCTCTTGTTGTACAAAGTGCAAGGCGGCCATGATTTTGCCCGCGGCATCCTGATCGACGGCCAGCTGATCCGCCAATTGCTGAATGCTGGGATCAATGGCTGCGGCATCATCGTATAACGGCATGGCCCACTGCGCGACATCCGCCCAACTGGCAAACTCACTGACACTCAAGGTCCGATTGGGGCTGAACCAGGCTGGGGTATCGGCTTGCAATTCCACAGCCGGTACATTTTCCTGTTGCCACATAATTTCACGCTGGCCGGATGAGGCGCTCACCCTGACCTGGACATCACTCTCTTGAGGCGCCTGAAAGAACAGAGCGCGGCTGGGAGCCACCAGCAATCGCAGACTATTCCGCGCAATCGGAATATCCCAGTCCATGGCCAAGGTTTCACTGTAGCGGCCATTCATCACCGGATTATTGCCTTGCAGCGTATAGCTGTACTCCAATACGTCACCGACCCGAATATCCGGCAGTATCAGATAGGCCGTCCGATTTCCTGAATAGAGAAACCGGGACAAATCCGCTTCGCGCTGGAATACTTTGAGCTCATTGGGCTCGAGACGATCAAGAGGCTTACCCTCTCGCCAGACCTGCACCTTATGGATGGTCAAGGTTTCGTAGCTGGGATCAAAATCGAAAGCCAGTTGCGAGGCTTTTTCCAACCCTTCCGTACTGGTAATTTGAATCACAAAACGACTGAAACGCTGAACCTGCTTCGAATCAACATAGTTTTGTCGATCCACCAGCAGATAGCGCTGACCCGAGACTGCAGCCTGGGTAGTAGACGTCGGAGGGGAAACAGCTTGCAACCAGGAGGGTTCAGCGGCGAAAAGAACCTGCTCGGCAGCCTGGAGCGGTAAAACCCCACACAGCAGCAGTAAAGTGAGCAACACAGCGCGCAACGACAGGCTCCTTAAGAACCCCAAGAGTAGAAACGGCGCCATGATAACATGTCGCCGTCCCACCAGCAGCCAGAACCTAAACGCTTCTGGGCCTTAAATGCACATGCCAACGCTGTTCAAGTCGCCGGAAGGCCCAGACAATACACAGGCTCAGCATCATGTAGAGCAGGCCTGCCGTCAGAAAGGCTTCAAACGGGCTGTAGTAACGAGCATTGATGATGCGCGCCGCACCGGTCAGGTCCACTACCGTAATGATGCCCGCCACTGCAGATCCATGCAGCATGAAGATGACTTCATTGCTATACGCTGGCAAGGCGCGACGGAGTGCACTTGGCAGAACGATACATTGCATCGTCTGCCAGGGCGTCATCCCAAACGCCTGCGCCGCTTCAATCTCGCCCTTGGGAATGGTACGAATGGCACCGCGTACAATTTCGGCAGTGTAAGCAGCCGTATTCAAAGTAAAGGAGAGCAAGGCGCAAAACCAGGCCTCCTGAAACCACTCCCAGGCCCAGGAGTTTCGCAACCACTCCCACTGTCCGGCACCGTAATAGATGATGAACAGCTGCACCAGCATCGGAGTGCCACGGAAAAAATAGATATAGGCCCAGGCCGGTAACCGTAATAACGGATTCGCACTGTTGCGACAGATCCCCAGCGGGATAGCAATCGACAACCCCAGGATCAATGACACAGCCACCAGCCAGACGGTATTGCCAAGCCCCTGCAGATAGGTGGGCCACTCTTGCAGAATAATGGAAAAATCAAACATGGCTTACCTCGTCTGGATGGAGTAGTGCCGCTCGGCCCACTTGAGCAAGGTGGTCGAAAACGCCGTGAAGACCAGAAAGATCAAGGCCACTGCCATGTAAAAAGTAAAAGGGAGCTGGGTGGTACCAGCCGCGAGCCCCGCCTTGCGCACCATATCATCCAACCCAATCACCGAAACCAGGGCCGTGGTCTTGAGCAGGACCAGCCAGTTGTTACCAAACCCCGGTAGGGCATGGCGCACCATTTGCGGAAATAGAACTCTGCGGAACACTTGCCAAGGAGTCATGCCATAGGCCGCAGCGGCTTCCAGCTGACCGCGATCCACTGCCAGAATGGCGCCGCGAAAAGTCTCGGTCATGTAGGCACCAAAGATAAAACCTATGGTTAGTACTCCGGCAATGAACGGGCTGATATCTATGTACTCAGGGACATAGGCGGTCCATTCATGTTGAGCATTGCCGTGAGCCAACCACTCATTGAGGTGTTCATTGATCTGGGTACAGAGGAAATTGACAAAAACCTGGCCCCCAAAAAAAAGCAGCATCATCAAGATCAGATCGGGGATGCCACGCACCACTGTGGTATAGAAAGTCGCCAGACGTTTGGCCGTCCGGTAGCGCGAGAGTTTCGCCAGCGCACCGACCATACCCAACACCATGGCCAGAACCACCGAGAGCAAGGATACCTGCAGTGTCATCCAGGCCCCTTCTAGCAAGGAGGCCTCATAGCCCTTTAAATCAAACATCGTCACATCCATTGACGACGGGCCCGCAGGCCCGTCCATGACTCGGGTGATTATTCGCCAAAGGCATCAAAATCAAAGTACTTGTCATTGATGGCTTTGTACTTGCCATTGGCACGCAAGTCCTTAATGCCCTGATTAAACAGAGCCTTCAAATCTGCATCGCCTTTGCGCAAAGCGACACCGGCACCGATACCGAACCAGCGTGGATCGGTCAAGCCCGGACCGACCAGCTCGTAGTCCTTCCCATCTTCCTTCTTGATCAAACCATCCAGCAAAGAGGCATAGTCGGCCAGCACATAGTCGATGCGACCAGACTTCAGATCCAGGTAAGCCTCTTCAGCCGTCCCGTAACGCTTGATATCTGAACCCGGGAAGTTGTCGGTGATGTAAGAGTCCATAGAGGTAGCACGCTGAACTCCGACCTTTTTGCCCTTCATGAAATCAGCCGTCAGCTCCAGTTTGGTACCCTTCTTGGTCGCAAAGCGGGCGGGAACATGCTGGTATTTGTCGGAGAAATCGACGCGCTTGAGACGCTCTGGAGTGATATCCATGGTCGAGATAATGGCATCAAACTTATGGGCCAACAGACTGGGGATCATACCGTCCCAATCTTGCTTGACGATGGTGCATTTGACCTTCATTTCGACGCACAGGGCATTAGCCATGTCGACATCAAAACCGGTCATATCGCCATTGGCTTCAGTCCGCGAGAACGGTGGGTAAGCGCCCTCGATACCAATACGCACTTCTTTCCACTCCTTGGCCTGTACACCCGAGGTCAGTACCAATGCCATCACGGCGGTAACCCAAATCTTCTTCATGTTTCACTCCTTGAACTGATTAATAGATGGACGAAATAAATTGCTTGAAACGTTCGGAGGTCGGATTGGAGAAGACCTGTTTCGGGTCTCCCTCCTCCTCCACTACACCTTGATGCAAGAACATGACCCGATTTGATACATCCCGGGCAAATGACATCTCATGGGTGACGACCAGCATGGTTCGCCCCTCTTCTGCCAGGGTGCGCATCACCTGCAACACCTCACCAACCAGCTCAGGATCCAGCGCTGAGGTTGGCTCATCAAACAGCATCACTTCCGGATCGACCGCCAATGCACGGGCAATAGCTGCACGCTGCTGCTGACCACCGGAAAGATGGCCGGGGTAATAATCACGACGCTCATACAAGCCAACTCGATGCAGCAACATTTCAGCCTTTTCTATGGCTTCGGCACGAGGCACCTTGAGCACCTGGATGGGAACTTCGATGACATTTTGCAATACAGTCAGATGGGACCATAGATTGAAGCTTTGAAAAACCATCGCCAGACGGGAGCGTATCCGCTCGACCTGTTGACGGCTTTCCGGATTGCGCTCTCCCAGCTTATTCGTTTTCATGCGGATCAGCTCGCCATGCACCAGCACATCACCGGAGGAAGGGGTTTCTAACAGATTGATACAACGTAAAAAAGTTGATTTACCAGACCCGGAGGAACCGATAATCGAGATGACGTCCCCTTTGTGGGCCATCAGATTGATGCCTTTTAAAACTTCATGGGAGCCGAAATACTTGTGAAGATTTCGGACCTCAAGTGTGGCTACGTCACTCATGCGTCAACGACCTTGTTTCTTTATGCGCCATCCAGGCAGCGGTTTATCAGGACGATAAAAACGCGCTCACTCGGCAGGGAAATACCAGAATGATCACAAATTACAAGATGAACGGCAGATTGAGAAGCACGAAGCCGAATTAAAATTCAAAAAAAACTCGTTATTTGCATTAATAGCGCACTGCTGATGCATAGGGGTGCACGCGATCAAATTTGGCGCCCCATCGAGATCCCTAATGGGATATGCTGCAGGCGATTCAAAGTGCAGGCAAATATTTTACTGGCAAGCAGTAAGTTATCGAGCGCCATATGTTCATTGGCTTGATCAGACACCTCAGGATAGTCGGATAAGCAAGATCCAAACGGAATGCAATTGGGTAGCGCTCTGGCATATGTAACGGCACCGGTAGCCACGGGTCCATGATCCTCACCGGTCATTTCCCGATAAGCACGGCTTAATTGAGTAACAACAGGAGATGCTGGAGACAGAAAGAGCGGCGGAACATGGCGTTGCAACTCATAACGCCAGCCCAGTCGGGAAAGAGCCTGCCGCAATGTTTGTTGGAAGGCTGTGAAATCAACCGATACGGGTATCCGTAAATCCAGACCGATGAGGCTCTCTTGTTCATCGATGGACAAGTGAGCCAAATTCAAGGTTAACTTGCCACTACATTCATCTTTTACATCACCCAGCATGGCCCGGACATGAGGATCGTCTCCCACCACCAGACTACAAAACCCCAGCGCCGGGTGCTGGTAACCTACGGCTTGTAATCCACGACACAAACGAACAATGGCGTTGATCCCCTCTTGATCACAGCGCTCAGCCGACCCCGTTTGCCCCAAAACCACAGTGCTCCTCCCCTCCTCCAACCAGGGATAACCCAGGGCATCCAATTTTTTCTGTAGCAACTTTTGTTTGTTGCCCCCGAAACCAGCTCGATCCGGAACTCGTTCCATAACATCGCCACACGCAAGAGTCAGTTCTGCGGAGCCAGGACCATGGAGAACAATCTGCAACAAACGCTTTTCGGCATATACCACAGGGAAACGGGTGGTCGGCGAAAATGAGAGCGCCGGGGCTGAATCATGAACCAGATAGCGCTCCATACAACGCCATTGTTGATTGGCATCTGTGCCCACAATAAGACGGACGGTGTGTCGTAAAGGATGAGCCGAGTCCTGAAGCGCTTTCAGGGCAAATAAAGCCGCGATAAAGGGGCCTTTGCTTTGCTGTGTGCCACAGCCGTAGAGCAGGCCATTGCGTAATTCGAGGCTAAATGGCGAACTAAACCAATTGGATTCATCCTCCGGCTTGCTCACATCCAGATGGCACAGGATACCGATGACTTCAGCACCCGAGCCCAATTCGATGTGACCATAAAATCCAGACGGGTCCTTGTAAGTCCTAAGCCCCAATTCCCGAGCCAGAAGCAAAGCCTCATCCAGACAAGCATCGATGGCCTGACCAAATGGTGCGACCAACTCGCCCTCGCCCGCTTGCGATGAAAAATAACTGGGATGGGAAACTAGGCGCGCTAAGGCCCTGACCATGACTGCCGACTGAGCATCTAACCACTGACTACAAGCCCCATTCGCCGAGAAATCCTGGTCAGGTGAGCTCTCAACATCCAACGGTGCGCTCTGTAGTGCATTAACAACCATAACAACCTCTTTTTTGGTCTGACCAATATTTTCCCGATTTCATTGTCAAAGGTAGACCATAAACAAAAAGATAAACAAAAGCATAAACCTTCGATTTATCTTGCCTGTCGTTTATGACAGCCCCGCCTTTTGAAGGCGATATCTGGTTGATGTTAAGACGGGCCGAATGCGCCAAAAAACGTGCGACCGGTCAAGGTTTGCCAAATCCACCCCGAGGGTTGCCCCAGGATCAACAAACAGGCACCATGCCAGGCTCACGCAATGTTGGAATTGATCATGTTCTTCGATGTTCTGCTCATCATGCTGCCTTTGGTTTTCGGTTACGGAATACGCATCTCTTCCGCTACATGGCTTAAACGCCTGCAATGGCTAACCAGCCAGATGGTCTATCTGATCCTGGCACTGATGGGTATCGGATTAGCCTTTATCGACAATCTGGGTCATCACATGGTTCAGCTGATGCAAACCGTGGCGCTCTTCGCTGTCTGTATCTGTGGATGTAATTTGCTCGCACTCTGGTGGCAAGATCGTGGTCGCAAACCATTGCAAGAAGAAGACGGATTGGTTGCGCAATCCAAGTGGCAGATGATGGGCGAATCTCTGCGTATGGCCTTAGTCGTCATTGTCGGTTTTGGGATCGGATTGTTATTGGATAAAGGCAGCCTGCCGGTGCACAGCTGGAGCAATTGGGCATTGATGTTGTTGTTATTCTTTATCGGTATCCAGATGCGCAATTCGGGAATGACCCTGCGCCAGATCCTACTCAATGGCTGGGCCTTAAAAATTGCCGCCACACTGGTGCTCAGCAGCTGGGTTGGCGGTCTGCTGGCGGGATTGTTACTCGGTTACCCCTGGTATCAAAGTCTGGCTCTCTCTTCAGCATTTGGCTGGTACTCGCTGTCCGGCATTCTGGTGGGCGGCGAGCTAGGCCCCATTCTCGGTAGTGCGGCGTTTCTCAATGATCTGGTTCGAGAGTTAGTGGCCATCGTACTGATCCCCCTGTTGATGCGCCGGCATCCCTCTGCCGCCATCGGCCTCGGCGGGGCCACAGCGCTGGACTTCACACTGCCGGTGATTCAAAAATCCGGAGGTTTGGCCATGGTACCCATTGCGGTAGTTTCCGGCTTCATCCTGAGTCTACTGGGCCCACTACTGATGCTGAGTTTTTTGGCACAACACTAGCCACTCAGCAGCATGTGTCTGTAAATAAAAAGGGCTGCAGATGCAGCCCTCTTGTCATTAATCTTGGGGGTTACCCCTTGGCCAACAGGATATTCAACATACGACGCAATGGCTCGGCGGCGCCCCACAATAGTTGGTCGCCCACTGAAAATGCGGACAGGAAATCGTTGCCCATATTCATCTTGCGCAGACGGCCAACGGGAACATTCAAGGTGCCGGTAACCTTGGCTGGAGTCAGCTCCTTGACCGTGACAGCACGATCATTTTCGATGACACGAACCCAGTCATTATGGCTGGCCAGCATCTGGTGAATATCATCCAGCGGCACATCCTTCTTCAACTTGATGGTGAAGGACTGGCTATGGCAGCGCAAAGCACCTATGCGAACACAGTTACCGTCGACAGCGATCGGGCTGCCATCACGGCCCAGGATCTTGTTGGTTTCGGCCATCCCCTTCCACTCTTCCTTGCTTTGACCATTGGCCAGAGCCACGTCAATCCAGGGGATCAGGCTGCCAGCCAGCGGCGCGCCAAATTGGGAAGTCGGGAATGACTCGTCACGCATGGCTGCGGTGACCTTCCGCTCGATATCCAGAATAGCTGAGGCCGGATCGGCCAACTCGGCCGCCACAACATCCCGCAGAGCGCCCATCTGGGACAACAACTCACGCATATGACGAGCACCGGCACCGGAGGCGGCTTGATAGGTGGAGGATGAAACCCACTCCACCAAATCATTGGCAAACAGGCCGCCCAGACCCATCAGCATCAGACTGACAGTGCAGTTACCACCGACGTAAGTCTTGATGCCACGATCCAGCGCGTTGTCGATCACTTGGCCATTGACCGGGTCCAGAATGATGATGGCTTTTTCATCCATACGCAGGGCGGATGCGGCATCAATCCAGTAACCTTGCCAACCGGTGGCCAACAACTTGGAATACACCTCTTTGGTGTAATCCCCACCCTGGCAGGTAATGATGATATCGAGGGCACTCAGGGCGTCGATGTCATAGGCATTTTGCAGTTGACCCGCATCTTTACCAAAATTGGGAGCGGCTTGCCCCGCTTGTGAGGTGGTAAAGAATACTGGCTGGATCTTGGCAAAATCATTCTCTTCTACCATCCGGCTCATCAATACTGAGCCCACCATGCCGCGCCAACCGATCAAACCTACTTTTTTCATCATTAATCCTGCCCTGGAGACAATATAAAAATCTGACTCCACACATTACGGATTGGTAGCAACTCTGCAAGTCGTTTTCCGCAACATCACATGCCAACCATTGCAATATTTGCATCCACCCGACTTAAGAGGGTTTTATGATGCCAGTGCTTGCTGGCATGACGTCGCGTCAGTCAGTACACTAGCACCGCTGTTACTGATTAACAGTTCGATAACAATTCAGTCCTATGGAATCCTGTCCCATGCAAACCTTTATTCCCGGTAAAGATGCGGCTCTTGAAGCCTCCATCGAGCGCTTCCAGCACAAGCTACGCGAACTTGGCTTCGACATCGAAGAGGCATCCTGGCTTAACCCTGTTCCTCATGTCTGGTCGGTGCATATTCGGGACAAGGAATGCCCGCTCTGTTTTACCAATGGCAAGGGCGCGAGCAAGAAGGCGGCACTGGCCTCGGCGCTGGGCGAATACTTCGAGCGTCTGTCGACTAACTATTTTTTTGCCGACTTTTATCTGGGTGAGCAGATCGCCAATGGCCCCTTCGTGCACTACCCGAACGAGCAGTGGTTTGCGATCCCCGATGATGGTGAGTTGCCAGATGGCTTGCTCGATGACTACACCCTGGACTTCTACGATCCGGAAGGCGAGCTTTCGGCCGACATGCTGGTTGATATGCAATCTGGCAACGAAGAGCGCGGCATCTGTGCCCTACCTTTTGTTCGCCAGGATAATCAGCAAACCGTCTATATTCCGATGAACATCATCGCCAACCTCTATGTCTCGAACGGTATGAGCGCTGGCAATACAGCAACCGAGGCGCGAACTCAGGCGTTATCCGAAGTCTTCGAGCGTTACGTCAAGAATAAGGTGATTGCCGAGGCCATCAGCCTCCCCACCATCCCGGTCGATGTGATCGCACGCTACCCCGACATTCAGTCCGCGATTGATGCACTGGAAGCCGAAGGGTTCCCTATCTTGTGTTACGACGCCTCGCTGGGTGGACAATTTCCGGTGATCTGCGTGGTGTTGTTCAATCCGGGCAATGGCACCTGTTTTGCGTCCTTCGGCGCGCATCCACGTTTTGAGGTCGCCCTGGAGCGAACCGTCACCGAGCTACTACAAGGGCGCAGTCTCAAGGATCTGGATGTGTTTGCACCGCCGTCATTCAACAATGACGAAGTCGGCGATCACCATAATCTGGAAACCCACTTCATCGACTCCTCGGGGCTCATCAGCTGGGATCTGTTCCAGCAGAGCGAAGCGTATCCCTTCGCCGACTGGAACTTCGCCGGTACGACCGAACAGGAATTCAATCACCTGATCGGTATCTTCCACGACCTAGAACAGCCGGTGTACATTGCCGATTACGAGCATCTGGGCGTCTATGCCTGCCGCATCCTGGTCCCTGGCATGTCGGATATCTATCCGGCTGAAGATCTGCTGATTGCCAACAATAATATGGGGGCAGGACTACGCGAAGCCGTGCTCGCGCTGCCGGATAGCCAGGGTAGTGCCGAAGAGTACATGGCATTTTACGACATGCTGGATGAAGAAGGCTTCGATGATCGCACCCGGGTTCGTGAGCTAATTGGACTCGCGGTCGAGAAAAGTAGTGGCTGGCATACCCTGCGGGTCGGGGAGCTCAAGAGTCTGCTAGCACTGGCTGCCGGAGAGTTGGCCACAGCGCTGGAGTGGACCGACTGGACTCAGGAATTCAACGCCACCATCTTCACCGCCGAACGCGCTAACTTTTTCCGCTGCCTCAAAGCCAGTCTGGAGCTGTACCTTTCTCCAGATCGTGAGCCGGAACTGTATCAGTCGGCCTTCGAGCGGATGTTCGGCGTCGAAACCGTACAAAGGGTCTGGGCCCATATCCGTGGCGAACAACGGTTCTTCGGGTTGCAGGCTGGTGACCTGACGCTGCAACAATATCCGTTGCATCAGAAGCTGCTCGCCGCCTATGAGAAATTACAAGCCGCTAAACGCCGCTTTAGTTTCGAATAAATCAGGGGATCGGCAGACTGTGAGCATGCCGCCTGGGCGGCATGCTCACGCCCATTTAACAAATTAAAGATAACGCGGTTTCACGCAAGTTTTATTTGTTTCATTTCTTATTCACCTTTCCCAACCTATAGTGTGATCGGGTGAACTATTCCGCGATTTTGCACTCAAACAATACTGCAGAGCCCTCATCAACGAAGCTGTTGCTTTGCAACGAAACTCACCACTGAGTGGTCAATCCGGCAGCAAAAACTGTGAGTAGGATGTAGTAAAATTACAGAACCAACTGGTCTAAATTGATCCAAGGCAAATTTGAACCTCGGTTTTGTTGCTATGATTACGACAGTAAAATTACAACTTGGGTGCCAATCACGTGAAAGCTGAATCTCCATTTGATTGTCTGAAGCCAGAGGCCATCGCGGCCGTTGCTGAAGACATCACCTACGGCAAGGCCACTAAGCCCGCCGCCAAAACTCTCATGCTGGCTATAACTGCCGGTGCTTTTATCGCCATCGCGTTTATCTTCTACATCACAGTCGTCTCTCAAGGCGGCAGCAAGTTTGAAGGTGCCGTCTGTTTCTCCCTCGGTTTGATCTTGTGTGTAATTCTAGGTGGCGAGTTATTTACCTCCACAACCTTGACGCTGGTGGCTCGTGCAGCCAACCGGATCACTTGGGGACAACTGCTGAAAAACTGGACTACCGTCTATTTCGGTAACCTGATTGGCGGCCTCATCATGGTGGCACTGATCATGTTGAGCAGTGAATATACCTCCGGCAGTGGCCAGTGGGGTCTGACAGCACTGAATGTTGCTCAACACAAGCTTCACCACACCTTCATTGAAGCTGTGGCTTTGGGCATTATGTGTAACCTCATGGTTTGTCTCGCCGCCTGGATGGCCTTCGGTGGCCGTACTATGACCGACAAGGCACTGATCATGGTGTTGCCGGTAGCCATGTTCGTGGCATCAGGCTTCGAGCACAGCATCGCCAATATGTTTATGATCCCGGTCGGCATTTGTATTCAAACTTTTGCTGGCCCGGAATTCTGGCAAGCCATCGGTGCAGACCCGGCAAAATATGCTGACCTGACGATTGGCAATTTTATCATCAACAACCTGATCCCGGTCACCATCGGTAATATCATCGGTGGCGGCGGCATGATTGGTTTGACCTACTGGTTTATTTTCCGTCGCCACCATTAATGGCAGCGGAAGCTTGGATCATCAATACCGAAGAGGTAATGAAACATGGCAGAGCTTAACGAAAAGTGTCTGAAAGCATGGGAAGGCTTCGTACCCGGAGCTTGGCAAACTGAAGTCAATACCCGTGACTTCATCCAGAAGAACTATACCCCGTATGAAGGCGACGAAAGCTTCCTCGCTGGTGCTACCCAGGCCACCACTACCCTGTGGGACAAGGTTATGGAAGGCATCAAGGAAGAAAACCGCACTCACGCGCCGGTCGATTTCGACACTGACCTTGCTTCTACGATCACTGCCCATGATGCCGGTTATATCGAACAAAGCCTGGAAAAAATTGTTGGTCTGCAGACTGACAAACCGCTGAAGCGTGCCATTGTTCCCTTCGGTGGGATCAAAATGGTCGAGAACTCCTGCCAGGTTTATGGCAAGACTCTGGACCCGCAACTGAAGAAAACCTTCACTGAATACCGGAAGACCCACAACCAGGGCGTATTCGATGTCTACACCAAGGACATCATGAATTGCCGTAAGTCTGGTGTCATCACAGGTCTGCCAGATGCTTATGGCCGTGGCCGTATCATCGGTGACTACCGCCGTGTGGCTCTGTACGGTATCGACTTCCTGATGGCTGACAAGCTGTCCCAGTTCAAGTCTCTGCAAGCCAAGATGGAAGCCGGTGAAGACCTGGAAGCCACCATTCGCCTGCGCGAAGAGATCTGCGAACAACACCGTGCCCTGGGTCAACTCAAGGAAATGGCCGCCAAGTATGGTTGCGACATCTCCGGACCTGCGACCACAGCTCAAGAAGCCGTGCAGTGGACCTATTTCGGTTACCTGGGTGCCGTCAAGTCACAAAATGGTGCGGCCATGTCCTTCGGTCGTACTGCGACCTTCGTCGATGCCTATATCGAACGTGACCTGAAGAAAGGCCTGCTGACCGAACAACAAGCACAAGAGCTGATTGACCACTTGGTCATGAAACTGCGGATGGTCCGTTTCCTGCGGACTCCGGAATATGACACTCTGTTCTCAGGCGATCCGATTTGGGCAACTGAATCTATCGGTGGTATGGGTGTGGATGGCCGGACTCTGGTCACCAAGAGCTCCTTCCGTTACCTGAACACCCTGTACACCATGGGCCCGTCACCTGAGCCAAATATGACCATTCTGTGGTCTGAACAGCTGCCGATGGGCTTCAAAAAGTACTGCGCTAAGGTATCTATCGACACCTCATCCGTCCAGTACGAAAACGACGACCTGATGCGTGCCGACTTCAACAACGATGACTATGCCATCGCTTGTTGCGTCTCCCCGATGATCATCGGCAAGATGATGCAGTTCTTCGGTGCCCGTGCCAACCTGGCCAAGACCATGTTGTACGCCATCAATGGCGGTGTCGACGAGAAGATGAAGATCCAGATCGGTCCCAAGACCGAGCCGGTCAAGGGCGAGTATCTGGAATACAACGACGTCATGGATCGCCTGGACCATTTCATGGACTGGCTGGCGACCCAATATGTCACCGCTCTGAACATCATTCACTACATGCATGACAAGTACAGCTACGAAGCCATTCAGCTGGCCCTGCATGACCGTGATGTGATCCGGACTATGGCCTGTGGTATCGCAGGTTTGTCAGTCACTGCTGACTCCTTGTCTGCCATCAAGTATGCCAAGGTCAAGCCAATCCGTGACGAAGACGGTCTGGCCATCGACTTCGAAATCGAAGGCGAATACCCGCAGTTTGGTAACAACGACGAGCGCGTTGACTCCATCGCCTGCGATCTGGTTGAGCGCTTCATGAAGAAGATCCAGACTCACAAGACCTATCGTAACGCGATCCCGACTCAGTCTGTATTGACCATTACCTCTAACGTGGTATACGGCAAGAAGACTGGTAACACTCCGGATGGTCGTCGTGCCGGTGCTCCGTTTGGCCCAGGTGCCAACCCGATGCACGGCCGTGACCAGAAAGGTGCGGTTGCCTCTCTGACCTCAGTCGCCAAGCTGCCATTTGCCTACGCGAAAGATGGTATCTCCTATACCTTCTCCATAGTGCCAAACGCACTGGGCAAGCAGGAAGATTCACAACGTCTGAACCTAGTCGGTCTGATGGATGGTTACTTCCACCACGAATCCAATGTCGAAGGCGGTCAACACCTGAACGTCAACGTCATGAATCGTGAGATGTTGCTCGACGCCATGGAAAACCCGGAGAAGTATCCGCAGTTGACCATCCGCGTCTCTGGTTATGCCGTCCGCTTTAACTCCTTGACCAAGGAACAGCAGCAAGACGTCATCACTCGTACCTTCACGCAATCTATGTAATACCGATTGCCATCTGGTACACAAAACCCCCGGCTTGCCGGGGGTTTTTTATTGCTCGTTTGACTACACTCAACAAGGTCTGGCCGCACCCGCTATCCGGCAAAGTGCGTGTGTTGATTGGCTAATTCGATTAAAATAACAAAGTTAATAGATCTTCTATGGAGCCTAAATATATGCCTATCACGGGGCGGATCCACTCAGTTGAAACCTGCGGCACCGTCGACGGACCAGGTATACGCTTCATCGTCTTCATGCAGGGATGTCTGATGCGCTGTCTCTATTGTCATAATCGAGACACCTGGGACACCAACGAGGGCCGCGAGGTAACCGTTGATGAGCTGATGAAAGATCTGCTGACCTACCGCCACTTCATCAATGCCTCCGGTGGTGGTATTACGGCGTCCGGTGGTGAAGCCACCCTGCAAAAAGAGTTTGTGACCGAACTCTTCAAAGCCTGCAAGGCAGAGGGCATCCACACGTGCCTGGATACCAATGGATTCGTTCGTCACTACGATCAGGCGCTGGATGCGCTACTGGATGTCTCGGATTTGATCCTGCTCGACATCAAGCACATGAATGATGACATACACATTCCCCTGACCCATGTCAGCAATAAATACTGCCTGGACTTTGCCCGCTATCTGGCCAAAAAGGGCAAGAAGATATGGATCCGCTACGTGGTCGTTCCAAGCTGGAGTGATGATATTGCCGGAGCCGAGGCGCTAGGCCAGTTTATTCAAAATGAACTCGATGGCTGTGTCGAAAAGGTGGAACTGCTGCCCTATCACGAACTGGGCAAACACAAGTGGGAAGCCATGGGTGAAAAATACATGCTCGACGGCGTTCACCCGCCCAAGAAGGAAACTATGGATACCATCCGCGACATCATCGGCAAATATCATCCGAATGTGATCTACTAACGCCGATACTCGAAGCGAATACCAAAAAGCCACCATTGACGGTGGCTTTTTTGATGTTGGGGCCAGTCATCAAGAGTAGATGACGGTTCGGTCTAGTTTTTTGAACGCCTGGTTGAGAGTCTCGGCCAGTTCCAGATAGCGCGGCTGCTGGGCGTGATGCCCCTGCCCCATTTTTTCGTTGATTTCGTTGTACCAACGGGACAAGGAGGGCGGCAACCGGGTTTCGGCACGATGCCCTAACCAGTAATACCCTTGCAGCGGCAGGCTCACCATAAACAATACGCTGGTGACCACCCCGGGCCACAGCGAGGCTTGCCCGAAATGAAACTGCACAACCAAGCTCAGAATCGCAAGAGCGGGCAGCCATCTCATACCGAATTCAACGGCGGCAATAATACGATTTTCCGGGAACATGGCCGCCAGAGATTTCTCTCTCGGCCAGAGCTGCAAGTAGTGCTGTCCCATTTGTATCTTTTTTTGAAATAAAGTCATATCCACTACCTCAAGCCCAATAACCACACTTTGAAAATGGTTACATGCTTATTACAAGAAATTTTTGTTATTTTTATGCTTCCCCTGTATTCTTCCGCGCGCTTGATTTTTACCCGGCTTTTTCGCCTTGTCGAGCCTCACAGACTACATTCTGAGGCTGAGCAGACGTCTCCACGCCGGACACGCTGACAGCACCTTTAATGTAAGCATACGTTAACTCTGCTGGAAAACTACCCATTCCAGGCAGTAAACCCCTTAAAAAGATAGATAGGATTTACTACGAATGAGCAGCAAGCTGGTTCTTGTACTTAACTGTGGCAGTTCATCCCTGAAGTTCGCCGTCATCGATGCCGCAAGCGGTGATGAGAAACTGTCTGGTCTGGCAGAATGCCTGCAATTGGATGATGCCCGGATCAAATGGAAGTTTGACGGTCAAAAAGGTTCGGCGGACCTCGGAGCCGGTGCGGCGCACGAAGAAGCCATGCACTTCATCGTGAGCCAGATCCTGGCCAAACACCCGGAACTCAACGATAACCTGTTTGCCATCGGTCATCGCGTAGTTCACGGCGGTGAGAAGTTTACCTCCTCAGTCATCATTACCGATGAAGTGATCAAAGGCATCGAAGCCTGCGTCGCTCTGGCTCCGTTGCATAACCCAGCGCATCTAGTGGGTATCAAGGCCGCTCAGCAGGCGTTCCCGAACCTGCCGAACGTGGCCGTCTTCGATACCGCGTTCCATCAGACTATGCCGGAACACGCCTTCCTGTATGCCCTGCCTTACAAGATGTATACCGAGCAGGGTATCCGTCGCTACGGCATGCACGGCACCAGCCATTACTACATCAGCCTGCAAGCTGCTGAAGCCCTAGGCAAGCCGGTGAACGAACTGAACATCATCAATTGCCATCTGGGCAATGGCGGTTCCGTCTGCGCCATCAAAAATGGTCAGTCCGTCGATACCTCCATGGGCATGACACCGCTGGAAGGCTTGGTCATGGGCACCCGCTGTGGTGATATCGATCCGGCGATCATCTTCCACCTGCATGACACCCTGGGTATGAGCATGGCCGACATCAACACCATGCTGACCAAGGAGTCCGGCCTGCTGGGTCTGACCGAGGTCACCAGTGATTGCCGTTTTGCCGAAGACAACTACGACAGCGACATCGCCGCCAAGCGTGCCATGGATCTCTACTGTTACCGTCTGGCCAAGACCATCGGCAGCTATATTGCCGCACTGGATGGTCGTCTGGATGCCGTGGTGTTTACCGGTGGTATCGGTGAAAACTCGTCCCCCATTCGCGAAATGACCCTGAACCGTCTGGCCCTGCTGGGCTTCAAGGTGGATAGCGAAGCCAATCTGAAGGCTCGTTTTGGCAAGCAAGGCGTCATCACCGAAGCGGGCAGTACAGTTGCCATGGTGATTCCGACCAACGAAGAGTGGGTAATTGCCCATGATGCGCTGGAATTGGTGGCGGCCTGATTCAGACTAGGTAAAATAGCGAGGCTGCCGAAGGCAGCCTTTTTTAATTGGCCAACTTGTTCATCAATTAGGGGATACACCAGTGGCACGCACTATCATGCTTATCCCGATTGGCTCCGGTGTAGGCGTTACCTCCGTGAGTCTCGGTATGGTCCGAGCGATGGAAAGACACGGTGTCAACGTCAGTTTCTTCAAACCGGTCGCTCAACCGAAACCCGCACATTCAGGTCCGGAAGCTTCTACCGCCGTCATCCGCGCAGGCTCCAACATCACCCCTCCCGAACCACTCTCCCTTCATTATGCAGAAAACATGATCTCCACCGGCAACACGGCTGTGTTGCTCGAAGAGATAGTCGCGCTGTATGAGAATCACGTCAAAGAGAGTGGCGCCGAAGTGGTGGTGGTTGAGGGTCTGGTTCCTGTCGACAAGCAACCATTCGCCAACAAGCTCAACTATGATATTGCCAGCGCTCTGGATGCGGACATGGTTTTTGTGACCCATCCTGGTAACGATTCCAGTCAGAAACTCAAAGAGCGAATTGAACTCACCAGCTCCAACTTTGGCGGCGTGCAGAACAAGCGCATCGTCGGTTGCATCATCAACAAGGTTGGCGCTCCGGTCGACGAACATGGTGTCACCCGCCCTGATCTGACCGAGATGTTCGAAGCCCACCACAGCAGCGCCGAAATGGCCAATAACCTGGAAGTGCTGCAATTCTTCGGTAAGAGCCCGTTGCGCATCCTGGGTTGCATCCCATGGAATACCCAGCTGATTGCACCGCGTGCCAAGGATCTGGCGCATCATCTGAGCGCCCAGATCCTGAACGAAGGCGAACTCGGTAAGCGCCGCTTGCACCAAGTTACCTTCTGTGCCCGCTCCATCCATAACATGGTTGAACATTTCCGTCCGGGCAGCCTGCTAGTCACCTCGGGCGATCGTTCCGATGTCATCGTCTCCGCCTGTCTGGCGGCGATGAATGGTGTCAAGCTGGGAGCTCTGCTGCTGACCGGTAACTATCATCCGGAACCGCAGGTGATGGCGCTATGCCAACAAGCCATGCAGACCGGACTGCCGATCATGATGATCGACACCAACACTTGGCAAACAGCCGTCAGCCTGCAGAACTTCAACCTGGAAATTCCGGCTGACGATATCGAACGTATCGAAATGGTTCAGGACTATGTGGCAGGCCATATTGACAAACACTGGCTGGACTCGCTGACCGCGACCTCCACGCGTTCCCGTCGTCTGAGCCCGCCGGCCTTCCGTTACCAGCTCACCGAATTGGCTCGTCATGCCAACCGGCGTATCGTGTTGCCGGAAGGTGACGAACCACGTACCGTCAAGGCTGCCGCCATCTGTGCCGAACGTGGTATTGCCCGTCCTGTGTTGTTGGGTAACCCGGATGAGATCCGTCGCGTCGCAGAACAACAAGGCGTCATTCTCAATGATCGCGTCGAGATCATCGATCCGGTCGTAGCCCGTGAGCGCTATGTTCCGCGTCTGGTTGAACTGCGCAAAGCCAAGGGCATCACCGAAGTCGTGGCCCGTGAGCAACTCGAAGACAACGTGGTGCTGGGCACCATGATGCTCGAACGCAACGAAGTGGATGGTCTGGTCTCCGGTGCGGTACACACCACCGCCAACACCATTCGTCCACCATTGCAGATCATCAAGACAGCTCCCGGCTCTTCCCTGGTCTCCTCCGTGTTCTTCATGCTGCTGCCGGATCAGGTGCTGGTGTATGGCGACTGCGCCATCAACCCAGACCCGAATGCCGAACAGCTGGCCGAGATCGCCATCCAGTCTGCAGATTCAGCGACCGCATTCGGCATAGAGCCGCGTGTGGCCATGATCTCCTACTCCACTGGCACCTCAGGTACCGGTGCGGATGTCGACAAGGTCCGTGAAGCAACTCGCATCGCCAAGGAAAAACGCCCGGATCTGATCATCGATGGTCCGCTGCAATATGATGCGGCCATCATGGCCGATGTGGCACTGTCCAAGGCGCCAAACTCGCCGGTTGCGGGCCAAGCCACCGTATTCATCTTCCCGGATTTGAATACCGGCAACACAACCTACAAGGCGGTTCAACGCTCGGCGGATCTGGTCTCCATCGGCCCCATGCTGCAAGGCATGCGCAAGCCGGTGAACGATCTGTCCCGCGGCGCCCTGGTGGATGATATCGTCTACACCATTGCGCTGACTGCAATCCAGTCCGAACAAGCCGGGGTCGTCGTCGACGCCTGAGGCTAACGCTTCTTGCCCGGTTATCTGCCCATAACAACAAGGGAGCGCCAAGCGCTCCCTTTTTCGTGCCTATGGCAGACCCGCCAATGCCCGCCCTTTTTTATTCACAATTTCTGTGGATAAGCATGTTTATGAACACTTATAAACCTGTATAGCTTTATCCACTGCTACGGGGTCACCCCTGAAAATTCCACCGCACACGGGTGGCTGAATCATACAACACGAGTCCAAGCGCCAAGCCCAGATTCAGTGACGCACCTCTGCTGGCGGTTTATTTGATGTACTGCACGTTTTTCTTTATCATTGCGCGCGATTTATCGTCGCTCCCCGGAGCGAATGCCACCGGAATGGCGCTTTCCCTCTCATCAACCCCGCACGCTGGTTCTTTCCAGGCGGTGCCGGTTTTCTCCTGAAGCCTGGTTACATGAACCGGGATGCGGAAGCTGTCGATACCATACTGAACCACCTGCCCCACGGCTTATCGGGCCGTCATGGGTTCATTCGCTATCTGTAAAAAAGGAAGATCTTATGCTGCTCCTCTCCAAACGCCAGGATTGGCTGGGTAATAAACGGGGAGATATTCTCGCCGGTCTGGTGGTGGCATTGGCGCTGATTCCGGAAGCCATTGCCTTTTCCATCATCGCGGGAGTGGACCCCAAGGTGGGTCTCTACGCCTCGTTCTGTATCGCGGTTGTCACCGCCTTCATCGGCGGCCGACCGGGGATGATCTCGGCGGCGACGGGTGCCATGGCCCTGCTGATGGTGACGCTGGTCAAGGAGCATGGTCTGCAATACCTGATGGCGGCCACCTTGCTGACTGGCCTGTTCCAGATCCTGGCTGGCTACCTGAAACTGGGTAGCCTGATGCGTTTTGTCTCGCGCTCTGTGGTCACCGGCTTTGTGAATGCCCTGGCCATTCTGATCTTTCTGGCCCAGTTACCGGAGCTGATGCATGTCAGCTGGGTGGTCTATGCCATGACAGCTGCGGGGTTGGGAATCATCTACCTCTTTCCCCTGCTTAACAAAACCATCCCCTCCCCCCTGGTTTGCATCCTGTTGCTGACGGCCGTCTCCGTCGCGCTGGATCTGGATATTCGCACCGTAGGGGATATGGGCGAGTTGCCCGATACCCTGCCGATCTTCCTGTGGCCGGATGTACCACTCTCCTGGCACACCCTGATGGTCATCCTGCCCTACTCCGCCGGGCTGGCGGTGGTTGGCTTGCTGGAGTCCATGATGACCGCAACCATAGTGGATGACTTGACGGATACCTCAAGCGACAAGAATCGCGAATGCAAGGGGCAGGGCATTGCCAATCTGGTGTCGGGTCTGTTTGGCGGTATGGCCGGTTGCGCCATGATCGGCCAGTCGGTGATCAACATCAAATCCGGTGGTCGCGGTCGCCTATCGACCCTGGTGGCTGGCGTCATGCTGCTACTGATGGTGGTATTCCTGAGTGATTGGGTCTCCCGAATTCCGATGGCGGCTCTGGTGGCCGTCATGATCATGGTGTCTATCGGCACTTTTTCATGGCAATCCATCCGTAATTTGAAAACCCACCCGATCTCAACGAGCTGCGTGATGCTGACGACAGTCATAGTGGTGGTTTTCACCCATAATCTGGCCTTTGGTGTGCTTGCTGGCGTACTGCTGGCCGCCCTATTTTTTGCCAACAAGGTGGCGCACTTCCTCGTGATCAGCAGCGAGCTGGATGAGGCGGGAACAAGCCGTCGTTATACCGTCAAGGGCCAAGTGTTTTTCGCCTCATCCCAGCGTTTTAGCCAGCAATTCGACTGCAAAGAGGTCCTGGAGCGTGTCGTCATCGATCTCACGCAAGCCCACTTCTGGGATATTACTGCCGTCAGTGCGCTGGACCGGGTGGTGATCAAATTCCGCCGTGAGGGAGCCGACGTCGAACTTCTTGGCATGAATGAAGCGAGTGCCACCATAGTTGATCGCTTTGGTATCCACGATAAGCCTGCAGAAGTTGAAAAACTGATGGGCGGCCATTGAGCAACAAGGATGGATCATGATGAAACAACAGATTATTGCCTGTATCGACGGCTCGAACTCAACCCCGGCCGTGTGTCAGTGGGCGGCGTGGGCGGCGACTCAACTCCAGGCACCGTTGAAATTGCTCCATGTGTTGACCAAACCAGCCACAGTGGTCACGGCGGACTGGTCCGGCAGCATAGGGCTCGGTAGCCAGGAAGCCTTGCTCGCACAACTGGTCGAGCTGGATCAGCAGCGCAATAAACTGGCACAGGAGCAGGGGAACCATCTGCTTCAGGCCGCCAAGCAGCTAGTTCAGGCCCATCTGGTGACGGGCCATGAGCTGGAACTGAAATCCTGCCAGCGTCATGGCGAACTGCCCGAGGCCTTGCAAGAGCTCGAAACCGCCACCCGGCTCGTCATCATGGGCCGTCAGGGCGAACGGCATGCTGGCCTGCACAGCCAGGTGGGCAGTGAGCTGGAGAGTGTGGTCCGGGTGCTGCACACCCCCATACTGATGGCTCTGCCCGAATTCAAACTCCCGGCTCGGGTGATGTTTGCCTATGATGGCAGCAGCACAGGGCGCAGTGCGCTGAACCGGCTGACCCTTAGCCCCTTGCTGCAGGGCCTCCACTGTGATCTGGTCATGGTGGGCGGCGAGCCGCAGCAACTGGATGAAGCAAAGGTGTTGCTGCAAGCGGCAGGCGTTCAGGTCACGCCCTATACGCTAACCGGCGATGTGGAGACTGCTCTGTTGCGGCATATTGCGGCCGAACAGATCGATTTGGTGATCATGGGCGCTTATGGTCACTCGCGGCTGCGGCAATTCCTGCTGGGGAGCCATACCAGCCGCATGTTGAGTCAGAGCCCGGTGCCGTTACTGCTCTTGCGTTGATAGCCTCCCGTTGGCCTCCCATATCCAGGCGGCCGACCAACATGACCGGCTATGTGCAATTCCAGTACCGACGAACAATGAGCCTCAAGGCGACTAAGCTCATAATACAGATCCTGCATTATCCTGTTCTCGATCCTCCAGATGGGAGTTCGCCATGCGCATATTGATCACCGGTGCCACAGGCTTTGTGGGCCAAAACCTGGTCTCAGCTCTCGGTCAAACCCATGAGCTTGTTGCTCTGACCCGGGACATTATGGCCGCCGAACGGCAACTGGGCCGACGGGTAACCCAGTATCTGGGCCTAGACGAGCTGGAATCCCTGGATGGCTTCGATGCCATCATCAATCTGGCCGGGGAGCCCATCGCCAACAAGCGCTGGAGTGACGCCCAAAAACAACGCATCTGCGAAAGTCGCTGGCAACTGACCGAGGCGTTAGTTGAGCGGCTACGGCACTGCTACAAGCCACCACAGATCTGGCTGAATGCCTCGGCCATCGGCTTCTATGGTCGTCAGGGCGGGCAACCGCTGGTTGAAGAGGAAACCCGCATCCATCCGGAATTCACCCACGACGTGTGTCGACGCTGGGAAGAGTTGGCGCAAGAGGCCAGCGATTATGGCTGCCGGGTCTGCATACTGCGCATCGGCCTCGTCCTCGGGCGCGAGGGTGGCGCTCTGGCCAAAATGCTCCCCGCCTACCGTCTGGGGCTCGGCGGACCGCTGGGTGATGGGCAGCAATATCTGTCGTGGATCACCCTCGAGGATCTGCTGGCCGCATTCGCGTTTTTACTCGAACAGGAGTCCTGTCAGGGGATCTACAACGCCACGGCCCCCCACGCCGTGCCGCAACGGGAGTTCAGCCGTCTGCTGGCCCAGGCACTGCACAAACCCCACTGGCTGCACACCCCAGGTTGGCTCCTGCGATTGTTGCTGGGCGAGATGGCCGATCTGCTGCTGTACGGGCAGAATGTAGTGCCGCAGCGCCTGCTGGAAGCGGGTTTCCATTTCCGTCACCCCGAGTTGGCCGGGGCTCTCAAGAGTGTACTCAAAGAGGCCAGAAGCCATATTTCAATACCTGAGGTCTGAGCGTCAGGATACGCCACCCCTCACTCCTGGCGTAAGCGACGGGCCAGCACAGAACCCAGTAACCGCCGCATGGGACCCTGTGCGGCGAGCATGACCAGGACAGCCCCAAGTAGCGGCAGGCTCCACCACAACAGGTAATGAGGCTGCCAGGTCAGCTCGCTCCAGAGTTGCTGCAAGACCAGCATCACCAGTTCGGTACCCAGCGCCGCCGACCCTCCAGCCAACAGGCCGGTAGCCAGCAGCTCCCAGCGCAGGGTCCGCCGCAGCAGGCGCTGACCGGCCCCCAGAGTCCGCATCAATACCAGCTCCTGCCAGCGACGGGCAATGCCAGCCTGAACCTGGGTAAACAGCACCAGTACCGCCGCCAGAGCCACCAGCGCAAACATCAAACCCAGCGAGCGGCTGATCTGCTCCAGCACCCCCGCCAGGCGCGACATGATGCTATCGGTATCGATCAGGGTCAGACTCGGATAACGGCGCACCAGTTCGACCTCCAACTGCTGATCGCCCGCCGGAACCCGCAAACTGGCCAGCCAGCTGGCGGGGTAATACTGCAGCAGATCCGGCGAGAAGATCATGAAGAAGTTCGGCTGCATCTCCTCCCAGTTCACCTTGCGCAACGAGCTGACCCGGGCTGAAACCTCCCGGCCCTCAATATTAAACTGCAGAGTGTCGCCTAACTGGATACCCAAGCGTTCAGCCACGCCTTGCTCCACCGACACCTGCCCGCGATCTCGGGAACCCCACCAGCGCCCTGCCACCAGTTGATTGTGTACCGGCGCCTGTTGCAACCAGGTCATACTCAATTCCCGATGCACGCCGGCTCGACCCGCGTCCCCATCCTCTTGCGCCACCGGCTCACCAGCAATCGCCGTCAAACGGCCACGGATCACCGGATACAGTTCGGAATGGGCGATCCCGTGCTGCTTGAGCCAGGTTTCCACCCCGGGCTTGTCCGCCTCGGCAATATTCAAGACGAACCGGTTGGGAAAATTCGCCCCCATCCGGCTGTCAAAACCGGACAAAATGGCATCCCGACTAGCCCACAACACCCCAATCAACAGCAATGCCAGAGCAATCGCCGCCAACTGGGTCAGGCTCTGCCAGCGCTCCCGTCGCAGATGAGCCAGCGCCAACGCCAGTCCAGTCCCCCGTCGAGCCTTGGGTAATAGCAGCAGCAAGCCATAAGCCAGCCCCCCCAGGATCAACAACAGGGCCGTCATACCCAGCAAGAGCCCCAGGCTCAGGCGAGCATCCGAGGTGAACAACCAGCCCAGTAACAGGGTTCCGGCGAAGATCAAGGGCACCGACAGCCAACCGGGTACCTGCCCCTGCACATCCTGCCGCAACACCCGTTGCGGGGGAGTCGCCAACAGCCGCCAGAAGGGCACAAAGGAGAGCAACAGGGTGATAAACAGACTGACCAGTACCCCGAGCGCAAAGGGTTGCCAGGAGGGGGCTGGCATCTCGGGGGGCAGCAGGCTCCCCAGCAGGTGCAAAAAACCCAGATGCAGCAGGTAACCCAGGACGCCCCCCAGCACAAAGGCCACCCCGGTCAACAGGCCAAGCAGCGCCAGCATCCAGACCCAGAGCTGACGGCGACTGGCGCCCAGAGTTTTCAGCAGCGCCATATTATCGGCTTGACGTCGGGTGAAGTGACTCATGGCTATTTGCATGGCCAGAGCCCCCAGCAGCAGGCCAATCAAGGACGCCAGGCGGAAGAAGCGCTCACTGCGTTGCAAAGGCCCCCCACTGAGCTGAGTGTCGGTTCCCGGTTGTAACAACCGCTGCTCCACCGCCAGGGTTGGTTTGAGCCGCGCCACCGAGGCTGCAATCAGCGCTTGTGGCCCCTTGAACAGATACCGGTACTGGATGCGACTGCCCGGCAGTATCACCCGGGCGCGGGCCACATCCTGCCAGTGCATCAGGGCGCGTGGTGCCAGCAGGAAGGGGGAGAAGTTTTCATCGGGCTCCTGCAGCAACTCCCCGGCCACACGCAGTGTGATACTGCCCACCTCGACCCTGGCTCCGATTTTGGCCTGCAACAGGGCCATCAGCCGGGCCGAGAGCCAGATCTCGCCAGGCTTGATCTCGCCTTGCGGACGTAATTGCAAGCGGCCATAGAAGGGGTAACCCGCACTGACCGCCTTGATGCTGGCCAGTTGCATGGTGTCACCGACAAACAGCATGGAGGAAAAACTCACCGTCTGGCTCCTGACCAGACCGGCGGGTAGGCTCGCCAGTTGGCCATCCGGCACCACCCGGCTGCTCTGCAGGACCAGATCGGCGGCCAAGAACTCCCGGCTCCCCAATCCCAGCGCCTGTTGCAGCCGATCCGCCACCAGACTGACGCACAGCACGCACGCCACCGCCAAGGCCAGCGCCAGCACGAAGCCCCGCAAAATACCGTAACGCCCCTCCTGCCAGACCAGCCGACGCGCCAGAGGCCAGAGCCCCGCCGCAGGCTGCTGAACCCGCCTGATCCCCGACGGCGCCATCATGCGGGATCTCCGTGATGGTGCGCGTGTGATGCCTCCAGCGGCATCGTCTGCAATTTCCCATCTTGTAGCAATTTCCCACCTTGCAGGTGCAGGCGACGGGCACAGCGTTGTGCCAGTTGCTCGTCATGGGTGACAATCACCAGGCTGGTGCCGTGGTCGCGGTTGAGGCGAAACAGCAGATCGGCAATCTTGTCGCCGGTATGTCGATCCAGATTCCCGGTTGGCTCGTCCGCCAGCAGCAACGAAGGCTGGCCGATGAAGGCACGGGCAATCGCCACCCGCTGTTGCTCACCGCCAGAGAGTTGTGCCGGATGGTGATGCAACCGATCAGCCAGACCAACCTCGGTTAACAGAGCCGTGGCCTTGGCTTTGGCATCCGGCAAGCCGCGGATTTCGGCGGGTAGCATGACATTCTCCAGCGCCGTCAGGCCGGGGAGCAGCAAGAAGGACTGGAAAATAAAGCCAATCCGCTCGGCCCGCAGTCGCGCCCGCCCCTCTTCATCCAGCCGGGAGAGCACTTCTCCCGCCACTTCGATCTGCCCCTCAGTTGCCAGATCCAGCCCGGCCAGCAGACCCAGCAGGGTTGATTTGCCAGAGCCCGAGGCTCCCACCAGCGCCAGTGTCTCCCCCGACTTGACTTCCAGATCTATCCCCTCAAGTATGGTCAGCGTCTCCGACCCCAATGTGACTCGTTGCGTCACATCGCGTACCACTATCATCGAAGGTTCAACCATGTCCCGTATCCTCTGTGTGCTGTTGGCCCTGTTGGCCTTTGACTCTCATGCTACCACCCTGCTCATCTACGGGGACAGCCTTAGTGCCGGTTACCAGTTACCGGCGGAAAAAAGCTGGCCGTCCCTGCTCAACCACGACTGGCAAGCCCAGTCTCTGGACTTGCAGATCGTCAATGCCAGTGTCAGTGGCGAGACTACTCAGGGCGGGCTGGCCCGGCTGGACAAAACCCTGCAAACCCACACCCCGGATTGGGTGCTGGTTGAACTGGGGGCCAATGATGGCCTGCGCGGACTGCCGCCGACCCTCACTCGGCAGAACCTGGATCAGATGCTGCAACGCATCCAGCGACACGGCGCCCGGGCGATCCTGACCCAGATCCGCTTGCCCCCCAACTATGGCGCCCGCTATATCGGGCAATTTGAAACCATCTACCCGGAGCTGGCCAAACAGTATCAAATCCCGCTCATCCCCTTCTTCATGGAGGCGATCATTACCGATCCCGCACTCTTGCTGGGCGACGGCCTGCATCCGAACAGCCAGGGACAGGAAAAAATACGCGATCAGCTCGGGCCCATTCTGACGCCCCTACTCACTCGGCACTAGGCTCGGGTGACCAGAGCAGCACCGGAGTGTAAAATCAGGTAAAATCCGGCGATTTTTTGTGCCGACGCTTGTTCAGCCAAGGCCATTTCGTATCATGGCCCTCCTCTTGAACCACCCTCTTGGCCCTTGGGCTCAGAGGGATATTGGTTCCCTGACTATCGCCTGTGGAGAGCAATAATGATTCGGGTTTTACTGGTCGATGATGATGAAGAATTATGTGCCCTGCAGCATGACTATTTAAGCCGGGAAGGCTTCGAAGTGACTGTCTGTCATGATGGCCGCAGCGGTTTGCAGGCGGCACGTTCCGGTGAGTTCGATATCCTGCTGCTGGATCAGATGCTGCCACAGCTCAATGGCGCCGAAGTACTGCGCCAACTCCGGCAACAGAGTACCCCTGCCGGTGCTGATGATCACCGCCCGTGGCGATGATGTGGACCGTATCCTAGGGCTGGAAACTGGCGCCGATGATTATGTCGCCAAGCCCTGTACCCCGCGGGAGTTGGTAGCCCGCATTCGTGCCATACTGCGCCGCAGCTCACCGGAGAAGATTGACTCTCCCGATGGCGAATACCGGCTGGGCAATCTCCAACTCTCTTCCCGTCGTCGTCAGGCCAGCTGGCAAGAACAACCGCTGGATTTGACCAGCACAGAATTTAACCTGCTCGCCTCGCTGTGCCAGCATGTGGGCATGGTACTGAGCAAGAATCAGCTCTCCGAGCAGATCCTCGGGCGTCAACTCACACGCTATGACCGCAGCCTGGATGTCCACATCAGTAATCTGCGGCAGAAGCTGGGGTTGCTGCAGGATGGGCGCAGTCCGATCCAGACGGTACGCCGGTATCGGTTACCAACTGCTGGATGATCGCTGCATGAATCTGTTCTGGAAGATCTGGCTCGGTTTCTGGCTCTCGCTGCTGCTGATGGCCTTGGGCTCTATCACCATGGTCCGGCTCTACGACGAAGAGCGACAGCAGAATCCAGATCAGATATCGGACAGCAAACGGGTCGGCTTTATTCTGGAAGGCACGGCCACGAGCGCTGCAAAGAGGGGGGCATACGGCGCTTTATTGAACTCGAAAAGTTGTTCGCGCCCCCGGCCGTCTCTGCCGTGCCCACTGGGCAGCAGGGCTTGAATGCCACCCCCACAGAGTCACGCGCTGAACCACCGAGCCATCAGCCCCCTTTTATCGTCGACAGCCAGGGGCAAGATCTGCTCGGCCGCACAGTACCACCCGAGGCCTGGCAGCAAGCTAATGCCCTGGTAGCATCCCAACCGAACCAAGTCGAAATCCATCAACCGGGCAGCGGCGAGCCGAACCCCAATAGCCCCATCAAGCAGGTGCGGATGCCAAACGGTCAGGTGGTTCTGATCTTTATGCTCAATCGTATGCTGCCACCGGAGCGCAACCTGCTGTTCGGGGTTCTGGAAACCCCGCAATTGCTGCCACTGAGTGCCCTGTTAGCTAGTCTGATCTTCAGTGCCCTGCTGGCTCGTTATCTGGTTCGCCCCCATTCGTATCCTGCGCGATGGGCTACGCCAGATCGCCTCCGGACGCTTCGATGTAACCATTCGCCACCAGATGGGCAATCGACGGGATGAGTTGGGTGAGCTGGGTCAGGATGCCGACAAGATGGCGCAGCAGCTCAAACAGTTACTCAACACCCAGCGACGGCTGCTGCATGATATCTCCCACGATCTGCGCTCGCCTCTGGCCCGCCTGCAGGTGGCCATTGGTCTGGCTCGTCAAAGCCCGGAGCGTCTGCCGGAGATGCTGGAACGGCTGGAGCATGAGACGGTGCGACTGGATGGGCATGATCGGTGAAGTGCTGACCTTGGCCCGTCTCGAATCGGGCGTCCCCCAGCCCCAGGAGGATTATCTGGATCTGGTAACCCTGCTGCAGAGTCTGGTGGAGGATGCCCGCTTCGAAAACGACAGCCACCTCATCAGCCTGCATATCGCCACGGCTGACGAGTGTGTGCTGGCCTGTCGGAGCGAGCTGTTATGGCGTGCCTTCGACAACCTGTTGCGCAATGCCCTGCAACACACCCCGGCCGGTTCACGGGTGACCGTCAGCCTCACCGAAGAGGCGGCCTGGTATCTGATCATGGTGCAAGATACTGGCCCTGGTATCCCGGCTGAATTATTGGAAGAGGTCTTCGAGCCCTTTCACCATGCCGGAGACACCCGGGGACATGGCCTGGGGCTGGCCATTGCCAAACGAGCCATCGAAGCGCATCGCGGCAGCATACGGGCCGAGAATGCCGCCGAGGGCGGCTTACGGCTCATCATCCGCTTACCTCGTCCGCCCCATGAGTCGGCGTAACACGGCAGGCCGTTAAATCGCAGACAACAAAAAGCCCGTCATCAGGACGGGCTTTTTGTTGATTTGGTGGAGCTACGCGGGATCGAACCGCGGACCTCTTGCATGCCATGCAAGCGCTCTCCCAGCTGAGCTATAACCCCAAATCAGAGGTTCAACCATCATCGACAGTTGACTGGAAAGTGGTGGAGCTACGCGGGATCGAACCGCGGACCTCTTGCATGCCATGCAAGCGCTCTCCCAGCTGAGCTATAACCCCACAAAGATGTTGCTGTCGAATGATTCCTATCGGAGCCATTCGCCGGGAATTTGTAGTGGTGGAGCTACGCGGGATCGAACCGCGGACCTCTTGCATGCCATGCAAGCGCTCTCCCAGCTGAGCTATAACCCCACTACAGGGCAGATCAACGTGCTGTACACGTATCACTGGTGCAATCATCGGACAATTCGAGACATTTGGTGGAGCTACGCGGGATCGAACCGCGGACCTCTTGCATGCCATGCAAGCGCTCTCCCAGCTGAGCTATAACCCCACTACCCGTCTATCGAATCTTCGACGACACATCTGGATTGGCTGGTTTCCAGACGGCTGTTCAAGTGTCACCACTCGACAAGCGAGGCGCATATTAGGCAGCAGACCGAAATGTGTCAACAAAAAAATGTCTCTCCCGGCACGGTCGGCCAACAACTGCACAAGGGGTAACCCAAAGCCGCCCCCATATCAAAAATAACGGCACAAAAAACCCCGGACTATGCCGGGGTTTGCATTCAACAGCCTGAAATGTCGGCTTATTCGGCCAGACTCGCCAATTGGGCAATGACCCGATCCAGCCGCGCCAGAACGCGCTCACGGCCCACTAACTGCATCACGGCGTCGATGGAAGGTGATTGGCCCAGACCCGTCACGGCAACCCGCAGCGGCATCCCGACCTTGCCCATACCCAGACCCAGCTCATCGGCTGTGCTCTGGATGACATGGTGCAGCGGCTCAACCTCCCAGTCCGTCAGCGCAGCCAGCTTGTCGCGGATCACCGTCAGCGGCTCGCGGGCGGCGGCCTTGAGGTGCTTCTTGGCGGCGGCTTCGTCAATGGCTTCGTACTCTTCGAAGAAGTAGCGGCTCTGACCCGCCATCTCCACCAGAGTATGGCAGCGCTCGGCCAGCAGGGTCACGACGGCGCTCAGGGCTGGTCCTTGGCTGTAATCAATCTTCTGGTCGGCCATGTGCCATTCCAGATGTTTGGCCACATACACAGGGTCCAGACTACGGATGTAGTGGTTATTCAGCCACTTGAGCTTGTCGGTATTGAAGGCCGAAGCGGACTTGCTGATGGCATCCAGACTGAACAGTTCAATCATCTCCGCCAGGGTGAAGATCTCCTGATCGCCATGGGACCAACCCAGACGCACCAGATAGTTGAGCAGGGCCTCGGGCAGATAGCCATCATCGCGATACTGCATCACGCTGACGGCGCCATGACGCTTGGAAAGCTTGGTACCATCATCGCCCAGGATCATCGACACATGGGCAAACTCCGGAACCGGGGCGCCTAAGGCCTTGTAGATGTTGATCTGCCGCGGCGTATTGTTGACGTGATCTTCACCCCGTACCACATGGGTGATTTCCATGTCCCAGTCATCGATGACCACACAGAAGTTGTAGGTCGGCGCGCCATCGGTACGGCGGATGATCAGATCATCCAGCTCGCTGTTGGCGAACTCGATGCGGCCCCGCACATGATCATCAAAGCTCACCACGCCCTCTTGCGGGTTGCGGAAGCGGATCACGCACGGCTCATCATCAGCATGATGCTCGTGACCGTCGCGGCAACGACCGTCATAACGCGGCTTCTCGCCGGCCGCCATCTGGCCTTCACGCAAGGTATCCAGACGTTCACGGGAGCAGTAACACTTGTAAGCACGACCGTCGGCCAGCATCTCATCGATGATGGCGTTATAGCGGTCAAAGCGTTTGGTCTGATAGTAAGGACCCTCTTCCCAATTCAGTCCCAACCAGTTCATGCCTTCGATGATGGCGTCGATGGCCTCCTGGGTCGAACGCTCCAGATCCGTATCTTCAATGCGCAGGACGAACTCACCTTGTTGATGACGGGCGAACAGCCAGGAATAGAGCGCGGTACGAGCGCCGCCGACGTGCAGGAAGCCGGTAGGGCTGGGGGCAAAACGGGTTTTGACTTTCATGCTGGATGCCTTGTTTGTGGTAGTGCCCATGACAGCGGGCCAAACGAAATGGCGGCTATTCTAGCATCGGGATCAAGACGATGGAAACGGCCAGCATTCGACGAAGAGTCGATGGCGTATCAGAGAAAAAGGAGAATGAAGCGAGGTAAAACGTGGAGCGGGCAGCGGGAATCGAACCCGCGTCATCAGCTTGGAAGGCTGAGGTAATAGCCATTATACGATGCCCGCACGGCAGTAACTTGGAGCGGGTGATGGGAATCGAACCCACGCTATTAGCTTGGGAAGCTAAAGTTCTACCATTGAACTACACCCGCTTGTTTTGCGAGGCGCAGATTAACGCGGATTGCGGAAGCCTTCAACCCCTAAGGCCTTTTTAATACTGATCTTTTCCCTGATCGTGTACCGTTAGTTCAGAAGATGAGCGAAGGCTGGCGAAAGCTCCAGCAGCTGCCAATTAGCCACAGGCTAGCCACAGAAACAGAGGTTTACCCATGTCATCCATAACTGTCACCGCCAAGTGGCTCGATGCCCAACTCGGTAAGCAGCGAGAGTCACGCACTGAGGTTACTGATCGGAGTGGGCTTGGGGTGCGCATCACACCGGCGGGAAAAGTTATTTTTCAGATGCGCTATAGCTGGGGTGGCAAGCAGCACAAGATGGATCTGGGTTCATACCCTGCCACCAGCATTAAAGTGGCAAAGGATGAGATGTTACGCTGGAAGGCTGTGCTGGCCCGGGGAGATGATCCGCTTACCGTTCGGCGCCTAGAGTTTGGCGCCAAGCTTGGGGCTGTGACGAATGAGCAGGTCATCAGGGAATGGTTCGACAGATATCTAAGCAAACGCCGCAAGCGCGTCGAACCCATCGTCAAACGGTTCGAGCGGCATGTGTTCCCAGCAATCGGTGATCTGCCCGCTGAGCAGACTGAGCGCCGTCACTGGCTCAAGATATTTGATGGCCTGGTAGATGATGGGAAAATGGGAATTGCTGACAAACTGCTCGCTGATGCAAAGCAGGCTGTGGCCTTTGGTCAGAACCGGCAGACCATTACAAACAACCCTATCTACACCCTCACTCTGCGCGACCTCGGGGTGCTGCGGTCGCAGGGGGACCGGGTACTATCACCAACAGAACTAGGCATCCTCTGGGGGCGACTGCAGGAAACCCAAATCAGCAGGAAAAACCAGCTACTGACCCAACTGCTGATGTTGTTTGGCTGCAGAACTGTAGAGTTGCGCTTGGCCAGACCAGAGCATTTTGATTTTGAGGCTGGCATCTGGACAGTTCCAGCTGATCTCACGAAGAACCTGAAGCGCCCTATCCGCCGACCATTGATTCAGTTGGCCATCGATCTACTGCAGGAAGCCATGGCGTTGAGCTCTGGCGAGTTCGTATTCAACACGCCAGCTGGAGGTGTCATGACGGAACAGGCACCGACAAGACTCCCGCAGCGGTTAATCAGGCGATTCGACATGCGGCACTGGACCATGCATGACCTGCGGAGAACTGCGAGAACCAACTTCTCCACACTGACACAACCTCACATCGCTGAAAAAATGCTGGGGCACAAACTAGGCGGGGTTTGGGAGGTGTACGATAAATATGATTATCTGGATGAGCAGCGCCAGGCCTATGAGGCATGGCTGATCCGGTTGACCGCTTTCGCAGCCGGAGGGAATGTGGTGCCGTTCGAGCGCACCGCATAGAGTGGGCCATGTTTGGCCCACAACATTAAATGTGGAGAGGTATTTGGTTAATCAATACCCTCAATTCACCTAAAAATCTATCAGTGCTGGCGTAGTCTTGCGGCGTGATATTCGAGGAACACACCGAACCAACCCTCTTATCCAGCTCTTCGTAAATACCCCACAGCGCATCTCTGTGTTGTTCATCTGTCATCTCGTCATCAGAACCGTTGTGATTTTGATGATTGTATTCACCGTCCGTTGTATCATCAGCCATTGAGCGCTCCTCTATGTTGCGTTCGACGCGGTGCTTGACTGTCCAGCAAGATCTGCAAGCACCGCGTCACCCTCTAAAACACTGCATATTTATACACAGCGAATACAGAGCTGATCAAGCCCTGCGGTATCTATTTTTTCAAAAAATCAGCGTCCATCATAAACAACGAGTCAAACTGCAAAATAAAGCCGCCTTCATCTGCTTAAATAGGGGTCTTTAAGCAAACATAAATCAATAAGCGCTTACTGCGTTATGCTGGTAAGGCATTATTTTTAAAGAAATTAAATGCAGCCATTATCACTAATAGTGATAAAACGGCGATTTATGCGACAAATCAAACAATCTGCCGCAAAAAAAACACGTTTCATTTCAAGGCGATTTTGTCGTTTGGATTCGCAGATACAGGCCCTTTACTTACTCTACGTACTTGAGGCCAATGGATTTGATCACGATCTGGGCTGCTACTGCGGCGCTATCTACTCCATACGCAGTGAGGCGCAGGCGAAAATCAGTGATCCCGGCAGGCACTGCAAATGCGGGGATGCAAAGAACCCCCTTGAGCTGGTCGGGCGGAAGCACACTGGCTCCGGCATACCGATCGCCATCCCACATGTATGTGGTTGTGCTATCAGCGTTCGTGATTTGAAACCCGAGCTGGACGCTCATCAAATTGACTGATCCCGGGGCAATCTCGATCTCGGCAACTGCTCCAACCGTACGGCCAGCCGTAGCCGCCTGCAGGCCGATAAGACGTAATAAGTCGACGGAGGATGCCGCACCTATAGCTGCCCCACCTCCGATAACCACCTGCTGAGAGCCATCTGCCAACTTGGTATATGTCCTGGTTAAGGCCGCCGATGATGAAGCGTTAGCGCCTGAATAGCCGGTCGCCATGGGGCCAGACCCACCAGATCCAAGCGTGCCTGCAGTCCCTGTCAGTAATGGATTGGCATTGATCCACTTGCCAGCAGGGTCGTTTGAAAGCGGCAAAATAGCAGGAGTTGACGGGAATAGGCACATCAGTGCGGCTGCGATCGGTCTTCCCAATAGATAGGCACCCGCTGCGGCCGGGTGCAACCCATCATGGAACAGCCCTGTCTTAGCAGGGCCACTGGCGGCGTTGACCAGATCTGCCATATCAGACCATGGGTCAACAACGATGACCCCAGGCCGCCCCTGTTGCAGCAAGCACCAGGCACGCACGGCTTTATGATCGGCAAGAGCCTGGCCGGTGAGCGCTTTGTCCGTGTTGGTTGAATCACCCCGCGGGGTCTCAGCGACCAGAATTAGGCATTTCTTGGCAGCGGTTATTGCTCTGATGATCGTATCTATGTTGGCAATGCTATCGGCCGCTGACATGGCAGGGTTAGATGCGGTCCTGTCATTTGTGGAGCCCAGGAACACAACTACCGAGCAAGGTGATGCACATACTGCTGCTAGCCGAGCTAGCATCATCGTGGTTGTATCTCCCCCGACGCCATAGTTGTGGGCATGGTCATAGGTAACCCGTTGCCGACTCAAAAAACGAGCCCAGAATAGATAACCGTAATTCTCGACGCCGGATGCAACCGAGCTGTTTTGGGCTGTCCGGCTATCACCCAAAATGGCTATCTTCGTGTTCTGTGGTATCAGGCTTGCAACTGCCTTCCATGCCAGCTGACGCGGGTTGCGGATCCCCATATCAGACCTCCTTGAGGTTCACAGTTACATCCCCAAACGGCGGCATGGCCCAAAAACCAGGATCCCCTTGCTCGTTCTCCGAATACTCGAAATCCCGGAGCGGCTCATAGCCACTGTCAGCAGTTGGCTGGGTTGCCCCTACATTCAGTTGCAGGTGACCACGTTGCACTAGGCGAACGCCAATTGGAGTGCCAGGGGCAACGGCAGAGCCCTTTACTTGACTGATGGCGGTGTAAAGATTGGTCCAAACGCCCTGCGGTAACGTGACATTGTTCAGAGTAGGCTTGCCCATAGGCGGCTCCTTATCGGCATAAAAAAACCGCCTTTCGGCGGCATGGTTGCTTTAAATCTCGACCCTCGAGAATGGAAGGTTGGGAAGCGTGGCGGTGATGGCCCCATCGGTAACCATTACCTGACTGCCCGCTGTGGCACTGGTGCCCGTGACATTGATCCGGGTGCCGCTACTCAGCTCGACATAGCTGGTACCGCGTATCTCATCGACTGATACCACCTCGGCCCGATAGCGAACTGTCTGCTGCAGGATGGCCTGCATCCGCTTCCATGGATTAGTTGTCGCCAACATGCACCTCCAGACTCACGTTCTGCCAGACACTGGACACCCCGTTCGGGTTGATGGCGTTCTCCAGCACCAGCCCTCGGGATACCTTGCCGTCTTCCCTCAGAACCTTGACCAGTTGCCCTGGTACCAGCAGCCCAGGGGATTGCCCGGGTGGCATCAGCGGGAGCTGACCGGTCATCAGGACGATCGAGCCAGACTCAGCCAAAACATTCCGGCCGCGCTCTGCGTTGACCACTACCGACTGAGCCAGCGGATCTGATATATCCGCGGCGCTGACGCTGCCAGCCGTTCCAGCCCGGACCACCTCGGTGACCACCCCGTGGGTGGTCCCAGCAATCAGCACCCGCTCCAACTGCGGGCTATGCTGGGCCTCGGAGGTCTCTGTCGGGATCATCGCCTCAGGGATCAAGTGCGACCACGCCGAATCTGGCGCTGTTTCCCAGTCCCATGGGCTCACGCGATAGCGCGGCGTGATGATGAGCTTATCCTCGGTCATATGGGGCGTAACCACAGCACCAGCCGCCGCCGCTATATCAGCAATCACAGTCATCGGCGGCACCGATACCCAGCTGGCCGAACCGGCCTCCAAGATCCAATCTGGCGTCTGCACCCACTCTGCAGGGTTAGGTCGCTCAAGAGTGAACCCCAGTGGCGATAACAACTGTTCAACCAGCTGCCAGGCGCCAATGCTGGCCCCCAGGGTGACGGTTGTTGTGCCGACCATTTCTGAGGCTAGAAAGTAAGATCGGCTGTAGGCGGTAAAGCTGTATTGTTCATCCGCCAAGCTACTGCTCTTCTTGAACGACTTGACTGCAAATAACCAAGTCCATCCGTTGATCGTCACCTCCAGGTGCTTAGGCCCGTTGGCATCGGCACTCAGAAAGTTAACAGCAGTCTTGCCGATCAGCGTGCCGGTGAACTCCCATGCATAATTCTCGATCAGCTGTTTGATGCTCATGGCGCTTGGGATGATAGCCACCCGCTCGGAACCATTTACGGCATAACACGCGAGACTGTTCATGATGTGGTATGGCGCCTCTTTGGGGGGAATGGGTGGATCAAGTTGGCCTATCTCGCCGCCGGAGTCGTCACCCCAGCTGGGATAGCCGCCGTGGGAGTACCAGGCTCCGGCTCCCCAGCGCCCATGGCCTACGCCGTCACGCTCGTCCAATTGGCCCAGCAGGGCGGTATGCGGGGCGCTGTTGCGCGGGTAGATCGATCGTGGGGTCGTGTCGTGGTTAAAGCTGAAATCGACAGCATTGGCCGCTGGCGCGACATAGCCATCGGCAAACGGTATCGATTGGCCGATGACCGGCAGCATATGCAGCGGTGGCGCAAGGTCATAGCGCGGATCGAACGGCCTATCGCGCAAGTTCACCGACCAGCTGACATCCGCACCACGGCGATCACGGGCAGCCAATATCTGCAGGTGCTGAGTGCCGATGACAGCGGGCACTGGCGCGCCAGCAGACCAGGCCGCTGCAAGCCGGGCATCGAGCTGCCGAGCGGCAGACCAACAGGCCAGTACGGGTGGTAGCTGGATGACGGAGCCCAGTTGCTGTTGTTCGCTCTGTCGCAGATCGGCACAACGAGCCGCACTCCATCCCAAAGAGCCCTCCGTGGATTGTGGGGTTGCCAGCTGCAGTCGCTCACCACGGCGCGCATCGCAGATGGCCATGCCGGTCATGAGCTGGCAGCCAACCACATCCAGTTCACTTGCAGGCACCCAAGCGGCTATCGCTCGGCGGCGCAGGCGGGGCGCCCCAGGCGGGATCAATGGCCCATCCATCAGCATGACGCCGATCAGGCCAGGAATTCGATGCAAGCGAGCTGGGCGGCGCGTGACACTGAAATCAACGGCATTGGCCGGAGGTGCTGAATAGGCCATCAGTGCTCCTCAACGATCGGCTGGATCAGGCCATGAGCCTGGGCCGAAATATACTGCCGCGCCTTGAATATGGCCGTGCCGATGATGGCGGTAACGCCCTCGCCAGCCCACCATACCGGCTCGTCCGTTGGTCCTGTGCCACCGGAGACGCATTCATACTGCCAGCCGTTCCAGGCGCGCGGGTAAATCAATGTGCCCTGCTGATAGAAGGTGTCCGGCTCCCACTCAACACCGAGATCATCCAGCAACATGGCCAGAACTGGCCCAGTGTAGGTATTCCAGCTGATATCGTAGGCGCCTGTGCTGAGTGATGATGTCCCCGTGGCAAGAACGGCCGCACCTTCTGTCTGCGCCGACACCACCACAATTTCCCGCTGTGCCGGGTTGCCATCGATACGCACGGTACCGAGGATGCGCCCGATATAGACTTTCTCTATCCAGTCCGTGACATTGCTGTTGGCGGTATTCCATGGAATGGCCACATACGGAATATCACTGACATCGCTATTACAATTCAGTGCTAATTCAGGCGTCAGATAGGGAGCACTCATACCGGCAACCCTGTTACTAAATCAAACAAGACTGGAACAGCAATAAACGTTTCAGGTTTATAAACTGGCTGCGCGGTGAAAATTGCGGAACCACTGGTTAACGTTCCAGCTGTCGGCCAATTTGTTGGCTCAGTAGCTGAACTGGTGCCAGCTTTGGTGCATTCGTAGGCGTAGCCGTTCGGCGTGGCCGGGTGGATGCGCTCCCCCAGGGCATAGGCCTTGCTAGCCACAAGCAGCTTGCCATAGTCGTCACGATGTACCACCGCCACATGGTCGGTGTAGTAGCCGCAGTTGAGCAAATAGCTGCCGTCATCGGCATCGCTTTTGATACTGGCGAATTGGTGCAAGTCCAGCGGGCTATGTACGCTCACGGTACGTGACTTGGCCACTCCGCCCACCTGGGTGGTGCCTTCGACGACATAGGCTTGAGTCAGTGCAGCGGTATTCTGTTGTTTTAGCCTGGGAGCGCTCGTGCCATCTATTTCCCAGTTTTCGCTATCAAAGCTGGCATAATTGCTGGCCTCATAGGCGCTGTCTGAACTGCTTAGATTGGTAAATTGTGGCGGGATAGAGTAGCCAGATGGCGGCAAAATGAAACAGTTTGTTACCGTGACCCCTGTGGTTTTTGTGTTTTTCCAGGTGACACCAGAAAATATACATCGCGCCAAGATAAAGACTGCTGTCGCTGACCAGCATCCAAACGTCCCCCCCCAAAAAGCACAATCTGTGAAATTTGCTGCAGAGGGGGACTGGAATGGATAGGTGTTTTGTGTATTTATGCTAATGAACTTGCAGCGAAAAAAAACGCAATGATGAGCCCCGCCGGCAAAGTGTTTAAGCGCCGTAATCGTGTGGCCGTTACCTTGCAATTGCCCGTATGTTATGGCGGTTGAGCTAAACGTGTATCCGGTTAAATCTACATCCGTCACCAGTTCTGCATAGAGCTTTGGCGTAGTAAAAATATCCGTCCCAAACCACTGAACAGCTGCAGCAATGGAATGGATGATGTAGGGATCGATGCTACTACCGCTGCCTTGCAAATAATCCGTGGTCGCCATCTATCACCCCTCCACCGGCTCCAGCACCAGGGGCTGGAGTGTGCTGTTATTCGGATCCCAGGCCACCGCCATCAGAGGCCCGTCGGCATCGGTATCAAATGACCAACTGCCATCGGCACCAGTCACCACGGTGCCGAGCACATAACGGCCAACCAACGGCGGCGTGGTCGCCGGGATCGGCAGTGGTTTGCGCGTCATGATGACAACCGGGCAGCCTGAAACGGGCTGCCCTTGGCTGTCGATAGCGCGATAAGAGAGCGTTCTGGTCATCAATCCGCGTCTCCATACTGCATATATTCGAAACGGTCATCCGGATGCGTGGCCACGCCGATGCTGACGCAACGCAGCAGCCATACGGGAGCCAGTATCGAGCGGGTGGAGAAGCGCACCACGTTGCCGGTAGCCCATCCCGCCGACCAACCACCCTTGCGTATGGTGAAATATGGCGTGCCAGTATTGGGGTTGCTGGGCATCAAATCGGTGGTGATATTGCTGGAGGCTATCAGACCTCGGTCTCTGCTAATCAGATCGTATGTTGTGGTCGAGGTGAACTTGATCAGCCACTCATCATCTACCGTCGATTGATTGCTGACCTCAATGGGGTAATCGATCACGTTGTAGTCGGCCAGTAGTTCCGGGCCAACTGGCGAGTCGGTCCAGTTCGGGTTGTTGGCATCCCACGACTGCTGGGTGAACAGATCACTCCAGCTGGCGTAGCGATCACCCTGCGGGATGTAGGAGCTGACATAGCTAGTCCCGGCTGGATAATCCTGGGCCAGCGGGATGGCCAGCGTCAGATCGCCGTTCGGCTGTACATCCTGCACCAGGCTGCGGTGCTCGATGCGGTGATGCAGGGTGAGCGGTGGAATCAGTGCGGTACCGGCGGCATCAATCAGCGACAGCGGGCTGGCCATGGTGATAATGCCGGTATCCCGGTTTTCGGTGTACTGATTGACCGCCAGCTTGCTGCCCGTAGAGTCAGTGATCCAGACCTCGGCAAGGTAGTCGCGGCCGCAATCAATCACCTGTCCCGCAGTCGGAGTGCCGATGTCGATGGTGCCGGTGTGGCCAATGACTACGCCGACTCCATCTTGATATATTGGCACCTTGCCATCGGGCGGCAGGCGCACCGGGTCGATGCCGATAGCATCCGAGTCGAGCGGGATAGCCGTCAGGATGATGGTCGAGTAGGTCAGACTGCCCGCCTCAACCGCCTCCGCAAACTGCATGGAGATCAACCCCATGGAGATATCAGCGTTCCCGGTGCCCAGCGTTCCAGCTAGAGCGCCGGTGCCTGGATCTCTGGCAATCAGAGTCGACCCAGTGGCCGATATGGCTTTGATCTCCAGCCCACCTGATTTGAGAGGAGCACCTGGGGTTTTCCAGACTGCGCTGGAAATATATGGCCGAGAAACCAATCCAACACCGGCATTGATCTGGATATTCCCGGTGACACCCTTGGCATCGCTCATCACGACCCGACTAGCCGCCAATTCGACGCGGCCAACACGGCTACCAGCTCCGGTTCGGCTATCCGGGTTCTTCCACAATATGCCGTCACGCTCGATATAGATGTTGCCGCCATCGGTGAACATCAAGCTGCCGGATACCAAATTCGGTGCCGCCAGGGAGAACGAGAGCTCCGGCATGTTCACCGTGATGTTCTCGGACACCCCAGCTGCCTGATTGGTTGGCAGCCCTTCCAGCGTCCCCGCACCACCGTTCAACTCGGTAGCGGTGATGGTCTCTTTTTGCTTCTGCATCGCCAGACCAGTAAACATATAGCTTGTCACGGTGTAGGTGTACTCTTTGGCCCAGGTGAATGAGCCGGTACCAGCGGCATAGTCGATAGTCCCAACCTGTACCCCATCCCGCAGCAGTTTGCCGGTGCCATCATCGGTCAAGGCGATCATCACGGTTTCCGGCGAGCCAGTTGAAGTTCGGCGGCGTAACGGATAACGCACCAGCGTTTTGCCCGGTGACAGCGGAGCCCCGGCATCGAATGTTGCCATTGTGGCTGCATCATCCGGGATGGTGACGTTGGCAAGACGGTACGGACCACGGGTATAGGCGATATGGTACACGCCATCATCAGGGAGCCCGGTTGGCACAAACGTGGCTGATTTACCGGCATAGCTGACAGAGCCTGCGCCGGTCAGATCCCCTGCCAGTACCCCGCTGCCGTTATCAGTAACGGTTTTGCTCTGGCCGCCAGAGGTCCAGGTGATCGCCAAGGTGCCAGGCTGCGGCACATAGGGCAGAGCTAGGTTCTGCTTTTTGGCAACCGTGATGGCGCCAGCCAGAGACGTGTATTCAAGAGCGCCAATGGGCAAAAACATCAGCACTATGCTGGTTTCGGCATCCGGTAGCGTACTGAAGGTGGCCGAGATGGTGCCGGTCGCGGTAACTGTTCCGGTACCGGCACCGGTCAAGCGGCCAGTGCCATCATCCTGAATCAATTGCCACTTGCCCAAGCTGCGGTACCAGATCACCACAGAGCCGGCTTCCGGCGGGTTGTTCGGATAGGACCAGGACCAACTGAAGGTGCGGTTGGCCACTGTGACTTCCTTCTCGACGCTCACCGCCGCGCCAATCATGCGAGCTGCAGGGGTGTAGGCAATCTGGGCGCCACTGGTGAACACGCTCGTCTTGCGATAAGCATCGATCTGGCCGGACTCATAGGACAGGGTGATCTGGCTGAAATTGTCAGCACCGGAGACGAACTTGAAATTACCGGAGCCATCATCCTTATAGACGCCACCGTCGATAGTCAGCACCGCACCCCGCATCGGGATGCGCGGCATAAACGATCGGCTCTGGTTGCCTGCTACCAGAGCGAACGTCAGCGCCGCCGAGGTCGCCGGGCCAGATGCGGCCAGCTGTGCCAGATCTGAGAGCGCCTGCTGCTCGATGACGTTGGTCTCGGAGTAGGCGCTGGGCACGATTGGCTTATAGACATCCTTGACGCGGACCGATGCGCTGCCCGCCACTGCCGCCTGCGCCAGAGCTGACACGCCATAGAACTGGGCGGTATCCGCCACGTTGGTGAAGTAAACCTTGGCGGCAGGTGTATCGCCGCTGACGGCCGTGCCGGTCGGGTATGGAGTCCCGCCGACGAGATTGATCCGCAGCTTTCCCGCCAACTTGACTGTCAGCTGACGGCGAGTGATGGTGAAGAACTCGCCACCCTTTTCGTAAGTGAATTGGCGGATCTCGGCGTCGTAGCTTTTGATTTTGACGTAGTCGGTGGCGACGACAGCACCGGTCTTATCCAACTGCTTGAGGTACAGGGTGGAGCCCAGCTCGGGCAGCTGCTCTTTGGTCTCCTGGTACAACAGGATGGTGCGTTGGCCAGCGTACTGATCGCCCAGCAAATAGAGGTTGCTGAACACACCTGGTACCAGATATGCCTCAATGCGTGCCCTGGCCTCAGCGCGGGTATCAGTGGGGGTACCCGGCAAGCAGACCACATTGATATGGGCATCCTCAGCATCGCGGGTAACGGCAAAGTGGCTGCCCTGGTAGGCTTCGGCAGTGGCGGTGCGAACGGCACAAAAAACCTTGGTCAGGTTGCTGCGGCCCTCGGTGCGATCCCGGCGGCTGGTCTTTTGAAAAATGGCGTTGAGCGTATTATCCGGGATCGCGCGCCCAGTCGGCCGCCCGCCGCCGGAGGCCTCATCGGTCATGCGTTCTGATTCGAGCAAAACGAGATCGGAGGATTGGATAGTCATGCTGCATCCTTAAATGAAAAACCGCCTTTCGGCGGCTTGGTTATTCGGCGGTGAAGAATCGGTAGGTGACTTCGTATTGCAGTTCGGGATCTTCCCACGGCTCAGTAACTGGGGTGAGCGGCGCGGCCTCGATGGGCTTTTGCGTTGCATCCCAATAAACCGAGAGGGTCCGTGTGCCCAGAACCAGCGCCAACGGGGTACCCAGCAGTTGGGTCGCGATCAGGGCATCCAGCTGTTGCCGTGTCACCCAATCGCCGGTCAGGGTTACCGGTCGGCCACCCTTCTTCACTCCACTCTGCTGCAAGAGCTCCCCGGTCTGTCCGTAGGTTTTTGTCTGTTCCAGCGGCGTCCAGTCCAGCTCGTCACTCCAGATCAGGTTTTCACCCTGGCCCAGCGGTAGACCATTCAGTGTTTGGCTCATGTCAGTGATAACCCCTGTGCGTTAGCAAGCTGCTCGAGCATGTCCATCAGATCAGATTTACCGGCTGCAGTGGTTGGTATCACCGCAGTCTTCCCGCCCATTTTGATCTCGACTATTGACCGGTCTTCTTTTGCGGCGGACGTGGTTTTCGAGGTCGAGCTATCCGCCGTAGGCGTAGTGGTATTCTTGCTGGATGATGACGACTTGGCGGCGCTGGCCGCTTCCTCGGCGGCGGCAGCTCTTTTGGCGGCAGCCTCCTCAGCAATGTCACTCATCTTTTTCTTGTGTAGCTCTTCCAGGATCCCCATCGATTTTTTCAGATCAGCTATGGCTTGCGAGTCCTGAGCGGCTTTTGCAATTTCCAGCTGCTGCTTCAGCGAGGCCATTTTGGTTTCATAGTCTCGCTTCTCTACGGCATCCAGAGCCCCGTTGTACTGGTCTAACTCATCCAGCAGGCTATTGAGTGTCGACTTGGCGCTATCCTCCAGCGCCTCCATCTTCGATCTGGCAGCATCAATCGCCGATTTCAGACCGGATAAGTCCTGTTCGTCCAGCATGTCCAGGTTCTTGTACAGCCCTTCAGCACGTTTGACGGTCTTGGCAGTGACGTTATCGACATCAGTCAGCTGAGCCGTCATCTTCTCGGCGGCCAGTGCCTGCTTGAGATAGGCCCGTTCGGATGCCAGATAGGCCAACCCCAGATCTTTGATATGCCCCTGAATGTCATCGAGGGTGACTGCGGAGCGGATCTCCCGCCACTGTGCAGCGTTGTCAGCGAGTTTTTGATTCAGCACAGTAATAGCGCTACTGGCTTCAGTACTACCCCGTGTCCAGCCCATGATGTTGCTCATCATGGACTCAGTTTGGGCGCTCATGTCCTTGGCCATTTGCTGCAGAGCAGAGCTGTAGTTGCCGATGTAGGCTGCAGCGGACTGAGCCCCTGCTCTGGTCGCCTCCATGGCTTTTTGAATGTTCTCAGCATTCTGCTCGGTGACGGTTTTCTGGGGTTTTTCTCCAGTTCCATTTACTTGATTCTGAAGGCGCAGCAATTCACGCAACTGCTCACTGGTCTGGTCGGCACTGGAACCTGTGGAATCAATCGATTGGATTAAAGTTACTAGTTGATCTGATAGTCCCAGCGTAGCTGCTTGGGCATAAAGCGAAGCATCGGCATATCGACCCGTCGCAGCCGCGGCCTCCAATTCTGATTCGGCGTAGACCAGAAATGCCTGACGTTGGACGGCTAGGCTATCATTCATCAATCTTACCGAGTTATACGCGGCCTTGTTTTTGGCAGCCAGTTCCTGCAAAGCAGCAGCCGACTTAATCCCAAGTTGCTGGTACGCAGACCCCGTTTCATCAGCCGCATCGGCATTTGCCTTCTGCTGTTTATTGGTCTTTTCCAGCTCCTTATTAACCTTGCCAACCGTCTGCTTATATTCCTCAGCAGATATTTTACCGGTGGTATAAGCATCCTTGGCGGCTTCCTTTTGCAGCTTAAGCAAGTCGATGTAAATAACAGCCCCTGCGGCGGACTCATTAGAAAGCTTCTTAGCCGCCTCAGTGGCCTGAGCCAATGAATCGATATATGGCTGACCAACGAGCTTCCCCTTGTCATGCAGCTCTTGCATGCCGTCCGTCAGAGCTTTTATTTCCGCAACGTTATGCGCGGAATCAAATGCCTTATCTAAATACGCTTTAGTAGCTTGCCCGTTGACCTCCGCTGAATTAGCAATAGCGGTCAAACCAAAAACAAAATCTTGAACAGTTGAGCTAACCCGGCCAGATGCTTGTTCGAGATCAATACCTGCTTTTGCGAATAGATCTGAGATTGCCGAATTAGTCTGCTCTGTCGTTTCTCGCAAACCACGATAGTGGCTTTGAATAGCGCCAATGCTTGACCTGGATTGCTCCTCTGTTTTCTGCATGGCCTTCGCCATGATCACTGACGCGCTTTCTTGCCCACCAGCCATTTTGGATGTGGCATCAATGATGTCATTCGCATCCTCTTGAAGAGAGGTAGCGAAGGCGTTGTACTCGGCCTTCATCAATCCAGATGATTCCCGGATCTTTCCTGCTAGTCCGTTCTGGCCCATGGCCTCAGAAAGAGCAGCCACACTATCCAATATTTTCGCGATGGCATACGTTGGCTTTAACAGCTCAACAGCAAGACCTTTTACCGTACCAGTGAACAGGTTGAATACAATTCTGAGGCTTTGTACCGCAGCATTTGTTCCTGCGATTAACCCATCGAAACTGCCGCCAATATCCAGAATGAACTGCTTAGTGGCTTCTCCGGTTGTTACCAACCAATCAGATACCTGTTTTGCGTACTGCTGTAGGCGACCATCATTGGCCATCTGGTTGATGGTATTGCTCAGCTCTTGGAGCTGATTCTTAGCCCATTCAAGTGCGCCAGCATTGGCTATCGATGTTTTGAACTCGGTCCAGCTATCTCCCAGATTTGACAGCAGCCCAGACATAGTGCTCATTTGCGCATTTGCTGCGCCGACAGACTGGTTACCCATCTCCGAAATCAAAGCCTTGATAGCATCGCGACCTAGCAGGCCGCTTTGCGACATGGCTTGTAACTCTGCAGTCGTTTTGCCAGTGGCTTGAGATAATAAAGCCATGACGGGAACGCCACGCTCTATCATCTGATTCATCTCTTCGGCTTGAAGCCTCCCTTTCGACCATGCCTGGCCAAGAGCAAGTGTTACTCCCTGCAGCCCCTCAAACCCGATGCCTAACTTCGATGACTGATCAACAACGGCCTGCATCGTGCCATCCATAGGATCTAGGCCCATGGCCTTTAGCCTGATGAATGTTTCAGTGACTTCATTCAGCTGGAGCGGTGTGTCTTTAGCAAACTTCTTGATCCATGCGGTTGCCTGTTGGCCGTTCTCAATAGACCCCATTACGGCAGTCATTTGAATGCCAAGCTGCTCCGCCTTATCTCCAGCTTGAAACAAGGACACCAAGCTATCTTTAATCGCCTGGATTCCAACATAAGCCCCAGCCAGTGCAACCAGCTTCCCAGTCAAAGAAACAACGCTGGATGTAAAACCGCCTGTTTTTTCATGAAGCTCAGCAGTGCTGTTTTTCGTCTTGTCGGCCGCTTGTCCATATTCTTTCAGTTGCTGCTCGCCAGCTTTGAGTTGCTCATTCACCCATTGCTGGTCGCCTGCCTGATTGCGTAGCTGTTTCGCTAATCCAGCAATCTCCTGCTCTGCCTGTTGTGTTGCAGCCTTGAGCCCCCGCTGCTCTGCGGCCAACTGTTTGGTATTCAGCCCAGACTGCTGCAACTGGGTGCGCAGACCATTCAGGGTTCCGCTCTGCTTGATGTACTGATCATCAAGCTGGTTCACCTCTTTACGGGCAGCGTTGAACTCCCGGGTCTGCTGCTTCACCGCTTGCTTGGTGGAGAGCATGGCCTTCTCGAGCGTCGAGGTCTCTTTGCTCGATGCCTTGTATTGCTCGCCAAGCAGCTTTGCTTGTTCCTCGGCAGCCTTCAGCTCATCACGCTGCGCTCGAGTTGGGCTGGCGCTGTCTTTGATGCCCTTGGTCAGCAGATCAACCTTGACCTTGGCAGCTTGCCACTCGTCGGCCAGCGCCTGGGTAGCGGTCTTGCTGGAACGATACTCGGCATTGGTCGATGCCACTTGCTGCTTGGAATCCGCCAGCCCCTTACCTAACGATGTGGCTCGGGTACGGGCCTCATCCAGCGTTGAGCTCAGATCAGCGGTGCCCTTCTTCAGGGTCTGGAATTCAGAGATCAGCTGGTCCTGCTGGCGCAGGTTATCCAGGGTGGAAACTAAGCGTTCAACTTCATCGCTAGATTCTGCGGTTTGACCACCCAGCTTATCGACCTCGGTAATAAGCTTGGCTACATCCACCAGCCCATCAATGAGAGCTGTGATCTTTAATTGAATTTCACTGCTATTGCCGGATGCCATTTAGCCTCCCCAAAAAGTAAAACCCGCACTCGGCGGGTTGATATGGCGTAAAGGAATTTAATCTAGTGACAATTTGAGCTAAGCCCATATTTCAAAGACAACCCGATCAGTTAGGCTGGATCGCCGGAGTTATTTGGCAACCCATTCAATCAACATCGGAGAAAATATGACCAACATGGAGCACCTGCTTGAAAAGCTGATATCTATCAATGAAGGTATCAGCAGCACCCTTGATCAAGTGTTATCAGAGGTTAAAGACATCAGATCAGAGCTTGCATGGAATGAAGAGCTAAGCTCGATGCATGAACTTTTGAGTCGCCTTGACTCATTAGCTAATGAATTTAACTGGTCTGAAGATGTTACATTTGCAGGACACATCTCATCAGAAATAAGGGAGGCAAACGAGACCCTTTCGAGAATCGATGATCACCTATTTGACATGAAAACCCCTGCTTCATAATCAATACTCAGCAGTCATAGGGGGGGTAATTGTGCCCCCTTTTGTTTGGCTATCTATTGTCCGAATAAGACAACAAAAGTTGACGAAGAGAGTCTGCTATCCCAGAATGGGTACCCAAGAGCGTAGAAACTCTTTTTGCACCCCGGAACCCACCGCGCCCGTCAGACGTGGATTTTTTATGCCTTAGATCCGTCAAGGGTCAGGCACCGCGCCAGTTTGTTATGGCCGGGAGGGCGAGGAATATAATACCCGTAAGGGGAATAACTCCGCCGTGGGTGCACGGTTTCTAACCTCCCGGCCACCATTAATTCCGATGGTGGTCAACCGCTTAGAAACGGGGCGCACCATGACTACTCAACTTACTTTCCAAAACACTCAATTTAACGTCATCGATCGCAATGGCCAGCCTTGGCTTAGGTATCTCCAGATCGGAGATGCCTTGGGGTACAGCAATCCACATCTCCTGAATAAGGTATACCAGAAGCATCAGGATGAATTTACCGACCGCATGACGTCGGTCATCAAACTACCTTCCGGAGGCGGAGAACAAGAAACTCGGATCTTCTCTTTGCGTGGAGCTCACCTACTAGCCATGCTCTCTCGCACCAAGCTGGCCAAGGAATTCCGCAAGTGGGTGCTGGATGTGCTTGATCACGAGATTGATGCCGTAGTGTCACAACCCAAAGCCATTCCAGACAAGCTCACAAATGAGCAACTGCAAACCATCAAAACAATGGTGAAGGCCAGAGTTGAAGGCTTACCCAAAGACAAACAGGCCAAGGGGGCGATCACCTGCTGGTCGGCCATTAAGTCAAAGTTCGGGACTAGCTATAAAGAGATATCGCCAGATAACTTCTGCGAGGCTTTGTCACTGGTGGCAAGACTAACCCTTGAAGGGGAACTCCTCGGCCCAGAGGTGCCCGCTGTTAAGGCACCGCTCGATATCAATTACTCACTTGAATGGTGGTTAGCTCACAATCCAGCGCTGCGCCGGATCAATGAGTTCAATCATAAAAAGGGGGATTCCCTCGCCGTGCCAGCATCCGTCCTTAACTCGATGGATAGCCCATCGCCAATCAATTTATTGCTAACCAAATTAGCCAGAGAGGGTTACAGCGTGGAGGCATGCCGACTGGAGGCGATTGCATGGCGCTATCACCTTGAATCTGCACTGCTCCACATTCAAATGTCCCATCAAAGACAAAAAGACATTCTGGAATCTGCTATCTCATTCAGACTTCAGTAACAATTAGGCCCGGGAGACCGGGCCTAGCAAATAGAACACTTAGTCCACGTCAAAAACTTCGATAGTCCATGGCGCTGTCTTGCCAGCCGGGGTGACCAGCGTTCCCTCCAGTTCGCCTTCAATGAAGTCACCCTTCATCAGGTCGGTGGCCCCTTTGGCGGTAAACACGCCATGCTCGATGACAACGCGCACGCGCTCGTTGGTTGCCAAGTTGACACCATCCACCAGGATGCGGCGCGGCTTGGTAATCTCGGTGGCGCCAGAAACTTTGGTCCCAGAAACGGCTTTGGTCTTGTAGGAAACCTTGACAGCCACAGCAGCCGCCTCGGTCAACGCCATAATCAAGCCCAGGTCGCGCTTCACTTCGTAGTCGGTACCCTCCACCAGCGGGGTACTGTCGGAGGCTTTCTTCACAGACCAACTGGCGGTGTCGATGTTCTGGTTGGCCAGTTCCAGGTAGCCACCAGCTGACAGCGTCACAGCCTCATCCGTCACAGTCTTTGCCACCGTGGTAAACGATTCCGCTTTACCTGCAACGGCATCGGCCAGCAGCGCCTTGCTGGCGGTATCCCACTTGATGGACACCTTAGCCGGATCCTTCGGCACCTGAACGGCATCCAATGTCTGACCGAAGCTTTCTTTCTTGTTTGATGAGCGGCTCTTTTCTTCAGTGGTAGGCGGTGTCAGTTGCAACTGACTGACGTTGATCGGCCCTGATGCCGGGCCATACACGCCGGCAGACAGGATCTCAGACATGAAAACATCGCCTGCCAGCAGCAGGCCTGAATCAACAAATTTACCCATGGCGGGCATCTCCTATGCGGATATAAAAAACCCGCCGGAGCGGGTGGTTAGCGAGTAAAAATAAAAACCCGCCGAGGCGGGTTGCGGTTTAGAGATTGGCGAGCATCACATCAGGTGGTGTACTCAATGGTGATAGGAATCGAGGTTAGGTACAGCTCAGATTGTATTTCCTCTGGCTCCAAGTTGATCTCTCCAACGCTCAACTTCAGCAAAGAGGTTCCTTCCAAAGGAACACCGAATGTTAAAGGAACGAGCTCGTTCAGTACGGAATCGAGCAGCGCGTCACGAGCGGATCGGCCACCAGATACTTCTTGATACAGGTCGAGCTGTAACGCCCTCGACCGCTTCCATCCGGTCCCTCGTCGTTCAATGCCTCTTTCTTTGAGCTCTCGTAGGTGACAGACCGGCAGCAGGGTGTATTCATCAATTTGAGGCATGCCATCACACACGCAGTCTGGTTTGCTGAACTCAGAGATCAAACGAAGCTTTGTCAGCAGAGCGTCAACGATCACGGTAACTGCGGTCATAGGCCGATCTCCTGTGTGATTCTAATTTCGAGGCTTTTTTGGATCTGGGTGATGTACTGCTCGGTGATGATCCCATCCCACCACAGCTTCAACCCGACGCCAGATGACCGCACAAGCACTTTTTTCCCCGCCTTTTCATAACGGATCAATGGCTTTTGCTTTTTGCCGTATGGGTTCACAAACCCGTAGACTTGAATTCGCTTGCCACCTCGCTGCACGAACACACTTGCTCGAGTTCCTGTTTTATCTTCTATCGCGGTCGTGAACTTGACCCTTGAGAATGGGATCCTCTTTGTGTCGAGTGAGATAGTGGCCTCATCATGCTTTGTCGATGCCCGACCAATCTTGATTCGAGCCTTGACCGACGCCTCGGAAAATCCATCTGCGGTAATGCGCTGGATCAGGTCGGCCCTAGTCTCCCTCGCTTGCTCATTGATGATGCCAGAAATCTGCTGCCGCAGCTTCGCAGGCAACGCCTTGAACTCCTCTATGCGCTTGTTCAATCCAACCAGGGTGATGGCTTTCGGTCGCCTGGCTCGACTTGTTCCGCCCGGCATCAGCTCACCATCACGCGAATTGTGGTGCCATTGTCGGAACCTTCCACTTTGCCTTCGATCCGATAGCTGCGCCCACGCATGGCAAGCTGATCGCCAACTCTGGCAAACGGCCACACAAGCTCCGGCAAGATCAGGTCTATCTGCTGGCGAGGTTCGGAGCGAGCCCCAACCAGGATATTTTCCATAGCCAGCCAAGCAGAAACTTGGTATGGATCTCCGTCTTTTGGGGTGTAGTGCGCGGGCTCACCGGCGAGCTTTCTGGCTGCAATCTGCATTTCCCCTGTAGTGGGGTTAATGTCCTCGATGAGATACCAATCAACCCCATGCTTGAGCAACTGCCCGGGCAGAACGCCTGGGCGAGGACGAATCGTGATGAACGTGGTGCCACTGGCGTAGATACTGGACTGAGATTCACGCCCTGCTGATTTTGGGGCCACCAGCTTTGCCCACAAAGTTCCGAGCTTGGGCCAACTGGGCGGTGAACCTGAGCCCGTTCCGAACCAGATCAACCGGCTATTAAGCTCTCCACTTTTGAGCATGTATCCCCCTAGCCGACAGCCAGTTCACGATAGGCCTGAATCAGGCTGGCATACGCCAGCGGAATCGTGGTAGCGATAGTACCGGTGACAACCGCTTCACGATTGGTGTACCAATGGCTGATCAGCATGAGAGCAGCCATACGCAGTGCCGAAGTTAGCGGCTGCTGTGGCTTTGAATCCCCTGGAGTCACTACCGGCGTTTGATCGACAGCAATCAACTGCTTATTGGTGTCGTTCTCGATCTGAATAATCGCGGCTGAAATGAGCACAGAGAGATGCTCATCTTCGGTGGCGTCATCCAGTTCGAGCCGGCATTGCCGCTTTGCCTCTTCAAGACTGATCAGCATGAGTTACTCCTGACCCTGTTCCTGATCTAGAAATGGCTTAGCCAGTTTCGATTTGATCAGGTGATCTGCGACATCGATGGCGAAATGAGTGACATCGCCCTTGCTGTAGTTCTTGTAAGGCCCCAGCAGAGTGACCAGCTTTTTATCGGCAACTAATTCTTCCTGGTCTTGTTGCAGTTGCTGCTCGATCACTCCAGTTTCGGTGGTGATTTTCAGCGCTTCCTCATCAACTCCAGAACCTGGAGTCGGAAGCGTAATCCCCTGATTAGCCTGAACCTGTTGCAGTTGCTGCTCGTCTTTACTTGCGGCGACGGCTGGCTGTTTGACCATGATGGATCCTTATGTGGTAGCGAATGAAGAGGAGCCCCGGGTTTCGGGGCTCCGTTGCATTACCAGGTGACGCCGATGCCCAATGCCAGCCCTTCAGGGTGACGGAAGCCAATGTCATGATTGGCAACCATGCGGATCAGCGATTGGTTGCGAGCGAATGCACTCACCAGCTCACCGTTAGCATCGACATAGGTCGCTTCGCGGGAGAAGTCGATGGTCATGTTATCCTGCTCACCGATCACCACGTCATTAAAGTCAGCAAAGTAAATTTCCGTCTGGTTGGTTCCAGCACCAAGATTCACCGGGATGGTGCTGGTATGTGCAATCGGATACCCCTTGAGCTGACCTTGTGCCAGTTCCGGGTAGACCTTATTGCCATTGCCATCCCGCAAGCCGAACAGCTTCATATAACTGCGCGGGCTCAGGGCCCAACCCGGGTTGATCATCATCGAATCGGACGCCATCAGCATCAGAACCAGACCATCCAAGAAGGAGTCAATGCCCTCGAGATCAGTGGTTCCAGACCAGGTCTTGGTGCGGCCAGATGCAGTTGCTACTGCCTTGAAGCCAGTTGGAGTGTTGTTGGTGCCATCGTCACGCAAGAATGCTTTGTCTTCCCGAACAGACATGGCGCCAAGCATGTCACCCAGCACCAGTTGTTCGACGTTATAGCCCGCGAATCCGATCAACTGATTGGAGATAGGAACCAAAGTGATCATCGTCTTGGCGGAAAGTTTTACATCATCGGTATTCCCGCCGGTTGCTTTAGCATCGACACCTTCACCGACATAGCTTGAAGTTGCGCCACCTGACATACGCGGCATGCTCAGGTTACCATTTGGCAGCGGAACCGGACGGGCGCCCAGCTTGCGGACCACAGTGCGCGGACGCAGTAGCTCGATTACTTCAGAGTGGAATGACTCGGGCACCAAGGCACCACCAGAACCATTCGCTGTGCTGATAACCATTGCCACATCGCCATCCCCAATTTCCTTGGCAGCGAACTGTTCGGCCAGTTGCAAGTCGCCCTTGCCTGCAGCAATCGACATAGCCAAACGAGCCATCTTGGCTCCTTCATATTGCTTGAGCTCTGGCTTTACATGTACTGCCGCACTGGCTCCACTACCGAAAATTGCCGGTACCGGCTTGGCCTGAGCAGCATTCATTCGTTCAGCAGCTTCCAGGCGGTTGATCTGGGCGCTGAGTTTCTCAAAGTCTGCAGAGAGCTGATTGAATTCAGTCAGTTGCTCTACGGTCAGTTCTGTACCATCGGCTTCAATCTTGGCCAAGGTTTGCACTTTGGCATTGATGTCGGCGCGCTGGCGGCGGAGTGCTTCGATTTCAAACATATCGATGATTCCTTTTTGGCATAAAAAAAGCCCCTTTCGGGGCCTGGTTGTGTGTGCTCCGCCGCAGGGCTAGAGCGAGAGTTGTTGATCCATGGCTCGGGCCCGCAGGCTAATACGTTGGTTTTGCTTGCTCGATACGGAGACCTTGGTGGCCAGAGCATTGATGTAATCCTGCGGACTGGCCAACTCGTCAGCTAGACCACACGCAATTGCATCAGGCCCGGAGAACAATGCGGCCTGGGTGGCAATAACCGACGCGACATCCAACCCGCGGTACTTGCTGACTGAATTGACGAATAGGTCGTATGCCTGGTCCAGACGGTGGTTGATGGCACTGACAGCGCCTTCACTGAGGGGCTCATGAGGAGATCCGTCGTTCTTACGCTCACCTCGGTAGAAAGTAGTGAACGTCAGGCCAACTTGAGCTTCCCACTTCGAAACTTCCATGTGCTCCATAATGACGCCGATGGAACCGCATCCCCCGGTCTCGCTCACCACCAGCCGGCTACATGCCGCTGCGATAAAGTAGGCTGCCGAGTAGGCGCCATGGTTCACCAGTGCGGTGATCGGCTTTACCGCTCGGTTAGCATAGATGTAGTCAGCTAGCTCCTTACAGCCTACCGCCATACCGCCGCCAGAGTTGATATCCAGCACAATCTCCTTGACCCGTTCATCTACCAAGGCTGTGGCAATAGCACCGCGCAAGCGTTCATAGCTGGTCAGCTCACTGCATGTATTGTCGATCTGGCCGCGCCGGGCCACCAGAATTCCATGTACCGGGATTATGGCGATACCAGCCACTTGGTGGCGAGACTCGCCTTGAGCTTCCAGCGTAACAACTGGCTCGGATGGCATGGGGTCGGCAGCAAAGATGTCGGCATGTTGACCAAGCAAGCGAGGAATCAACAGGGTTTTTACTGAGGCAACGATGCTGGAGGTGGCGTAGAGCGGTTGGCCGAATGCCATGTCCGCCAAGTGGGGATAGTTAATCAGTTTCGGCATAGGATGGCCTCGATCTCGTTGAGTTGTTCAGCAGTAGCCTTGGTTATTCCATCCGGCAGCTTTCCGGTTTGGATCATGTTGAGTGGCGTCAGGTAAATATCACCACCCTGGACTGGAGACAGATTTTCCAGGCGGCGAATATCGTTGACGCTGAGCCACCCCCACTGGCGACCCAAAGCATAGGATTCGTAACGTGATTTCTGATCGCCGCGCAACATGCCGGAGACGTTGAACTCGATGTAGAGATCACGCCGCTCGCTCGGTAACAGCAGGTCGCGCATCATGGCGCCTTCGATCCGCTTGAGCCACGGCAGTAATGTGTAGATGACGAATTGCAGCCCCTGGTGCTCGATGTTGTTATTGGTGGCGCGTTCTAGCTCGCCAATCATGTGGGGAGGCACCTTGTACAAGCGGGCGACTTCGATGATTCCGAACTTACGCGACTCCAGCAGCTGCGCCTGCTCATTGTTCATCGCCATCTGCTTGTACTGCATCCCCTCCTGAAGAAGCGCGACAGAGAAGGCATTGCGCATACCGGAGTGTCTCTCAACAAACTTATTGAGGAAGTCATCCAGCTTTTGCTGTGAGGGAAACTTGGCGCCGTCCTTAGGACTTTCGATAACCCCGCTCAGGGTAGTCCCGTTGGCGAACACCCGGCTGGCGTGCTCATCCACGGCCATGGTCAAGCCAATGGTGTCAGCGTTGGTCTGGATCGGTGACAGCCCGACAAAGCCATCCAGAGAGAAAGCCTTGACGTGGTGAACCTGACGCATAGAGAGGATCTTGTTGCCCTCGCCCAGCAACTGGTAATAGGGCAAACCATCCGGTCCTTTGAGCACCGCCATCTTATCTGGATTCACCGGGATCAGCTCGGTGATGAAACCCGCGCCATCACGGTCGATCAGGCTATAGCTATTACCGCGCAGGCCTAAATGTCCCATGCGTTGCTCGTTGAACTCAAAGGCGGAGTCTTTCTGGTTCGGCTGGTTGTGGATCAGGTCATACAGAGAATGGTCGGTAGCCCGTTCGCGCTTGTCACCATCGCGGCGGTAGAGCTCGCAAGGCAGTTGGGCAACAGACTCGGCGAGCAAGGTTACGCAGGCCCGAACCGCCGCAATAGCAATGGCAGACTCAGGGGTCACCAGCACCCCAGACTTTGCCGTTCGACCAACCATGGAGCTCATCCATTGGCTGAAGTTGCCAGCCTTATTGCCGGAGCCAAACATCATAGGCAGAAACATTAGCTAGCCTCCCGCTTGCGCTTGGCTTCCATCTTTTGCATGGCCATGGCTCGGCTCATCATGGCTGACCAAATCAATGCCAGTAACCCAGCTGTCAGCAGCCCGGCTGGCTGATAAACCAGCCAAGCACCATAGGAAAGCAGTGCAGCCCCAAACAGGCCGACGATGAAAATAATGAACTGGATCAGCATAGGACATCCGAGGTTTCGTAAATTGAGCGGCCGTCTTCCCGGTCTGGAACCATAGCGCGACCGATGGCCATGATGAGCGCCACCGCGCCGTCTATCTTCTGATCGGCAGATTCTTTGACTGGGCGGACCATGTCATCGTTACCTGGTAGGTTCTTTCCGATGACGTTGCCGATACACCATGTCATCAGGCTATTGCCATCATGATGGAAGCGGCCGGACTGGATGGCGGCTTCAAGCTCTTTCATCGGAGCAGACATATTCTGGTAATTCTGGGTGATGGTTATTGGGCTCATCCCCTCATCTGCCAGTTGATGAGCCAAAGCTGTTGCACCCGTTGGATCAAGAGGCGTTTCCAAGACATTGGAATACCGCTGCGCCTCTTTGGCTTCTTCCAGTATTTCCCGATAATCCACCTCAGCGCCGTCAGTGCCTGTCAGTTCACCAAGGTTCTGCCATTTCTGGTACCGCTCAGCCAGGCGCCGATTGTCGGTGTTGTTCACCGTGTCCTCTGGCACCCAGAACTGTGGAGAGACGCAGTAATAGTGGCGGCGGCCATCGATGTCGCGCCAGAAAATGCGCGCCATGGAGTTCATGTCCAGTTTGCGGGCTAGGTCGAATGCCAAAATGCATTCATGCCCCTCAAACTGATCCAATGACAAACTGCGGTCTTCACATGCGTTCCACCGCTCTAAGTTGAAATAGGCGGTTTTTGCAGAGACCCAGACATTGAGATGCTTGGTCTTGAACTTGTTGGCGAAGCGGGCCGACTTGATCGCTTTAACTTGCTGGGTCAGTAAATAGTCGGCATAGACGGATATCCCCATGTTGGGGTTGGCCTTTGCCAGCACCTTCGGATCAGTCCAATCATCACCTTCATCAATGGTGTAGATGATCCCAAACAGCTCATCATCTGGCACTGTGCCGGCCAGCATCTCGATCACTTCACGGCGCTTGTCATAGCAGGGGCCATCGATGTTGTAACCGGCAGTGGTGATGATCCACATCAGCGGCTGCTTGCGGGCCCCCATCCCAGTCACCATAGTGGTGTAGAGGTCGTCAGCATCGTGCTCGTGATATTCGTCCACCACGGCGCAACTTGGAGATTGCCCGTCACCAGGATTGCCGATCAGCGGTTCAAAACGAGCACCGTCTGCTGGGATGCTTAGGTTAGAGGCGTTGACCTCGATCCCCCAGCGTTCGAGCAAGAATGGGGTACGCTTGGCCATCAATCGGGCCGGGCGGAATACTTCCCAGGCCTGCTTTTCTGTGGTGGCTCCTGAGTAAACTTCGGCCCCGAACTCGTTGTCAGCAGCGAAGCAGTACAGCGCTACACCAGCAGAGATGGCTGATTTGCCGTTCTTGCGTGGGATCTCGGTATAGACCTCTCGGAACCGACGCAGTCCGCTTCCTTTGCGAACCCACCCGAAAGCCACACAGACGACAAACAACTGCCAAGGCTCCAGCGCGATAAGCTCACGCTTGAAAGCCCACTCGCCTTTCGTGTGGGGGAGCAGTTGGATGAACTTAGCAGCACGCTCTGCCTTGTCCTTATCAAACCTGAATCGGAACTTGGCTGACTTCTCCTTGGCGAGATCATCGAGGTGACGCTGACAAGCCTGGATGACATAACGACAAGCTGGAATCTTCCCCTTGGTGACATCACGCGCATACTGATTCGCCTCATTGACGAACGGATAACTTTTGCGTGCTGCCATGGGTCATCCCTAAAAGTCTGCGAAGGGGTTGGCCTCTCCTTTTTTCTTACCGCCACCGATCAGGCGGGAACGGCTTGATGGGTCTAATCCCAGCAGGGATCCATAACTGGTCATCTGACGGAGCGATTCGTTGGCCACGGTACAGGCTGGGTTCTTTATGGGCCCACCAGTAGCGCCGACGACAACCAATCCATGTTTAGCTATCTCCTTTTCAGCTTTGCGCCATCTGGAGTAAGCCGCACAGAAGGCCTCAAGGTTGTGCAGATCGGTAATACAAAGCACTTGGGCGCCACACAGCTCGCCGATCAGCATGTCCCACAACGTAGCGGCGAACTCATCCTCAGCCAGCCATTCGGGGCAGGCGACATTAATCAGCGGTGTGAACGTAGGCTCAAGCTGATTGATGGCGCGCTTGCCCGGGTTACCAGCTAGGAGCTTTCTCGATGTGGGGGTCGACTTCCGACCTCGGCCGGGAACGGCTGCTTTTCCAGCCATCGGCCCTCCGTTTTAATTTTTTAATTTCGCGGGTGTGAAAATTTAACGGGGCGGAGCAGTGGGGAAGTCGAAAAGCTGGAAGGATTTGATCCCCCCTACCCCCTCGGCTTGCCGCTCAGCCTCGCGACCTGCGCCTCTGCGTGCGTCTTCTGCTCATGGCAAGGTTTGCAGATAGCTTGCAGGTTGACCTCGTTATCGGTGCCGCCAGACGCCTTATTGATGATGTGATCAACCTCATTCGCTGGGGTGATGACGCCTCGAGCAAGACAGACCTGACAGAGGTAGCGATCTCGTTCGAGGATGCGCTTTCTCAGCTTTCGCCACGTCCAGTCATAACCACGGTCTTCAGGCTTAACTTGCGCTACCTTCCGCCATCCATCTGCCAGATGTGCATGATCTTGGCAGTACCCGTGTCTTTCAGTGGTCAGTCGGTTGCATGTGCGCTCCCGGCATACCTTTGGTGTCCGTGGTGGCACTCATCCTCCAGGCTTATTGGCTATCAATCTCTGATTGGCAGACGACGATGGTATCGACCTTTGCAGCACACATAGCCCAGGCCTGCTCAATGTCGTCAGTGTTGGAGTTCATGTCCCTGTTGGCCAGTGGGCTTGCTGCCGGCAGAACGCACGGAGTTACCTTCGGACAGCCATTGGTAATAAGCCTTTGCTCCGGTAATGGCTGGGCGCACCCGCATGCGAGCAACACCATCAGGCAACAGAGTGTCAGCCCAACGCTTGATCTGTTCATTCTCTGACTCCAGTTGGCGTACACGCTGGCGCCGCACAGTCGCTTCGCTACTCAGCGAGGCGACCACCGACTGCTGCTCGGCAGCGAGGTCGGCATTCTTTTGCGACTGCTCTCTGTAAGCGTCCAGCACTTTGCTCTGCCCTACGAGTTGCTGCTCAGTCGATGTCAGCTTCTCCTGAAGTTGACTGGCCTTGCCCTGGTTCTCGGCGGCTAGCACTTTGTAGTGATTGGCATAGATGAGGACGGCGGCAATCAGCAGCGCCATGCCCATCCATGTAACAACGGTTCGAGTGATGGGGTTCATTGACCGATACCACCGAAGCGTTGGTATATGCGGATCAGATCGGCGACCTTATGCTGCCTCTGCCCGTAACTGTTTCCGGGGATACTGGCCCAGATATTTGAGCAGCGGGATATAGCCTCAGTAATCTGCCCAGCAAGGATCAACTGGTATGCCTTGCGCTCCTTGATCTGCTGGACGGCAATCTTGTCTTGGCTGACCGGTGAGAAATCCGGAAGGCCCAACTGTTTGCGATACGGTTCGTAGTAGCGAGCCAGCAACTGATAGCGGCCAGCAGCAGTAGACTTAATCTTTGAATTAACTTGGACCAACAGGTTCGGGTGCGTGCTGTAGTCAGAGAAGAAGCCTGCGGGATCAACGATATCGTTGTACCCATCATCGCCCTTGCCAATCGTCCCCTCACTCCATGCCAGCATGTCGAGGAACGCGACCACGTTCGGATGCTCATTGATTCTGGCCATCGCCGCCCGCCTTCTTTGTCAGAAATAATTCTGCGGCAGATCGGAGCTTGTCGACCCCGAGGAACCCAACCATCCCACCGATGAACCCACTGGCAGAGGTAGGGACGCCAATCCATTCCATCGCGCTCATCAACGACAGACTGATAGCACCACACATCAATGACTCAAGGACGCGCTGACGAACCGACCCACCCGAGTAGGTCACTCGGATGTAGGCAGTAACCAAGGCAAGGAAAGCGCCATAGATGGTCGTCTGGTGAGCGTCTATCCACCACAGCACGAAGGCCCACAGGCCAGGGTCTCGGTTCGGCATCTTCATATCCACCACCCCGGCGGGGCCACAAATGAAAAAGCCCCGACAAAAGTCAGGGCTCAGAAATGAAAAAACCCACTCGAGGTGGGTTCAGAGCGGAAAAACCGCAGCATGTAAATTTAAGCACTAAATCTGGTACGTTTCAAGCGATTTACATCAAGATGCAGCAATCATCAAATTAAGAACAACGCACACTTATTTATCTATGACAAATCCTGCTTATCATCTGCTGAGGCATTGTAATAACCCGGGCCATGGTTGACGGGATATCCATAGCGTAAGAAGGGCTTGCGCTTAATGTCAACGCAATGAGCAGGTATCTCCAGCAGCTAGCGATAACAAACCACAGGACAATCCACAAGAAGCTCAAGCCAACAATTATTGGGTTAGCCGCTAGAACCATCCTAAAGCAAGCCTTCTGAAATTCAACATATGATGAAGAATGCTTGGCTCTCTGCCTGCTCGACTGGCTCGCTTTAAAGCCCGCAATCGGGGCCGCTAGCACAAGGAGCGCGGTGATTAAATAGACAAGGAACACATTGCTAACGGAGTAGAAAAATGACGGCATTGCGCCCAGATCTTTATCAGATGTCCTTGGGTCGGCAACGGCCTTCTTCGCAGCTTCTCTTGCCAGCATGCCGTAATAACCAGAGATGCATTTGCATACGGCAAAATAAACGTACACGCCTATAACAAGAAGAACGATCAGTGCACTATTCATTCAACCCTCCATCACCTTCAGTAGCTGCGACCGCGCTTAGCCTACGGCTCTTTTCAGCCTCTGTTATCTCAATCAGCTCTTTGTGAGTAAGCGGGGTTATTCGACTCTCTATGAGTCGCATTACTTTCGCGTAAAACGGGTAAAATACAATAGCGAGTATAACAACCTTCGCTATAAGTGGATCCTTGTCGTATAGAGCTAACAGGAACTCCCCACCGTTTTTAACGATATCTCCCATACCATCAAAGCTAACTGACGACATCCACTGTCCTCGCTATAACTTGCCGTAGCGGCAAGCATGCGTAAAAATAGGGTCCGCATGATACACCAGTCCGCCTCACCTGAATACCCATAACTGAACAATTAGTCTCATGGAAGCTGAGCATCAAGGATGCTCACCTAAAACTCGTTCTGGGTTCATTTGTAGCACCTGTTTGATACTAATAACAGATGGGATCAGTTATTTCCTGTATGTATTCGCATAGCCCAACGTTGGCTTTGGACTTGGCGTATGTGCAAACATCACGGGCGGTCCATGAGCACACTTTGGTCGTTGATGACAAAGAAGCGGTAATGCAGAGATTGGAAGCTAACTCAGGTGAAAAAACTGCCGCGTTAGAACTACTAGAGAAGACCAAGAGGCCTCTCGATTTGACGACGTTGAGTGATTTGAGAGAAGTTATGGCAAGCAAGGGGCATGACTTAAGGGAAATCTATCTTAGTCTGATCGTCAGTCTCAATGGTGATCGCGCTACAGCTCAAGAATATATGCGGGCCATGGGTGAAATGCCCGAACGTATCGAGAGAGAGATCGTGAGTCAATCTCAGCAAGAGCATGATGCCTCCCTGCATTCAGCCGCTGCATTAAAACAGCAGGATTTACAACGGCGGCAAGATGATGTTTTAGCCTTATTGGGGGAAGGGCATTTGAGTCATGCTGGGGCGCTAGGAATGCTTACCGATATCGGAACGCCTCACAACAAAGCTGTAAACTTGTTGGCTCAGCACGCAATCGACAATGCTCTGACCACAATGACGGCACCAGCTAATGCGCAGGTCGTCAAGCAAATGGACACATCCAGAACGGAGTCTGCACAACATAGTGGGGGTTATAAAGAGAGGGATTTTGATTTGGATATTTAGTGCTCATTTGCTATGATATGAGAAAGGTTTGGGAGGTGGCTACGATGAAATGGTCAGCAGAAGAAGAAAATAAAATCTATTTGAAAGTCAAATCTCAATATGGTCTTTTTGGGGGTAATTACACCAAGCACAATCAGGCTATGTTGGCATTGCTTCTGCTTTCTATTTTCTACCCCATTTTGCTAATCGGCTTGTTTTTCTACTGGCTAATATTGATATTTAAAATAGCTCATTCAGTTGAAGTGGAATGTGAAAAGCGGGGCGTAACACTGGGTGATGTCAAAAAACTTGGTCAAACTCCTTGGCGTTCACAGGAATATCATAATGAAATGGCCTTTAGGTTTCATCACGATAGATTGGCATCCAGATCATCTATCTGGCGCAATTGAAAAATGCAAAAGCCGTTTCACAATAAAAGCTTCCCTTGTGCAGCTTTTGTTTTTCATGATTGTTAGTTAGTTATATTAGTGCAGCTCCAGACTCTTCTTTGCTCAACTACCAGGTGATCGGCGGCGGGGTAACAATCTCCCCAGTTGGTCAGTTGGTCAGTTGGTCAGTTGGCCAGTTATCAGGTGATCCGGCCCAGCATCCAGCCTCGGTGCTGCCGGTAGGTTAGCCAGACCTCCAGAGCGGCCACTGTTTTGGGGTGACTCAAATAGATGACGCGGGGATGGGCATGTTTGGTGATGGCGCCGCGCAGATAGACCTCGGCTCGCAGCTGGCCGGATGGGTGCATGATGTCGCGGATCTCCAGCAGGGCCAGCTCAGTGACTCGAATGCCGGTGGAGTGAGTGACCCACAGCAGCATCACATCACGCTCGCGCATCCGGCCGGTGATGGCGGCGACGCGGAGAACGTGCTTGAACTGACCAGGGCGGAGTGATGTAGCCTGTTGTTTGGCTGGCTTAATGGAATGGTATTTCATGGGCTTCTCTCTGTTTTGCGCCGGTAACCGGCAGGGTTCAGAGAGAGTGAGGAATGAGCCTCCCCTTTATCATATCACCAGGAGAGGCCAGCTGTTCACGGAAACGCTGACACGCCCAATTTTTGCCCTGATAGATATAACAGGTGATGCACTTTTTCATTGAGGCAGACAAAACACGATCGGTATGTTCAAAAATGAAAGCTGTTATTCAACCGCTCTCAGTCGCGTGGTCACTATAACTAACTTAGAGGCTCAAAATGGTCCAAAAAAGACAAGTTCCATACGGGAGTGATGTATCAGCAGGAACCTATATGTGTTCCGATTGCGGTCACCGTTACTCCAATCAATCAAAGACATCACTTCCTCCTTGCCCTAATTTCAACATAACACCACACCCATTAAGGGCATGGGACATACTGACTGGGCAAGGTGATGCCAAAGCAGACCCGTATCCTCGGTAATCTAGCTTACATGAGCTATGAAGTAGGCCGCCTTGCGACCTACTTCCCCCAACGTTCTATATATGAATTTCAATCAAAGCAAGAGCGCGAATGAAAAATGACCACTAGTACTTTTAAATACTTAAGCATGTTATCAGTTGCTGTTTTTTTATCTGGATGCACAACATCATCAAAAATCACGAATCAAGAACTTCCTACGAATGTTTATGCAGCATCATTTATTTCCGCATCTCCCATGATAAAAACAAAGGATAACGATAACAGGAGCACTTATTATTTTACGCACAGCAATGACATCATTGTAATGAAATACTTCAACGGGACCAATTCAGCAGTTAGAATTAACGAGGTATCAATAGCAGGCAGTGACGATGGTGACACATGCCGATTCGTGAATACTAATTCATTAGAGATAGATCCTGGCCTTGAAGCGGCCATTTCTTTAGTCAGTGTCAGTGATGTGCTGAAGTGTGTTCCACATCATAACGGAAACGATGTTGGCGCAGTGTTTGCGGGAACTTCTAGCGATAAAAAAGATAGTAATGGAGACTACAAAACAGAAGGGGTATTGGTAACAATCAACTCCATTAGCAATGGAAAAAAATCTAACACCGTTGGAACAATACCATTGGTATTTAAGCATTAACGATGAAATAGAGCCCAATAAATGGGCTCTATTTCATTACCAATGAAATAAAATTGAAAAGTGTTACTCGTTTATTTGCAAAAAATACATAAGCCAGCACATGCCAGTCGTTATTTTTGAGTTACTAGCACTCACACCACATCATTGCGATGTCGATTCATTACATTTAATCGTCAAGCCTTTCAAATCGGTGTAATCACGGTACCCCATCTGCTTGGCCACAACATCAAGACGCTGCATATACCCGAGCTCTGGATAGTCACTCTTGATCCGCTTCGCCTGTCGCTTGCACTGCTCAATCAGATTTATCTCATTATCCATGGTTCACCCCACTCCAGGCCCAAACCTTGCCATCAAGTTCAGCAAGTAACCGAGTCACATCAGCCAGAACCGCATCATGAGCCGTTCCCCAGTTGTTGTGTGCAATGCCACACACAGCAGCCATTGCCCGTTGCGACATCCGACTCCGGCCTGTGCCATGGCATCGAGGGCAATCCTCCAGCACTGGCTGAATTGATCCATCAACACCATAAAGCATCGTATAACGCCCGGTGTGAACCTTTCCCGCGCCATCACACTCATTGCAGATCGGAGCCATGTACTCCTGCAGCGCCACCTCCACCAGCCCGGCACGGGTTTCGCGCTTGAGGCGATACCGGCGCAAGCCGCAAAACAGGTCAATGCTGGCCTGCAGATAACGCACCACCGGCAACAGCTTGGCCTCGTGGCCACAGTAGCGGTAATAGGTCCAGTCGAGGGCCGGGCCTTTGAGCCCCTTGAGTAAACCAACACGATCGGCAAAGTCCCATGCCGGCGTACCACCGAACCCCATCCCATCAATCTGCTTTGCCCGCGGCGTCAGCCCGGCTAGAACGATAGCCACATTCATTCAGCACTCCCCTTAATGGTCACCACTAGGCGCCCACCTTTTGTTATCTCTCCCCGGCTTACGGTGAGCCGGTCGATTTGGCTGTCATCCAGCCAGACGCCTGCATGGGTCAACGCATCCAGCGTTGCCTTCAGGACGTTATCCAGATCGCGAGCTCGTCTATCCGGGGCCATAGCCACCAGCGACACATCAAGCCGACCTGTCAGATTCATCCCTGAAACACGAGCAATCATGCAGTGCTGGGCAGCCAATGCGCGGAACTGACGGCCCGCTGTGCTCAATAGTGTTTGTGGGCGCCCTCGGACAACGACATTCCGCCAGATCCGGTTTGTGCTCGGCGGCCATGGCAACTCAAGAGTGATATCGGTCATGCCAAGGCTCCTATCTTCAATGCTCGATCCAGTGTTGCGACCAGGTGTTCCAGCTGGCTGCCGTGCTTGCGCTCCCACTCACGGGCATCCCGATGCAGTTCGTCGTGGTGCTGCCTGCACAGCGGAAACGTGAACAAATCGTGCGACTTGCTGCCCATCTTCCCCTGCCCATGCCCGATTAAGTGGTGCGGATCATCGGCCTGCTGTTGACAGACCACGCAGGGCTGCACCTTCACAAAGCGCGTATAGGCTTCGCATTTCCACCGCATCGGCTTTGGCCTGGGGATGTATGACAGCGGAGGCTCGGCATCAGCAATGAAGCGAACCACTGGCTTAGCCAGGCGCTGGATCTGCTCTGTTGGCTCGGGCAGGTATTGGTCATCGGTATCTGTCAACCCAAGTGGGGTCTGCCGAGATGATGATTCAGGGCGCCCAAGAACCGCCCGGGTGATGCTTTCTGGCAACCGGTCAATCCACCCGTTTAATGTCAGCCACCAGCACAGCTCTGGCAGAGAAACAGGGTGACCGACAGGCAATTGCAGCCCACTGCAGATCACCTGCAACCAGAACGCGGCCTGATTGCGCAGCGCCGCCTCTTGAATCACTGCCTCATCTGCCAACTCGTGGTCGTGGATCCAGCACAACCGAACCCAGCTTGCTCCCACCTTCCGCAGCGTCACTTCCTTGTGGCACTCATCGCTGGCCATCTGGCAACCATGGCCGCGACGAACGAAGGCCTGTAGCGAGCCCTGGTGATGGCTACTGACCTCCCCCAGGGCATTCCACAGTGGGACCAATCGCCGATCGGCAAGTAGTGGGCTCTCTGCTGCAACACCAGGAACATTTACCAGCCCGGGCTGATGCGAATCGAATGCTGCCGGCGCCGAAGAGAGCAACACCCTCCCTCGAGGGGCCTGAGCCAACTGATGGCCCAGCTTCAGAACCAGTAGCCCCAACTCATTCACCGGTACCGCTGTCGCCAGAACTGCCTGCATCTTTAACCCCTAACTGCTCTCGTAATCGGCCTCTAACCTGTGCCGTGAAATACTCTTGCCGTTCCGTGTCGCCTGATTCCTTCAACAGCTTCAGGTACATGGACACCAACCGCTGCGCCTTCCGGCCTATCTCCAGCCGCTCCTTGTTTGTGAAGATGTTCCGCATCGCTCCGAGCCGGTATTCGTGCCTGCTCCACGCTGGTTTATCCATGCCCGCCTCTCTTTGAATGACTGCCGGTACCGGTTCAGCCAGTCCCTGAAATACGCTCGGTACACTTCAGGGCATTTATCCACCGCATCCCGGATCTGCTCGGCAGTCGCCATCCCCGCATCCCACCGCCAGCACCAGCCATATGCCTCGAAATGCCACCGGGTTCGCTCGGCATCCTCCGGCGTCAGCGGTTGGATCTTCATGGCTTTGGCTTCCCCGGGCGGTACCGGCCAGGGCGATTCGGTTTCACATCCGGAGCAACAACACGGAATCGGTTCGGTATTTGCCGCATCGGCCCTTTATGCCCAGGGTGATCCTTCATCTTCTGCTGCTCGGCCAGTTCCCATTCGTCTTCATAATGTCCGCTCATATCAGCGCACCCTGGAGCCGCGGCGTTTTCCTCGGCGGCGCCAGCTCTCCTTCTCTTTGGAGGTAAACAGACCTGTTGCTATAAGTTCGGAGGCGGCCCGGGATGCAATGAACGCTTGGGCAGCAATATGTGAAAATGCAAAACCCAACAAGATGCTCTTATTTCTCACGCTGCAACCCCCTTCAACACACCAGCCTCGATCAGCTTGGCCGTCAGCCACTTCTGCCCCTTGCCGGTGATCAACGGCGTAAAGCTCAGGCGTGTTTCGCCGTTCGAGTCATACGGGTTTTCACGGACCGCAAAATAGCCTCGGTCCAGATACTCCTGGAACGGCATGTTCCGGCGGTGACCATTGCCGCCCATCAAGATCCGCATCTCGCGCAACAGGTCGAACAGCTTGATCGGCCCCATGCCGAGCGTCTTGGCAAAGTTGCTGATCTGGACGCCCTTATCAGCGCTGGCAATCTTCTTGGCAAACTCGACAGCCGGGGCATCCTGAGCAACCTTCATCTCCAGTGCCTGCTTTTGCTCTGCCAGCTCGGCAGCTAGGCGTAGAGCCTCGGGCAATGACTGCGGGATCACGAATGCCGGCCGAGCCGCTGCCTGTTCCAGCTCCTGCCAGCGATCGATGATTCGAGCCCGAAGTTCCAAGCTGTAACCCGAGATAAGGATCAAGCACTCCCGCTTGCCCAGGTGGTAAGCCATTACCGGCCGCCCGCCGCTGTGTTCCGGCTTATCCTGAAAAGTCAGGGAAAGCTCTTCCCCCATCTTTTGGATGTCAGCCCGCACGTTGTCGTGGCGCTTCCCGGTCAGATCGGCAATCTCCCGACTGCTCATGGTCATTGAGTCATTCACTGTCAGATGCATGATCACCCCCTACACCATCAATGCCCGGTGACTGCGCACCACCGGCAGGCCATCAACCGGAGTCCCCAGATCCAGCGCAACCTGTACCATCGCAAACGCACGGGAACGAGTGAACTCAACCTGGGCGCCTTTGCTGTCTTGCCAACCAGGTAGGAATGCCACCACTTCACACTCCATCATCATCGGGATAGCGATCCGCATGTATTGGTAGTGCTCCCAGCCGTCCGGCAAGATCGCGGGGTTCATAACCTTAGCCCCGAGATCTTCTAGATAAGCTGCCGCAGCACTGAATGCTGGCCGGTTCATCTCTGGCAATCCGGTCATAGGGCCCGCGATATAAACCTTGCGGCCCTCAAGGGCGATCTTCTTGTACTCAGTCGCGTGGTGGATCAGTTGCGCTCGTACACTCGCGCCTTTCTCACTGGTCTTAACGGGCATTACCTACCTCCAGAACTCGGCGGCCAGCCAGGGCCACAACGTGGTCAATACGCATCAACAGCTTCCCCACACCGGCGGCCAGCAGGATCAACGCCAGAACCGGTATCCGGATAGCCATGGTCAGCGCCCATAGGAACCGGGTTGGCCAAATAGAGAACCCACAGAACAGCCCCACAGATGCCACCATCAACACCATACCGACGGTGTTATCTCCAGCCACCGGCGCCGCCATTACTGGCAGACTCATGGCCGCAGCCAGGAACAACAACACGAACACATTCAGTACCCAGAAAAGGACTTTCCCCAGACGGTTATTCATGACCCTTGCTCTCCTTCCGCACCCGGGCGGCCAGCTCTACCAACTCATCAACGCCTCTAACACCGGCAGAACCAGTCAGCTCAGGGTCGAGGTGATCACCAAATTCACGGGGGTCCAACGTTGGGACACAACACAACGCCAGCACCAACAGCAGAAACAACACCAGCACCAAGCCAACGACAGCCCATAAAGTCATTGCTCAACTCCCATGCCGGTAAGCGCCATCCCCTTGTCCAAGGCATCTTGAGCCAGTGCTTGGATATGAGACTCACGCTCCTCCTGCATGATCCGGCCTGCGGACACCGCCAGATCTGCCTGCATCTCGAGTGAGCGGCGTGAGACCTGAGCCTGGGTTTCATGCTGAGTGTTCGGCGGGGTAGCGGCTGCATGACGAGATGGCTTTTCGTAACCCTCCCACTGCCCGTTCACACAGCGGGGACGACCGGCAGTTACCCACCGCTGCGCGGCTATCAAGTAACCGGCAAACTTTTCGGCTCCGTATACGGTGGACGGGCGCAGGTACTGGCACTGCTCAACGTGATTCAGCCAGTGAGCTGTTTTGAACTCAGCTACCAGCTCCATCTCATCAACGGAGTAACCATCGGCAAGGCGAGCGGTAATGAATTTCAGCTGGGTAGGTTTGTCTTGGTAACGACTACCGGCCAGCTCGTTGAAACGGTCCAATACCGTTTTAGCGATCAACCGACGTCGTTCGGTTTCGTCAGAAACCGGACAGGAATTACTCTGGATCTCTGTATTTGTTTTATTGTTTATCTTGTTTAGATCTTCGGCGTTTAATTCCGCGGCTAATTCTGCGGGTAAATCCGCGCTTAATTCGTTGCCATACCCTTCCGAGCCCAGTAATGGCGCGGGTTTCAAATTGGCATTCAAATCAGCAGAATTAGTTTCATCAAATACGCGGGTAATTCCGCGCTGATAGTCGTCATAGTTGCGCAACTCGATGACCGTATAGCCTCTCGACCCACGCTGAGTAATGCGGCTGATCATCCCGTCGCGCTCAAATGCTTCCAGTGAACGCCTGGCACTGTCTTCGCTGATGCCGCACTCCGTCGCCAGCTGGGCAACCGAGGTAACAACCTGGCCCCGTTCCCGCCGGATCGTGTTGCGGTTAAAGGTCACCTGATCACTGTCATAGGACGCCTTCAGCATCAGGTGAACCCACAGTGAGAACCGCTCCGGTGAACTTTTGAAAGGCACACTCAGCAGGCTACGGTACAGCAGCACAAAGCCGGTTCGCTTGTTATCACTCACTCGCTCCCCCTTGGCCTCCGGCATAGTCTGCTGGCGGCGGAACTCAGCCCTAACAACGCTACCCATGCCGCACCCCCAGCATCGCTTTACGGCCTGCAACACGGCTGGCTAGCTCTGAAAGCAGATCCGGCAGAGTTAACCGGCGCCCTTCCAGTAGAAAAATTGCTTTGCTTGCTGTACTCTTTTCCATGTTCACGTTCCTTACGTTCTCGTGAGCCAAGCCCCGACTGTTCGCGCAGTGCGGGGCGTTTCTTTATCCCCAATTCGGTGCCCTTAACGCCGGGCCGCGACCTGTTTGGGTCAGGCTTCCTTCTCGTGTTATGGTTCAGCTGCTCAATTCCCAACCAACAACACAGGAGACGATATGTCATACAGCTACAACATCTGTTACCTAACGGGTTCGCATGAGACAAAGACCAAAATCGATAGTCATAACCCAATCCATCGCTATGACACACTCAACCTTGGCTCTGACTACTTCCTGGTAATCGCCGTAGAGCACTCCGAAGACGGATCCACACTTTTGCTCGGCCAGTCATTCCAATCCGCCTTGGAGTGCCAACTATTTGCTAATGACAAACAGCAAATGCTTGAATGGATTGATGACTACCTCAAAATCAACCATGCCTAGTCACTAGTCCGGTGCGGCTCTGGAAGTGGTGCAAGCATCGCTTCATTTACAAGCTCGCGACGCTTGCTACCTATATTTTTGGTACCCTGAAGTACCACTTCTTTTTCAATATCCTCGATGAGTTTCTCGACCTCGCCATCCGGCAATGTCTGTAAGATCCGAAGGAGTAATGAACCAACAACTCTCATTGCCAACCTTGATACGCGGGTTTCATCTCCAGGATTGAAAGGTTCACACAGCATTCCTGCTGGCCCATGGTCGGGCCCTTGAGTAATCACACCCAAGGCGCTGTATATACGTCGTCGCAGCAGGCTTTGTTTCGCTTTCATCCGGCCCTCTTCTGTAGTTATCTGCTCCATTACATAACCCCTATTTTTCAGCGCTGAACGCTTTTCGTCAGCAATGCAACCTGCCGATCAACCTCACCCTGGGAAGCTCTATGCTTTAACAGAAGAGCAGGCTGTAGAGCTGGCACACGCCTTATTGCGGGCCGCTCAGAGGCTGGGATCTCATGGCGTACAGCAGGCTCCGGATCACGAACTCCTGCAGTAAGGGATGCGTACGTAAATGGGTAATTGGTCATCGCTGATTAACCCCGCCCAGTATTCAGTTCGCGCACATTGGCCGCGACTCAGCGCCCAGGCATTCAGTATCCCGTTGTCGTTCGTCAGCTCAGTGATAGAAACAGCTTCACCAATACTCAGGTGGTTAGAGTCACAGTCCGGATTCAGCTTGTTAGCCAGAATCACAGGGCTGACGCCTCGCAAACGAGCTATCTCGCTGATGTTGTGCCTGGACCCAAGCTCTTGAGCCGCAACCAGAACATCGGCACATAAATTCGGTGTGGTGATTAATGAGCGATTAATGCGATTAGCTGTCATGCTTGGCCTCATGATTTACTGGCTGGACTTGCGGTAGTCGTCAGGGTTGAACTTGAGCTCGCCACTGGTCAGCTCATCGAGCTGGCGGGCACGGAGTTCAGGGATCACATCAGTCCACCGACAAACGGCTGGATGTTTGATACCCAGAGCCTTTGCAACCTCAGACACGCCGCCAAAATGGGCTATAACACTTTGCTTTTTCATCGTTCACACCCAATGGAATGGATGCCTCAATGTACCAATCGTTACATAAACATGCAACCACAGTTACCAAGCCATCGCGTAACATTTGTTACACAGTGGATAATTCTTTAGGTGATGACGTGGGTGCATTCGGTGACAGGGTTAGAGCAAGAAGAGTTCAGCTGGGGCTAACCCAGGAACAGGTTGCCAAGCTGGTTACTGTTAGCCGAGTGGCCATTACAAAATGGGAAAATGGAACTACTCAGCCTGAAGGCGAAAATCTGTTTAGCCTATCTAAAGCGCTGAATTGTGATATTGAGTGGCTCCTGTATGGCAAGACCGAGCACAAACAGATGGAATCAACACCACTTTATGCCACCACGGCAAGACGGGTACCGCTGATCTCATGGGTGCGCGCAGGCGAATGGACAGACACCTGCCACGCGGCAACATTAACCGATTGCTCTGATTGGGTATCGACAACGGCAAGTGTATCAAGAAGCGCGTTCGCCCTAACGGTAAGGGGAGACAGCATGCAGCGGGCTGATGGTCATAGCATTCCTGATGGCGCAAAGATCATTGTTGAGCCGCAGTTCGACCCAGACCACATAGCAGGTAAGGTTGTAGTGGCAATGCTTGACGGCGGCAATGAGGCCACCGTCAAAGAGCTAATGATCGACGGACCAAGCCGGTACCTTGTCCCGTGGAATACTCGCTACAATCCCATCCCGATCAATGGAAACTGCCGCATTGTAGGTATCGTCAAACAGGTAGTAATTGACCTGTTAATTTGATGTATTCAGCCCAGTTTTCTTCATGAATTATTTGAGCCTTTGTTTTCCCATTGGCTCTGTAATCCATGACCTTTTCAATCTTTCTGCCGTGGTTAGAATACCGCCAGTCCCTTGAGCTAAGCGCTCCTATTACCAGGTAATCCAGGTCCTTAGTCACGCTTTTTCGAGGTGTTGCACCAAGAGCTATAGCCATGTCCTCACATTGCTTTCGAGTTCCACTGATAAATTGACCTGTAAAGCAAACACTTCGGCCCGGTAAATCTATCGTCGGATTCTTATCGACTGGCAACAAAGTAGACATGCCATCAGTAACACCTATAGATAACGGATCGCCAGTGTATAGTTGAATAGCAGCTGCTAATTCATCCCTTTCATCTTCGGTTATCACTCCGTCTTCAAGAATTTTCTCCATAAGTGAATAAAGCTCTTTCCCTGGGAATCTGGACTTGAGCATTCCGTTCTGACCAAGCCACCAGCTCGCATACCTGATCTCGCTATCAGTCAGCTTTCGATTAGCTATGACGCCTTTGCATAGCCCTTCGAGAAGAAGTTTATCCGACTCCTCTGAGTAGAAATCAATAAACGGGATATCCATGAGCGCCGCTTGTACTTTTGGCAAGGCGTCTTTGAGATGATCAAATTCATCTTTCGTTATATGCCCATCAGATAAGACCGCCTCTATTAGGTTTTTTATAGCATTGAATGACCATACCCCATCCAATAAAGAAGCATCTTTAATCCACGCATCAAGATATACAACCTCTCTCTCATCAACGACCCCATCAGCCACGATGCCGTCAATGATCCCGACTAAATTATTCACAAGCTTGTCCATGTTGCGCATATGGTTTATGCCCGCATGGTAAGGCTGACCATGCTTATCCAGTTCATTCATCCATGTCCCCTCGTATCAGTTATCCGCACCACACATCTCAGCCACCAATAGACCCAGGCGCAGCCAAAAGCAAGATTGAACGCTCATGATGTAACTATTGTTACTTTTACCCTTGACGCGCAATGTTCCTATGGTTACATTCGTTTTCAAGACGAGCACTACAGTGAGAGCCCCCAGCCGGAGGGCCAGCACAACACTGGCAGAGCTTAGCAGCTCTTGGGGACATAACAGGATAGGAGAGAAGAGATGACTCAACAGGTAGCAGCGCAAGCTCACGAGATCAGTCAAGTGGCACAGGCAGTAAGCGAAGCCATCAATGGCCTGGGTGAAATCAACAAGCTGGTTGAACAGGTGAAGGAGTGCGCAGCTCCAAAGCCGAGAGCGCAGCGAGGAATTACCTCTGCCGAGCTTATGAAGATTGCAGCTAAGGCCGTCAGCCTGATCGAAGAGGAACTTCAAAGCGCGGAAGAGCAAGGCGTGAGAGCGGATGCTCGCGATAAAGACAGGTTGCTCATGGCGGTCGTTTGCTCAGGAGCAACCTATCTGGAGATTACGGACAGGTATTTAGGCTAGCAACCAAGGTTTGACTTATCTGAATTTTTTGGATTAACCCGCGCTTCAATGGCGTCGAAAACAACATTGAATAGTTGTTCAAACGTGGCCTTGCCATAGGCTGCATCAGTCTGACGAGCAATAGCCTCAATGTGGGAATTGGCGTTGTTAATCTGGAGAGCAGACAGGTAATCAAGCGTCATCTTAGCAACATCAACTTTATGTTGTTCGGTCATAGCAGTTTTCTCTCTCTGTGTGTTGGAACTCAAGAGAGTACCACGAAGCCGAACGTGGCTAAATAATCGGCACAAATTTGGTGAGAAGACCCCAGCCGGCGGTGGGGACGTAACACCGGCAACCGGGCCCGCAGCCTCCAGGCTCTCCCTCGGAAAGATGTTCAACCATCGACCTAGGTGCAACCAAAAAATGCAGGGTGACCGGCTGACGCTGGAAAGACAGAAGAGGCTAGCTGGCGGCTAGTTCCACCTGGTGAAAGGCCAGGCCTGATTGGACTGGTTAGGCGTAACACCCTAGCCAACCCAATACGGACCACGGAGAAACGGACATGGCAGAAGAACTGATCATCCATTACCGCCTGTGCAAACACCTCGGCTGGGAGATCGGTGAGTTCATCTGCCGGTTCGGGTACCAGGTGCAGGCCCATATCGCTGCAACCGGTGATGTCGATGCCGTGCGGACCAACATGATCAAGCTTTAACCGGCCTTGCGCCAAACGCTCTTTAACAATCAGGGATCACCATCACGCCCGGCCACGCAGGTGAACAACACAGCGCACCGACCGGCAGACGTTAGACCAGCACGGCCGCTGATGCGAAGCAGCCAGGCGTGATGAATAGATTGGCGGTGACACTCTGCTGGCCCTTGGGCTGGGTGATGAGTCGCAACGGGAAACGCGCCCCGCACCGCCCACAACTGAGATTGCATTGCAGGGGACTTAAGAGGCCGTTGGCCCACGGGCGAGTGAACCGGAGACCAGTGCAATCCCAGTTGTGAAGCCTGCCGGCTGGCAAGAACCGGAAACCGCAGAAAGGAAACATTATGTTTGGATTAGGTAAAAAGTTTGGCAAGGCCAAAACAGAAATTAAGAAGCTGGAAAACCGTGACCTGATGGAAGCCATCGTTGGTGGTTGCCTTCTGGTAGCCGCGGCAGATGGTGAAATCGAAGATTCCGAAGTTAAGAAGATCGACTCACTGCTTCGCACCAACAAGAACCTGGAGCACTTCGGTTCTGAAATTACCGCGCTGACAAGCCAGCTCAGCGAACGCCTGCAATCCGGCTACCGCGTTGCTCGCGCTGAAATCCTCCGCGAAATTGAGGATATCAAGGGAGATCAACAGCAGAAGGAAGATGTGCTGCTGAATATGCTCACCATCGCGGAAGCTGATGGCGAGATCGAACCGGCAGAGCAGAAAGAGCTGGAAGTTGTTGCGCAACGTCTCGGCCTGCGACTGACCGATTATGTATAGCAATCCCAAGGTGGCATTGGCGCTGGCCTTTATGCTGCTGAGTGTGTTGGTGGATTTCACATCCACCATCCTCTCTGTGGTATCGGATGGCTTGCTGATTGGCGCTGCCGGGTATCTGTTGCACCTGGCATTCAAAGAAATCGGCAATACCAAGCGGCCTCAGCAATGAGGCCACAACTGAAAGAGGGGGCGCTGCAAAACGGACTTCCCGAGCTAGTGGTTATCCCGAACGACCGAGAGGGGCTAGCGCAAAAGGGTGTAATCCTCTTTTTTCAGTTGTGGTGATGGCGAGCATAGCCGCCGGACGAAATCGCCTGATAACAAGACTCCGGGTCTACCGGTGGAAACAGGCGCAAGTGACGAGATGGTGTAGGGGAAGACATCACCGGCCACCACAACACCCCAAGGAGATGCAATGTCGATATTCCTCATTGTGATCGCCTGGCTCTACGGGCTTGGAGCCATTCAAACCGACACACAGACCGGCACATCCGCCGGTTGCCCTCCCCGGGATTATGCAGTTCCCGACACGGCACACAGCTACGGGCTGTGAAGCTCAAGCCCATACCACTGATATCCACTCCACCTCGCCGGGCTCTGCCCGACAGACGTGTAGCCGTCACGAGGCGTAGACCTTACACGGAGCGGGAACATGCACCCACGAGAGTTTATTCAGATCAACACCCAGCGTGAGCTGATAAAGCTCGGGTTCACGGGTGCAGCTGTAACGGCCGGCGTAAACATGGCGGCCACGATTTACGACAAAACCCCATCGTTCCCCGCTGGTAAGTGTTACGACACTTGCTTTGCCGCGTGAAAAAAGACCGCTCGGTTATATCAGCGTGACATCGACAAGGCTGCAAAGGCTGCCGAACGCGAAGCCAAGGCCTCAGCTAAGGCGGCCGCCAAAACAAAGCCGAAGCCAAAGGCCACCAGAACTCGCCGCCCGTCAACATCCATAGGGGCTCGGGCATGAGAACACATTCATCGCGACGCCAGCAGATAGCCAAGATCCTCGAGGACAACGCGGGCAAGAAGTCAGTGCCCGAGTTAGCCAAAGAGCTTGGGCTTTCGATTGGATACCTCCGCTGCACAGCGCAGGAATACGGAATCAGCATGGCGATGCCACCGAAGATCACCGAGCACGACAAGCACCTGATGCGCTGTCTCCGGGAGGAAGGCATTGGTCTGGCTGAAATAGCAGAAAAGTTTGAGTGCGGCGTCAAGACCGTATGTATCGCATGTGAAGGCATTCAGAAAGGACGGAAGGCAGCATGAACCAATACGCACAGCGCCTGCTCGAGTTGCAGGACAAACCCAGCCACAAGTTGAAGGAAATCGGCGACCAGTGGCAAACGCCGAAGCCTCTGGCCTGGGGCCTGTTCCATCACTTCTCCCCGAAGATCGGGCCTGTGGTGCTCGACCTGTTCGCCGACGTGAGTAACGCACTGGTGGGTTTCTTCTACACCGCCGCCGATAACGCCCTGCTGCAAGACTGGGCCGGTGACTCTCGCCGCCAAGGCGGAGCATGCTTCGCCAACCCGCCCTACTCTCGACCGGAATCGGACGAAGATGGCAACGCCATCACCGGCATGGAATCCATCTTGGACTACTGCCGAGAACAACGGGGCCAGGGCGCCAAGATCATGCTGCTCATCAAAGCCGCCACCTCCGACGGGTGGTGGCCAGAAGATGCCGACTGCATTCAGTTCATCTCTGGCCGTATCGGGTTTGAAGCCCCGAACTGGTACAACCCAGCGGATCCGGTGAAAGACAAACCATCATCCAGTGGGTTCGCCTCTGCCGTCGTGATCTTTGACCGCGACTGGAAGTGGGAACGCCGACCCATTGAGCGGCTGAATCGGGATGACCTGATCACTACCGGAGAGATCATCCTCGGCATGATTGATTACCGCGCAGCCCAGTTGGTAAGCAAGCTGCGGGGTTCTGTCCACACGCAAGACACAGCCGCACCCACCGAAACAGTGGATAACCACCTTGAAGGCGCGCCAGTTCTGGAGCTGTCGCAGGGGGTTGGTTTTGGTTCGGAACGCCAGGACGACACACCAACCAACGGTTCGTCAGTCCAGCTCGACATGCTGGATGCCAGTCATGCAGCAGGCAACGATACAGAACCGGCCTCGGTGATGCCTCTTGCCGATTGGTACTGGCAGTACCAGAACGATGGCCCGCTCAGCCTTGATGAAGGCCAATGGCCTCATTTCGTTGTCGTGCTGACCATCCTCTACGGCATTCAAGAGCAGTACACATCTCGCCAGGTTGCCAATGCATGCGCCATTTGTGATGAGCAACGGACGGATGAATATGCAAGCCTTTCAGAAGAAACCAAAGGGTTGATCCGGATCTGCTGCCGCGCCATTACGAGTGCAGCGCCTCTTATGCATCCAGAGCTCACATCTCATGAGATTCAAGATTCTGTCTCCATGCTAGTGGGGACCAAGCATCTTAATTCTTATGGAAGAGCCTATATCAGGGTGCTGGTGACTGATCACGTTGAATGTCTGAGAGTCAACGAGGAGAAGGCAGCATGATTACCGCCATTGATTTGTTCGCCGGGCTTGGTGGCTGGTCTACCGGAGCCAGCATGGCCGGGGTCAACGTGCTGTGGGCAGCCAACCACTGGCCTGATGCCGTCGAATGGCACTCAGCCAACCACCCGTCCACCATTCATGCCTGCCAGGATCTGCACCAAGCCGATTGGTCGCAGGTTCCAGCGCATGATCTGCTGCTGGCGTCACCCTGCTGCCAAGGACACAGCAAGGCGCGAGGCAAGGCCAACGGAAATCCGCAGCATGACGCCAGCCGCAGCACAGCCTGGGCTGTGGTATCGGCGCTGGAGTTTCACCGCCCTGAGCTGGCCATCGTGGAGAACGTGCCGGAGTTTCTGGACTGGGCGCTCTATCCGGCGTGGGCCTCCGCCATGAATGCGCTCGGCTACCAGCTGGCGCCCCATGTCGTAAACTGCGCGGATCTAGGGGTGCCGCAAGAGCGAGTGCGGATGTTCCTGATCTGCACCCGCAGCCAGGCACCGCTGCACCTGCAGTTGCCAAAGATGGAGCATGTGCCTGCTACATCTTTCATCGGCCTGAACGAAGGACGCTGGTCACCCATCGAGCGAGCTGGGCGAGCCTGCGCCACGCTGGAGCGGATCCGCAATGGCCGAGAGCAGTTTGGCGACCGCTTTGTGATGAGCTACTACGGCAACACCAAGTCTGGCCGAAGCCTGCAGCGCCCCATTGGCACCATCACCACCCGCGACCGCTGGGCCATCGTGGACGGTGACCGGATGCGAATGCTAACAGCTGATGAAAACCTGCTGGCCATGTCATTCCCTGTCGGCACCAAACGTCCAGATAACCATCGCCTGACTGTTCACATGGCTGGCAACGCAGTGCCACCAGTCGCAGGCCAACGAATTATCCAAGCACTACTGGAGGCAGCATGAGCAAAGCAGAGGCATCTGTGAATGCCATGAACCTGAGGATGGCGGTTCGCGGGCGCGACCAGTCATTCATCCAACCGAGTGAAAAAACATTCAACTGGTCAGCCAGTGTCTATGGACGGGCCACCAGCAGACTGAATTGCAAGAAGGCAGGTGCAGCATGAGCGAATGGAAATGCCCGGCATGTGGAAAGTATCTGCCTATCGACCATAGCGCTATCAAGGATGGCGACACCGTTACCTTCACTGCAACAACTAGTCGTGGCCACTCTATCCGGTGCAGTACCAAGGATGGAGTAGTCCTTTCATCAGATGACACAAGTCTCTTGGTCCAGCAGAAGCGTGGGAAATATGGCCCGGTACGCATCCGGCGAGAAGGTGCGTTCCCAGCAGGAGCGCCAAGTTCCCTGTCTTACCAGCTGTTCGGTACCTGTGATTGCAAGAAGGAGGATGCAGCATGAACTACCCAACCCCCATACTCGATCCTCGGCTGACAGCCGACATGGAACGGGTTCGCAGTGGCTCTACCCAACTGTTTCGTGTACTCGGTAATCACCGCAGCTTCATCAACGAAGACAACGCGGACGTAGTGCTCACGCCCCCCGAGCGCCACCTCTATGCCAACCTAGTAAACGGAGAGTGGCACTGGGTGAATGGCTGCGAAGAGTGCAACGGACGCCCACGGAATATCGCTAAATCCTACATCGAGTGTAACGCACATAACGTGTGCTGCACTTGTGGCACCCCTCGAGCCGAATTAAAGGAAGCTCCTTGGGGTTGTATTGATGGCTGGCAATGCAAACCATGTGCTGATGCAGAGCACGAAGCAGAGAAGGCGGCAGCATTGGCAGCGATGCCAAGTGATGAGGATTATGACCCTTGGGATTACAAGGGGTGTGACCGGATAAAGTGCCCCTACTGCAATGCAGATATCGACAGTGATGATCATTACGATGCCATTGAAAACCCACGGGATATCACCTGCTATCGCTGCGATAACACTTTCAAGCTGGCAGGTGAAGCGCATATCACTTGGACGATGACCAGGGATGAAGGCGGTGCCGCATGAGCGATATCTCTGACTTCTACCGCGAACACTACAAGTGGATGACCCCAGAACAGTTTGAGTGCCTGGAGCTTCTCAGTGACCTGTTCGGCGGCATGCATCATGTCTACGGCAAGATTACTGGCCCCCGGCCAGACGCAATAACCATCAATGCAGAGAACTGCCGCAACCACTTTGCGACGTTCGATTACTCATGGCTAACCGTGGCAACAGTGCTGGCCCATGACCGGATGATCCGGTTTGGCATCGAACCGTCATCCGGCGGGAAGCTATGCCTCACATTCCAGAAGCGATCCGCAAGAGAAGGTGATGCCAGCGCGATGCATCCCAGCCTTGAGGATGCCATTGCAAAGGTCCGTGAGCGATTCAGTAAGGAGGCCGCATGACACACGTTGTCATTGATGGAATCGAATACGTTCCCAAAGCGGAGATTCCACCGCTGGCCGATGACAAGCTAACCGATGCCCTCAAGGAGCTGGTGAGCCTCTATTACTTCGGCGATTGGCACAAGGCCAAGTGTCGAGTCTGGGAGGCAATCAAAAGCCTGGCGCCGGAGCTGGCCGAGTTGGTATCTGATGACCCGGATGCTGCTTATCATCGCCTGTCACCGCCGGATGGCAACGATACCGAGTGGTCAGATGATGAATCCCCGTCACCCACTACTGAGCAAGACTACCGTGAACTGCAATCACAGCATGATGGCCTGCAGTCGATGCTGTTCAATGTGAAGCGAGAGCGCGATGAGCTCATTGGGCTCATCAAGGCAGTAGCCGCCCACTCAACTTCAACAATGATTGATGGAACGCGATGTGCCGCCTTCCCTTGGATTGAATACGAAGTGGTCGCCGCCAAAGCAAAAGGAGAGTCCTTATGAAAACTGCTGACGTTAAAGCCGCGCTAAGGGCTCGGTTCATCGCCCCTGAATGGGCGATTTTTTTTGAAGTTGGCGACGGCACAGGTAGCAGTCAGCGTCGTTGGGCTGATGCCGTAGCCATGAACATGTGGCCGTCCCGAGGTCTCGAGATCCACGGCTTCGAGATCAAGGTCAGTCGGTCAGACTGGCTGCGTGAGCTCAAAGACCCGGCGAAGTCTGCCAAGGTGCAGCAGTATTGCGACCGGTGGTGGATCATCACCCCGAAGGGCATCATCAAGCCCGGTGAGCTACCGCCAACCTGGGGCCATTACGAAGTAAGCGACTCCGGCGTGATCCGCCAGGTGGTAGCGGCACCTCAGCTTGAGAGCGTCGCGATCAATCGCAGTTTCATGGCGGCCATGCTGCGGCGTGCCGGAGGAGTGGATGAAGATGCAGTTGCCGCTATGGTGCGAGCTGGCATCGAGAAAGCCAGAGCAGGAGACACGGAGCGCTTCGAGCGGGAGGTTGAGGCAAGGACCCGGAACGAAAAATATCTCAGGGAGCGGGTGCTGGAATTCGAGGCCATCAGCGGGTTGCAGATCAGCAAGGGATACCTCACAGAGGAGGCGGCGAAGTCCGTCCGTTTCGTTCTGGATGTTGGGGCTTTTCAAGCCTACGGCGGCCTGACCCGCCTTGCATCCGAGGCGGAGGCTTTCGCCAAGAAAGTCCGCGAATTCACCGCAGAAAGCACTACAAGCAGTGAATCGCCTGACTTACAGGAGAGTGCAGCATGCCAATGATAAAGGACGAGCAGGGGCATTATGTTGAGCCTCCGTTTCACGCCTGGTTTGGCCTGACCTATTCCAACTATCTTGTGATTCCGCGATCTATCTTGGAGGCCATGCCTCTGGATTGGCAGAACAGCATAATCGCGCTGCTTGATAAGGCCCGGGATAAGCTGGACACCGACAAAATACAGGACAGGTATTCAGTGCAGTTGCGCGGGAGTGACGGGAAGTATGTACCTGACCCGTTCGCCAATTACCGGCACCCACCCGTCATCCCTTTTAAGCACGAGGCAGAAGTATGAAAAAGCGCTTACGGCTTTGGTACTGGCTGGAGAACCGCAATGGAGTACGACCTCGACAACGCCCTGCTGCAGCTGGCGAAGCGGTGCAATGCCGAGTGCCTTGACGCTGTAGCCGGTGCCAAACAAAAAGACTACTCCGCCCTGACCCTCCCCGTTTTCACTCGTTACGCAACGCTGGCTCGTAACATTGGCGCCAGCCAGGCACGATTGGTCTATCTGATGGCCGTGCTAAACGGGGTGATAAAACCGAAATAAAAAAATCCCCGCTTGGCAGTCGGGGATGGAATCAAAAGCGAAAGGTAAAGTTGCAGCATCAACGCCCAGCAATCCTCGCTCCAGATAGTTACATCCAGATGACGGAGAACAACGATGTTCGACTTCGATGAACAGTGGCGCGAGATGGAGCGCCGCGATAAAGACCAAGGTGATAAAAATGGCATCACGCGGCGTTAACAAAGTAATCCTGATCGGCAACCTTGGCCAGGACCCGGAAGTGCGATACACGCCGGGCGGTAAAGCCGTGGCCAATATCACCGTGGCCACCTCCGAAACATGGAAAGACCAGCAAGGCCAGCTGCAAGAGCGTACTGAATGGCACCGTTGCACCATGTATGCCCGCCTGGCGGAGATTGCAGGTGAATACCTGAAGAAGGGTTCCAAGGTCTATCTGGAAGGTCGTCTGCAGACTCGCGAATGGCAGGATCAGCAAGGCGTCAAACGCTACACCACAGAAATCATCGTCGGTGAAATGCAGATGCTTGATGGACGGCCAGCCGGCGGGCGTCCACCAGCCCAGGCAAACACCCCGGCAGCACCATCCCCAGAGGCGAACGGCCGGACCACCAGCGAACCGCCGCCCGGGGATTTTTACGACGACGACATTCCCTTCGGCCGGATCGGCATCAGCGGTCGAGCACTACTGCTTTCAATGTGAGGTACCTATGGGAACAACAACTCGAATCGTCACACTGGAAATACCAAGAGTTGGTCTGATCCCTAAAAAGACAGTCTGCCGCTTGGCTGCTGTCTCAGACCGAACATTGCTGTCGTGGTCAAAGCCAGGTAAAGATGGGGAACCCGCAATCTTTCCGGTGAAACCAGTGATCAGCGGACCTGGGAAACCCAGCCTCTATTCTGCCGAGCAGATCATCGAGTGGTTCAAGAGCCTTGAGCGAGCGCCTATTGAATTGCCAATGGAGCACATCGGCGCAGTGAAGCAGCAGAGTGAGAGACAGTAAAACTGACCGGCGAAAGCCGGTTTTTTTTCGCCTGTGATCTGGCGGTTACGCTGATCGCGGAGCATGAGCGCATACTTAAGCAGCCGCCAATTAGCCACAGGCTAGCCACAGAATCGAATATTGAGGTTTTTTGAGGTTTTTCCCGATTTATTTATCTGTTTATTTTCAATGTTTTGCAGATGATTTGACTTGCAGAGGTGCGGATTCTACCATTGAACTACACCCGCTTGGTGTGGGCACTACTATATGCGTTTTTTCATCTGAATCAACGCACAAAGCGGCTCAAGCGTCACATTCCGGTGCGTTTGCGCAAGCTTTGAACAATGCTGGCGGAATAACATCCATCCAGCATCACGCCCCCATCGTGCAACGACAGCGCCTGTGAGCTTTTTTCTCGCAAGAACCATCGAAAGTCACCGTCTCGATGACAACCCCGCATCAACGAGCGGCAATAAAATCCGCCGTAAACGGATGAACATTTGCCAAGCGGGAAGCGTAAAGATAGATTTGCCCTGACTTTTTACCAGAAGCTGATTCTCTCATATGGATAAACTCCGGCAACGCACTCTTCTTACCTGGTTGCGTCAGCAACGTCGTCTGGCCAAACCCTGGCTCAGCGTGACGGTTCTGTTAGGCGGACTCTCGGCCGGTCTGCTGATTGGTCAAGCCTGGTTACTAGCCTCCTTGCTGCAAGGCTTTATTCTCGAGGGCATGCCCAAGAGCGAGCACTGGGCCCCCTTTGTCATCTTGTTGGTACTGGTGATGCTGCGAGCCTTGTTGGCTCTAGCCCGGGAACAGAGCGCTTTTATCGGGGCAACCCGGGTCCGTCGGCAGATCCGCACCCAGTTACTCAACGAAATGGAGCGTCGAGGACCGGCCTACCTGCAGCGCCAACCCGCGGGCAGCTGGGCCAGCTTGCTGCAGGAGCAAGTGGAAAACCTGCATGATTTCTATGCCCGTTATCTGCCTCAGACTCAACTCAGTGGCTTGCAACCCCTGCTGATCCTGCTGGCGGTCTTTCCGGTGAACTGGGCGGCCGGCCTGATCCTGCTGGGTACGGCGCCGCTCATCCCGCTGTTCATGATCCTGACCGGCATCGGCGCCGCCGATGCCAATCGTCGCAATTTCGAAGCGCTGCGCCGGCTCTCGGGCCACTTCCTCGACCGACTCCGCGGCATGGCCACCCTGCGTCTCTACCGCCGGGCCGATGCCGAACGGGACACCATAGCCCGCGCCTCGGAGGATTTCCGCGAACGCACCATGGAGGTGTTACGCATGGCCTTCCTGAGTTCGGCGGTGCTGGAGTTCTTCGCCTCTGTCTCCATCGCCATCCTGGCGGTCTACTTCGGTTTCAGCTACCTGGAACACCTCAACTTCGGTGATTACGGCAGCAAGGTCACCCTGTTCACCGGTCTGTTCGTGCTGCTGCTGGCTCCGGATTTTTATATGCCGCTGCGAGAACTGGGCGCCCATTATCATGCCAAGGCCCAGGCCATCGGAGCCGCCGATGCCATCGAACAATTCTTGAGTGAACCCGTGACGCTGGTGCAATCCGGCAACGAACAACTGGCCGATGATGCCCCCCTCACCATGGTCGCCACCGACCTGCAGGTACTGAGCCCGGAAGGCGTCGTGCTCGTGGGGCCACTCTCGTTTACCCTAGGCGCCAGTCAAAGTACCGTGCTCGTGGGCAAGACCGGCTCCGGCAAGAGCTCTCTGCTCGGCGCCCTGCTGGGGTTTCTGCCCTATCAGGGCAGCCTGCGCATCAATGGTCAGGAGCTGCGGCAGCTGGATCTGGGCCACTGGCGTCGACAGATCGCCTGGTTGGGACAAAACCCGAAACTCATTCATGGCAGCCTGCGCGAGAATCTGGCCCTGGGCCGCACCGTGAGTGATGCCCAACTCCAGACCGCCATCGACCAGGCAGGAGCCAGCGACATACTGGCCAGCAAGGGCTGGGATTACCCGATAGGAGATGGCTCTGCGGGATTATCGGTCGGCCAGGCCCAACGTCTGGCTCTGGCCCGCGCCCTGCTCTTCCCGTCCCGATTGTTGCTGCTGGATGAACCGACCGCCAGCCTGGATCGCGACAACGAGCAACGCATTCTGGATGCTTTATCCCCACTGCAACAGGGCCGAACCACGCTGATGGTGACCCATAGACCCGATCAGCTGGCCAATGCCCAGCAAATCCTGGTGCTGGAGCAGGGCAAGCTGCTGGCCGCCGGTACGCCGACCGAGCTGAACCGGTCCGATAGCCCGTTGCATGCGCTGCTCGGTACCCTACCCAACGTCGGCCCCTCCAGTGCCACAGCCCATTCAGGAGTCGTCGATGCGTGATCTATTGCCGTTTTTAAGCCTGTACCGTCGCCACTGGTTATTACTCAGCGCCGGTCTGATCCTGACCCTGTTCACCCTGCTGGCGGGGATCGGCCTGCTCTCCCTCTCCGGCTGGTTTCTCTCCGCCGCCGCCATCGCCGGTATGACCCTGCTGGGACGTCAGGATTTCAACTACCTGTTCCCGGCTGGTGCCGTCCGTTTCCTGTCGATTGTCCGCACCGCCGGACGCTGGGGGGATCGGGTGGTCACCCACGATGCCACCTTCCGCTTGCTGACCCGCTTGCGCATCCTGTTCTGGGAAAAGCTAGCCCCGCTGCCGGCTGCCAGTCTGCAGAGCTTCCGGCAAGGGGATCTGCTCAATCGACTGGTTGCCGATATCGATGCCATGGACCACGTCTATCTGCGGCTGGTGACCCCGCTGATCACTGCCCTGTTGACGCTGCTGGCGGTGTTTGTCTTCCTGCAACGCTTCGATCTGGCACTGGCACAAACCCTGACGGTCAGTCTGCTGCTGATCGGTCTGCTGCTGCCGGCACTGCTCTACCGTCTGGGCCGCCAACCGGGCCGCCAACTGGCACAAAGCCGCTCAACCCTGCGGATTGATTATCTGGATTATGTGGAGAATCAGGCCGAGCTGCTGTTATTCGGCGCCGAAAGCCAGCAGCGAGAACGCCTCCTGCAGGCTGAAAACCAGATGATTGACGCGCAACGCCGAATGAATCTGCTCACCGGGCTCTCCACGGCCCTGTTGACCCTCAGCGCCGGTCTGTTGTTGTTACTGATGCTCTGGCTGAGCGCCGATGGCGTGGGCAGCCGGGGGCCAGACCCACTGATTGCCCTGATGGTGTTTATTACCCTCGCCGCCTTTGAAGCCATCAATCCGCTGGTGGCGGCTTTTCAGCATCTGGCTACGACACTGACCTCGGCCCGCAGGCTCAATGAAGTGTTGCAGGAAGCCGAGCCGCTCCAGTACGGCAGCCGCGAACTGGCGCCCTCGACCGCTACCGTTACCCTGGCGTTGCACAACATCCACTTCGGTTATCCGGAGCAACCGGAGGTGCTATCGGGGCTTAATTTGCAACTGGCCGCCGGAGAAAAGCTGGCCATCATAGGCCCGACCGGTTGTGGCAAATCGACGCTGCTGGGGCTCATCACCCGCGAATGGTCGGCCCGCCTGGGCGAGTTGAGCCTCAATGGCGAAGCCTTGGCAACACTGGATGAAGCCAGCCTGCGCGCCAGCATGGCCGTGGTCAGCCAGCGGGTGCATATCTTCTCCGCGACTCTGGGCGATAATTTACGCTTGGCCCATCCCCTCGCCAGTGACGAGGAGTTGTGTGCCATCCTGCACGCCGTGGGGCTGCAGGATTTACTGCAGGGCGACGCCCCCCGCAAGGCCCTGAGCCTGTGGTTAGGCGAAGGGGGGCGGCCGCTCTCCGGGGGCGAGCAACGCCGCCTGGGACTGGCGCGCGCCCTGCTGCATCGCGGCCCCTTGTTGTTGTTGGATGAGCCCACCGAAGGGCTGGACCCGGCCACCGAGCAGGCGATCCTGGCGCTGATCTTCCAACATGCGGCGGGCAAGAGTCTGCTGATGATCACCCATAGGTTGAGCGGGCTGGAGCAGATGGATCGGGTATTACGGCTGGAGCAGGGACAACTGCACCCGGTCATCGCGAACTAGCACTCACCACAACGAGTTCACTCCCCACTCGGCCCATGCTGTTCAGATAAGGCAGGGGTATTTGACTTAGCTGAACGACATGGGCCACTCGGCCCCAGTCCTGCCCTAGCTCGGCCCTTCGACCTCCGGGAGAGGAGAACTGCGAGCCGCCCAGCCAGCTGAGTCTGGTGAGGGCGGCGTCAAACGCCTATAATGGCTCCCTCTCAAGCTTGCCGATTGGACTCATGATGAAATTCTCTGCCTTGCTGCTCTCCCTGTTGCTTGCCGGTTGCAGCAATTACAGCTTTCACACCAACCTGGATAAAGAAAACTTCACTGAGTATTTCAAACCCGGCACCGTCACGCTGGTTGATAAAGAGCAGTTGGACACCTTGCAATATCAGGTTCTCGGCACCGTCGAAGGGGAATCCTGCCAGGAAGATGACACTCAAGCAGTTCCGATCATCGGCGATGCCCGTACCGAAGCCCGGGTGCGTACCGCCGATCTGGGAGGCAATGGCCTGCTGATCTCCAAGTGTATCGAGTTGGGTCAGACCCCGGGTTGCAAAGCCAGCATCACCTGTTACGGTCAGGCGCTGAAAATCGCCGAGCCCAAGGAATAAGATGTCCCGGACGCTTTCCCTGCAACCGGTTGGCATACTCTCCTCGCCCTACAAGGAGAAGTTCGCGGTCCCTCGGCAACCTGGACTGGTCAAGAGTGCCCGCGCCCGCCTCGAACTGCTGCCGCCCTGCAACGATCCGCAAACCCTGCGCGGCATCGAGCAATTCAGTCACCTGTGGCTGATCTTCCAGTTTCATGAGTGCGCAGAACAAGGCTGGCACCCCACGGTTCGCCCACCACGGCTTGGAGGCAATGAACGCGTCGGGGTCTTTGCCAGTCGTAGTCCGTTTCGTCCCAACGGACTCGGGCTGTCGGTGGTCGAGTTGCGCGGCGTCGAACAGCAAGGCTCACGCCTGTGGCTGGAGCTCGGTGGCGTCGATCTGGTGGATGGCACCCCCATCCTCGATATCAAACCCTATGTGCCTTATGCCGACAGCCTGCCCCAGGCTAATGGCGGCTTTGCTCCCGATGCGCCCCCGCTAATGGCCGTCGAATTTACCCCCCAGGCCGAGTCCGCACTGGAGTGCGCCCGCGCTCGCCATCCCGAGCTGCGAGCCTTTATTGCCGAGGTACTGGCCCAGGACCCGCGTCCTGCCTACCGCCGACAGAGCGATGAGGAGCGCGAATATGGCGTCCATCTGTATGAGTTCAATGTGCGCTGGACGGTAAAAAACGGCATCAATCGGGTCGTGGCGCTGGATACCCTCTAGATGGGAGTCCACACTCTCGGACAACCCCCCTCATTCATCGAGAGCAAGGAGTACGCCATGGGTTTATGGATCAGCCGACCATTACTGCTGTTAAGTGTTATCACACTGGCGGGTTGCAACCCGCCCGCCCCTACCACCAAGGATGCCGATGCCGGTAAGCCTGCGGCCCAGTCAACGCTGCTGCAGAGCCAGACCGAGGCTCTGGACAAGGCCAAACAGGTGGAGCAAATCCTGCAAAATGCGGCCAGTGCCCAGCAGGCCACCATCGACGCCCAAACCCAATAGTCAAGCGAGATACCCAGTAAGCGGTGTCAATCACAGCTGATGGCGTCGTGAACGAACAGCGCACCGTGTGCGGCACGGATGCTGGGTCTTGCTCCGAGCGACGCATCTCTGGGACAGAGCCAACAAAAAGGCCTCACGAAGAGGCCTTTTGCTATGCAGGGTGTTGTCAGGGCAAGAGTCCCGGCGCATCGGGTTGTTCTTCGCCACTATCATCAGGCTCCATGGGCAAACCAGGATCGGAGGCGGGAGAGTTCTGGGCATCGGCATCATTGGGTGGCGTCGAGGCCACGCCAAATACCGGTGCATCATTCCCATCCATGGTCACGGTGCCATACAGGTCACCATAACCGCTGGGGAGCAACCAGTAACGAACCAAACCTTCATCCTGCTCAAAGGCTCCCAGATAGGTCAAATCTTCGGGCTGTAGGGCGGAAGGGTCATCATCCGATTCCCCCAGTTTCAGGTGCAGAAACACCATCAACTGCGTCTCGGTTTCGGCGGATAGCCCGGTTTGCCCCCGCCAGTCATCGGCGAGACGAGGCTGATCCTCCGGCGCCATGCCAGGGTCCATATGTTCCAGCACCGCGGGTGCCACCTTCATACCCACCAGATGGGATTGCTGCTGATAGCTTGCCAGCAGACGGATACTCGCCGTCAGAATCAGCAGTAACAGACCCAACCACAACCACTTCTTCATCGTGTTCCTCGGTGTATCGCCATTAACAGGCGGCCAATTCCGGTATGGGGGCATGACCGCGTTGATTCAAAAATGTCAGCAACCGTTCGGGCGAAGTATTCAGCAGCCGCTCCGGAGGAAAGCCGGTCTCCTCAATCAGCTGATGAGCATACGAAAAATCACCCAGGCTATAGGCCACATGGGCATCAGAGCCCAGAACCAGAGTCGCGCCCAGATCCCGCGCCACTTCAACAATCATGCGACAGTTGGCTTCACTCCCACGCCGGGAATAACTGAAGGAGGAGTTGTTCACCTCCAGCGCCACATGATGGCTGACGGCGGCAGCCACCACCGCCGGAATATCAATCGGATAGGCGGTGTTTCCGGGATGGGTGATGACATCCACCTTGCCGCTACGAATGGCGTTGATCATGGCACGAGTGTGGTTTTCCTGATCACTCGGGGCAAACACCGGTTCATGAAAGCCGGCCAGTATGATGTCCAGCCCTTCGTGCATGCGCTCGGAGCAATCGATCTCGCCGAATACATTTTTGATATTGGCTTCAATGCCGCGCAAGATACCGACACCATCCACCACCCGGGGCAATACCCGTAAATTGATAAAGTGCCAGAAGTGCGGTGCATCGGCCATCTCGGGCCCGTGATCCGTGGTCGCAAACAGCCGGACCCCCTTGCGCTTGGCTTCCGCAATATAGTCATGGATGGTGCTGTAAGCGTGGGTGCTGGCTACAGTATGGCTATGAATATCAACTGGATAGTTCATGATGTCTCAACCCCCGGGTCTGCATGTCCTGGCAGCATATCATAAACACCGACGGACCGATTTAACTCAGGGGGAGAGCGTCCGTAAAATTACATCGCTCAGCAGCAACTCTCCCCCCCACAGACGCGGATGCACACTTGCCGGCTTGCTACTGGCCTGCTCGCGGGTCTGATCCCCTCAGCCCCACGCTCCCGATATGACTGTGAAAGCTAGAAAAGCGCCAGCAACAGCGAAAGCTGCAGACGCCACACCACCAGGCGGCCAGCAGTTGGCATTGAAGATCAGAGGCGAACCCGGAAGACAAAGCAGGCAAGTTTACTCCAGTAACTCCTCCACACTACGGGGCTGACTCTGGGTACGGCTAAATTGGATGAAGGAGACGGTTTGCCATTGTGGGTCCAGTAGACGGGTAAACAGCGCGGAGTGCGGCGTAATCAAGGTGAATAGCTTAAAATGCCGTCCCTTCGCAGGAGCCAGCCCGGCGTGCAGATCATGAATGGTCAGCAGAGCTTGTGCACCAGCGATGAAATGCCCGCCCCCCAGCACAGAAACCTCGCCATGGGCCAACAAGGTGAGGATGGACGGAGAGGTATCGAGGGTACTCAGCCAGACATCCTGTCCCGGTTTACGACCTAGCTCCTTGAGTGCCCTCAAGGCCCCGAAGGCCATTTGGTCACTACCGGTCCAAATATGAGTGACCTCCGGATGGCGATGCAACAGCACCCGCATCTGGTTATAGGCAGTTTTCTCTTCCCACTGGCCAAAGACCTGCTGCAGCAAGACGGCTGAGGCATGCCCCTGTAGTTCCCCGAGCGCCGCCTCATCCCTCAGCAGCGAGGCGGGGGTAACCTTGTCGCCGGAGATCATCAAGACCTGAGCCGGACGGCTGGGTGTGACCGCCCCCTGCTGTAACAGGTTTCGCATGGTTTGTCGTCCAACCCATGGATAATCAGGGACTATGGCGGGTAACAGATAGCGCTGCCAATGAGGATCACTTTGGATCTGCGCCTGTTGCCCCGGCTCCAGATCGCTGAGAATAAATTGCACCGGGATGGGATAATGCACCAGCAGACGGAGGAGCCCCAACCCCATCTGGCGCTGGTTCACCAGAATGACGTAATCCGGCAGCGGCTTTCTTTTTAGCCGTTCAGCAAGATACTGCACCATGCGAACAGGGTCCCGGTCGGCATGAAAGACTTCCAACCGCAACCCCAACGAGGGAGCGGCGGCGGCCATCAGACGATCCACATCCCCCCAGAAACTCTCTTGAGCCCAACCGGGATTGATGAACAACACCAAGGGGGCGGCCTGTGAGTCGGATGCCGGTGCAGCCGCCACGTCACCATTGGGTAACCACCAGCCCCAACAGGCCACAAGTAACATGAACCAGGGTCGATTTTTCATTGCATTCCATCTCATTTCAGGCAACCGGCTCGCAGCTTCTACCCTTGAGCAGCGGTAGAAGTTCCAGATGTCCGCCATCACACAGCCCACAGCATCCCGCCCGGAGGTGCAGTAGATCACAGTCTCTCGACAGCCAACGACAGCATCTCTCTGTTGAGGATAGTGGGTATTCCCGGGCTTGGCAGACGTATCGATGGGCATCGGGTTCGCCAACTGCAAATCTGCCCCTTATGAGTCCATGATGAATCGATCCATCGGCGGATTGCCATCAGCAGCCCCGACTGACCAACAATCTGCGCCACGGAACAGCGGCTTTAGGGGTTGCTATGATTTTCTCCTTAAGTTCGCCCCAGCAGCCTGCTAGAATTTCGCCCCACTGATTTTTGCTACGCCGCCCGACGAACGGCGGCCCTAAAAGGTCCCAAACTCATGCGTACCAGCCAATACCTGCTCTCTACCCTCAAGGAAACACCTTCCGATGCCGAAGTGATCAGCCACCAGCTGATGTTGCGTGCCGGTATGATCCGCAAACTGGCTTCCGGTCTCTATAACTGGCTGCCGACCGGATTGCGGGTGCTGCACAAGGTTGAAAACATAGTTCGTGAAGAGATGAATAATGCCGGGGCCATCGAAGTCTCCATGCCCGTCGTGCAACCCGCCGAGTTGTGGGAAGAGTCTGGCCGTTGGGAACAATACGGCCCCGAGCTGTGCCGTCTGACCGACCGTCATCACCGTCCCTTCGTACTGGGCCCGACCCACGAAGAGGTGATCACCAACCTGGTTCGTTACGAAGTGAACAGCTACAAGCAGTTGCCGCTGAACCTGTACCAGATCCAGACTAAATTCCGTGACGAAGTGCGCCCCCGTTTCGGCGTCATGCGTGGCCGTGAATTCCTGATGAAGGATGCCTACTCCTTCCATATCGACAAAGCCAGCCTGGTCGACACCTACGGCAAGATGCACGCTGCCTACTGTGCCGCCTTCAGCCGCATGGGTCTGGACTTCCGTCCGGTACAGGCCGATACCGGCTCCATCGGTGGCACCGGCTCCCACGAATTCCAGGTGCTGGCTGACAGCGGTGAAGATCTGATCGCCTTCTCCACCGGCTCTGACTATGCCGCCAACATCGAGATGGCCGAAGCTCTGGCACCGGCCGGTGAACGCCCGGCTGCCACGGCTGCACTGAGCGTGGTCGATACGCCGAACGTCCACACCATCGAGGAGGTCGCCGCCTTCTTTACCGTCGCACCGAGCCAAATTGCCAAGACCCTGCTGGTGCTGGGCGAAGAGGACGACAAGCAGCAACAGGCGGTCATCGCCCTGGTGCTGCGTGGCGACCATGAGCTCAACGACGTCAAGGCCGAGAAGCTGCCGGGCGTCGCCAAGCCGCTCACCTTCGCCAATGACGAGCAGATCAAGGCTGCTGCCGGTTGTGATGCTGGCTCCATTGGTCCCAAGGGCTTTGCCGGTCGCATCCTGGTCGATCGCGCCGCCGCCCATCTGGCCGACTTTATCTGTGGCGCCAACGAAACTGGCAAGCACCTGACCGGCGCCAACTGGGATCGGGATATCAGCGGCTACGAAGTGGCGGATCTGCGCAACGTAGTGGAAGGCGACCCGAGCCCCTGCGGTCAGGGCACCCTGCTGCTCAAGCGCGGCATCGAAGTCGGCCATATCTTCCAGCTCGGCACCAAGTACTCCGAAGCCATGAAGGCGACTGTGCTGAACGAAGCGGGCAAATCCACCGTGATGGAGATGGGCTGCTACGGCATCGGCGTCTCCCGCGTGGTCGCCGCCGCCATCGAGCAGAACTACGACGATGCCGGTATCATCTGGCCGGATGCCATTGCGCCGTTCGAAGTCGCCATCATCCCGATGAATATGCACAAGTCCCATCGCGTCGCCGAGCTGGCCGAGCGCTTCTACAGCGAGCTCAAGGCCGCCGGTGTCGATGTGCTGTTTGATGATCGCAAGGAGCGTCCGGGCGTGATGTTTGCCGATATGGAACTCATCGGCATCCCCTACGCCATCGTCATCGGCGAGCGCGGCATCGACAGCGGTATCGTCGAATATAAAGAGCGCCGTGGCAGCGAGAAGCGCGAAGTGGCCATCGATGAAGTCGTCGCCCTTATCAAGAGCAAGCTGAGCCGTTAATCACATCGCCATCCGCTGAAAAGCAAAAAGGATCCCTCGGGGTCCTTTTTTTTATGATGAAGCAGAACAGTTCTGAATGCAGATACGCCTATAACTTGTCTGTCGACGAAGTAGTCCAATATTCATTTTTCATGTTCATGATTGAATAAAAAATGTTTCCTGCTTTCTATGTGGCCCATTATTGTATTCAAGCTGAACGAGCGATAGTCCTTGACGCTTAGCCAATGAATCAACTATTTTTCGATTAAATGGTCCATTCTGAGTGTCGCGAACATAGTCAGCAATTGACATCCATTTTGCATCGGCTATTTCATCGAGATCATGGATATGAATAGTCTCTGATATTGGACTGAGTCGACAAACAAAATAGATATTGGATTTGCCAAATTGAAATGGATGTGTAGTCGTAAAACCGACGACAGAATCAAAGATAGCTTCGATACCCGTTTCTTCAAACACTTCACGAACAATAGCTGATTCAATGTTTTCACCTAACTCAATGTGCCCACCGGGTAATTTATACCCTTTTTGTCCATGTTCTTTGATCACTAATATTTCATCACGGACATTGAGGACAATTGCACCGGCGCCCAGCGTATGAGTAGGGATAAACGGAATGAAAGTTGTTGTTGGCGATTTACGGATCAATGTTAATTCAGACTCAAGGCAATTATGAAATACAAACCCCAGACCGGTTGCTGAATTGACTAGATGTGATTTATCAATGGGAAGCGTCAGCCAGATAAGGTTTTTGTTTTCATTTATCGAAAAATCTACAATTTCTGCCAGTTGAATCTGAAACTCAGGTTCATTGTCAGGGATAGATAGTGAATCCACGATCAAACCATTAAATTTATCTAATATGAATTTCACTGCATCAGTCCTTACTATCCAATAAGAAGATAACCATAAAAACAGAGGAGTATCAGTGCCATCCGGTGAGCGAAGTGAACGGGTATCAACTCATTGTTAGAGCGAACAACGGAGTTAATATCCAAACCAACGCATGAATAGAATCACAGATGATTAAGCGTTCTTGGATGACAACTAAATAAGGCTTTTACATGTGCTTTTCTCGATGATTTTCTCGAAGATATCCATCAGCTCAGGATCATATTTCACTCCGGTTTCGCTATGCAATATGTTCATAATTTCAGAATGTGACTTTGCGATATGATAAGGTCTTGTAACCGCCATCGCATCATAGCTGTCCTCAATGGAAATGATCCGTGAACATAATGGAATATCATCGCCTGCGAGTTTGTCTGGATACCCTAATCCATCGAATTGTTCATGATGATGACGAATCAATGTTGCTGCTTCTCTGGCTCCATCAAGTTCTGTTGCCAACATAATTTGCTCACCGATGATGGAATGTTTCTGCATGACTTGCCATTCCAGTTCGTCAAACATACCTGGTTTAAGAAGCACGTGATCTGGAATGCCAATCTTGCCGATATCATGGAATGAAGCGGCAACTTTGAGGATTTGGATCATGCCAGAAGGCAGGCTGCAGCTATAAGCGATTTCAGTAGACAAAATTTGCACCCGGTCGGAATGCAAACGGGTTAACGGATCTCGATACCCAAGAGCAACCGATAGCGCTTTTGTATATTGATATAAAGCATCGAACATTGGGTTATCAAGTTTCATCGCTATACCTCACAACTTCAGGAACAACCTAACATATAGCCATAGCACAGGCACGAATAATTCGGAGCTGTTTTGATGCCTGTCTAGTCATCCCTGCCGATATAAGCATGAATTGATTTAATCTTACCTAGTTCATCGTAAGATAATACATCCACAACGAATATGGTTTCTGATTTATCAACCATAATCTTAAGCTCGCCTGCTATCCCATCATTCGACTCATACAAATTTAGCACCTCGATATCGATGGAATCGACGGACTGAAAATTCTTGCGTGTCTCCGCAGTAGCAGCCTCTTTTCCTGAGACTGAAATTTTCCAGTCTCTCAGCACTATAGCGTCTGCAAACATCTCAGATACTTTTTGCAAGTCCTTTCTCGCATACGCATCCAGGTAAGCAATAAAACTTTCCTTATATAACATTCGCCCCCCTATTCCGAAGCATTATTGATATACATAAAATATAGGCTCTGTCCCAGTGATGTGTTACTTGGTTCAAAACCCGTCATCAGTTTGATGTCCGTCTGACATGCCATCCCTACTATAGAGGATAAATAGCGTAACTTATTGATTAGGCCACGGGATGGCAATCTACAGATCGGGATTGAGTACATGACAAGCCACACATACAGTATCAACTGTATGGCGATTCAGTCGCCTTTGGCGACGGGACTCTTATTGAGCAACAAGTCAGGTAAGTTTTATGGTTTAACCATATACAGACAATTCTCTAATGGCATTTCGTCAGGATATTCAGAGAATTTGAATCCAAATTTCTCATAAGCTTTAATTGCGTTTTGGTTATGTGAAAAAACAAACAAGGAACATTCTTTTACATTAAGCGCCTTGAGACCTAGTTCGCTGAGATGCTGCATTAGCACGGAGGCAACGCCTCTCCCCCTGAATTTGGGGCTGACAACTAATCTTCCTAAGTGACACCTTCCTAATCGCTGGTAATACTGACCAAAGGCTAAAAGATCATGTTTGTTTGAGACAAGACAGAAAGAATTGAGTTTCTTGATGTTCAGATCTTCGATAAAAGATTTTGAGTTAAATGGATACCTAAAATTTGGCCCTGACCAAATAACAAGCTTATCTTCACTTGGAAACCAAGTCATCATTTCTAACAGATGAACATCAAGAGGTTGGATTAATTGCATATTCACCTAACTTTGTATTACGAGTGTACTTATTATCGCCTGTAGCCGGCAGTAATACTGCAGTTTAATTTTCCACAGCATGGAAATAAGTTGGCAATATAAAGCGAGCGACGATGGATGGAAGAACGGGCATCCGGATGCCAAGCTCGCTTTTTCTCAGGCAAAGCTACCGCCCTTGGCGTTGCAGCTACCACAAGCAGGGATTGGGTGCTCGATATGCTCACTAGCGTCCGTTGAGAAGCCACTCTAACCCCTGAGCACTCCCTTGCAAATCCCTGCTGCATACGAAAATCGAAACGACAGAAACGAAACACGAAGCGATAAATTAATAATGAACTGTGGATACCTGCTGCTGGAGTGGTGGGCAGCAAATTCACTATGCCGTGAGAATGCCGCCACCGCGCCTGCAGGGATCTATTCACGGCGAATCTGCGCGTGCTCCCAGTCGAGATACATGATTATGAGCAGTTATCACGCCTCGCAACGCACCAGCACCCGACCGGTGATCTGGCCTTGGGTAATGGCTTCGGCCGCCCCAATCGCCCCTTGCAATGTGACCTCCTGACAGGCCTGTTCATAGAAGCTGGCCGGTAATAATTCCCCCAGCCGCTGCCAGGCCTCGGCTCGGCGGGTCAAGGGGCACTGAACCGAATCCACCCCCTGCAAGCGGATATTGCGCAGAATAAACGGCATCACGCTGGAAGGCAGATCGGCGCCACCGGCCAGCCCACAGGCGGCAACGGCACCATTGTATTTCACTTGGGAAATGACCTTGGCCAGCATCTGGCTGCCGACTGTATCGATGGCACCGGCCCACAGCTGCTTGTCCAGTGGCTTGGCGGGACCGGCCCACTCCTCACGGCTCAGCACCCGGCTGGCCCCCAGCGCGGCCAGGTAGTCATGATTCTCGGCACGCCCGGTCACGGCCACCACCGGATAATCCAGCTGCGCCAGCAGACTGACAGCCACAGAGCCAACACCCCCACTGGCTCCGGTGACCAGCACCTCGCCTTGCTCCGGGCTGACACCGGCCTCTTCCAGCGCCATCACACACAGCATGGCCGTTAAACCTGCAGTGCCGATCTGCATCGCCTGCCGCTCGCTCAGGGTTTCAGGCAATAACAGCAGCCAGTCGGCCTTCAACCGGGCGCGGGTGGCCATGCCGCCCCAATGGTTCTCACCGACACCCCAGCCGGTGGAAAAGACGCGATCGCCGGGAGCAAAGCGCTCATCGGCCGACTCCAGGACCTCCCCAACCAGATCAATACCCGGGATCATGGGCCAGTGGCGAACAATCGGACCTTTGCCGGTGATCGCCAAACCATCCTTATAGTTCAACGAGCTGTAGTGTACAGCCAGCAACACCTCGCCAGCGGGCAGGTTTGCCTCCTCAACATCCTGAACCCGAGCCAGAGTTTTTCCGTCTACCTGTTCCAACAATAATGCCTTGAACATATCCCACCCGATGCTAAGAAATGACCACAGCCCCCATTCTGCCACAGCTCTGGCCATCTGACGTTATATCCGGCGTCAATGGCTTGACACTCCCTTTCCTGCCAGGAAAAAATCGGCAACAGCCGCCTTCCCTAAGCATGATTCAAGAGGGGTATCCAAACACGACATGATCATTAAACCCTTTTATTTCATCAGGATAGAGAGCCCATGAAAAATACATGCGAGAAGCGGCCATGGCGGGTACAAGAATTGCTAAGTAATCGATAAGAACGTTTATGCAGCAGGTGGCCGAGATGGAAAACCTTCAACTTATCAGCAGCTTTAGTCGTAGTGGGGAGTTGAGCCTGAACCACTATACGACCCATAGCCCTATCGCCAATCGGGAGAAGCTGGAGTTACTGGAAAGCCTGATGTCACAGGAAAAACTTGCCGACCTGCTGCAAACTTTTGCCGCCTGGGTGGCAAACCAGTTGCCGGTTTGCCGCATGGCTTACCACTTCATGACCCGTCGCATGAAACTGCTCGACAGCATGAAACGAGGCCAAAAACAGAGTTTCACCCTGCAAGACTCCCAGAAGCAGTATCTGGGCCAGCTGGATTACGAGCTGCAAGAGAACCTGGATCAGCAGCAACAGCGCAAGCTACAGCAGCTGCATCAACTGCTGGCCCAACCCCTGCGCCTATTTTTGCGGATGGAGCAGATGGACATGCAGAGCCGTCTCGATCACCTCACGGGTATCGGCAATCGTGCCTTCTTCGATGAATCCTTGCCCCGTGCCATCCAGCAGAATTTACGTAGCCCGGATGGACTGACCCTGGTCTTATTGGATCTGGATCGCTTTAAACAGATCAACGACACCCATGGCCATCCGGTAGGGGACAAGGTGCTCAAAGAGTTCGCCGATATTTTGACGCGCAGTGTGCGTGGCACCGACCAAGCATTTCGTCTGGGTGGGGATGAGTTTGCACTGCTGTTGCAACCGGCCGATGAAGATGCGGCACCCCGGGTACAGGCGCGCATCAATTACCACCTGCTCAACAACCCGGAATTACAGCCACTCCAGGTGGGTAGCAGTCTGGGTTTTGCTCGTTGGAGCAAGGGACTGAATGCACAGGAACTCTATGCGCTAGCCGACCAGCAGCTCTACCGACACAAGCGCAGCCAGGGCTAACTCCCGCTGTTTATTCCGGCGCCCAGCGCAACGTTAGACCCGCTTCGGCGCCGGCGACGAAATCCTGACAGATAAAGACCCCAACCGCTGCCGCCAGTTGCTCACCATAGAACAACATGGGGATCTGATCCCGACGCCAGGGGGCGACGCCATACTCTTGCCATAATTTTTTCAAAGTTCGGGACCCGCAACGCCCTGCCGGATGCGCCCGCTCACCGCCCCGGATCGCAAACCGGAGCGACAGCGGCTCATCAGCACGCGGCAGGCGCAGATCGGCCCCGGTCGCCGCCAGACTCAGGCTCAACAGTCGTCCGGATATGGACCACGTTCCTGGATATGACAATCCGAGAATATCGGCAGGCCTCTCATCCGCCATCGCAAGCCAGTGCAAAGCCCCTTGATAACGGCGGATCACCCCGCACTCGGTCTTGAGCTGTGGGTTGGCATCCTGCCGCGCCTCTGCTACTTCCGACCAAATCCGCAGCAGAGCTCCTCGCTCCGGCACTGTGCCACTGCGCTCACGCAACCAGTGCCGCAATACGTTGTGCCGCCGAGGCAGCGACAGCGCCGCCAACTGACTCAGCAGCAGGCTGTCATCCGCCTGCAGGCTGGCCTTCATGTCCAGCTCGGCAACCTCGGTCACCAAGGCCTCTTGCTCACGGCAGAGTTCCGCACTGCGGCTGGCCGTGTTCCCGATGCTCGGCCAACGCGCCTGCAGACGAGGCAGGATCTGGGCCCGCAAGAAGTTGCGATCGAAACGCTCATCCTGATTGCTATCATCTTCAATCCACTGCAACCGCTGTTGCCGGGCCCAGCCGGAGAGCGCGGCTCGGCTGCAATCGAGTAAGGGCCGTACCAGTTCACCCTGAGCGAAGGCTTGCCGACGGGGCATGGCCGCCAACCCCCGCACCCCGGCACCACGTTTGAGTGCCAGCAGCAAGGTTTCTAGCTGGTCATCCTGATGATGGGCGGTCAGCAGGGTTCCCCCGCTGCTGGGCAGATGCCGCGCCAAGGCCTGATAGCGAGCCTCTCGTGCCCGAGCCTCCAGACTTTCGCGCCGTGCCGCGGTCACAGCGACCCGCTCCACATGGCAAGGCACTCCCAGCTCGGCACAGATGTGCAGACAATGTTCGGCCCAGGCGTCGGCGTTGAGGTTCAGCCCATGATGCACATGCACGGCAGTGAGTGTGTAAGCTGGATGTAACGCCACAAAACGCGCTAACCAGACCAGCAAGACATGGGAGTCCATGCCGCCGCTATAGGCGACCACCAAGGGCCCCGGCCTCACCTGTTCGGCCAGCCAAGCCAGATGGGACTCCATCAGCACATCGACATCCTTCATTCCGCTTCCCCCCTTCCGTACGCATGTATAACCCAGCGAACCTCGCATCACGGCGGCCATCATAACAGAGACGGGCGACCACCTAATCTTGTAGTACTTAGTCGGGGTTACTCCGGGAACAGACAATCTGTGACTCTGCTCGCCTTCCCCGGTGAACAGTCCGTGTTCTGGCAGTGTTCTGATGTCAAAGTCGATATGATAGCGGCCTCATTTGACCTATCTCATTCATCAGTCGACAAGGAGTGTCCATGCACTGTCACCACTGCGGTACCCCCCATACGGAAGAGGCTCAGTTTTGTACCCAGTGCGGCCAATCACTATCGGCCGCCCCCCTCACACCAGCCGAAGAGAGTCGCGAAAATTTCCAGGCCATTCTGGGACCCAAGAACCAGGCCTACTACCTAGATCGCTTCGAGGCGTTTGAAGCCAACGGCAAAACCACCTTCGGTTGGCATTGGCCTGCCTTCTTCGTCACCTTCTACTGGCTGCTGTATCGTAAAATGTGGCTGGCCGCCCTGCTCTATTTCATTCTGCCCTACGCGGTGACCACCGCCTTGGGCGTCATAGGTGCCCTAGTCGGCGGGCAGGGCCAGATGCTGGTGCTGGGAGGATATGGCGTGTATTGCCTGGCCATTCTCTTGCTCCCGCCTATGCTGGCCAACGGTCTCTACTACCGCCATTGTCAGAGCAAGATCCGCAAAGCCGAAGCCCAGTACTCCGAGCGTCAGCGTTTACTCGGCTACCTGTCGGGCAAGGGCGGCACCAGCAATGTGCTGTTATTTGTGGTGCTGATTTTTGGCCTGATCGCTGTGATTGGTATTCTGGCTGCCATCGCGCTGCCGGCTTATCAGGAGTACACCCAAAGAGCCAAGATGATGCAGGTCTACCAGACCGGTCAGGCCGTTACTCAGGAATTGACTCTGTACTACGCGGACCATCAGGCCCTGCCCGACAATTTGAACCAGCTGACACTCCCGGCTTTACCGCCCCGGATCAGCGCTCTGCAACTGGATAGTGAACAGGGGGTCCTCGCCCTGCAGCTAGCCGCCCCGGCCAGTGGACAATCGATGGAATTCGTCGCCAGTACCGATGCGAGCGGTGAACTGATTTGGCACTGCCAGAGCCAGACCATACCCCCTCGTTCTCTGCCCGCCGCTTGTCGCTAGACGCTCGGCAAAGGACAAACGACAGATAGCAAAAAGGCACCCAAGGGTGCCTTTTCATCATCGAAGCGCTGGTTGCTGCCTCAGCAATAACCAAACGACATCAGACGGTTATAGCGTTCCGTCAGCAGCTCGTCGGTGGAGAGACGACGCAGATCGGCCAAGTCTGCCAGCAGGCGCTTGCGCAGCAGAGCCGCCATCACATCATGATCCCGATGAGCGCCACCCAGTGGCTCCGGCACTATGTTGTTGATGAGTTTCAACTGCTTCAACCGTTGCGCTGTGATGCCCATGGCCTCGGCGGCAGTAGAGGCCTTGTCGGCGCTCTTCCACAAGATGGAGGCACAGCCTTCCGGTGAAATCACCGAATAGGTGGAGTACTGCAGCATGTTGACCCGATCCCCGACGCCAATCGCCAGAGCACCGCCAGAACCACCCTCACCGATCACGGTACAGACAATCGGCACCTTGAGGCTGGACATCACCTTCAGATTCCGGGCGATGGCTTCCGACTGACCGCGCTCTTCAGCCCCGATCCCCGGATAGGCACCCGGGGTGTCGATGAAGGTGATGATCGGCATCTTGAAACGTTCGGCCATCTGCATCAGACGCAGTGCCTTACGGTAGCCTTCAGGACGCGGCATGCCGAAATTGCGGCGGATCTTTTCCTGAGTGTCACGCCCCTTTTGCTGGCCAATCACCATCACAGGCTCACCTTCAAAACGGGCGACGCCGCCGATGATGGCCTTATCGTCGGCAAACGCCCGGTCACCGGCCAGTTCATCGAACTCGGTAAACAGGCGGCTGATGTAGTCCTTGGTGTAGGGACGACCAGGATGACGGGCAATTTGGGAAATCTGCCAAGCGCCAAGCTCGGAAAACAGCTTGCGTGTCAGCTCTTCGTTTTTCTTCTCCAGCCGGGAAATCTCCTCGGAGATATCCACGTTGCTCCCCACGCCGGAACTGACATGTTTAAGCTCATCAATCTGAGCCAACAGCTCGGCAATCGGTTGTTCAAAATCCAGAAAATTCAAATTCATAGTGATATCCGAAATCGCTACTCAAAAATCAGGTCGACATTCTGCTTGCCTAACAGCAGCTGCAGGTCGTCCAGTAGTTGATCGGTGGGCGTAACTCGCCACTCGGTGCCTAGTTGCAAAGCGGCCTGTACGCCAGGTTTGCGGTAGCATACCTGAACCGGACAGATACCGGCACGATGGGGTTGCATAATTTCAGCAAAACGCTGGAAAAATCGCTCATCAATTTGTTTTTGTTGCAGCTTCAGCCGCAGTCCGCGCGCATAACGCGCCCGTGCGTCAGAAATATCCATCAACTCCCGGGCCGACATCTTAAGCCCACCGGAGAAGTCGTCAAAGCTGACCTGTCCACTGACAACCAGTATCTTGTCTTGGACAAGTAAATTTTCATAACGTTCCAGCGCTTCGCTGAACAGTGTGATATCGAGCCGGCCGGAGCGATCATCCAGAGTCAGGATGCCCATCCGGTTGCCCCGTTTGGTCACCAGAACCCGGGCCGCAATCACCAAACCCGCCACAGTCGTGATCTTGTCCCGCTCGGTAGCATGCACCTCACTCAGACGGCCGGAGACATAATACTTGAGCTCGGGCAGATACTGATTGATGGGATGACCGGTCAGATACAGTCCCAGCGTCTCCCGTTCCCCTTCCAGCCAGATCTTGTCCGGCCACTCGGGTACCACGGCAAAACTCGGGCTCGGCAGCACAGCATCCGCATCGGTGGCAAAGATATCGCCAAACAGATCGTTCTGCCCGCGCGCCAGATCCTTGGCCTTCTGCTCGGCGGCTTTCATCGCCTCTTCCAGACTGGCCATCAGTGCCGCACGGTGGGGACCCAGCCGGTCCAGCGCCCCGGAGTAGATGAGCTTTTCCATCACCCGTTTGTTCAGCCGCTTGATGTCGACTCGGTTGCAAAAATCGAACAAATCACGGAACGGCCCGCCCTGATTACGGGCTTCGATGATGGCCTCGATAGGCCCCTCACCCACCCCCTTGACCGCGCCGATGCCATAGACGATATGGCCTTGCTGGTTGACGGTGAACCGATACTGGCCGCTGTTGACGTCCGGCGGAATGATGGTCAGCTTCATGCGCTGACACTCATCCACTAGGGTCACTATCTTGTCGGTATTATCCATATCCGCGGTCATGACCGCCGCCATGAACTCGGCCGGGAAGTGGGTCTTCAACCATAAGGTCTGATAGGAAACCAGAGCGTAAGCCGCGGAGTGCGACTTGTTGAAGCCGTAACCGGCGAATTTCTCCACCAGATCGAAGATCTTCATCGCCAGTTCGCCATCGACCCCATTGGCAACCGAGCCGGATTCGAAGCCTGCCCGCTGCTTGGCCATCTCTTCCGGCTTTTTCTTACCCATGGCGCGACGCAGCATATCTGCGCCCCCCAGGGTATAACCGGCTAGGGTCTGGGCGATCTGCATGACCTGTTCCTGATACAGTATGATGCCGTAGGTCGGCTCCAGGATCGGTTTCAGGGATTCATGCTGCCACTGGACATCGGGATAGGAGATGGCTTCCCGACCGTGTTTCCGATCGATGAAGTTATCCACCATCCCCGATTGCAGCGGGCCCGGACGGAACAGGGCCACCAGAGCGATCATATCTTCGAAACAGTCAGGCTTGAGGCGCTTGATCAAATCCTTCATACCTCGGGATTCCAACTGGAATACCGCAGTAGTCTCATGGGCCAACAGGGTGCGGAACGAGGCTTTATCTTCCAGTGATATGGCTTCGATACGAACCGGCTCTTTGCCCTCCTGCTGCAGGCGTGGATTGATCATATCCAGCGCCCATTGGATGATGGTCAGGGTCCGCAGCCCCAAAAAGTCAAACTTGACCAGACCGGCATATTCGACGTCGTTTTTGTCGAACTGGGTCACCGGGTTATTGCCTTCACTATCGCAATACAGGGGGGCGAAGTCGGTAATTCGAGTCGGCGCTATCACCACGCCGCCCGCATGTTTACCGGCATTGCGGGTTACCCCTTCAAGCTTGCGCGCCATGTCGATGAGGGCTTTGACCTCTTCATCTTGCTCGTACAGCTCGGGGAGTTTGGGTTCGGCTTCAAAGGCTTTGGCCAGGGTCATTCCCGGATCGGGCGGCACCAGCTTGGAGATGCGGTCGCAAAAACCGTAGGCATGTCCCAGCACCCGCCCTACATCGCGGATCGCCGCCTTGGCGGCCATGGTCCCGAAGGTGATGATCTGGGAGACAGCTTCCCGGCCATACATATCGGCGACGTGATCGATCACCTCATCCCGGCGATCCATGCAAAAGTCGACGTCGAAGTCAGGCATCGAGACCCGCTCCGGGTTCAAAAACCGTTCGAACAGCAGGTCAAATTCCAGAGGGTCCAGATCGGTGATCTTCAGGGCATAAGCGACCAGTGAACCGGCCCCCGAACCCCGCCCCGGCCCCACCGGAATATTGTGATCCTTGGACCACTGGATAAACTCCATCACGATGAGGAAGTAACCGGGGAAGCCCATCTGGTTGATCACCTTGAGCTCGATATCCAGCCGCTCGTCATATTCAGCCCGTTTCTGGGCCCGGACTTCCGGCTCAGGGAACAGGAACTCCAGCCGCGCCTCAAGCCCCTCTTTGGATCGCGCCACCAGAAAATCTTCGGTGGACATGTCGCCGGTCGGAAATTGGGGGAGAAAATATTCGCCCAGCCGCACAGTGACATTACAGCGCTTGGCAATTTCGACGCTGTTGGCCAACGCCTCAGGCAGATCGGCAAACAGCTCGACCATTTGCTCCTGGCTTTTCAGATACTGCTGGGGACTGAAACGCTTGGGACGGCGACTGTCGTCCAGGGTATAGCCATCATGGATGGCAACCCGGATCTCGTGGGCATCAAAATCTTCTTCGTTGAGAAATACCACTTCATTAGTGGCGACCACGGGCAAGCTGTATTCCTGTGCCAGAGGCACCACCATGCGGATGTAGGTCTCTTCATCGGGGCGACCGGTACGAGTCAATTCCAGATAGAAACGGTCGGGGAAATGCTGGCAATAAAAATCGGTACAGCGAGCCACCATGGCTTCGTTGCCCTTGAGTAAAAACTTGCCGATATCGCCGTCCCGACCTCCGGAGATCAGGATCACCCCGGTGTTGTGTTCGATCAGCCACTGCTTGTCGACCACAGGTAGATCCTGCACATGGCCTCGCAGGTAGGATTTGGAGATGAGTTGCACCAGGTTCTGCTGTCCCTCATTGGTCATCGCCAGACCGGTCAGACGAAACAACTCGTCGCCCAGCTCTTCGCTCTGCACCCAGAGGTCAACACCAACCACAGGCTTCATCCCCTTGCCGTGGGCATCGCCATAAAAGCGCACCAGTCCGCACTGGTTCATTTGATCGGTGATAGCCATGGCCGGCATACCGAATTCAGCAGCGCGAGCCACCAACGGCTTGATCTTCTGCAATCCGTCGACCATGGAGAAGTCGGAATGGACACGCAAATGTATGAAGCGAGGTTCGGACATCTTCGTTTATTCCTACATGACACAACGAGCGAAAGCGATCATTCCAGACCAAGAGCCAGACGTACCGGACGAAAACTGCGTCTGTGATCCGGGGTGGCGCCAAATTGCTGCAGACGAGCCAGGTGTTCAGCGGTGGGATAGCCCTTATGCCGGGCAAAACCATAACCGGGGAAGCGTTGGTCTAGCTCGGCCATTTCACGATCCCGCGTGACTTTGGCCAGAATGGAGGCGGCACTGATTTCGGCAACTTTGCTATCCCCTTTGACAATAGCCATAGCCTGGATACCAAAATCCGGGGTCCGGTTGCCATCGACCAACACATAGCCTGGGCGGATCGACAAGGCCGCAACCGCACGTTGCATAGCCAACATGGTCGCCCAGAGAATATTCAGGGAATCAATTTCTGCAGGCGAACAGCGACCAATGGCAAATGCCAGCGCCTTGTCGATGATCTCGTCATATAGCGCCAGACGCTTTTTCTCGGAGAGCTGCTTCGAATCGTTCAGCCCGATGATCGGACGCTGCGGGTCTAGGATCACCGCTGCGGTGACCACATCCCCAACCAGCGGGCCCCGACCCACCTCATCCACACCAGCCACGCGGACAGTCTGGATATCACAGGGATAGAGAAAGTCGTTCATGGCGTTTCCAGCAGGTGCAGTACGGCATGTGCAGCTTGTTTGTCCGCATCACAACGAATCAACTGATGCAGACGGGCAAATTCGGTTAGCAAGGGCTGATTATCCTGATTCAGAAGCTGGCTTACTTCCCGGTAGATGGCTTCCGGGGTGCATTCCTGCTGGATCAGTTCCGGCACTAATGTTTTACCTGCTAATAAGTTGGGTAAGGCGAAGGTGCGGATCTTGACCAGGCGCTCGGCCAACCAGAAGGTCAACGCATTCACCTTGTACCCCACCACCATGGGTCGCTTGACCAGCATGGCCTCCAGAGTCGCAGTGCCCGAAGCCAGCAAGATTGCATCACCAGCCGCCATGACATCCCGGCCCTGTCCATCAAACAGATGGATGGGTAACTCGGGCGCCGTCGCCGCCAGAATGGCTTCAAATTGTGTACGACGCCGCTCATTCACCAACGGCACCACAAATTCCAGTTCCGGATAGGAGATTCGCAACAGTTGGCAGGCGCGCAAAAAGATGGGAGCCAACAACTCCACTTCCGCATGCCGACTACCCGGTAAGACAGCCAGGTAGGACTGATTGGCATCCAGCCCTAAACGCTCACAAGCCGAGCCTTTGTCACTACATAATGGGATGGCATCGGCCATGGTGTGTCCGACAAAGCGGCATGGCGCCTGATGCTGATCATAAAAGGCTTTTTCGAAAGGCAAGAAGGCCAACACCAAATCGGTTGCCGCCTTGATTTTATGAATACGGGATTGCCGCCAAGCCCAGACCGAGGGGCTGACATAATGAACCGTCTTGATGCCCCGACGCTTGAGTTGAAGTTCAACCCCGATATTGAAATCTGGCGCATCGACGCCAATAAACAGATCGGGCGGATTATCCAGCAATTGCCGAATCAGGTGCCGGCGAACCTGCAACAACCGTGGCAGTCGTCCCAACACCTCGACTAACCCCATCACGGCCAGCTCTTCCATCTCAAACAGCGTCTGGATGCCCAGAGCCTGCATCCGCGGCCCGGCAATACCAACAAATTCGATATCCGGATGAATGGCTTGCAGTTCGCGCATCAGACCCGCAGCAAGAATATCGCCGGAGACTTCTCCGGCGACAATGGCAATACGCAGTGGACGCTTCAAGGTCGTCATAAATGATTAGCGAACAATGCCGCGTTCATTTTGTTTGAGAAAATCAACGAACAGAGCAACGGCCGGCTCTTCGGCAGCCATAGCTTCGAGCTCAGGTAAGGCCGCCTCGATAGTGAGTCCCTGGCGATAGAGCAGTTTATACGCTCGCTTGACCATAACAATGGCCTCGGGTGAATAACCCCGACGCTTCAGCCCTTCACTATTGACACCAAATGGTTTGGCATAGTGTCCAGCAGCCATGACGTACGGAGGGACATCCTTATTCAAGGCTGCCATACCGGCCACAAACGCATGTGAACCCACACGACCAAACTGGTGAATGGCCGCCAGACCACCGAAAATGACCCAGTCACCGATGAAAACGTGTCCCGCCAGGGTGGCATTGTTGGCGAAGATGCAATCATCACCGATGATGCAGTCATGAGCCACGTGCACGTTCACCATGAACAGATTCCGGCTACCCACCTTGGTCAGAGATTGATCCTGCACCGTGCCACGATGGAAGGTACAGTGTTCACGGATGACGTTTTGATCGCCAATCTCGAGCCTGGTTCGTTCACCCTTGTACTTCTTATCTTGGCAATCTTCGCCGATCGAACTGAATTGGAAGATCTTGTTACCCTGACCTATCTTGGTCGGTCCCTTGATCACCACATGGGAGCCAATCCAGCTTCCATCACCGATTTCGACCTCGGCACCGACTACAGTCCATGGGCCAATCTCAACATCGGCACCGATGATCGCATCCTCGTGGACAATAGCGGTTTCATGAATAACAGCGCTTGGATGGATCATGGCATCAGCTCTCGCGTTTGGCACACATCAGTTCAGCAGTGCAAACTACTTCACCATCCACAGTCGCGACGCCGGTAAACTTGGCGATGCCACGACGTTCTTTCAAAAACTCGACATCGAGAACCAACTGGTCTCCAGGCACTACAGGACGCTTGAAGCGAGCATTATCGATAGAGGCAAAATAATACAGCTCGTTTGGCTTGGGCTTACCCACCATACGGAAGGCCAAAATGCCGGTGGCCTGGGCCATTGCTTCGAGGATCAATACGCCGGGTAGAACCGGTTTCTGAGGAAAATGTCCTTGGAAGAAGGGCTCATTGAACGACACATTTTTTATGGCTCGAAGCACCTTACGTCCCTCGCCGATCTCGTAGTTGACCACGCGGTCGACCAACAAGAAGGGGTAACGATGGGGCAACAATTCCAGAATTTCCTGGATGTCGAGTTGGTTAAGTTGGTTGCTCAAACCTGTATCCTTATCGCTTATAGTTCTTGGTCTTTGACCCGTTTTTCCAGCTGGCTGAGACGCTTTTGCATATCATCGATGTGCAGAACACGCGCTGCCATTTTGCGCCACTCCTTATTGGACTGGGCTGGAACCCCAGAAGAGTAGATCCCTGGTTCGGTAATTGATCGCATCACCATCGCCATGCCAGTGATGGTGGCTTTATCGCAGATCTGAATATGACCGTTAATTACAGCCGCGCCGCCAATGATACAGTATTTGCCGATTTTTGCGCTACCGGCTATCACAGTACCCCCCGCTATCGCGGTGCCGTAGCCAATTTCTGTGTTATGAGCGATCTGGCACTGGTTATCGATAATGACATTATCGGCAATCTGGGTATCGCCAATGGCGCCCCGGTCGATAGTCGTTGAGGCTCCAATTTCGACCCGATTCCCAATAACTACAGTCCCAACCTGCGGGATCTTGATCCACTCGCCACGCTCATTCGCGTAACCAAAACCATCCGCACCAATTACAGTTCCAGACTGAATAAGGCAAGCGTCGCCAATTGTTACGTTATGGTAAATGGTAACATTGGCCCACAAGCGTGAACCCGTACCTAACTGACTGTTTTTACCGATAAAACAACCGGGGCCAATCACGACGTTATCAGCCAGAACTACACCCGACTCAATAACGGCATGAGGACCAATCGCAACATTCTGACCAATGGAAGCATCGCTCGCGATAACAGCCGATGGGTGAATATCAACCGCAGGTTGCGGTGTGTTATCCAAAAGTTGCGCCACCCGCGCGAAACCGACATAAGGATCTGGAACCACAAGTGCATTGACCGGACAGAGCGATAGATCTGCTGCCGTAACCAGTACGGCACTTGCTTGACTGCTTGCCAGGTAATGTTGGTATCTACTATCGGATAAAAAACTGATCTCGCCAGCCTTTGCTGTTTCTAGGTTGGCAACACGGGATACCTCGACAGAGGCATCCCCATGCAGCTCGGCGCCAAGCAGTGTGGCCAGTTGCCCGAGAGTCACCGTCATCGTTTACTTGCTCTTGCTAACTTGCTGGATAACCTGGGCAGAAATGTCTAATTTTTCTGCACCAAACACCACAGATTGACCATTCAACACCAGATCATAACCTTGTGCCTTGGCGATACCATCAATGGCAGTTTGTACCTTATCCAGAACTTTTTTCTGTTCTTCGTTGAAGCGACGGCGTTGATCTTCTTGCAACGCTTGTCCCTTCAGATTGAAGTCGGCCTGCAACTCGGCCAGGCGGCGTTGCAGCTTGGTACGCTCATCTGCCGCCATAAAGGCTTCGTCTTTCTTCAGTTTGGCAGACAGGGTCTGACCTTCGGTTTCCATACGCTGCATCTCACTGATGCGGCTGGAAAACTCAGATTTCAACTTGGCTTCAATGGCCTTGCCCTGCGGAATTTCTTGCATGATGCGTGGCACGTTGATGACTGCAATTTTGGTCTCAGCTGCAGCTTGAGCAGAAAAACCGGCCGCCATCAAACCCAAGGCCAAGCTGGCCATTTGTAATGCTTTATTCACTTTCTACCCCTTGTTTATTCGCCCTAGAAGGTGCGACCAATATTGAAGTTGAATACTTCCGTTCTGTCACCCGGCTGTTCTTTAACCGGACGAGCAAAAGAGAATGCCAATGGACCGAGTGGAGATAGCCACTGTAAAGCGACACCAATCGAAGAACGATATAGTGATGGATCCGAATAGTCGTAGAATTTGTTGCACGAAGAGCTACAAGAACCATAATCGGCCGGATCGAAGGTCGTATCCCAAACCGTACCGATATCAAAGAATACCGAAGTCCGCAGCTGATTACGGAAAGACTCACTGGCAAATGGTGTCGGCACAATAAACTCGAAGCTGGCAACACTCATGGCATTCCCCCCCACCGATTGATCGGTGGCCGTAATACTGTTATTGCCCTGATCGTTGTACAGGTACAATGCCTTAGGACCGACACTGTTACTCTTGAATCCACGGAGCCATTCATTACCGCCGGCATAGTAATTTTCAAAGAATGGTAGCACCTGATCATAACCACTCACCTTGCCATAACCAGCACCGTAGGCCAATTTGAGACGGCCGAGTAATACCCAACTGTGTTCTTTATCCAATGGGTAATAGTGGGAATCATCGAAACTGACTTTGTAAAATTGCAGATCCGAGCCCGGTACCGTGACCTTACCGGTCAATTGCTGACGGTTACCCTGAGTAGCAAACATCCCCTTGTTTAGATCGTTACGGATCCAGCTACTGGTCAAATCAAAATTATCAAACACTACCCGGCCATCACTATCTCGATTATCGGCATAGATATCCCAGAATTTACGAATTTGAGCATAAGCCTGTAATTGGGAAAGCTTATTGTGCTCGTAACCGACGCCGTACTCGAGGCGGTTAATTTCATTAAACGGATAGCCAGCCGTCAAACGGGCACCTGTGGTCTGATTGTTATAATCCACCAAGTTGGCATCACCTGCCTGAAACTCGGTGTAGTAGAGACGGCCGCCCAGACTGACACCATCCAATGTAAAATAGGGGTCCGTATAACTCACATCAAAGGTCTTGCTGTAATCGTTCATGTTGAACGTAAAAGCGCCCTTTTTACCGGAGCCCATGAAGTTGTCTTGGGTCAAGCCAAATTGGAAACTGATCCCCGACGTGGTTCCATAACCAACCCCACCGGTAATCGAGCCTGCAGGTTGCTCTTTCACCGTCACATCCAGATCAACTTTGTCTTCACTGCCGGGCAGTCGACGGGGTTGTATTTCAACCGTTTCAAAAAATCCGAGGCGGTTGAGGCGAGTCTTGGAGGCTTCAACCTGCTCATTGGACAACCAGGCCCCTTCCATCTGCCGCATCTCGCGACGGACCACCTCATCACGGGTTACCAAGTTACCCTGCACGCCAATATTGCGGACATAAATCCGGGGGCCGGGAGTTACATTAATATTGAGTGCGACTTCTTTCTTCGCATCATCAATTTGTGGAAAAGTCGTGACCTGTGGATAGGCATAGCCAAATTTGCCCAAGAACTTGGCAAGACTCTCTTCGGTATGGGTCACATTCGCGGCAGAGTAGAGTTCGCCGCTTGCAATAGGGATCAGCTTTTGCATTTCACTACTGCGGCCAATCAGATCCCCCTTCAGACTAACCTTGGAAACCTTGTACTGCTCACCTTCATTAATATTGATGGTGATATAAAGGCCCTTCTTGTCGGGCGTCATACCAACCTGGGTCGACTCCACCTTGAACCGCACATAGCCCCGATCCATGTAATAGGAGCTCAGCGCTTCCAGGTCACCAGCCAATTTCTGTTTCTGGTATTTCCGATCCGCGACAAAATTCCACCAGGGCACCTCATCCCGCAACGACATCTGAGCCAGGAGTCGATCCTCGGGGAAGACTTTGTTGCCCACGATATTGATCTGTTGGATCTTGGCCGAAACACCTTCGATGAAATTAATCTTCAGGTCGACCCGATTCCGTGGCAGCGGTGTAACAATGGCCTGCACCTTGGCTGAATATTTACCGACCCCGTAGTAGAAGTCTTCCAGGTTTTTTTCCAATGAACGCAACACAGTGCGATCAAGAGGTTCACCCACTCGAACACCGGACGATTCAATGGATTGTTTGAGTTGCTCTTCCTTGATGTCCTTGTTGCCGACGAATTCAATATTACTGATTGTTGGGCGTTCCTTGACCTCGACAACCAGTACATTGCCGTCACGCAGCAACTGAATATCTTCAAAGTTACCGGATGCGTATAACTTTTTGATGGCGTTGGCCGAAGTCTGGGCATCCAATGTATCACCCACCCTCACTGGCAAATTGAGAAGCGCAGCCCCCAGGGTAACCCGTTGCAACCCTTCTACCCGAATATCTTGAACGACAAAGGAACTCGAAGTTAACTCGGCCCCTTGAGCCATCAAACTGATGCCCAACAGGCAAGAGGCGACCAGCGCTTTTCTTACAGCCATGTTATTCTCGTATGTCCTAGTAGCCACGCCATCACAGGCGTAAAAAATCATTAAACAGCGCAATCCCCATCAAACAAACCAAAACGGCTGCGCCAAACTTGAATGCATATTCCTGCACTTTTTCCGGTACAGGTCTGCCGGTTATCGCCTCAATGACAAAAAACAGCAGATGCCCTCCATCCAACACCGGCAGAGGGAACAAATTGATAATACCTAAATTGACGCTGACCAGCGCCAAAAAACCGAGGAAGTATACCAGACCAAAACTGGCTGTGCTGCCTGCTCCCTTCGCAATTGAGATCGGGCCGCTCAGATTATCCAGGGAAACCACACCGGTAATCAGCTTTCCCAGCATATCCAGCGTCAGTTTCATGACCGCGGCAGTCTTTTCCATACCGGCCCACAGCGCTGCGAAGGGGCCATAATGCAATTCAATGCGGTATTTGTCATCCAGTGGTAGGACTTTAGGGGCCAGACCGACATAACCTTGTACTTTGCCCTGACTTTTTCTGGCGGCCGGAGTCATCACCAACTGTTGCCGAACGCCGGCTCGCAGCACCTCAACGGTGATCGGGGCATCAGGCGACGCCTGGACCAGAGCCACAAATTGCGGCCAGTCAGTCAACAGTTGGCCATTGGCTGCTGTCAGCCAATCCCCAACTCGTAATCCGGCGCGTTCGGCACTTCCATCAGGAATTAACTGCCCTACTTCGAGAGTAACCTGCGGCCCAAGCGGTTCAATTCCCAGCGTAACAAAAGGTGCCTGCTCCTCTTTACCGTCCAGAGCCCAACCGTGCAGTGATAGTTGTTTTTCCAGTCGGTTCCCACGTTCATCCTGCACCGTCAGCGGGACCGTCTCTTCGCCCAGATGCGCCACCAGTGCATAGGCAACCCCTTCCCAATCTGCGGTTGTTTCACCACCGATCTGCAGGATTTCCATACCGGACTGCAACCCCGCCGCCGCCGCGGCAGTCTGCGCTCGCACCTCGCCAATCACGGGTTTCACCGTCGGCACACCGACCATGAACATCATCCAGAAGGCGAACAGTGCAAACACAAAATTAGCCAGCGGCCCAGCGGCGACAATGGCAAAGCGTTGCCAGACAGGCTTGTTGTTAAATGCTTGGGACTTCAGCTCATCCGGTACTGTATCAACCCGCTCATCGAGCATCTTCACATAGCCCCCCAGGGGGATCAGTGACAGCGAAAACTCAGTCCCAAGCTTGTCTTTTCGACTGAACAGTACTTTGCCGAAACCGAGCGAAAATCGCTCTACCCGGACCCCACAAAGACGGGCGACCCAGAAATGCCCCCACTCATGTACGGCGATTAAAATGGCCAGCGCCACGATGAAGGAACCTAGATTCCAGAGAATGGCGGTCATTGTATCTCCTTGAGTAATCGCAAAGTCAGGCGTCGCGCCTCGGAGTCCAGATCCAGAATTGTTGCCAAGTCGGGAGTCACGCGAGTGGATAACGCCTCTACCACCTGAGCACAAATCCGGTAGATGTCCATAAAGCCAATTTGAGCATCCAAAAAGGCACCCACCGCCAATTCATTCGCGGCGTTCAGGGCTGTCGTTGCCGCCTGCCCCGCCCAACAGGCATCAATGGCTAATTTCAGGCAAGGATAACGCTCATAGTCAGGACGGATGAAACTTAGTTCTCCAGGGAAAAGAAATCTAGCGCTTCGACACCGGATTCGACGCGCTGCGGATAGGACAAGGCATGGGCAATTGGAGTTCGCATGTCGGGATGCCCCATCTGCGCCAGACAGAGCCGTCCTTGTACTGCACCATGGAGTGGATCACCGATTGAGGATGAACAATGACCTGGATTTGCTCCGGATTGGCGTTGAACAACCATTTGGCTTCGATGAATTCGAGTCCCTTGTTCATCATGGTGGCGGAATCCACCGAAATCTTGCGCCCCATAGACCAATTCGGATGTGCAATAGCCTGTTCCGGTGTCACCGAGACCAGGTTTTCCAGCGGAATATACCGGAAGGGGCCACCCGAGCCGGTCAACAGAATACGTTCCACGCCCGCGGCCGCCAAATTGCAATGTCCCATGGCGCGTTGCACGTTCTCGGGAAGACATTGAAAAATGGCATTGTGTTCACTATCAACCGGCAGAATCGTTGCCCCAGTGGACTGGGCGGCCTGCATAAACAAAGCACCGGACATCACCAGCGCCTCTTTATTGGCCAGCAAGACACGCTTACCAGCTTCGA
>CAXXIF010000003.1:0-247819 GCA_963677375.2 Aeromonadaceae bacterium
ACCCTTCAAACATCTGGATCTAGAGGGATATAGACCCCTGCCCTTTAGCCTGCTTCTGTGCCTATGGGCTTTGATGCGCGGTTACATCCTGCTGCTGCTGGCTCTGGCCAGTCGGCAGCAGACCGAGACCTTGCTGAGCCTGTTTTATCCAGATCCACAACAACTCTATCTGGCCTTGACTCTGGGTCTACCGGCCGCCATGTGCTGGTTGGCATCTGGATATCGGCAGCGCGCCGGACATCCGGTATATCACCAGATCTGGCGTCTGGGTCGCTGGCTCTGCTTGCTGTCGGCCTCGGGGGAGCTTCTGCTGCAACTCTGGCAACTGCAACAGCAGGTTTGGATATTCAGTTGGCCACAAGCCGTATCACTGGCCATTGGCCTCTGGTGCCTGAGCTATCTGCTGCTGGCCAACGGGCTGACTGATGCCTTCACCCCTCAGCCCCCCCAAGCCGTGCCCCCTGAATAAACCTGGCGCTCTGCCGAGATTTCCCATAAAAAAAACCGCCGGTTCAACGGCGGTTTTTTCGATGTCAAAGCACACGAGTCACGATTAGTGCAGCTTCAGACGAGGACGCAGTATCCGGTTGATCTGTCCGACCAACATCATCAGACCCGTCTTGATATAACCATGCAGCGCGACCTGGTGCATACGATATAGCGAGATGTAAACAAAGCGCGCAATGCGCCCTTCCACCATCATGGAGCCACGCATCAGGTTGCCCATCAAGCTACCAACGGTACTGAACCGGCTCATGGAGACCAGTGAGCCGTAGTCCATGTAACTGTAAGGCTTGAGCTCTTTACCCTGCATCATAGCCAGGATGTTGGCCAGGGCGCGGTCTGCCATCTGGTGGGCAGACTGGGCGCGTGGTGGCACTTGCTTCCCATCTTCCAGCGTGCAGGCGGCACAATCACCAATCACGAAAATATGTTCATCCCGCGTGGTTTGCAGAGTGTTTTTTACGACCAGTTGATTGATGCGATTGGTCTCCAGACCACCGATATCCTGTCATGAAATCCCGGCGCCTTGATCCCCGCAGCCCAGACCATCAGATTGGCTTCAATCAACTCGCCATCCTTGGTCATAAGACCCGCGGGTGTGGCTTCGCTGACGAAGGTAGCGGTACGAACATCTACACCCAGATTACTTAATTCCTGATGAGCTGCCGCCGAGATCCGCTCAGGCAACGCGGGCAGAATACGAGGGCCCGCCTCAACGACGGTCACCTTCAAGCTATCGCGAGAGAGATTCTTGTAACCGTAAGAGGCCAGCTCTTCTACCGCATTATACAATTCGGCAGACAGCTCAACCCCGGTGGCACCGGCACCCACAATGGCAATTTTCACCTTTTTCGCTCGGCTTGCAGCTGTCATCGCCCGGCTTACAGTCGGAAGCAAATTGCAGGAACTGGTTCATCAACAAACCATGGAAGCGGAATGCCTGATCGGGGCTGTCGAGGAAGATACAGTTGTCGCGCACACCCGGTGTATTGAAATCGTTGGAAACGGAGCCGATAGCCATGACCAGATAGTCATACGCAACCTCCCGTTCAGCCAGTACCACTTCCCCTTTTTCACCGAGGATCGGCGCCAACTCGATACATTTGGTCTCGCAGTTGATATTGGTCAGAGTGCCCAACTGGAATTCAAAACCGTGATTACGGGCATGAGACTGATAGCTCAGCGCATCGATACCGGCATCCAGAGAACCTGCTGCAACTTCATGCAACAAAGGTTTCCACAGGTGAGTACGATTCCGGTCCACCAGCGTGATCTGGGCTTTGCCCGAACGCCCTAATTTACGCCCCAGTTTAGTGGCCAGTTCCAGGCCACCGGCACCACCGCCGACTACAACTATCTTGGTCATCAGTACCTTCCATCCATAAAACAAAGGGAGCTCGACGGAGCTCCCTGAAATCGCAATTCAAAACCGATCAGGCAAGCTTGAAAGCCTTGATTGCCTGGAGGTGCGCGGAGATATTCTTGAACTTGTGGCTCTCGCGTTCGTCCCAGACAATGTTGTAATAATCCTTCAGCTCACGCTCTGTGGACCTATTATCTATCACTTCATCGTTAACAGAAAGGATACAAAGGCAATTACCTGCATTTTTTTTACGAAATTCAGTTACACATTTGGTCGAAATATCTGTGTATTCTTCAGGCCGTTCGATACGTCCCTGCATGTTTTGTTCCGGGTGCAGATTCGGGTTAAACATCACTTGTTTGATCCCACACAGAAAACCGATACGCTCACTCCAGTAGGCACCCAGACCCACACCGCAAATCAACGGTTTGCTGTCATTACTCATCGATAATTGCTTATGAACTTCTTTCAGCAGATGGCTCATGTCATGGCGTGGATGCACAGTGCTGTAATGAACAAAGCGCACATCATCATCAATGAACTGCAGTTGCAGGATCTTTTCATGATTTCCAGGGCTGGTAGCGTCAAAACCGTGCAAATAGATAATCATACTGTTCCCTCATCCTATGCGGCTTACGATGACCATATCAGGATTACGTGCCGCGACCAAACGCAACCAATTGAAGCTTGTGGCGGATCAAACTATACCCAGGTTCGATAAGAAGCCGAGGCCGTCGAACAAGCTAGGGACGGCTCAGAGCATCCAGATCGGCCGCCAGCTCACTCAGTTTATGTCGCACATATTGTCGTTGTTCATCGGTTAAACTGGCTGACAGTGCAGCAAACCATTGGATCGAGCGCTGACGTGAATCCGCCACATACTGCTTGAATTGTCCGTCACCCAACTCATCGCCTTTTAGCACTACAGCCACCAGCCCCGACTCAAACCCCGGCTTCCCCCTCTCAGCCAGCGTCAGGGCCAGGGTTTTCAGCCAGACATCCTGATAGTCCAGCCAGGTACCATAATATTGACGTTGCCACTGTGCTGATTGCGCAATTAACGGTTGCTGTGCAGGCTCCACATCCCCTAGCCAGTTATCCAGATTCTTGGTCAGCTTACGTTGGAAGCTGGCGTAGACCTTGTCGCCATTTTCTTGTGCAAATTCCTTGCGTTGTTCCAGCTGCTTTTTCCAACGTTCGGCCATGAAGTGATCGATTTGTTCATCCGTTAAGGTGGCCGCAAAACGGTTGGCCGGCTGTTTCACATTCTCGGCCAACTGTCGCATCAACCCTTCGAACGTCTGCAAGTGCGTGGCAACTTCAGCTTCAGTCAATGGACGTCGCAAATCAAAACTCAAACTGCGTAAGGCCTGTACATAACGGGGTAAGGCCTCGCGACGATGCCACTGCAAAATTTGCGTCACTTGCTGATCCAACATGTTGGACTGGCTACTGGTCAGCTCAAAATAATCATCCAGCTTCCAGGCGATGGCCCAGTCCAGCCAGTTGTACAACATGCGAACGGCACAGCCCGTCAGTAAAAGCGGGATAAGTAACAGAACGACCACCAGACTGCGTCGCATCATGATGGCATCCCCTCTTGTTGGCACAGCCGGGTCAATTGCAGTTCAAAGAGTTCGTGATAACGGACATCCAGGCTGCATTCCCAAAAAACATTTGCCCAGAGTACAGTGACAAAATCAGCCACTTTTAGCATCACTGCGACCCGCTCCCAGGGGCATACGCCGCCGCGTTGTTGATAGAGGTGGCACAACTGTCGGGCTTGCAACTCATCCAGCGCAAACGAACGAATGAGACACGCCAGGTCAAACGCAGGATCTCCTACGCCCGCATATTCCCAATCCACCAGAAGCAGCGGTGCCCCCAGTAGATTGGACGGACTAATATCGTTGTGACAAAACACCCGCTTGATAGAGGGCAGCGACTGCAGCAACGTCATCATGCGATGAAACAACTTGGTCACTCGCGGGTCGCGGTGACAAATTCGTGCCAGATAAAAACGCAGATGAGACTCCAGATCCAGGGCCAAAGCTGGGGCTGGTAACGCATGCACCCGCGCCACTAGCTCCGCCAGCAGTGCAATGCCAGCATCACTGTGCCAATCAGGTAACGATGCGGCAGGAGCCACCCAGTCGGTAATGAGTAAACCGGCATCCAAGTCCATATACTGCAGCCGAGGCGCCAACCCCTGCTCCGCCGCCAATTTATGCAACACCAGTTCGCGCCCTCGCATCACACCGAGACGAGAGGCCCAGGGGCTACTGACACGCAGGAAAAAGTCGCCCCGTGGCAGCTGCAATTGGTAACTGGTGTTGGTCAAGCCACCATCAATCGCGATGAGTTGACCACCACTAAAACTCTCCGGTAGGCGCATTACCACCCCAGTGTTTTCTTCTTGCTTTGTTTGCGGATCTCTTGTTGATCGGCCCAAATCAACTCCCCACTGGTCAGATCCATCAGATTCATGGTCAATTGATAAAATACATCCTTCACCTTGCCATTATTTTTGACAATGCTGGCCAGGTTGCCATACAGCATGTAGTGAGCACCGGTCTGTTTGCCCATGCGAACCATGGAGGCCGGATCGACCATGCCACCTGCCTGCTGATATTCAAGCTGCTCCTTAACTGCTGCCACCTTGCTCATATCAACAAATCGATACTTCCCGGAGCGCAGCAACTGAGTTCGCATAGTATCGGTCAAGGCTTCGGTATCAATATGTTCCGACGTTTTGTTGCGAATGCTATCCACGAACAGAACCGGATGTCCGGCACTGCTGATATCTGTGGTAACCGGGCTATCAATCAAGGATTGCACCATCTTGCCAGACATGGATTGCAGATCGGTGGAGCCATAATCCACGGTCACAGTTTCCGTCGCTTTGGCATCCCCATAAGAGACCTCGGTCGAACACCCAGAAACCAGTACGCTCACTATCCCCAGACTCAGCCAGAGTGTTTTATTCATATTCATCATTAATCCTTGACTACATCACGGACAGAAAAATGGAAGGCGGTGGCCTGAGGCAACAGGGCCGAAACCCGTATGACTCGTTGCTCACCACCGTGTAGAACCAGCGGCAGCCAGCTGGTGCTGTCCGGCTCGACGGGCATACCGGCCTCATCAAACCAATCAATACGGTATTGCAGTGTTTGATCATAGGCGATGTGGCTCTTGAGCTGAACCGCGACTTGCAACCGCTCGTCGACACGTTGCTGTCGGCCCAGACTTAATCCGAGTCGTTGCCCCATCCCGCTATTCTCGATCTGTAAACTGGCATCACGGCCTTCCCCGCCATCCAATGCGATGCCGTTGGTCGAGGAACACGCAACCAGACCACTCAGCAACAACGACAATAAAATCAGTCTCATCATGCTCTCTCCGCCTCATTGGCTCTCAGGATATCATTTTTACCATGCTGACTATATTGGCACCCAGTTGATTTACCCAGACCAATGTGACCTTACCCTGACTCACCGGCACTGATAGTTGCTGTTGCGTCACGCCGCTCCCGATGGTCAACGTATGACTGCCCACATGTGCAGAACGACGCCAAATACTCACCCCGGACGGCAAAGTTGACCAGGAGCGGGTATCCGCATGTTCTGAGAAGGTGTTATAGAGGCCGACTAGAATATTGCCCAAGTCCCCTCCCTGCTGGCTCGCCTCATGGCGGAGAGCCTCCTTGCTGGATAACCGCAGTAGCTGTCGCATGACCAGCCCAGGCAGACGCTCTTGCAGGGACTGACTCGCCAAGGCCTGAAGTGATACCAAAGGTGCGGTTTGAGCCGTCTGACCATCCAGCAGCAGCGGCGATGCTGTCGGTAAACTTGCTGCAGGACTATACCAGGGGAATGCGACCGTAAAAGTGCGGAAATCCCCTTCAGATGTCGCTAGGGGCAAAGGCAGGAAAAACTCCTGCAGTGGAGCCACCATGTCTTGTTCATACAACACCAGAATTGCGCCTTGTTCTTCCGCTGCTGATAAGCCCTTCACGACGCTTGATGTCTCGGGGGGTAAACCAAACCGTTTCAAATAGGCCGCATGCTCCGCCTTTAAACCCATGCGAGCCGTCACACGCAACAGATCGTCGCGCACGACCGGATTATTTGGCGCCACGTCTAACGCGCGCTGATAATCCACATAGGCATCATTCAGCGCCCCGGTTGCCTCGTAGAGCGATGCGGAGAGATAAAAGGTGTACCCGCTCTGGATTTTTCCCTTGATACCGACACTGTCGCTCGATGGCTCGGGTAAACCACTCTGCGCCAAAGCCAGTGCCTGGGTTAACCCTGACTGCTGGATCTCCTCTTCCGCGGCTTGGACCTCCCGATCCCGAACGGCAAGGGCTCGCTCCTGAACCTGATTCGCTTTTCTGATTTCGACCACAGCATCTTGGGTCTGACCAAGAAAGAGATAATTCAGAGCCTGATAATGGTGAAGAAAAGTCTGTTCGTAGTCAGGGGCCTGATAGGCAATGGCCTGATCATTACTCAACAAGGAACCCGCCTGTTGCAAGCCATGACTCAGACGATATTCAGCCTGTTGATCCAGCCACTCCAGTTGAGTCGCGGCAGCATCCAGACTCTGCTTGCTCGCTGACCAGTCCCGAAGCAAAAAAGCTATCCGCCCCTGTTGCAACCGATCCAGCACAAAATTATTGTCATTGGGCTCGGAGAGCGGAATTTCCGTTTTGGCCTCTTGCCATTGTCCCAACTGCAGCTGGGTGCGCACTGGCTGCATCGCCGTGCTGTAACTGACAAATAGATCGCTCAGCCCCATCCCAGCGCAACCGGATAGCACGGCACTGGCCACCAGCAAAAACACGGATCGCCAGCAAGTGAACTCAAATTGGCGCATTCAATTTACTCAGCGAGTAATGGCCCGAGGGAGTGCCCACCCAATAGGTGCATATGCAGGTGATAGACCTCCTGCCCACCGTGTCGATTGCAATTGATTACCAGCCGGTAGCCGTCCTCGGCAATGCCCTCCTCTTCAGCCAATTGTCTAGCCACGGTAAATAACCGCCCCATGGCCTGTTCATCCTCACGGGTGACTTGATTCACAGTCGGGATCAATTTATTCGGTACAATCAGTATGTGTGTCGGTGCTTTGGGGCTGATGTCGCGAAATGCAGTCACCAGTTCATCTTGATACAACAACTTAGCCGGTATCTCCTGACGGATGATCTTACTGAAAATGGTTTCTTCTGGCATGACGAAATCCTTAAAAACAGCGCTGTTCAACAAATAAACTGATGAGCGGGTGGCACAAGGCATTCTTGAGTCCTTGACCAGGTAGATGAGTGTGATTCAGCTCCGGCTTTACCTGCACCAGCTCGAAAAAGAGTTAAACATTTGACAGCTTTTACAGAAGATATACAAGTTCGGACGCTTTAAGACGTCTAGCGAACTGCAGTCAACTTGGCGGGTGTTAACATAATGAAAATTAAAATTGCTGATCTATCTATTTTGCATCGAGTCTATCTCAGCTTTGCCGTACTCATCGGCGTGTTGATGGCGGGGTCCGTGCTTAACTATTCCAGTCAGAACCAGCTCAATGAAGCGTTGGTCTCGGTGACCGAAGAGGCGGCGCCGATCGTCTTGCTGGCGAATAAACTGGAAGTCAGCCTGCTGTCGACCAACAAGCGCCTCACCGATGTGTTGTCGGAAAAAGACCCGCAGCAATTGACCGTCCTGATCAAAGAGCTGGAAACCTCGCGAACGCTATTTTCCCAATCGCTGGATAACTTCACTCAGGAGTCCGACAAGTTACCGCTGGTGAAAACCTATATTCCGACGCTGGATAAGGCATCCAAAGCCTATCTGGCCGAGACCGCGGGTCTGGCTCAACAACGAGCTGAGTTGTTGACACTGTTACGCCAGACCAATAAGGGCAAGAGTGAGTTCCAAGCCATCATGCCACTCTTCAAGCAAGAACTCTCCGATATGCTGGCCAAGATTGATGACAGCTATGTGCAGGGAGTATTCCGCTCCATGCAGGCTAAACAGTCGCCCATTGAGATCTCGACTTATGACGCCCTGAACCAGAGCAGCCCGACACAGGTTGCCGCTGCGTTGGAACGGAACCGGAAACAAATCGCCGATTACAATAAGGCCGTTGCCGACCTCAAGCTGGAAATACCCAGTCTGGAGAATGATATTGGCCTCTACATCAAAGGCTTCATTCTCAATACCACTCAGGATAAGGGCTTACTGGCTCGCTATCTGGAGCTGGTCAAAACCCAAGTCGAGTTGGAAAAGAAAGCCAAGAATGCCAGCCTGCAAGTCGTTGCGGTACAAGCTGAACTGGGCCGCCTGCAGCAGGTTGCACAGGGAGTCATGAACCAAAGCATCGATAATGCCAATAGCACCCTGGCTACCGGTCGCATGCAATTGCTTGGCACTGTCATCCTGGCGATTGCCTTTGCCTTCGGCGTAGCCATGCAACTGGCCAAGAGTATCCGCACCCCGGTGCGACAGTTGATCGATGTATTGCATGCCGTGACTCAGGGGGATATGACCCGTCGCGTCATCTACCGGAACCAGAATGAATTTGGCCGTCTCGGCACTCAGGTAAACACCCTGGTGGAGCAAATGGGTGATGTACTGAAGAAGCTATCTCTGGCAGCCAGTCAGCTCAATCAGGCCGCTCACGACAACCGGACCACAGCGGAACGCTCAAGCGCCGAGCTGAATTTACAGCGTCAGGAGACAGCCAGCGTGGCGGCTGCCATGACGGAGATGGAAGCCTCGGTTCGCGAAGTAGCGCAAGCCGCCAACCAGACACTGGATCAAGTGATGGCGGTGGAAAAAGCCTCTGAAGCCGGTCGCAATATCATGGCGACCAATATTTCCACCACCCACCAGTTGGCAAACAAGCTGACCGAAACCGGCAAGGTGATTGGTGACGTCAATAACATGAGCGGAAACATTGGTAATATTCTCGACGTCATTCGTGGTATTGCCGAACAGACTAATTTGCTGGCACTGAACGCCGCCATCGAAGCAGCCCGTGCCGGCGAACATGGCCGCGGTTTCGCCGTCGTCGCCGATGAAGTCCGAACCCTGGCTCGCCGTACCGCCGACTCGACCTCAGAAATTCGCTCCATGATCGAAGGGCTGCAACAGGCCGTCCAACGTGCGGTCCGCGTGATGAACGAATGCAGTGGTGAAATGGAATCCAGTGTCCAGCAAAGCTCCAACGCCAATAGCTCCATGGAAGAGATCCAGGCCATCATCACCATGATCAGCGACATGTCCAGCCAGATCGCCTCGGCAGCCGAACAGCAACAGGCCACGAGTGCTGAAATATCCTCCAACATCAACCGGATTTCCGAGATCTCGGACTCCAACTATGAGGGTATCCAGGAAGTGGCCAAGACCAGCTTGATCCTGGATGAACTGGCCATACAGCAGCAAGAGTTGGTGCATCGCTTCCATCTGTAATGACTGGCTGCGACAAAATACAAAGGGGAGCTACTGGCTCCCCTTCTTTATGTCTACCACTCCAAACAGCGGCAAGATTACAACTCGGCGATTGCCCCTTGCCCACCCCTTCATACGCCACCACTCGCAGATGCTGATGAGCAAAACGTGGCTTGAGTTGGCGAACAATATAGTCAGCCAGTAACTCCACCGTTGTATCTGTATCCACCAGTTCGGTTTCCGCCGCGGCGATGGCCAACTGAAATTCACCCTGTGGTGCCTGATAGCGGAAACCTAAATGTTGCGAGCCAAGATGCTTCGTCGCCAACGGACTGAGCTGCAACTGGGTGAGCGGTACCCGATCCTCTTGCGAGCCCAGATAGATATCGGTCCAGCGTTGGGCCCATTCACTCTCCAGGGCCAGATCACGACAACCATCAATCCACAATTCGATCATGGAGCGGTGACCATGGGCAATGCGTTGACAATTGCCATCATGTTTCTTCAAACCATGACTGTAATGATAAAACGCCGTTGGAATGGATTCTGGACGTAGTGTGATGGTCAGACCTGCAATATTTTCCGGAAGACGATCACGGATCAAGTGGTGCAAATAGCTCGTTACACTCTCGCGAGTAATTGCCTGCGCCGGAATGAAAGCAAAAGCATCAGAGGGTGCCTGCAGATGCAAACTCTGCTCACCTCGTAGGCAGTCCACAAAGTGATACCCCTCGCCTGAAGGGGCCACATGGCAACACGCCGCCTCTATCGGCACCAACAACCTGTGGTCAACCTCTGCATCTATGATGGCCTTGAGCTGTTTTTTTACTCGGGCAAAATCGAGCAGCATGCTCATTTCATTCAAAGACCCGGTCAGCTCGATATCGACCAGCCAACTCTCGCCCACCATACCCCGCTCGGCGCATAGGTAGGAGGCATCGATCACAGTCAGGTCACGGACAAACAGCTTCATTTTTTGGCCCTCGGCTCGATGGGGGAAAAGCAACTGCAGCCAATACATTCAACAAGGAGCCCATTGCCGGATGAGCTGACCTTTTATACCGACTGATCTATATGGCGATGAAGATATCATTTTTACTGCGACTCGCCTGCCCTGGCATTAACCAATCCTCGAAGAGAGCACCTCCGATACGAAAAATGACGATAGGGTGGCGAAACGATTGACCTCTCTCCGGCCATCTGGCTGACCCGGTTCCGCAGAGTAAAAACTGGGGCTTATGCGCTGTTTAGCTCTTGATTGCACAGATAATCAGCGAACGAGCAACTGGCCTGGTTTAAGTGGTTGACAGCCTGAGGGCAGAACCATAGACTCTCCTCCCGTTGGGTTAGCAAGCCTGCAACTCAACGACTCTCGGCGCGTAGCGCAGCCAGGTAGCGCACTGTCATGGGGTGTCAGGGGTCGGAGGTTCAAATCCTCTCGCGCCGACCATACAACCCTCGGAAAAGCCTCACTTTTTAGTGAGGCTTTTTTGTTTCAGCCACTGAACCAGTTATTCGTAACGGCGCCCGGCATATTCGATCCAGCCACCGGATGTCTGGTCTGCCGCCCTTGGAAGGGCATCGTGCAATTCACCGCCTTGGAGACTCCAGATATAATTGCCGGCAACCGTAGCCTGACTGCCATACTCGATACCTGCAATTCGACCCGCCTTCGTCACATCGTGAACCACCTGCAGAGTCATACCATTACCAATCTCGATGATAAATCGTTGCTCCCCAGCTCCTTCCTTGGTTTCCGGCAAGACCTGGATAACGCGCCCGGAGACGATGGCAGTAAGATTGCTCTGCTGTTGCTGATAGGCAGATGCCAGCATGGATTCATCTTTCTTGGCCTGTTGACGCCAGGGTTCAACCTTGGAGGCGATAACCAGTTGATGTCGAATAGCTTTAATCCCGGCATAGCCCATGACACAGATCGCCAGAATGATCAGTATGTATTTACGTTGCATTGGGTTTCCCTTCTCCCGAAAGATGAGCTCAACGCAGGCATGATACACAGCCCTTCGCCAATTTCACCGAGATTGGGCATTTCCCGTCATCGGGTCTGGCACACCGGGAATTTTGTGACCCCCACCGCTTGGCGAACATTCTCCTGAAATACCCTTGTTAATTTTGTGACATCTCCACTTCCTGCTCGATATGCGAACTCATATGATTCCATGGTACCGGTTTCATGTTTATTTTTTGCACGGAGTTGCTATGTCGATATTCAAGCCTGCCCTGGTGGCTTATTTTGAAAAATGCGGTGTCAACGCTGAGGATGCCAAGCGTGTACACGGTTTGTTTGGGCAGAATTATGCGGCCATGGTGCGCCATATGGAGAGCATGGGCTCCACGGGAGACAGCAAAGCGCTGGCAGCAGTACAGATTGCGGATGATGCCTTCTTTGCTCCGTCACACTATCCAGATGGCCCGCATTGGGGATATATCGAATCCGAAGAGGATATTTATCAGTTACTGGATGCCATTCGTGCGGCCGGGATCTGTAGCATTGCCATCTATCAGCATGCCTTTGCTCAGGATGTTGCTCACGATTATGCCGATGTCTATAACCGCTTCTTGAGCGAAGCCCAGCAACAGGCCCAGCGGCGAGGCATGCGGATTGAAATAGACTGCTGGTTAAGCCGTTTCCATCAGGATGCCCAACAAGTGAAAACGATTCGAGCCTCTCGAGGCTTGAGTGCTATTTTTACTGACAGTTAATCCGCTCAGGACTCATCAATGCTGAAGCAGCTACTTCGCTCCGGGCAAATATCACAGCTCGGAGCCCGGCAGAGATAGGCCCCTTCCTGCTCGCACAATTGGCGATAGAAGAATTTTTTCCAGCGCATGTCATCCTGGTTGAGCAGCACCAGTTGTGGAAAACAATCCTGCATCAGCAGGCGCAATTGGGTGCGGGAGTCCAACCCCAGATCTTCCCATAGATGATTGAATCCCATACTAGCTGTGGCCAGCACAGCACTCAACTCGGGTAATGGCGTGGCAATATAGCCATTGAGCCACAGCGCCAAATCATCCCGCTCTTGATAGCGCGGAGCCAGCAACTCACTCAGCACCTGCTGTCGCTGCAGTTGTTTACAATCCATGGGGGCGAGTACAGATAGCGATTCACCCAAGCTGAAAAAGCTCGCTGGCGAAAGCCCCATGAATTCGGGTAACAGCGCTCGCCCCGAGGTGAAGCGCAGATAGAGTTGCCGTAACCAATAGTGGCAAGCCACATAGTGGCGATAAGCCAGACTAACCACCTCAGCTTTGGCTAAAGCCGCCCCGACAATGCTCTCTTCTTGAACCCGCACTATTTTACAATCTTGCATATAGCCCCCTCCACGGGGCAGATCAGCTGACAACGCGGGCCTTGCCGATTTTCTCGGCACTCATTACAGCGTTTGACCCGGATAGCAAACCGTCCCCCCTCCTCCACAATGGCACCCCGTGGACAGATCACCTGGCAGTTATAACAACCAATGCATAAATCGGTAATCTGGCAACTCATCAGGCCACTCCTTGCTGCCGGGTTGTATCATCACTGCGGACTCGCTGCTCCCACCATTGCTGCAACGCTTCGCGGATCGGCTGCCAGGCATAATCGACCACGGGAGCAATGCCAGCCTCTTCCAACTGTTGCCAAGGAGCCATGCCCACCCGGGCACAGAATACGGCATCCACATCAGTCAACAGATCCAGCATGGTTGTAAAGGTGGTCTGTTGTGCATCCGTATCGCAGTCACTCTCGCCCTGACAGTACAAAGGAACATGACGTTCACCCACCCGTACCGCCCCTTCACTGGAGACAGCATAGATCTGGAAACGGCGAACATGGCCGAAGTGCTGATCAATCACATCACCACTCTGACTTGCGACCGCAACCAGACAAGCATCATCATCTTCCGATGCGCCCTGGGTCGATAACGCCGCCTGAATTCGCGTCCGGCGGTGCATCACACTCTGATAGGGCTCAACCTCCGTCTCCAGCTTATCCAGTGTGAACTCCTGGCTACGATCTTCACCCAGCATGCCGACGGCATCGGCTCGGCACTGCTGGCAGTGGCTCATTTGTGGCATGGCGCCACCACAGAGTTCGCGCACCTGATCCACCTCATAGGGCATCGGCTCGCGTTGACCATTCAAACCAAAATAGGTGCCATGCTCCGGCTTGGAAATCAGCGGCATTATGTTATGCAAGAAAGCTCCCATGTCCCGAATCACTTCGCTCACTTCGGGTAAGTGGGCATCGTTGATACCAGGGATCAGGACGGAGTTCACCTTAACCAGCACGCCCCGCTCAATCAGCTTTTGCATTCCCTCCAATTGCCGATCAATCAATGCCTGGGCTCCATCACGCCCTCGCAGACGCTGACCATCCAGATAGACCCAGTCGTAGATACCGGCGCTGACATGGGCATCGATGGCATTCATGGTGATGGTCACATGGTCCACTCCCAGTTCAATCAGATGATCGACGGCTTGTGGCAAGGCCAGACCGTTGGTCGAGATGCACAACTTCACATCTGGCAACGCACTGCGCAGTCCCTCCAACGTATCAAAAGTGCGACTGGCATTGGCCAGGGGATCGCCAGGGCCGGCAATGCCAATCACCGACAACTGAGGAATGGCAGCCGCCACGGCCTTGGCCTTGCGGATCGCCATCTGCGGTGTCAGCAGTTCAGAGACCACGCCAGGCCGGGATTCATTGGCACAGTCATATTTCCGGTTGCAATAATTGCATTGCACATTACAGGCCGGAGCTACCGCCAGGTGCATCCGCGCATAACGGTGATGCGCCGACGGTGAGTAGCAGGGATGCTGTGCCACCTTGTCGATGACGGTCCGGGATAATCCTCCTCGGGAGACTGAGGCACTGCCAGAACTGCTGGAACCGCAACCACCGGAAGAAGAATTGCCGCTGCCGCAGCGTTGTTGGGAAGAAGATGGAGTATTCATAATCTGGCTATCCTTGCACGGTACGAGAGAGTCCAGGCGACTGAACAGTACTGTGCAAAGAGCAAGCCGTTGTGTGTAAATTAATTAATTACTTATATTTCATATTGTTAAATTAAGTGTTACGCAGCTATCGCCGTGTGGTTGTGATGCCAGAATCCGACATTGTGGCAAAACAGACAGAAATGGCACGCATTGAATCCGCTTGTTGCGGGTCATTGGAGCATCACCAGGCTTAGATTTAACCAACCAGGTCCAATCGAGTGATGGATATCTAGATAGCGTCCTCCGAGTGGGACAAGATAGAGAGCAATCGGGGACAAACGTTTTTTCAAAGATCGAGGCTTAGTATCCCAAAAAGTGACACAGCTTTTATTTCTGTTGAAAAAATACGCAAAACCGTGGTTTGGGTCGCAGCAAAAACGGTCATAGAATAAACTTTTCCATCCTAACCCTGAGCTAGCGCAAGAAAAATGCAGAAATTACATAATGAAACGCTTTTCCTGCCTCACCACTTTTCAGCAATCCCTGTAGAATGCGCCCAAGAAATTTTAGAAATCAAAAATCATTAATTAATCGGAGACCCCATCGATGAAAAAGACCAAAATCGTCTGCACTATCGGTCCTAAGACCGAATCCAAGGAAATGCTGACCAAGATGCTGGATGCCGGCATGAACGTCATGCGTCTGAACTTCTCCCACGGCGATTACCAGGAACATGGCAATCGCATCAAGAACGTGCGTGAAGTGTGTGCAGAATCTGGCAAGCAATGCGCCATCCTGCTGGACACCAAGGGCCCGGAAATCCGTACCATCAAGCTCGAAGGCGGCAATGACGTGGATCTGGTTGCCGGTCAAGTCTTCACCTTCACCACTGACAAGAGTGTTGTGGGTAACAAGGATCGCGTTGCTGTGACCTACCCAGGTCTGGCTGCTGACCTGAAGCCGGGCAACATCGTTCTGGTTGACGATGGTCTGATCGGTCTGGAAGTAACTTCTGTGACTGCAACTGAAGTCATCTGTAAGGTGCTGAACAACGGCGCGCTGGGCGAAAACAAGGGCGTTAACCTGCCCAACGTCAAGACCTCCCTGCCGGCTCTGGCCGAAAAGGACAAGGCTGACCTGATCTTCGGTTGTGAGCAAGGCGTTGACTTCGTTGCTGCCTCCTTCATCCGTAAGAAGGAAGACGTGATCTCCATGCGTGAGCACCTGAACGCTCACGGCGGCCAAGCCATCCAGATCATCTCCAAGATCGAAAACCAAGAAGGCCTGGACAACTTCGACGAAATCCTCGAAGTGTCTGACGGTATCATGGTTGCTCGTGGTGACCTGGGCGTTGAAATCCCGGTTGAAGAAGTTATCTTCGCCCAGAAGATGATGATCGAGAAGTGTAACAAGGCTCGTAAGGTTGTTATCACTGCCACCCAGATGCTGGATTCCATGATCAAGAACCCGCGTCCGACTCGTGCCGAAGCCGGTGACGTCGCCAACGCCGTTCTGGATGGTACCGATGCAGTCATGCTGTCTGGTGAGTCCGCCAAGGGTAAGTATCCGCTGGAAGCCGTTTCCATCATGGCGACCATCTGTAACCGTACCGATGGCGTTATGTCTTCCCGTCTGGACGTCGTCGAAGCCACCAAGCGCAGCATCACCGAAGCCGTCTGTAAGGGTGCTGTTGAAACCACCGAGAAGCTGGACGCTCCGCTGATCGTGGTGGCCACCGAAGGCGGCAAGTCTGCCAAGGCCATTCGCAAGTACTTCCCGAAGGCTTTCATCCTGGCTCTGACCACCAACGCCAAGACTGCCCAACAGCTGATGCTGTCCAAGGGTGTGGTTCCGGTTGTGGTTGACAAGATCGCCTCTACCGATGACTTCTACCACCTGGGTAAGGAACTGGCTCTGAAGTCAGGTCTGGCTGCCAAGGGTGATACCGTGGTCATGGTTTCTGGTGCTCTGGTACCGAGCGGCACCACCAACACCGCCTCCGTACACGTACTGTAAGCCAACCCGCGAGTCTCTGGCTCGCTCGGGTGACCAAGAAGACGGCTCTTTTGAGCCGTCTTTTTTATGCGCGTCGCCAACATCTGGTGCTAAAATGCCGCCCAATCGTGAGATGGCTCCTACTTGGAAGCCTCTCTTGGTGTTAACCCACTGGATGAACCATGCAAAACCGACACAGACCCCTGCCTTCTGTAACCGCAAGCTTCGCCACCGGTATATTGTTACTGACCACATTCCTGCTTCCGAGTCTCTGCGCGGCCGCCATCAGCAACTTACCCGATCTCCCCAGCCGCAGCACGGTGGAAACCCAGCTGACGACCTTGAGTAAGCGCCAGACCCTGACCGTCAACGAGAAGCAGCAACAGCAGGATCTGGAAAAAACCCTCACCCTGCTCGATTCAGTCGCTAAAGAAAACGAAAAGTCTCAAGAGCAAAAAAAGCTCCTGGCCGCCGCACCGCAAAAGCTGCAGCAATACAACAGCCAGCTAGAGAATATGAAGGCGGTCCCTGATGACGGAAAGATCGCAAAACAGTTAGATGGCTTAGGTCTGAGCCAGTTAGAACGACGCATGGTCGAGGCCATGAATGACCTGCAGCAAGCGCGGGAGGAGCTGGCTACCGCCAGCAGTCAGTTGACCAATCTGCAGACCCTGCCCGAGCGCGCCCAACTGGCCATGAGTCAGGCGTATCAACGCAGCCAGGACATCCGCAACCAACTCAATCAGGTTGGCAGCAAAAATGAGGTCAGTAGCAGCCAGCGTCTGGCGCTGAATGCCGAACTCAACCTGCTGGCCCTGCAGCTAGACCAGCAGCAAAAAGATCTGGATAACAATACCAAGTTGCAGGATCTGGCCCTCAAGCGCCAAACCCTGGCCAGTACCCAGATTGCCCGTCTGGAGCAAACGGTACAATTGCTGCAAAACAGCATCAATACCAAACGCATGGACAACACGGAGCAGACGGCTGGCGACATCAATTCCGAGTCTCAAGATCTCAGTAAGCTGGACCCGCTGGTCCAAAAAGAACTAAAGACCAACCAGCAATTGAGCCAACGTCTGGTCACGACCACCCAACAGATCAACCAGATGGTACAGGAAAACATCAAGATCAAAACTTGGCTGGACCGGGTCACCCAGACCGAGCGCAATCTCAACGAACAGATCTCGGTGCTCAAGGGCAGTCTGCTGCTCTCACGCATTCTCTATCAGCAGCGCCAGATGCTGCCCGACCCCAAGATCACCATGAATCTGGACGAACAGATCGCCGATCTGCGGCTGGCACAATTTGACCTCAACCAACAACGAGACCAACTGTTCCAACGCAACCAGTATCTGGATGAATTACTGGCGGGCGCCAGCAAACCAGTGACACAGGAGCAGCGTGATCAGTTGGATGAGCTGCTCGACAGCCGCAAAAACCTGCTGGATCAACTCAACACCCAGCTCGGTAGCCAGCTCAATCTGGCCATCAACATCAAACTCAATCAGCAGCAACTGCAGCGGGTCAACCAGTCCCTGCAGTTTACCCTGCAACAGCAGATCTTCTGGGTCAGCAGCAACAAGCCGCTGGACTGGGCCTGGCTGGTTGGCCTGCCTGGCGCCATGCTGGCGCAGTTGCAAGCCGCCAGCATCAACTTCCATGGACAAGAGTGGAGCCAGCGCACCCTGCCCCTGCTGCTGCTGGTCATTCCGATGATCGCATTGGGGATCGCCTTGCGCTGGAAACGGCAGTTGCTACGCGACAAGGTCAAACAACTGAGTAAGGATATTGGCCGCCTGAACCGGGACAGCCATCTGCATACCCCCAAGGCCCTGTTGTTTACTGGTTTAGAAGTGTTACCCGGGGCCTTGCTTGTCATGGCATTGGGCGTTCTATTCCTGTTCAGCGGTCTGAGTGAACCCAAGGTGATCTGGTCGCTCTCGCTGCGCCTAACGGCTGCCTATATGGCCTTTGCCATGCTGCTGAAGATCCTGCGTCCTGGTGGTATGGCCGAGAGTCACTTTGGCCAATCCCCCACCGAGGTGGCGCATAAATACCGCTCGCTGAAGTATGTCTGGCGCTCATTGATCCCGCTGATTGTCATTGCGACACTGGGTGAGTTGGACCCCTCCCGGCTGGCGGATGATGCCATCGGTCAGGTCATTACTCTGACCATGTTGCTGGTGACTCTGTTTCTGGTCTACCCGTTGTTCCGTAATCATAACCAGCACGGTGAACAGGGCGACTGGTTGCACTGGTTCAATGTTGTCGCCCTGACCCTGGCCCCCATTGCCCTGATTGTGCTGACGGTGTTGGGTTATTACTACACGGCGCTGAAATTGACCAACCGCTTCATTGATACCTTCTACCTGTTCATGGCCTGGAGCATAGTGCAGCAAACCGCCATTCGCGGTTTGGCAGTCGCCGCACGCCGATTGGCCCATCGTCGTGCCATCGCCCGGCGCGAACAACTCAAGCAGCAAGAAGACATAGATACCACAGAGCTCATCGAAGACAAGGTGATGACACTGGATGATATCAACCAGCAATCCCTGCGCCTGACCAAGATAGTGTTGTTCATGGTTTTCGCCGGTTGCTTCTACTGGTTGTGGTCCGATCTGGTAGCCGTTCTCTCTTATCTGGACAGTATCGCCCTGTGGCATCAAAACATTGGTTCGGCAGGTAATGAAGTGCTGCAGCCCGTCAGTCTGCGGGATGTCTTGATGGCTGGCACCTTCGGCTTGATCGCCTGGGTATTGACCAAGAACCTGCCTGGTTTGCTGGAAGTGCTGGTGCTCTCACGGCTGCAATTGGGTCAGGGAGCCAGCTATACCATCACCACCATGCTCTCTTACTCCATCACCACCATAGGGTTACTGGCTGCCCTCTCCACCCTGGGAATGTCCTGGGACAAGCTGCAGTGGCTGGTCGCGGCATTGTCACTGGGTATCGGCTTTGGTTTGCAGGAGATCTTCGCCAATTTCGTCTCCGGCCTCATCATATTGTTCGAGCGCCCGGTGCGCATTGGGGATGTGATCACCTTGGGAGGCTTCTCGGGCTCGGTCAGCAAGATCCGCATTCGCGCCACCACAGTGACCGACTTTGACCGCAAAGAGATCATTGTTCCCAACAAGATGTTCATCACCACCCAGCTCACCAACTGGTCGCTGTCCGACACCACGACCCGCGTCATTCTACGTATCGGGGTGGCCTATGGTTCGGATCTGGACAAGACCAAAGCCCTGCTGCTGCAAGCCGCGCGGGAAAATAGCCGGGTGATGAAAGATCCTGAGCCCGTGGTCTACTTCCTCACCTTCGGTGCCAGCACCCTGGATCACGAGATGCGGTTGTATGTGAAGGATCTGGGGGATCGCAACCCGGCGGTTGACGAAATAAACCGCCGCATCGACAAGCTGTTCCGGGAGAATGGTATCGAGATCGCCTTCAATCAGGTGGATGTGTACGTAAAAAACATGGCCACGGATCAGGAGCTCAAATTAGGTTCCGAGCCGGCGGTGATTGCTGCTGCCGCCGCAGCCGGTAAGCCCGCCGACCCAGCACCAGCTGTCTGACTCCCGAAGTCATCCGGTTGAAGAGCCCATAGCAAGAGGACGCCAAGCGTCCTCTTTTTTCGATCCATGTCCATGGTTCGAGGCAGAATATCATTCTGCTCTCCCTCGGCGGGTGGTTAAATACGCCGCATATTGATATTCATGATTTGGATACGATAGGCAATCTGCCGCGGGGTCATCCCCAACATCCGCGCAGCTTTGGCCTGAACCCAGCCACACTTCTCCAGGGCAGAGATCAGACGCTGACGCTCATCCAGATCGGACTCTTCCCCTTCCGCCAATATGGGGTGTGAACTCGGCGGAAGCCCCGGCATCTGGTGGTCCTGATTGTTAAACAGGATCACATCCCGATCGATAAGCCCGGTTTCCGACATGATGGCAGCACGTTCCAGGCAGTTTTCCAGTTCACGAACGTTGCCCGGCCAGCTATGCCCCACCAGCATACGCACGGCACCATCACTGATTTTCAGCTCCCGGCCCTGCTTCTGGGAAAGCTTTTGCAACAGGAAACGAGCCAAATCCGGAATATCTTCCAATCGTTCACGCAAGGCGGGTAACTGGATCGGCATGACATTCAGCCGGTAGTAGAGATCCTCGCGGAAGCTGCCCTTGCGCACCTCATCTTCCAGATTGCGGTTGGTTGCCGCCACAATGCGGACATCCACCGAGATAGTCTCGCTGCCCCCAACCCGCTCCATCTCCCCTTCTTGCAAGATCCGCAACAGCTTGGCCTGAAAGGAGGCACTCACCTCACCGATTTCATCCAGAAACAGGGTGCCACCATCGGCCAGCTCAAAGCGCCCCTTACGCAACTTCACGGCACCGGTGAAGGCCCCCTTTTCGTGACCGAACAGTTCGCTCTCCAGCAGTGAGTCCGGCAAGGCCGCACAGTTGAGTTTGACGAAGGGGCCGCTGGCCCGCGGTGAATTGTAGTGGATCGCGTTGGCGATGAGCTCCTTACCGGTCCCGCTCTCGCCGCGAACCAGCACCGTCGTATCCCACTTGGCAACCTGACGAATGGAGTCGAAAATCTGTCGCATGGAGGGGGTCTGCCCCACCATGTTGTCGAACCCATACTGATGCCGCACCTTGCGGCGCAGGCTGTCACGTTCGCTCCGCAGCGCTTCACTCTCACGATGGGCTTGGCCGACCAGTCGCACCGTCTGGGCGATGAGGTTGGCCAGCATTTCCATGAAGCGGGTCCGCGCCGGCAAACTCTCTTCATCCGGGCTCAGGGGTTGGGCGGCCAGTACACCAATCGGCGTACTGTCCACTCCGGGAATGGGCACACAAATAAATGGCAAGCCATATTCAAAGACGTTCAGGCGATCCAAAAAACGCGGGTCATCGGCCACCTTAGGGATCACCAGCGAATGGCCCTGATGCATGACGGTACCGAGTATCCCCTCACCCATCCGGTAACGGACGCTCTTCACATCCTTGATGACTTCAGCATCGACCCCGTGCATGGCCTGAATAAACAGCGCGCTCCGATTGTGATCGAACAGGGAAACCAGCCCGTGCTGCATCTGAGCCTGCTCATGCAGACTCTGCAACATAGCCGCCAGCGTCTGTTCCAGATCCAGTGAGCGACTCAGGACCACACTGATCTGATGCAGGGCATTGAGTTGCTGCTGCATACTCAAACCGCGAATCGATGTGGTAGTGGAAGGGTGAGCGCTCATGATGACCTCCTGTCGTTGAGCAATAAGGGGAGTTCCAGCAGCACCAGGCACCCACCCAGTTCACTCGCCGTAACCGAAAGCACGCCACTGTGATCGTTGACTATGCCCTGAACCAGAGACAGGGCAATCCCGGTCCCGCTTTCATCTTGAACCAGACAATTAAATGGCAACACACGACCGAGCTGGATCTCCTCGGGCAGGGCTCCGTTATCTTCCAGCTGCAGTTGCACGTTCTGTTCCGCCGGACGCAGGCTGAGGCGTATGACGCCTTCCAGCCCTGAGGTACGCTGCCGCGCCAGCGTCATTAATTGTTGCACCGCCATCATCAACCGCAGTCGCTGCCCCTCGACAAAGAGCGGTCGTGCTGGCAACTCAACCTGACAGGACAACTCGTCGTAGGGGGAGCCCAGGGTCAACGCCTGCAGATCCGCCAGCATCAGCCCCAGCTCGAAACAACTGACTGGCTCACGGGATTGGCTAGGCCTGGCATTCTGCAGCCACTGCCGGGCCCGCTCACCTTCAGTCAGTGCCGCCGTGATAGCCCTATGCCCCCCCCCATCCGGCTCCAGACGTTGAGCAGCCTGCAGCAGATTGAGAGGCCCCAGCAGTTGCAACGAGGCAGCATCCAGTGCTTCATGAATAGTCGATATCAGCCGTTGCTCTTCCAACTGCAGACGCAACTGCTCCAACCGATCCAGCTCCTGCTGCTGGTGGCGCTCAGTTTGATCCTGGATCAGCAGCAAGGTATAGGGACGCTTACCTTGACCAAAATAGTGAGCCGCTTCTTCGTTGAGGCTCTCCATGGGTTGTCGAGTGCGGCTGAACCACCGCACCTGACCCCGGATCGTCAATGCCACTAAGGGCGGCGCGCTCGATTCCTGCGCCTCGGCCTCCTCCAATACAGTCAGCGGCTCCACACCTTGCAAATCACTGCGCAGGGTTTTGTAAGCCAGGTTATCCAGCAAGATATGGTGCTGATCATCCAGCACGGCCACCGCCGTAGGAGCCGCATTGAGCACAGCCTCCAGCAGCGCTTTCTGGTTCTTTAGCCGCTGCTCGAGGGCATAGTGCTCGCTGATATCCCGGTGCATTCCCAGGTAGTACGACGTCTGACGCCGCTCATCGAGTACCGGGGTGACGGTCACCTCCGCCAAATAGAGTGAACCATCCTTCCGACGATTGATGAGGCGGCCACTCCAGTGACGCTTGTCACTCAAGGCACTCCACATCGCCTGATAGCGGCTCTTGGGGGTCTGCTGACTGGCCAGCAAGTTATGATTGCTGCCCTTGAGCTCGCTCTGGCTGTAGCCGGTCAGGGTCGAGAAAGCCTGATTGCTGTAAATGATGTGTGCTTCCAAATCAGTCACCGAGATGGCAATCGGTGATTGCTCGATGACTTGTAAGAACAGGGCCGGGGGTAACTGGCTCAACACCCCCTGCAGATGTTGAGTTTCTAACGACAGCTCTGGTCGGCCCACAGCACCCTCCTCGGTCACATGAATAGAGGGAAATGACATCCAATTCATAGGGCTCCTCCCTGATACAGCTGTGTATGCAATGCCACAAATTGTCGGGCTCCGTCGCGGCAATGGTGCATCTGCCCCGGTCATGGCTGTCAGGATGCAATTCCTACGCCGAAATCGACAGGTTTCGAAACCCGTGGGGGTTACTGTCATTTTTGCAACAAAACCATGCCATTACTGCGGGTATTTGTGACAACTCGGGAGGCCATCCGCGGGGTATCCAACAATTCTCAACCTTTCTGGTGCAAGCGTGGCCCTTGATTGGTGCGTTTCCCGAATGCGGTGGTGAGCTGGCACAGCTTTCGCAGAACAGCCTGCAAGCAACAATTCATCACGCATGAGGCGAACCGATATGAAGGAGCTGTTCTTGATGGTGCTGGCCAATGGGCTGGTCAATAACGTGGTGCTGTCGCGCTTTTTGGGACTCTGCTCTTTCATGGGGGTCTCCAACAAGATCGAATCAGCCATGGGGATGGCGATGGCCACGACCTTCGTGCTGACGATGTCGACCTGTGTCGGCTGGTTGATTGAGCACCTGATCCTGCAGCCTCTAGGGCTGGAGTATCTGCGCCTGCTGGCGTTCATCATGGTGATCGCCTCGCTGGTCCAGCTGACCGAGTTGTTCATCGCCAAGCAAAGCCCTGAACTGCATCGCACCCTGGGGATCTTCCTGCCCCTCATCACCACCAACTGTGCCGTATTGGGCATAGCCCTGCTGACGGTGCAGGAAAAACTTACGTTTCTGGAAACCCTGATCTACGGCCTGAGTTCAGCGCTAGGTTACTCGCTCGTAATAGTGCTGTTTGCCGGGATGCGTGAGCGCATGGAGCAGACCAGCCAACCGGCACTGTTTCGCGGTGCGCCCATCAGTTTCATCACGGCTGGCATTCTGGCCATGGCCTTCGCCGGCTTTGCCGGTCTGGCCGGTTAAGACAAGGAGTCCATGATGCTGATATTTATCTCTCTATTAGCCATTCCGTTACTAGCAGCCGTCACCGGATACGCTCTCGGCCTCGCGGCTATACGCCTGCAGGTGGAAAGTAACCCTCTGGTCGACCAGATCAATGAGTTACTCCCCAATGGTCAATGTGGTCAATGCGGTTTCCCCGGCTGCGGCCAGGCGGCACAGGCCATGGTCGACGGCAAAGCCGGACCGGACTGTTGCCCGCCCGGGGGGAACGCGCTGGCCCAGAAGATCGCGGCCCTGCTCGGTGTCTCGCTGGAAGCTTCGGTCGGCAAAGGACCGCTGCTGGCAGCCATCGATATGGATGAATGCGATGGCTGCGGTCGTTGTTTCAAAAAATGTCCGTTCGATGCCATCGTCGGCGCACCACGTCAGTTACATGGTGTCATCGCCGATGCCTGTACCGGCTGTGGCCTATGCAGCAATGTGTGTCCTCATGGTGGCATCCATCTCTATCCGGACCCGCTGTTTGCATCCCCACTCACCAAACCCGTAAGCGGAGGGGCTCATCATGCTTAAGGCTCGCCTCAAACCCCATGGCGGCATCCATCCGGACAGTCACAAGCAGCTGACCAGTGAGAAGCCCATCAAGATCCTCGGCACCCCGTGGCGATTGATCCTGCCCTTGAAGCAACATGCCGGAGCCCCGGCCCTGCCGGTGGTCGCCGTCGGCGATCAGGTGCTGGCCAACCAACTGCTGGCCAAAGGGAATGGCCGCTTTTCCATGCCAATCCACAGCCCGCTGGCCGCGACGATCACCGCCATCGACGGTAGCCAGATCACCCTGCGAGTCGCTGCAGAGCCGCAACGCAGTGCACCGCCCCTGACTCGCGATGCGGACATGCCCGAGCGCGAACAGATGATTGGCATGGTCGAACAGGCCGGAATTGTCGGCATGGGCGGCGCCATGTTTCCCACCGCCGATAAACTACGCCTCTCCCTGCGCCATGCCATCGACACCCTGATCATCAACGGCAGCGAGTGCGAACCCTATTTAACCTGTGATGATCGTCTAATGCAGGAGCAGGGGGTGCAGATCCTCGGTGGTATCCGCTACCTGATGCAGATGACGCAGGCCAGCCGCTGCTTCATCGGTATCGAATCCAACAAGCCGGATGCCATCTCCGCCATGGAAAGCGTCTGTCGGGACGAGGCGGCCATCGACATCGTCGCCCTGCCGGCCCTGTATCCCATGGGCTCGGAGAAACAACTCATCGAAGCCGTGACCGGGGTGCAAGTTCCCAGCGGCAAGCTCTCGGCCGATGTGGGTGTATTGGTGCAGAACGTGGCCACCTGTATCGCCGTGTTCCATGCCCTGCGCTTCGGTCGCCCGCTGACTCACAGGGTTATCACACTCAGTGGCGATGCGCTGGAAGAGCCCACCAATGTATATGCCCCTATCGGCATGCCCATCAGCGAAATCATCAGCCAGTGCGGAGGCCTCAAGAGCACGCCGGAGCGTATAGTGCTCGGCGGCCCCATGATGGGCAAGGCCATTCACAACATTCATGCCCCGGTGACCAAAGGCACTAGCGGCATCTTGCTGCTGACCCGTCAGGAGGTACCACATCCCAGAGCCAGCGCTTGTGTGCGCTGTGGACGCTGTGTCGCCGCTTGCCCCATGAGTTTGACGCCCCTGGATCTGGTCGGCGCCCTCAAACAGGACAAGCTCGAGGAGGCCAGCACGTTGGGGCTCTCTGACTGCCTGCTGTGTGGCTCCTGCGCCTATGTCTGCCCAGCCGCCATTCCACTGACTGAATTTTTTGATTGGGGTAAGCAGAGCCTGCAACGGCAACGCCTGAGCGAACAAAAATCGACCCGCACCCGTGCCAACGGCGACGCCCGCCGGGAAAGACTCAGCCGTGAAGCGGCCGAGAAGGAAGCGGCCAAGGCCGCTAAGGCGGCAGCAACCCCTCGCCGTCCACGCCGTCAGACTACGGAGGAAGCATCATGAATCTGCGCGCACCCCATGCCCACGAAGGGATCTCCATTCCAACCCTGATGTTCAAAGTTAATCTGGCCCTGCTGCCGGCGGCCCTGCTTGGCGTGCTGCAGTTTGGTGTCCCGGCGCTGTTCTTGTTGTTGACCTGCCTGGTGACGGCCCTGCTGTGTGAGTCCGCCTGTCAGCGGCTGAACCCGAACGCCGCCGGTCGATTGAATGACGGCTCGGCGCTGTTGACCGCCCTGCTACTGGCCATGAGCCTGCCCCCCCACGCCCCATTGTGGCTTGGTGCTCTGGGGACCGGCTTCGCCATCCTGTTCGGTAAACAGATCTACGGTGGGCTGGGCCAGAACCTGTTCAACCCGGCCATGCTGGCGCGGGTGGTGTTGCTGATCGCCTTTCCGGTGGAGATGACGCACTGGATCAGCCCCAGCGACCTGTTTGCCGGTCACTGGTACGGTCTGAACATCGATGGTCTCTCCGGTGCCACCACCCTCGGGCTGCACAAAGAGGGCAAAGACCACTTTGAACTCTGGGCCCATCTCACCGGACTCTCCAGTGGCAGTCTCGGGGAAACCGCTTCCGTATTGCTGGTGTTGGGGGGGCTCTGGCTGATGCAACAACAGGTCTTCACTTGGCATGTGCCGGTGGCCACCCTGATCTGCTGCCTGCTGCCGGGGAGCCTGTTATGGTGGTTTGACGCCAGTGCCATCCCCAGTCCTTTGGCCCAACTGACCAGTGGCGGCTTGCTGCTAGGGGCCTTCTTCATTGCCACCGATCCGGTCACCAGCCCCACCAGCGCCAAGGGTAAGCTGTGGTTCGGTGCCGGATTGGGCTTTCTCATCTTCGTGATCCGCGCCTTTGGTAACTTCCCGGAGGGGGTTGCCTTCGCGGTGTTGATCATGAATGCCGCAACCCCGCTCATCGATAACTTCACCCGCCAGACCATCTACGGCAGCCATCAAGTGGAGGAAAAAGCATGACCACAACCGGACTCCCGCTGCGCCAGCAACCGCGATTCATGGCCCTGCTGCTGGGCGGCTTCGCCCTGTTAGTCTGTGGCTCTGTAGCCGTCAGTAGTCGTCTGACGGCACCGCAGATCTTGATGCGACAGCAGGAAGATACCCAACGTCTGCTGGCGCAGGTGCTGCCCAGCTCACTGTACGACAACATGCCCAGCCAGGATGAGGTGACCCTGACCCTCGACGGCCAGCCGGTACACTTCTTCCGCGCCCGTCAGGGTGGTCAGGTCAGTGCCATTGCCCTGTTCGCCTCCACCCGGGGCTATGGTGGTGAAATCCTGATGCTGCTGGGGATCGATGCTCAGGGCACGCTCACAGGCGTTCGCGTCATCAGCCACACCGAAACCCCAGGCTTGGGTGACAAGATCGACACCGCCAAGAGTGACTGGATACTCGGCTTCAATGGTTTATCACTGCACAAACCTGACGAGAAAGGCTGGCATGTGAAGAAGGATGGCGGTCAGTTCGACAGCTTCACCGGCGCCACTATCACCCCCCGAGGCGTGGTCAAGGGGATACATGAGAGCCTGCAATTATTTGCCAAGCACAGTGCCGAGCTGCTCGATCAGTCTCCGGCCAAGCCGACTACCGCAGACGAGGAGTAAGTCATGAATAAGAACCCCTATTGGGAGCTGATGGCCGATGGCCTGTGGCGCAATAACGTGGTCTTTACCCAGTTACTGGCGCTGTGCCCGCTGATGGCAGTCACCACTACCGCGACCAATGGTCTGGGCATGGGGCTGGTGACGCTGCTGGTCGTGGTCGCCTCGAACATACTGGTGTCACTGATCCGCAACCTGGTCCCCAACCAGATCCGTATTCCTATTTTCACCCTGCTCATCGCCTCCCTGGTGACGCTGGTGGATCAGGCGATGAACGCCTGGCTACATGATCTGCACCGGGTACTGGGTCTGTTTATTGCCCTCATAGTCGTCAACTGCGCCATCCTTGGCCGGGCCGAGGCCTTCGCCGTCAAGAACCGCCCCCTGGCGGCAGCCGTTGATGGACTAGCCACCGGATTGGGCTTTACGCTGGGTCTGGTCATCGTCGGCGGCTGCCGAGAGATCCTCGGCAGCGGCACCCTGTTTTCCGGTGCCAGCCTGCTGCTGGGCCCGCACTTTCATTTTATGGAGCTGACGCTGTTACCCGGCTATCGCGGCTTCTTGCTGATGATGCTGCCCCGGGAGGCTTCATCATGATGGGCCTGCTGCTGGGTGGCATCCGTTTAGGCAAACGGCTGACCAGCAAGGCCAACAGCACCGAAACAATAGCGCCAGCGGCTGAAGTTCAGGGAGTATGTCATCTATGAAAATCAGTGTTGCTCATGCCCGCGGCGCCAAGGGTCATTGGTACCCGCTGGATTTACCAGAGCCGGTGACCGCTCTGGAAGCCCTGCAGGCTTCCCCCCTGTTGAGCCAGTATCCGGATCTTGATCCAGATACTCACAAGATCGGCATCTTCGGTAAACCCTGCAAGCCGGAGACCCAGCTGCAAGCCGGAGATCGCGTCGAAATCTACCTGCCCCTGCAACGGGTTGCCGGAGATGACGACGAGGATGAAGAAGAGTAAGCCATCGCATGACGAAGGCTTTTTAGCCGCTGTTGCGGCCTTTTTTTGACCTCCGGCTTCAAATATCCGAATCGGAGCTCAAGTCAGCGGCCGTTGTATGTCCACGGCGCGTTACGACAGGCAATAGTCAGCGGGCACAAACCGGTCCATAAATCCCGGTTAACCCGGTCCATAGGGAAAGGAGCAAATGATGAACCACATGATCCATCGTTATTGGCGTACCGCGCTGGTACTTCTGTTGTCACTACTGGCCCCCGGCCTGGCACTGGCAGCCGACGGCGGTCAGATGCCAACTCCAGGCGGCATCCGTCTGGAATTTATCCTGTTTGCCGCCACCTTGCTCGGTGTCGCCCTGTTTCATCACTACACCATGTGGGTCTCGCTGGGTGGTCTCTGTGCCGTCTTGCTGAGCAAGTACCTGTTCCTCGATGATTTTTCTCTAGTGCATCACCTGATCGGCGGTGCCGGACAAGAGGGGGAATGGCGCATCCTGCTCAATCTTATTGGCTTGCTGTTCGGTTTCGCCATTCTGGCCAAGCACTTTGAAGAGTCAGAGCTGCCGCAACTGCTGCCCAAATACCTGCCGGATGACTGGCGGGGTGGCTTCGTGCTGCTGGTGATGATATTTGCCATTAGTTCCTTCCTCGACAACATAGCTGCCGCCATGATCGGCGGCGCCATCGCTTTTGTGGTGTTCAACAAACGGGTGCATATCGGCTATCTGGCCGCCATCGTCGCCGCCAGTAATGCCGGAGGTTCGGGCTCTGTAGTCGGCGACACTACCACCACTCTGATGTGGATCGATGGGGTCAATCCGCTGCATGTACTGCATGCCTATGTGGCCGCCGGGGTGGCATTGGTATTATTCGGATATGTTGCCTCGCGTCAGCAGGATAAATACCAACGCATCATCAAGGATGCGCCAGTTGGAGTGGTCATCGAATGGCATCGCCTGGCTGTGGTCGGACTGATATTGGTGATGGCCATTGCCACCAATTACTTCTTCGACTTCCCCGCCCTCGGCGTCTGGGTGGCTATTTTGTTGAGTGCTCTGGTGGTCAAAACGCCCTGGAGCGAGCTCAAGCATGCCACTGGGGGCACCATATTCCTGATGGGGCTGGTGACCTGTGCCTCCCTGATGCCGGTCGATGAGCTGCCTCCGGCCAGCTGGCTGACCACCTTCTTCCTCGGTTTCATCTCGGCTGTGTTTGACAACATTCCGCTAACCAAGTTGTGTCTGGAGCAGGGCGGTTACGACTGGGGGGTATTGGCCTATGCAGTCGGCTTTGGCGGCTCCATGCTGTGGTTTGGCTCCTCCGCCGGGGTTGCCCTCTCCAACATGTACCCGGAATCCCGTTCAGCGGTTCAATGGGTCCGCTATGGTTGGCACGTCGCTGCTGCCTATGTGATTGGCTTTTTTGTCATGCTGGCCCTCGCAGGTTGGGCGCCACACGCCCCCCACAAAGGCCAGTTGGTGGAAACCCCAACCCCAGCGGTGAGCACACCAAGCGCCTCCTGAGCGGATGGGGCTATGCCACTAATGACAATCCAGACTGAAAGCCCTCTACTCGCGGAGGGCTTTTTCGTTGGTGCTGTCCCAATCATCCAAGTCCTGGCTGCTGGCAAGAGTAGCGGCTAGAAGAGGAGCACCGCCACGCCAAGAGCTGTGCGCCATTCAATCTATACACGTCAGTCACGACGATGCGACTCTAGGATGCATCAGGCCATGGCTCGAATGGCAGACTCGAAGGTGAGGTCAAATCAGGAAGGGAGCATAAACACAGGCGCAGGGATGTCTTGCCGCTAGGGATCGGTCATCCAGACGATCGAGATAAGATAAAAACAGCCAAAACAAAGGGGACCTGACGGTCCCCTTGGATTATAACAACTCGTTTTCTTAGACCGCAGTGCAGGGCTTCAGATACCAAATGTTATCGCAGTAGTCCTGGATGGAGCGGTCGGAGTTGAACTTGCCCATAGTGGCGGAGTTCACAATCACAGCCTTAGCCCATACCTTCTTGTCGCGATACATGGCATCTACCTTCTTCTGGGCTTCAGAGTAGGACTCGAAGTCGGCCAGAGCCAGGTAGGTGTCTCCGCCATCCAGCAAGGCACGCTTGATGGAGGAGAGTTCGCCCGGACGACCCGGAGTGAAGAAGTCGGTGTCGAACCAGTCGAGCACAGCCTTCAACTCAGGGTTGGCATAGTAGTAATCCCAAGGATTGTAACCACCAGCCTTCAGCGCCTTCACTTCGTCCACTTCCAGACCGAAGATAGCATTGTATTCAGCGCCCGCTTCTTCAGCGATTTCGATGTTCGCGCCGTCCAGAGTACCCAGAGTGATGGCACCGTTCATCGCCAGCTTCATGTTACCAGTACCAGAGGCTTCGTAACCGGCAGTGGAGATCTGCTGGGATACGTCAGCCGCCGGGATCAGCTTCTCAGCCAGGCTCACGCGGTAGTTCGGCATGAACACAACCTTCAGCTTGCCCTGGATGCGCTCATCGTTGTTCACACGCTCGGCAACCTTGTTGATAGCGTAAATGATGTCCTTGGCCAACTTGTAACCAGGAGCCGCCTTGGAGCCGAAGATGAACACACGCGGGTGCATGTCGTAGTCCGGGTTAGCCAGCAGACGACGATACAGAGCCATGATGTGGATCAGGTTCAGTTGCTGACGCTTGTACTCGTGCAGACGCTTGATCTGGATGTCGAAGATAGCCTCGGCGCTGACATCGATGCCGGTTTCAGCCTTGATGACTTTCACCAACTTCTGCTTGTTAGCCAGCTTGATGTCCATGAACTTCTTCTGGAACGCGGCATCATCAGCATGGGCCAAAGCGCCACGCATCTTGTCCAGTTGCAGCGGCCATTCGTTACCCACGGTCTCGGTGTACAACTTGGCCAGTTCCGGGTTACAGGAGAGCAACCAGCGACGCGGAGTCACACCGTTGGTCACGTTGCACATCTTCTCCGGCCACAGTTCGGAGAACTCGGGGAACAAGTCTTCCTTCACCAGCTTGGAGTGGATCTCGGCAACGCCGTTGACCTTGTGAGAACCGATCACACACAGGTTGCCCATGCGAACCTTGCGTGCACTGCCCTCTTCGATGATGGACAGCTTGGCCTTGATGGCGTCATCGCCTGGCCACTTGGCTTCAACCTTGTCTTCCAGGAAGCGACGGTTGATTTCGTAAATAATTTCCAGGTGACGTGGCAATACACGTTCGAACAGGTACACAGCCCACTTTTCCAGCGCTTCTGGCAGCAGGGTGTGGTTGGTGTAGGAGAAGACTTGGTAACAGATGTTCCAGGCGGCATCCCACTCCAGCTCTTCTTCGTCGACCAGAATACGCATCAGTTCAGGGATGGCGATGGTCGGATGGGTATCGTTCAACTGAACGGCGATTTGCGCGGCAAACTTGCTGAAGTCATTGCCATGCACACGCTTGTAGCGACGCATGATGTCCTTCAGAGAGCAGGCACAGAAGAAGTACTGTTGCACCAGACGCAGGATCTTACCGGCTTCGGTTTCGTCGTTCGGGTACAGAACTTTGGAGATGGTTTCGGCTTGAGCCTTTTCAGCTTGGGAGTCGATGTAACCACCAGCGTTGAACACATCCCAGTCAAAGAATTCAGAAGCGCGGGATTCCCACAGACGCAGGATGTTCACGGTCTTGCCCTGATAGCCAACAACCGGGATATCCCAAGGCAGGCCCTTGATCTTCTGACCCGCGTGCCACACCTTCTTCATCTTGCCATTTTCGCCAATGACGGTTTCAACATAACCGTACAGCGGGATCTCTTGAGCAGATTCAGGACGGCAGATTTCCCATGGGTTGCCGTATTCACGCCAGGAATCCGGACGCTCGATCTGACGACCATCGCGGATCTCTTGACGGAACAGACCGTGTTCGTAGTGGATACCGTAACCGACGGCTGGCATGTTCAAAGTGGCCAGAGAGTCGATGAAGCAGGCTGCCAGACGACCGAGACCGCCGTTACCCAGAGCCATATCTGGTTCTTCTTCACACAGATCGGCGATGTCGATGCCCAGATCCTTGAGTGCTTCACCGCATACTTCGTACAGCGAGAGGTTATGCAGATTGTTGGCAGTCAGACGTCCCATCAGGAATTCGGCAGACAGATAATGGACTGCGCGAGTATCTTCCTGGAAGTGAGTTTGTTGAGTCTGAGTCAGACGCTCAAACACCAGTTCGTTTACTGCAGCGCAGGTAGCCTTCCACCAGGCCTGTCTGCTCGCCTTTTGCTCGCTGGTACCCAGCGTGGAGCGCAGGTGGTGAACGATATCCTGCTTCAACTGCTCTTTATTCAGGGCGCTGAGCTGTTCAACTTTTTTCTTCGCCATAACCGATTTCCTTCGTTACTCGAGAGTAGTGAGCCAAATTTCAGGCTGCCGGGCGTGAATTATAAGGGCTGTAGATCCGGCAGCAGAATACTAACCAAAGGTCTGACCCCAAAATATAAGCCAGGTCACATTTTTTTCTGGTAAACGGATACATTACGCATGAAACTATTTTCAGAAAACAAATAATTTAAAAAACATAAATATCGTTTAAATTCATTAAGTTAAGTGAATAACACAACCTAAAACGGTTATTTTCCACGACTAAGCTTGAAATGTTCTGAAAATAACTGAAAATACACGGCAATTGCTCTTTATGAGAAAGCGATTTCAACAGTGGCTAACGCCCAGTTTCGTTTTATTCTCTGCCAGAAAAATGCCTCTACATAGTTTTCTTAACTATAACATTCAGTTTACCTAGATTTATTTACTATTTGTTAACAATCCTATTCTAAGGACCTAATCCTCGTTCGAGGCGCCATTTGCTACCTTACAAGGACCTGATATGTCTCCCCCTCGACAAGCATGTCATGATCAGGAACTGAGATGCTCACGCTCCCAATCCAAGTAGTGATACAAGCTTTCCCGGCGCTGACAAGTCATGACGAGTCATAGAAACAAAAACGCCAGCGGAACTAGGCCGCTGGCGTGAGGATCAAAAGGGGTTGCTGGCGAGAAACTTAGACGCCGGCTTTAGCCAGGGCGGCAGAGACGATCTCCTGTGCCTCTTTCTGGATACGATCCAGATGCTCTACACCCTTGAAGCTTTCCATATAGATCTTGTAGATGGACTCGGTGCCACTGGGGCGAGCCGCAAACCAACCGTTCTCGGTCACCACCTTCAAACCACCGATGGCGGCGCCATTGCCGGGGGCCGTAGTCAGTTTGGCTAGAATGGGTTCACCCGCCAGTTCAGCGGCTTCGACCATGGCCGGGTCCAGCTTGGAGAGCACATTCTTTTGCTCCGTATTAGCCGGAGCATCGATGCGGCGATACAGAGGGGCACCGAAGCGTGTCGTCAGCTCATCGTAGTGGGTCTGCGGGTCCTTGCCGGTCACCGCCAGGATTTCTGCTGCCAGCAAGCACAGCAGGATACCATCCTTGTCGGTGGTCCAGACGGTGCCGTCTTTACGCAGGAAGGAGGCACCAGCGCTCTCTTCACCACCAAAGCCAAAGCTGCCATCAAACAGACCATCCACGAACCATTTAAATCCGACTGGCACTTCCTTGAGTTCACGGCCAATTGAAGCGGCAACCCGATCGATGATCGATGAAGAGACCAGGGTCTTGCCGACGGCGGCTTGTTCAGGCCAACCGGGTCTGTGGGTAAACAGGTACTGGATCGCGACCGCCAGATAATGGTTCGGGTTCATGAGCCCGGCCTTACAGACGATGCCGTGGCGATCGTTATCCGGATCGTTGGCAACAGCCACATCAAACTTGTCCTTCAGCCCGATCAGGCTGGCCATAGCCCAGGGACTGGAGCAATCCATGCGGATCTTGCCGTCTTTATCCAGCGTCATGAAGGAGAAGGTCGGATCAACGGCATAGTTAACCACTTCGATATTCAAGCCATAAGTCTTGGCAATCACATCCCAGTACGCCACACCAGCGCCGCCCAGCGGATCAACCCCGATCTTGACTCCAGCCTTCTTGATGGCCTCCATATCGATGACCTGAGCCAAGTCCTGAATATAGGGGGTCATCATGTCCACTTCCTGGACGTTGGCCAGTTTGCGGGCCTCGACGAAAGAGACACGCTTCACCCCCGCCAGACCTTGCTCCAGCAATTCGTTCGCCCGGTTCTCAACCCACTTGGTGATTTCGCCTTCAGCAGGACCGCCGTGCGGAGGATTGTACTTGAAGCCACCATCTTCCGGCGGATTGTGGGACGGAGTGATGACGATACCATCGGCCTGATCGGCATGCCCGGCGCCGTTGTAGCGCAAAATGGCATGGGAAATAACCGGCGTCGGCGTATATCCCAGCTCTTTTTCGATAAAGACTTGAACCCCGTTGGCCGCCAGAACTTCCACGGCTGAAGCCAGCGCTGCTTCCGACAGAGCATGGGTATCCATACCGACGTAGAGAGGCCCGGAGATCCCTTGCGCAGCACGATATTCAGCAATGGCCTGGCTTATGGCCAGAATGTGCGATTCGGTAAAGGCGCTCAGCAAGGCGCTACCACGATGCCCGGAGGTACCGAACGCCACACGCTGTTCGGCCTTGCTCATGTCAGGCTTGTTGAGGTAATACGCAGACATCAGACGCGGGATATTGGTCAGGTCTTCCAGACGGGCCGGTTTCCCGGCATGGGAATGTTGAGCCATAAGATTACTTCCTGATTGTAGTTGTGAATTAAATCTTCTCGCATACCTGCTCGACAAACTCGGCAGAGTAGCCCATTGCCGCCATCAGTAACCCGACAATATTGCGCTTGCGTCCAGTATTGGTATTGGAAATGACCCAATAAGGAGTGCCGGAAACAGGCTTGGGTTTGGTGGTGGTTCCCGTAGCCAACAGCTCTTCTTCAGTACGGGCAAAATAGATACGTTTGCGGCCTTTAATCTCGGTCGCATTGGTAAAGGCATCCGGATTGGCCTGATAGAGGGAAGACAGGATCAGCATGAAACGGTCGATGGCACTCTCCCGGGTTGCCAGTTCACTCGTGGCCAGCAACGCTTGCAGCTCAGCGTCGGCTGACGATGACTCCAGCGGAGCAGTCGGCGGTAGAGCCGTAATCTCCTCGATGCCACTGGCAACAGGCAGACTCGGAAGCGCACCATGGAGTGGCGTCATGCCAAGCAGGCGACGCAAGATTTCAGAAGCACTCTCTCCGATATGCTGGGTTTGACGGGCAATGTAGCGATAGAGCTCTTCATCAACCTCAATGGTCTTCATACAGTTAGGACACCTATCCTGAAAAACAAACGCGCGGATTATACATCGCCAGGCGACCGAGCCCAACAGATGGCCGGTGGTTTTGCGACGAAGAGAAGAGGCTGTCGCGCAAGTGAGGAGGACAAGCCAACACAGCGTTGCCAGCAAGTGCCGCGAATATGAGCTTTACGTTACAATGGCGATCCAAATTTGTTAGCGTCTTCAGGGGAACTCTTTTGCTGCATTATCGCCAACAAGGCACACCCGCACTCCCTCCCGTTATTCTGCTCCACGGCCTGTTTGGCGACCTGGACAATCTGGGTAATCTGGCCCGTGAATTAGCCACCAGCCATCAGGTGATTCAGGTCGACTTGCCTAACCACGGGGGTTCACCCCACTCAGCCGAAATGAGCTGGCCACAGATGTGTGCAGAATTACTGACGCTCCTCGATCAGCACGGCTGGCAGCAAGTTTGCCTGATTGGACACTCGTTGGGTGGCAAACTCGCCATGCAGTTTGCCCTGCGTTACCCCCACAGAGTCACCCAACTGGTCGTCGTCGACATAGCCCCGGTCACCTACCCGCCGCGACACAATCAGGTCATTGCCGCACTGCAAGCCGTGGCAAGAGGTGTCGATATCAGCCGCAAAGAAGCGGAGGCCCTCATGGTGCCCTGGCTGGCTGACGCCGGAGTGCGCCAGTTTCTACTCAAGAGTTATCAACCGATGCAGGGCTGGCGTTTCAATCTACCGGCACTGGTGGATAACTATCCAACGCTCATGGCGTGGGATCTGGTGAGCGGTCACTTCAATGGCCCCACCCTGTTTATCAAAGGTGGGCTCTCGGATTACCTGTTAGCGGAGCATCAAGCAGGAATCCTCCAGCTTTTCCCCGCGGCGAAAGCGCGGATCATCCCGGATGCCGGTCACTGGCTGCATGCCGAAAAACCGCTGTTGTTCAATAAACTGGTTGTGGATTTCCTGTCGATAAGCCGTTAACAGCGGCTTGGAGCTTATGCTATAGTTCGCGCCCTGATGCTCAACCCCGTCGTTCGCGACCTGTCGTGTCGACTGTCTGCTGACTGGAATCGAGCCCTGGAGACAGGAGCCGGAGCAGGGTTGAACAGCCTGGTCATTCAGGATGAAGTCGAGTAAAACCAGCGCCGCAGCAGGGCTGATAAGAGTTCTATCGACGTTATCGTTTGGTTGGTTCTGTGAATGGTCATCCTCACAGGGCCGGATTGGGTCAAGTTCGTAGTAGATGTAGCATGGCAAAACACCAAGAAGACCGAACCACCCTGGATTTATTCGCCGAAGAAAAACGCCCGGGTCGTCCCAAAACCAATCCACTCCCCCGCGCCCAGCAGTTGAAGGTCAATAAGCGCAATCAACTGAGGCGAGACAAGGCCAATGGCTTGCGGCGGGTGGAATTGAAAGTGGAGGCCGACCTGCTCGACCGGCTCAATGAGCTGGCTAAACAGCAAAATATGAGTCGCGCGGATCTGATCCAGTTAGTACTGAAACAACATATCGACACAGAGACTGTGCGCTAGTCTCTGGATTCATTCATAATTAACCATCTTTTAACACCAAGGGTATACAACCACTATGGCAAGTGTAGGTCTGTTTTTCGGTAGCGATACCGGTAATACGGAAGCCGTGGCAGGCATGATCCAGAAGGAATTGGGCTCTCAGCTGGTCGATGTCTTCGATATCGCCAAGAGCACCAAGGCTGACATCGAGAATTTTGATCTGCTAATCCTCGGTATCCCGACCTGGTACTATGGGGAATCGCAGGCAGATTGGGATGACTTCTTTCCCGAACTCGAAGAGATCGACTTCAACAACAAGTTGGTTGCCATTTTTGGCTGCGGCGATCAGGAAGATTATGCCGAGTATTTTCTCGATGCGATGGGCACGCTGCGCGACATTATCGAGCCCCGTGGCGCCATCATCATTGGCAACTGGCCAACCGAGGGCTATCAGTTTGAAGCCTCCAAGGCGCTGGTCGATGATAAACACTTTGTCGGGCTCGGTATCGATGAAGACCGCCAACCCGAGCTGACGGCCGCCCGGGTCGAAGCCTGGTGCAAGCAGCTGTTTGACGAGATGTGCCTCGCCGAATTGCAATAAATCTCTGGCCCGCCTGTGCGGGCCTGTTTATGGTGGGCCTCTATTCTCAAAGGAGGCTCCTATGTCGACCCTGTTTATCTCCGGCCTGATCAATGTGGAAACCACGGTCGCCATTGATGGTTTCCCGCTCGCCTACTCCCCCGTCCACTACCCGTTTCATGGCATCCAGAGTTCGGTCTCCGGTGTTGGCGTCAATCTCGGCAAGGCGCTGCATCGTCTCGGCCATCAAGTTCATCTTCATAGTCTAATCGGCCCGGATCTGGCCGGAACCACGGTTCTGCAATCCCTCGAGCAGATGGGGCTCCCGACGCCAGGTGTATCTCCAGTACTGAGTGCCACACCCCAGAGCGTCATCCTGTATGATCCCAATGGTCGCCGTCAGATCCAGGTCGATCTCAAAGAGTGTCAGGAAACGTCACTCCCCACCGGCTACCAGTCGGCATTGGCACAGTGTGATCTGGCCTTGCTGTGCAATATCAATTTTTCTCGCCCGCTGCTGGCCGAGGCCAAGCGTCAAAATAAAGCTGTCGCCTGCGATGTCCATGTTCTGTGGGATATTGATGACGACTACAATCGGGATTTTATGGCCGCCGCCGACATCTTGTTCCTCAGTGATGAGGGATTGGATGGACGTTCGCCCGAAGCCTTCATCCTGGATCTCGCCCATCGCTATCGCAACCAGATGATTGTCATGGGCCGTGGTGCCCAGGGGAGCCCTGCTCTATCAGCGTGCTAGCGGCGAGTTTTTCCATGCTCCCGCCATGGCGCCCCGGGGAGTGGTCAATAGTATAGGTGCAGGAGATGCCCTGTTCTCGGCCTTTATCCACGAGTGGCTACAGCATCAGGATGCCTGCCTGGCCCTGCGACGAGCCTGCCTGTTTGCCGGTTGGAAAGTGGGCGTTGCAGGGGCTGCCGACGGGCTGCTCGATGCGAATGAATGGCAACAATTATTAACACAATATCAACTGCCGCTCTAATAATGCTGACATAGTCTCGCCATGGATTGGCGGGACTGTTACCCCGGCGGTTCCATTTTTCAGGGAATACCCCCTATAATGCGACATCCTGATGCCAGCGTGCGGCTCCTGCCGCCTCAGAAGAAAGAGCGCCATGACCTCAAATAATCAGCAGCTTAAAGATGCCGGTCTGAAGATCACCTCTCCCCGAATCAAGATCCTCGAGTATCTGCAGACGCCGGAATGCCAACACATCAGTGCCGAAGAACTCTATAAAAAATTACTGGACCAAGGTGAAGAGGTGGGTCTCGCCACCGTCTATCGGGTCCTGAACCAGTTCGATGATGCCGGCATTGTAACGCGCCATCATTTTGAGGGCGGCAAATCCGTATTCGAACTCGCCCATCAGGAACATCATGACCACCTAGTCTGCTTGGACTGTGGCCGGGTTATCGAGTTTCATGATGACGTAATTGAACAACGGCAAAACGAGGTTGCTCAAAAATATGGCCTGGAGCTGACTCATCACAGCCTCTACCTGTATGGTCACTGCAATCATCCCGACTGCATCGCCAAGCGTAATCAAACCCGGTAACCGCCTAAGTGCACCGGCGTCCAGAAGCCTAAAAAAAACCGCCTTTCGGCGGTTTTTTTATGCTCAACGACTGAAGTCAGCTTCAACCCTGCCACGTATCCCGCAGGGCAACCGTCAGGTTAAACACCAAATGGTCGGCAGAAGAGAGCTTGCTGTCCGCACAGAAGTACCCTTCGCGTTCAAACTGATAAGCCTGTTCGACCGCAGCCTGTTGCAAACTGGGCTCAACACGAGCACCGTCAATCACCGTCAAGGATGCCGGGTTGATGGTGGTGAGGAAGTCCTCCGCGGCACCTGGATTGGCCACGGCAAACAGACGGTCATACAAGCGCACCTGGGCCGGTAACGAATGTTCGGCCGTCACCCAGTGGATCACGCCCTTCACCTTGCGACCATCGGCCGGGTCTGTGCCCAGAGTATCCGGATCATAGCTGCAGTAGATGGTGGCGATTTTACCATCAGCATCCTTTTCGACCCGCTCGGCCTTGATCACGTAGGCATGACGCAGACGCACTTCCTTGCCCAGCACCAGACGCTTGAACTGCTTGTTGGCCTCCTCGCGGAAGTCGGCCTCATCAATCAGCAACTCAGCGGCAAACGGCAACTCATGAGTGCCCATTTCCGGCTTGTTGGGATGATTGGGGGATTGCAACATCTCGACCTGACCGGCCGGATAGTTCTCAATCACGACTCGCACCGGGCGCAACACCGCCATGGCCCGAGGAGCGTTCTCATTGAGATCTTCCCGAATGCAAGACTCCAACGCACTCATCTCGACCGTATTGTCTTGCTTGGTGACACCGATACGACGGCAGAATTCACGGATCGCGGCGGCAGTATAGCCGCGACGACGCAAGCCGGAGACGGTAGGCATCCGCGGATCATCCCAGCCTTCGACGACGTTCTCGGTCACCAGCAGGTTCAGCTTACGCTTGGACATGATGCTGTATTCGAGATTCAGACGACTGAATTCGTACTGGCGTGGATGGCACTCGATACTGATATTGTCCAGCACCCAGTCATAGAGACGGCGGTTGTCCTGAAATTCCAGGGTACAGATGGAGTGGGTGATCCCTTCCAGAGCGTCCGAGATGCAATGGGTAAAGTCATACATCGGGTAGATGCACCACTTGTCGCCCGTCTGATGATGTTCGGCAAACTTGACGCGGTAGATCACCGGGTCACGCATGACGATAAAGGAAGAGGCCATATCGATTTTGGCCCGTAAACAGGCCTCGCCTTCCTTGAACCCACCGGTACGCATCTTCTCGAACAGCGTCAGATTCTCGTCCACACTGCGCTCGCGATAGGGGCTGTTCTTGCCCGGCGCGGTCAGACTGCCGCGATATTCGCGGATCTGTTCGGCCGTCAGCTCATCCACATAGGCCAGCCCCTTTTCGATCAGCTCGACGGCATAACCGTGCAGCTGATCAAAGTAGTCAGAGGAGTAGCGAACCGAGCCATTCCACGCGAAACCGAGCCACTGCACGTCACGCTGGATCGATTCGACATATTCCACCTCTTCCTTGGCCGGATTGGTATCGTCAAACCGCAGGTTACAGGTGCCCTGATAATCCTGTGCGATACCGAAATTCAGACAGATGGATTTGGCGTGACCGATATGCAAATAACCATTCGGCTCTGGCGGGAAACGGGTAGCGATAGAGCTGTGTTTCCCACTCGCCAGATCTTCATCGATGATCTGACGAATAAAATTGCTGGGGCGATGTTCCGCCTGAGTCATTCACTTCACCTCAAGAGATAATAGCTGCAACTGCGTGATAACCGCTTATGATCCATGAATCCCCACAACCGCTCAAGGTATTTATCTGTTGTCCCCCAGTCGAAACAGACGAAAAAACCCCGCCGAAGCGAGGTAAAAAAGGACTAACCAACAGAAACCCACACCATCGCTGCAGTCTCGATGGTAAGGACAAGGTTCATAAACAGAACCTTGTCACTGCATACTGAGCGCTCTATGCCCAGAGTATCCCTCCGGTAAGAGAGGCGAGTCGCACCAGTCTGCAGGGAAAAGGTGGGTCGACGACCCACCTGTCCTTACCCGCCGCCGATTACAACTCGGTAACGCGGCTGAAGCGCTGACCATCGGGGCTGACCGAACGCAACCAGACCTTGCCGGTTAGCGCTGGTTTGTTTGCAACGTCATAGCTCAGCCAGTTCTGGCCATCGGTGCTGTACTGGATGGCGATACCAGGTAAGGCCACATTGGCCTCCAGCTTGCCACCCACCAACATGGCGCCAGGTACTGGCAAGCGATAGTGGATCCCCGCCTTGTCGAGCTTGGCCAGTTCACGCTGACCCAACACGTTGGCGAACAAATTCCACTGGCTGGCGATCTTGGCCTTATCCACGAATTTGCTCTTATCGCTGAACTCGCGGCCCTTGACGTAGGGCAGTTCCCAACTCGCCTTGTGCCAGGCCCGTTCGGCCAGTGGCAACATGCGCGGGAACACCATGTACTCAAACTGCTCGTCGGTACGAACTGTCTCACTCCATTGCTGTCCGGACATGCCGAGGAATGGCAGATAATCACTCTCACCCTTGGCCACAAACGGCATGCCGTCACGGTCTACCGAGGTCTCAGCATTCTGAGGCAAATTCTCGGGAGCAAAGGTGAACACCTTGCGCTCATCATTGAAACGAGTTGCCCAGTAATAGCCACGCTCCTTGGTATTCACTTCATAGGGGAAGTCGAAGTAGAGGTAATCCGGGTTGGACAGCACGACATCATAGCCCTTGTGTGTCCATTCATTGACCGCATTGAATCCGCCCCAGTACAGGGTGTCCCAGAAGTTGACGACTGTCTTCCCGGTCGCAAATTGCTTGGCATTCTCGACGTGTTTCAGACCGTCCTGCCAAGCCTGCAGGCGATCAACCTGATGCTCCTTGACCAGCTTGCCGACTTCCAGAGCGAAGTAGGATGGCAACTCCTCGACCGACTTGAGGCTGCCATCCTTGATCAGGGCCTGACACATAGGGGAACGGGCCCACGGCATATCCTCCTTGGATTGATCAATGGTCCCCTTCCAGGCTACGGCCTGATCGGCTGGGGTCTTGAGATCCTGATACCCACCACCGAGTTGGATGTTCTTGGCCTCATCGCCACCGTAATGCCAGGTTTTCAGTGGCTGACCGGCCGCCTTATGCAAGGCGATCACCTCCGCCATGACCTTGCCGACAAACTTGACGGCCCCCGGCATACAGGGGTTGATATAGGAGCGACGATCATAGAATTGCACCGAGGTGGTGTTGGAGGTATCGTCCGGATCGAGCAAGCGATACTCGTTAGCCGCCGCATCATCCCCGGCGGCATGCAATTTCTGATACCGCGCTTCCATCGAGACCACAGCCGCACGGGCATGAGCTGGAGTGTTGATTTCCGGAATCACCTCGATACCACGGGCATTGGCATATTGAACAATGCTGATGTAGTCATCGGCGCTGTAAAAACCGGAACCCTGATTGTTGCTCTCGGGACCGGAGCCCAGCTGGGGTAACAGGCACTTGGTTTCCGTCAGATCGTGGCAGCGCTTGCCACCCACCTCGGTTAGTTCCGGCAAGCCGGCAATGGCCAGACGCCAGCCTTCATCGTTGGTCAACCCCAGATGCAGCTTGTTGAGCTTGTAAGCTGCCATTTGATCCAGCAGACGCTTGATGGCATCCACCGAGCGGAAATGCCGTGCCACATCCACCTGCATACCTCGATAGGCAAAGCGCGGGGCGTCAACCACATCCATCAAAGGCAACAGATGATCATTGGCTCCCAGCACCGAGAGCAGAGACTGAACGCCGAGGAAAGCTCCGGCAGCATCGAAACCCTGTACCCTGGCACCCTGTTGACCGATGTGCAGTTCGTAGCCTTCCGCCTTGCGGGCGTTTTTGACGATCTGCTGGCCCACCACACTCACCTTGATGGCATATCCAGACTCACCCGCCGGTACACCCAGTTCGGCAAAACGGGCCAACAGCGCCTGCTGACTCGCAGTCGATAAGTCTGCGGCTTCGAGTTTTACCGCCTTCAATGTGGCTGATCCCTGACGCAGGGTTTGCTGCAACGGAGTCGGGATAATGTGGCCTCGCACCGCATCCGCAGATAATACTTTCGTGTTCTGGTTGGCGACATAGCGAGTCTGGCTGGTCATCAGGATGTTCTTGTCATCGAGTGTCCGCTTCCAGTTATCACCGGTGATCGGGGCGACAAAGCTCGATACATCCTCGGTGTCCATGCTGGCAATCACCCGAGGCTCCACGCCATCAGCGGCCAGGTACCAGCCCGGCATAACATCGGTTTCAAATAACTGCCAATATTCACCGATCATCGGAACACGGACCGCCTCGTTGGCTTGGAAGCCGGAGAACTTGGCCGTCGGAGTGAGTTTATACAGGTCGCCCGTCAGATGCTCGATGGTAAACAGATCGGTATCCAGCTTGAGAATGCGGCGGATCGAATGCAAGTACAGCGACCACTCGTTGCCCGGAACGGCGTTGCCCTGATTGGTCAAATCCAGAATTGCCGTGTTGCAGCTCGCCCACTCGGCACCGAGTTTCTGGCAATCAACCCCTGCATTAGCCGCATGGTTGTTGACGATTTGGTATTTGAGGTGCAACTGTTTGGCCAGGGTGTCGACCTGTGTCTGAGTGACCGCGGCCTGTACCTGCAAGGATAGCGTTCCCAGCAAAGCCGCTGCTATAATGGAGTGCTTGAATTTCATAGCCTTAACCTTCTTCTATGGATGTTGGGTGTTATGACGTTGAAGCGATACTTTTGGATTTTTCGGCGCCCCGTTCTCAGGGCGCCTTTTTTATGATGTAAAACAGTGAACTCGGTACAGATGCTGTGGCTTAGCCCGGTAAGACCACGGCGCTCAAATCGGTATCCACAGGGATCTTTTTCATCTCGCCGGCAATGATTTCGGCTTGGGGGCCGAGTACGACCTGCAGGTTGTTTTCACCCAGTTTCACCACACCGGAGGCACCGAGAGACTTCAGAACACGTTCGCTAACCAGAGTCCGATCCTTAAGTGTCAGACGCAGACGGGTGATACAGGCATCGATGGTAAGCAGATTCTCATGACCGCCCAGCGCCTTGAGATATTGCTTGGCCAGTTCGGTACGAGTGGTGGCAACCGGTTGACTCGTCACACTGGAGCTCGCTTCATCATCATCTTCACGGCCGGGTGTTTTCAGGTTGAAGCGAATAATCACGGTACGGAACACGAAGTAATAGATGAAGAAGAATGCGACCCCTTGCAGCAACAGCATGTACCACTGCACGGCCAAGGGATTACGCGAGGAGAGCACCATATCCACCAAACCGGCGCTGAAACCAAAGCCAGCAATCCAGTGCATGGAAGCCGCGATGAATACCGAGATCCCGGTCAAGAGCGCATGCAACACATACAGCAGTGGTGCCACAAACATGAAGGCAAATTCCAGCGGCTCAGTCACCCCGGTAAAGAAGGCGGAGAAAGCGGCCGCGATCATGATGGAAGCAACCTTTTCCTTATTCTTGGCCTTGGAAGTCTGGTAAATCGCCAGTGCCGCACCCGGCAGACCGAACATCATGATGGGGAAGAAACCAGCCTGATACATACCGGTGATCCCGATGACAGCCTTCCCCTCAGCCAGTGACTTGGCACCGCCCAGGAAGTTCGGAATGTCATTGATACCCGCCACATCGAACCAGAACACGGAGTTCAAGGCGTGGTGCAGGCCAATCGGAATCAACAGACGGTTGAAGAAGGCATAAATACCGGCCCCCGTCGCCCCCATTCCTTGAATATGCTCCCCGAAATTGACCAAGCCACTAAAGATCAACGGCCAAACGTACATGAGGATGAAGGCCAGGGGAATCATGGCAAAGGAGGTCAGGATCGGAACCAATCGACGACCACTGAAGAAAGCCAGAGCTCTATGCAATTCAACCTGGCTGTAGCGGTTATAGAGCTCGGCAGAGATGACGCCGACTACTATGCCCACAAACTGATTCTTGATCTTGGCAAAGGCCACTGGCACCTCAGCCGGGACCAGACCCATGATCTGCGACACCGCCTCCGGTGAACAGAGGGTCGTTAGCACCAAAAAGCCGATAAACCCCGCCAATGCGGCAGCACCATCCTTGTCCTTGGACATGCCGTAAGCCACACCGACAGCAAACAGCACCGACATATTGTCGATGATGGCGCCACCGGATTTAATAAAAAACGCCGCCAGAGAACTGTTGCCACCCCAGGCGACCGGATCGATCCAGTACCCCACCCCCATCAGGATGGCGGCCGCTGGCAATGTTGCCACCGGCACCATCAAGGCACGCCCCACTTTTTGCAAGTAACCGAGAATATTCACATTCGTCTCCTTAGTTTTCTCAGTGAATTCAGTGTGTGGCAACTGTTGTGCCGACCCGACTTTATTCACAACTGATTGCAACCTGTGCTCCAATCGAAGCGATATGGCGACAACAGGGTTTGAATCTTTTTAGCTCACGAATCAACACAGGGTTGAACGGGAACCACGCTGAATTGTCCATCACTCAACAAGGCATTCACGAGCCGGGCCTTGTATATCTCTTCTCGCTACCGCGACAACGAGGCCTGCAGCGAAGTGATAGTTGGAGTCTAGATTGGTTATTTCGCGACGATAATCATCATCGGTTAAAATCGTGACAAAAATCACCATAAATGCGTTTTAAATCACCAATCACTGGTTAATGCGTCCATCTTGATTTACCATGAGAAATAAGTTGTGGCATCAACTGAATTCTACAAGGAGACTTCGATGCGCCTGATCCCACTGAAACAAACTGCCGATGTTGGCTACTGGTCCGCTCGTTACATCGTCGATCGCATCAATCAGTTTGCACCGACCCGAGAGCGTCCATTTGTATTGGGCTTGCCGACGGGTGGTACACCGTTGAATACCTACCGCCGCTTGATTGAACTGCACCAGCAAGGTGAAGTAAGCTTTGCCAACGTAGTGACCTTCAACATGGATGAATATGTCGGCCTGCCCGAATCCCATCCCCAGAGCTATCACAGCTTCATGTTCGAAAACTTCTTCAATCACATCGATATCCCACGGGAAAACATCAACATTCTCGATGGTAATGCCCAGGATTTGATTGCCGAATGCCAGCGCTACGAAGAAAAGATCAAGTCCTATGGTCGTATTCATCTGTTCATGGGGGGGGTCGGCAATGATGGACATATTGCGTTCAATGAGCCCGCTTCTTCCTTAAGCTCACGCACTCGAATCAAGACCCTGACAGAGGACACTCGCCTTGCTAACGCCCGCTTCTTTGCTGGCGATATCACTCAAGTTCCTCGCTTAGCACTGACTGTTGGCGTCGGAACCTTGCTGGATGCTGAAGAAATTTTGATCCTGATCACCGGACACGCTAAAGCCCAGGCCTTGCAGGCCGCGGTCGAGGGAAGCGTCAATCACATGTGGACCATTTCTGCCCTGCAATTGCACCCGCGCGGTATTCTGGTCTGTGATGAACCCAGTACCATGGAGCTAAAAGTGAAGACAGTCCGTTACTTCCAGGAGCTGGAAGCGGAAAACATCAAGTGGATCTGAGGATAACCACATGCTTGTATTGCGTAATGGGTTAATCCACACCGAAGATGGGTTACTCGAAAACCATGCGTTATTGATTGAAAATGGACGGATCACCGCCATTTGCCCGCAAGATAACATCCAAGGTGATCTGCCCGGTTATGATCTGCAGGGGCAGAACCTGAGCGCCGGTTTTATCGACCTGCAGCTCAATGGTTGTGGCGGTGTCATGTTCAACGATGCACAGACGATGGAAACGCTGGGCGTGATGCAGAAGGCTAATCTCAAGTCCGGCACCACCAGCTACCTGCCGACGTTGATCACCAGCCCGGATCTGGATATTCGCAGCGCCATCGACGCCACTCGGGATTACATGCAAGCGCACCCCTATGAGGTCTTGGGTTTGCACCTTGAAGGCCCATACACCAATGTGCTGCGCAAGGGGATCCATCCAGCCAGCCAAATCCGCAAGCCCACGGATGCGATGATTGATTATCTATGCCAGCACGCCCCTTGGATTGCCAAAATCACGCTAGCCCCGGAACAGAATAACCAGCGACATATTCGCCAATTGAGCGAGGCCGGCATTGTGGTCGCCATCGGACATAGTGCCGCCAACTACGCGCAGGCCATGGCAGGATTTGAGGCTGGTATTCGTTTTGCCACTCATCTGTATAACGCCATGACCCCCACATTGAATGGTCGGGAACCTGGCATTGTGGGCGCCATATATGATCGGGATGATATTTACGCCGGGATCATTGTGGATGGCCATCATGTACATCCGGCAAACGTGCGCCTGGCCCATCGCATTCTCGGGGAACGACTCTGTCTGGTCACGGATGCGACCGCACCAGCCGGTGCACCGGCCGGCTTCGACCATTTCGATTTCTGTGGCACAACCGTCTTTTATCGAGACGGACAATGCGTCGACAAGAATGGTACACTCGGCGGCTCGGCGCTCACCATGATCGAAGGGGTTCAGAACCTGGTCCAGCAAGTCGGGATCTCGTTGGAAGACGCCCTGCGCATGGCAAGTCTGTATCCTGCCCGTGCCATTGGCCAAGCAGACGAGTTAGGCAGTATTGCCGAAGGGAAGGTTGCCAACCTGGTCATCTTTAATGATGCATTCGAGGTAACGGCAACACTGGTCCATGGAACCTATCAAGAACACAGGTAAATGACAGACGGACAAATAGCGAATATTGAACTGGTCAAGCAAGTCAATGCAGCGGCCATATACCGCATCATTGATCTGCAAGGCCCGATCTCACGGGTGAAGGTAGCCGAGATTAGTCAGCTGGCACCTGCCAGTGTCACCAAAATTACCCGGCAATTACTAGAACATGACCTGATCCGTGAAGAGGCGTTGCAAGAGTCTACCGGTGGACGACGCGCTATCTCCCTGATGACAGTGCGTGATCGCTTTCAGTTTGTTTCCTGCCGTCTGGGTCGGCGGACTCTCTATCTGGCGCTCTGCGATCTTGAAGGCCGTGAGCTGGTACAGATGCGCCGAGAGATCGATCGGCAATTAACCGCCGAACAGGTGTTAGCGCTCTTGATTAGTACCATAGAACAGTTAATAGCCGAGCACCCACGCAAGATCCGCAAAATGATTGGCCTAGCCATTACATTACCCGGCCTGGTCAATCCGGAATCGGGTGAAGTGTTGTATATGCCAACCTTGACCCTGAACAAGGTTCCTCTGGCAAACCTGTTGGAGACCCATTTTAGACTCCCCTGCTATGTCGGTAATGACACGCGCTCTCTGGCGTTAGCCGAGCATTTTTTTGGCGCGTCCCGAGATAGCCAGGATGCCATTCTAATCACAGTACATAACGGTGTAGGTTCGGGAATTATCAGTAAAGGCCGTGTGTTGCTAGGGCAAAATCGGAACGTCGGTGAAATTGGTCACATTCAGGTTGAGCGCTTTGGCCGCCGCTGTCATTGCGGCAACTTTGGCTGCCTGGAAACTATCGTCTCGAATGCCGCTATCGTGGAGCGCACTCAAGAATTGATAGCTCGCGGCCATAGCAGCTCACTCTCCGCCACCGATCTGACCATAGAGCAGATCTGTCGTGCCGCGAACGCGGGTGACGCCCTGGCCGGACAAATTATCCAGGAAACAGGCGAATATCTGGGCCGCACAGTTGCCATCATGGTCAATCTGTTCAACCCGGAGAAGATCCTGCTGGCAGGTGAGGTAGTGGAGGCTGACAAGATCCTGTTTCCCGCCATCAGGCGTTGTGTTGAACAGCAGTCGCTCCCCAGCTTCCATCAGGATCTCCCCATCATGCGGGCTCATTTTCAAGGCCAACACACCATGGGTGGGGTTGCCTTGATTAAAAGGGCCTTATTGGAGGGGGACTTACTCCAGCGCATCATGGAAATGTGATGTGCCTAGAGAATAAAAAAACCGGTTCTTCCGGTTTTTTTATAGCCATCTTTGAACTATTTTTTGTAAAAAACCTGATTTGTCTGTTTTTCCAGCTATTTACGCCAATTTATCCATCATTGTCTGGAACTTTTGCAGCTTCAAATCGTTAGGCTGAGTGACGATAAAATTAATTTATCATCACATGAAAAAACTCGATTTTTAACTCTGTACATGGCTGAACATACTTCCCGGCGATAGGACAACAACAATAGCAATGACTACCATGAGCTTTGTATCTGATAAGCGTTTTAATGATTTACAACATTTCCCCCGCGGACTTCGTCGTAGCGGCCAGTTCACTGTGGCCGAGGCCGATATTCTGGAACAGTGTGGCCAGGCCATGCTCGAACTCTACCAAGGCAAGCGCGAGCCTGCTGACGACGTAGAAAGAACCTTCATCGAGCGGGTTCAGGCTGGAGATGCCACTGGCAGCCCTCACGCCAAGGTCTGGTTCAAGTACTTGAAAGTGATCGGTCCTCGTCGTGTTCATCGCCTCTGTACCTCTGGAGGTAATGCCACTGACGATGCTGGTTTCGAACCCGTCGAAGAGTCTCTGGATTAATGGATACAGATCTGCTGCGCACCTTTATTGAGGTCAGTAAGAGTCGACATTTTGGTCGCGCAGCAGAAACTCTGTACCTGACGCAATCCGCGGTCAGCTTTCGCATTCGCCAACTGGAGCAACAGTTGGGGGTGACGCTGTTTGACCGCCATCGCAACAACATCCAGTTAACCAGCGCCGGTGAGCGTTTGTTCCCCTATGCCGAAGCCATTCTGCAGACACTGGGACGAGCTAAACAGGAAATGGGACAGCAAGGCGAGGTGCAACGCCAACTTGCTGTTGGTGCACCGCTGTTTTGCTGGGAGATGGGCTTGCAGGAGTGGATAGATCCTTGGTTCGAACAGGCCGCGTCACCCCTGTTGAAATATGAATTCGGAAACCGGGAACAGCTATGTCGACAGTTATTGGAAAGAACTCTCGACTTGGCCATTTTGGGTGAACCCAGCAAGATCGATGAAGTATCCGTTCGCCCTTTGGCTGAATATCATCTGATTCTGGTTAGTCGACAGTCTGGCCTCAGCCTAGGACAACTCCAGCAGCAACCGCTGATCATGATTGAAAACCACGCCCATTTCACGAGCACTAACTTACCGGCTGAGCTGCAGAGCCGAACGCCTGTGCTGCTCACTCCCTCGCTACGGCAGGCTGAACAACATCTCAAACAACACGGTGGCATCGCCTACTTGCCACATCCCGTCGTCGCCACAGCCTTGAAACAAGGTGCTTTGCATATGGTTGAGAGCGCGCCACATCTACCACGAACCCTGTACTTGGCTTATCGCTCCAACACCACCCAACAAGAGTCGTTGGACGGGTTATTAAACTCCAATTGGCGTATTGGACAAAAATCGACTCGCTCCGCCCCTATGGTTCCACGCTAAGTATATCGTCCTCAGTAACCTGGCAATAAATGGTCGACCAGCAGTGAACCATCAAGGCCATAGATAGAAAAAACACCGCCCTGATAAACCCCAAAACTAGCTGGATATCCTTCTCTAGGCATGGCGATAGAGCCCGGATTCATAGCTAAAATGCCTGGGGATGGTTCCGTGAAGCCAGCCACATGAGTATGTCCTGAGAGCAATACATCACCCGGTCGCAATGCCAATTGCTGCAGCGAAAACAGATGTCCATGAGTCATGCAGCAACGCCCCTGCCCCAGTAGCAGATAGTTGTAAGGAGACAAGCAGGGGAAATCCAACAGCATCTGATCCACTTCACTATCACAGTTGCCACGAACGGCGATGATCTGCGTCTTCAGTTGATTGAGTCGCTCGGCAACTAGGGGCGGATTATAACCCGAAGGAACTGGGTTCCGCGGACCATGATTGAGAACGTCACCCAACAGCAGGTAATAGTCTGGAGCTCGCGGAACCAAGAGATCCAGACACGAGTCCAGTGCAGGCAGACAACCGTGAATATCCGAAATGATGGCCAGGGTAGTCACAAAGTGCTCCGAAAAGTACGTCCCGATATAAGCGTTAACGGACCTTATATCACGTTTTGTGATCAACTCGGACTGGGATGTGGACCGTTACGCTACTCATGCTCGGCAAAGGTCAGACACACGCTATTGACACAGTAACGCCGCCGGGTTGGTGTTGGGCCATCATCAAATAGATGCCCTAAATGCGCACCACAATGCTGGCACAAGACTTCGGTTCGCGTCATACCATGTGACTTGTCTTTTTGGTAACGGATAGCGCTAGGGATCGCCTGATCAAAGCTGGGCCAGCCACAACCCGAATCAAATTTCGCTGATGACTCAAAAAGTTTGCTGTCACAACAGACACAGTGATAGGCCCCAGTCTTTCGATTGTGCAATAACGCCCCGGAGAAGGGACGCTCAGTACCTTTTTCCCAGCAAACCCGATACTGCTCCTCGGTCAGTTTTTCACGCCAAGTGTCGAGGTTTGGTGTTTCCATTTTGTTAGCCTTGTTACTTATTTGTAACAACAGCATACCTGATCTAATAAATCGCCTCACCCCTTCACAATAGAAACCCCAGCGGCATCACAAATCTGCTGTCGTAGTAACTTCACGGAGTGGGCTCTTCCTACCGCAATTTGACGGCGAATATCATCCGGAAGCAGGAATCCATCCATAGCGGCGGTATCAATTACCTGTTCCCACTCCGTTGTCGGTGCGGCAGCAGGCAAACGGAAGTGGATGTCATATCCACTGGCGTTGAACAAGGCTAACCAACGTTCACCCGTTCCTTTCAGATCCCCGATATCCATCACAAACACTTGAGACACGGGGGCATTCCAATCGGTATCCGATAACAAATGTCCATCCGGGTGATACCAAGCAACTTGATGCAAAGCCCCTGATGCCCCCAAGTAATGGTCATCAATCAATCGCAACCCCGAAAACACTTTCGAGCCTCGTCGTAATCGGATCATCTGTTTGACGAATTCCAGCAATCGCTCATCTTCTTCCCGTAACTCCCAACTCTGCCAACTGATCCGGTTATCCTGGCAATAGGCATTGTTGTTACCCATCTGCGTTCGACCAATTTCATCGCCAGCCAGCATATGGGGCGTTCCCTGGGAAAGTAATAGAGTCGCAATCAGGTTACGTTTTTGTTGCTGACGCATATAGCTGATACGCAAGTCCGCGGTCGGCCCTTCTACGCCATAATTAGCCGATAAATTGTGGCCATGACCATCTCGGTTATCCTCACCATTGGCCTGATTATGTCGTTGGTTATAACTGACCAGATCTTCGAGGGTGAAACCATCATGGTAACTGATGAAATTCACACTGGAATGGATCGATCGATAGGACTTAGGAAAGACATCCCGTGACCCCAGGAGTCGAGTGGCAAAATCGGCCATACGTCCCGTATCGCCTCGCCAGAAGGAGCGAGCCGTGTCGCGAAAACGATCGTTTGTTTCTTTCCACTGACTGGGAAATTGACCCAGACGATAACCAAAAGGTCCAATATCCCAAGGCTCGGCAATCAATTTAGCCTGACTGATCACCGGATCTTGCATAATCGCTTTAAAGAAACCACCACAGGGGTCGTACTCATTCCCTTCGCGTGCCAAGGTCACCGCCAGATCAAACCGGAACCCGTCCACCTGCATCTCCTGCAGCCAATACCGCAGGCTATCCATCACCAAACGTAATACGCTGGGATGATCAACATTCACACTGTTACCGCAGCCGGCCACATTGGCGTAGCGTTGATAATCCGGGCCGTGGCTACCATTTTCAAAGGCATAATAATTACGGTTATCCAAGCCCTTGAAACACAGTATTGGGCCACCCTGTCCAGACTCGGCGGTATGATTGAACACGACATCGAGGATTACTTCGATCCCAGCACGGTGCAGCTCTCGGACCATAGTTTTAAATTCGGTGACGGCATCCTCGACGGCATAACGAGGATCAGGCGCCATAAAACAGATGGGGTTATAACCCCAGTAATTGACCAGCTCCATGCCAACCAGACGAGGTTCACTCATAAAGCAGGCTACGGGCATTAACTGCAGAGTCGTGATCCCCAACGCTTTGAGGTACTCAAGAACCGCGGGCTGGCACAAGCCCAGATATTTGCCGCGATAGCGGTCAGGAATATCAGGGTGAAGTTGCGTAAATCCTTTGACATGAGTTTCGTAGAGGATCACCTGCTCATCGTCATGGCCTGGTTTAGTCACGCCTTGCCAGTCGAAGTCATCACTTGTGACCACTGACTTGCTCATCATGCGTTGGCTATCACCCTCATACTGCGCCTCATCCCAAAGCAATGGCCGGTTGAGTTGTTTGCTGTAGGGGTCGAGTAACAGTTTTTGCTCATCAAACAATAAACCCTGATCTGGATGATGTGCACCCGCAACCCGCCAGCCATACAGCTGCCCAGCGAAGACGCCTTCGACATAACCAAACCAGTAATGTCCCTTTCGCTCCAGCAACTGTATACGCGCCGTCTCTCGCTCCGAGTCATCGAACAGACACAGAGTGACACCGCTGGCATCCGGAGCCCAAAGAGAAAAATTGCACCCCTTACTATCGAGAAAGGCCCCTAACGGGGCCTCTCTACCTGGCTTAAGCGTGAAGCTATCGCCCATGGATTAATCCCCAATCCGTTTGATAAAGACTGTCGCTAACGGTGGTAGATTAATCAGTATTGATTGCTCTTGTCCATGAGTAGTGACGTCTTCACTCTGGAAGCTCAGCCCACCCATGTCATAATCACCGCCCCAGTAGTAGCCACTGTCGGTGTTGAGAACCACCTGGTAAGTCCCCGCCTCCGGTACCCCGAGACGATAATTGTCTACAGGTGTCGGAGTGAAGTTACCCACCACCAGCACAGAACGGTCACCCGCCTTATTGCGACGCATCATGGCATACACGCTGCGCTCATAGTCGCTATGGTCCAGCCACATGAAACCACCGCGCTCATAGTCTGCCTCATACATGGCCGGCTCATTGCGATAGAAGTGGTTCAAGTCACGGATCACACTCTTTTGACCATTGTGCTTATCAAACTTCAGCAGCCACCACTGTAATTGCGCATCATGATTCCACTCAGTGGATTGCGCTAGCTCAGTGCCCATGAAGTTCAGCTTTTTACCAGGATGGGCGTACATGAAGCCCATATAGGCTCGCAAGTTTGCGGCTTGCTGCCACTCATCACCCGGCATCTTGTACAACAAGGAGTGCTTACCATGCACAACTTCATCATGAGAAAGAGAGAGAATGAAGTTTTCGTCGTAGTGATAGACCATCGAGAAAGTCATCTCACTGTGGTGATATTTACGATGGATAGGATCCTTTTTCATGTACTCCAGAGTGTCGTGCATCCACCCCATATTCCATTTAAAGCCAAAACCTAAACCGCCGGTAAATGTGGGACGGGATACACCAGCAAATGCCGTCGATTCCTCGGCAATGGTCATCGCTTGAGGGTAGTGCTTGTACACCTCCTCATTGAACCAACGCAGCAGGCTGATGGCCTCATAGTTATGGTTACCACCATGAATGTTGGGCACCCATTCCCCAGCCTTGCGGGAGTAGTCCCAATACAGCATGGAAGCGACTGCATCGACACGAAGCCCATCAATATGAAAGTGTTCTAACCAGTACAGGGCACTGGCGACCAGGAACTGACGGACATGATCACGCCCGAAGTCATAGATGTAAGAGTTCCAATCCGGATGCCAGCCTCGACGCGGATCCTCGTACTCATAAAGAGGTGTACCGTCAAAACGGGCCAAGCCATGAGAATCGGAAGGGAAATGCGCCGGAACCCAATCCAGAATGATCCCGATCCCGGCCAGATGGCACTGATCAACAAAATATTTGAAATCATCTGCTCCGCCAAAGCGGCTGGTCGGTGCAAACATACCGACGGGTTGATATCCCCAGGATCCCGAAAACGGGTGTTCAGAGATCGGCATCAACTCTATGTGGGTATATCCCATCTCTTGAATATAGGGAATGAGCTCGGCGGCCATCTCGCGGTAACTCAGCGACGAACCATCATCATGACGTTTCCAGGAGGCAAAATGGAGCTCATAGATAGAAATTGGCTGCTCCAATTTGTCATTGAGCTGGGAAGCTAGCCAGTCCGCATCGTTCCATTGGTAGCTGGAGTGGTCATAAACGACTGATGCAAAAGAGGGATATTGCTCCGCATAGAAACCCACCGGATCGGCCTTATGTGGCAAACGATTGCCCATAGGATCCTTGAGCTCGAACTTATAGTGTTCACCCGCTTGCAGACCTGGAACAAATAATACCCAGTGACCGCACAAACTGCGCTGCATCGGATGACGACGCCCATCCCAAAAGTTGAAATCACCAATCAGACTGACGGCTGTCGCACTTGGCGCATAGACAGCGAAGCGAACCCCAGAGACAGAGACACCATCAACTTCCGTGACCATCAGTTGAGCACCGAGGGTTTTATAAAGATTGGCAGCCTGGTGGGTCATATCGGCAAGACCAGCATAGGCCTCATCATGAAATTGGTAAGGATCGATAATCACCGTATCCGTATCGGGGTATTGAACCTGCAACGAATAGGAAAAGAATTTTTTACGGCGAGGAAAATGAGCTTCAAACAGACCAAGCTTGTCCGCACAAGTCATGGTAGCCACAACTTTGTTACTGGCCAGCTCTGTAATTTCAACGGACTTGGCGCCTGGTAACCAGGCTCGCAAAATGAATCCACTGCCATCCGGGTTGGCAATCAACCCTAGGTTCTCGAACGGATTGCCACAACGGGCACCGGTTAATTCTTTTATCAGCATGCCATCACCCTTTATAAAACAGCCCCATCGACCCACTCATGCAGGAGCGAGCCGACGGGACCGTATTATCTTATTGTTATAAAAATCACATTAGCGGCCAGCTTTGTTCCGAGCATCAGTCATCCGGTTCGCCAAGTGAGCCAGTGCTGGGTTGGCAAATACCTCACTCAGGTTTTTCGTCAACTTACGGCGCCAGTTCGGGTATTCGGTACTGGTCCCAGGAACATTCACCGGTTTATCCATTTCCAGCCAATCCTCCAACTGGGTACTGAACAAGGCACAATTACCAAGACACATGTGGATCTGCATACCATGATTCAGTTCAGTCGTCATACCCGCCCAGTTGGCATCACGCGGTACGGCATCTGAAAGAACTCCGTGACCATGCAGGCTATCCAGAATACGCTGCTTCGCTTGATGACGATCAGCACGTAATGCGTTTAACACCTCATCATCCGGGTAGAGCCCCAGTTCGCGGCCAAGCGTTAAATCGTCACAGTGCCAGTAACCACGTAACGTCGGCATATCGTGCGTCGTCAATGCCGCCATAGCCTGTTCCGGATAATGGGCCGGAGAGATAAAACCACCGTCGGTCTTGGAGCGCTCAAAGAAGAAGATACGGTAAGAATGCACACCATTGTCTTTCAACAGTACATCCATGCCATCCGGCACAGTCCCCAAATCCTCACCAATAATCAGGCAACGATTACGGACAGACTCCAGAGCCAGAATCCCCAGTAAGTCATTGACACGGTAATAGATATAAGCGCCGTTTGCAGCAGAGGCTCCTGGCGGGACCCACCATAAACGCAACAAAGCCATCGCATGGTCGATACGCAACGATCCGCAAGAACGCATGTTCGAACGGAATAAATCGATCATCGGTTGGTATTTGGCTTCCAAGAGTTTGGAAGGGTCCATGGGCGGCAAGCCCCAATTCTGACCCAAAGGGCCTAAAACATCAGGTGGTGCCCCAACACTGGCTTTCGGGCAATACAATTCACTATTAGCCCAAATCTCGGTCGAACCTTCAGACACACCGACAGCCAAATCACGATAGATACCCATCACCATGCCGGATTGCTTGGCCTTGGCATCAGCCTGGGCCAATTGCTCATCAGCCAGGAATTGCAAGTACATATAAAAACGAACATCAGCTTCATGCTCATTCGCCCAGTTCGCGACTGCAGGCTTATGGTATTCACTGTATTCTTCAGGCCAAGCCGGCCAGCCCCACGCATTTTGCCCTGCGGCATACAAAGAGGCTTGCAGTGCATCGTACACTGCCTGCTGTTTGAGACTTTCACCACCTTCGGCAATAAATGCAGCAAAGGCTTTACCGCGAGTCGTGTTTTTCCCCAGTTTGGCGCCAGCGAATACTTTACGCAGAACGTCAATCTTGGCTTGAGTCACGCCGGTGTAATCAATTGATTCCAGATCACGCAATGCTTGCAAGCGTTGCTGGAATGCTGAGGATTCAACCTCTTTTCTCACTGCATCGTTTTGCTGATATTCAGGAACATTCAGCACATCGATGTAGATTACGTTCAACCAGCGGCGAGAAGACGGACTGTAGGGGCTAGCACTCTCAGGATTTGCAGGATAAAGAGCATGAATAGGATTGAGACCGACAAAATGCGCGCCCCATTTCCCCATGTTTTCAACCAGAACACCTAAGTCGGTAAAATCACCGATCCCCCAATTGTTTTCACTACGCAGGCAATAGAGCTGGACACTTGGGCCCCACACCTTGCGCCCGTTGATAAACGGCTCTTGCTTGAAGCAAGATTGCGGCGCGAGGATAAGACGCAGGGAACCCAGAACCTGACGCGCGCTCTTTTTAACCGCCAGCTCGTGGTAACCGAGAGGTAAATCGGCGCTGATCGCTATACGGTACGCTTGATATTCCACATCATCGATATGTGCAACCCCGACCATTTCGCCATTCACCGGAACCAAAACACCCTTGAGGGTATTACCCTCTTCAGTTTTAATTTCCCAGTTCAGCTCATCATTAACTAGCTCGATCGGTAACCGTAATTCGAAGCTAATCGGCTCACCGCTGCGCATGACCAAAACCGGATCCATTGGCTGGGTCCAGTGGGCTTGTTTCTCTTCGTCCAACTGAAGCTGTAACGCCGCTTCATCATCGACCTTGTAGCCCATAGCCCCCAACATGGCAGCCTTGCTCTCTTGGCTAACCAGTGCCGGATTTCCCCACGCATCCACATAATCATTGGCAATGCCTTTAGCACTAGCCAACTGTTCAATCAAAGTTGTCATATTGGTATTTTCCCGCTGTTACGCTTTTTTGATTGAGTCTCTATCCAGAATATTTATTTTCCAAAAAACAAGACGGTAAGGCAGACCTCCGTTAGTCTGACTCGCGACCAATCCTAGCCTTACACACGCCTCGGTGGCGAATTTTCTCATAATAGCCTCCAGACGAATGTGACCTCATAGACACTCGTGATAGGTGATTTTGGTCAATTGACGGTGAAATTATCACCAATGGGCATTTTACGAACACATTTGTCACTTACATCCCTTACCGCGCCACCGTGGTTTTTGTCACCAAATTTCAACTTAATGTAATATTAAATACGATGTTTCAGGCTTTTTTATGATATTGCGCAATTTAAAGGGGGTTGATGGTTGACTCCCCACCATGATCTTGTAAATTTATTAGCGGATTTTTTCTGTTGAACAACAAACGTTGGGTACAACTATTATGACTATCAAAGTAGGTATTAACGGTTTCGGCCGTATCGGTCGCTTCGTATTCCGCGCTTCTTTCGAGCGCGCTGACCTGGGCATCGAAGTTGTCGGTATCAACGATCTGATCGACGTTGAATACATGGCTTACATGCTGAAGTACGATTCAACTCATGGCCGCTTCAAGGGCACCGTTGAAGTTAAAGATGGCAACCTGGTCGTTAACGGTAAAACCGTTCGCGTTACTGCCGAGCGTGACCCAGCAAACCTGAAGTGGGATGCTATCGGTGTTGACGTTGTTGCCGAAGGTACCGGTCTGTTCCTGGACGACGCTACCGCTCGCAAGCACATCGTTGCCGGTGCCAAGAAGGTTGTCATGACCGGCCCGTCCAAGGATGCTACTCCGATGTTCGTAATGGGTGTTAACCACATCGAATATGCAGGCCAAGACATCGTTTCTAACGCTTCTTGCACCACCAACTGCTTGGCCCCTATCGCCAAGGTTCTGAACGACACTTGGGGTATCGAATCTGGTCTGATGACCACCGTTCACGCTACCACTGCTACCCAGAAGACCGTTGATGGTCCGTCCGCTAAGGACTGGCGCGGTGGCCGTGGCGCGGCTCAAAACATCATCCCGTCTTCTACCGGTGCTGCCAAGGCTGTTGGCGTAGTTATCCCTGAACTGAAGGGTAAGCTGACTGGTATGGCTTTCCGCGTTCCGACTCCGGACGTTTCTGTAGTTGATCTGACCGTCAACCTGAAGAAGCCAGCTACTTACGCTGAAATCTGCTCTGCCATGAAGGCTGCTTCTGAAGGCGCCATGAAGGGCGTGCTGGGCTACACCACTGATGAAGTAGTTTCTAACGACTTCGTTGGTGAAACCTGCACCTCCGTATTTGACGCCAAGGCAGGTATCCAGCTGACCGACACTTTCGTTAAAGTTGTATCCTGGTACGACAACGAAATCGGTTACTCCAACAAGGTTCTGGAGCTGATTGCTCACATCTCCAAGTAATCTGGAGCTGTTACAATGTTGGAATAAAGGCGGCTACCAAGCCGCCTTTTTCTTTAGAGGAATTCAGCCATGTATACGTCATTGAAACTCGCAAAAGTTCGCACACTCACAGAAACAACTCACTTGGCACGCAATGATGCGGGAGTTGAATTTCTCGTTGTATCACGCCCTGAATCCGAAGCCATTATCAGTCTTTTCGGCGCACATCTGATCCATTTTGCTCAACGCGATCAACGCCCCTGGTTTTGGCTAAGTTCGGAAGCCGTGATCGATGGCTCTCGGGGTATCCGAGGTGGCGTCCCCATCTGTTGGCCATGGTTTGGACCATCGCCCGAGCGAGTCGGTTTGGGGAAACCTCAACATGGCTTCGCCCGTACTTCACTCTGGCAACTCGACGGTATCAGCGATTATGAAGAGAGTACCCTGCTCCACCTGTCACTTCAGGACTCCGAGGCAAGTCGTGCAATCTGGCCGCACGCGTTTACGTTGGAATATGACCTGCTGATATCTGATGATTTAACATTGATGCTCACAACTCGCAATGAGAGTGAAGCTGCCCTCATCTACAGCGGCGCCCTGCATAGTTATTTCGCAGTTTCCGCACCGGAATCGGTTACCATTACTGGTTTAGGCCCCAGTTACCTGGACAAGCTGGATCAAGGAAAAGAAAAGAATAGCGGAATATTCCAGTTAAATGAGCCTATCGATCGTGTCTATACCCAACCGGAGACCATCACCCGGCTAGAGGCTGGGTCCCATCAGCTCACGCTGGAACACGGTAATGCAGATTCCATCGTCGCCTGGACCCCCTGGATAGATGGAGCCAAAGCCATGAATGATGTGAATGATGACGCATGGACCCAGATGGTTTGTGTTGAAACGGCCATAACATCGACTGCAGGCCTAGTTGTTCAACCCGACAATGAACATTCGCTGTCAGTTAAAATTAGTCGCATGTAAGACGGACAAGAAGAATAAGGGCCTAGAAGGCCCTTATCTTATTCAGATATTATTTTTCAATTTATGCTGCAAGTCAGCAGCAAAGCCCAGCATTCGATCCAATGGTATCAAAGCTTTCAGTCTCATTTCCTCTTCGACATGGATTTCATGAACACCAGCCGACTCTTCAAGCGCTGAGCAGATGGCTACCAAGCCATTCATCGCCATCCAAGGACAATGGGCACAACTGCGACAGGTGGCCCCATCGCCACCGGTTGGAGCTTCCAACATCACCTTGTCAGGACATGCCTGCTGCATTTTATAGAAAATACCGCGATCAGTTGCCACGATCAGGGTCTTATTCGGCAGTTGCTGCGCAGCCTTGATCAACTGGCTTGTAGAGCCGACAGCATCGGCAACCGCTATGACCGCCTCGGGAGATTCAGGATGCACCAGAACAGCGGCTTCCGGATGCTGTTGTTTAAGTTGCAACAAAGCTTTGGCTTTGAACTCATCATGCACGATACAAGCAGCCTGCCAGCGCAACATATCAGCGCCAGTCTTCTTTGCAATATAAGCACCCAGATGTCGGTCCGGGGCCCAGATGATCTTCTTGCCTTGTGAATCAAGATGCTCGATCAATTCAACCGCAATACTGGACGTTACAATCCAGTCGGCGCGGGCCTTAACGGCAACTGAAGTATTGGCATAGACCACGACCGTATGCTCAGGATGAGCATCACAGAATTTACTGAACTCATCGGCTGGACAACCCAAGTCCAGTGAACATTCAGCTTTCAGGCTAGGCATCAGAACTTGCTTATCCGGGCTCAGTATTTTTGCAGTTTCACCCATAAATCGCACGCCAGCCACAATCAATACCTGAGCCGGATGCTGTTTTCCAAATCGAGCCATTTCTAGCGAGTCGCCGACAAAACCGCCAGTTTCCTCAGCGAGAGCCTGAATTTCCGGATCTGTATAATAATGCGCGATCAAAACCGCATTACGTGATTTTAATAAAGCACGGATCCTGGTTTTGTAGTCCAGTTGCTGCTCTGCGGATAGAGGGGCTGGTTTGGGAGGGAACGGGTAATCCAGCGTAGCGATGCCAACCATACTGCTCATCAACTCATACCAAAAAGTCAGAAAGTAAGGCGATTATACCGCCAAGTGAACTAGATCCCAATCTTTGCTGCCATGGCAACTTGAACCCCCGCCCCGTCAAACACTGACTATCCTCAAGGTATGTCTCTTATAGGAAGCAAACCATGAACGAGATGTCACTGCGCAATAAACTCTTACTGTTTGTCACTGCGATCTTATTATTTAGTAGTGCCATCACCACCATGTTTCTTTGGTCTGCATTACAAGATGCAAATGAAGCCATCGTCAATAAAGCCAGGAATGCCTTGGAAGAAGAGGTGAGCCGTAGCTTGGCGGGTCAGACTGGTCTATATGGTGAGCGTATCGCCACTTTCATCAATCAAATTTACCGTATCCCAGAAGTAGTCGATGGCCTCATCGAGCAAGCCTATCAACAAAGTGACTCAGCACCCAGCCGGCAACAGCTTCAGGAGCTGCTGCATGGGGTAATAAACAAAGATAAACAAATTAGCTCCATCTACGCACAGTTTGAGCCAGGTGGATACCTTGATAAAGATACTGATTGGTTAAAGGGGGCCAGTCACTCTGTGACCAATAAGGGAACTTTGGAGATCTATTTCATCCGTAATGCCGATGGATCTGTAAGCCAACAACCTGTTGAGCAAGCGGCCAGTGAAGGTAAATATGATAAGACCCTCAACGAATTTGGGATACGCAATGGTGAATGGTACCTCTGTGCCAAAGAAAGGCTCACCCCCTGCCTGATGGAGCCTTACGTCTATGAAGTATCGCCTGGCCATCAGGAGCTGATGACCAGTCTCACCCTCCCTGTACTCCGGGATAACAAATTTGTCGGTTTGACCGGAGTCGATCTCAACCTGCCCCTGTTTCAGCAACAAACCGAAGAGTTGGCAAAAGCCTTGTATGATGGGACTGCTTCGGTGTTACTCCTCAGCAGCAAAAAGTTGATCGTCGGCAGCAGCCAACATAAGGACAAGATTGGCAGACCCCTATCCGAATTATCCGGCCCCGAAGCGACGGATTGGAACCATATACTGGAGAATAACAGCAATATCCTCATTGAATCGGAGCATATCCTGGCTCGCTATCCAATCCAGATCCCTATGGCTAATCAAACATGGACTCTGCTGCTTTCTGTGCCGAAAGACAAGGCCATGGCGCAAGCTAATGTCATCGCCACCGAACTGAATAATCTGGTCAAGGGTGTAGGACTTCGACAAGTTATTATCGGCATCATCATTACCCTAATTGCCATCGTGCTGCTCGTGATGCTACTCAGTACCATTGCCAAGCCACTGCGTCTTATTACTAGCCATGTGGCGGACCTCACCTCGGCAGAAGGAGACTTGACTCAACGAATTGGCGTGAAAAGTCATTCTGAGCTGATTAGCCTTGCCCATCATCTGAACTTATTCATCTCCAAGCTACGGGACATTATCAGTGAATTAAAATGTGTCGGCCATGAGGTCAGTAAAGAGTCCATAATGGTCGGCACGATTGCAGATGACATTCATACCAGTGTGTCATTACAGCACCGTGAAATAGACAGCGTAGTGACCGCTATGCATGAGATGAGCACTACAGCTTCCGATGTAGCGCGCTATGCCGCAGAAGCGGCAAATGAAGCGGAGAATGCCACCCGACAAACACAGCACTCCCAGCAAACGCTGTCCCGGACCAAACAAGAGATAGAACAGTTGGCTGCTGAAATGGGCACTGCGAACACAGCTATCAGTCAGGTGGCGACTAGCAGTGCCAATATCAGCGGTATCCTGGATGTGATCCGGGCCATTTCAGAACAAACCAATTTGCTGGCACTGAATGCTGCAATCGAGGCGGCTAGAGCCGGGGATATGGGTCGAGGATTTGCCGTCGTGGCCGATGAGGTGAGGGCATTGGCAACCAAGACCCGAACTTCGACGGATGAGATTGGCGCACTGATTTCAACCTTGCAAAATGAAGTTGCCAAGACACTGGGGATCATCAACTCCGGTGTAAATCGAGCCCACGACACAGTCCGTAGTTCGGATGAGGCATACACCAGTCTGTTGCAAGTTGTCACCCAGATACAAGCAATGTATGACCACATCACCCAGGTCGCTACTGCGGCCGAAGAGCAAAGCTCAGTCAGTGAAGAGATCAACATGAACCTGACCCGTATCGGTGATGCGGCAGGCAACTTGACTCACCAGGCGGATCGGGCCAGCCAAGGCAGTAGCAGTTTGAAACAACAGGTCCAAAATTTGGAAGCCCAATTGGGCAAACTGAGAACCTGATACTGTCTGTAATCAACGCAAAAAAAAGCCCGTGTATACACGGGCTTTTTTATATGGTGGGTCGTGCGGGATTCGAACCTGCGACCAATTGATTAAAAGTCAACTGCTCTACCGACTGAGCTAACGACCCATTTTAAACTGGTGGTCGCTATTGGGATCGAACCAATGACCCCCTCCTTGTAAGGGAGGTGCTCTCCCAGCTGAGCTAAGCGACCTGGGTATATTTGCTGGGTTGTGGCAATGGCTCGTTTTTTGAACTCATCGTCAACAACACCTTGCTTTCGACAACACGACTAAATTGGTGGGTTGTGAAGGGCTCGAACCTTCGACCAATTGATTAAGAGTCAACTGCTCTACCAACTGAGCTAACAACCCATTTTAAACTGGTGGTCGCTATTGGGATCGAACCAATGACCCCCTCCTTGTAAGGGAGGTGCTCTCCCAGCTGAGCTAAGCGACCTGGGCATATCTGGTGGGTCGTGCGGGATTCGAACCTGCGACCAATTGATTAAAAGTCAACTGCTCTACCGACTGAGCTAACGACCCGTTTTAAAATGGTGGTCGCTATTGGGATCGAACCAATGACCCCCTCCTTGTAAGGGAGGTGCTCTCCCAGCTGAGCTAAGCGACCTGGGTATATTTGCTGGGTTGTGGCAATGGTTCGTCTCTTGAACTCATCGTCAACAACACCTTGCTTTTAGCAACACGACTAAATTGGTGGGTTGTGAAGGGCTCGAACCTTCGACCAATTGATTAAGAGTCAACTGCTCTACCAACTGAGCTAACAACCCATTTTAAACTGGTGGTCGCTATTGGGATCGAACCAATGACCCCCTCCTTGTAAGGGAGGTGCTCTCCCAGCTGAGCTAAGCGACCTGGGCATACTTGCTGGATTGTGGCAATGGTCCGTCTCTTGAACTCATCGTCAACAACACCATGTTTTGGCAACACAACTAAATTGGTGGGTTGTGAAGGGCTCGAACCTTCGACCAATTGATTAAGAGTCAACTGCTCTACCAACTGAGCTAACAACCCATTTTAAACTGGTGGTCGCTATTGGGATCGAACCAATGACCCCCTCCTTGTAAGGGAGGTGCTCTCCCAGCTGAGCTAAGCGACCTGGGAATACTTGCCGGGTTGTGACCATGGTTCGTCTCTTGAACTCATCGTCATCAACACCTTGCTTTTAACAACACGACTAAACTGGTGGGTTGTGAAGGGCTCGAACCTTCGACCAATTGATTAAGAGTCAACTGCTCTACCAACTGAGCTAACAACCCATTTTAAACTGGTGGTCGCTATTGGGATCGAACCAATGACCCCCTCCTTGTAAGGGAGGTGCTCTCCCAGCTGAGCTAAGCGACCTGGGAATACTTGCCGGGTTGTGACCATGGTTCGCATCTTGAACTCATCGTCAACAACACCATGTTTTGGCAACACAACTAAATTGGTGGGTTGTGAAGGGCTCGAACCTTCGACCAATTGATTAAGAGTCAACTGCTCTACCAACTGAGCTAACAACCCATTTTAAACTGGTGGTCGCTATTGGGATCGAACCAATGACCCCCTCCTTGTAAGGGAGGTGCTCTCCCAGCTGAGCTAAGCGACCTGGGAATATCTGGTGGGTCGTGCGGGATTCGAACCTGCGACCAATTGATTAAAAGTCAACTGCTCTACCGACTGAGCTAACGACCCACTCTTTGGCTGCCACCGCAAGCCATGCTTCCTGGCGCCAACGGCGGCCTATATTACGGATTTAGATGACTGACGCAACAGAAAAATTCAGATTTTTGTCCGTTTGCTCAGCCTTCATCCAATGGCTGATTGTTTCGTACAATCAGCCAGCAACTTACTTGGCATTCAAGGCTTTCTGTGCCAATTGCGCAGAGGGCGTATCCGGGTATTGTTTGACAACTAACTGAAAAAACTTGTTCGCTTTTTCTTTGTCGCCTTCGCTCAAGGTAATCATGCCTAACTTCAAGATAGCATCAGCGCGCTTGGGTGAATCTTTAAACTTCTGCGCCACTATCAAAAAATTAGCCTTGGCGTTGTCTTTATCGCCTTGGTTATACAGCAATTGCCCAAGCCAATAGTGAGCGTTTGGCACATAACTTGACTGTGGATATTTCTGGATAAAAGCCTCGAATGCCGGTATGGCCTTGGCAAAATCCTTATCCTTCATCACTAGGCTAACGGCTGCGTCATAGGCTTGGGTTTCTTCAGCGCTTGCCGCTTTAGCGACAGGAGCTGGGGTCTGTCCCACAATCGGAGTGCCTGCGGCTTGCGAACTCTCGGTCGTCGCGCCAACTGGCGCCGTAGCAGACGGAGTAGCTTTAAGCTTATCCAGCTCTTGATATAGCCCCTTCTGGCGCTCGGTCGCTTGCTGAAGCTTATAATTGGCTTCTTCTAGGCTACCTCTTAGCTGCCTCACGTCATTACTCAATGCATCAATTTGTTGCTGCATTTCGATCTGAACTAGATTTCGGGAGTTGTCCAATCGTTCCAGTTTCATCAAGCGATCTTCAACCGATAACTCATCGGCATAAAGGTGCATCGAAAATAAACTGACGGAAAAAAGAGCGGCCATCAATATGGCCGCTTTCATCGATACGGTATTCATCAACCGCTAGACCTTAGTAAACCAGAACAGCGCGACGGTTCTTGGAGAAAGCATCTTCTGAATGGCTAGCATCAGCAGGCTTTTCTTCACCGTAGCTCACAACTGACAGTTGGGTCGCATCAACGCCCAGGTTCTGCAGATACTTGGCAACAGCCTTGGCACGACGCTCACCCAAGGCAATGTTGTACTCAGGAGTACCACGCTCGTCAGTATGACCTTCTACCAGAACCTTGATGTTGTTGTGCTCACGCAGGAAGTTAGCATGGGCTTGCAACAACTCAGTGTACTGACCATCGATGCCATCCTGATCAAAGGCGAAGTAGATCGTGTTGTCCTGACGCAGTGCTTCGTACTTCTGGCGCATTTGTTCATCGGCAGAGAGACCTTGATCAGCACCGCTCGCGGTTTCAACGCCTTGCTCTTGCACGCCGGCACCTGAATCTTCAGTGCTGCTACATGCTGCCAGGGTAAACATCGGCAGAGCGATCATCAGACTTTTCAGCAGATTGTTGATTTGCATCTTTTTTCCTTGAATATTTTAATATGAGGGTTAGTTCAGGAACGGGGACCAGGCGGGTGCTCGCACCTCACCAGTGGTCGAAGGGAGGTTCGCCTTGAATCGGCCATCAGCCGAAACCAGAGCAAGCCCTTGTTTTCCTTGATAAACGGTGCTGTAAATAATCATACTTCCGTTTGGTGCAACACTCGGAGACTTATCAGACGCAGCTTGCGAGAGCACATACACCGCACCTGATTCCAGGTCTTGCCGAGCAATACGGTATTGCCCCTGAACCCGACTCACCATGACCAATGATTTACCATCCGGACTCATGGATGCTGCCAAGTTCATGTCACCTTCCCAAGTAACTCGCTGTGTCGCGCCAGAGGCCAAATCTACTCTATAAATTTGTGGTTTTCCACCTCTCTCCGAGGTAAATACCAGGCTGCGACCATCGGGTGACCAGGAGGGTTCGGTATCAATCGAGCGCTCGGATGTCACACGCGTCAACTGACGAGATCCGATGTCCAGAATATAGATATCCGGTTGGCCATCTTTGGACAAAACCAACGCTAATTTGCTGCCATCCGGAGACCATTCTGGCGCACCATTAATGCCAGGATAGGATGCAACCAGTGAGCGGGACTGGCTATACAAGTCCTGGATATAAATGGATGCACGACGCTTCTCAAAACTCACGTAGGCCAGTTTGCGGCCATCGGGGGACCAGGAAGGCGACATCAGGGGCTCACGGGAGCGCAATAATACCCGCTCGTTGTAGCCGTCATAGTCTGCCATCATCAGTTGATACGGATACTGCCCCCCATGTTGGAACGAGATATAACTGATGCGAGTCAGAAATGCCCCGCGTTCACCGGTTAGACGTTCGTAGACAATGTCGGAAATCCGGTGCGCATACTGCCGCAGTTGCTTACCAGGAACCGTCGCAACACGGCTATCCAGCACCGCATCTGCACCACCACTTTTGCCTTTGAGTACATCGACCAGCTCGAAGGTAACCTTATATTGGTTAGCACCCGCCGATTCAATATGTCCGACAACCATGGCTTCAATCCCCATGTTGGCCCATATCGGGTAGGTGATTTCAGCAGCTGTGGTGGGTGACTGCGGCATCTGGGTACGGGCCAGTGGCGCAAACTTGCCACTGCGCATCAGATCGGAGCTGATCACATTGGCAACGTCTTCCGGCAATTGACCATCACCCGCCCATTTGAATTGAGGCACAGCAACCGGACGCCCACTGTCTACCCCGCCAGTAACCAGGATCTGCAATTCGGCAAACGCATTTTGGCTGGTCAACAACCAGACCATCAGAAGACCTACAAGTTTTTTCATTTTTACCTAATTCCAGGTTGCAATGTCAGTAACATGTTTTTGTATTGTTCGTACTTATCTTTGGGTGGTGCAGGTAACCGTTTCATCCGGGTTATCGTCGCGCGGGCCGCATTACAGACAGCGTCATCGCCTGTCCCCTGCCCCACAGCGGTGACCTTACCGTCGGCCGCAAGTTTGATGCTTAAATCCACACACTGACGGCCATGCAGTCGTTTATCGCCCAGCCAATGCCGTTGGATTTCTTGAACGACTAGAGTTTCATAATCACTAACCTGCTGCTTAGCGATAACAGGCCCCCCCGTCACTAGCATCAGCACCAATGTAGTTAGGGTCACTCGGCTACCATTCATACTAACATTCCTTTTCAGGCCATCGCGATGCACGCTTTGTACAACATTTAACCATTGGAATGCGAGTGTTTTTCTCACATTCCAGAAGGAGTGGCCAGCTCAGAGACTACAGTTGCACGATTATCGCCAGATCATAGTCGGTCACTTTAAATGGTGTGGGATTGGGCAAAGAGCCAAGCTTGTTCAACGCAGCCTTGGCGGCAGAACAGATAGCCGCATCACCATCACAAGAGCCAACATTGACGATCAATCCATCCGGCGCAATCTTCACCTTTATTACAGCTGATTTACCCTTCATGTTCTGATCAGTGAACATATTGCGGGTAATGGTCGAAGAAACCAGGCCGGAATAAGCATCACCATCGCCACCCATACCTGGGCCTGCTTTATTACCTGCTGCGCCAGGGGTATCACTCTCCAGATCGCTAAACAGATCCTCTTCGAGCTTTTTAGCATCCTGTTGATTTTTCTTCTTCGCCTGATCAGCCTGCTTCTTCTCTAGTGCTTTTTTCTTGGCCTCTTCGACCTTCTTGCGTTCGAGCTCCTGCTGCTTTTTCTCGGCCTCTTGTTTCTTCAGCGCTTCCTGTTTTTTCTTTTCTTCCTCTTTCTTTAGCTGTTCAGCCTTTTTCAACTCAGCTTCTTTTTGTTTCAACTCATCTTCTTTCTTCTTGAGCTCATCTTCTTTTTTCTTCTCGTCAGCCTGTTTTTGCTCTTCCAGCTTTTTCTTGCGCTCTTCTTCAAGTTTTTGTTGTTCGAGCTCTTTCTTCTTCAGCTCATCTTTCTTCTTTTTCTCGAGCGCGATCTTCTTTTCGGCTTCTAAACGCTGACGTTCAACTTCTGTCTTCCGCTCTAGTTCTTTCTTAGTTTTGAGTTGTTCTTGTTCTTTGCGCAAGCGGATAGTCTCCGCCTCCTTTTGTTGACGAATAGTCTCAACCTCCTTCTTCTGCTCCAGAATCCGCTCTTTCTCTTCTTCTCGCTTTTGCTGCTTCTGTTGCTTAACAAATTCAGCATGCTGCTTGAATTGCAACTGATCGATAACGACTGCATGGACAACGCCACCACCGCCACCGCCTCCTGGACGCTTGGGTTTATCAAGGTTCCATTTGAGGACAAACATGAGAATGAGTAAAGCGTGCAACAATAGTGACACCACCACCGGGCCGGTCATACTACGTTTCACCGTCGATTACTCCAGATTATTTCTTGTTGTCAGCGGGTTGGGTCATCAGACCTACACTGGGAACCCCTGCCTCTTTAAGAGCAGCCATCAGCTGCACGACCGCATCGTACGGGACCTTGGCATCTCCCTGCACCACAACCGGCGAGTCTGGGTTTGTCCGCAAGTATTGGGCAACCTGTCCAGCCAGATCGACCAGATCAAGGGTCTCTTTATGCGTGTCGCCTATATCAAGGAAATAACGACCTGTCGCGTCCACTGACGCCACTACCGGCACCTTCTGATCTTCCGACATAGGTTGGGAATCAGTTTGCGGCAGATCAACCGTCACCCCTTGCATGATCACAGGCGCTGTCGCCATGAAGATGATCAGCAACACCAACATCACGTCAATATAGGGAACCACGTTGATCTCGGCAACCGCACGTTTTTTGCTGCGGGGATGGACTTGCATTATTGGTCACCCTTGTTAACCAACTGGCGATTCAGGATGGTCGAAAATTCATCCATAAAATTGATATAGGCATTTTCCAGTTTGCCTGCTTTGGTGCTGAAGCGGTTGAAGGCAACCACGGCAGGAATAGCTGCAAACAGGCCCATAGCCGTAGCGATCAAGGCTTCCCGCGATCGGCGGTGCAACCATGGCCAAGCTGGCATTTTTCACAGCAGCCAGGGCAATAAAGGCATGCATGATCCCCCAAACCGTACCAAACAGACCGATATAGGGACTGATGGAACCGACGGTTGCCAGAAGTGGAAGACTGGTCTCCAGATCATCCACTTCACGGGACAAAGAAACTCGCATGGCACGATAAGTACCATCCATTACCATTTCCTGACTCCGGGGGCCGCCGTTATGCAAACGGGCAAATTCTTTGAAACCAGCGAAGAAAATCTGCTCCATTCCGGTCAGCTCATCACGCCGAGCCGAACACTCCTGGTAGAGACGATTCAAGTCGATGCCAGACCAGAAACGCTCTTCAAATTGTTCGGAACAATTTTTGGCCTCACGTAATAATCGAGTGCGTTGATAGATGACAGCCCAAGAAGCCACGGACATGGCCAACAGGATCAGCATGACGATCTGAACCAGCGGACTGGCCTCAAGGATCAGGTTAGTAAACGACAGTTGCGACGGTTGCACGGGTAAAAACTCCCTTGATTACATCAGGAAATGCGGTTGGCTTCATACCATTCAGGTTGACACAGGCAATCGTCACCCTGGCAGTTACGATCAACCGGCCAGTTTCATCTTCAATTTGTTGAGTAAAAATCAGCGATGCTCGCTTGAGCTCGGATATCCGACTCGTCACCAGAAGTTGCTGATTGAAGCGAGCCGCTTGGCGAAAATCGATATCGAGGTGTCGAACAAACAAACGCTATGGATTGTTGCAACCAGACATCTTGTTCAACGCCCATGGCACGAAGCCATTCTGTACGCGCCCTTTCCAGAAATTTCAGATAGTTAGCATTATAAACAATGCCTCCAGCATCTGTGTCCTCGTAATAAACCCGGACCGGAAACTGAAATGATGCGGCCTGCATGAACAAGCGACTCCCAGCTTTAAAATTTGGCCTAGTGTACCCTAGCTGGATCAGGGAAAGAAGGTGATCACAGTCACTTGTTTTGTCCGCAGCACAAAAAGAAAAAGCCACCCGTAAAGGGTGGCTTCGTCATACAAGAAAGACTCAGTCGAGCTTGCGATCCAGGTTCTCGGAATGCTCTAACCAAAGGGCATTGATGATGCCGAATGAGCAGGCCAGCAACAAACCTAGTATCCAGGTGAAATACCACATATGCAATTCTCCTCAGTAGACTGAATGCTTGTTAGCTTCGACAAATTGTTTGTTCACCCGACCGAACATCTTGACATACGTCCAGGTGGTGTAAGCCAAAATTGTGGGCACAAAAATCACGGCCGCCACCAACATCACACTCAGGGTGTTCTGTGAGGAGGTGGCATCCCATATCGTCAGGCTATGTGCCGGATTCAAGCTGGAGGGCATGATGAACGGGAACATACTGAAACCTGCAGTCAAGATGATACCGGTCATGGTCAGTGAGGAGCAGAGGAAGGTCAGTGCACTTCGACCGAACTTGGCAAACAGAGAAGCCAACAATGCCATGGCGACCCCGAGAATAGGAGCGCTAAGCATCCAGGGGTAAGTGGCATAGTTCTTCATCCAGGCACCGGCTTCAACCGCCACAGTTTTATGCAACGGGTTGGAAACACCATCAACCCCCATGAACTGGGTGATCACATAGCCGTTGATGCCGTGAGCAACCCAGTAGCCGGCGATTGCAAACAAAATTGCGGTCAACAAGCCACTGATGGTGGCGGTGGTCCGGGCCCGAGCCTGCACATCCCCATCAGTCTTCATCATCAACCAGGCGGCGCCTTGGGTCAGAATCATACACAGACTGATAACACCCGCTAACAACCCAAAGGGATTCAGCAAACCGAAGAAATTCCCTTCATAGCTAGAGCGCAGGAAAGTATCCAGACTGAAAGGAACACCCTGCAGCAGGTTACCGAAGGCAACACCAAACACTATGGGAGGAACAGCACCACCGATAAACAGGCACCAATCCCAGGTTGAACGCCACCGGGGGTCTTCAATTTTGGAGCGATAGTCAAAACCGACCGGCCGGAAGAACAACGCCATCAGGGTTAGCACCATGGCTACATAAAAACCGGAGAAGGCCGTCGCATAGACCGTCGGCCAAGCGGCAAAAATAGCGCCACCGGCAGTGATCAACCAAACCTGATTACCATCCCAGTGCGGCGCTATGGTGTTTATCATCACCCGACGTTCGGTGTCGCTCTTGCCCAGGATCGGCAGCAAGGCACCGACCCCCATATCAAAGCCATCGGTGATGGCAAAACCGATCAGCAGGACACCGACCAGTGCCCACCAGATCACGCGTAAAACTTCATAATCCAACATGCGCTAACTCCTTTAGGCTGAATGCGTTTCGAAGTGGTATTTGCCAGTCTTCAAACTGCTGGGCCCTTTACGAGCAAATTTGAACATCAGGAACATCTCAACCACCAGCAAGGCGGTATAGAAAGCACAGATGCCAAGCAGTGAGAACCAGATATCTCCTTCCGTCAGAGTTGAGGTCGACATGAAGGTTGGCAAAACTTCAGCTATGGTCCAAGGTTGACGGCCATATTCAGCGACAAACCAACCACACTCGATGGCGATCCAGGGTAACGGAATGCCCCACAACAGGGCTTTAAGCAACCACTTGCGCTGGCCAATCCGGTGACGAGCACTGTCGTAGAATGCCAGCCCGATCAGCAGCAGCATCAGAACACCGGCTCCCACCATGATACGGAACGAGAAGAAGACTGGAGCCACCTTGGGAATACTGTCCTGGGCGGCTTGAACAATCTGCGCATCGGTAGCATCAGTAATATTCTCGGTATAACGCTTGAGCAACAGACCAAAACCGAGATCTTTCTTGATAGCATCAAACTGCTTCACAGTTTCTTCGGACTTATCGCCCGCTTGCAGCTTGTTCAACAGCGCATAGGCTTGCATCCCGGTACGAATCCGCTGTTCATGATCGCTGACCAGATCCTTGAGTCCTGTCACCTGGGTATCCAGCGAACGGGTGGCAATGATGCCCATCACATAGGGTATCTTGATGGCATAATCAGTCCGCATCTCGTCCTGATTCGGTAAACCAATTACGGTAAAAGCCGCAGGTGCCGCTTCGGTTTCCCACTCGGCTTCAATGGCTGCCAACTTGACCTTCTGCAAGTCGCCGATTTCATAGCCAGACTCATCGCCAAGAACCAGCACGGAGAGAATGGAGGCCATACCGAATGCGGCTGCAATAGCAAAGGAGCGTCGAGCGAATGGAATATCCCGCCCCTTCAGCAGGTAGTAGGACGAAATCCCCAGCACAAACATGGCGCCAGTGGTGTAACCGGCCGCGACGGTGTGAACAAATTTAACCTGGGCTACCGGGTTAAAAATCAATTCACCAAAGCTGACCATTTCCATCCGCATGGTTTCAAAATTGAATTCAGCCCCGGCAGGGAACTGCATCCAGCCGTTAGCCACCAGTATCCACAGCGCGGACAGGTTGGTACCGATCGCCATCAACCAGGTAGAACCCAGATGCTGGGTCTTGCTCAACCGATCCCAACCAAAGAAAAACATACCGACGAAAGTTGATTCGAGGAAGAAGGCCATCAAGCCTTCAATCGCTAGCGGAGCACCAAAGATATCGCCGACATAGTGGGAATAGTAAGACCAGTTCGTACCGAACTGGAACTCCATAGTCAGACCCGTTGTCACACCCAACGCGAAGTTGATGGCAAACAACTTACCCCAGAACTTGGTCATATCCTTGTAGATGGGGTTATTGGTCATCACATAGACCGACTCCATGATCGCCAGGATGAACGTCATCCCGATGGTCAGTGGTACGAATAAAAAGTGATAGAGCGCTGTCGCGGCAAACTGGATCCGCGACAGTTCGACCACAGTCTCATTGATCATGATAATTCCTCACCGATATCTATCCTTGGCCTTCACATTGCTGGAATGCCGCTCCTTGCACTGCTTGGGGCATACTGGAGGGACATTATTGTTCAGACAACACCCAACCATTAACACAACCCGATCAAATGCAACAAAATTACAACATTTAGCCACTAAAGCTGTATTTATTAGGTAACTTTATACCATTTGATAACCAAATAAGGCAATAAAGACCACAAAATTCAAATGACTACCTGATGCTAAATAATAAACCATGCCAGTGAGTTAGCAGACGATTAACTCGCACAGAACCATAAACCAATCACAATTTGCCGATAAAAACGGCAGCGAATTCAATTAATGTGAGCCGAATTAGTTTTTCTCATCACTGGGGATGATTTTTATCATTTGTTAACGAATAAACCGCTCTCTAGAATGCCGGCATCCCTTCAGCAAACACAAAACGCTCTAGACCCTGTCTATCACGTCATCTGTTGTTTTGCTGGATGGTTTGCTTACTCGTGAACTCACATCTTGAACTTTTATCTGCGGACCTGGTGTCCGCAGCTTTTTGGGTTAGCGAGCAGAATGAGCAGAAAATCAGCTGAAACCTGCTCGGAGGGATGAGTCTTACGATTGCACTTGCGGCTGTAGACCAAAATGCTGATAGGCCCTTTGGGTGGCAATCCGGCCACGGGGAGTCCGCTGTAAAAAGCCTTGCTGGATCAAAAATGGCTCCAGAACATCTTCGATAGTGTCCTTTTCCTCGCCAATAGCCGCCGCCAAATTATCCAGACCCACAGGCCCCCCCATAAACTTGTCGATCACCGCCAGCAACAACTTGCGATCCATATAATCGAAGCCCTCTTTATCGACATCCAGCATATCCAATGCTGACGCCGCCACCTCGGCACTGATATGACCATCGGCTCGAATTTCGGCGAAGTCACGAACCCGACGCAACAATCGGTTGGCAATCCGCGGTGTACCCCGGGCACGACAGGCAATCTCGTAGGCGCCAGCGGTCACCATCGACAGGCCCAAAAAATGAGCGCTGCGCGCGACTATGTCAGCAAGATCGGCCACCTTGTAAAACTCCAACCGCTGTACGATACCGAATCGATCCCGCAGGGGGGAGGTCAAAGAGCCCGCCCGTGTGGTGGCACCAATCAAAGTGAAGGGTGGTATTTCCAGCTTGATGGAGCGAGCGGCCGGCCCTTCGCCAATCATGATATCCAGCTGGTAATCCTCCATCGCCGGATAAAGCACCTCCTCCACCACAGGACTCAAGCGATGGATTTCATCGATGAACAACACGTCGTTCGGCTCAAGATTGGTCAGCAGGGCCGCCAAGTCGCCCGCTTTTTCCAACACTGGACCCGAAGTGGTCTTTATATTGACCCCCATCTCATTGGCCACAATGTTTGCTAACGTGGTCTTCCCCAACCCGGGGGGTCCAAAAATCAGCAGATGGTCGAGCGGTTCACCGCGCCGACGCGCTGCTTCGATGAAGATCTCCATCTGCGAACGGACATGATCCTGCCCCTGATAATCGGCCAGTTGCTTGGGGCGAATGGCACGGTCAATCAGTTCGTCTTCACGCGTTTCGTTCGGGGCGATCAGGCGATCGGCTTCAATCATGACTCAAGATCCTCAGAGCATGGAGCGCAGGGCTTCGCGGATCACCGCTTCCACCTTCATCTCGGGTTTATAAATCTTGCTGACGACCAGACTGGCCTGTTGTGGCTTATAGCCGAGGGCCAGTAACGCAGAGACGGCTTCATCTTCCACACAGGAAGGCGCGTCGTTCATGCTGGGTGCCGCGGTCAAGGCATCGGTAAACGGGGTAAACAAGGCCCCTTCACTCCAGCCTTTGAGTCGATCTTTCATCTCAACCACCAGACGTTCGGCGGTTTTTTTGCCCACACCCGGTAGCTTGATGAGCAGGCCAATCTCTTCACGCTCAACGGCACTGACAAACTGGCTAGCCGACATCCCGGAGAGGATCGCCAATGCCAGCTTGGGGCCAACCCCATTGGCCTTGAGCAACTCGCGAAACAGGGCCCGAGTGCGTTTATTGATAAATCCATAGAGAAGTTGCGCATCCTCGCGCACCACAAAATGGGTATGCAAAATGACTTCCTGACCGATGGCTGGTAGCTCATAGAAGCAGGTCATCGGCAGTTGTAATTCATACCCCACCCCGCCGACTTCCAGTAGGATCTCCGGGGGTTGTTTCTCAATCAGGGTGCCACGTAATCGACCTATCACCTGCACATACTCCATCCACTTGCACTGGCGCTAGAATAATGAATAACTGGATAGGCATCCAGCTTTTTACCTAAGAATGGTGATGGAACCTTATCTCAGGCGGCCACGAACCACCCCCTGAACCGTAGAGCCTCGTCCGGCCATACGGATCAAGCTCTGCATGGTGTGGGTATGGCACAGTGCCACCGCCAGGGCATCAGCCGCATCAGCTTGGGGATTCCCGGGCAACTTCAGCAACTGCCGCACCATATGCTGCACCTGTTCCTTGTCGGCTGCCCCGGTTCCCACCACAGATTGCTTGACCTGACGCGCCGAGTATTCCGCCACCTCAAGACCAGAGTTGACCGCGGCGACGATAGCAGCCCCCCGGGCTTGTCCCAGTTTCAACGCAGAATCCGGGTTCCGAGCCATAAACACCTGCTCGATGGCGAACAGATCGGGACGGAATTGCAGGATCACTTCGCTGACTCCGTCGTAGATCTGCTTGAGCTTGGGTGCCAGAGTGTCACCACTGGTACGAATGCAACCCGAGCCCAGATACTCACAACGTCCAGCCAGCGAACGGATGATCCCGTAACCCGTGATCCGGGACCCTGGATCAATGCCCAATATGATACTCATAGTCCCTCCTCATGGATGGCAAATAACAAGGGGAGCCACAGCTCCCCTTGTCGGTATCTGACTGCGAATGTCATCGCGGATCAGAGGGTTGCCGCCACTTCATCGGAGATGGCGCCGTTGTGGTACACCTCTTGAACGTCATCCAGATCTTCGAGCATGTCGATGAGACGCATGAACTTGGGTGCAGTTTCGGCATCCAGATCTGCCTCGGTCGAAGCAATCATGGTGACCGCAGCGTTGCTGGTTTTAAAACCCGCCGCTTCCAGCGCATCCAGCACGATACCGAAATCATTCGGCGTAGTATAAACCTCGATGCTGCCATCATCATTGCTGATCACATCTTCGGCACCGGCTTCCAAAGCGGCATCCATCAGTACATCTTCGTTTACATTTTCGAAGGTGAGGACGCCTTTCTTGCTGAACAAATAAGAAACCGAACCATCGGTTCCCAGGTTGCCACCGCACTTGCTGAAGGCATGACGCACTTCAGAGACAGTCCGGTTCCGGTTATCCGTCATACATTCCACCATGACAGCGGAGCCCGCCGGACCATACCCTTCATAAACCAAGGTCTCCAACTCGGCACCGTCACCACCACCAGCACCGCGCTGGATGGCGCGATTGACGGTATCCCGGGTCATGTTGTTGGACAGCGCCGCGGCAACGGCAGCCCGCAGACGGGGGTTGGCAGCCGGATCGGCATCGCCTACACGGGCCGCTGTGGTGATTTCCCGGATCAATTTGGTGAAGATCTTGCCCCGCTTGGCATCTTGCGCTGCTTTGCGGTGTTTAATGTTGGCCCATTTGCTATGACCTGCCATAGAAAACTCTCCGTTAACACAGTTTGTATGGCGTGACGACTGGCAGCCATCACGCTGAAATCAGGAAGTCGGGCTCATCGCCGAGCCCGTTTTTCAGGCCTTCTCGACCGTAGTCTTGATGGCCAATTCCGCCAATGATGCCGGGTTACCGAAACTTGGCGCATCCGTCATCAGACAGGCCGCCGCCGTGGTTTTCGGGAAGGCAATCACATCACGGATGTTATCGGTACCGGTCAGCAACATGGTCAGGCGATCCAGCCCGAATGCCAACCCGGCATGGGGTGGTGTCCCGAACTTCAAGGCCTCCAGCAGGAATCCGAATTTTTCATTTTGATCCTGCTCTGCAATACCCAGAATGCGGAACACGGTCTGCTGCATGTTGTTACGATGGATACGTACGGAGCCGCCACCGACTTCATAGCCGTTGATGACCATATCGTAAGCATTGGCATAGGCCGCACACGGGTTAGCTTCCAACTCTTCGGGCGTCATCGCCTTTGGTGCCGTAAACGGATGGTGCATGGCGGTCAAACCACCCTCCCCGTTCTCTTCAAACATCGGGAAGTCGATCACCCACAACGGCTTCCATCCGGCGGCCACCAGGTTCAGATCGCGACCGACCTTCAGACGCAGCGCGCCCATGGCATCACACACCACTTTGGCCTTATCCGCGCCGAAGAACAGGATGTCGCCATCGGCGGCACTGGTCCGGGTCAGGATCTCGCGCACTATCTCGTCATTGAGGAACTTGGCGACCGGTGATTGCACCCCTTCGAGCCCCTTGGCGGCATCATTGACCTTCATCCAGGCCAACCCCTTGGCACCATAGATGGCAACAAACTGGGTATATTCATCAATCTGCTTGCGAGACAGTTGTGCACCACCCGGAACCCGCAACGCCGCAATCCGCCCCTTGGCATCATTAGCCGGACCCGCAAATACCGAAAATTCGACCTGGGTCAGCAGATCGGCCACGTCGACCAGCTCCATCGGGTTCCGCAAATCCGGTTTATCGGAACCATAGCGGCGCATGGCTTCATCGAAAGTCATGATCGGGAATTGCCCCAGATCATCGCCGGCCACGTCCAGCCACAGGCCATGGATCAACTGCTCCATCACTTCACGCACCTGTTCGGCACTCATGAAGGAAGTTTCAACGTCAATCTGGGTAAATTCGGGCTGACGGTCGGCACGCAAATCTTCATCGCGGAAGCATTTGACGATTTGATAGTAGCGATCAAAGCCGGACATCATCAGCAGCTGCTTGAACAGCTGCGGCGACTGGGGCAGCGCATAGAACTTGCCCTTGTGTACCCGGCTCGGTACCAGATAATCACGAGCCCCTTCCGGGGTGGCCTTGGTCAGCATCGGCGTTTCAATATCCAGAAAGCCGGCCCCATCCATGAAGCGACGCACAAAACTGGTGATGCGGGCACGAGTCTTCAGCGATTGCGCCATCTCTGGACGACGCAAGTCCAGATAGCGGAACTTCAGACGCTGTTCTTCGGTGTTGGTCTGATTGAAATCCAGCGGCAAGGGTTCAGAACGGTTGATGATCTCCAGCTCATGGGCAAAGACTTCGATGGCACCGGTTGCCATATCGGGGTTTACTTGGGAGGCAGGGCGCGCCCGCACCAGACCGGAGACCCGGATGCAAAATTCATTGCGCAATTCCGACGCCAGGGAGTAAGCCTCCGGGCGATCCGGGTCGAAGAATACCTGCACTATCCCTTCCCGATCCCGCATGTCGATAAAGATCAGTCCGCCGAGATCGCGACGACGATTCACCCATCCGCACAGGGTAACCGGTTGATCGACATGACTGGCATTCACCTGGCCGCAATACATGGTACGCATGAAATAATCCTTGAAATAATGTTAGTTGCCGGCCGGGCAGCCCTGACAGCCACCGCCAGCCTCACACGAAGGCCACTGGTTCATCTGGCCCACTTTCGAATTGGTTGCCTGCTGAGCCGTTCCCGAAAAATGAAAGCCGGGAACCGACAGCAGCTTATTCAGCGCTGGAGCCTGACAAGCCGGACAATCGGTCAGCGGCGCATCAGCCAGCTTCTGTAACTTGGCCAGCGAGTGACCACACTGCTCACATCGATATTCGTAGATAGGCATAGGCTAGAAACGAATGAACTCATGTTACCAAGCGAAAAGGCCCGCCATTATAGGGCAAATATTCTGCCGTGATAACACCTGCCCCCCGTTGAGCCAATAAATGGGCCAACCTGCGGGTGTTCTGTCACAATTTCTGCGCTACAAAGCGCTTTTCTGCTACCATGTCGCCCACTTCCAGGGCGCGCAGGCGCTCATTTATAGCCGTCTCGGTAACAAGCATCGGGTTATTCAGACCATGCAGAATAAAGATCGACTCTTCGCCGCACCGATAGCCCAGCTCGGTGACTTCTGTTTTGACGCGCAGGTGGCTGATGTCTTCCCGGACATGATCCAGCGTTCAGTTCCCGGCTACTCCAATATTCTCTCTGCCATCGGCATGATGACCGAGCGCTTCGCCCAGCCCGGCAGCACCCTGTACGATCTGGGATGCTCGCTCGGTGCAGCAACCCTGATGATGCGCCGTCATCTGCCCTACAACGATTGCAACATCATCGGCATCGATAACTCGGCAGCCATGGTCGAGCGCTGTCGCAGCCATGTCAGCGCATTTAAATCCACGATCCCGGTCGAGATCCGGGAAGGGGACATCTGCGAGGTTGCCATCGAAAATGCCTCCGTCGTGGTGTTGAACTTCACCCTGCAATTCATTGCCCCGGAGCAACGGCTGCCCCTGCTCCAGCGCATCTATCAGGGGCTCAGGCCCGGTGGATTATTAATCCTGAGCGAAAAGTTCAAGTTTGATGATGAACCGGTCAGTGATCTAATCATCGATCTGCATCTGGATTTCAAACGCGCCAACGGGTATAGCGAACTGGAAATCAGCCAGAAACGTACCTTGCTGGAAAATGTACTCCGTGCCGACACAGTTGCGACCCACAAGGCCCGTCTAGTCTCGGCCGGTTTTATCCACACCGATCTCTGGTTCCAGTGTTTCAACTTCGGTTCGCTCATCGCCATCAAGCCGGAAACAACTCCATGATTGAATTTGCCTCCTTCTACCAGCTATTGGCAACAGATCGTCTACGCCATTGGCTGAACGTATTACCCGCCCAACTCCACGCCTGGCAGCATGATCAGCTGCACGGCGACCTGCCGCGCTGGCAACGGGTACTGGCCAAGCTGGAGGGTTATCAGGCCCAATACCGGGATCTCAAGAATTCAGTGACTCTGGGCCAGCCCGAGGAACTGCCCGAGGGAGAACGCCGCAAGCTGGAGAATCTGCTGCAACATCTGCATCCGTGGCGCAAAGGGCCTTATCAGCTCTTTGGTGTACATATCGATACCGAATGGCGCTCCGACTGGAAATGGGATCGCGTTCTGCCCCATCTGTCGGCTCTCAAGGGGCGCCGTGTTCTCGATGTCGGCTGTGGCAGCGGTTATCACATGTGGCGCATGCTCGGAGAAGAGGCCCGACTGGTAGTCGGTATCGATCCATCCCCTCTGTTCCTGTGCCAGTTTAGCGCCATCAAGCAACTGGCCGGACGCCCGGAAAATATCCACTTCCTACCATTGGGTATTGAAGAGCTGCCCAAACTCGAAGCGTTTGATACTGTTTTTTCCATGGGCGTGCTCTACCATCGGCGCTCCCCCATGGACCATCTCTTCCAACTGCGGGATCAGCTCCGCGATGGCGGGGAGCTAGTTCTGGAGACGCTGATCATTGAAGGCGGCCCCAATGATGTACTAGTACCGGGAGAACGCTATGCCCAGATGCGCAACGTCTGGTTCATCCCTTCGGCAACGGCATTGGTCGGCTGGTTGGAAAAATGCGGCTTCGAAAATGTCCGAATAGTTGACCAATCAGTGACCACAACGGACGAACAACGCAGAACTCCATGGATGAGGAACGATTCACTGGCTGAATTCCTTGACCCATCGGACTCAACCCTTACTATTGAAGGGTATTCGGCACCGAAAAGGGCCGTATTGATTGCATCTCGCCGCGCAGAAGGCTAGTCCAGCCTCATCCGCCTGAGATACACTAACGCAACTTTGTTTAACCCACATAGACGACGTCGATGACAACTAAAACTCTCACCTGCAGTGCACTCTTCCCCTTGCTTCTCCTCTCCGGTGCTGTCATGGCCGAAGTCACCCCGGAACAATTGAAAAATGAGCTGGTAGGGAGCGAAAGCCGCATCCAGCAGACCGTTGTTCAGGGCCAGCAAAAGCTTCTGGATAACAACTATCAACTCGGTACCGATCTGAAGATTCTGCAAGCCCAGCAGGAGAAGAGTCGGCAGGGAATTCAGGAAGTAAAGGTTCTGCAACAACAACTCGCCAAACAGATGCAACAGGTGGTGCGTAGTACCATGTCCAGTGATGACAAAAATGCCTGCCCAATCGTCGAGCCAGGGCTGACCACGCCGGATGGCAAGTTGATCCTCGGTGAATCCGAATGGGTTTACGTCGAGGAAGCAAACGGAGCCTTCCAGAGCCGGGTCGATACCGGTGCGGCTACCTCTTCCATCAGCGCCACCGATATCACAGTGTTCGAACGGGAAGGCAAGCGTTGGGTCAAGTTCAAGATGCCCATGGATAACGGCAAGAGCCTGGACATCGAAGCGCCATTTGTTCGCTATGTCAAAATCAAGCAAGCCTCGGCGGCGAGCTCAGATCGTCGTCCCGTGGTCCGCTTGACCATGCAGCTAGGCTCCTTGACCGAGAAGGCAGAATTCAGCCTCAAGGATCGCTCCGAAATGGACTTCTCCTTGCTGCTCGGTCGCGAGTTCATTAAAGATGTCGCCGTCGTCGATGTAGCGCGTGAATTTGTCCAGCCCAAGCCCGACGTTGCCACCCTGATTACCGCCAAGAGCAAGAGTGATAAGGCTGCCGCGGAGCAGAAAGCTACCGACAAGAAAAATGACCCCAAGAAGGCTGAGCCGAAGAAAAGCGATACCAAGAAATCCGATAGTAAAAAGTCTGCCGCCAAGCAGACAGCTCCGAAAACCACAGAGGTGAAACCAGCCGCTCCGGTAGCCTCCGCTGCCACCGCCACTGAAAACACCACAGAAACCACTCCGTCCAAGGACAACCAGTAAATCATGGTCTCTCGCCGCCCCTTTTATATCGTAGTTGCGCTGCTGTTTATTATTGGCGCCAGCCTGATGATCTATCGTCACGTCGCCTTTGATGTGCCCTGGCTGCCAGGAGAGTACCGGCAAGTCTGGTCGGTAGAAGCCAAGGTCGAATTTGATGCTGCGGATCAGCCGGTGATTGCCTCGCTGGCACTGCCGGCAACCCAACCCGGTTTTACCCTGGTTGATGAATCGGCGGCGAGTCCTGGGTATGGTTTGTCATTTGTAGCACGCAATGGCATCACCCGTGCCGAATGGTCTATCCGCACGGCAAAGGGTCATCAGGAGCTCTATTATCGTGCCGATATGATGAGCGATCCCTATGCTAGAACGATTCCGAGCGTGATCCCTGCCATCGATAAGCAGATCGAGAAAGAGCCCATAGCTACCGCTATGGCACAAATTCTCGATCGGGCCAAAGAGCGCTCTGCCGACGCCTTCACATTGACCCGCGAGATCATGAAGGAGTTCGATAATCAGGAACAAAATGCCCAGTTGCTGCGCAACCACAAAGACCGGGCGCGCTTGATCGTCGACATGCTCAATCAGGCTGATATTCCGGCGCGAGTCGTTCGGGCGTTGAAGCTGGAAGATGGTCGTCGTCGGCAGCAATTGATTGATTACGTACAAGTTTTCCAAGATGACAAGTATGACCTGTTCGACCCGCAAACCGGTTTGCAGGGACGTCCGGACCAACTGATGTTGTGGGAATACAACTCGCAACCGCTGCTCGATGTGACTGGAGGCAGTAAGTCACGGGTCACTTATTCTGTGGTGCAAAAACAGGTTGCCGTGGCCAAGGCGCTGACCGCCAAGTTCGAACACACCAACATGCTCAACTTCTCCATCGATACTCTGCCGGTTGAGGAACAGGCTCTGTTTAAAGGCATTCTGCTGCTGCCGATCGGTGTATTAGTCGTGGTGTTCTTGCGGGTCCTCGTCGGCCTGAAAACATCAGGAACCTTCATGCCGGTGTTGATCGCCGTAGCTTTCATCCAGACCAACCTGGTGGTGGGTCTGCTGGGTTTCCTCTCCATCGTGGGTGTTGGCCTGGTCATTCGCTCCTATCTGTCACGGCTCAACCTATTGTTGGTCGCGCGAATATCGACGGTGATCATCATGGTTATTGCCATCATTGCTCTGCTGTCGGTGCTCACCTACAAGCTGGGACTGACTGAAGGCATGCGGATCACTTTCTTCCCGATGATCATTCTCTCTTGGACCATAGAGCGGATGTCCATCTTGTGGGAAGAGGAAGGTCCCAAAGAGGTGCTGAAACAGGGTGGCGGCTCACTGTTGGTCGCGGTCCTGGCCTATCTGGCCATGGATAACAGCTTGATCCAGCACCTGACCTTCAACTATCTGGGTTTGCAACTGGTCATCATGGCGACTGTGTTGCTGATGGGGAATTACACCGGTTATCGCCTCTCCGAACTGAAGCGATTCAAACCTCTGGCCGATGAGTTGAAGAAGTAATATGTGGCCCTGGGAACGCTATACCTCACCCTTCAAGCTGGGCAGCCTCGGTATCATGGGGATGAACCAGCGCAATGTGAACTATATCGGTCGTTATAACCCGCGGAAGCTATATCCGCTGGTGGATAACAAGCTCAAGACCAAGCACATTGCCGTGGCCGCTGGTGTGACGGTACCGAAGCTCATCGGTACAATTCAGCACCAGCATGAAGTAAAAAAGATCGCTGACATGATCAAGGACTGGCAGGGATTTTGTATCAAACCGGCACGCGGCTCCGGTGGCAAGGGCATTCTGGTCATCATGCGGCATGAGGATGGCCTTTTCTATAAACCCAATGGTAAGGCAGAGAGCATCTCCGACTTGGAGCGTCATATCTCCAATATTCTCGCCGGTCTGTTCTCCTTGGGGGGTAAGCCTGACGTCGCCATGGTCGAAGACCTGATCCACTTCGATAATGTCTTCGATGGTTACTCCTTCGAAGGGGTACCGGATACTCGCGTCATCATCTTCAAGGGCTTTCCGGTCATGTCGATGATGCGCTTGTCCACCGCAGCGTCCGATGGCAAGGCCAACTTGCACCAGGGCGCGGTCGGGGTGGGGATCTGTCTACGCACCGGACGAGCCGTTCGGGGCGTGCAGCACAACCTGCCACTGCGTCATCACCCGGATACCAGTAAGGATCTGTTCGAACTACAGGTTCCCCACTGGATGAAGTTGCTGAATCTGGCCGCTTCCTGCTACGAAATGTCAGGGCTTGGTTATATCGGTACCGACATGGTGCTGGATAAACGACGCGGCCCCATGCTGCTGGAGCTGAATGCGCGTCCGGGTCTCTCCATCCAGATCGCCAACGCGGCTGGTTTGCTGCCTCGTCTGCGGCAGGTTGAAAAACTGGGCAATATCACTATGTCGGTGGAAGAGCGCGTCGCCTATGCCATGGAGCATTTCGGCGTGTTTCCAACCCAGCCATTGGCGTAGAGCCTCTCTGAGACATCAAAAAAGTCCGCTACGGCGGACTTTTTTATGGCTCTGTCACAACCAGGTAATGCCGGACATACTGGCAGAAAAGCAGATCGTTGGCGGCAAGAGTGAGTCCTTGCCGCCCTTTGTCATCACGACGCCTTGGATAATTTAAACAAGCCCGGTTGCACCTGCTGGTAATGGGCAAACACATAAGTGTAGAAAGCACGTTGGGAGGCCGGAAAGCTGGCCCCCTCAGCGGCATATTGCTCCAGTCGTTTCTTCCGGATCACAATGAACTTCGGCTGTACGCGTTGGATATCGGCCAATACCCGCGCCTTGACATCAAACGGCGGGTGGACGTTATCGAAGAACAGATAGGCCGAGGCCGCCTTGCGATCGGTCCAGACATAGAATTGCGGCATGGTGCCATCAACCCAGATCCGCTCATCGGGGCTGGTTTCAGCACGGATCTGGGCAATCTGCTGACGTCCTGAATCACCAAATGGCCGTCCGGTATGGGTCCCAACCCACCCCGAATAGCAAGCCAACACCAAGGGTCCCAGCAACAATGCCAAAGAGGCCATCCCTGTTAACTGGCTGCGTCCCTCCGCCGAGCGCACTCGCAGCCAGATCGGCAAACTGAGGATAAGGGCCAGAAACAGACTGGTAGCCAGCACCTGCACGACTTGCAGCATGGGCCACTCAAAGCGACTCCAGCTAAAAAACCAGTGGGGCATGATGAGATAGATAACCCAGCCCCACAGCCCCACGCCCCCTAACCATACCAGAGGCGAGTCACTCCCCCACTCCCGACGGACGGCTTCGACAATGAGTGCCAATGGCAGCGGAATAAACGCCAGATAGAGCTGATCATAGTGATCGAAGATATGACCAGACACTGAATTGGCAATCACACCGAACAGGGCCCCGAACAGCATCACGGCTACTAACGACTTACCAACAACGGGCTCTTGCTGTGGATCGGCATGGTGCCAGCGATGCAGCACAAACAGCGCCAATGGTAGCAACAGGATCAGACCGGTGCGGAATAGACCGACACTGCCAACCAGTGGTGAGAAGCCGGTGCCGTAGCTTTGCCCCATAAAAATGGCAAACGAATAAAACCAGAAGTTTTCCAGCACCCCCTGCTGCCAAAAATAGAGCACCAGAGGCCCTGCAATCACAGCGACACCGGCTAATGCCGAAACGAACAGCTTCACCCCATCCAGCCAACGCCCCTGCCCGCACCAGCCGAGAAAAAGTACGGCATACCAGGCGCCCCAGAAAGCGCCGTTATTCAGCCGCATCATGGCAATCAAACCAAAAGTCAGAGCCGGCAACCAAGCTTGGGACCAGCTAAAACGCCCCGTCGTCAGCAGGCGCACAAACGGCAACTGGGCAATCAGAGCCAGACACAGGGTGTAGTCCTCGGTCATGTTGCCATAATAGTAGCGGTAGCCGCAGAGACTGATCACCCCCAGCAAAGCCGCCAGACGGGCCAGGGGGGCGATCCCCAGTAGCGCCAGCGCCCGGTAACTGTTATTCAGACCCCAGGCCAAGAGCGCGGTTTCAAACAACGCAATGCCCGGAAAGCCGCCGAGTTTATAGCCAAAGGCGTCCAGCAGGAAAATAACCGGTCCCTTGATATCCAGCATGTCGCGGTACAGCACATCACCGGTGGCCCACATCCTGCCCATGGCGGCAAACAAGGAAGCATCAAAACCGGGGGCCATGCCATATAACAGGGGGTTCTGTATCCCCAGCAACAGGGCCATCCCGCATAACAGCAGGGTAATAGGTCCCCATTGGCCAGCCGCTTCGGCGCGGCGCTGGCGTAATTCCCAGATCTGTAACCAGTGGCCATTGCACAGGGATTGCCATCTAGCCTTCATTGAACATCCTTATGGTCATACCCCGACTAGAAATCGGGAAATAGAAATCGGGAAAATGTGTCATTCAGTCAAACCACGGCGAACCATCCAGTTACCGCTCCCATTGACATCAGAGCCCCTCGCGGAGCTCTGTTGAATTAACCCTAGGCTGGATCTGACGCCCCGGCATCTTGCCGGGTTAGCCACAAGGTTTCAATGCGATGGGAACGCACCGCCACGACAGTAATACGCCAGCCATCAAGATCCAAGACCTCATCCACGGCTGGCAATCTCTGCAACCAATCCATCAACCAACCGGCTAGGGTGTGATAGTGGGCCGTGGCCGGTGCAGGAAAACCAATCCGGCGCTGCAGATCTTGCAGCAGGCAATCGCCGCTGACATGGTAACTATCCGGCCCCAGTACCACGAAGTCATCATCCTCTTCACCGGTTTCCGGCAGCTTACCGGCAATCTCTTCCATGATGTCCCGGATCGACGCAATCCCTTCAAAGTTACCGAATTCGTCCAGCACAAATGCCAGATAATTCTTGGCCAGACGAAATTGCTCCAATGCATTGAGCACATTGATGGTCTCGGGCAGGCAGAGGGGTTGTTGCACCAGTTGTTCGAGCTTGAGCTCCTGTTTACTAAGCAGTAGAGCCAATACATCACGCTTGCGGATGATCCCCAGTGGTTGATCCTTGTTCCCCTCGCGGATCGCCACCAGGCGGGAGTGTGGCGTTTCGGCCAAGCGTTGCAGGATCTGCTCTTCCGGTTCAGAGAGGTCTAGCATCTCGACATCCCGACGCACCGTCATCACAGCACGAATGGGCAACGAGGAAAGCTGCAATACCCGAGAGATCATCTCCTTCTCTTCATCGGCAAACATGCTTTCATCGGCCCCCGGCAACAGGGACTCCTGAAAGCTTCCGCTCTCCTGTTGCTTGCTATCGCCGAGCAACCGCATCACCAATTCAGCGGTGCGTTCGCGGCGACGCAGTTTACCCTGCAACAACTTGCTTTGATTGGAGCGAGCGACCTGGTTAAACAACTCGATCAGGATCGAGAAGCCAATCGCTGCGTAGAGGTATCCCTTGGGAATATGAAAGCCAAAACCTTCAGCGATCAGGCTGAAGCCGATCATCAGCAGGAAACCCAGACAGAGGATCACCAGGGTTGGATGCCGATTAACAAACAGGGTCAACGGTTTGCTGGTCCACATCATGATGCCGATGGCGATGGTGACTGCCAGCATCATCACGGACAGATGCTCGGCCATGCCCACGGCGGTGATTACAGCATCCAGCGAAAAGACGGCATCGAGCACCACAATTTGCGCCACCACGGTCCAGAACGCCGCATACACCTTGCTCTCGCCATCGCCATGCAGCTCACCCTCCAGGCGCCCGTGCAGCTCCCGCGTTGCCTTGAACAGCAGGAACAAGCCGCCGACGAGCAGGATCAGATCCCGCCCCGAGAAGTCATGGTTAAACAGAGTAAGAAGCGGCGCCGTCAGACGCACCAGCCAGGAGAGACTGACCAGCAGTACCATGCGCATCAGCAAGGCTAGACCCAACCCCATGCGCCGGGCTCGGTCGCGCATCTCGGGAGGTAACTTTTCCGCCAAAATGGCGATGAACAGCAGGTTATCGATCCCCAGAACAATCTCGAGAACCACCAGCGTCAGCAGACCCAACCAGGCGGTCGGATCCATCATCCAGGCAAAATCAAACATCATGACTCCACAGCAACATCAAGGACAAAACCAGATAAAATAAACATGGCATCAGCGCTCTGTTACGGCCGTAGGGGAATGATGACAAGCATCCGGAGGTAACCGGTGTTCCGTCAGGGAGAAAGAAGAAAAGTAGCACGAAGGACTACTGTCACTGTTCATAGGGGCCTCATCAAAAAAAAACACCGCCACAGAGTATGTGGAGCGGTGTTTCTGGTCAATCACTGCAATGAGTCGCGCAAAAAAGAGGGCTTCAGGACGCTAATTTAGCCGCCAGTTGTGCCTGGATCTGCTCTTGGTCGGCCAGATAGGCCTGCAAGCCCCGGGCACGTAATTCACACGCCGGACACTCGCCACACCCTTCACCCACCAGACCGTTGTAGCAAGTCAGAGTCCGCTCACGTACATAATCCAAGCGACCATAGCGATCCGCCAGGGCCCAGGTCTGGGCCTTGTTCAGCCACATCAGGGGAGTCACCAACTGGATCGGTTTTTCCAGACCCAAACAGAGCGCCTGATTTAACGCCTTGACGAACTCATCGCGACAATCAGGATATCCCGAGAAGTCAGTCTCGCAGACGCCGGTGATCACGGCCTCGGCACCCACCTGATAGGCATAGACAGCGGCCAGAGTCAGAAACAAAATGTTGCGCCCCGGCACAAAGGTGTTGGGCAAGCCGTTATCCTGCAGCGCCGAGCTCACCGGTATGGCATCCCGGGTCAACGAGGAGATGGCCAATTCGTTGAGCAAGGAGAGATCCAGCACCTTGTGGGCCGTCACGCCCAGCTCGGCGGCGATAGCCCGGGCCACATCGATCTCCTGACTATGGCGTTGACCATAGTTGAAGGTGATGGCGTGGACCTCCTGATAGTGTGCCAGGGCCTGGATCAGGCAAGTGGTACTGTCCTGACCGCCACTGAAGACCACCACAGCCTTGCTGACTCGGGTGTCGGCATTTGCCGGAAAAGGAGAAAAACCACTCATCCCGGCGACTCCTTAACCGCGCGGCTTACGCGGCGCAGGCCGGCGTTCGCTGCTACGGGGTACTTCTGTGCTGCTGCCCAAGCGGGTACGTTGCGCCTGAGAGCGGGGCGGACGCTTGGTCACAGGCTTAGCCGCTGCCGGCCCGTCCAGAGAGACGCCGCCACCATAGTTACGCTCTGGATGCGCCTGACGGTTATCGGAATGCTGCAACTCACGGTGCTTGCGTACCGCTCGGCGGATCTGGGCGCTCTGCTTGAACTGGCTACGCTTGTCATCCACCAGCACCTTGCTGCGGGTTTCCGGCTGCAAACCCACCAACTCGCGCAGGTAGTTCACCTTGTCGAGGGGCAGTTCCATCCAACCACCACGGGGCATGCTCTTCTCGAGTTTGACATCGCCATAACGGACGCGGATCAGACGGCTGACCTGCACTTCCTGAGTCTCCCACAGGCGGCGAACTTCCCGATTCCGGCCTTCTTGCAGGGTCACGTTGAACCAGTTGTTCAGCCCTTCCCCGCCCGCGCGGACTATCTTGTCAAACTTGGCGGGACCATCTTCGAGCTGCACACCCAGGCGCAGACGATTGAGCATCTTGTCGTCGACTTCACCAAATATCCGTACCGCATATTCCCGCTCCACTTCGTGGCGGGGATGCATCAGACGGTTAGCCAGCTCACCATCGGTAGTGAACAGCAGCAGACCTGAGGTATTGACGTCCAGACGACCCACGGCCACCCAGCGTGCATCCTGAATGCGGGGCAGACGATCAAAGACCGTAGGACGTCCTTCCGGGTCCTTACGGGTACACATTTCGCCATCCGGCTTGTGATAGGCCAGTACCCGACAAATCACATCTTCGGCAGGCTTGGCCGTGATGGCGTGGCCATCAATCCGGATAGCCACGCTCGGTCCAACCCGATCACCCAGGGTTGCGATCTTGCCATCCACACTGACCCGTCCTTCGGTGATCAGTGTTTCCATCTCGCGGCGGGAGCCGATACCGGCCCGCGCCAAAACTTTTTGCAACTTTTCACTCTGCAACTTATCACTCATGGTGTTCATCTCTGTATGTGCGACATTCCAGACATCCATGTCCGGGTGGTGCCGCCGGGAGTCTTGACTCCATCATGGGGCTCATCGCCGTCTCGGCGATGAAAAAATATCCCTTACAGGAAGGGAGTCGGATCGCCTGCGCCGTGGCGAACCACATCGGCGTTATCCTCTGAAAAATCGACGACCGTGGTGGGCTGTTCACCCAAATAACCACCGTCAATAATCAAATCAACTACTTGCTCCAGACGATCCCGGATCTCGTAGGGATCGGATTCTGCGACCTCGGAGCCCGGCAAAATCAACGTCGAAGACATCAGTGGCTCACCCAGTGCCGCCAGTAACGCCTGGGCAATTGGATTTTCCGGTACCCGAATGCCGATGGTCTTTTTCTTCTCGTTCATCAAGCGACGAGGGACTTCCTTGGTCGCCTTGAGAATGAAGGTATAAGGACCCGGAGTGTTGTTCTTGATCAGGCGGAAGGCCTGATTATCCACCTTGGCGTAAAGCGACAACTCGGAGAGATCCCGACAGACCAGGGTGAAGTTGTGGCTGCTATCCAGATGACGAATGCGGCAGATGCGCTCCAGCGCCGCCTTGTTTTCCAGCAGACAGCCCAGTGCATAACCGGAGTCCGTCGGATAGATGGCGACACCGCCACTGCGGATCAGCGCCACGGCCTGATTGATCAGCCGGGTTTGCGGGTTTTCAGGATGGATAGCGAAAAATTGGCTCATAATTCCTCCCGGAATGTCGAGGACTCATCGACGTCATCACGGGGAGCGACGTCCGAGTCAAGAAAGGCATGCCATACAGGCGAGACATCTTTGGGCAACCAGAGATTACGTCCCAACTCCTGCCAGGAGGTCGGGGCATGAAAATCCGAACCCACCGAGGCCAGCAGTTGGTGCTCGCGGCACCACAGTCCCAGATTAGCCCGATCTTGGGGGCTTTGCTGAGGCAAACTAACCTCCATGGCATCACCGCCCATCTCTTTAAAAAGAGCCAATAGACGTTTAAGCCACTTGGTAGAAAGTTTATAGCGACCAGGATGGGCAAGTACAGCCAAACCTCCGGCCGCGTGGATCACCGCAATCGCCTCGGCGATGCTGATCCAGTCATGGGGCACATACGCCTTACCACCACGGCCAATATAGAGATCGAAGGCCTTCTGCTGAGTCCGGCAATGACCCGCCTCCACCAGATAGCGGGCAAAATGCGCCCGGGTCAGGCTGGCGCCATTGGCTAGTGCCAGAGCACCTTCATAACCCTGTTCAATGCGCTGTTTGGCCAAGCGCCGTCCCAGTTCAATCCCTCTCGCCTCACGAGCTGCCTCCTGACGCTGGATCACTTCCGCCAGAGCCGGGGAGTTGACATCGATATTCAAACCGACGACATGGATCTCCAGGGCTTCCCAACTGGTCGAGAGTTCAATACCGGCGATCAGCGTCAACGGCAGCGCCTCGTCTTCGATGGTCTGAGCCGCTTCGGCCAAGCCCGCGACCGTGTCATGATCGGTGAGTGCCAGCACATCGATCCGTTGCAAAACCGCCCGGCGCATCAGCTCCGCTGGCGCGAGTCGACCATCGGAGGCCGTTGAATGACTATGTAGATCGATACGCATCAGAGAGTTCCACCACAAAAGAAACTTGACAAACTTCCGGCTTTATCGTTTTACTGTAGCCACTTGACGGGATATACCGTCGCACAACTTCAGTCATCCAAGGACGTTTTACATGACACAGCAGCTCACCCTAAACATGCGTTGGTGGTGGCACACTCCCAAATAAGCGGGCGTGGGACTTTTGCTATGTCAAAAAACGGTTAAGCAGACAGAATACCCAGAAAAAGCCCGCCAGGAACCGCGGGCTTTTTTATTATCCGGTAAACAGGGACGAGATGAAACAAAAACACAACAAACAGACCTGGCGATGGTGAGGACAACTTAGGCAACACGTTGTTTTTACTTATTTAATGAAGGATATCGCCATGCAACTGTTCTGCACTGTCCAACCACAGGACACACACCCGGAGGCTCTGCATCATGACTGAGCTGCATCCCAACCATCTACACGCCTTGGTGAACGACGCCGCTTATGTCGCCGACCCCTTGGCACTGTTTACTCAATTGACCACGGCGAACGACAACAGTCTGCTGCTGGAGTCTGCCGAAATTGACACCAAGGCCGGCACCCAGAGCCTGCTGCTCATCGACAGCTGTGTGCGCCTGACCTGCCACGGCCTGAGCGTCGAAGCCGAGGCGTTGAATCGCAACGGGCTGGCGGTTCTGGATCGTCTGCAAAGCGGTCTCAGCAACGCGGTCCAGCAAGTACGCCAAGGCAACCAGCTGACGCTGAACTTCCCGCCCATCGATACCGATCAGGATGAAGACAGTCGTCTCAAGGCATTGTCAGTACTGGATACCCTGCGCACCCTGCTGACTCAACTGCATTGTGAACAGGGCCAGGAGGCTATCTTCCTCGGCGGCATCTTTGCCTATGACCTGATTGCCAACTACGAAACCCTGCCGGGGGCTCGCGAAGCCAGCAACGACTGCCCGGATTTTTGTTTCTATGTGGCCGAGACCCTGATCCATATCGATCATCGTCTCAAGCGCAGCCAACTGCGCGCCGTCGCCTTCGGCGGCGACGAGTTCGCGGATGAATTCCAGCGCTTGCAGGCGCGAATTGAAACCCTGAGTGCGCGCTGCAACCATTTTGTCGCCCCCGAGTTGCCGGTTGCCCTGCCGCTGGATGGCAAAATCACCACCAACCGTGACGACAAAGCGTTCTGCGCCGATGTGGAACGCTTGAAGGGCAATATCCGCAAAGGTGACATCTTCCAGGTGGTGCCTTCCCGCAGCTTCTCCCTGCCCTGCCCGCAACCACTGCTGGCCTACCGCCAGTTGAAGAAGACCAACCCCAGCCCCTACATGTTCTACATGAACGATCGAGACTTCACCCTGTTCGGTGCCTCACCGGAGAGTGCAGTGAAATTTGAAGCTCAAAATCGTCAGGTAGAAATGTACCCGATTGCCGGGACCCGCCGTCGCGGCTTCAATGCCGATGGCAGCATCAATCTGGATCTGGATGGCCGTATCGAGCTGGAGCTGCGTCAGGATGGCAAGGAAACTGCCGAGCATCTGATGCTGGTCGATTTGGCGCGTAACGATATCGCCCGTATCAGCGAGCCCGGCAGCCGCTATGTACGCGACTTGCTGAAAGTCGATCGCTACAGCCACGTCATGCACCTGGTCTCCAAGGTGGTCGGCACCCTGCGTCACGATCTGGATGCTCTGCATGCCTATCAGGCCTGCATGAACATGGGCACCCTGACCGGCGCCCCGAAGATCCGCGCCTCCGAGCTCATCCGCGAGGTCGAAGGTGAACGACGCGGCAGTTACGGCGGTGCGGTCGGTTATCTCTCCGGCAACGGTGACATGGACACCTGCATCGTCATCCGCTCCGCCTTTGTCAAACACGGCGTGGCCCACGTCCAGGCCGGAGCCGGTGTGGTCTATGATTCCCGCCCTCAGGCGGAAGCCGATGAAACCCGCAGCAAGGCAGCCGCCGTGCTCAACGCCATTGCACTGGCCCACGGCAAGACTCTCGCGGAGGTGACCCATGGCTAAGACCATTTTCCTGCTCGATAACTTCGATTCCTTCACCTACAACTTGGTGGATCAGTTCCGCAGCCTGGGCTGCGATGTACGCATCTATCGCAACAGCATGCCAGCCGCGCAGATCTACGCCCAGATTGCCGCCTGTGGCGATGACGTAGTCCTGGTGCTCTCCCCCGGCCCAGGAGCCCCTCATGAGGCCGGTTGCATGATCGAGCTCATCGGCCTGTGCCGTGGCAAGGTGCCCATTCTCGGCATCTGTCTGGGTCATCAAGCCATCTGCGAATACTACGGTGGCACCGTCGGCTCAGCCGGGGAAATCATCCACGGCAAGAGCTCGCTCATCGACCACAGTGGCCAGGATATGTTCAGCGGGTTCGCCAATCCGTTGCCGGTGGCTCGTTACCACTCGTTGGTCGCCACCTATGTCCCGGACGAGTTGGAGGTCGTCGCTCACTATAAGGAGATGCCGATGGCCGTGCTGCATCGCGCCGATCGGGTGCTGGGTTTCCAGTTCCATCCTGAATCCATCATGACCACCGAAGGCGCGCGGCTGCTCACCCAGAGCCTAGCCTTCATCACAGCTCCGCAGGAGGCAGCCCATGCATGAGTCCCTGGAACAACTCTATCGCGGCGAGAGTCTCAGCCTTGACGCCAGTCAGGCACTGTTCGAGGTGCTGCTGCGTGGCGAGATGGACCCCATAGTGCTCTCGTCCCTGCTGACGGCCCTGAAGATGAAGGGTGAGGCGCCGAGCGAAATCGCCGGAGCCGCCAGCGCGCTGATCGCAGCCGCCAAGCCGTTCCCGCGCCCGGATTACCCCTTTTGCGATATCGTCGGTACCGGCGGTGATGGCCTGCACACCATCAATGTCTCCACCCTGTCGGCGCTGGTGGGTGCCGAATGTGGCATCAAGGTCGCCAAACACGGCAACCGCAGCGTCTCCTCCAAGACCGGATCTTCGGATCTGCTGGATAAATTAGGCGTGCGCCTGGACATGAGCCCGGCCATAGCCCGCCGCTGTCTGGATGAAGAGAATGTCTGCTTCCTGTTTGCCCCCCAGTATCACAGCGCCATGCGTCATGCCATGCCGGTGCGGAACGCTCTGAAGACCCGCACCATCTTCAACGTCTTGGGACCGCTCATTAATCCGGCGCGTCCCAGCTACCAGCTGATGGGGGTCTACAGCCCAGCCCTGGTCGCACCGATTGCCGAGACCCTGCGTCAATTGGGACTGGAGCGCGGCATGGTGGTCCATGGCTCAGGGCTGGACGAAATTGCCATTCATGGCAGCACCACAGTGGCCGAAATCATCGATGGGGACATTCGCCATTACCATCTGAGCCCTGCCGATTTCGGTTTGCAGGAGTTCCCGCTGGAGGCCATTCGCGGTGGTGATCCGGAACAGAACCGCCTGATCAGTGAGGCTATCCTTGCCGGTCATGGTAGCGATGCCCAGAACAGTGCCATCGCCATCAATCTGGCTCCTCTGCTGGTCATGGGGGGGGTGAGCACCGATCTCAAGCAAGGCGCCGAGCGGGTGTTCACCACCCTGCGCAGCGGCAAGACCCTGGAGCGGGTTGGCCGCCTGGCGGCCCTAAGTCATAGCGAGGAGTAAGGAACCCCATGCTGAATCTTGAATCCATCAACCAGACAGTGCTCGGCAAAATTGTCGCCGACAAGCAGCTGTGGGTCGAGGCCCGCAAGGCCAGCCAGCCGTTGGCCGGTTTTATCGACACTCTGACCCCCAGCGATCGGGATTTCACGGCGGCGCTGTCCGGTGAGCGCACTGGTTTTATCCTCGAATGCAAGAAGGCCTCCCCCTCCAAGGGGCTGATCCGCACCGACTTTGATCCAGCGGTCATAGCCCGGGTTTATGACCGTTATGCCGCCGCCATTTCGGTGCTGACCGACGAGAAATACTTTCAAGGCAGTTTTGATTTCCTGCCGCTGGTTCGCTCCCAAGTCTCGGTGCCTGTGCTGTGCAAGGATTTCATCATAGACCCGTACCAGATCTATCTGGCGCGCCATTATCAGGCCGATGCCGTGCTGCTGATGCTCTCGGTGCTGACGGATAGGGCCTATACCGAACTCGCCGCTGTCGCTGCCAGCCTGCAGATGGGTATTTTGACTGAAGTCAGCACCGAAGATGAGCTGGAACGAGCCATAGCGCTGGGCGCCAAGGTGGTGGGCATCAACAATCGCAACCTGCGCGATCTCAGCATCGATCTGGACCGCACCAAGCAACTGGCCCCCCGTCTGCCCGCGGATCGCATCGTCATCTGCGAATCCGGCATTCATAGCCATGCCCAGGTCAAGGATCTCAGCGCCTATGCCAACGGCTTTTTGGTCGGCTCCTCCTTGATGAGCCAGGACGATGTGGATCTGGCCTGCCGCCAGTTGATTTTGGGACAAAACAAGGTGTGCGGCCTGACCAGCCCGGAAGCGGCCCAAGCGGCCTATCAGGTCGGTGCCGTCCACGGCGGGCTGATCTTCGTTGGCAAGAGTCCGCGCTGCGTGGATATCCCCCAGGCCAAAACGGTCATGGCCGCCGCCCCGCTGCGCTATGTCGGTGTGTTCCAGAATGCCGAGCTCGATACAGTACTGCAAACCGTCCACCAGCTGGGGCTGGCGGCGGTGCAGTTGCATGGTCAGGAAGATGCGACCTATATCGCCGCCCTACGTTCGGCGCTGCCGGTCGGCTGCCAGATCTGGAAGGCCGTGGCCGTTAGCGACCAGTTGCCACGACAGCAATTACAGGAACTGGCCGGTCAGGTGGATCGCATCCTACTGGATACCCAGGTCGGGCAACAGAGTGGCGGCACCGGCCAAGTCTTCGAATGGAGCCTGCTGGATGAACTCGATAAAACCCAGCTGCTGCTGGCCGGTGGCATCAATCCGGACAACGCACAAAACGCCGCTCAGGTGGGTTGCCTCGGGCTGGATCTGAATTCAGGCGTGGAGTCCGCCCCCGGCATCAAGGATGCCGACAAACTCCAACGGGCCTTCACGGCACTGCGAGCCTACTAGAAAGCCACGCTGCACCGCTTGGCTAACGCGACTTAATTTTAAGGACGATTGTGATGACTCTGCTCAACCCTTTTTTCGGTGAATTTGGCGGCATGTATGTGCCGCAGATCCTGGTTCCGGCCCTCTTGCAGCTGGAAAAAGCCTTTCTCGATGCCCAGGCCGATCCGGCCTTCCATGAAGAATTCCGCACCCTGTTGACCGAGTACGCCGGGCGCCCAACTCCGCTGACGCTGTGCCGCAACCTGACCAAGGGCACCAAGACCAAGCTCTACCTCAAGCGTGAAGACTTGCTGCACGGTGGCGCCCACAAGACCAACCAGGTGCTGGGTCAGGCTCTACTGGCCAAGCGCATGGGCAAGACCCGCATCATCGCCGAAACCGGTGCCGGTCAACATGGCGTAGCCACAGCGCTCGCCTGTGCCCTGCTCGATTTGCCGTGTCGGGTCTACATGGGCGCCGTGGATATGGAGCGCCAGAAGCCGAACGTGTTCCGCATGCGCCTGATGGGCGCCGAAGTAGTGCCGGTCACCGCAGGCTCTTCCACCCTCAAGGACGCCTGTAACGAGGCGCTGCGTGACTGGACCGCCAACTACGAAGATACCCACTACATGCTGGGTACTGCGGCCGGCCCCCACCCCTTCCCGACCATAGTGCGCGAGTTCCAGCGCATGATCGGCGAAGAGGCCAAGGTGCAGTTGCAACAGGCCGAACACCGGCTGCCCGATGCGGTCATCGCCTGCGTTGGTGGTGGTTCGAATGCCATCGGTATGTTTGCCGACTTCATCGATGATGCCAGCGTGCGCCTCATCGGTGTCGAGCCCGGTGGCCACGGCATCGAGAGTGGCGAGCATGGCGCGCCGCTGGGCCATGGCACCAAGGGGGTCTTCTTCGGCATGCACTCTTATCTGATGCAAGACAAACATGGTCAGATTGAGGAGTCCTACTCCATCTCGGCGGGTCTGGACTTCCCCTCCGTCGGCCCGCAACACGCTCACCTGGCCGCCACCGGGCGTGCCGAATACGTCTCCATCACCGATCAGGAGGCGCTGGACGCCTTCCAGGAGCTGGCACGGCATGAAGGGATCATTCCAGCCCTGGAATCCTCCCATGCCCTGGCCCATGGCCTGAAAATGGCCCGTGAAAATCCGGAGCTGGAGCAGGTGCTCATCGTCAACCTCTCCGGCCGTGGCGATAAGGACATCTTCACCGTCGCCGATATTCTGCAAAAGCAAGGAGCCCTGTAATGAGCCGTTACGCTGAACTGTTTGCCGATCTGGCCACCAAAAATGAGGGCGCCTTTGTACCGTTCGTGACGCTGGGCGACCCCACTCCCGAGCTGTCATTGCAGATCATCGATGCTCTGGTGGCCGGTGGTGCCGATGCCCTGGAGCTGGGCATCCCCTTCTCCGATCCGGTGGCCGATGGCCCGACGATTCAGGATGCCACTACCCGCGCCCTGACTGCTGGTACCACACCCGATACTTGCTTCGAGATCCTCGAGCAGGTGCGTGCCAAGTACCCAAAGCTGCCGATTGGCCTGCTGCTGTATGCCAATTTGGTCTATGCCAAAGGCATCGATGGCTTCTATCAGCGCGCCGTCGCCGCCGGAGTCGACTCGGTGCTGGTCGCCGACGTGCCGGTTGAAATGTCGGCCCCCTATAAGGCAGCTGCCGATAAGGCGGGTATCGCCTCCATCTTTATCGCGCCACCCAATGGCGATGAAGCCACGCTGCAGAAGGTGGCCGAGTTAGGCTCCGGCTACACCTACCTGCTCAGTCGCGCCGGGGTGACCGGCACCGAGACCCGGGCGGGTAAGCCGGTCGGCCACCTCATCGAAACGCTCAAATCGTTTAATGCCGCCCCCGCGCTGCTGGGCTTTGGCATCAGCGAACCGGCTCAGGTCAAGGAGGCGATTGCCTCGGGTGCCGCCGGAGCCATCTCCGGCTCGGCGGTGGTCAAGATCATCGAGAAGAATCTGGCGGCCCCCGCCGAGATGCTGGCGCAGCTGGAGCAGTTCGTGCGGCAGATGAAGGCAGCAACCGCCTACTAAGCCAGAACAGAGGCCGGAGCATCCAGATCGAGCACTGGAATGTCGCAGAGTAAAGCCGGAGATCCTCGGGATCTCCGGCTTTTTACTTTTTTTCCCGACGCGCTGCCGCTAGACTGGGGCCTCGCTCAGATGAGGTACAGGCATGAAACAGTTTTTCGATTTGATCCCCCTGCTGGTGTTCTTCGCGGTCTACAAGTTCTATGACATCTATGCTGCTACCGGCGCCCTGATGGTGGTGACCGTGCTGCAGATCGCCATCACTTGGTTCACCCTGCGCAAGCTGGAGAAAATGCATCTCATCACCCTGGGAATGGTGCTGGTGTTTGGCGGTTTCACCCTGTTCTTCCACGATGATGCTTTCATCAAGTGGAAGGTGACCGTGATTAACCTGCTGTTCTCCGGCGCCCTGCTGGTCAGTCAGTTCATCCTCAAGAAGCCGCTGATCAAGCGGATGCTGGGCAAGGAGATGCAACTGCCGGATGCGATCTGGAATCGCGTCAATCTGGCGTGGGCTGGCTTTTTCGCGCTCTGCGCCGTCGCCAATACCTATATCGCCTTCAACCTGCCGCAAGAGGTGTGGGTCAATTTCAAGGTGTTCGGCCTGCTGGGCATGACGCTGCTGTTTACCCTGGTGACGGTGCTGTACCTCTATCGCCATCTACCGGCCGAACAAAAAGAGTAACCACATCAGGCGCCCCATGGCGCCTGTGTTTTTGATCCCATTGCCAAGGAGAGCCCACCATGTGGTATCTGATCTATTCCGAAGATGTGAGCAACAGCCTGCCGCTGCGCAAAGAAGCCCGTCCGGCCCATCTGGCCCGGTTGCAAGCGCTCAAGGACGCCGGGCGTCTGCTGCTGGCAGGACCAAATCCTGCCATCGATGCCGAAGATCCGGCTGATGCGGGCTTTACCGGTAGTACCGTGATTGCCGAATTTGCCAGCTTGGGCGAGGCGCAAAGCTGGGCCGATGCCGACCCCTATGTCACCGCTGGTGTCTATGCCCAGGTGACCGTCAAGCCGTTGAAGATCACCGTCAAGCCGGAACAAGCCTTCTTCTAAGCTGCCGAATCGAACCGGATCTCCAACAGGGCGGCAGCAAGCCGCCCTGTTTGTTTCCCGCATCTTGCCCCTATTCCTAGCTATCGAATGAACAACTCTTGCTGACAAGACAGCGACTGGGAAACGCACGCCGACACGCCGTGAACCCATCCGTGGGGGCTCCGCCGCGCCATCCCTGGCGCGGAGGGTCCGCTTAGCGCTACCCAGTCGCTATCGCGCACAATCGGTTATTCGGAACAGCGATCAAATCTTGGTTGCCACTGGTGGTGGGACGCCTGATCATCGCCATCCACCCCACCAGAGCCTGCACCAGCTTTAAGCGATTGCACCCATCTATTGGCCATTATTTATGGTTTTGCACTACTTAATGGCGACCAATGCAGTTATATCTATGGCAAAGCTTTTGCAATACAGAACGTATTGCATCCACCTCGGGATGCACTCGCAAGGAGAGAAAGATGAAAGTATCGGTGATCGGTGCAGGCGCCGTGGGCGTCTCTGTGTGCCAGTATCTGCTGCTCAACGGTTCCTGTGACAATCTGGTACTGGTGGATTTGAATGACGAAAAAGCCAAGGGCGAGATCCTCGATTTTGGCCATACCACCTCGTTGACCTTCAGTCGCAACGTCAAACTCACTCACGGTAGTTATGCCGAGTGTGCCGGGAGTCGGCTGGTGATCATCACCGCCGGGGCGCAGATCAAACAGGGACAAAGCCGGGATGAACTGGCGTTGATCAATGCACGCATCACGGTCGATATTGCCCGCGAGCTGGAGAAGGTCGCCCCCGAAGCCATCTTGCTGTTTGCCACCAATCCGGTGGATCTGGTCACGCGCTTCGTCATCCGCAACACCAGCTATCCAGCCGAGCGGGTGATCAGTGCCGGTTGTGTGCTGGATTCCGCCCGCTTCATGAAAATTGTCGGCGACAAGGTGGGGCTGGACCCGAAAAACGTCATGGGTTATGTGCTGGGTGAGCACGGCAAGACCAGTTTCATCCCCTGGAGTATCACCAACATCGGCGGTCTGCCGATGGATGCCTGGTGCGACATGATTGGCCGCCCACGGGTGGATCACAGCAAGTTGCTCGAAGAGGTCAAACAGGCGGGATTCGAAATTTTCCAGTGCAAACAGAATACCAACCACGGCATAGCCGCCAGTCTCTACCGGATTGTGCAGGCGATACTGTTCAACGAAGGCTCCATACTGCCGGTGGGTGTGTTGCTAGAGGGACAATATGGCATCGAGGATTGTGTCCTAAGCGTCCCGACACAGGTGGATAATCGCGGAATCGCCCGCATTCTAGAATATCCGCTGACGGCTGGAGAGCTGGCGCAATTGCGACTCTCGGCCGAATACCTGCAAACCCTGGCGGCCCAGGTCATAGCGCAAAGCGATTTGCAATAACGAGCCACGAGGCTATCTCCACTGAAAACCGAAGGGGCTAAAGCCCATCACGGAGCAGATAAGGCAGGGAGTATTCCCATAGAGCCAACCGTTGGCGGCAAGGATGCCGCCATCGAGCCCCCACGGATGGGTTTACGGCGTGTTGGCGAAGGGGAATGCCTCTGCATTTCATTCCATGAACAGCATTGGACCCGCGCCCCTTGCCACTAATCACCACCGAAGTTAAGTGCGTGCAACAAACCAGGGATTGAGAATATCTGCTTTGCTGTACTGCAACGCCTCGCCGTCGAGGGTCTCGACATGACCGCCCGCCCCCTCCAGCACAGCTTGCGCGGCGGCCGTATCCCACTCACAGGTCGGTCCCAAACGTGGGTAGAGGTGAGCAAGCCCCTCAGCCAGCAGGCAGAACTTCAGCGAACTTCCCACCGACACCAACTCGTACTTGCCCAGCGTCGCCAGATAGGTTTCGGTCTCGGGCGTGACATGGGAGCGGCTGCCCACCACCTTGAGCGGGTATCCCGGCAACGGCGGACTGACCTTGATCGCCTGCTGCCCCTGATCGCTGCGCTTCCAGGAGCCCAGCCCCAAACCCCCCCAGTAACTCAACCGCGTCACCGGCACATGCACCACACCAAATACCGGCTTGCCCTGCCGAATCAAGGCAATATTCACGGTGAATTCGCCATTACGACGAATAAACTCCTTGGTGCCATCCAGTGGATCGATGAGCCAGTAGCAGGCCGACTGGGTGCGCAGCAGTTTGTGCGCGGCATCCGACTCCTCAGAAACCACAGGCCACTCCGGGGTCAGCTGCTCCAGCGCGTACTCGATGACGTTGTGTGCCGCCTGATCCGCCTGTGTCAGGGGGCTCTCATCCTCCTTGACTGTTACCTTTATCGGGCCGTCATAGACCCCGAGGATCGCACGCCCAGCCTCTTCGGCCACCTTGATCACCGAATCAATCAGTTTGTCTGTCAGTTGCATCATTCTATTCCCTCTTGATGCCCGCATCTTACCCTAGAGATGCTCGGCACTCTAATATCTAAAATCAATGAGTTATAGCCAAGTTCACCCAACCCATCCCTACCGATGCCAGCAAGCGATCCCCTGCCAACTGGAGTAAGCAACAGTCCTCTTCTTTGCGGTTTTTCCCGATGCTAATCCAGCCACTTGGCCATTGTTATTTTTTAACTCAGGAGAACCTGCATGAGATTCAAAGCCACACTTTTTGCCCTGCTACTGGCTACTCAACCCTTTGTTGGCAACATGGCGCTGGCCGCTGATGCGGTCGCAGCCCCCGAACAACCCGCGGCACAACAGATGGAGATCAGTAAACTCAACATCAATACCGCCACCGCCGAACAGTTCATGGCCCTCAAGGGCATCGGCAAGAAGAAGGCCGAGGCGATCATCGCCTGGCGCACCGAACATGGCGGTTTCAAGAGCGTCGAAGAGCTTGCCGAGGTCAAGGGTATCAGTGAGCGATTTGTCACCGAGCATCAAACCGAACTCACCCTGGATTGATCCGGTCCACTTTCCTGGGCTGTGCATCAGCTGGCAGCCCATTTGACTCTGAATACAAGCTGACACGCAGCTAGTAATCCGATTGGAGCGGACGCCAAGCTCGGCTATCATGTGATGAGCCACTCGTTGTTGAGCAAGGATAAATAATGAAACAAGAGATCACTGTGCGTAAGGCCGTTATCCCGGTAGCCGGTCTTGGCACTCGTATGCTGCCCGCCACCAAAGCCATTCCCAAAGAGATGCTACCCGTGGTGGACAAGCCACTGATCCAGTACGTGGTCCGAGAAGCCATTGCGGCTGGCATTAAAGAGATCATTCTGGTCACCCATTCCAGTAAGAACTCCATCGAAAACCACTTTGACAAGAGCTTCGAGCTGGAAGCTACCCTGGAAAAACGGGTCAAGCGTCAACTGCTGGCCGAAGTGCAAAACATCTGCCCCAAAGATGTCACCATCATGCACATCCGTCAGGGTGAAGCCAAGGGTCTGGGGCATGCCATTCTCTGTGCTCATCCACTGGTAGGCGATGGCCCGTTTGCCGTGTTGCTGCCGGACGTATTGATCGATGAGGTCGCCAGCGATCCGCTGAAGGATAACCTGGCCGAAATGGTCAAGCGCTTCGTCGATACCTCGATCAGCCAGATCATGGTGGAGCCGGTACCGCATGAGTTGGTTAGCGACTACGGCATTGCCAACATCAATGGTGAGAGCCTGATCCCCGGCCAATCCCTGCCCATGACCGAGATTGTCGAAAAACCGGCCATCGATAAGGCTCCTTCCAATCTCGCCGTGGTCGGCCGTTATGTGCTCTCCGCCAATATCTGGCCATTGCTGGAAAAAACCCCACTGGGCGCGGGCGATGAAATCCAGCTCACCGATGCCATTGCTATGTTGATGGAAAAAGAGCAGGTCGACGCCTATCTCATGAAGGGCAGAAGCCATGATTGCGGCAGCAAGCTCGGCTACATGAAAGCCAATATCGTCTACGGTTTGCGTCACAAGAGTATCGGCGCCGACTTCAAGGCCTATCTCAAAGAGGTTGTCGCCACGCTGGATTGATGACGTCAATTCGGTAAGGCATACAGAGGGCGGTTTATCCGCCCTTTTTTGTGCCTGGATGATAGCGGCTCATCATGCTGATCACGGACCATGTAAAACGTTTATATCGCTAGTTAATCTCATATAACATTAATATAAATCTGGATTATCATCACAAAGCAGATAGATAAACCAGGTAATTGATCTATTTTATGGATTTTCATCTCCTGCTGTTTTATAACGTTTGCCTCTCGCTGAGCGGGAACACAATAACAACAGAATCAAGGTGAAGTTCATGTCCAGGTCCATTCCGATACAACAAGGTACCCTGTGGGGACACCCCAAGGGACTCTTTCTGTTATTCAGTACCGAACTGTGGGAGCGTTTCTCCTATTACGGTATGCGGGCACTGCTGGTGCTCTATTTAACAGCGCAAACGACTGCTGGCGGTCTCGGCTGGACCGAAGCCGATGCCCTGAAGCTGTATGGCATCTACACCGGTCTGGTGTATATCACCCCGCTCATCGGTGGCTGGTTAGCCGATAGTTTCTTGGGGCAACGTCGCGCCATCGTCATTGGCGCCATCATGATGGCACTGGGGCAATTTACCCTGGCCCTGCCTCACGCCCTGTTCCCGGAGCTGGTCAACCAGGTGTTCTACGCCGGTCTGACATTGCTGATCGCCGGTAACGGTATGTTTAAACCCAACATCTCCACCATGGTGGGTGACCTGTATGAAGCAGGTGATCATCGCCGCGATGGTGCCTTCACCATTTTCTACATGGGGATCAACCTGGGGGCTCTGTTGGCTGGTTTTGTGGCCGGTGCCGTGGCCGTCGAATGGGGCTGGCAAGCAGGCTTCGTCGCCGCCGGTATTGGCATGCTCATCTCCTTGCTGATCCAGGCGCTGCTGGCCCAACGCTATCTGGGCGATATTGGTCGCGTGCCTGCCGCACAACGGGCCGCAGCGCAACGCAGTGCCGCCCAAAAGGCGCCGCTGACCAAACAGGAAGTGGATCGCATCAAGGTCATTCTGGTGATGGGGCTGTTTACCATCATCTTCTGGGCTGGTTTCGAACAGGCTGGTGGTCTGATGAATCTCTATACCCAGAACTACACGGACCGGATGCTCGGCGGCTTTGAAGTACCGACCGCCTGGTTTCAATCCCTGAACCCGTTTTTCATCATTACCCTGGCGCCGCTCGTTGCTGCTCTCTGGGTCAAACTGGGTAAGCGTGAACCCAATTCTCCGGTGAAGTTTGCCATTGGCTTGTTGTTCCTGGCGGTCGGTTTCCTGTTCATGATCGGTGCTGTGCTGCAACAAGGTGGCGATGAAAGCGTCAAGACCTCTATGTTTTGGCTGGTCGGCGCCTTCTTGTTCCACACCCTGGGCGAGCTGTGCCTGTCACCCATAGGTTTGTCCATGGTTACCAAACTGGCTCCCCTGCGTCTTGCTTCGCTGATGATGGGTGCCTGGTTCGGCTTTGTGGCTCTGGCCAACTATGCCGCCGGTATGATTGGCTCCTTCGTCGGCGAGTCCGGTGCCATGTCCATCTTCGGTGGCATCGCGATCACCGCCGTAATCTGTGCCGCCATCCTGTTGATGTTTTCCAACAAGTTGATCTATTGGATGCACGGTGCCGAGGGACATGCCGAAGACCCCAGCCACATTGCCGACGATGTGGTTGTCACCAGCCACTAAGTTGCCAGCATCAGAAAAAATCCATAAAAAAGCCCCCGAATTCGGGGGCTTTGCTTTGACTCACTGTTGGGGCTCACGTTCAATACCAGGCAGAGCGATATGAACACGCCAGTGCAGCCCTTGCCTTAGAGGGCCGCCAACTCAGTCATCATCACGCACAAAGCTGGCCTTGCTGACGCCACAGTCTGGACAGGTCCAATCCTCTGGCACCAATGACCAGGGGGTACCGGGCGCAATTCCCTCTTCGGGAAGCCCATCAGCCTCGTCATAAATAAACTCGCACACCTCACATCGCCACTTTGCCATCACCGACCTCCAGTTTCTGTCAGGACAACCCTAGCTGAAACCAACCCCAAATACTCAGAGCGAGGCTTCGAGAATGCGGCGACTTGCGTCCAGAGTCACATCCTGACGCTCGCCGAGCGGGAAGCGGCCGTGCTGCTCCAGCTTGGCCAACAGGGCAGGGATTGCCTCCGCCGTCACCCCATAGGCTCCGAGTCGGGTCGCGACACCCAGCGACTCGAAGAACTCACGGGTCTTGGCAATGGCCTGTTGAATGCGGGCCGCTTCATCATCGCCGTGCAGACCCCAGACCCGAGAAGCATATTGCAGTAATTTCTCCCGCTTGCCTTCCGCCTGTTGAGCCAACATGGAGGGAAGCAAAATAGCCAGCGTCTGGGCATGGTCCAGACCATGCAACGCCGTGATCTCATGACCTATCATATGAGTGGCCCAGTCTTGGGGCACACCGGTACCGATCAGACCATTCAGTGCCATAGTCGCGGTCCACATAATATTGGCCCGCGCCGCATAGTTTTCCGGCTCGGCCAGCACCTTGGGACCCTCTTCGATCAAGGTCAGCAACAGACCCTCAGCGAAACGGTCCTGCACCTTGGCATCCACGGGGAAAGTCAGGTACTGCTCCATCACGTGAACAAAAGCATCGACCACCCCATTGGCAGTCTGTTGCCGCGGCAGGGTGAAACTCTTGGTTGGGTCCAGCACCGAGAAGCGTGGATAGACAGCCGGATTGGTGAAGAACAGCTTATCCCGCTGACTCTTGGTAATCAGCGAAACGCCGGCGTTAGCCCCGTTGGCAGCAGGCAATGCCACTCGTGTCACCTGGCGGCTGATCACGGCACCACAATTCATCTCGGAGCCGGTAGCAGGCAGCGTCAGCACTGAACCCATCGGCAACGCCTGTTTGAGCGTCGCCCCACCATCCAGCAGTATGTCCCAAGGATCGCTGCCGACCCAACAGGCTGCCGCCGCGATAAACTTGGTGCCATCGATGACAGAGCCGCCCCCAACCGCCAACAGAAAATCAATCTTTTCACGTTTGACCAGTTCGACAGCCTGCATCAGGGTTTCATAAGTCGGGTTGGGCTCGATGCCGGAAAACTCGAACAACTCACGTCCAGTCAGAGCCGCTTTCACTTCATCCAGTACGCCAAACTTGACCACACTACCACCGCCATAGGTGATGAGGATGCGTGCGTCCTGCGGAATTTCCTGACCTACAGCCGCGATCTGACTAGTGCCAAACAGGATCTTGGTGGGGTTATGAAATGCGAAGTTGTACATGCGTCTCTCCTATGCTGTTGTTCTATTTATGCAAACTTGCTGCATAACAAACAATAGTGAATGAACCGAGCAAAATAACAAAGCGGAGGCCAAACGTCATTAAGAAATCTATAAATATCAAAAAAAGTAGACATTTTTATCATTATTTATCCATATAACTGTAACAAGCGACTCCTAGTATCGAACCACTTTCAGTAAAGGAGTTACGCTATCATGCACAAGTTGGCACCACTTGCCCTGCTCTTCTCCGCCGGTCTGCTGCTGGCCGGTTGTAACAGTGACAACACCGAAACCACGGTGAAAACCACCCCCAAAAATGTCCTGTTTTTCCTCGGTGATGGCATGGGGATCACCACCCTGACCGCCTCGCGGATCTATGCCTACGGCGAAGATGGCAGCCTGACCATAGACACACTGCCGGAAACCAGCTTCCTCAAAACCTATTCGCATGATTCTCAGGTCACCGACTCTGCCCCCTCCATGTCCGCCTATATGACCGGCGTGAAGAGCAACAATGGCGTCATCTCCATGGACAGCGACGCCACCCAATTGGCCGATTGCAGCGCCAGTGCTGGCAAAGCCATGCCAACCCTGCTGGAGCTGGCCAAGGCTGCCGGCATGGGCACCGGCGTGGTCACCACGACGCGCGTCACCCATGCCACACCGGCAGCTACCTATGCTCACATCTGTAACCGCGATCTGGAAAACGACATAGCCGCACAGGCAGTTCCGGGCGGTAGCGGCTTCAATACGGCACTGATCGATGGGGTCGATGTCATCCTCGGTGGCGGTCGCAAGCAGTTTCTGCCATCAACCACCCTCAAGGGTGGGCGCAGCGACAACCGGGATCTGGTCGCCGAACTGGAAGCCCAAGGCTATGGTTACGCCGCCAACAAGGATGAACTGACAGCCGCCGATACCGGCAAGCGGCTCATCGGTTTGTTTAACGACAGCCATCTCTCCTACGATCTGGATCGTGTCAACGGCAAGGCTCCCACAGAACCGTCATTGACGGATATGACCACCAAAGCCATTGATATCCTGAGTAAAAAAGAGAAAGGCTTCTTCCTGATGGTCGAAGGCGGCCGTATCGACCACGCCTTGCACGACACCAATGCCAAACGCGCCCTGCAAGATACCCTGGCCTTCGATAACGCCATCAAGGCGGCCATCGACAAGATGAAGGTTCTGGACCCTGACCTGAAAAACACCCTGATCGTGGTGACGGCCGACCATGACCACACCCTGGTGCTCAACGGTTACGCCAAACGTACCGGCAAAACCACCAGCAGCGAGGCCGGTGTCCTCGGGGTCGTGAAAAACTATGGCGGCAGCAGCATCGGCCAAGCCACCACGGATGCCAACGGCATGCCCTACTCCATCATCGGCTTCGGCAACGGCTCCAACCGGGTGGATGGACCACGCACGGCCATCGATGACGCCATGACCAGCGCCGACGACTACCGTCAGGAAGTCGTGTTCCAGGTTGGCACCCCCGGCAGTGAAACCCACGGCGGCACTCACGTCTTCCTCGGCGCCACCGGCATGGGCGCAAGTAATTTCCATGGTGTCATGGAAAATACTGCCGTGTTCAACATCATCAAGACAGCTGCCGACCTGTAATTGCCAGAATCCAAGGAGTATTTATTCATGTTAAAACCTATTCTGCTCAGCGCTGTTATCGCAGCAACCCTGGCATCGTCTGCCGCCATAGCGGCTCCGGCCAAGAACGTCATCTTCTTCCTCGGTGATGGTATGGGACCAACCACAGTCACCGCCGCACAAATTTACAAGGTGGGTGAAGAGGGGCTGCTGACGATGGAGACCCTCGACTACACGGCTCGCATCAAGACCTTCTCCCATGATGCCCAGACCACGGACTCGGCACCCTCCATGTCGGCCTACATGACCGGTGTGAAGATGAACAACGAAGTCATCTCCATGAGCTCAGATACGATTGCCGAGGCGCCGTTGAAGGATGCTAATGGCAACAAGGGGCTCAGTGGCTGTGCCAGTAACAATGGCCAGGCCGTTCCGACCCTGCTGGAACTCGCCAAAGCCAAAGGGAAAGCCGTCGGCTCCGTGACCACCACAGAACTGACTCACGCGACTCCGGCCGCCACCTACGCCCATATCTGCCACCGTGATGCCGCCTATGACATCGCCGCCCAGGCAGTTCCGGGCGGCGCCGGTTTCAACAGCGCGCTGGGGGATGGCGTGGATGTGCTGATGGGGGGCGGAGCCAATTACTGGACCCCTTACAACGCCGACAGCAACACTCGTGGCCGCGCCGATGGCCGGGATCTGCCAGCCGAACTCAAGGCCTTGGGTTATGCCAGCGTCACCACCAAGAGTGAACTCGAAGCGGTCGACCCGGCCAGTAACGGCAAGTTGATCGGTCTGTTCAGCAAAGACTATCACCTGGATTACGATCTGGACCGGCAGAAGAATGCGGCCAGCACCCAGCCCTCCCTGGCCGAGATGACCAGCAAGGCCATCGATGTGCTCAGCACTCACAATGATGGCTATTTCTTGATGGTCGAAGGCGGTCGCATCGACCACGCCCTGCACGGCACCAATGCCAAGCGAGCGCTGCAGGATACAGTAGCCTTCGATGATGCCATCAAGATGGCGCTCTCCAAGGTGGATTTGAGCAACACCCTGATCGTCGTCACCGCCGACCATGACCACACCATGACCTTCAACGGCTACTCCGCCAAGGGCAACAACATCCTGGATCTGGTCAAAGAAGGCAGTGACAAGACCATCAAGCGCGATGTCAACGGCAATGCCATCACCACGCTGGCCTTCGGTAACGGTCCAAACCGCAAAGATGTGCGCACCGATCTGACCAGCGATGAAGTCATGGGCCGATGATTATCTGCAGGAAAGCGGCGTCAAACTGGGCTCTGAAACCCATGGCGGTGGAGATGTCATGCTGTTCGCCAGTGGCAGCAATGCCAATACCTTCAAGGGCACGTTGGATAACACCAAGGTCTTCGAACTGGTGAAAACCGCTCAGGATCTGTAAGTCGTACCCCTGTTCAGGCAGGCCCGGTCGGGCCTGCTTTTTTGCCTGTAATAAAGGATGCTGTCTCTATGTCTTGGTTGCCTTTCCTGTGTGACACTTTCGGTCTGCGGCTCCGTCGCCCTCTGGCGACAGTTTGTCGGGGTCTGGCCCTGTCAGGGCTACTGGCCTGCGGCACCGCAACCGCTGCCCCTCCCGATATCAACGCACTCATCAGCTATACCACACTGGAAGTGAGCCCGGATGGCATCACCCAGCAACACAGCTACAAGGAGCGCTGGATACGCACCGCTGACACCGTCTGGAGTGAGCGTTTAATCCCGCTGCCGGTGGCCCGCGCCTTTCACCAGATCCATGACGCCAGCAAGGTGCCACACAAACATTTCTTGTATCAGATGGCCGCCCGTTGGGTCACGCAACAACCGGATCAGAGCCTCAAGCTGGTCTATGTCGACCATTACCATAAAAACCAGATCTACTACCCACCCATCGAATATGGCCAAGCCGGATTCAACCCCGACTGGACCCTCATCAGCCAGTTGTTCAACCCGGCGTTGCTCAGTGAATTTACTCCAACCGATGACGAGGCCCCCGAAGGTGCCCATTGGTACCAGCATGAACAAGGCAACACCATTATGCGGGTGCTGTGGTCCGACACCCTGCAGTTGGCGCTGGCCCTCGACCGCCATACCCGCGACGGCTACAAACAATACCGGATGGACGTCAAGCTCAAGTCCCCTGTCGCCAGCGACCATCTGCCGTGGCTGAAACTGCAGGAGTATGACAGCAAGGAGATCAGCGATTTCTTTGACTGATCGTATGCTCAAAACTTCGGCAAACGCATCGCAGAGCTGCTATTTCGTGAGCTAAATTGTTGCGAAGGGATTGATCAGCCTGATAAAAAGGGGAAAATAGGCCCCCGAGCCGGTATAGCTCAGTTGGTAGAGCAGCGCATTCGTAATGCGAAGGTCGTAGGTTCGACTCCTATTACCGGCACCATATAAAACAAAGGGTTAGCTTCTTCACGAGGCTAACCCTTTGTGCTTTTTATGGAATTCGTACTTACTCGCGTACTTATTGGTACACGGCTAAGGACTTCACCTTCATCGTAAACTTAGCTTTCTCAGAACGATTAAGGCCAATTAGTGGCCATCGTGAATTTCTCTTTCCTGGGCAACGAGATCCCGAGAATCATACCAACGAACAGATGTAATGACCCACTGAAATCCTGCTCAGGTCATAATGAGTGGAGATCACAGACATGAGCATCACGATGACGAAGAAATCAAACGTTGGACCGCCAAGCGCAAGACCGCTTTGGTCATGGACATTATCCAGGGCAAGACCACCATATCCGAGGCTGCTCGCTCCTTCGATTTAGCGCCCTCCGAGATTGAGGAATGGGTTAATGATGCCAAGCAGGGCATGGAGAATGCCTTGCGCGCCAAGCCGTTGGATATCCGCGAGCAGTACGAGAAACAGCTCAAAGAGCTCCAGGAGGCCTATGGCGAAGCCATGCTGGAGCTCCGTGCCAGAAAAAAGTTGGCCTCCCTGCTGGGCGAGGACGACAAATAGTCGCTGATGTTCAGCAGGGATTGCGCGCCGAGGGCACCGAAGTCTCCGTAAGTAAAATCTGCCGTTGGTTTGGCTTGCCACGTCGCAGTTGGTATTACCGAAGCATCAAGACAGCGCCCAAGATTCAGGAGCATCTGGTCGTGCCGATCAAGGCCATGATCGAGGAAAATCCATCGTTCGGCTATCGGACCGTGGCGGCACTGCTGGGCTTTAACAAGAACACGGTACAGCGCATTTTCCAGCTCAAGGGGTGGCAAGTCCGTAAACGTCCGGTTGGGTTTCGCCCGCGGATCCAGGCCTTGCCCTCGGTGGCATCGGCCCCCAACCAGCGTTGGGCGACCGACTTGTGCCGGATCTGGGCTGGGCGTGATGGCTGGTGTTCGTTGGCCCTGGTGATTGATTGCCATACCCGTGAGCTGCTGGGTTGGCATCTATCGCGCAGTGGTAAATCCAAGACGGCCGAGGCGGCGCTGGAGCAGGCGCTGATAACCCGATTCGGATGCCTGGGGCGGGTAACCACGCCGTTCTTGTTACGCAGCGACAATGGCTTGGTGTTTACCAGTCGCAACTATACCGCGCTGGTCAAAAGCTATGGGTTACAACAGGAGTTCATCACGCCGTACACGCCAGAGCAAAACGGTATGGTAGAGCGGGCGATCCGAACCCTGAAAGAGCAATGTGCGCACCGGCAGCGGTTCGAGACGTTGCAGCATGCCAGTAGAGTGATTGGCGACTGGATCCAGTTTTACAACCAGAAGCGCCCCCATCAGGCGCTAAAGATGAAAACCCCGGCGCAGGCCTATGCCGAAGCCGCTTAGTTGTGCAGGAACAGCTGGGTCATTACACAGACAACTAATGCCGCGCTTAAGCGTATGGGGCTAAAAGGAAAGCTGGTTGCACACGGTCTGCGAGCTCTGGGCAGAACAACCCTCAACGAGAAGGGATTTGACCCGGATGTGATCGAGGCAGCGTTGGCGCACTCAGATAAAGACGAAGTCCGCAGTGCCTACAACCGTACAGATTATCTAGACAGAAGCCGCGAGATGATGGCCTGGTGGTCTGAACACATCGAAAGGTCCGCCAGTGTAGGCTCAGCATTGACGTGGAGACCGACAGTTGTAGCGAGCTAGAGGCTCGACAATCACAGCAGACAATATAAAGCGGGAGCTTATGGCTCCCGCTATACCCCACGTTCAATCAATACCAACCTGAGAGGAACCAAAACACCGGTAACCAGCCCCTCTTATTTTGGTTTTCTCCTTGGCCAGATATGCCGCTCGCTGCATAAACTCCATATACGACAACGCCCTGTTATAGACAGACTCTCTTGACAACCAATAACCACCATTCTCTGGAAACTCGACTAAGCCCCGATAGTCCGGATAGTCCAAACCAACAGCTCTGCACCAGGCTTGCTGTATTTTGCCTGCCAGTGGTTCTGGAGCCATAAAATCCCCCAAGCTGTAATAGGCTGCTTTGTTGAGAATAATCACAACGTGATAGTGTTGAAGTTCTGACTCGTTCTGCTCTCTCACCCAAACATACTTCAGATTGTTCGGGTGCACTCGTAACCCTCGCCCCCGCCGTCTATGCTCATCAGCCGCAAGTTGACTTTCAAGCGATTCAATAAAACGCTTAATCACCTGCTCATCAGTATTTTGAAAGCAGACTGGTGAGTCGGGACAACCGGCCTCCGGATTGGTAAACCGGAGGTCAACTCTGAATGCAAAAATGTTTGCACTCTCGTCCAGCGACAGGCCAATGAGTTCGCTTATCCTCTCTACATACGACTTGTTCATATCACCATACAAAATAGACATTTCTTCGGTAAAGTTATTAATCTCAACAGGAGACATTCTGAATCTTTTATTCATTTTTACTATTCCAAATAAACAACACTCAAGTGAAAGGCCGTGACAACCCCTCACAATGAAGTGATAAGTTATTTAATAAATATTAGTTAATTCACAGTCACGACATCAGTGAATTAATCAATCGCACAGATATACACCTGGGATGTATATATTACCAATCCTACACAATTTAACGTATCAGCTTGCTACTTAAAGCCTAAAACAATACCTCGCCAATATAAATAACAAGCAAAACACAAGACAAATTAACTCGGAAATTACTGACGGACATACAAGCTTCCAATCAGTGAGCCAACGCTCCCATAAGGGTTATAACTAATACACTCTTTTTTATCATGCTGAAATCTAGCAACTTTGTGCTGACTATAAAGAACATCTATAGCCGCATTTAATCTTTGCCGATTTCTAAGAGAACCTGGACCATATTGAAGAACATAGTTTTTATAAAAAAAACCATTCTCTGTTCTTGTCATGTTACTACCAAGCCATGATTCTAATAGTTTGGCATCAACAACCTCTTGGGGCAAAACCTCCATTAATTCAATGAATGATTCAAAGTACCACTTTGCAATTTCGCTTGCGGTATTCATTGTTTTTGCAGATATGGTAGTACCACCTGAGCTAAAACCTTCTATTACGGCAGCTATTCTAGTCACATGTTCTAGTTGCTTCGATGCATAATCTTTATAGTCTCTCAATGTCCCTGAATCACAACACTGAGCCTCAACTCGGTTATACTCACTAACCCACATAGCCCTCGCCTCCGCTGAAAGAGTCAAACAAATACGTGCGACACCTTCTTCACGCCTATTAAACCCGTGTAAAAATAGCTCGCGCACTCGTTTATTAAACCACTCAATTACATCTACACTAGGTCTATGCGCCTCAGTAAAAGATGAAGTTATCGTATGATGGTTTTCATCATTAAATCTATTCCCTATATTTGATCTCGGTTGACTGATCAAACATCTGGCAAAAAAGCCTGATGCTCTAGCTTGGGAACCCTGTACTTTCACATACTCTTTGAACACTCCAGGCTGAACCATTAACATTAAACCAAAACGAGCATCCTTGATTGAAAAAAAATCGCTATTGGCCCGTTCTACATTGATAGAACAATCACCCCAAAGTGCGTTCAATAATGGCGTATCACGAAGTAGCTCACTTTGTAATATGCTTCCAGATTCATCAGAAACAAGAGCTAATGATGGCCACCCCATACCTAATCCTTTTTTAACTGCCGCTCGTGTCGCATCATTTATCAACAAGCGTCTAAATATTGGTGGAATTGGCTTGGAGTCATAAAGACCCTTGTATTGAATTTCATATTCTGATATATCACTGCCTTTTGAAGCCGCAGCTTTGATCACTTTCTCTAGAGCCCGAGATTTTACAACCCACAGACGACTATTTTTCTCATACTCATTTTTTTGATCCCGATATTTTATTTCGAGCTCATCTTCGAGCTCTCTTATAGACCTCATGATTATTTTATCAACAGCGCTCTTACGCTCACCAGATTCCGCCAATATGATCTGATATAACGAAACGGGGAATCTCAGCTTTTCATTTGGCGCAACATCAAATACATCTTGACAAGCCTGCGACATGACACCTAATAGAGAAGCTGCAATCATCTCTGAAGGGGCTTGCGTCTCAAGCTCTACGAATCTAATCACATCCACCAATTTTTCTGGTAGTAAGCAAAATGGGTATCCATAACCGCGTTGATTATTTTGTTGTAATGCTACCGGTATCATTTATCTATTCTCCGTGTGTTAGTTGCTATTAGTTGTATTAAATGGCTGAAGATTTTTTATCCAGGACATAACGTCCTGGAGTTGCCAGCCCACAGCTGACGTTCCCAGCTTCAGTGGTTTAGGGAAAGCAGGATCGTACCGTTTGGACTTTGGGTTCAAGCGGTCGTAGATAGTGGAACGACTCAGGCTCAACATGACACAAAGCTCTCGCATTCTGATCAGTCTGAACATTGGTTCCTGCATTTTCGTAGTGGGTTCACACATCATTCTCTCCTCACATGGCAACTTGACTGTGTTCAACCACAAGGTAATGGCTATGGTCTTTTAATGCTTCGGCAAAAATGCGGAGACAACTGTTCATGGAAACAAAAGCAAATCAAAATCCATCTTTTGCGGAGATCTTGCATCAAATATACCGCGCGTTCGACTTGTATGAGAAAGATGACAGGAAATCAAACATCATTGAAAAAAGAAGCTATCAATCAAGGCAGGATGTTTTTAAAAAAATAATATTGGATAATTTAACCAATTGCTTATCAGGGGATAGCAATAATGCTAAAAACGTTTTAATTGGATTAATAAATTGCTTTGAATGCCTATTCACGGACATAAACTCAAAGCCTGTGTTAGGAGCTAATAGACACGAAGTATATAAATGTTACGCTGAGGTTATATACACTCCTTTGATTGCGTGTACAATTAGGTTTTTGCGACCACACCTAAATGTTAGCTCGCCACTTTGGCATATTTCTAACTTCCTTGATCAATACCAAGACGAGATGGTTTATCAAAAAATAAAGACCACTCTTAAGGAATATCGAGACAAAATTAACAAAGTGAATAAAGATTCGATGCTTGATGTATCAGAGTTAATAGGCAACATTAAGTCAAATACAACACAAAGCAGAACGACCATAGAGCAAAGGTTTAATATAGCAAAAGGGTACATACAGAAATCAGATCCAGAGTGGATAATTGACGAAATAAACGCAATGGAGGTTTCATATATCGGACTCATGGCCTTGCTGAATTTTGAAATAAAAATGGGCCTAACAAAAAAACTGTCTGAAATATATAAAGACATAGGTTACTCGGACATCAAAATTGGAGATCCATACATCATTTCGAGAAGTGAGACGCAAATAATAAGCTTCCCACCAGGGCCCGCAGTTGAAAGTGTGTCGGAAACATTACTTTCCATCGAGTTCATAAATAAATCGTTGGTTGCTAATGTATCAAGCATAAGTTTGCACGCACCGTTGTTTTCATCTTTTGCTAATAACTTTCACTTGATAGCCATGAAACGATTAAAAATAAGCACAACAGATATAACACAACAGCTCATAGATGAAATCAACGAGGATAGTTACAATAGGAAACTGATAGATAACATTGTGGATACGCAGCCTCCGTCAGTTAGGGATATATTATCACCAATAACTAGACTATGTGATTTATTCGACATGCTTATGGATGAATATAATTATGACTGTTATGATGAGAGTGAATACAGTCAGCTTTTTGATTTAATAAACGAAACAAAGCAGCAATACAAAAACATTCACCTTGGCATCGTAGCATACTTTTTTTCAGTTATAGAAATCGGACTAAAGATTGCAAAACGTTATAGTCACATAAAACATCAAGAACTCTCTCCTTTGGTGAGTGAAATCTTAGAAACACAACCCCTTTATACAGAAATATTACTCCCTCAGTTAGTTGATGAAGAAAACCGTATTACTTTGTCTGTCTTCATGAGCGATGATTATAGCCGAACCATACTTAGAACGGCCAGGTTGTACAATGCTCTCATGACAAAGCTTGACGTGAACCCACACAACTGCGAGTCACCAGCAATATCTGAAGCATTAGTGGCTCTTGAGTTTTGCCTTCGAGATGCATTTAAAAACAAGAAAATAAGCAATCAGAAGACACTGATTAACTTTCTTCCGTTTGCTAACTTCAGCAATGCGGTCTTAAACATAGACGAGTTGATATTAAGCTTGGTTCAACAGTCACCAAAACATTTAATAACCACCCAATTGCTTTCTTGTGCTGCTATCTACAGGATAAGTAGATATTCAATCGAGCAACGTTCACAGTTTATTAGCGAGAGATCGATTCCACTCGAGACCACACCTCAAGTGCTTGCTGACTCTCAGCAAACACCTGATAGCGCAGAACAACACTTAGACGCAAACAGTTCTGCAGATGATGGATCCAAAATGAATATTCACGATGTATTAAATTTTGCCGCTCTATCGAGTCTGAAATATTAAGAATAATGAGACTAATAAAACCAGTGAAATAAATGAAAGGGCATAGGACAGTCGCTACTGTTGCTATTAATAGCAACAGTAGCGACTGATTCTCAGACATTCATATATAAAACGAGCCTGAGAGCTAAAAATTTTCAAACCTATATCACCCCTGTGGATCGCCGGAGGAACGGTTCTTCCGGCGCGTTATTTTCATGTTCACAGGAGGCTCTATGGCTCATCTCGTTGAATCGATGGCGTATGTGGGTGATACGCCGTGGCATGGTCTGGGCAATCGTCTGAGTGCCCATCAACCGTTGCAGACCTGGCTGGTTGAAGCAGGGATGGATTGGCATATCGCGCAAAGTGATGTGCTGTTTAATGTGGCTCCGGATGGTCTGCATATCCGGCCCCATGCGGATTCCAAAGTGCTGTATCGCTCCGATACGCTGGCGCCGCTGTCGGTGGTGTCTAATCGCTACAAGGTGGTTCAGCCGGATGAGGTGCTGGGCTTCTATAAGGACTTGGTCAAGGCCGGTGGCTTTGAGCTGGAAACAGCAGGAGTCTTGAAGGGTGGGCGCAAGCTGTGGGCCTTGGCGAAGACTGGTCAAGAGTCGGCATTGCGCGGTGGGGACAAAGTAAAAGCCTATCTGTTACTGGCCACCAGTTGCGATGGCTCGTTGTGTACCACGGCGCAGTTCACTTCCGTCAGGGTGGTGTGCAACAACACGCTGCAGATGGCAACCGGTGACAGCAAAGGCGCGGTCAAGGTGCCCCACTCCACGCAGTTTGATGCGGTAGCCGTGAAGAATGCGCTGGGTCTGGGGCTGTCCAGTTGGGACAGCTTTATGCGCTCGCTCAAAGACTTGAGTCAGCGGCCGGTATCGCGGACCGAGGCCGATGCCTATTTCCGCACAGTACTGGGTGAGCCGTTGGCGGATGACGGCAATCCGTCAGAGCTGGAGCCTTCCCGCACCTTGCAGCAGGTTCTGAGTCTGTATCAGGGCACGGGGCTCGGCTCTACGCTTTCGTCCAGTCGCAACACGGCCTGGGGTCTAGTCAATGCCATGACCGAGTATGTCGACCATCGGCGTCGGGCACGCAATCAGGATTATCGGTTGGATTCCGCCTGGTTTGGGCAAGGCGCTCAACTTAAGCAACAGGCGATGACGCAGGCACTGGCGTTACTGCAGTAATCCTTTCTGGGTTTGGTTTTCTACCTGCATTTATACCCGCACATCTACCCGCAACTTGAATCTCCCCTTCCCTCTTATCGCCCCGGCAGGCTTCGGCTTGTCGGGGCGTTTTGCTTTGGAGTCCGTTATGAAACAACAACGCTATGGCCAGGCTATCCGTCTGGCCTCTACCGTCGGTTTATCCCGCGAGGAGTGGCTTGATATCCGCAAGCAAGGCATTGGCTCGTCTGATGCGGCAGTGGCCGTAGGTCTATCTCCGTACAAGAGCGCCCTGAGCCTGTGGCTGGAGAAAACCGGGCGTAAGCAGCCCGAGGACTTATCAGCCAAAGAAGCCGTGCTGTGGGGTACGGTTCTGGAGCCCGTATTGGCGTCGGTCTATGCCGAGCGCACTGGCCGCAAGGTACGGCGCGTGAATGCTGTGCTGCAGCATCCGGAGCATCCCTATCTGCTGGCTAACCTCGACCGCGAGGTGGTTGGTTTACCGGAGGGCACCGGCATCCTCGAAATCAAGACTGCCAGTTACCACTCAGCCCCGCAGTGGGAAGATGGCGTGCCGGTCGCCTATCAGTGTCAGGTATTGCATCAGTTGGCAGTGACAGGACTGGCCTGGGCCGATATCGCCGTGCTGATTGGCGGGCAGGATTTCCGGATTTATCGCATCGAGCGTGATGAAGAGAAGATTGCCGACTTGCTGGCTCGTGAAGCCGCGTTCTGGCGCTGTGTTACCGAGGATGTGCAACCCGAGCCCGATGGCTCTAGCGATGCCGGTACAGCGCTGCAGTGGCTCTACCCGCAGGACAACGGCCTGTCGGTGGATTTCACCGACTCAGCCGAGTTCTGCCAGTTGTTTGCAGACTTGCTGAAACTGCGGGATATCAAGGAGCAAACCGAAGCTCAGGAGTCCCAACTCAAACAGCGAGTACAGAACGCCTTGGGCGATGCCACCACGGCGTTGTTCGCGGGTGGCAAGGTGACCTGGAAGAAGAGCAAAGACCGGCTTGCCCCGGACATCGACCAACTGAGTACCGAACACCCGAAGATTGTACAGCAGTACAGCAAGCCGATTGCGGGTAGTCGGCGCTTTGTCATTCAGACTGACAGGAGGAGCGCATCATGATTAAAGGACTGGCGATTACCCCACCCGTGATTGGGCGCATTAGCATTGGCCATCTGGTGCAAAAGGGTGAGAAGTGGGTACCGGAGAAGGATGACAGCTTTACGTTGACCACTCAGGTACAGGGTCGCAATGGTTGGGTCCTGCATCCGCTGCATCAGCAGTACAGCGAGCAGGCGGCTAACGGCAAGCTCCGAGCCATACCAGTGCGGTTGCTGTTCAATGACAGTGAGCTGAACCTGCGGGCCGAATACAGCGCCTTTGACCGCAGCAGTGGGCGGCCGGTCTGCGTCGGCAATGGCGAGACAGCACGGCGGGTCACCGCTGAAGGATTGGAAGAGATGGCCTGTCCCGGCCCCGACCGTTGCCCGTTTGCCAAGCAAGCCGGTTGCAAGCTCTATGGCCGACTGAACGTACAAGTCGATGGCCAGCAGGATGAGCTGGGTAGCTTTATCTTCCGCACCACCGGCTACAACTCGGTACGCACCCTGGCGGCGCGACTGCGTTACTTCGAAGCGGTAAGCGGCCAGGCAACCCGTTACCTGCCGTTGCTGCTGCGCCTACGCGCCAAGAGCACCACGCTCTCGTATCGCACGCCGGTCTACTACGTGGACCTGACATTGCGCGATGACAACACCTTGGCACAAAGCGTTCAGGCCGCTAAGCAGGAAGCCGAGCGTCAGCAAGATGCCGGAGTCGATACCGAGGCGCTGGAGGCCATGGCCCGAGCGCTGCTGGGCAATGGTCAGTTTGAAGAGACCGAGGAAGATATCCCGCAGATGCTGGAGGAGTTCTATCCCGAGGCGGAAACGGAAAGCACACCGGCTCAAACCAGCGAACTGGCATCACCTGCACCTACGGCAGTTAAAGCCAAACCCACCACACCCATCCGTCAGTCCCGACTGACCAGCAAGCTGGGCGCAGCAACACCGACCAGCACAACAACAGTCGCTTCGAACGGCTAAGCCTCACCCTCTTTACGCAACGGCATACCCGGCTCAAGGGCTCCCCACACACGGGAGTCCTTGGGCCGTTTTCTATTTATTGGATTCAAGGAGAATCATCATGCAAGCAGGTGACCACCTGATTTCCCCTCGTCCGGGGTTTAGCCATCACGGGATTTATGTCGGCCATAACGAAGTCATCCACTACGCCGGTTACTCATCCGGCGAGGAGTCCGGACAAGTCGTGCTGACCTCACTGGAAGTATTCCGCAACGGCCACCCTTGTCGCGTCGTATCCCACAGACTGCGCCGTTACTCACCCGAGCAGAGTGTCGAGCGTGCCTGGTCGCGACTGGGTGAAGCTCACTACAGCGCCGTGCTCAACAACTGTGAGCACTTCGTGATCTGGTGTATCCAGGGCTTTCACTACAGTGCGCAGGTACAAAGGCTGGTAGAAACCGGACTCGCCGTCGGTAGTCAGGCTCTCCCGTGCCTGCCGGTTATCCCGATGGAAACCATGGCCGTGAGCCATCCACTGCGGGAGACCGCGATAGCGGCCGCTGTGACCTCTGCCCTGCCCTCTGCGTCGCAAACGGTCGCGGTTGTTGCTGGCGGATTGACTCTAGCTAGCGCAGCTCCAGTGGCCGTCCCCATTGCCATAGCCGGAACCGCGCTTTACGGCGCCAAGAAGCTCTTCGACTGGCTGACCGACTAACTCCATTCCGAATACTCAGGAGATGACCATGACCATTCCCTTTCAGGCGGAAGGCCAATTGCTGCCCGTCAGCCCTTGGCTGAAATCCCAACTGGCCGAGATGGTGAGCGAGCAACGTATCAATCTGGAGCCGCTGACGGCTCTCACCTTTCGTTTCAATGACCCGAACTACTCCGCCACCCAAGGTGGCTATCACCCGGTTGAAATCCGGCTGGTACGCGGTCTCGACGGCTGGCTGTTCGATAGCATCACCGACTTTAGCTATCAGGGTTATGGCGACTGGGCCGAGCTGGACAAGGAGCTGGACTTTGATTTTCTAAGTCCCGAGTTCACCCACATCTATCTGGGCGTACTTGAGCACGATGAAGCGGTCGAGCTGTACCAACTCTGGGAGAGCAACTTCTGGCTCTGCTACCAAACGAACACATTCCACACCTCACTCACCGCAGCCTGAGCGCATAACCACGACGCCATCTCGAGCCCAAAGCCGGAGATGGCGTTTTTTATGGAGAACTCACGATGAGTCACAGTAAATTCAAAGCCGGAGAAACCAAAGGCACCTATATCCTCACCGAGCCCGCGACTGCCGAGGAGATCCTGGCGATGGCCAACCGACTGGCCCGCGCTCGCGTCACCAAGGGCAAGGCGCTCACCTCGCCCAGTCTTACCTACAGTTGTCTGCAGACCCTGCTGCAAGGTTATGAACGTGAGGTATTCGCCATCCTGTTTCTGGATAGCCAACACCGCGTGATCAAGTTCGAGGAGTTGTTCCAAGGCACACTGGATGCGGCCTCCGTCTACCCGCGTGAGGTGGTCAAGGCCGCGCTGGCCTGCAACGCGGCGGCGGTGATCTTTGTACACAACCACCCTTCAGGCTTGCCTGAGCCGAGTCGTTCTGACCGCACTCTTACCGAAACACTTCGAGCCGCTCTGGCCACCGTCGAGATCCGCGTGCTGGATCATCTGGTGATTGGTACTGAAGGGAGAGTGTCGATGGCAGAGCGAGGGTGGTTATAGCTAATCCCCATCAGCGCAAAGTTGATGGGGATTCTTGATCTATGGGCTCGAACAACCTAGAAGGAAAAGAAGCAAGCACGCGCCTGGTGGGCAACTCTTCAGTTATCCCACTACCGTCCAGTTCATTTCCGGCTTGAGTGAACGCTGATCAACCACACAAGGGTGAGCATCCACACTCTTTAATTTTTGTTTCATCTTTTGCTGCAACCCGGCTTTCAGCGATTTGGCCGGAGCCAAACGACCGAGGTAAGGTGATTCCTCCAGATGAAGAACTACGCGGATTCTCTTCACTTTGATTGCCGCAGCCGCAAATCGCTTTTCATCCGGATCGTTAGCATTGCATTTGGCCGCCCACAACCCAGCGAGGGTATTACGCAGCTTATCTGCGATTTCATCGGGTAACTCAATAGACTTGGTGCGTCGATGAACTCGGTAATCTTTGACTTCGATCAGCCAGAATGTTTGTCCATCTATATACGCCAAGTCCATAGCTTTGATGCCATCCGCCATCTTGATGAACTGGTTATGTTGATTTGCACTCGGAACTGATCCACTTCCCTCCGTAATTTGCATCGAAAACTGATCCACATTTTTAATCAATCCTGTCCGGTTCTGGCAGGAGAATGTGGAGTGATTGATATGGCACTTTTAGGCGTGATCAGACGCTGGTATTTCCGTGACGGGATGTCCAAGCGCGAAATTGCCAGACGGACCGGGTTGTCCAGAAACACCCTGAAAAAATATCTGAGCCAGTCGCAGGTGGAGCCGGTGTATTCACCGCGCCAGTCGAGCAGTAAGTTGGATGATTTTGCCGCCATCCTGCGGGATGCGCTCGTCTTTGAAGCCAAAAAACCGCGTAAACAGCGTAAGTCCGTGAAGCAGCTGTACCATGATTTACTGCCACAGGGGTATTGCGGCTCGTATGACCGGGTGGCAGCGTTTGCCCGCCATTGGCGTCAGGAGCAGTCGGTCAGCAAACAAGTCTATGTGCCTTTGTCATTTGCTCCCGGTGAGGCCTTCCAGTTTGACTGGGGCGAGAACTGGGTGTCGATTGCGGGCAAAAAAGTCAAAGTGCAGGTCGCGCACTTTAAGCTCTGTCATAGCAAAGCGGGCTATCAGCGGGCGTACTGGACGCAAACCCACGAGATGTTGTTTGATGCGCACAATCATGCGTTCCGGGTGTTTGGCGGCGTACCGGCGCGTGGCATTTACGACAATATGAAAACTGCGGTGGATAAGATTGGCCGCGGCAAAGCGCGGGTGATTAACAAGCGCTTCCTGGCGATGACCAGTCATTATTTGTTTGATGCTGACTTCTGCAATCCGGCCTCTGGCTGGGAAAAAGGTCAGGTCGAGAAGTCGGTGCAGGATGGCCGGTATGCACTATGGCATCAGGCGCCAGCGTTTGCTTCACTCGATGAGCTCAATGACTGGCTGGAGCGTGAGTGCTTGGCGTTGTGGCGAGCGCACAAACATCCTGAGCAAAAACCATTGACCGTCCAGCAATGCTGGCAGGCTGAGCAGCTGCACCTGATGCCCGTGAGCGCCGCGTTCGATGGTTTTACCGAGCACAGCAAAGTGGTGTCGTCGACCTGTCTGGTCACGTTTGAATGCAATAAATACAGTGTGCCGGCCAGTTTCGCCAACCGCCGCATCAGTCTACGGGTGTACCCGGACCATCTGGACATGATTGCCGAAGGCCGGCAAATCACTTCGCATCAACGCGTGTTCAGCCGTGACCACAGTGCGCCCGGTCAGGTGGTGTACAACTGGCGGCATTATCTGCTGGTGGCGCAGCGTAAACCAGGTGTGCTGCGTAACGGAGCACCATTCCAGAGTTTGCCGGATGCGTTTAAACAGCTTCAACAGGTGCTGATACAAAAGACCGGAGGCGACCGGGAGATGGTCGATATCCTGGCCTTAGTACTGCACCATGAATCTGAGCATGTTGAACTGGCCATTACTTCGGCGCTGCAAAGTGGCTGTGTCTCCAAAGACCATGTTATCAACTGCCTGCACCGGCTGATTGAGGCAACACCTCCAGCACCGGTGCCTGTGGCGGTGCAATTGCAACTGACCGTCGAGCCGACCAGCGATACCGGACGCTACGAACAGTTAAGGGGCCGGTATGCACATTGAAGCCCTGCTCGCGATGCTCAAACAGCTGAAGCTCTATGGCATGCGTCAGAGTGTGCAGGACTTAAGCTTACAAAATGCACCCGCCTGGCAACACGCACAGCCGATGCTGGAAACGCTACTCAAAGCGGAAGTCGCAGACCGCGAAGTCCGCTCCGTCGCTTACCAGATGAGTGCCGCCAGATTCTCTGCATACCGCGACCTGTATGGGTTTAACTTCGCAGAAAGTGAGGTGGATGAACGACTGGTGCAGGATTTACACCGCTGTGAGTTTATTCAAAGCAGCCAGAATCTGGTGTTCGTCGGCGGACCTGGCACCGGCAAAACCCATCTGGCCACGGCAATTGGTGTTCAGGCCATCCAGCATCACGGCCTGAGAGTGCGGTTTATCTCCACTCTGGAACTGGTGAATGCGCTGGAGCTTGAAAAGCGCAAAGACCAATGTGGGCGCATTGCAGCAAGACTCAGCGGTGTGGACTTAGTGGTACTCGATGAACTGGGCTATGTGCCATTCAGCCAAAATGGCGGTGCGCTATTGTTCCATCTGCTCAATAAGCTGTATGAAAAGACCAGCGTCATTATCACCACCAACCTGAACTTCAGCGAATGGCCCAAGGTGTTTGGCGACGCAAAGATGACCACAGCCCTGCTGGACCGGCTCACCCATCACTGCCATATCATCGAAACTGGTAATAACAGTTATCGGTTTAAAGAATCAACCAAGAAAGCAAAAACAGCGCGGAGGTAAGGCTTGAGAAAAAACAAATCTTATTGCGATACTGACTGAGTAAAGCGGATCAAAATTCGATGCAAATGGTGGATCAGTTTTGCCTGCAAATGAACAGGCGTCATCTAGTAGTTCTTGGAGGAGTGGGCGGACCGCATCGGGTATAGGACGGGTGATCTTGGCGCCACTTTTTGAGTTTTGTGATGGAACAACCCAAGTTCCTGTCACTAGCTCCCATTCGCTGGGAGCCGAAAGCCTTATCTCTTGTGTTCTGGCACCAAACGACAGCAACAACAGGGCTAGACGGCCGTAGTAACGGTTTGTGGTGCGATTGATCGCCCATCTCCATACGTCACGTAATTCCGCCAAGCTCAGGACACGATCTCGTTTCTTCTGTTTCTCACCGACATCCGAGACCGTCAAATCATCGAGTGCATTGCTGATTGCATAACGTCGAACACGGCAGAACTTCAACGCCTGTTTGCAGTTTTGAAAACAGTATCCACAAGCCACCGGTGCAGATTTGGCGTACTCGTCAAACACGCTCAACCAGTGCCGAGTCTCACAGTCAGCCAGAGGAAGATCGCCTATTCGTGGATAAACCCACCGCGCAAACTGCTGGCGATGTTTTTCACAGTTAGTCCGCTTCTTTTCTGCATGATGGGTCAGCCAATACTCAAGAGCTTCTTGCACCGTTACAGGTTTGAGGCGCTCATCCTTGGCCAAACGGATCATCAGTGCAGGATCATTCCCCTCTTCCAGCCATGCTCTACATTGCGCGCCTTTCCTGCGAGCTTCAGCTAGAGATAGCCCCTCAGCCTGACCTGTATAAGTCCCTAAGGTGAGATTTTGTGCCTTACCGAGGAGACGATAGCGATACACAAAACTGATCTTCCCCGAATTCCGCCAAAGCACAGAAAGCCCGTCACGATCCGCAACCTTCCGAGGAATTTCATCATCGTGCCCTCGTAACATGCTCTTGAGCTTTGCATCTGACAGTGCCATTTTTGAACCCACACTTGAACCCACAGTTTAGTTATATCGTATAGGACACCGATAGACAACGCTGGACACTAGATAAGATAAATTACTTATTTATCAGATGGATATAAAACAACAACGGACAGCTACAGACGGGCATGGACGATAAGTAAGATAATACGGCATGAACTAAAGAAATTTAGTTAACGCATTGAAAATAAAGGCGCTTATCCGCAAGGAGAAGCGCCTTTTTCATAGAGCCTTGTAGCCATCCACACAGCAGGGTGGAGTTTTTACTGTCCGCTATTTTTTCAGAACCTTATCCACCTGATCCTTGGTGCGATTAACTTGCTGTGTTACGGGATGCGGGTTGTTTTCACCACCACGCTGATTCCCTTTGTTGGGAGTTGTTTCACCGGAGTTTCTACCCTGACGATCGATTGACATAGTTGGACCTCACATCGTTGTGGATTGCTTTATTGCCAAACCCAGCGTTGAAAATTTTTCATATCCTTTGATAAAACATGCCGCCCCGGGTGCGCATAGATAGCCGGCTATATTTCGTTCTATAACCCCCTTAAATCCATCATCCGTCATATCCACTGGCATCAGGGAGCCTTTCAGGTACTCCCAGTTACCTATCTTTTGATCTGTTGTAAACTGAGTCTCATACCAAGACTCATCTTCTATGACAAGCATGGTCAACACCTCTGGACGCATGCGAAATAGATCCATATACAAACCAGTTACATGCAGCTTGGCTTTTCCTTGTGCCATCAACTGTTTGATATGACTGATCTGCGGCTTCCGGTACAGAGAGGCGTAATAGAGATTCGGGTGGATATCAACATCTTCATCCTCTGGATAATTAAACACTTCTTCAGCCAGCTCCCGAAGGACTTGCTTCTCTAGGTCTAATTCCATCCCATACCGATCAGGATTCGCCAGTTGTGGCTGCATCATGCCAGCAGGGACGACGTGGGCATCGGATGCGCCATTGGCGTCTGGGTGTTTTTTGGCCAACAGGGTTTCAAAACCATACGGAGTGTTGTAGACCAGCAAGCAGGATACACCGAGCGATAACTCGTCAGAGAAGTCGTGATCAAGTAACATTCGTTCAAGAGCACAGCTCCAGTCATAAATACTTTTGTGATTTTTATAATCGGCAATATTTTTAGAGTTAAGACCGGGGAATAGAGAAATAATATTAAAAAAGTGAATATCACACGAATATAACGCTCGATAGTAACTAGAGATATAACAAGTGATTTCACCTGTAGACACATCAAATGAGTTCAATGCAAATGTCGGTCTATTTTCTGATTTAGCGTGCGTAACCTTTTCTGTGAATGCTTCAGGGACGCTGATTAAATCTCTATCAAGCAAATTATTATTGAGCGATGGAATAACGCCATCCGGTAATAAATTAATGGCGGGAAATAAATATTCTTCCCCATCAACGTCAGCCCTTAATATCTTTTGATGCAACACATCTCTTATATTTCGCGGATGTAAATTCAGAAAAAAGTCCAAAAAACCAGGTTCAAACCTATCTTTATAGTAGGGTTGTTCTGAATTTTTGTACTTTGCTAAATAACCATAGTCTGAACATGCGGACTCAAAAATGGCATCATAATGATGTTCGAGTGATTTTTTAGCGGTTTTGATTTTAAGCGTGTCATTGAGCACACAGAGAGCTAAATCAATAATCTGCTCTCTAATAGCAACCTTATCATCAAGGTAGTCTTTGACATCACTGAGTTCAAAAAAACCGTGATGTACTGCCGGATTGCTCTCCATTCGTTTCCAGCGTTCAAGTTTCGCCTTGACTGATGATGTTTTTATTCCGCTTTTCTCAAACTGTTCGAAGTATTCAACCAACTTGGATACATCCCCCTGCAAGAGCAACGCCATCTTTTGTTTTTTTAGCACGTTCATATCTTTCCCCAGCAACAAACCAACACACAACCTAATAAATCAGACACAAAAATAAAAGTCAAAAAAAAACACCAACAACGCATTGATAACTACATGTGGATGTATGTTTTCTACATATGGAGACTTCACATACTACATGTAATAATTTTCTTATATCTCACCAATTAACGTTTGTTTGTTTTCATCGTGCGTTTTATACCAATACGAGACGACACAAAATCCCTACCGTGATGATGAGGAACTAGCTATGGACGAAAAATATATACCATTGTTTGATAGACTGGTTCTTGAGCTGATGGCGGTGCCCAGCCGACATTACCCCGTCATCAAGGACACCGGTTCGAAACAAACACTCCAATTCCAAGCCATCGCGTTAATTGTTAACTCCATTGCGTTCTCGGTCAGTACCACCCTATTTTCCCACGTATTGGTTGGGCACCCCCTCGGAACGTCATTACTAATCGGAATGTTAGCTGGGGGTGCTCTTTGGTCGATCGATCGGCAGACCATCATCGACCTGAGGCTCAATCCACTTCACGGCCGCGGCAAGGCATGGGCCGTCAGAATTGGCACCGTAACCATGGCCTTGATGTTGTCCTTGCTCAGTGCTGTTGAGAGTCATGCAACAGATATTGCTCGTCTGCAGGCAGCCAACACTCGCCGAAATCTTCAGGCCAGTCTGAAGGAAGACAGCATAGCCAAAACGACTGAGTTTGAGATCGATAGAGCAAAGAAGGCTCTCACGCGTCTGGACGCGATTAAAACAGAGTTGACCCAACTGAATGCCGCCGCCACTGGCGCTGCCGCTGAATTGAAGCATGAGCTCGAGGGCGATTACGACCCACGAACAGGCCATAGAAGGATCGCTGAGCGGGGCCCCAAGGCAAGATTCTGGCAGTCAGAACTGGATGCTCTGCAGGAGAAGATCAAGGCGCTGGAAACTGAAAAAACGAGTATTGATAATCCCCAGGGGCGTCTCGCCGATGGCGAATCCAAACTAGTTGATCTGCAAAAAGATCTAGGCATAGAACAGCGCGGCGTAGCTAAAAAGATCAGCCTTCTATTTCAACTACTTAGAGAGGAGCCTGCTTCCTGGCTGTCGGTAGGATATGGAATGGTCTTAGCGCTACTGCCGGAAATCATGTTGTGGCGGGCGATGGCCAGGTCCCAGTGCCTGGAGGCTGATTATCAAGAACTAAATCAGCTGGAGAGGCGCCGAGCTCGGGCATTGGTATTGCAAATGGCGAACCAGCTAAAGGCCGAATTCGCTGGTTTCGGCCAGGCCGAAGTAGTAGTCACGACAGCGCATCCCGCCAGAGCCAAGTCAGCCATTCAAGAGTGTGAAGACCTGGGCAACGGACAGCTTGTAGGAGCTGCAGCATGACAGCCTCTCACGCTATTGAAGAGTTATTGATCCAATGTCACGCGGATGAGAGCGCATTGAAAAATGCCGTACGGCTCTATCAGTGCCATGGGCTCGGCGCTGATTGTTTACCCGATGCCCGATCATTAAGGGCCATAGCGTTGTTGGGTGACCATGAGCGAGGCAAATGCCTAAAATCTATCCAAGATCAATGGGAGGCTCTGCAAGATCGAGGGCTGACCAATACCAACGCTCCCGAGGAAGTATCCACCCCTCTCCTGAGGTTGCTCTGTTATACCCTGCCTCACCTAGAGTCAATACCCCCGTTGGCTGATGCCCTGAATGTGGATGAGGCACCACCTCCAGAGTGGGGGGTGTTTCGTTGTCCCGATAAGATAACCAGTGCTTATTGGGGTCGGTTGTTGCTGATCCCGTTCTCGGCGCATCAAGTGGAAGCGCTGCGGATCCACGCCGACGAGGTGTTCGCGCTCGCCCCGATCATGCTGCGAGCAGTGAACGGCACCATCTCAGGTCAACTCAAGATCCCTGCTGATACCGGGAGCCTGTTCTTCACCTTGCTGTCGGAGGAGGGGCAGGTTTTTCGCCACGAGCTGAGCCTTGAAACCACCGAGACTATGGAGGAGTGGCAATGATGAGCTCATCCCCCCAAGCTGAGACCCACATCCATCTGCGGCAGCTGGCATTTGGCCTGGCAGCTGGAGTCCTCGGAGCAGCTCCGAATCGGATGGCCATCTGGACGTACGGATGTAATCGGGGGTGCGCCGGCTGCTCATCTGCACACACCTGGCAAAAAGAAGCGGCCACCGAAGCCCATTGGGTCAGCATCACCGCCTTGTTGCAACTGGCGCGACAACGCAACGTGCAGGGACTGACCATTTCTGGCGGCGAACCCGTGCTCCAGGCAACAGCCATCACAAATTTTGCTCGTCGTTTCAAGCTGTTATTGCCGGAGAAGGAGATCGTTCTCTACACGGGGCTGCGCTTCGATTCGCTTTGTATCCGTGCCCCTGAGCTCGTCAAGACCGTCGACGTCGTCATCGCCGGCCCCTATGTCCAAAGCCTCCCGCCGACGGCGTTAGCTGGTTCCAACAATCAAGAAGTCAAGCTATTGACGCCCTTGGCACAGCGTTTGTTTGCGGGGTGGCAATCGTGGCCACGAGCGCCGCTCCAAGTCAGCTCACACAGTTCTAGTGATGGCCACAGTCAACTCATCACGGTCGGCATTCCAGACAATAGGCAGTTGACGCTGGCGACTCAACAAATCACGGGCCAGGTACATCAACTGAGCTGGCCGTCGAACGAAGAAGCACGCAAGGGGTAAATTATGAACGCAGTGAACTGCCATGCCTGCGGGCGCACCTATAACATGGGCAGCATCGAGTTCTGTGACAGTTGTGGCGAACGGTTACAGGTTCATGTTGCTGAACCCAAGACCAAGCTGCCGCTGGGCCTGTTACAACGCCTGGGGTTACGTAAAAGGAACACAAGCTCTGAGGAGACCCCGGATGACAACCAAAAGGAACCTCTGGAGATCAACTGTCTTCCCGCAGAACTCATTGAGGCTGGCTGGGCCTTGTCTCAGCGCCTTGCCTCGGGCGATGCCATAGACATCTGGGATGCGAATCAAATTTCAGAGAATGGCTCAGGCTCAGCGACACGATTTTTACGTTATCGCACGCGAGTCCTGACGACACCAGCGCTCTATCAAGCGCTTCGTCAGCATAAAAGCCCAGCGCTACCCGAGCTAATCGCTCACGGAACGCTCGACCTCGGCGGAGCCAGGGCAGCTTTCGAGCTCAATCGCCTACCGCAAACACTGCAGCCCCTGCAATCATGGCTGAATTCAGCGCCGCCCTCCGAGGCAAAAGCGCTCAATCTGTTGCCACATCTGGTCGATTTCCTGGCCCAGTTATTCAACTCCGGCGTCTATCCGATCAGTTTTACGCCCAATAACCTCCTTCGGGATGATGATGGCCGGATTGTTCTGGACAACTGTGCCTGCCTGGCTGCAATCGACTCTAAGCCGCTTGACTATCGCCCGGAGCTGGAAAACAACGCCTTAATCAGCCGCATTTGGAGTGCGCCCGAATCGGGAGAGCAACTGGTCGTTTCACCCAAATCGGCAATCTTCAGCACCGGGCAGTTGCTTGTTACGGCTCTCTGGGGTCAACCCATGGATTTAGCTTCAATCAGATCCGGAAACGTGCCGTGTCACACGATAACCGAGCCCCGGCTCGCTCGCATCATTCAGGGCTGCCTGTGGATCGATAACATAGAGAGCCGCTGGTCACTAGAACAGTTAACAACCGCCGTGGCGAACCCGCTAGATCAGATGCCCGGGGTCGAAGATTGGTCCCAGCTTGGACCTAGAGCCATGCGTAACGCCATGCCGATGGCTGGCCGAACTTATTGGCGGGTGGAAGAGCTGCTGGCTAATGCTGTACTGCCCCAGAATTGGGAGCAAGCCATTACTCAACTGCCGAATGTGTTGGACTGGATCGAAAATGGCTCTCCTTGGTCAAGCACCGCCAAACAGCTTCGAAATCAACTGCACGCGGGGAAAAGCTCGGATCATATTTTGATAAAAATGGCTCACTCGGTCATTGCAGGCCTGCCATGTACTTGGCGTGGGCTGGATTTCAGCAACGAACATGCTCGCACCAGCCTGGTAAACCTGGCGCAACGGAGTTTGGCGGAGGACGCAACTCCGGAAGAGATCGCTCTAGTTGACTTACTGTTCGATGCAGATCTGCGTGGTGCCTTTGTTAAGGCAGTCCAATCTCAAAGCCATTAAGGAGTTATCATGTCCACGAACGAGATCCTTGTATACCGAGCAGAAGAAAGCGCTCGCCTTGAAGAGCTGCGCCGCTTAGAGGCTGAACAGGCCAAGCGTGAACGCCAGCGCCTAGGTTTAGCCCAACATGCAGTGACGCAGTTGGATGCACAGTTGCGCAGCCTGATTGCACACCGAGATCAGGCCGCGCGGCGCCTCCCTGATTTGACATTGCAAGCCCCCGCTTGGCCGACATTGTCAAATACTGAAACAACCGCTTTCATAGTTGAGCAATACGCGGCCCAATTGGAGAGGGTGACCATTCGGTTTGAAGAACAACTCCAATCGGCGATTAAAGAGGCCGAAGCTACACTCGCGGATCGCTTGGCTCGCACCCATGCCTGGCGCAATGCAGTTGCATTGGAGCAAGCAATCCAGATCTGTCAGCAAGATCTCGTGGCCGCCAGCCATGCGCTGCAAGAAACGCCGCCTGCGTTGCAGATACCAGACCGACCAACCAACGAAGCATCACTGCCAAGAATTCAACGTTACTTGAAGCAATTGCAGGAGCAGGTGGACAAACTCCACCAGCTCATCGCTTCTGCGCAGAATCGAAAACAAGCCAAAGTTCTGGGGCAAAGACTATCCGGGAATCAGGTGACGGTGATGTCAACGGCGCAAGCAGCCTTGACTGATTATGATGCGCAGCAGCGAGATAAAGCATACCAAGAACTTCAGACTACCTTGGCCAAGTCACTCCACGAAGCACAACTCAGCATGACTGACTTGCCAACAGGAACACAAACGCTGCTGAAAGCCTCATTGGAGGCCAGAGAATGCACCAATCAACTGCGCGAGCGCATCCGCAGGCTGGTCGCCCGCGAGCGAATACTGCAAGAGCATGCAACCCAAGCCCTGCTGTGGATGCAATCCCCTCCTGACCTCGTTCATGCCCACCCCGAGCGAGCCAAGCGATGGCTAGCGTTATTACTGGAGCTAGAGTCGGTTGCCGCCGGCTTGACACCGTTGTCCCCCCAATATGGATTGGAATACGAGCAGATCAAAAGTGATGCGCAACGCGATCTGGATCGAATGTACGTCGAGAAAGAGTTCGTTAACGCCTTGCTTGAGCAGGGGTTCAACGTACTCAGCGAGCCAGATGGCCTGATCATCGAAGATTTGCGTCACCTTGGGGTCTGGCTGGAAGAAACACAACTATTGGAACTGGCTGACGATGGTGGAAACGGTGGAATTGCGACCGTTCTGGAGCTCAAAACAGACCGCCCTATGACTGATAGCAACCATGATGAGCAGGTGATTGCCAGCGTATGTGAGCGCATTCAAGCCGCCAGTCAACGCAGGGGAAAGGTCAAGGGCGAGCTCGAAATTGTACAGCGCAAAAAACGCATTGAACGAGGACCGCGTCCAGCACGGCTTAAATCACTGTCCGTCAAATCCAGTGATTAAGACATGATAAAAGGAGCCACCCATGCAAAACACCAGAGAAAAAGCATCTCCCCAGGTTCTCGATGAAGATTTGAGCTTGTCCATCCGGATGGCTGCCCATATGGCCACCATTTTAATACTCGCAGGGAGGCGCCAGTTCGACCGTTTCATCATCAACGGCCCTGATTCTCCAAAAATCTCAACGCTCGAGCGGTTGGCCCATGACGCCGTCGATGCCTCGGCGTCATGGTCGTTTGATCCAGTGTCGGATCAAGTCCAATTGCTGCGGTGCGTTGACGACTACCAGTTGCCCAGCACATGCTTGCCCAACCAGCCAGGAGCGACAGCAAGGCTGGCTCTCACGCATGTTCTGGACGCGTTCGCTGCTTTGCCCGGAGCAGGAAGGCACCTAACCCTCATGATTGATGCGGGGCTGCTGTTTGAAGGGCCATCCAGCCCACGTGACGATGACTTTCAATGCCTGCGAACACTGGATCGCATCGCTCGAAGTCTTCCCCGCACTCACTTGGTTCTACTCCGCGCCCCTCTACCGGCCGTAATTCCGGCCGCCTTATTAGCACATCCAAGGGTTCGTACAGTGGCAATTCCTGCGGCCAATCGGGACGTGCGGCATGCCTACGCAGTAATGCGATCAGGACTACTTGCGGAGCAATGCTCAAGCCCCCCCGAGGCCGTCGCTCGGGTTTTGACCGCCGCAACCGAGGACTTCAATCTGGACCTCATCGAAAACTTAATCCAGGCGGCGTTACACAATGGCGCCACCACCTTGGTTGACATCGATGAATTAGCCAGAAGCATGTTGCTAGGCTCGGCCCAAAGCCCATGGGCGGGCCGCCAGCTCCGAGAAGCATTACGGCAGGGAGAGACCATTCTAGGCGCCCGGGTAAAAGGGCAACCCAACGTCATTCGTGCGGCTGTCAACGCCTTACGAAAAGCCAATGCCGGCTTGGTGGGTGCCCATGAAAGTCGCAGCACCAATGTGCCCAGAGCCTCACTCCTATTCGCTGGACCGACTGGCACCGGCAAGACAGAGCTAGCAAAAGCCATAGCAAGCACCGTGTATGGCCAAGAAGGGCACTTGCTCAGATTCGACATGGCTGAATTTAGAGCTGAGCATACTGTTAGTCGGTTAATGGGCTCTCCTCCAGGTTACGTGGGCCACGAGAAGGGTGGGGAGCTAACCGAAGCTGTTCGTTCGAAGCCCCACTCGGTCATTCTATTCGACGAAATAGAGAAGGCTCACCCCCTCATATGGGATCTGTTCCTGGCGATACTGGCAGATGGCCGTTTGACGGACGGTAATGGTTGCACCACGGATTTTTCCCAATCCGTCATCATCTTCACCACTAATCTGGGAATGTACGACAAGCAGCCCGATGATGTAGGCGGCATCCGCAGAGTGCCTCGCTTCAGCTACGAGACGCCCTACGAGACAGTACAAAAGGAAGTTCAAAACTCGATTAAACAGGAATTTGTTAACACCCTCGGAAGACCAGAACTTTTAGGGCGGTTGGGCGGACAAGACAACATCCTTGTGTTTGATTTTCTTAGGGATCTTCATGGCGTAGCCATCAAGTTTGTTAACAACCTATGCGAACGATGCCTGCGCTTGCACAGCATGGAGCTGGAGGTAAGCCCGACATTGATAGAGGCGATAGTCAATACAACCCGGAATAAACCAGAGACCCTGCTGCTGGGCGCGCGCGGCCTCGCTAGCGAGATGGATCGCTTGCTCGTAGATCAGCTGTCAGAGTACCTATTTAACTGCCCTCATCCCCCCAGCCTACTCCGAGTCGACTGGCAGCAACGAACCACGTTCCAACCATATTAGGGAACCGCAAATGACAGACACCACGGGCGATAATGGAGGCACGAGATGATTGTTGACTTATACCTCTCTGGATATCTGTTGGGCCACCAACATGCTCTATACAACCAACGACGACGCCCCCAATGGGAACTTCGCCTGAGAACCTGGCGTCTTTGGATCCCCATAATCTACTCGGTACCGAGCTATCTGGACGGCTATAGCATCGGATTCCATGATGGAGTTCAGCTCCGAATGGCGCGCATTCAACACCATCTCTCACCCTGTCAATGGTGAGCAAGTCGGGGCCGGTGAACAGGTGATGACTAGATCTGTACTCCGGCACCAGTTAAAACAAAGGGTTACAACTCATTGAGTGGTAGCCCTTTTTGCTTTTGGAAGAATTCGTACTTACTCTCGTATTTGTGGATATCGCATCATCTCTTGAGGGACAGACCGCCATGAAAATTGTGATCGCCCCGGATTCATTTAAGGAGTGCTTGAGCGCCATGGCGGTGGCAGAAGCCATCGAGGCCGGGTTCAAGCAATTGCTACCTGATGCAACCTACATCAAATTACCAATGGCGGATGGTGGTGAGGGGACTGTGCAATCCCTGGTGGATGCAACCGGGGGACGCATAGAGCCGGTTACTGTGACCGGCCCCCTCGGCTTACCCGTGAGCGCTTTTATCGGCCTGCTGGGAGACAGACAGCAGGCAGTCATAGAAATGGCGGCGGCCTCTGGACTCCATCTTGTACCTCCCGAGCAACGCAACCCCTTGCTGACCAGCAGTTTCGGTACCGGCGAGCTGATCTTGGCCGCCCTGGATCGGGGCATCACCCGGCTGATCCTGGGCATAGGCGGCAGTGCTACCAACGATGGCGGTGCCGGTATGATCCAGGCGCTCGGGGGGCGATTCCTCGATGCTCGGGGGGATGCGATTCCCTTAGGCGGTGCGGGTCTCGCCGAGCTGGCGACCATTGATCTTCAGGGGCTGGATCCCCGGCTAGCTGGGATGAGCATCGAAGTAGCCTGTGATGTCGACAACCCCTTGTGTGGCCCCACAGGAGCTTCGGCGATGTTTGGCCCACAAAAGGGGGCCACGCCTGAGATGGTCGCGGTTCTGGATGCCAACCTGGCGCATTACGCCACCTGCATCGAACAAGCGAGCGGTAAGTCGGTGCGAGAGAGTCCCGGCGCTGGAGCCGCAGGAGGCATGGGAGCGGCATTGCTGGGGCTTTTGAATGCCGAGCTCAAGCCCGGTATTCAAATTGTGATCGAGGCATTGCACTTGGCACAGGCAGTGGCGGATGCCGATCTGGTGATCACAGGGGAAGGTCGGATCGATAGCCAGACCATACACGGTAAGACTCCCATCGGGGTGGCCCTTTGTGCCAAGCGTTTCGGCAAGCCGGTGATCGCCCTGTGCGGCAGTCTCTCCGACGATTATCAGGTGGTACATCAATATGGTCTGGATGCCGTGTTTGCCGTGGTCAACCGTGCCATGCCCCTATCCGAGGCATTAGCCTGTGCCCGAACCAACCTGATCCAGACCGCCTACAATGTGGCCGCGCTCTATCGGCTCCATCGAGGCTGAGCGGCTCAAAGCCCTACGGCCCAGCCATCACGCCAACGTCGAGGGGCAAAACCTACTCCTCAGCGATGATCACCCCAATCGCCTGGTCAAAGTCGTAGGTCAACCCCAAGCAGTGGTCACTGGCACCGACCAGAAACAGACTGAACCCATCACACTCCCGAAATGGCCTCTTTGCCTCCATATCATCCACCAGACAGTAAGTCAGCCGGATACCGGCAAAGGCCTGTTTGACACTAGCCATCCCAGCCAGTGTGAAACCGGATGCGGTCACCGCTGCGTCAATAGCATCCAATAAGTCGTCGTTGATCATCCTTCACCCTCTCTCTGTCATTCCGTCGTTATCAGCAATGGGCATCAAGTTCTATGCCATGGCAAAGAGGGCACAAATCCAGATGTGGCATCGCAAGACCGGACAAATCCCGGACCAAGCCACGACAATCCAGCGGCATTGTCCGACATCACACAGACTTATCCGTTAGGCGTTCATCCGTCCCCATCATGGTGCAGGTCTCGCGCATTGAGGTTAGGGTCAGGCCACCAACGCTCAATCCAGAAAGAGCTGTGTCATCTCTGTGTCATATGGGAAACGGACTATCGGTGCAGACCCCGGCGTGGGCACATCAAGTATTTCGCCTTTAGAAACAATGTATTGTTCTGTGTAAAACATACTCCATCGACAACAGAACCTATGATCCAGTGGTCATTACTTGTATGAGATGCCTCCTTGTCCTGCGACACTCTGAGTGTCAGTTTGGTACCATACGTCTCTAGCGGTTCACACCGTCCACTCTCAAAAGCGAGGTCTGCATGATTACTCTCTCCCTGGCAGGGATCGCTCTGGTTTCTTTGCTGGCCCAATGGCTGGCCTGGTCTCTTCGTGTTCCCGCCATTCTCTTTTTGTTGCTTGCCGGTTTGCTGCTCGGCCCTATCTCCGGCCTTCTCGACCCCGATGCCCTGCTCGGCGATCTGCTGTTCCCCATGGTTTCCCTTTCGGTGGCCATCATCTTGTTTGAAGGAGCCCTGACCCTGCACCTCACCGAGCTCAAGGGGATCGGCAAGGTGGTGCGGAACCTCTGCTCGATCGGTATGCTGGCGACCTTTGCCGTTATCGCCATCACGGGTTACTTTCTGCTCGGGCTGGATATCCGAGTGGCCATGGTTCTGGGGGCCGTACTGGTGGTGACAGGGCCAACGGTAGTGGCCCCCATGCTGAACGTGATCCGCCCCAGCACCGAAATCAACCGGATACTGCGCTGGGAAGGGATCATCATAGATCCTATCGGTGCCCTGTTTGCGGTACTGATCTTCGAGGCCGTTCTCCTTGGCAGTCGCGGTGATCTCGTCAGCCACACCCTGCTGGCATTAGCCGCCACCCTCGGCGTCGGCATCCTGCTCGGTGCCTTTAGCGGCTGGTTCACCACCTTACTGATCCGCAAAGACTGGCTACCGGTGAGCCTGCATAAATTCGGGGTGTTGGCGCTGGTGTTGATCACCTTCAGCCTCTCCAACTGGCTCAGTCATGAATCCGGTCTGCTGACGGTCACGGTGTTCGGCATCTGGCTGGCTAATCAGGATGGGTTGGATCTGGAGGAAGTACTGAAGTTCAAGGAGGATCTCTCCATCATCCTCATCTCCTCCATCTTTATTCTATTGGCGGCGCGCCTCGATCTGGGGCAGTTGTGGCAACTCGGCCCCATGGTGTTGGTGCTGCTGGGAGTCGTGCAGTTTGTCGCCCGGCCGATTTGCGTGCTGATCTCGACCCGGGGGTCGGATCTCTCCTGGCGCGCCCGGGCCCTGCTCGGCTGGATAGCCCCTCGCGGCATAGTCGCAGCGGCAGTGAGTGCCTCGTTCGCCATCAGTCTGCATCAGGCAGGCATCCCGGATGCCGACAAGCTGGTGCCCCTGGTGTTTGCCGTCATCATCTCCACTGTGGTCTTGCAGAGTCTCACCTCGGTACCACTGGCCAACCTGCTCGATATGCGCCAGCAATCCCCCAATACCTGGCTGCTGATCGGCGCCAGCTCGGTGGCCCGGGCCATAGGTAAGGCTCTGGCCGACCAAGGTATTCCGGTCTATCTCGCCGATCCGGCCTGGGAGCATTACAAGCTAGCCCGTATGAGTAACCTGCCCTGTTATTTCGGCAATCCTCAGTCGGAGCATGCCGAGCTGCACCTGCCCCTCACCAGCATCAGTACCGTGCTGGCCCTCTCGCCAAACCGTCACAACAATGCCATCGGGGTCTTGCATTTCGCCCACCGCTACGGGGATGACAAGGTTTTTTCGTTACGCTCCAGTGAGCACCACGGCAAGGCCAACCGGGAGAGCGCCACCTTCCGCGCCCGCCAGATCCTGTTCGGCGCCGAAGTCAACTTCGCGCGACTGAGCAGCCTGCTCGCCCGCGGGGGCCAAATCAAAGCCACCAAACTGAGTGAGGCGTTTGGCTGGGTGGCCTATCAGGAGGCCAACCCCGGAGCCATCCCCATGTTTGTGCTGGATGCGAAACAAAAACCCCGCATCGTGACCGGCTCCATTACCCCACTCCCCGGTGAGCTGCTGATCGCCCTGCAACCCCCCCGGGATCAAACCCCGTAATTTTCCCGGACATTCCCCAACAAGGTGCAACCGACCCTGTTTCAGTGCCATGACAGAAGCATCTGCAGGCGAATAGTGGGGATAAAACACTGGCGAGGTCGGTTTGAATCCACTGGTCCCTGGCTCTGATGCCGCCGGGCACACGAGATCACTATCCTGACGGCGAAGAATCCGCTTTTTCATCTGCCCCCACCCAAAGAGATCGATAAACGACCGTTATCCTGCTGATTTATCGAGTGATCACTCATCACTCACACGCAAGCACGTCTCATCAACCCCAGATCCTCACCAGCAATGCCCATACGCCTGGCCACAGGGGGCAGGTGCAGGCACACGACCCCGAAAAGTCCCCCGTGACGTGGATCTGGCATAGCGGTTGCTTTGCCCTGAATTGCAAACAAGTCGCAAGCATGGAAACCGTTATATCTTCTCATCCGGCGCCCACGCGCTCCGCCATATCCGTATGCAGAATCAGGAGAGCTATCGATGCAAGAACTATCGATGACAAGGAAAGGATTCATGATGTGCTCAGTGCTGAGTAGCCTGGTCATAGGCCCAGCTACCGCCGAAGAAAAAATCCTGCATGTCTATAACTGGAGCGATTACATCGCCGAGGACACGGTCGCCAATTTTGAAAAAGAGACCGGCATCAAGGTGGCCTATGACGTTTTCGACAGCAACGAGGTGCTGGAGGCCAAACTGCTGTCTGGCAATACCGGATTTGACCTGGTGGTTCCCAGCTCGGATTTTCTCGGTCGGCAATTGCAGGCCGGAGTCTTCATGCCGCTGGATAAGAGCAAGCTGCCCAATCTGAAGAATATGGACCCGGAGATCATGGCCCTGTTGCAGGAAAAAGATCCGGATAATGCCCACGCCATGCCCTATCTGGGCGGCAGCACCGGGATTGGCTATAACGTCGAGAAAGTCGCTGCCGTCATGGGGCCGGATTTCAAGATGAACAGCTGGGATGCCGTCTTAAACCCCGCCAATCTTGCCAAACTCCACAAATGCGGGGTCGCGTTCCTGAATTCACCGACCGATATCTTCAGTGTCACATTGCGTTATATGGGCCGCGAGCCCAACTCGCTCCAAAGCAGTGACTACAAGGATGCAAGCCAGTTGTTGAGTACCCTGCGGCCCTATATCACCTATTTCAACTCCTCCCAGTACATCAATGATCTGGCCAATGGTGATATCTGTGTCGCCATCGGTTGGTCAGGCGACATCATGCAGGCATCCATGCGGGCCCAAGAGGCAAAAAATGGTGTGACCGTCGATTATGTGGTTCCCAAAGAGGGTAGCGATCTGTTCTACGACATGTTGGTGATTCCCAAAGATGCCAAGCATCCGGATAATGCCCATGCCTTTATCAACTACCTGATGCGACCGGAGGTGATTGCCAAGATCACCAACTATGTCTCCTATGCCAATGCCAATCTGGCGGCCCTGCCTCAGGTGGATGAGTCGATCCGCACCAACCCCAACATCTACTTCACCGATGAGATGAAGCCCAGAATGTTTGCCCAGAAGGTACTGCCAGCCAAGATCAATCGCGTCATCACCCGGGAATGGACCAAGGTGATGACAGGTAAATAGATGATGACCGGTAAATAAGCGCTCACACCATGAGGAAAACAGGATGTTACAAACGGTTTTTGAACGGCAGCCCCCCAGCCCCGAGGTGATCCGCGCCTCGCTGGCCGCGACCAAATTCGCCCCCTTCTGGTTGGATGATCTCACCGAGCGCCCGAGCTATCCCCACCTGAGCGGTGAAACCCGCGCCGAGCTGGCGATTGTCGGCGGTGGCCTCGTCGGCTTGTGGACCGCCCTGCTGGCCAAGGAGCGCCACCCCGATGCCGAGGTGATCCTGCTGGAAGCTCGGCAACTCGGCTGGGCGGCATCCGGACGCAACGGCGGCTTCTGTGAGGCCAGCCTGACCCATGGTGAAAAAAATGGTCAAAACCGCTGGCCGGAAGAGTTCGAGACACTTCAAGCCATGGGGTTGGCCAACCTCGACGAGATGGAAGCCACGATCCGCAAATACCAGATCGAGTGTGATTTCGAGCGCACCGGCGAACTGGTAGTAGCCGTGGAGCCCCACCAGGATCAGGCACTGCACGGCGAAGGGTATCTCGACCAGCAGCAAGTCCGGGCCGAAGTCAATTCCCCTACCTTCCTCTCGGGAAACTGGGATCGTCAGGGCACCGCCATGCTCAATCCCGCCAAGCTGGTCGTGGGTCTGGCACGGGTTGCCAGCAGGCTGGGCGTACGCCTGTATGAAGAGTCGGCCGTCGAACAACTGAGCCAGCTATCGCGGGAAACGACTCGCCTGACCACAGGCCACGGTCAGGTGGATGCCTCCCGGGTGATCCTGGCGACCAATGTGTTCCCCTCTCTGCTCAAGCGCTACCGCCTGCATACGTTGCCCGTCTATGACTATGCGTTGATGACCGAGCCGTTAAACGAGTCGCAACTGGCGGCCATCGGTTGGCACAATCGACAAGGGCTGGCCGACACCGCCAATCAGTTCCATTACTACCGCATCACCCGCGACAATCGCATCCTGTTTGGCGGTTATGACACCCTCTACTACCGCGGCGGTCAGATCAAGGAGGAGTATGATGCCCGCCCCGCTTCGTTCGAACGGCTGGCCAGCCATTTTTTCACCACCTTCCCGCAACTGGCCGGGCTGAAATTTAGCCATCAGTGGGGAGGCGCCATCGATACCTCGACCCGTTTTTGCGCCTTTTTCGGCCATGCTCATGGCGGACGCGTCGCCTATGCGGCCGGTTTCACCGGTCTTGGCGTCGGAGCCAGCCGCTTTGCCGCCAATGTGTTGCTGGATAGAGTGTATGGACTGGATACCGAACGCACCCGCTTGCGCATGGTGCGACAACGGGCGCTGCCATTCCCGCCAGAGCCCATTGCCTATCCGGTGGTTCGCCTGATGCAATGGTGTCTGGACCGGGCCGACCATCAACAAGGGCGTCGCAACTGGTTCCTGCGCCTGATGGACAAGCTGGGGCTCGGCTTTGAATCCTGACGCCGTGTGTCGCTCAGCGCTTTTGTCGTATACGGGCCACATGTTAGTCTTGCCACCCAACACATGGAGGGTCTGTTGCGACGCCTCTTCATCCAGATAGACAGGCAAGGGAAAAAGACACTATGAGTAACCAGGCTTCGGCAGTGAAGGAACGTGGGGCGTTCGCCTTCTGGAAACCGGCGCTATTCTTGCTGGTGGTGGCGGTCGGCCTCTGGTATGTGAAGTGGCAACCCTATTACGGCAAGGCACTACTGGCAGCCCAGAGTCACTCCATCGGTGATTCGATCCTGACCAAACTGGACAGCCACCCGATCACCTCGGCGATTGATTACAGCCTGCGCTACTTCAAGGCGGTGTGGAAGGCTGCGGTCCTGGGTATACTGCTGGGCTCCTTGATCCAGGTCCTGATCCCCCGCGACTGGTTATTCCGTCTGTTGGGACGCAGTGCGGCACGCGGCACCCTCTTGGGTACCCTGTTCGCGCTGCCTGGAATGATGTGTACCTGTTGCGCGGCCCCAGTGGCGGCAGGCATGCGCAAGCAGTCGGTCTCCATGACCGGCGCTCTGGCGTTCTGGCTGGGTAACCCGTTGCTCAATCCGGCGACACTGATCTTTATGGGCTTTATCCTGGGCTGGCAGTTCACCCTGATCCGCTTGCTGGCGGGGATACTTATCCTCCTCGGCGTCGGCTTTTCGGTCCATCGCTGGTGTGCTGATGAGCTCCCGGTTGGCGATCAACTGCCCTTGCAAACCAGCGACTCAGACACCCGTTTCTGGCAACGCTGGATGACGTCCCTGTGGCACCTGTTCTGGAGTACGATCCCCCCTTATGTGCTGGCCGTCATGTTGCTGGGCGCAGCCCAGAGCTGGCTGTTCCCCCACGCCGAGGGCGTCATCGGTAATACCCTGGGCTGGATGCTGGCGATGGCCGTAGCCGGTTGTCTGTTTGTCATACCCACCGCCGCTGAGATTCCCATCACCCAGACCCTGATGACCGCAGGTATGGGCATGGGTCCGGCGCTGGCGCTGCTGATCACGCTGCCGGCATTAAGCCTGCCTTCGTTGATGATGCTGCGCCAAGCCTTCCCGACCCGAGCTTTGTGGCTGACCACAGCCGTAGTCCTTCTGGTCGGCATGCTGGCCGGAGCCGGTGGCTTGCTGCTCGGTTAACCCCTCCCATAACACCCCCAAGGCCAGTCAGGTGACTGGCCTTTTTTGTTGGCGGCCAGGAGCAAGCGGCTCCCGATCCCGCCATCCAGTCGCTGGATCTCACAGGCCTAAATTCACGGCATGAACTCTTCGACGCACACAAGTTCAGTGTCGCCAGGTGTTATTTCTTCGCCGCCATTGACCTTTATTATACATGCGTATAAATTCAAGTCATGAACACTATTCATCCAACTCGCCAACTGTTGTTGGCTCACGGTTTACAGCTCTGTCGCGAGAAGGGGTTGCGAGGCCTCAAGGTGCGCGAAGTGGCGGCCAGTGCCGGAGTCAATTTGGGCAGCTTTGTCTATCACTTCGGCAATCGGGAGCAGTTTCTCGATGAGCTGGTGGAGCTCTGGTATGCCCCCATGTTTGCCGCCATCGCCCACACCACCCAGGCTCCCGAACACCACAGCGCTTTTGCCCGTTTACAGGCGGTGCTGGAACAGATCGTCGATCTGCTGGCCGAAAATGCCACCCTGATCGGCCATCTGCTGGCCGATGCACTGGCAGGAGAGCCCGCCGCCCAGCGCTTTGTGCAGAGTCTACCGGGGCGTCACCCCAAGTTACTGCTGGAGCTGATCGCGGCGGCCCAGGCTGAGGGGGATCTGCCGGCTGCGGAGCCGCATCATCAGCTGCTGTTTATCATGTCTGCCCTGGGCGGCCCCCTGCTGCTCAGCCGTGGACCATTGCAACACTGTGACTGGTTACCCGCCCGTGCCGCGCCGATCCTCAGCTGGATGGCTGATCCGCTCGCGGCCCGCCAGCGTCTGCACTGGGCGCTGCAAGGCATTCGGGCCAACCCAACGCCCGACAATCCAGCCCCACGCACTACAGCTCAACTCAAGCCAGCTCAACTCAATCCAGCTAACCAAGTCCTCGATGGGGAACCTCATGAATAAAAAAGTACTAGTGCCTGTGGCTATTGGTGCCGTGGCGCTGCTGGCCCTCTACCTCACCGGTCAGATTGGTCAGCCGCAGGAGGGAGCAGCACAAGTCTATGGCAACGTCGATATCCGCGAGGCGACACTCTCGTTTCGGGTCGCCGGTCGCATCGCCTCGGTCGCCGTCGATGAAGGAGCTCGTATTCACACCGGTGATGTACTGGCCACCCAGGACCCGGAGCCGCTGATGAATAGCCTGCACAGTGCCGAAGCCAACGTGGCCGCCCTGCAAGCGCGCAATAATATGCTGCACCAAGGCTATCGGCAGGAGGAGCAGCAACAGGCCAAGTCCCAGGTGGCGGCCGCCCAGGCGGCGCTGACCGAAGCCGAACGCCAGCTCGTGCGGTTGCGGACCCTCAAACCCAGTGGCGCCACCACGCAAAATGCGCTGGATAGCGCCCTGTCACGACGGGATCAGGCGGCGGCGCAACTCAAGGTGACGCAAGCTGAATGGCAGAAGATGCAAGCGGGCTTTCGAGCCCAGGAGCTGGCCGAGTCGGATGCCAATCTGGCTCAGGCGCTCGCCGCCCTCGCCTCGGCCCAACTGGCCGTATCCGATGCCGTGCTCAAGGCTCCGAGCGATGGCATTATCCTTACCCGTGCCGTTGAACTGGGTGAGATGATGCCGGTCGGCGCCCCCGCATTTACCCTGTCGCTGACCCAACCCGTCTGGGTACGGGCCTATGTGGCAGAACCCCAGCTCGGGCAATTTCCGGCAGGGCAGAAGGTGACACTCTGGAGCGATTCACGTCCGGATACCCCCTATCATGGCGTGGTGGGCTTTGTCTCACCCAATGCCGAATTTACCCCCAAGCCGGTGGAGACCCGAGATCTGCGCACCTCGCTGGTCTACCGTATCCGGGTGGTGGTCGAAGATGCCGACAGCCAGTTGCGTCAGGGGATGCCCATCACGGTCCGGGTCGCCCCATGAACTCCTTAACGCCTTCGCCCGATCCGGCCACGGCCATCGATGTGTGCCAGCTGAGCAAGCAGTTTGCCAAGGCGCCACAACCGGCACTGGCCGATGTCTCGTTGCAGGTTCGGCACGGCACCATCACCGGGCTGGTGGGGCCGGACGGCGCGGGCAAGACCACCTTGCTGCGCATTCTGGCCGGGCTATTGACCCCAAGTTCCGGTTCAGTGCGGGTGGCCGGGATCGATCCCTTTGCCACGGCTCAGAGCCAAAGCTCGAACCTGCACGAGCAGGTGGGCTATATGCCGCAAAAGTTCGGCCTCTACGAAGATCTCACAGTCGCCGAGAACCTGGCCCTCTATGCCGATCTGCGTCAGGTGTTGGGCCAGGAACGCAAGGAGCGGCTCGAGCGACTCCTGGCCTTTACCGATCTCGCCCGCTTTACCGACCGCTATGCCGGCAAGCTCTCCGGCGGCATGAAGCAAAAACTGGGGCTGGCCTGCACCCTGCTGGGGCGGCCCCAGATCCTGCTGCTGGATGAGCCCGGTGTCGGGGTCGATCCCCTCTCGCGGCGCGAGCTGTGGGCCATGGTGCGCGAACTGACCCAACAGGGAATGACAGTACTCTGGAGTACCGCCTATCTGGATGAAGCCGAACTGTGTGACGAGGTGTTGCTGCTGAGTCAGGGGCAACTGCTGGCGAGTGGAACGCCTCAAGCGCTCAAGGCTCCCATGCAGGGTCGCTGCTGGAATATGACCCATCTCGGGACGGCCCGCCGCCCCCTGCTGCAACGGGCGTTGCGGTTGCCCGCGGTCATGGACGGCGTGATCCAGGGCAAGGAGATACGGCTGATGCTGCGCGAGGGGGCTGAATGCCCGGATCTGGCGGCGCTGCAGGCCGGAGAACAGGCCGTCTATCGCGCCGCCGAACCCCGTCTGGAAGATGCCTTTATCAGCCTGCTGGGAGGAGGCCCGGGGGGCGACTCCGTGCTCGCCGAGCTGATGCCGGATCTGCACTCGAATCACGGGCCAGATACGGCACCTGTCATCGAAGCCCATCAACTGACCAAGCGCTTTGGGGATTTTGTCGCCACCGACCAGGTGAGTTTTAGCGTCCAACGGGGTGAAATATTCGGCCTGCTGGGACCCAACGGCGCGGGTAAGTCGACCACCTTCAAGATGGAGTGCGGCCTGCTCAAACCCAGCGAAGGCCAGGCGCTGGTGATGGGTTATAGCCTCAAAAAAAGCCCCTCCCAGGCACGGCAACAATTGGGCTATATGGCGCAAAAATTTGCCCTCTATGCCCAGCTGACGGTGGCGCAGAATCTGCAGTTTTTTTCCGGCATCTATGGTCTGCAGGGCAACAAGCAACAGAAGAAAATGGCCCAGATGGTGGAAGCCTTCGATCTCGCCCCCTATCTGGATTCCCTAGCCGAGTCGCTGCCACTGGGTTACAAGCAACGGCTGGCATTGGCCTGCGCCGTGATGCACGAGCCGCCCGTGCTCTTTCTCGACGAGCCCACCTCGGGGGTCGACCCGGTGACACGCCGGGAATTCTGGACCCATATCAACGGTCTGGCCGATAAGGGCGTCACCATCATGGTGACCACCCATTTCATGGACGAGGCCGAGTACTGCGATCGCATCGCCCTCATTTATCGCGGCCGCACACTCGCGCTGGGGACCCCGGATGATCTCAAGCAGCGCGTGGCTAACGAGGCTCTGCCTAATCCCACCATGGAAGATGCCTTTATCCAGCTGGTCGAGGAGGCAGAACTATGAGTCGCCTATCCCCCCGTCGCCTGTGGGCCCTCTGTCGCAAGGAGAGCTACCAGATCCTCCGCGACCCCAGCAGTATCCTCATCGCCTTTATCATGCCGGTGATCCTGCTGTTTGTACTGGGTTACGCCATCAATCTGGATGCCAACCACCTGCGGCTGGGGTTGCTGCGCGAAGAGAGCGGTGCCCCGGCCATCGGCTTTGAACAGGCGTTGCGTGCCAGTACCGTCTTTGCCATCCAGAAAGGTAGCTCCCGCCCCGAACTGATGGCGCAACTGGCGGCGGGCAAGTTGCGGGGCATTGTCATCATTCCCAATGACTTCTCCGCCCAGTGGGCTCAGGGGCACAACGCCGCCACCCTGCAGGTGCTGGTGGACGGTGCCGAGCCCAATACCGCCCAGTTTGTCGCCTCTGATGTGCAGGGGATCTGGGATAACTGGCGACGAGCCAACAGCCTGGAACATGGGCAGAACCCGCAAGAGCACATCCAGATCCTCACCCGGAGCTGGTTCAACGAGAGCAATATCAGCCGCAACTTTCTGGTGCCGGGCTCGATTGCCGTGGTGATGACCATCATAGGGGCTCTGTTGACCTCGCTGGTGGTGGCGCGGGAGTGGGAGCGCGGCACCATGGAGGCGCTGCTGGCCACGCCGGTGACTCGCGCCGAACTGCTGCTTTCCAAGATACTGCCCTACTATGTGCTGGGCATGCTCGCCTCCTGGCTCTGTCTGCTGGTGGCCGTCTATGTGATGCAGGTGCCGTTTCGCGGCTCGCTGCTAGCGCTGTTTGTGGTTACCACCCTGTTTCTCGGCTGTGCCCTCGGCATGGGGCTGTTTCTCTCCACCGTAATGCGCAATCAGTTCAATGCAGCCCAAGCGGCGCTGACGGCGGCCTTTCTACCCGCCATGATGCTCTCGGGTTTTGTGTTCGAGATTGCCAGCATGCCGCTGCCCCTGCAGTGGTTCACCCATATCATTCCCGCCCGTTACTACGCCAGTTCGTTGCAGACCCTGTTTCAGGCGGGCACGCTGCCGCAAGTACTAGGGCCCAACGTGCTGTTTTTACTACTGCTGTGTATCTTCTGGCTGGGGCTAACTGCCCTCAAGACCCGTCGCACTCTGGACTGACCCCATGCTCTATCGATTGCTTTGCCTGATCCGTAAAGAGTTGCAGGCGCTGCTCAACAACAAGCAGGGACGCATGCTGCTCATCATGCCGGTGATCCTGCAAACGGCCATTTTCCCCTTTGCCGCCACGCTAGAGGTGCGCAACAGCTCGCTGGCCATCTACGATGAGGATGGCTCGGCGCAAAGTATCGAGCTGGTACAACGCCTGAGTCAGGCCAGCGCCTTTAGCCTGATAATGAGTATCCATGATGCGCCGACTCTGCAAAAAGCCATTGATGATCAACAGGTTTTATTAGCGGTGCATATTCCGGCGGATTTCTCCCGCCGCCTGCTGCTCGGGCAGAGTACGGGCGTGCAACTGCTGGTGGATGGCCGCCGCTCTAATAGCGGCCAGATTGCCGCCAGCTATGCCAGCCAGATCATCCAGCAGTATCAAAAAGAGAGTGTGGGCGAGCCCCCAGCAACCCTGCTGGTGCGCCATCTGTATAACCCGAACCTGGAGTTCAAGTGGCATGTGCTACCGAGTCTGGTAGCCATCATCACCACCATCGGCTGTCTCATCGTCACCGCCTTGTCGGTGGCCCGGGAGCGCGAAGAGGGCACCTTCGATCAGCTTCTGGTCTCGCCGCTAACTCCGGCCTATATCATGGCAGGCAAGGCAATCCCCGGGATGCTGGTGGCCTTTATGCAGGGCGGCTTTATCGCCTTGGTCGCCCACTTTCTCTATGGCGTCCCCTTTACCGGCTCGCTGCCTGCCCTCATCAGCGGCATGCTGGCCTACGGGCTGGCGCTGGCCGGCATAGGGCTCTTTATTTCGTCGCTGTGTACCAACCAGCAACAGGCGTTTCTGGGCGTCTTCTGCTTCATGGTACCGGCGGTGAACCTCTCGGGCTATGTGGCCCCCATCGAGAATATGCCGCTGATTTTTCAAGGGCTGGCGCACATCAACCCCCTCACCTACTTCATCCTGTTGCTCAAGGGGGTCTTCCTCAAGGGGTTCGGCTTGGCTGAATGCTGGCCCCAACTCTGGCCATTGCTGCTCTTTTCCCTCTGTACCCTGTCACTGGCCTTGCGCCTGTTCCGGCGGCATATTGCCTAAAAAACACAACCTAGAAACCGCAGCCTCGCAACCCATGACCCTTTGCGCCATGGCGTGGCCACAGCCGGACCCTCGGCACCGCAGCCGCCGAATGTTGCGAGGCTAGCGCCACAGGGGATCGGCGGCCATCCGGGTTACCAGAAAATCCACAAAGCTGCGCAGTAGCGGCGACATCTGTTTGCGGGTGCCATACACGGCGTGAATGCCCATGCTGATGGGGGTCCACTCGGGTAATAACGCCACCAGCTGCCCCTGAGCCAGTAAGGAGGCCACCGAGTAACTCGGCTGTAAACTGATACCGCAGCCCTTCAGAGTCGCACTGAGTAACAGGTTGGAGATATTGCCGCTGAACGTGCCACTGACCGGAACGGATGCCGGTCCATCCGGACTGTCAAACGTCCATAAACTCTTACCGAAATAGCTGTAGGTCAGGCAATTGTGATGCGCCAGATCCTGGACCTGCTGCGGAATGCCATGGGCCTTGAGGTACTCGGGTGAAGCGCACACTACGGAATGACAGACCCCCAGACGTCGAGCTACCAGATTGGGGTCCAGTTCATTGCTGATCCGTAAGGCCAAGTCGATGCGCTCCGCCACCAGATCCACGGTCCGATCCAGCACCAGCACATCGATGCCGGTCCCCGGCCACAGGGCCAGATACTCATGGGCAGCCGCCACCAGCAGGGCCTCGGCCAGCGAGTAACTGCAGGTGATACGCAACTGTCCCTTGGGAGCAGCACTCTGGCTCGCAGCAACTTGTTCCATCTCCTCCCCCAGCGCTAGCATGGCCCGGGCCCGCTGCAACGCGGCTTCACCGGCACTGGTCAGACTCTGCCGCCGGGTGGTGCGATGCAGCAAGCGTGCTCCCATCCAGCGTTCCAACTCACCCAGATAGCGCGACGCCATGGCGCGGGAGATCTCCAGTTGTTCGGCGCCGGCACTCAGGCTGCCACGCTCCACAATGGCCACGAATACGCGCAGGGCGGTCAATCGGTCCATGTCATTTGCTCGATATATGCAACAGTTATGTGCTTATTATGCCGTATATGTCAGCACATTGATCCAATAAACTTCTCTCATCGCCGGTAACGGCCCCCCCACGATGAGAACCCATAAGATGAATAAAACCTTCGATACCTTGCGCCTGAGCACCCTGCTGGTCACCACGCTGGCCAGCGCCAGCACACTGGCTGCCCCCTTGCATATCACTGTCTACAACCCGGGAGAAAAAGCCATATTCCCGGTCTCCTCCACTCTGGTGAGTGGCCAGAAAGAGGCAATCCTGGTGGATGCCCAATTCAGCGTGACCGACGGCAAGGCGCTGGTGGATCTGATCCAGCACAGTGGCAAGACGCTGACCACAGTGGTGATCAGCGGGGGTGATCCGGATTACTATTTTGGTCTGGAGCCCATCAAGGCGGCCTTTCCCCATGTCAAGGTCGTGGCGACCCAGCAGATCATCGACCATATCCAGCAGACCAAGGACGCCAAGCTGGCCTACTGGGGTCCCATTCTGGGTAAACAGGCACCCAAGCGTCTGTTTGTTCCCACCCTGCTCAGCAGCAGCACCCTGACGCTGGAAGGCGAAACCCTCGAGATCAAGGAGCGGGACACCCATCAAGCGTATCTGTGGGCACCGTCCATCCAGACCGCCTTCGGTGGCGTACTGGTCAGTGCCGGGCAACATATCTGGACCGCCGACAGCCAGAGCCAGACCGCACGATTGGAGTGGACGACGGCGTTGGAGCATCTTGCAGCCCTGCATCCCAAGCGGGTCGTACCGGGCCACTTTCTGGGCACAGAGCCCCAAGGAAGTGCCGCCGTCACCTTTACCCATGACTACCTGAAGTTCTACGAACAGGCCCTGAGCCAGAGCAAGAATTCGAGCGAGCTGCTCCAGAAGCTCAAGGCGGCCTACCCAGCCCTGCCGGTCGATGAGGGAATGGCCATCAGCGCCAAGGTCAATACCGGCGAGATGAAATGGTAAGCCTGCGGCCGGGCCCGACGCCCGGCCATTTTTATCGAGCCCCGTCTGGAGGTAAACATGCCGCAAACCCGATTGCACTATATCTATGATCCCCTCTGTGGCTGGTGCTACGGCGCAGCGCCACTGATCTAGGCAGCCAGCCAACTATCCGGTGTCGCGATAGAACTCCACGCCGGAGGACTCTGGTTAGGCTCCCGCCGTCAAGCCATGGGCACCGCCTTGCGGGATTATGTGCGTCCTCATGACGAGCGGATCGAGGCCCTGACTGGTCAGCACTTTGGCAAGCGTTATTTCAACGAACTGCTGTTAAACCCCGCCTATAGTTTGGACTCTGAACCACCCATCCTGGCCATTCTGGCAATCACCAAACTCGGAGGCAGTGGCTTTCAACTGCTTACTCGTATTCAACAAAGCCATTACCGGGATGGCCACTGGATAGGCCATTTACCGCGGCTGACGGCACTGGCAGAGGAGCAGTGTGTCAATGAAACCGCCTTTGTCACCCACTATGGGCAAGCGGATCTGGTCGGGCATCTGGCCGAGAGTCAGCAATGGCTAGGGCGCCTGGGGGGACAAGGTTACCCCACCCTGGGACTAGAGCGGCAAGGCGAGCTGATCCCGATTGCACCTTTTTTGGGGGAGCCGTCGGCTTTTGTCCGGCAACTGCAGAGCCTGTTAGCTACTGGCGAGCACTCCTGACCCACTCGTTGGCCGAAAACCCGCAACAACTGACTAGGCCTGCTCAACGTTAAGCAGGCCTAGTCGAATCCGATTATCAACTCCCCCAACTATACCCCTATCGGCATCAGGGTCAGCTCCCAAAACAGCGAAATAGCTCTCCTGACGCACCACCTTGTGGACTCCACTGTCCCCTTGATTTGTTATGCTGGGGCCAGATGACTCGAATGGAGAACCGCAGATGGACAGGGAGCGCTTGCTCTATGCCGGAGAATTTTTGGAAAGCAATCTGTTTGAGCCGCTGACGGCGCAGGATATCGCCGCCTCGGCGGCCATGTCGCTGCGTTCGTTGCAGCGCCACTTTGCCGACTCGGTGGGTGAGAGTCTCGCCAGCTATGTACGCGGGCGTCGTCTAACCTTGGCAGCCCAGCAACTGGTGCAGGGCCATCCGGATATCCTCGGTCTGGCCCTCGACTGTCAGTTTGGCAGCCATGAGGCCTTTAGCCGCGCCTTCCGCCGCCATTACTTTATGAGCCCCAGTGAATTTCGTCAGCAGGGTTGCCTGACCCATAACTACCACAGGCCTCTCCTGGATGAAGCTGTGCTCGGCGAATTGAACGCCCAGCGCCAGCAGCAGCCGCGGCTCAGCCAGGCACCGGAACAAGCGCTATGGGGCCTCAGCGCCATCATGCATCCGGATCAGATGAACGGCCTGCCGCTGATGCGGCTGACCCAGCGTCTGAGCGCCGATCTCCAGACCCTGTTTGGTCCGGGACAGACCCCGCGGGTGTTTATCTACAAGCCGCGCCCCGGCCAGTGCCACGATTTTTGTGTCATGGTCGCCGTAAAAGCCAGGGCTGGGACCGCACCGGCCGGGCTTGCGACCCTGATCCTGCCCGCAGGTTTTAGGGCCACCTTTACCCTACAGGGCGACGAAACCCTGCTGCCAGTCTTTATGTACCACTGTTATGCCCAGTGGATCTTTCATAGCGGCTGGCACTTTGCCGATGCCCCGGTAGAGCTGCATTTCCCTCATGCGCGCGAGAGGCATTTTCGCCTCACACTGCCGGTACGCACCACCCCCAGCTCCGGTTATCAGCTTTGGTAAAAACCGCGAGAACATCAAACCGGCCGACAGTACGACACCTCAACCATAAAACTTTACCCATTGTTTTTATGTGTTTTTTGTATGTCTGGTCGGTTGGCGCAAACTATCAAGCTTCGAAAAGGCGGCTCGCATAGGGTGATGGCAGGTCAACCTCAAGGAGCCCGTATATGACCCGCTACGCCGTTATTCCCCTGCTGCTGTCCGCCCTGACGGCCCAGGCCAGTGATGTGACCGCAACCCGCTGGCAAGGTCAGTGGAGAGATGGCTTTCGTGACGCCCTCACCCTCTCTCCTCTGGATGCCAAGCAAATGAAGGTGCACTACTGGCGCAAGCTCGATGCCGATTATCAGCAGGCCGAGCTGCAATTTGATGCCATCGCCACCATAGCGCAGACCGAGCCGCTGACCCTCGACTGGAAGATAGAGGGCGACCCCCAACAGGGGAAAATGCACTTGACCTATCAGGCCAAAGAGGATGCCATGGCCCTGACCTACCAGAGCACTCAGCAAGGAGGCACCGTGAGTCTGCATCGCAGTGACGCCCGTAAAATCAGGGGCGGCAACAAGCCCGATCCCCTCCTCGAACCCAGCCTGAGCCCGCAACCGGGAAGTAAGGCGGTAACCTTCACCTGGCGGGCCCCAGCAGCCAAGGCGGTGTTTCTAGCGGGCGAGATGAATGACTGGCAAGCCGATACACTGCCCATGGTCAAAAACGGCCAAGGCCAGTGGCAACTGACCGTTTATCTGGAACCCGGTCGTTGGTCTTATAAATTTGTGCAAGATGGCCTCTGGCTTACCGACACCCACAACCCGCTCAAGCACGCCGATGGCCAAGGGGGGTATAACTCCATGCTGCAGGTGGGCACTCAGGACCCCCTCTTCGTGCCCAGAGCCGACAGCCGCGAACGCGGCACCTTGCAGGAGCTGAGTTTGAACAGCCATGAGCTGGGCGTGCGCCCACTGCTGCTCTACCGACCGGCCGGGGTGACACCCGATGTCATCCTGCCTTGGGCCCTGGTGCTGCATGGTTATGGCATGGATCGCCACCAGTGGGTCAACGACGGGGATCTGCCCACCCTGCTGGATAACCTGATCGCCCAGAAAAAGATCCCGCCCATGGCGCTGTTGATGGTCGATGGCGGCAAGAGCTTCTACCAAGGGCCGACCGAGCGATTTCTGATGCAGGATTTATTGCCCCATACGGCACAGTGGGGTCTGAGTGAAAACCCGAGCCAGCGCGCCTTGCTCGGCGTTTCCATGGGGGGCTTCGGTGCCTTCAACCTGGCCTATCTCTACCCGAACCGCTTCGCCACCAGCGTCGCCCTCTCCGGCTTCTTCGATATGGGGCCGCTCACCCAGTGGGACCCCAAGCGGGTGACGAGCATCCAGGCACCGCAGCTATATTGCGGCGAGCAGGATAAGACCAGCCTGAAAAGCAACCACGATCTGGAGCACTATCTGCGCCAGGCTGGCGTGACACTCCCCTTTCACTATACGGCGGGTGGCCACACCTGGCACTACTGGCAAACCATCATGCCGGAGGTTGTGACTCGAATGGCGCAGGTTATTACACCCTCGGGCCAACAGGGATAACGGAACACCGAGAACGGCCCCTATCGTGGAAATCCGGCCCCTTTCGCCACACCAGACATAGAACATGCTGAGTCTTAGCGGAAATTTAACCGATGGCAGGCCTGGATCTGCCGGGCAAACTCCGGTGCGACCCCAGCCTCCTGAGCGAAACGGGGCCACTCGGCAACGGTGGTCACCACCTCGTCAATGATCGACCGCGCCTCTTTTAGAAAACTGGCGGCCGGACTCAGCAGATCCGGCATCGTAAAGTCATCCCGTTTACCATTGAGCGACAGCTGATGGGCATTGACCCAGGGAGAGCCCGGCTTGTAGCTGAAGGCAATATCAAAGGCCGGTGCCAGCTCCCAGCGCTGCCGATCAGCGAGAATGAAACCAAAGTTCTTGGTATGGTCATCCTGATTACGCGCCACTATGTTGAACACCATCCGCCGATAGAGCTCCAACGCCTGGGCCTTGTTCAAGCGCAGGGTGCGCATCAGACTGAACAGTTGCTCATAGCTATAACCGCCCGGCGTCTTGTAATCGGCGTGGTCCATGGCACAGAGGGATTGGTAGTGGATCTTCTGGTTGCCCTGCCGGTCGAAGCGTTTGGTCATGAAATGCGCCCGCTCCCCCTCCAGCAGCAACTCGCAGGGCGAGATGTTGATCCCCGCCGCCTTAGCCATCAGGTAGTACCCATACTCCATGCGACCAAACCCCTGGGGATCACCGAATGTTTCCCGACCCTGTGCGTGCTCCACGACGCCATCAAACTTCAATAGGTAGTGCTCAAAACCGGCCGGTAACTCAACCTGACCACTGCGGATCTCGGTTCTGGCGGCATTGATGCCCACCACCGCCTTGGCCCGTGCCCCTCCGGCCGAGGTGCCGACCTGAAAGATCGCCGCCAGAGCCTGTTGCTCCTCGCCTTGCAGGTGCCGATCTACCAGGTTGCGTTGATCCAGTACCGACTGGGCCATCGCCACCAGACTATCCAGCTCCAGTGCGCGGGTCGCATTCAGGCTGCGATCCATCGACGGCGCATATTCCAGCGCCCCCATGCCCCGTTTGCCGGTATACAGCAGACGCTCCAACGCATTGAAGGAGTCCCGGTCCCGGCCATTGCGAGCCAGCCAGGCATCGATCACCGCATTGCCGAAGTCATCCGGCAGGGTATCGGCAAAGGCTCCCGGCAGGCCGTGATAGGTGGCGCGAGGCAGCGTTGGAAACTGATAAATCCGATTGGAAAGTGGCAACCGGATGGGGCTGATCTCGATGCCGGTGCGGGTCCAGACCGGATCATATTCGAAGGCACACAGTCCACTCTCGGGCTGATAGGCCAGAGCCCCGACGGTCTGGCCCCACATCTCAACCCGGGCAACCTGATGGGTTACCATGCCAGCTCCTCATCATCCCGAGGCGTTGCCTCATCGCTAGTTGTGCGCCGACGACTCCCGGCTCGCTGTCGCTTCTTGCCTTCGAGTTTCAGGAGCGCCATGGGGCTGAAAGGTTGCGGCGGCAAGAAGTTATCCAGCTCATCCAAACACCCCAGCAGCCGCATGATGCCAATCAATACTTCCAGTTTGGCCTTCCCCTGAATGGCATTTCGGTAGGTGCCCTCGGCAATACCCAGCTCCTGAGCCAGCTCCTTTTGCGGCTTGTTAGCCGCCAAGCGCCTCTGCTCCAGTCGCAGCCCCAGTTCCTGTGCGATCGCCCGATCGGTCATGCCATACCAGTTACTCACCGTCGCCCCCAGATTTAAGCGTCATTTTTTTGATGTTATAGGCAATATAATGGATTAACCATCATTAATTTGATGCTTATATATAGAACAAAAATGAAAATCTACAAGCATCAGTTTTTTGATGATTAAAGCCAATATTAGCCATTTAGCATCATTAATTTGACTTTAAACCATCAGTTATCTTACGCCATGTACCGGCGATGGAATGTACCGCAGGGACTCCAGACCATACCTAAGCTGGACCTTTCAACGCATAACTGGGACAGAGCCAAACACAAGTAGTCATTCGAGGCAAAATATCGAGTACGGTCACACACGGCACTGACCTCGATCACAAGCGACCTCAGATGGAGACCAAAGACAGGCTGAGGTGAAAATCGACTTGGCGAAGCGAGTGCCGATTGCTTTAATAGCCAGCCAATGCTCGCCTTGCCCCTAAGCCTCAACGGCAAAACGAGCCCCCCTTGAATCAGATGCTGGATACAGCAGGAGACCCCTCTATGAGTACTGAAGCACTGGATGATGCCTTTTGGCAACGCGCCGATGACGTCATCAACCTGGCGAATGAGCAGTGTGAAAAAGCCGACAGCAGTGATGATGTCAGCGCCTCATTGTTATATGCCACCGCCCGTTTCAACGCCTTCCTGATTGCGGCCACCGCCCGGAGTGCCGGGGATATTCAAAGCGGCAAGGAAGATGCGGTCGCCTACTTCACCGAACAGTATCGCCAGCTGTTGATGGATAACCTGGACGACTACATCGAACATTTCGACGAATACAACGCCTGACATCACAACGCCTCTCAACCTCGGGGCATGCCCAGCATGCTCCCCTGTTTTCTCTGCTCAACCATCCAGCCGTCACGACGTATCCATAGCCCAGACGCATCCTACTCTTAGATGATATGCACGGAATACATGTTCACATAACCAGCAAGTGACCCTTCAGATCAATAAACCAGACCGAAATACTGCGCCAATCCGACGAGTCATGACACTATGCGGCGCCGCCGCCAAGCTTAAGAATCGTTTAAGCTAAGCCTTGTATACTGACCCGCTATTTAATTGCATCGTTGGAGATGAGAGTGCCAAATTTGCCCCGCCGCTATGGGTTTCTCTACTGGCTTGCTGCCAGTTACCTAATATTGAATCTGGTCAGCCGAATTGGCCTGACCTGGATGAGCTGGAGTAAGGGCGCCTTGTCGTTCACCGATCTGCTCTACTCCTATGCCACCGGTCTGGTTTTCGATATCGCCAGCCTCAGTTATCTGGCAATACCTTTTGTGCTCTGGTTGACCCTGTTCCCGCTGAAATGGCGTAACAACCGGGTCTGGCGAGTCGCAGGTTGGGCCATGCGCCTGCTGACTATCTTCGCGTTGTTGTTTCAAGTCGCCAGCGAATGGGTCTTTTGGGAGGAATTTGACAGCCGCTTCAACTTCATTGCCGTCGATTACCTGGTCTACACCAACGAGGTGATCGGCAATATCCGCCAATCTTATCCCATCGGTTTATGGCTCTCGCTGTGTGCGGTTATGGCCTTAATCTGGGTTCTGGTCAGCTCCCACTCCCGCATCCGCAGCCAGTTCCCGGAAGCTCTGCAACGGGTCACCAGCAGCAACCTGCGCTGGCCGGTTTTGCTGGGCACCAGCGGACTGGTTCTGCTGGTGAGCCTGGGACTCAATGCCCAGGATATTAATCAGCGCCCGAATCAGTATGCCAATGAACTGTCGGGGAATGGCCTGTTCAGTCTGTTTGGCGCCTTCCGCAACAACCAGCTTGATTACCAACGCTTCTACGCCACCATGCCACTGGATCAAGCGGCACGTCTGGTACGAGAGCAACTGTCAACGCCGGATGCCCATTTTATCAGCGACAATCCGCAGGATATCCGCCGCACCATTCGTCATGAGGCACCGGAAAAACACCTGAACCTAGTCCTCATCACAGTTGAGAGTCTCTCCGCCCAGTACCTGGGCAGCTTCGGCAACAGCAACGGCCTGACCCCGGAGCTCGACAAGCTGGCGAGCCAAGGCATGCTGTTTACCAACCTGTACGCTACCGGCAACCGCACGGTTCGCGGCCTGGAGGCTCTATCCTTGGCGGTACCGCCGACTCCGGGTCAATCCATTGTTCGTCGGCCGAACAATGAAAAACTATTTACCCTGGGAACTGTATTCCGGAGCAAGGGATACCAGACTCATTTCCTGTATGGCGGCTACGGCACCTTCGATAACATGAATGCCTACTTTGCGGGCAATGATTATCAGGTGCTGGATCGAACGGCCCTGAACAAGGATCAAATCACCCAGGAAAACATCTGGGGTGTAGCCGATGAAGATCTCTACAGCATGGCATTGCGGGAGTTTGACAAAGAGGCCCAGCAAGGGCGCCCCTTCTTCGCTCATCTGATGACCACCAGCAATCACAGGCCCTATACCTTCCCGGATAACCGCATTGACCGTCCGCAAGGAAAGCGGGAAAGCGCCGTCAAATACACCGACTGGGCTATCGGCGATTTCTTGCGCCGTGCCCAGAAACAAGCCTGGGCCAAAGACACTGTGTTTGTCATCATCGCGGATCACTGTGCGTCCAGCGCCGGCAAGACGGCCATTCCGGTGACGGGTTATCATATTCCTATGATCATCTGGTCCCCTGACCACATAGCGCCGCAGCGAGTGGACCGTCTGGTCAGCCAGATGGACGTAGCCCCGACGCTATTGGGCCTGCTGAACTTCAACTACACCTCACAGTTCCTCGGTCAAGATGTGTTCGCCACCCCGACCGGACCGGAGCGGGCCTTCATTGCCACCTATCAGGGGCTGGGTTATCTGAAACAGGATCATCTGAGCATCCTGAATCCGAAGAAAAAACCAACCACAGAGGCTGTCGGTGAACAGGCGCCGACCATTGATGAGGCTCGACATCAACAGGAAGCCATCGCCTGGTACGAATTTGCCAGTCACCTGTTTGCCACTGGGCAAATGAAGGCCAAACCCTGATCGGTTCAACGCTGAGCCAACTCGGGTATCGAGCATAAAAAAACCGGAGCCTTGCGCTCCGGTTTTTCATGGCTCCACAGCGCCATCCCTGGCGGAGGGTCAGCTTAGTGCCACCTGTCGCTGTGGTGAGTGATCTGCTATTCGGAACAGGTAGTTAGGGTTGTTGGCTACAGTGGTAGTGTTTGTCACCTTGTGTCCACTCAGCTCCGCCCTTCAGTTCGTGAAAGTTCACTCCTTCCCCTTCAAAATTGACGCCACCGCTGGTCGGACGCATCCAGGTTTCCAAGCGTTGAGACGCCTGCTGCAGTATCAACAGCGGGGGATTAGTCGCGTAAAAGCTCGCCAGCAACGGCGGCTCCAAACCCTCGCAGCTGTAACGAATGGGTCCTTCAACTGGTACCAGCGCAAACTGCGCCTGCAACTGGGCAATCCGCTCCAGATAGGCAAACTCCAGACACATTTTGATGTCCTGAGCCTGACGGCAAGCATCGCGATGGGTGACCCAGAGCGCCTGTTCGGCGGCCACATCAACGCCCGGCCATTGCGGCTGCTTGTCGGCCACACGGGCTAACAGGTCATCCAACTGCTGGATCAGGGCCACCTGCACCGGACGCTCGCACTGATATTTCTCGAACGTATCTTTGGGGATCTGTTTGCAGCTTTCTCGCAGGTGCTGGTCCCGAGCCGAATCCTGAGCCTTGCGCTCCTCAGCGGTCAACCCCTTGGGCAACTGGGCCTCGGTCAAGGGAATCGCCAGATCGACGCCGGGTTGTGCCGCCATGGCGGCGCTCACGGCTTCACGGGCGGTCGGAGTCGGAGCAGCAGCCTCGGCCGCCTCACAGGCCCCCACTACCAGCCCGCCTAACCCGACGATCAACAACGGCGTCCCGATCAAGGTGCGGAAACTCATGGCAACTCCTTAGTCATTTATCTTCAAGAGAACAGGCCTCAACGGGCGCTAGAGTACACGGATTAAAGCAAAGATGGCAAAGCCTTCCCGACGCACGCCAACCCCAGGTCAGTGATGAGAGTCATCCGGAGGTGACATCCCGTAGTGCCATGCCAGTCCGGTAGCGCAACAACGGACGGCCAGGACTTTTGAGTCATTTTTCGGCGCTGATCGCAATCTTGCTGACGGATTAATCCATCCCCGCAATTCTCTGCGCCAGATCAATAAAACGGCGAGGCGCTTTGCGGTTAAATACCCACATCTTGATGCCGTACTCTCTTTGGCACCTATATATAGTGTTCACATCCGAACACCACACATCACGGGAATGCAGTCGCCATGCGGGATCCAGCGCGGACCCTGGCGTTTTGCTGCATAAGGACTGGCCTGTCGATCCCTGGTCAGCCGTCAGCAACAGGGATCTTTTGAAATCAGGAGCGATATCGTGAAACCGGTTATCATTAAGCGGGATGGCTGTCGTGTGCCCTTCAATGGCATGCGCATCATCGAAGCCGTCGCCAAGTCTGCCGAAGCCGTCGGCGTGAAAGACCTGGCCTACTGCGCCAGCGTGGCCGATCAGATTGCCCAGCAACTGGCAAACCAGAACGAAGTAGCCATTCACGATATCCAGAACATGGTCGAAAACCTGCTGATGGCGGGTGAGCATAAAGAGATGGCCCGGGCCTATATCGAATATCGGCATGATCGCGACATGGCACGAGAGAAACAGGGTCGCCTGAGCCAGGAAATCCGCGGTCTGATCGAGCAGAGCAATGCCGATCTGCTCAACGAAAATGCCAACAAAGACAGCAAGGTGATCCCCACCCAGCGGGATCTGCTGGCCGGTATCGTCGCCAAGCACTACGCCAAACAATACATGTTGCCCCGGGATGTGGTGCAAGCCCACGAGCGCGGTGAACTGCACTTCCATGATCTGGACTACTCCCCCTTCTTCCCGATGTTCAACTGCATGCTCATCGACTTGCATGGCATGCTGACTCACGGCTTCAAAATGGGCAATGCCGAGATCGATACGCCCAAGTCGATCAGCACCGCCACCGCTGTCACGGCGCAGATCATCGCCCAGGTCGCCAGCCATATCTATGGCGGCACCACCATCAACCGCATCGATGAAGTGCTGGCCCCCTATGTGACCATCAGCTACCAGAAGCATAAAGAAGTGGCCGAGGAGTGGCAGATCCCCGACGTGGAAGGTTTTGCCCGCTCCAGAACCGAAAAAGAGTGTTACGACGCCTTCCAGTCCCTGGAATATGAAGTGAACACCCTGCACACCGCCAACGGTCAGACCCCCTTCGTCACCTTCGGCTTCGGTCTGGGAACCAGTTGGGAGTCCAAACTGATCCAGGAGTCCATCCTCAAGAATCGCATCTCAGGTCTGGGCAAAAACAAGAAGACGGCCGTGTTCCCCAAGCTGGTGTTTGCCATCCAGGATGGTCTGAACCACAAGGCAGGCGACCCGCACTATGACATCAAACGGCTGGCACTGGAGTGTGCCTCCAAGCGCATGTATCCGGACATCCTCAATTACGACCAGGTGGTCAAGGTCACGGGCTCCTTCAAGACGCCCATGGGCTGCCGCAGCTTCCTCGGTGTGTATGAGGAAGATGGAAAGATGATCCATGAGGGACGTAACAATCTCGGCGTGGTCAGCCTGAACCTGCCGCGGATTGCCCTGGAAGCCCGCGATGAAGCCCACTTCTTTGACTTGCTGGATGGTCGTCTGCGCTTGGCCAGAAAGGCGCTGATGGCCCGCATCGAACGGCTCGAAGGCGTCAAGGCCCGGGTCGCCCCTATCCTGTATATGGAAGGAGCCTGCGGCGTGCGCTTGAAGGCCGATGACAACGTCAGCGAGATCTTCAAACATGGTCGGGCCTCGATTTCCCTGGGCTTCATCGGGATCAACGAGACCATCAATGCCCTGTATGGTCACGACCGGCATCTGTTTGATGACGCCACCCTGCGCGAGAAGGGCGTCCAGATTGTCCAGACCCTGCGCGATGCGGTGGAAGCCTGGAAAGCCGAGACTGGCTATGGCTTCAGCTTGTACAGTACCCCCAGCGAAAACCTCTGCACCCGCTTCTGCAAGCTGGATACCCGGGAGTTCGGCGTGGTCGCGGGTGTCACCGACAAGGGGTACTACACCAACAGCTTCCATCTGGATGTCGAGAAGAAAGTCGATCCCTATGCCAAGCTGGACTTCGAGATGGCTTACCCGCCACTCGCCAGCGGCGGATTCATCTGCTATGGCGAATATCCGAATATCCAGCACAATCTGGAAGCTCTGGAAAACGTCTGGGACTACAGCTATAGCCGAGTACCCTATTACGGGACCAACACCCCGATTGATGAGTGTTACGAGTGCGGCTTTACCGGTGAGTTTGAATGTACCAGCAAGGGGTTTACCTGCCCGAAGTGCGGGAATCATGACTCCACCAAGGTCTCGGTTACTCGTCGGGTCTGTGGCTACCTCGGCAGCCCGGATGCCCGCCCGTTCAACAGCGGCAAGCAAGAAGAGGTTAAGCGTCGGGTGAAGCATCTGTAATGCCCCAAACTGGATACAACAAGGGCGCCCTGATGGCGCCCTTGGTTTTTACATTCAGGCAAACTTATTCTGCAGCCAGCTTAGGATCAGCACCGAAGCGGTTCTCTTCACGGTTTCCTTCGAAGCAGAAAAACACCAGTAGCACGATTGGCCCAACCAGCGGGATCAGTCCCAGCAGCAACCACCAGCCGGAGCGGTCGGTGTCGTGCAAACGGCGCACACTGACGGCCAGACTTGGCAGCAACACGCCCAAGGAGTACAGAGCACCCAGCACAGGAGCGGTACCGATGACACCATCCACCACACCCAACACTATGGAGGCGATCACGCTGAACAATACGAACATCCAGTACTCGGTACGACGGGCACGACCACTAAAAGTGACATATTTTTTCAAAACTTCGATATACCAGTTCATTTCTGAGCATCCCTTTTTTTGATTATGTGTCGCGATCGACTGATCGCTCCCTGATCCAGTTCATACCCAATAGGTGACCGCGATCAGGATTATGGTAACAAGGTGTAACAAACAATTCCATTTGGCGCCGCTCAAGTTGTGAAGCCAGCCGTGCTAGAATGGCTGCCGGTCTCCTGCTCAAGGGCACCAGCGTTATGAGGACGAGTCATGCACTACCACCACTATTATCCGATTGATGTGGTCAATGGCCCTGGTACTCGCTGTACCCTGTTTGTTTCGGGTTGCGAACACCAGTGCAAGGGCTGCTATAACCAGTCCACCTGGCGGTTGGATTCCGGACACCCGTTTACCGATGCCATGAGTGACCAGATCATTGCTGACCTGAACCATCCCCAGATCAAACGACGGGGACTTAGTCTCTCCGGCGGCGACCCCCTGCATCCGGCCAACCTGCAGGCTGTGCTGGCACTGGTGACCCGAGTACGGCAGGAGTGTCCGGGCAAGGATATCTGGTGCTGGACCGGCTATACCCTGGCCGAGCTAACCCCGGAGCAACTCGCGGTAGTCGCGCTGGTGGATACCCTAATTGACGGCAAATTTATCAAGGAGCTGGCGGATCCGAGCCTGGTCTGGCACGGTAGCAGCAACCAGCAGATTCACCCGTTCGATCGCCGCCACGCCTGGTGGAATGCACCCTCTATTCGCGGAGATATGCCATGTTCATGAAGTTATTGCGTCGCCTGTTCGGTGCAACCGAGCAACCAGCCGGCGCCGGAGCACAGCCCACCAGTACGGTGGAACCCATCGAACATGAAGGATTTTTGATCTACCCGGAGCCACAACGTGAAGGCAGCCAATATCGTCTGGCCGGACGTATCTGCAAGCAGGTGGAGGGCGAGCTGAAGACTCATCTGTTTATCCGTTCGGATATCATCAGCGATAAGGAAGAGGCCTGTCGGCTGATGGTGGAGAAAGCCAAAAACTTTATCCTGCATACCCAGGGCGATATTTTCCGCTAACCCGTGGCAGCGCGCCCCCACCTGCCAACGGCCGGGTTTCCCCGGCCGATACTGAACACTCGGGCTCTACAACCCCATCTCTGAGGCTCGTCAGGAAACAGCTATTCTCGAAATAGCTGTTCATGGAGCAACTGGATCTGATCCCGCAATGCCGCAGCCTGTTCAAACTCCAGATTCCGGGCATGTTCAAACATCTGCCCCTCCAGCTGCTTGATACGTTTGGCCAGTTTGTCCGGGCTTTCCGGATGATAGAAGGCTTCCGATTCTGCGACCTGCCGCAGCTCGCGTTCATCCCCCTTGCCGCTACCACTGACCTGCATGATATCGACGATCTTTTTCTTCAAGCCGGTGGGCACTATGCCATGTTCGGTATTAAACTCCTGCTGCTTGCTGCGTCGCCGCTCCGTCTCGCCAATCGCAGCTCGCATGGAGTCGGTGATCCGATCAGCATACAGAATGGCCTTGCCATTGAGATTCCGTGCCGCACGACCCATGGTCTGGATCAGCGAGCGGGTCGAGCGCAAGAAACCCTCCTTGTCGGCATCCAGAATGGCCACCAGCGACACTTCGGGCATATCCAGTCCTTCCCGCAACAAATTGATCCCTACCAGCACATCAAACTTACCCAGTCGCAGATCGCGAATGATCTCCACCCGCTCGACGGTATCCACATCCGAGTGCAGATAACGCACTCGTACCCCATGCTCCGCCAGGTATTCGGTGAGATCCTCGGCCATGCGTTTGGTCAGTGTGGTGATCAACACCCGCTCATCAATCCGGGCCCGCAGCCGGATCTCCGACAGTACATCATCCACCTGACTGGCGACCGGCCGCACCTCGATCACCGGGTCCAGCAAGCCGGTCGGCCGCACCACCTGTTCAACAACCTGGCCGCTGGATTTTTCCAGCTCGTAGTTGGCCGGAGTGGCCGACACGAAGATGGTCTGGGGTTGCAGCGCCTCGAACTCATCAAACTTCAACGGCCGGTTATCCAGCGCCGACGGCAGCCGGAAGCCGTACTCGACGAGCGTCTCCTTACGCGACCGGTCACCCTTGTACATGGCACCAATCTGCGACACTGTCACGTGGGACTCATCGAGGATCAGCAGACCGTCAGCTGGCAGATAGTCAAACAATGTCGGCGGCGGCTCACCCGGTGCTCGCCCGGAGAGGTAGCGGGAGTAGTTTTCGATGCCCGAGCAATAACCCAGCTCCTGCATCATCTCGATGTCGAACTGGGTGCGCTGAGTGATGCGTTGCTCCTCCAGCAGCTTATTGGCCGACAAGAGCTGCTGGCGACGCTCCCCGAGTTCCACCTTGATATGTTCGATGGCGTTGAGGATGGTCTCCCGCGGCGTCACATAGTGGCTCTTCGGAAAGATGGTGTAACGTGGCACCTGTTTTTCTACCGCGCCGGTCAAGGGGTCAAAGAGCGACAGACGTTCCACTTCCTCATCAAACAGCTCGACCCGCAGCGCCAGCTTGTCCGATTCGGCGGGAAAGATGTCGATCACCTCCCCCCGCACCCGGAATGTGGCCCGGGCAAAGGCGGCATCGTTGCGGCTGTATTGCAACTCGGCCAGACGACGCAGGATCTCTCGCTGATTGATGATGTCCCCCTGGCGCAGATGCAACATCATGCTCAGATAGGCTTGCGGATCACCCAAACCATAGATGGCCGATACCGACGCCACTATGATCACATCCCGCCGCTCCATCAACGCCTTGGTGGCTGACAGTCGCATCTGCTCGATATGGTCGTTAATGGCCGAGTCCTTCTCGATGAAGGTATCGGTCGAAGGCACATAGGCCTCAGGCTGGTAATAGTCATAGTAGGAGACGAAATACTCGACCGCATTATGGGGAAAGAACTCGCGCATTTCGCCATAGAGTTGGGCAGCCAACGTCTTGTTATGCGCCATGATCATGGTCGGACGATTGAAATGGGCGATGACATTGGCCATGGTAAAGGTCTTGCCGGAGCCCGTAACCCCCAGCAAGGTTTGATGAGCCAGCCCCGACTCAATGCCATCGATCAGTTGGGCAATGGCCTGGGGTTGATCGCCTGCCGGAGCAAATTGGCTCTCGAGTTGAAATACTTTACTCATGGGGACTCCAGGATCAGACGACGCAGCGTGCTATTGAACCACAGATAGGCCAGACAGGCACAGAGCAGGTTGGCGACGACACCTCCGATGAACAAGCCATTGAGCCCAAAGCAAAAGCCAAGCCCACAGGAGATGGGCACAAATAGCCCGAAGAAACGCAGCATACTCAGGCCAAAAGCCTGTCGGGGCTGGTGCAAGGCGTTCAGGCAGGAGTTCGTCAGGATCACCACCCCCTGCAGACCGTAGCCCAGTGGCAAAATCCACAGATAATGCAATAACAGACGCTGGACCTCAGGCTCATCACTGAACGCAGGGGCAATCCATGGCGAGACCAGTCCCAACCCCAAATAGATCAACAACTGAATCACCAGCACCATGTGCAATGCACTGCGATAGGCTTCGGCAACCCGGCCCAACTGACCGGCCCCGCTATTCTGACTGATGAAAGGAGGCAAGCTCATGGAGAGACAGAGGATAAACAGGCAAGCGATGGATTCCAGCCGTCCGCCGACCCCATAGGCCGCTACCGCCGTCTGTCCGTAGCGCGCGACGAACGCCGTCAGTAGTACGGTTGCCAATGGTGTTAACATGTTGGCGATTGCCGCTGGCATGGCGATACGCAAGAGCTCGCGCCCATCGGCATAGAAATAACAAACCCAATCCTGCCACGACAGCAACCGATGGCGAACCAGCAACATCCAGAGCATGAGACCACAACCACAGCACCAGGCCGTCAAGCTGGCCAGCGCAGCCCCCTGAATACCCAACGCGGGAAAGGGACCCAAGCCAAAGATGAGCAACGGATCAAGCACCGCATTGACCAGACTGGCCGCCACCATGATGGCACTGGGAATGCGCGTATTGCCAAAGGCCCGGAATACAGCATTGCCGACCATGGAGATAGCCAACAGACCACAGCCTGCAAACCAGATGTGCATATAGGAGAGGATCAAGGGTAAGGCCTGTTCATCAGCCCCCATGGCAATAAACAGCGGCTTACTCCACAGCAAACCGGCAGCACCGCCTATGACCATGAATCCGAACGCATACAGTAACGCAGAGAACGCCTTGCGTTTGGCCTCAGTGTCGCGCCCCTGCCCCAAATAACGGCCCAAGATGGCACTGGTGCCCACGCCCATACCAATGGTCAGGCTGATCAAAGAAAAGGTGATGGGAAAGGTGAAACTGATCGCCGCCAATGCGCGAGTACCCAACCGGGCCACAAACCAGGTATCGAGCAGATTGAAGCTCATCATAGTCAACATGCCAACCATCAGGGTCAGCGTCATGCGAATAAGTTGCGAACGGATTGGGCCAGATAGCAGGTTGACGTTCAAACGCACAATTCCATGGAGTTTTAACTATTCTAACCCGCAAACCAGCGCAGAAACAGCCAGAGAAAATGATCCTTTCCCCTGATCCGCGACGGAGGGAAAAACCAGCCGGATTTGCGATTGGTCACACAATTGGCCCTTGACCCGAGAGGAGCCAATCTCTACTATTGTCGGCCTCTTCTAGAGATTCCCTCGTAGTTCAGTCGGTAGAACGGCGGACTGTTAATCCGTATGTCACTGGTTCAAGTCCAGTCGAGGGAGCCAGTTCATTCCGTCATCTCGCAACAGTTATCCACCAAAAAAGAGCAAAATGCGCCAAAACAATGCACAATTGGCTCATTCGGCGATCCCGCATTTTTTACATCGATCTCGGCACACCAGCACAAAAACCCAAACAAACTAACACACTGATTTTAATCACTTTTAATTTTTAAGTAATTTTCTATTGAACTTATGCAAAGCCTTATGACATACGGGTTACAGCAAGGTTTGAAAGTTTAACTCACACGGTTATCCACAGAAACCGTGGATAACTTGCGCCAAGCCAGACACCACGCGACTTTCACCTGCTGTGCATAATTTTTCTGCTCAATATGGTAGTGGATTTCACCAGCGAACCCGACAAAAGCCCCACGGCTGCACTCTGGAAACGAGATGATACGACCATCAGCCTCGGTACCGCGTTCCGCGAAAAAACGGCTTAGCTAACTGTCTGTTGATTAAGAATAATACCGCGTTGCACAGCATTTCACCGAACAGAGGGTTTTTCCCCAAATAAGCCCTCGGATGGTTGACAGTTCTGAGGTCAATCAGTAACATGCGCGGCGTCTCGAAGAGACTCTGTTCCCTCGTAGTTCAGTCGGTAGAACGGCGGACTGTTAATCCGTATGTCACTGGTTCAAGTCCAGTCGAGGGAGCCAAATTTCAATTCCTCCTTAGTTCAGTCGGTAGAACGGCGGACTGTTAATCCGTATGTCGCTGGTTCAAGTCCAGCAGGAGGAGCCAGTTTCAATTCCCTCGTAGTTCAGTCGGTAGAACGGCGGACTGTTAATCCGTATGTCACTGGTTCAAGTCCAGTCGAGGGAGCCAAATTTCAATTCCTCCTTAGTTCAGTCGGTAGAACGGCGGACTGTTAATCCGTATGTCGCTGGTTCAAGTCCAGCAGGAGGAGCCAGCTAGCTATATTAAAGAAGGGACATATCATGTGTCCCTTCTTTATTTCTGTACTATCCCATAACCTTTCTTTCTCGCTCTTCCTCATGCCTGCTATTCTGAATTCAAATGAAAACATGCTTAACCATTTCTGAACGTCTATCCATGCACTCGTATATTGTAAATATGTATGGCACCCAATTTGCTTATAATTAATAAGACAGGGATGAGAAGACAAGGTTAAAGTGTTCGTATTATTCCGCCCAAGGGGATTGGCTAATCCTTCCTGGGGTGAGGATTTCTCTTGAATCAGGGTGAAGACAAGATGCGCAATCCAATGACCACGCTCAAGCAAAAGGCTCTGTTCTTGATGGTTGGCTTGCTGTTGCTCAATGGTGTAGCCATCTATCTGTTGCAGACACAACAGCTGCAGGAGAGTAATCAGCACATTGCAGCTCTCTTGCAGACCGAATTGGCCAGTCCCGGAATAACCGAACCGCAGCTCGTTGCCGTGCAAAAAAGACTCCGTCTCGACTCACTCGCAATTTATGAGCAAAGCAAGCAGCGCAATTTGCTGCAGACTTCAGTCATCACCGAGGGACTACTGGATCGACTCTACCCAGGATTAAAAGGTGAGGTAGCGCTTCCTCTTCCTGGCCAAAAAGCCATCTATCATCTGCAACATGCTCAACTACTACCAGCCCTTGCCTTACAAAGCACGTTAGCGTTGCTAACCGTCATCCTAGCTGTCATCAGCATGCTGATCTTGCAAAATAAGTTGTTCCGTAAAATAAACACCGGATTACTCGAAGACATTCAGGAACCGAATCAAACGTCCTCTCCTCTGATGCCTGAAGTCTCTGAAGCACTACATACCATGCGCCATCAATTGGAGTCACAACTAGCCGGTGCAGAGCAACGAGCCATGGAATTGGAGCAACGCGTCAATCAGGATCCACTCACCGGATTATTAAATCGCAGCAGTTTCCGCCAGGATCTGACCGAGATATTGAATGACGAAGAACAGGCCTCTTTTTCTCTAATCGCTGTCATCCGTGCGACCGAGCTGGACACCATTAACCAGCAACGCGGTTATGTGATGGGTGATAAATACCTGCTCGATGTTGCCAACCTGATCGCCAAGAGCGCCAGAAAACTAGCCAGCGCCCGGATTTATCGCTTGGCCGGTAGCGACTTTGCCGTGCTGCTCAAGGTAGGCAATAGCAACCAGGCGACAGTATTAGGCAACGAGCTGAAGATGTTATTTGACCAGTATCAGCAAGAAAATGATCTGGAGAGTGTGGCCTATAGTGGTTTGACTCTATTTCGACCGGGACAAGAGCCTGATCAGATCCTGAGTCGCAGTGACCTGGCGCTGGCCAAAGCACAAACCAACGTGACCAATGGCTGGTATTTTCAGGAAAAGGACAGTGAAAGTTACTTGCAGGGTGAAAGCCATTGGAAACAGGTTATCTCCGATGTGATTGCTCGCAAGGCCATCCTGTTGATGCAACAGCCGATTCAAAGTATGAACATTTCGATCCGTAGCTATACCGAAATATTCGCACGATTTGTCGGTGAAAATGAGCAGATCATGCCCACAGAAACCCTGCTCGCCATGGCGCAACGCCATGATCTGCTCATTCGTCTGGAACAACAGATCATCGAATTGATCATGCAAAAGTACTTGCTGCAAAACAATGTCAATCAACGGTGGGGGATCAACCTGTCGGCCAATGCCTTGATGAATAACGCATTCTTGATTTGGCTGGAGCGCCAACTGCTCCGCGATAGCAATGTGGCAGCCAACCTGGTTTTTGAAGTGAACGAAGATTTGCTGGATTGTAATCTGGCGGCCAGTATCCGGCTGTTTGAGATGCTGCGTCGTGTCGGTAGCCGCTCCAGTATTTCCAAGTTCGGCAAGGGATTGGGCTCATTCCGTCTGTATCGAGAGCTCAAACCTGACTATATCAAACTCGATCCCAGCTTGATCAATGTGCTGGAGCGAGACAACACCAGCCAGCAATTTATACGCATGATCATCGAGGTGTCCCACCGTCTGGGATGTGTGGTCATTGCCGAAGGCGTTGAAAATATCGCACAGAAACAATTACTGGAAACCATGTATATCGACGCCATTCAGGGCTACCTCATTGCCAGACCGACACCGCTATCTCAGGGATACAGCATAGAAAGCAAGACATGAGGTCACTCTTATTTCAGACGGTGCAATAATCGCAGGACCTCATTCAGGAGCCGGAATCGTTCCAGCTCCTCTTTGCCGTAACGAGTCGAGAGCAAAGAGGCATTGCCTCGCTGTTTCATATAGCGAGTAATTTGCAGCCGGTTAAAACCACCGATACGATAAAACAGAGACAACAGGGCTTCCAGCTCTTCCCCTTTCAGACCACTCTTGTCGGCATATTCCGCATCCCCCGGATGGTGGATAGTCACCTGCAGATCGCGAATGATGCCCTGCTCTTTCAGGTACTCCAACCATTGCTCCACCTGTACCGGTTTACAACCCGCCAGCAAATTGAAATAACCGGCCGCATCACAACGGCAACGCGTTAACAATGCACAGGCCAACTCGTCATCATTGCAGCTGAAGACTACCTCTCCGGACAATGACCAATCAACAGCATGGACTTTGATAATCGCTTGACCTGTTTGTTGTCCGCAGCAAGAAAAAGTAAACAAATTGCCATCTCCATAACTAAGTTGAGCCAGATCTGACAGTCTATCTTAGTTAATGGGGGCTCGCTTGCCGGTGGCTCTATTACGGGCAAAGAAAGTGGACAGAACCGCTCATTATTGGCCGCGGGAGGGGAAAAACCAGTAAACAGATTCAAGCGCCACCAGATCGGGACTCGCATGCCCACCAGCAGTGACATCGTGAGTAACTGCTCATATATAGCAAGAGGGAGGCATCATGCCTCCCTCTTGCCTACAATCTTGGATTTTGGTGGCATCGGCATAGGTGACGAGACTCGCTGCTCTCGCTGCCTACATCCAGCCACTCCCTCTCATCCCCTGCGGCTGATCCCCGCCAGTTTTTCAAAATAATCCGGAAATGTCTTGGAGGTACAATCCGGATCGTTAATGGTCACAGCCGTGTCACTCAGTGCCACCAACGAAAAACACATGGCAATCCGGTGATCATTGTAAGTGTCGATAGCCGCATGCTGTAAGTGTGCGACCGGTGTCACTTCGATGAAGTCTTCACCTTCAACGACGTCAGCTCCCAGTTTGCGCAGCTCGGTGGCCATGGCGTTCAAACGATCGGTTTCTTTGACGCGCCAATTATAGATGTTGCGGATCACCGTCTTGCCGGTAGCAAACAAGGCCGTAGTCGCTATGGTCATGGCGGCATCCGGTATATGGTTCAGATCGAGGTCGACTCCCCGCAACTCCCCCTGCTCGGCTTCGATAAAATCATCACCCCAGGTGATCTTGCCGCCCATTTTTTCCAATACATCGGCGAAACGGATATCCCCCTGGATGCTGTGCTTGCCGATCCCGGTGACACGCACCTTGCCTTTGATGACTCCCGCAGCCAGAAAGTAGGAAGCCGACGAAGCATCCCCCTCGACCAAAAAATCACCCGGTGCAAGGTATTGTTGATTGCCGCGGATATAGAAGACCTGATAGTTGTCATGCTCTATCACAACACCGAACTGCTGCATGATGTGCAAGGTAATGTCGATGTAAGGTTTGGAAACCAACTCACCCTTGATCTTGATGCGAATGTCACCGGCAGCCAATGGCGCCGCCATCAGAAAAGCAGTTAAAAACTGACTGGAGACAGAACCATCGATATGAACTTCTCCGCCCCAGAGTCCCTTGCCATCGATGGTCAGCGGTGGATAACCGTCGATTTTCAGATACTGGATCTTGGCTCCCGCTTCCCGCAACGCATCCACCAGATGACCGATAGGCCGCTCCTCCATGCGAGGTTCACCGGTCAGGGTGAACTCACCATTCCCCAGACAGAGCGCCGCACACAGGGGACGCATAGCCGTTCCTGCATTGCCTAAAAATAACTGCAAAGGCTCTTTGACCGAGAAGGGGCGCCCGAGGCCATGGACCACACACTCGGTTTTGTCAGCTGACAACTCATACTGCACACCCAACAATTTCAAAGCCGCCAGCATATGGCGAATATCATCACTATCGAGCAGATTGGTCAGGCGAGTGGTACCTTTGGCCAGTGCGGCCAACAACAAGGCTCTATTAGATACGCTCTTGGAGCCTGGCAAATTGACGGTGCCCTCGACGCGGGCAATGGGTTCCAATGTCAGGGTTTTCATAACTTCCTGTTCTCTTACAACGGGGGAATATCGGACAGTCAAGCGACAGTATCAGCCGCAGACGCACAGGGCAAGCCATAAGCGGCCCCGGAAGGGCGTGCCGGTACTGTGAAACCGCAAGGAGAGTGAGAAAATCAGTTTTTCTTGGTCGAAGGCGCAGCGTCGGGAATGGCCAAAACCGGCTCAACCACCAATTGACCATCGTTATAGATAACCTGGCAGGTTGGATAATCCCGCTCGCTGGTCAGCTTGAAGCCTGCAATCTCGACCTTGACGCCAGCATAGAGCTGACGAGCACACAACACCCGGGCCTGCGACAAGAAAGCATCCCGCTCAACGTTGATCTGATCCCATTCCGCCTGCTCGCTGGCTAATTGCGCCACGACATGACTACGTGTCGCGGTAATTTTCTGGCTCAGCAAATTACGCTTATCACCGATAGGCAACTGTTGGACCTTGGCGCCGGCATCTTCTAACTGTTTAATCGTCATTTCACTATGTTCGATCTCGCCCCGGAGAGCCTTGCGTCGAGCCAAGAGTTCCGGGTAACAACCTTGAATGGAAATATGGGTCGAGGTATCCGCCATCCCACCCAATGTCACCGCCAGGACCTGTTGCCCGACGATAATCTCCCCCCCCAGCAGCGACCCCTTACTCCGGCTTGCATCCGCCACGGTCAACGAGCCGGGGGTTTCGACCCGGCAATGCAGCAATTGGCTACCAATCATGACGTCACCAACCGCCTTAATATCCGCATATTGACCAAAGCGCGCCGCAACAGAGCCACCACTTCGTACCTTGCACGAATAATAACCATGCTCGTGCAGAGGATGACCTATGATGCCTTTTTCAACCAGAATATCCCCACCAGCCTGAATATCGGCAGATTCAACCAAACCAGAAATCGTGACACTCCCCCCGGCTTTGATGTGCATCCCCTCACAGACATTGCCACTGATCATGACACTCCCCGAAAAGGTGACATGGCCGAACTTGGCATCAACATCCCGGATCGTCAGCACTTCATCCACCTGCATGCCATGCTCTATCTCTTGGGGGAGCCCCTCTTGAGTCGCAATCAATAATTCAGGATCTTCCTGGCTAATCTGGGTTCCTGTACCCACATTCCAAGCCACCTCTTCGCCGGATTTCGCAGGAAGAGACTCGCCCGTCACCTTGAATCCCGGAATACCGGGCTCAGGCGCGTGACGGCACATGACCGCATCCCCCACCGCGACCGTGACCATAGTTCCCAGATCCCGCAAGTCGACTCGATCCTGTCGCGCATCCTGAACCTGAGGACGCAAGACCCGCTCACGCAACGTCTCTACTAATTTTTCGAAACGGCTGTCAGCGCCGTTAATCGCCTCTTGCCCGCGAGCCACGACGGCGGTCAGTTCAGCCCCCGGTGCTAACGTGTTCACCTGCACCAACAACTCACTGATGGCCTGGGTACTGATGCCATGCGTGATCCCTTCTGCGTTCAAGGTGGCACGCACCTGCGGGACACTCACAGGTTTACCGGCATAAGGAGCCGTTACGGTCGCCGTTGCCGACATGCCATCGTTACTCATTAACACACTCAACTGCCCATCCAGACGCCGGGCCACAATCATCACCGAGTGGGATGAGACCCCCTCGGGAGAGGACGATCCATTCTTTAACTCATTAAAATTATTGGCAGCATCCTGTAGAGCCTTTTCGCTGACCTGATAGTTTCTAAAATTCGACTGCTGCAACAGACTCGCCAACAGTTGCACATCCACATTCATCTCAACCGGCTCAATAGCCAGAAGAACGAATTGCCCATCGGAGGAGAGATAAAAGAAATCAGCCCCCAGGGAACCGGAAGTAAACAATGAGTCTTCTGAGATTGAAGAAGCAGGGTCAGACATCAGATACCGTCCATCAGAATACATCTTGTCTTGATATCAGATCTGCGGTTTTGCAAGCATGACTAAACCGGCAATATAGAAATATTTCTCATACAACTATGACAAATTTTTCAGAAATCACTACTGGTCCATCATAAAGACAGAGAAACAAGATCTTCATGTATTCAGTTGAATACTAAAGCAAATTACAGCGGACAGAGGGGCATCACGCCGGAGATCCCGGCGTGTGAATATGACAACAGATTATTTCAATATTGAACGTAAGGCGGCGAAGAAACGATCATTTTCTCCGGCAGTACCAATACTGATACGCAAATGATTCGGCATGCCATACCCTGCGATGGGTCGAACAATGACTCCCTGCTGCAATAGGGCCTGATAGACAGGGGCCGCCGGTTGCGCCAAATCGACCGTGATGAAATTACCGTTCGAAGGAATGAACTCCAACCCCAACTCATCGAAATAAGCCTCGTAACGAGCCATTTCCTGCCGATTCAAACTCACGGCTCGTTGCAGATAATCTGTGTCATCCAGCGTGGCTTGTGCTGCAACCAGTGCCAGAGCATTGGCATTGAAGGGTTCACGCACCCGATTGAGAACCCCCGCTAACTCGGGTGTAGTCACAGCATAACCCAGACGCAGCCCCGCCAAGCCATAGGCCTTGGAGAAGGTCCGGGTCACCACCAGATTGGGGAAACGAGCGACCCAAGCTGCACTATCGGCTCGCAGCACCGGTTCCATGTACTCGTTATAGGCTTCATCGAGAACAACCAGAACATGGGCTGGTACTCGGGCCAGAAACGCCTCCAGCTCGGCCGGTGGCAACACGGTACCGGTCGGATTATTCGGATTAGCGATGCAGATCAGCTTGGTCTTGTCGGTAACCGCCGCCAGCATGGCGTCCAAATCGTGGCCCCAGTTTTTAGCAGGCACCACGACCGCATCGGCACCATGCGCCTGGGTTGCCAACGCGTAGACGATGAAGGAGTACTGGGCATAAATCACCTCGTCGCCCGGGCTAACAAAGGTGTGAAAAATCAGATCGATGACTTCATTGGAGCCATTGCCCAGGGTCAAACCCGCCGCATTCAGGCCAAAGGTCTGAGCCAGTTTGTCCTTAAGGTAAAAGCCATTGGCATCCGGATAACGGGTCACGTCTACCAGCGCCGCCTCAATCGCCAGTTTGGCCTTCGGGCTCAAACCCAACGGGTTTTCGTTGGATGCCAATTTGACACAATTGCGAATCCCCAACTCACGTTCCAGCTCTTCAATCGGCTTGCCTGCCTGATAGGGTTGCAGGCCGGAAACCCCGGCGTTGGCCAGTGCCAGATAATCCATCATACAGCTCTCTTTGCTATTTCAGTCGGTAACATCAGGGCCCCGCAGGGCCCTGTTCTTTATTGCCTGAACCTGGTTGCACTTAACCGTGTTGCTTGGCAAAGCGCTCCATAAAGCCTACCAGCGCCTTGACGCCTTCCAGCGGCATGGCGTTGTACAGACTGGCGCGCATGCCACCGACAATGCGGTGCCCCTTGAGCGCCATCAGATTGGCGGCCTTGGACTCGCTGAGGAAAGCGGCATCCAGAGCGGCATCCTTCAACTGGAACGGGATATTCATGCGCGAACGACAGTTCAGTGCCACATGGTTGCTATAGAAGTCGCTGGAATCGATATAGTCATACAAGAATGACGCCTTGGCGATGTTCTTGGCTTCCATCGCCTCCAGACCACCCTGCTGCTTCAACCACTTGAACACCAGTCCGGCCAGATACCAGGAGTAGGTGGGCGGAGTGTTGAACATGGAGTCGTTATCGGCGGTCACCTTATAATCGAAGATCGCCGGAGTATCTGGACAGGCATGGCCCAGCAGATCTTCTCGCACCAGCACCACGGCCAGGCCCGATGGCCCTATGTTCTTCTGGGCACCGGCGTAGATGATGCCGTACTGACTCACATCGACCGGACGGGACAGAATGGTGGAAGACATATCAGCCACCAGCGGAATACCGTTGGTCTCCGGCACATGGAACATCTCGATGCCTTCGATGGTCTCGTTCGGACAGAAATGCACATAGGCTGCATCGGAGCGGAACTGAGGCTTCTCGATCAGCGAGAAACCGCCGTTGTCGTGCTTGACCACACCCTCAACGCCCTGGATATCACCGAACTTCAGACCTTCGGTCAGTGCCGCCTTGGACCAGACACCCGACAGCAGATAGTCAGCCTTCTTGTTAGCACCACCCAGTAAATTCTGTGGGACTGCCGCGAACTGGCCGCGACCACCACCGTGCATAAAGAGTACCTTGTAGTTGTCCGGCACCTGCATCAAATCGCGCAGATCCTTCTCCGCTTCGGCGGCAACCGCCATGTACTCCTTGCCACGGTGGGACAGCTCCATCACGGAGACACCCAGACCACTAAAGTCGATGAATTCACGTTGGGCTTGCGCCATTACCTCTTCCGGCAGCATGGCCGGGCCTGCACAAAAGTTATAAACCTTGCTCATCTTCTCTTCCGTTGGCTTCCTTGGAACTACCAGCTTTTACACCGAACCGTGATCCGGCGCAAAAGATTTTTCATCTGCCCGACACCTGTCTGTTTTTTGACATTTGTCCGGCGATGGATAAATAAAAGGCGGCCCGCAGGCCGCCTTGTGTCTTCAGAGGTTATTCGTCGGCACCCTGTTCGGTGGCCGGCTCATCACCGTCGACGTCGGAATCGATAGCAGCATCGACCGCGGTCACGTCTGCATCTTCCGCTAACAGCTCGTCACTCTCATCGACCACCGGCTCGGCAATGCGTTCGAGGCTCACCACCTCTTCGCCTTCCATGGTCCGGATCAGACGGACACCACCAGTATTTCGACCTATGATGCTCACCTCGGTGACGCGAGTACGCACCAGAGTGCCGGCATTGGTGATGAGCATGATTTCATTTTGCTCGGTGACTTGCACCGCACCCACCACTTTGCCATTGCGCTCATCGACCTTGATGGAGATAACGCCCTGAGTACCACGGCTACGGGTCGGGTACTCGGACAAAGCAGTCCGTTTCCCATAACCGTTGGCCGTTGCCGTCAGGATGGCGCCATCTTCACGAGGCACTATCAGCGACACTACGCGATCGCCGCTCGTCAGCTTGATACCGCGAACCCCGGTCGCCGTCCGGCCCATGGGGCGAACGCCCTTGGTGCTGACCTTGGTTTCAACGCTCTCGGCACCCTCGGCCGATTCAACGCTGTCACTGTCAGTTTCAGACTCAACCTCTTCGCTCTCATCGTCGGTCTCGCCTTCCACATCGCCACGGGCATAGCCTTCGGCGAAGCGAACAACCTTGCCCGCGTCGGAGAACAGCATGATCTCGTTGCTGCCGTCGGTGATATCCACCCCGATCAGTTCATCCCCATCCTTGAGCGAGATGGCACGAATACCGGAGCTCAAGGGGCGGGAGAAGGCGGACAATTCGGTCTTCTTCACGGTACCGTCTGCGGTGGCGAAGAACACATACTTGTCGCTGTCGTAGGATTTAACCGGCAGGATCGCAGTGATCCGTTCGTTCTCATCCAGTGGCAACAGATTGACGATGGGGCGACCACGGGCCGCGCGACTGGCTTCCGGCAGGTTATACACCTTGAGCCAGTACACCTTGCCACGAGTCGAGAAGCACAGGATGGTGTCATGGGTATTGGCGACCAGCAGTTGCTCGATGAAGTCTTCTTCCTTCATCTTGGTAGCCGATTTACCACGACCGCCACGACGCTGGGCTTCATAATCCGACAGCGGCTGGTACTTCACATACCCTTCATGGGAGAGCGTCACCACCACATCTTCCGGCGTGATCAGATCTTCCATATTGATTTCAATGCTGGCGGCCTGGATCGCGGTACGACGCACATCGCCGAATTGGCTCTTCACCAGTTCCAGCTCTTCACGAATGACTTCCATCAGTCGTGCCGGACTATTCAGAATGCGCAACAACTCGGCGATCAGGTTCAGCAGTTCCTGATACTCATCGAGAATCTTTTCATGTTCGAGGCCGGTCAGCTTATGCAGACGCAGATCGAGGATGGCCTGAGCCTGCTGTTCGGTCAGGAAGTATTGCCCCTCGCGAATACCAAATTCCGGCTCCAACCACTCGGGACGCGCCGCATCATCACCGGCTCGTTCCAGCATGGCGGCCACAGTACCCAGCTCCCAAGCACGCGCAATCAGCGCGGCCTTGGCTTCTGCCGGAGTGGGTGAGTGACGGATCAGCTCGATGATTTCATCGATGTTGGCCAGGGCAATCGCCAGACCTTCCAAAATATGGGCCCGATCCCGCGCCTTACGCAGTTCGAATACGGTGCGGCGAGTCACCACTTCACGGCGGTGGTCGATGAAGGCCGCCAGGATCTCCTTGAGGTTCAGCGTCTTCGGCTGGCCATTGACCAGTGCCACCATGTTCATGCCGAACACGTTCTGCAACTGGGTATGGGCATAGAGGTTGTTGAGCACCACTTCGGAGACTTCGCCACGACGCAGCTCGACCACCATGCGCATGCCGTCCTTGTCCGACTCGTCGCGCAGGGCCGTGATGCCCTCCAGCTTCTTGTCTTTGACCAGTTCGGCAATTTTCTCGATGAGACGCGCCTTGTTCACCGTGTATGGCAACTCGGTAACTATGATGCTCTCTTTGCCGTTTTTCTCGTCGGTTTCTATGTGATGCTTGCCGCGCACATAGATCTTGCCGCGACCGGTACGATAAGCGTCGATGATGCCGGAGCGACCGTTGATGATACCGCCGGTCGGGAAATCCGGACCTGGCACGTATTGCATCAGCTCATCGATGGTCAGATCGCCGTTGTCGATCAGCGCCAGACACGCCTCGACCACTTCGGTCAGGTTGTGGGGTGGAATGTTGGTCGCCATCCCCACCGCGATCCCGGACGAGCCGTTGACCAGCAGGTTGGGGATCTTGGTCGGCATGACGGCCGGGATCATTTCGGTGCCATCGTAGTTCGGCACCCAGTCCACGGTTTCCTTGTCCAGATCGGCCAACAACTCATGGGCAATCTTGCTCATCCGGATTTCGGTGTAACGCATGGCCGCTGCGGAATCGCCATCGACGGAACCGAAGTTACCCTGACCATCGACCAGCATGTAGCGCATGGAGAAGTTTTGCGCCATCCGTACTATGGTGTCGTACACGGCACTATCACCGTGGGGGTGATATTTACCGATGACGTCACCGACCACACGGGCCGATTTCTTATAGGCCTTGTTCCAGTCGTTACCCAGTTCGTGCATGGCGAACAGGACACGACGGTGCACAGGCTTTAAACCATCTCGCACGTCCGGCAGAGCTCGACCCACGATGACGCTCATGGCGTAATCCAGGTAGGAGCTCTTCAACTCATCTTCGATGTTGATTGGCGTGATTTCTCTGGCCAGCTCACTCATATAACCCTAGGTCCCTACTTCAATCTACTTGAAAGCATAAGGGCGGCATTCTAGCACAAAAATGGGTAATTCCCCAGCCTCCAGAATGGGTTGCTGTCACAGGGCGAGAGCTTGGTTATAATGGCTCGCCATTCCATCCATGTCGTTGAGGAAGCCCGCCCCCATGAACGTAGACCATCAGGAAATCGCTAAATTCGAAGCCGTTGCCAGCCGCTGGTGGGATCTGGAGGGGGAGTTCAAACCATTGCACCAGTTGAATCCCCTGCGTCTGGAGTGGATCGCACAATACAGCAACGGTCTGTTTGGTAAGCAGATCCTCGATGTGGGCTGTGGTGGCGGCATTCTCGCCGAAGCTATGGCGCGTCAGGGAGGCCATGTCACCGGTCTGGATATGGGCAAGGAGCCGCTGCAGGTCGCTCGGCTGCATGCATTGGAAACCGGCACCGAGGTCAGCTATCACCTGGGTACCGTCGAGGATCTGGCTGACGCGCAACCCGGCCAGTTCGATGTGGTGACCTGCATGGAGATGCTGGAACATGTGCCGGACCCCGCCTCTGTGGTTCGCGCCTGCGCACGGCTGGCCAAACCAGGCGGTCAGCTGTTTTTTTCCACCATCAATCGCAATCCGAAGTCCTGGCTGCTGATGATTCTGGGTGCGGAATATCTGCTGAATATGGTTCCCAAGGGTACCCACGACCATAAAAAGTTCATCCAGCCAGCCGAGCTGTCCCACGCCGCCGAGCGTGCCGGTCTGCAACTCAAACACATGTGCGGTGTGCGCTACAACCCGTTGCTCGGCCAGTTCAGCCAGACCAGCAAGGTGGATGTCAATTACATGCTGCACTGCCACAAACCGGAGTAATCCTGATGTCACATCCTGCTGCTCCGCGCTTTGCTGCCGTCCTGTTCGATCTGGATGGCACCCTGCTCGATACAGCGCCGGATCTGGGCGCTGCGGTGAATCACGTCTTGCAGTGTGAGGGGATGGCACCGCTGCCCGATGCGGTCATCCGCCGCATCGCCTCGGACGGGGCGCTAGGGCTACTCAAAGCTGGCTTTGGCGAGGAGCAGCTTGCCCGGATGGACACCCCGGCGCTGCGGCAATCTCTGCTGGATTACTACGCGGCCCATCTGTACGAAGGCACACGGCCCTATCAGGGCATGGCGGAATTTATTGCCTGGCTCAACGCCCAAGGCATCCGTTGGGGAATTGTTACCAATAAACCAGCGTTTCTCACCGAACCCCTGATGGCACAAGTAGTGGAGCTACCCCTGTGTGGCGTGATCGTCAGTGCCGACACCCTGCCAGTTCGTAAACCCCACCCAGATCCTATGTTCTATGCCTGTGCCCAGCTCGGCGTCGAACCGGCAGAATGCTTGTATGTCGGCGACCATATCCGCGATATCGAAGCCGGACGGGCCGCCGGCATGCAGACCGCCATTGCCGGCTGGGGCTATATGGACCCTTCCGAGGCCCTTCACACCTGGGGTGCCGACTGGCATTTTGCCGATGTTGCCGCCCTGCATCGCTGGCTGGACCCTCGCGAGCGGTACCCACGTTAAGTTTCCACACCGCCCCCCAACTCAGGCCCGGATCACGCCCCAATCTGGCGCCCCAAGGCCCACCAGGTTGGGGTAAGCCTAAACATGAAAAAAAAATACATTTTTTTGTAACCGCAGCAAAGCCGCTTTGTACGGGCCTTGTAAAGATCTATCCACAACTCGTCCCCGGCGCTACCCCTTGCAGCTCTCGCTGATGCCCGCTATGTTGTGCCTCGAAAACACAATGACACTAGATGTAGTATTCTCTACCGGCAAAGCCCCCAGGAATGCCTGCGCATTCCCCCGCTGTTTCGTGATGATCACCACCGGGTGAGCCACTCATCACCCTCTATTTTCGGGGCCTCGCGGGCAATATCTAGAGCCTGCATCACAGTGTCCCTGAAGCTAAACCGCGCCAGAGTGGCCGGTACACAACAAGGAACGGGTACGGGAATGAACACCAATCTGCTGGTCACCAAACGCGATGGTCGCACCGAAGCTCTGGATCTGGACAAGATCCATCGCGTGGTCACCTGGGCCGCCGAAGGGCTCGATAATGTCTCGGTGTCCCAGGTCGAGCTGCGGGCACATATCCAGTTCTACGCTGGCATGAAGACCGCTGATATTCACGAGACCCTGATCCGTGCCGCCGCCGATCTCATCAGTACCGATGCCCCGGATTATCAGTATCTGGCCGCCCGTCTGGCCATGTTCCATCTGCGCAAAAAGGCCTATGGCGAGTTCACGCCGCCCCCCCTGTACCAGCATGTGAAAAAGCTGGTGGCTGAGGGCCGTTACGATGCTCATCTGCTGCAGGATTACAGCGCCGACGAATTCCAGGAACTGGACAACCACCTGCATCATGAGCGGGATATGTTGTTCGCCTATGCCGCCATCAAGCAGCTGGAAGGTAAATATCTGGTGCAAAACCGCGTCACAGGCGACATCTATGAAAGCCCGCAGTTCCTGTACATGCTGGTCGCCGCCTGCCTGTTCTCCCGTTACCCCAAGGCCACGCGGCTGGAGTATGTGAAGCGTTTCTATGACGCCTGCTCCACCTTCAAGATTTCATTACCCACCCCCATCATGTCCGGGGTACGCACCCCGACGCGCCAATTCAGCTCCTGTGTGCTGGTCGAGTGTGATGACAGCCTGGACTCCATCAACGCCACCGCCTCGGCCGTGGTGCGTTACGTGTCACAACGGGCCGGGATCGGCATCAATGCCGGACGCATCCGCGCCCTGGGTTCGGAAATTCGCGGCGGTGAAGCCTTCCACACCGGCTGCATCCCCTTCTATAAATATTTCCAGACCGCGGTCAAATGCTGCTCTCAAGGCGGTGTGCGCGGTGGTGCCGCCACTGTCTTCTATCCGTTGTGGCATCTGGAGGTGGAGTCCCTGCTGGTGCTGAAGAACAACCGCGGTGTCGAAGACAATCGGGTGCGGCACATGGACTATGGCGTGCAGCTCAACAAGCTGATGTATCAGCGTCTGATCCAGGGTGGCGACATCACACTGTTCAGCCCGTCCTCGGCTCCCGGCTTGTACGATGCCTTCTTTGCCGATCAGGCCGAATTCGAGCGTCTCTATCTGCAATACGAAGCAGACCCTGCGATCCGGAAAAAGAGCATCAAGGCCGTCGAGCTGTTCTCGCTGCTGATGCAGGAGCGCGCCGGAACCGGTCGCATCTACATCCAGAACGTGGACCATTGCAACACCCACAGCCCCTTTGATCCGGCTGTGGCCCCGGTCCGTCAAAGCAACCTCTGCATGGAGATTGCCCTGCCGACCAAGCCGCTCAACGACCTGCGCGATGACGGTGGCGAGATAGCCCTGTGTACTCTGTCCGCCTTTAATCTGGGGGCTCTGGACTCCCTTGACGAGTTGGAGAATCTGGCCGACCTGGCCGTTCGCGCCCTCGATGCGCTGCTGGATTATCAGGACTATCCGGTTCCGGCTGGGAAAAATGGTGCCATGTGGCGACGCCCGCTGGGGATCGGTGTCATCAACTACGCCTACTATCTGGCCAAACATGGAGTCCGTTACTCCGATGGTTCTGCGCTGGGGTTGACCCACAGAACCTTCGAGGCCATTCAGTACTATTTGCTCAAAGCCTCGGTGGCCCTGGCCAAGGAGCTCGGTCCCTGCCCGCGCTTCCACGAAACCACCTATGCCAAGGGCGTGTTGCCGATTGATAGCTACAAGCGGGATCTGGATGCCATCTGTGCCGAGCCGTTGCAACTGGACTGGGAAGGCCTGCGCGACGCCATCACCACCCATGGACTGCGCAACAGTACCCTGACGGCGCTGATGCCCTCCGAGACTTCCAGCCAGATCGCCAATGCCACCAACGGCATAGAACCACCGCGGGGTCTCATCAGCGTCAAGGCCTCCAAGGATGGCATCTTGCGTCAGGTCGTGCCCGACTATGCCCAACTCAAGGAGCGCTACGAATTGTTGTGGAGCCAGCCCTCCAACGAGGGTTATCTGCAACTGGTGGGCGTGATGCAGAAGTTTGTCGATCAGTCGATTTCGGCCAACACCAGCTACGACCCATCGCGTTTCGACGGTGGCAAGGTACCGATGAAGCAGTTACTCACCGATCTGCTCAATGCCTACAAGCTCGGCATCAAGACCCTCTACTATCACAACACCCGTGACGGGGCCGATGATGCCCAGCAGACCCAGGACGATGGTTGTGCCGGTGGCGCCTGTAAAATTTAACTTCATGTCGCTCCCCCCGTCGGGGGAGCCACCCATGAGATCGCCTTGAAGGATCCAGACCGTGGCTTACAGTACGTTCAGCAAACCCGCCAATAACCCGCTCCAGGAACCCATGTTCTTTGGTCAGACGGTGAACGTGGCGCGTTTTGACCAGCAAAAACATGAAATCTTCGAGAAGTTGATTGAAAAACAGCTCTCCTTCTTCTGGCGCCCGGAAGAGGTCGATGTGTCACGGGATCGCATCGACTTTCATGCTCTGCCAGCCCATGAGCAGCATATTTTCCTCTCCAACCTCAAGTACCAGACCCTACTGGATTCCATTCAGGGCCGCAGCCCGAACGTGGCCCTGTTGCCACTGATTTCACTGCCCGAGCTGGAAACCTGGATCGAAACCTGGGCCTTCTCCGAGACCATTCATTCCCGCTCCTACACCCATATCATCCGCAACCTGGTGAAAGATCCGGCACTGGTGTTTGACGATATCGTGGTCAACCAGGAAATCATCAAGCGGGCCGATGATATCGCCAGCTATTACGATGAGTTGATTGCCGCCACCCAGCTCTGGCAGCAATTTGGTGAGGGTGAGCACAGGCTCAACGACCAGAGGGTGCAGGTCTCGCTGTACGAGCTCAAGAAGAAGCTCTATCTGTGCCTGATGAGCGTCAATGCCCTGGAGGCGATCCGCTTCTATGTCAGCTTTGCCTGCTCCTTCGCCTTTGCCGAACGGGAGTTGATGGAGGGCAACGCCAAGATCATCAAGCTGATCGCCCGGGATGAAGCCCTGCACCTGACGGGCACCCAACACATGCTCAACCTGCTGCAAAGTGGCAAGGATGATCCGCAGATGGCACAGATAGCGGCTGAGTGTCGCGAGGAGAGTCAGGCCCTGTTTATCCGGGCCGCCGAGCAGGAAAAGGAGTGGGCCTCGTACCTGTTCAAAGATGGCTCCATGATCGGTCTGAATCGAGACATTCTGTGTCAGTATGTGGAATTCATCACCAATGTGCGCATGCAGGCGGTCGGATTGACCGCTCCCTTTGCTGACAAGCCCAACCCCCTGCCCTGGATCAATGCCTGGCTCAGCTCCGACAATGTACAGGTCGCGCCGCAAGAGGTCGAAGTCAGCTCCTATCTGGTGGGCCAGATCGACAGCGAGATGAAAGCAGGCGATCTGGATGGCTTCAGCCTGTAAACGCCATGAGTAGCCCCCTGCTCATCACCCCCCGCGGCCAATTTGCCCTCCAGAGCGATGAGACCCTGCTCGCTGCTCTGGAGCGCACCGGCCACGCCGTGGAATATCAGTGTCGCAGTGGCTATTGCGGTGCCTGCCGTCTGCATCTGGTCAACCCGGAAGACGCCATGCACCTGCACTATCCCACGCCTCCCCTCGCTCATGTAGGCCGGGGTGAAGTATTGCCCTGTTGCTGCCAGAGCCGGGGCCGGCTCGCCCTGCGCCTGACTCATGCAGAGCAGCTCTTGGCCGAGCAGTCTTAGGTATAAGCAACCCGAGGTATAAGAAGCCTTAGGTATAGCCACCCACCGACATGGCGTTGACGACTGTTTCAGCCATGAGGGGATTCATCAACGACGAGGCTTCTTCTAGTTGATCTGGATCTTGCTGCCGCTTTGCACGGGTAAATCGCTCACCGCGCGCCAGCTCAGGGTGCCGTTGGTTTCATAATCATTTTCCCGGGCACAGACCAGCCATTCGTCGCCGGCCTGGATGCGCGCCCCCTTCGAGTACTGCTGACCATCAAACCAGCAGACCCGCTCTGTGGCGCCATTAACCGGCACCAGGAGCTCGGCATGACGTTGCCCTGTCGAGATGATGGTATTTCCTGACGCGCTGTCAGTCCCCACGATCACCGCATCGGCCGCCAAACAGCCACCCGAGATCAAGAACAAGCTCAACATCCATCCTGGTGTAGACATGGTAAATCCTCTTTGTTCGCGAGATACGCCCGGATGATAGCGGGCAACAGCAGGCTCTGTTAGCATATTTGCACATCTCAATTGGAGCTGAGCATGCACACTCATTCCCGTCTGGCCTTACTGGTCATCGACATGCAGCAAGGGCTTTTCCCCTCCGAGCAAACTCGCTATCGCAGCGCCCATGTGGTGGCCAATATCAACTTGCTGATCGATGCCTGTCACCAACAAAACACCCCAGTGGTATTTATTCAACATGATGGCCCGACCGACGATGAGCTTGAACCCCATACCCCCGGTTGGCAGCTACTACCGCAGCTTCACCGCGAAGCAGGGGACCATCTCATCCGCAAATCGGCCTGTGATGCCTTCTATCGGACCGGTCTGCAACCCCTCCTCTACTCATTGGGGGTTAATCGTCTAATTATGACCGGTTGCGCCACCGATTTCTGCGTCGATACCACACTGCGCGCCGCCGCCAGCCTCGACTATCAGATCATAGCCGTTGAAGATGGCCACACCACCGCCAATCGTCCGCATCTGGATGCCGAACACATCATTGCCCACCATAACTTCATGTGGCAGAACCTGCTGATCCCCGATCCGGTCAGACTCTTGTGTACCGAGCAGACGATGACATACCTGAGCTCGTAAACGTTTGCCCCTTGCCATGGCCGGATTGAAGCTTTTCTGTGCGCCTCAGCTGCACACATTCTGGACGCACAGCTGTGATGCCGAGGAAACTGCGTCCGGGCACCGAAAGCTGATTGCCCAACATTGCTATTTTTTGCTAGTTTACTCCCCTCACCAGACATGGAACGACAAGCTGAGTGACTTGACGTTGCATCCATAACGTTGCGCATGAGGGACCGAAATGAGCCGAGTATCACTGGAAAAAGACAAGATCAAGATCCTGCTGCTGGAAGGCGTGCATCCAAACACTGTGGACACCTTCAAAGCGGCCGGTTACAGCAACATTGAATACCTCAAGGGCTCGCTGGAAGAAGCTGAACTGATGGAGAAGATCCAGGACGTTCATTTTGTCGGTATCCGTTCCCGCAGTAACCTGAACGAACAAGTTCTGGCTGCCGCCAAAAAGCTGGTCGCCATCGGCTGCTTCTGTATCGGCACCAACCAGGTAAACCTGAAAGCGGCTGCGGCTCGTGGTATCCCGGTCTTTAATGCCCCCTTCTCCAATACCCGCAGCGTAGCGGAACTGGTATTGGGCGAAATTCTGCTGCTGTTGCGCGGTATTCCGGCCAAGAATGCCAAGGCTCACCGCGGCGAATGGGACAAGAGCGCCAACAATTCCGTCGAGGCCCGAGGCAAGAAGCTGGGCATCATTGGCTATGGTCACATCGGTACCCAACTGTCGATCATTGCCGAAAGCATCGGGATGAAAGTCTACTACTACGACATCGAAAACAAGCTCTCGCTCGGCAATGCCACTCAGGTTGCCACTCTGGATGAGCTGCTGGCCATGTCGGACGTCGTGACCCTGCATGTGCCCGAGACGGCCTCCACCAAAGACATGATCGGCGAAGCCCAACTGGCACAGATGAAGCCAGGCTCGATCCTGATCAACGCCGCTCGCGGCACCGTGGTCGATATCCCGGCACTGACTGCGGCCATGGCCTCTGGTCATCTGGCCGGTGCAGCCATCGACGTATTCCCGGTCGAGCCGACGGCCAACGGCGAGCCGTTTGTCTCTCCGCTGCAAGCTTTCGATAACGTCCTGCTGACCCCGCACATCGGTGGTTCAACCCAGGAAGCACAAGAAAACATCGGTCTGGAAGTATCCAGCAAGCTGGTGAAATACTCCGATAACGGCTCCACGCTTTCCGCCGTCAACTTCCCGGAAGTGTCCCTGCCCGAGCATCGGGGTTCCAGCCGTCTGTTGCACATTCACCGCAACCAGCCGGGCGTGCTGAACAAGATCAACCAGGCATTTGCCGACGAAGGGATCAACATCGCCGGTCAATATCTGCAAACCACCGCCGACATCGGTTATGTGGTCATTGATGTTGAGACAGAACGCAGCGAAGAAGCTCTGGCCCGCCTGAAAGAGATTGATGGCACTATCCGGGCCCGGATCCTGCACTGATACGGTGATCGCAGACACAAAAAAGAGCCTTTCGAGGCTCTTTTTTTATCCCTGCGACAACGAAGTCTCGTCGGTTATTCCAGATTGAACACTACGCTGACGCTATCGCTGAACCGGATATCGTCGGCGATATAACTCTCCGCCGCGCCATCGGCACTCATCATCATCTTACCCAGCGCCATCGGTGGTTGCCGGGACTCCGAGCTGTACTGGATGGAGTACACCTTACCCAGCGTCATGGCATAGGCCTTGGCTAGCTCGGTGGCCTTGGTCTTGGAGTCTTCAATGGCCTGCAGACGCACTTGCTGCAGATAACGAGCCTCATCGCGAACGCCGTACTGGATCCGTTGTACGGAATCCAGACCCGTCTTCAGCGCGATATCGATCACTTGACTGACTCGTTCCAGCTGATACAGACGCACGCTCACATCCCGTGAGGCACGATAACCATTCGGCTTCGGTTTTTGATTCGCCACATAGATATAATCCGGGCTTAGCTGCAAATTACCGGCCACTAAATCCTGCCGTTTAAACCCGGCTTCCTCCAGGGCATTCACGAAGGTCGCCACTCGCGTGTCGACGGCCTGTCTAGCCTTGAGAGTATCGTCCTCCCGTAAAGTAATCGAGAAATCCAGTGTCGCCATATCGGCTGGCACCCGGAGCTCGGAGCTGCCCGTCGTCAGCAGGTGGGGAGCATTTTCAGGAACACCCAATTCCTGAGCATGAACAGCAGAGACGAGCAGACAAGCCAGAAGAGCGCTCTTTTTCAGCATGACAAATCATTCCATATCGAGGTGAGAAACAGATAATACCGCACTAAGGGTATTAGAACAGATGATGGAGCTCCGGATTCTCGGGCAACAGCGGCATATGCAGGGGCTCGGCACCATGATCCAGATACAGAGACGTCAATTGCATAGCAATATCCGTCGACGGCTGCACCGCACTCGGGACCGCATGAATAAAACTTTCACCAAAAAAAGCATCCAGAGTCTCATCGGCTTCAGAGACCACGGAGGACAGGGCCAAGCTGTAGCCCTCTTGCGGATCAACCGGAGCGGCCAGTATCCCAGGGTCCAGATAATCAGACTCATCGGCCAGCATGGAAAAATCCACCATGGCCGGTGCAAGCTCATGAAGGCTAAGCGAATGTATCCCCGAATCATCCGCCATCAGGATTTGTGCGGTAGCCAATTCGGAGACGGAAGCCAATGGGGAAAGCGCCAGATGTCCCGATTGAAAATCGACATTCAGATATCCCAACGGGTTACCTTGCGCATCCGAGACTTCCAGACCTTCCAGGGTATGACCCGGCAGCTGTGAATGAAAACCGACCGCTGTCTGACAGTGGATCATATCCCCCTGCCCTTCATAGCGAACGCCTTCAATTTCCAGCCAGTTAATCATTGCCACATGACCTCCCGAAACTCAGTCATTTACCCTTGGTTATTTCGCCGCTAGTTAACCAATTCATCAATGTGCAAGCAACACCTTTATGAGTCATTCACCTGAACATAGTACAAACCAACTCCATTTTTACCGGATTGGGTCCTCAAACCCAATCCGGTTATAGCGGGTTACTTGATTACACCATCCTGATGGAGCAGGTAATCCTGCAGATGTTGCAATTCCGTGGTCGTGGATGCCAAACCATCCAGAACGATCGTCAGATCAGGCGTACTACCACTCACATTACCATTACCGTTACTAAAGACTTGAACCACGGCATTGTCACCGCTCTGACCAATCGTCAGGAAGTTATCCAAACTCTCGCTCGGGCCATTATTCAATACATCGGCCAAATCGAGCTTATCCTGGCTCAGAGTAAAGTCCTTGATAGTATCGACCGAGGCATCTTTATCCACATTCATAAACTTAAAGATATCCGCACCGTCACCACCTGTAAGTATATCAGCACCCAGACCACCACGAAGTGTATCGTTGCCAGCCCCCCCATTCAGCACATCATTACCTACACCACCGTTTAAAATGTCATTACCGGCACCGCCAAACAGCACATCGTCACCCGCACCGCCGTTTAAGGTGTCATTACCCGCACCGCCAAACAGCACATCGTTACCATCGCCACCATTTAATGTCGTATCGCTATCTCCAGCGACTAATGTGTCATTGCCCGAGGTACCAGTCAGAATATTTCCAGCTTGGTAGGCAATACTGATAGCACCATCGTCCTCCCCTCCACGACCATCAGTCACCGTATAAGCATCTGTTACTAGAGGAGTAATATCAGATGCCCCCGCATAATTTATCAGCATATTTAGCTCATAATTTTCAGCTTCTGTCCCACCAGATGCAGAGCCGTTATCATCCAGATTGGTAATGCGAATTTCATAATCACCACTTGAGACTGCAGTAAATGCTGTCGCATCAGCTACCGTTGTATAGGTAGACGCTCCTACAAGTCGGTAGTCCATTTGAATGTGGCCAGCGGCAAGATCATGGTCGAGCAGCAAACTTTCTCCAGCAATCATTGACAGGGTCAAGGTATCAAAATATTGGCTCTGAGTTGTCTTGGCCAACGAACCATCAACGATCAGCTTAGCCGTATTGGCCCCCTGTCCAATCGTGGAGAAATCACTACGATTGAGAGTCAAACTAGTATTTGGCACTGTTTTGGTAATGACCGAGGCTCCAACAAAGTCACTGCCTCGCGCAGCCCAGTGAGTGGTAAATACCGTCGGAGAGGCAGACAGCGGATCCCCATCTGCATCGGTATCATTAGCCACCAGAACAGCAGAAGGTATGGTCAGTGTGCCACTGAGAATGTTGGTGATGATATGGTCATCAACAGCAACTGGGGCATGGTTTGGCTCAATCGTCAATGTTGAAGTACTGGTATCACCATCCGCATCGACAATGGTGTAATTCAAACTGACTGAATTACCTGTAGCTCCAGTACTTGGCGGGATATAGGTATAAGCACCGTTATTGCCAATCACCAATGTCCCAATGTGACTCCCCAGGTTGATAGTGAAGGACGTATGGGTGGCATCAAAGGTATAGACCAGTGCCGGAGCACCACCGGGACCATCTGCATCAAAACTGACAGAGCGTAATGCAACCGCAGTCTCGCCATCAGCCCCCCAAATATCATTAGTTGTTACATCACCCACGCTATTACTGGCAATGTTGGTCAGAGTGCCCGAAAGCTGAGTGGCGCTGCTGATCAGAATGACATTATTGGCAGAGTTACCACTGGTGTTAGACGTCCAGGCCACACTCAACAGATCAGAGTCAGTCTGACTGACACCGGAACCAATGCCGATGGCATAAACCTCATCAATGCCCTGAGTGGCAAGAAACGTTGTCCATACTCCTCGTTCACCTGCACTTATAGAGTTGGGGTTAGTTCCATCGCTACCGTAAGGCTCACCATCCGACAAGAAATAGACATAGGTCTGATCGGCTGACGGTCGCTCAGTAGCCGTAGCTACATATTGGCTCTCAACCACTGCCAATGCATCGTCGTAATCCGTATTACCACCGGAAGCGACATCAGATTGATTGATTCGATTGATGGCCTCATTACCCGTCAACCAAGTCTTGCCGTTGTACTGCAACACCACTGCATCATCGTCAAAGTCCACAACCATGACACTCTGCAATGAGGAACCATAGGTCGTAATCAGATTCGCTACGGCACTCTTGATCAACGCCATATTGGTGTCACCAATACTGCCAGAGGTATCCAACATCAAGACTAAGTTCACACTGGCAGTACTTACCTCACCACTACGAACGGTATCTGCAACCGCAGTCGGTACGTCGTCGTTCACCGTCACCGTCACATCCGCCGTGACTTGGTCGCCATCCTGGTCAGCACCCACCACAGTGACACCACTCACCAGCAAGCTGCTGGCGTTCGGCATGTCTTCATGCAGCAGGTTGCCCAGCAACTCGGCACTCACCGTCACATTGCCGGTCGCGCCTACGTCCACACCCGTCGCCCCGCCCAGGGTCAGTCTCAGGACATCGTCCCCACCCACAGCACCGGTCAAGGTCCGGCCATCCGGACTCAGGGTCCAGACCAGATTGTCGGTGTTGATACCACTCACCGTGATACCCGTGGTATCACCAAACACGATGCTCTCTATCGCATCCGAGCCCGCCTTGAACTGCAAGGTGCCCGAGGTGTCGGTTTCTGCATCGGAGGCCGGGTTACTACCCACCACCGCCAGAGCCGCTTCATCCACCGTCAGATGGGCGGAGTTCACTTCACCTTCCAGCGTCGGACCATTGCCGTCGGTAATGGTGATGGTCTGTGTGGCTTCATCCACATCCTGGTCACCATCCGTCGCCTTCAGGGTAAAGCTGACTTGTTGCAGCGTGTCATTGTCCAGATTATCCGCAGCCGTAAAGCTCCAGGTGCCGTCGTTGGCTACCGTCAAGGTGCCCTTGCCGGTATCAATGGCCTCGCCCAAGGCATAGGACGTACCACCCACAATCACGGCCACCGTCGCGCCATCGGCTCCCGCCGTCAGACTCCAGGTCCCGGTGCTCAGGCTCTCACCTTCCACCACGCTATCCGGTGTGGCCGCAATGTCGACATTCGGTACGTCGTCGTTCACCGTCACCGTCACATCCGCCGTGACTTGGTCGCCATCCTGGTCAGCACCCACCACAGTGACACCACTCACCAGCAAGCTGCTGGCGTTCGGCATGTCTTCATGCAGCAGGTTGCCCAGCAACTCGGCACTCACCGTCACATTGCCGGTCGCGCCTACGTCCACACCCGTCGCCCCACCCAGGGTCAGTCTCAGGACATCGTCCCCACCCACAGCACCGGTCAAGGTCCGGCCATCCGGACTCAGGGTCCAGACCAGATTGTCGGTGTTGATACCACTCACCGTGATACCCGTGGTATCACCAAACACGATGCTCTCTATCGCATCCGAGCCCGCCTTGAACTGCAAGGTGCCCGAGGTGTCGGTTTCTGCATCGGAGGCCGGGTTACTACCCACCACCGCCAGAGCCGCTTCATCCACCGTCAACTGGGCGGAGTTCACTTCACCTTCCAGCGTCGGACCATTGCCGTCGGTAATGGTGATGGTCTGTGTGGCTTCATCCACATCCTGGTCACCATCCGTGGCCTTCAGGGTAAAGCTGACTTGTTGCAGCGTGTCATTGTCCAGATTATCCGCGGCCGTAAAGCTCCAGGTGCCGTCGTTGGCTACCGTCAAGGTGCCCTTGCCGGTATCAATGGCCTCGCCCAAGGCATAGGACGTACCACCCACAATCACGGCCACCGTCGCGCCATCGGCTCCCGCCGTCAGACTCCAGGTCCCGGTGCTCAGGCTCTCACCTTCCACCACGCTATCCGGTGTGGCCGCAATGTCGACATTCGGTACGTCGTCGTTCACCGTCACCGTCACATCCGCCGTGACTTGGTCGCCATCCTGGTCAGCACCCACCACAGTGACACCACTCACCAGCAAGCTGCTGGCGTTCGGCATGTCTTCATGCAGCAGGTTGCCCAGCAACTCGGCACTCACCGTCACATTGCCGGTCGCGCCTACGTCCACACCCGTCGCCCCACCCAGGGTCAGTCTCAGGACATCGTCCCCACCCACAGCACCGGTCAAGGTCCGGCCATCCGGACTCAGGGTCCAGACCAGATTGTCGGTGTTGATACCACTCACCGTGATACCCGTGGTATCACCAAACACGATGCTCTCTATCGCATCCGAGCCCGCCTTGAACTGCAAGGTGCCCGAGGTGTCGGTTTCTGCATCGGAGGCCGGGTTACTACCCACCACCGCCAGAGCCGCTTCATCCACCGTCAACTGGGCGGAGTTCACTTCACCTTCCAGCGTCGGACCATTGCCGTCGGTAATGGTGATGGTCTGTGTGGCTTCATCCACATCCTGGTCACCATCCGTGGCCTTCAGGGTAAAGCTGACTTGTTGCAGCGTGTCATTGTCCAGATTATCCGCGGCCGTAAAGCTCCAGGTGCCGTCGTTGGCTACCGTCAAGGTGCCCTTGCCGGTATCAATGGCCTCGCCCAAGGCATAGGACGTACCACCCACAATCACGGCCACCGTCGCGCCATCGGCTCCCGCCGTCAGACTCCAGGTCCCGGTGCTCAGGCTCTCACCTTCCACCACGCTATCCGGTGTGGCCGCAATGTCGACATTCGGTACGTCGTCGTTCACCGTCACCGTCACATCCGCCGTGACCTGGTCGCCATCCTGGTCAGCACCCACCACAGTGACACCACTCACCAGCAAGCTGCTGGCGTTCGGCATGTCTTCATGCAGCAGGTTGCCCAGCAACTCGGCACTCACCGTCACATTGCCGGTCGCGCCTACGTCCACACCCGTCGCCCCACCCAGGGTCAGTCTCAGGACATCGTCCCCACCCACAGCACCGGTCAAGGTCCGGCCATCCGGACTCAGGGTCCAGACCAGATTGTCGGTGTTGATACCACTCACCGTGATACCCGTGGTATCACCAAACACGATGCTCTCTATCGCATCCGAGCCCGCCTTGAACTGCAAGGTGCCCGAGGTGTCGGTTTCTGCATCGGAGGCCGGGTTACTACCCACCACCGCCAGAGCCGCTTCATCCACCGTCAACTGGGCGGAGTTCACTTCACCTTCCAGCGTCGGACCATTGCCGTCGGTAATGGTGATGGTCTGTGTGGCTTCATCCACATCCTGGTCACCATCCGTGCCTTCAGGGTAAAGCTGACTTGTTGCAGCGTGTCATTGTCCAGATTATCCGCGGCCGTAAAGCTCCAGGTGCCGTCGTTGGCTACCGTCAAGGTGCCCTTGCCGGTATCAATGGCCTCGCCCAAGGCATAGGACGTACCACCCACAATCACGGCCACCGTCGCGCCATCGGCTCCCGCCGTCAGACTCCAGGTCCCGGTGCTCAGGCTCTCACCTTCCACCACGCTATCCGGTGTGGCCGCAATGTCGACATTCGGTACGTCGTCGTTCACCGTCACCGTCACATCCGCCGTGACTTGGTCGCCATCCTGGTCAGCACCCACCACAGTGACACCACTCACCAGCAAGCTGCTGGCGTTCGGCATGTCTTCATGCAGCAGGTTGCCCAGCAACTCGGCACTCACCGTCACATTGCCGGTCGCGCCTACGTCCACACCCGTCGCCCCACCCAGGGTCAGTCTCAGGACATCGTCCCCACCCACAGCACCGGTCAAGGTCCGGCCATCCGGACTCAGGGTCCAGACCAGATTGTCGGTGTTGATACCACTCACCGTGATACCCGTGGTATCACCAAACACGATGCTCTCTATCGCATCCGAGCCCGCCTTGAACTGCAAGGTGCCCGAGGTGTCGGTTTCTGCATCGGAGGCCGGGTTACTACCCACCACCGCCAGAGCCGCTTCATCCACCGTCAACTGGGCGGAGTTCACTTCACCCTCCAGCGTCGGACCATTGCCGTCGGTAATGGTGATGGTCTGTGTGGCTTCATCCACATCCTGGTCACCATCCGTGGCCTTCAGGGTAAAGCTGACTTGTTGCAGCGTGTCATTGTCCAGATTATCCGCGGCCGTAAAGCTCCAGGTGCCGTCGTTGGCTACCGTCAAGGTGCCCTTGCCGGTATCAATGGCCTCGCCCAAGGCATAGGACGTACCACCCACAATCACGGCCACCGTCGCGCCATCGGCTCCCGCCGTCAGACTCCAGGTCCCGGTGCTCAGGCTCTCACCTTCCACCACGCTATCCGGTGTGGCCGCAATGTCGACGTTCGGTACGTCATCGACAATCTGAATGCTCAGGGTGCTGTTAGCGCTGTCGCCATCGCGATCAGTCACCACCACCGTGGTGTTATCCAGCAACACATCGTTGCCCGCTGCCGGATGAGATTCATTGCCCAACAGGGTGTAGGTGTAACTCACCACCCCATCGCTAAAGCCGGTAATCGTCAGGCTATTGCCCAAGCCACTGCTCAGAGCCACCGGATTGGCGGCGGCGTCTTGCAGTTGTGCCAGAGTCACCACCACACCACCGATGGTGATGGACTGCAGGCCATCCGGTGCCGAAACACTGAAGGTACCGGCCACGCTCAAGGACTCTTTGCTGGCATCCGAGCCGTTGGCTAAATCATCTTCAAACACTGTGCCTTCGCCACCGTTCGCGGCAGGAGTGAGATCGGTGATCACCACACCGTCATTGGTACCATTGATGGTGATGGTCAGATTGGCGGTACTGGTATCGCCATCGCCGTCCGTCAGGGTGTAACTGTAGACTTGAGTCAGGGATTCCCCGGCCGTCAGCCCCTGTACCGTCGGGTTGGCATTGTTCAGCGTGAAGGTGTATTGCCCATCACTCCCCAGCACCAGCGAGCCCAAGGCATCTTCCACGGTTTGCGGTGTCACACTGGCACCATCGGCGCCCTGGGTATCGTTCGTCAGTACATTGCCGGTCACAAACAGCGGCTCGCCATCTTCACTGATGGCTGCACTATCGGCATGAGCAGTCGGTACGTCATCGACAATCTGGATGCTCAGGGTGCTGTTGGCGCTGTCGCCATCGAGATCAGTCACCACCACCGTGGTGTTATCCAGCAACACATCGTTGCCCGCTGCCGGATGAGATTCATTGCCCAACAGGGTGTAGGTGTAACTCACCACCCCATCGCTAAAGCCGGTAATCGTCAGGCTATTGCCCAAGCCACTGCTCAGAGCCACCGGATTGGCGGCAGCATCTTGCAGCTGTGCCAGAGTCACCACCACACCACCGATGGTGATGGACTGCAGACCATCCGGTGCCGAAACACTGAAGGTACCGGCCACGCTCAAGGACTCTTTGCTGGCATCCGAGCCGTTGGCTAAATCATCTTCAAACACTGTGCCTTCGCCACCGTTCGCGGCAGGAGTGAGATCGGTGATCACCACACCGTCATTGGTACCATTGATGGTGATGGTCAGATTGGCGGTACTGGTGTCACCATCGCCGTCCGTCAGGGTGTAACTGTAGACTTGGGTCAGGGATTCCCCGGCCGTCAGCCCCTGTACCGTCGGGTTGGCATTGTTCAGCGTAAAGGTGTATTGCCCATCACTCCCCAGCACCAGCGAGCCCAAAGCATCCTCCACGGTTTGCGGTGTCACACTGGCACCATCAGCGCCTTGGGTATCATTCGTCAGTACATTGCCGGTCACAAACAGCGGCTCGCCATCTTCACTGATGGCTGCACTATCGGCATGAGCAGTCGGTACGTCATCGACAATCTGGATGCTCAGGGTGCTGTTGGCGCTGTCGCCATCGCGATCAGTCACCACCACCGTGGTGTTATCCAGCAACACATCGTTGCCCGCTGCCGGATGAGATTCATTGCCCAACAGGGTGTAGGTGTAACTCACCACCCCATCGCTAAAGCCGGTAATCGTCAGGCTATTGCCCAAGCCACTGCTCAGAGCCACCGGATTGGCGGCAGCATCTTGCAGCTGTGCCAGAGTCACCACCACACCACCGATGGTGATGGACTGCAGACCATCCGGTGCCGAAACACTGAAGGTACCGGCCACGCTCAAGGACTCTTTGCTGGCATCCGAGCCGTTGGCTAAATCATCTTCAAACACTGTGCCTTCGCCACCGTTCGCGGCAGGAGTGAGATCGGTGATCACCACACCGTCATTGGTACCATTGATGGTGATGGTCAGATTGGCGGTACTGGTGTCACCATCGCCGTCCGTCAGGGTGTAACTGTAGACTTGGGTCAGGGATTCCCCGGCCGTCAGCCCCTGTACCGTCGGGTTGGCATTGTTCAGCGTAAAGGTGTATTGCCCATCACTCCCCAGCACCAGCGAGCCCAAAGCATCCTCCACGGTTTGCGGTGTCACACTGGCACCATCAGCGCCTTGGGTATCATTCGTCAGTACATTGCCGGTCACAAACAGCGGCTCGCCATCTTCACTGATGGCTGCACTATCGGCATGAGCAGTCGGTACGTCATCGACAATCTGGATGCTCAGGGTGCTGTTGGCGCTGTCGCCATCGCGATCAGTCACCACCACCGTGGTGTTATCCAGCAACACATCGTTGCCCGCTGCCGGATGAGATTCATTGCCCAACAGGGTGTAGGTGTAACTCACCACCCCATCGCTAAAGCCGGTAATCGTCAGGCTATTGCCCAAGCCACTGCTCAGAGCCACCGGATTGGCGGCAGCATCTTGCAGCTGTGCCAGAGTCACCACCACACCACCGATGGTGATGGACTGCAGACCATCCGGTGCCGAAACACTGAAGGTACCGGCCACGCTCAAGGACTCTTTGCTGGCATCCGAGCCGTTGGCTAAATCATCTTCAAACACTGTGCCTTCGCCACCGTTCGCGGCAGGAGTGAGATCGGTGATCACCACACCGTCATTGGTACCATTGATGGTGATGGTCAGATTGGCGGTACTGGTGTCACCATCGCCGTCCGTCAGGGTGTAACTGTAGACTTGGGTCAGGGATTCCCCGGCCGTCAGCCCCTGTACCGTCGGGTTGGCATTGTTCAGCGTAAAGGTGTATTGCCCATCACTCCCCAGCACCAGCGAGCCCAAAGCATCGTCCACGGTTTGCGGTGTCACACTGGCACCATCGGCGCCCTGGGTATCATTCGTCAGTACATTGCCGGTAACGACCGTCGCAACATCCTCGGTCACGCTCGCTGCATCATTCTGTGCCAGCGGAACATCATCGGCCACGGTCAACACTATGTCCCCGTTGGTGACAACTCCGGCATCATTCTGGGCCTGGATGCCAATATTGATCGTCAGCGGATCAGCCCCGTTATCCAAGGGACCATCCAGATCGATGCTGTAGCTGCTGCCATCTGCGGCCAGTACCAGTGTCAGAATGACGTTACCTCCAACGCTACCCGTCATGGTGAGTCCGTCTGCGCTCAAGGTCCAAATAACCGGCTGGCCACCGGAGCTCAGAGCGGGCTGGGTATCGACCGGTTGAAAACTGACGGTCCCTACCGCGCCACCAAAATCGATATTCAAGTTACCCTGGATCGTCGTGGGTGCTTGTCCAGCCGACGAGCCGTTCACCAGATCGGCATCCCCGACATTGCTAGTACTCAAGTTGCTTTCAGAAATCGCACCACTATCCGGAGATATGACAGGCGCAGTCGCATCAACGGTCGTGGCAGCTGCCGGGCTGAGAACATCGGTCGTCGTGCTGGCTTGGTAGCTGGTATCGAATCCAGCAGTAGCCAATGTTGCATCGCCAACCCGATCAATAGAGACAAAACCACCATTACCACTCCCCGCCGCACCACCACCACCGGCTGCTGGAGCACCACCCGCAGCAGTAGCTTGCAGATTCAACGTGGGGTCACCCCCTTGTAATAGTGCTTGCTGAATGGCAGCAATATCCGTCGGCACACCGGTCGGGGCTGCAGGTTGAGCCGTCGTCTCTCCAGCGGGTGCCGCATGTTCAGCTTCAGCTGGGGTATTGGCGGCCGGAGGCGCTAATTGCAGTGTCGCCGTATCCGCCAACTGCAGAGTCGTCCCGGCAGGGAGAACTTCACCCGGCAGGAGGGGGCGCGTAGCGCCGTTGGCCAATACAACCAGCACATCGCCAGTCATCTGCACGACTTGCATCGGTGCTTGAATCGTTTGAGTACGCATAGCAGCCTCCACCCAACATGGGTTCCTTGGTTCAAGCTTAGTGGGGGACGAACACATGATCCGCATCAAACTATTCACACATAACATACATATTCGCAACATTATCATCCGTAAATCGAATGGATGCCGCTTGACTTAGACCAAATACTCAACTCTGGATTCAGGTGATTACCTAATTACGGGCGTAAAAAAACCCGGTGTCGAAACAACCGGGTTTTTACGGTAACCATGAGCGTTCACTGTTTGTGGGCACCACCTGTCGCGGCGCGGGGGGCGCTGGATGTCACTCCAGATACAGGTGCCGTCAAGGTGCTTGTCGAACTGGAAACAGTCGGCTTGAACAGGGGATCAGAAGGAAACAAACGAGCACCCTCTGCACGCCAATGCGCCGCCTCGTTCGGTTTGCCCAATGCATCCAGTGCCAGCGATCCATTCCAATACATCTGGCTGCGCGGTTGGGTGGTATTGAACTCCGTCGCCCAGGCGATATAAGCCTCGAGCTCCGCATGATTCTTATCATGTAACGCATTGATCAGACGAATAGACATCACGTCGTACATGACTCGTCCATACCAGGGCAACGGGTTGATGACGCGCTGTATTTGGCTGAGGTCTTTCATTCCTCCCCGCTCAAACTTCGTCACCCAATAAGCGGTATGCAGACCCGTCAACATGAACGGTACCGTCAACAAGGGGATCAGCAAGGCGACCGACTTGACGAGAAACGTAGCACGGCAGCCATACTCTCGCGGCTCGCCACACTCTTCATCGATGAACCAAATCAACCAGCACAAGACCAACCAATGGGCCACCGAATGGTAGAAGGGATATTCCACCATCGAATGAAAGAGCAGGGGGAACGGCAAAGCAAACAAGGCCAAACGCCGGGACCAGGTTCCTCCTCGCAACATGCTAAAGCCACCATACAACCAGGCCAGTAATCCCAGCAGAGCCACAGCTCCGCCCTCAACGCCCCAGTACAGGATCTCGTTATGCGGGTGATCAAGATTCTGTTCGATCAGCGGTACACCACTTTGCGCTTGCGGCACGGCATAGTAATCATTGACAAAAGCCGCCTCGAAATGGCCATAGCCAACCCCTAGTAGCGGGTGTTTAACCATCATCTCAAGGGCATGACCCCAGTAGATAGTTCGAACCTGATGCCCGACCAAAGCCTCTAGCGAGCGCTCGGCCCCCCCCAACCACATGGAAAAAAATGCTACACCAGCCCCCACAAGCATGGATACCACTATCCAATACCGCGCCTTATATGGCTGACGAAGCACTTGCGGCACTAACAACAAGGTCACGACAGCGGCCCCGATCCAGCCCGCCCGGGATTGAATCACCACCACCAAGAGTGTCGCCATCAACAACACGCCGCAAATCAGCAACAAACGCCAACGACGCACCAGTGCAAGTGGGTCCTGTGCCGCCAGATATAACGCAATACCCATACCGGTGGCTAAAAAGGAGGCCAATACATTCACTTGCTGGAAGATGCCATAAGGCCGATTGAGCACAGTGTTATAGCCAATCCAATTACCAGGTGTCAGCAGATAGTATTGCACCAAGCCGAAAACCGCCTCGATAGCCACGGCGCCCAACAGCAGGTAAAGCAACAACAACCTCTGTGACCGCACCAGCCGCAATTGGCTCATCGACACTATCATCAGCAGCCCCGCCGCTATGCCCAGCATCTTGGGCACCCCGGCATCGATCGTAAGCTCAGTATGGGCAAACAGCGGGATCAGCAACAAAGCAAAACCGCTCCACAACCATCCCTGGCGGGACGAGATATAAATGCGTTGCGCCACGGCAATTTGCCACACCCCGACCGCAATCAGCAGCGAACAGAATGCCCAACCCACCATATTAAACGGCAGGTAAAAACTGGAGCCGCCCGGGTTATGCATGAACAGATGCATGCCTCCCAACCAATACACGGCAGCGAACCAGTAAAAGAGTGTTTGGCTTGCGGTGCGTCCTTGCGCGAGACCAACAGTCATGATGACTCCAAGATGATATTCAATGGGCGCCTACTTTACGGGTAAGTCTGGAAAAAACAAAACCCCAGCACGTTGCCGTGTGGGGTTGATCGAACTCTACAAGATGGGGCGTCGGTGTTTTTAGCTCACAATAGGGTACTCGCAGCTGCCTCGAAGGCGCGGCCGGACAGCACTGCCGCCTGTTCAACGCAGATCTGCGGGTAGTGATGGCGCAAACTCAAAGCCAGTGCTTGCTGGGCCTGAGGTTCGCCATGCACTAGGCGAACGGCCTGCGGTGGCTGTGGCATAGCTCCGACAAAAGCCAGCAAATCCTGCTGATCCGCATGGGCGGAGTAACCACTCAAGCTATGGATCTGCGCCCGAACCAGTACCTCGCAGCCCTCCAGAACAAGTTGTTTTTCCCCGGTCTGCAAACGACGTCCTACCGTGCCCTGAGCCTGAAAACCGGCCAGCAACACATCGGTACGCGGATCAGGCAGCAGAGCCTGCAAATAGTCGAGGATGCGTCCGCCCTGACACATGCCACTGGCCGCCACAATCACGGCGGGTTCACCGCTGGATGCCAAACGCTGCACCAGAGCCAGATGGTCGTTATGTTCGCTGACAGTCACACATTGCTGAAAATTCAGGGGATGACGCCCAGCCAGCACGCGCGATTGCGCCTCCTGACTCCACAAGCTCTGATAGCGTCGATAGGAGCGCGTAACCTGAACCGCCAGAGGGGAATCGATGACTATGGGTAACTCTTGCCATATCAGATCCTGTCGCGATACCTGCTCACTGATGATCTGCTCCAGATCGAACAGCAACTCCTGAGTGCGACCGATACTAAACGCCGGTATCAGGATGGCACCACCATCCTGCAACGAACGTTCGACGATCTCTCGCAATCGGCGACTGCGCTCCGAACCCGAGTCATGATGGCTCTGGCCATAGGTACTCTCCAGCACCAGCAAATCAGCACGCTCCGGCGGTTGGGGATGGGGCAGCAAAGCCCCGAGTCTGGAGCCCAGATCACCGGAGAAGACCAAACGTTGTCCATCCGGTAATTTGAACTCGATATAGGCCGAACCCAGAATATGTCCGGCAGGCTGCAGGCGCGCATACAGGCAACTATCCCCCGCTACGCCCGCCGAAGAGCACGGCAGACGGAACCAGCGACCATAGGGTTGAGGCCGCAGCTGTTGCTGTATCCGGGTCATGATGCGCTGGCGTTGACCGCCAGACACCCTCTGCAACCGCAAACCATCCTCCAACATCAGAGGCAACAATTCCGCCGTGGCCGGAGAGCTAAAAATGGGTCCACGAAAACCCTGATCCAAGAGTGCGGGGATGCGACCGATATGGTCAATATGGGCATGGGTCACCAACAGGGCACGAACATTCCCAATTGGAAAATCGATACCACGAGCGCCCGACTCCCCTTGAAACAGACCACAATCGACGAGGAAGCCATCACTCCCCCATCGCAGTTCATGACATGACCCCGTGACACCCAGTGCCGCCCCGTGATGAATCAGCTGATAGGACATATGTGCTCCAAATTTCCAAGAAGCTCATATAGTGACCAGCTTAACGGGAACCGGCATGCTGCCATAATCGACAGCTAACCCGACCATACCCGCATTCCACCGCCCCCAACCAAATTGCCTCGCCGCTGCTCCAAACTAAATTCCTTTCCTCCCCAGCGAAGGGGGAAGCAGAGACAGGGTAGTTCTCCTCCCCCGGCTAAGGGGGAGGCAGGGAGGGGGTCTTATTGATCCAACAGCCCTCAATCGCTGCCGAACAGATCGCGGGTATAGATCTTATCCGCCACATCCCCCAATTCCGGAGCCATGCGGTTGGAGATGATGACATCACTGATTCGCTTAAACTCGGCCAGATCGCGAATCACCCGCGAATTGAAAAAATGGCTTTCAGTCAGGGCCGGCTCATATACCACCACTTCGATCCCCTTGGCTTTGATTCGCTTCATCACCCCCTGGATCGAGGAGGCGCGGAAGTTGTCCGAGCCGCTCTTCATGATCAGACGATACACACCAACCACCTTCGGCTGACGACGAAGGATGGAATCGGCAATGAAGTCCTTACGGGTAGTGTTGGAATCAACAATCGCGCGGATCAAGGTGTTGGGCACCTGATGGTAATTGGCCAACAGTTGCTTGGTATCTTTGGGCAGGCAATAACCGCCATAACCAAACGAAGGATTGTTGTAATGGCTGCCAATGCGAGGGTCCAGCCCTACCCCTTCGATGATCTGACGGGCATCCAGACCATGGGTCTCGGCATAGGTATCCAGCTCATTAAAATAGGCAACCCGCATCGCCAGATAGGTGTTGGCAAACAGCTTGATGGCTTCAGCCTCGGTGCTATCAGTAAACAGTATCGATATATTCTGCTTGATAGCGCCCTCAGCCAGCAGATTGGCAAACACCTGTGCCCGCTCCGAACGCTCACCCACCACAATCCGTGACGGATGCAAGTTGTCATACAAGGCGCGACCTTCACGCAAAAACTCGGGCGAAAACAGGATGTGGGAACAATCGAATTCCTCACGCATCCGCTCGGTAAACCCAACCGGCACCGTGGATTTAATCACCATCACCGCCGTCGGATTAATCGCCAGCACATCGCGGATCACCGCCTCGACGGAAGAGGTATTAAAGTAATTAGTGAGCGGATCGTAATCGGTAGGCGTGGCGATAATGACAAAATCAGCCCCTTGGTAGGCCAGCACCTTGTCGGTCGTCGCCTTCAGCTGTAAGGGTTTTTCCCGCAGATAACGCTCTATCTCCTGATCCACAATCGGCGACTGCTTGTTGTTGATCAGCGCTACTTTTTCAGGAATGACATCCAGCGCCACCACCTGATGGTGCTGAGATAACAAAATTGCATTCGATAAACCCACATAACCAGTACCAGCAATGGCAATTTTCACCTAGTGCTCCATTTTTTTAAAATCAATAAACTAACGATAATGACCCGAGCATAATTTCAGTGGATCATTACAACCATAAACCAATCATTATTCTCCACCCAGAAAAACCCATATAACTTATTCAAACACAAACCGGGCAACTCTTGAGGCTCTTTTCAAGATTATCGCCACTAGCAAAAATATATTATTCTTCCGCAAGATGAAGATTTCTTCTTTTAACTTTCTAAATAAATCACCAAGCGAGTTATTACTTGCACCGCCCACTCGCACTTTCATAACAACAGAGGGAAGATATGCCACCTTGATTCCACCATTTTTTAGATGCTGAATAACAGAATCACAGTCGGAACATATTTTATAACTCAAATAAAAACCACCCCATTTATCATATAGCTCTTTTTCATATAAAAAGTCGGTTTTGGAGGCATTCATCCTCTAGTCAAAATTTTCACATTTAAAGGCACCACTGATGCCAATGGCGAATAATTCGCTTTGCGTCTGTTTTATCAACATAATCAAGATCTGCATAAACGCAATCAGCATTATTTGCTGATATAGCCTCAACAGGATATTTTATAGCATCAGAATAAGCAAGCAAGTCATCGGAATGTAAAAAATGACAATGTCACCGGTTGACAGTGTAATGCCATTATTCAGAGCGTCGCATATGCCTTTATCTGGCTCGCTGACTAATGTTGCAACACGAGTGTAATTCTCACGAACAATATCAAGGGTGCCGTCCTTTGAAGCACTATCGACAATAATACGCTCAATATCTTTGTGAGTTTGATTTTCTAAAGAGCGAACGGTATCAGCAATCGTTGCTGCACTGTTATATGTTGCGGTGATAATGCTAACTTTCATCTGGGCTAGACCATTTACTAAGCTACATGGTACACAACAACACTTGTCGCGAACCCAATCAATAATGACTCAAATTAAATAGCTACTGCATTTTAAATGCAGTAGCTATTTTTTAACTTACTTGAAATAGATTATTTCAAGTAATCACAGATAAGGAATCTGGTTAAGTGTTTTGATAACAAACAACATAGCAATCTCTACAGCGTCCGCCTCCACATAGCACCGCAGCTCTGGTGCATTCCCCGAAGGGCGCAGATGGACAATAGTGCCATCACTGAGTGTCAGCCGTAAGCCATCCGTGGTATCGACATGTGCCACAGTGACATCGGCAAAGCCCAAATTGCGGATCAATTGCTGAGGATCGGCAATGCCTGCAGCGATAATCGCCTGACTGCGGGCAGTCGGGAAATTCTGGATGCGATCCGAATGGGTAAAACGCTGTGGCAGGGCTGCTACCAGTGGCGAAATAGCCTCTTTGCCAGCCGCAGCTAGCAGCATCAAAAAGGGCAATACCGCATCCCGAGTGGGCAAGGCCGCCAGAGGTTTGCCTGCCAATTCGATATCGCTGCCCAGCAGGAAACCACCATTGGCCTCAAAACCCGCGATCCGCTGATAGCTCTTGGCTAGCTCGGCGAACTCAGCAATCACATAGGGCGAGCCAATCCGGGTCAGCGCTACCTTGGCGAAACGGCCACAACTGGCCACTGCGGTATTGCAACTCACCGGTATTGCCACTGCCTCGATGCCCAGCGCATCGGCACACAGCAAACCCAAGATATCCCCGCGCAGCCATTCACCTTGCTCATCGGCCACCAGTGGCCGATCGCCATCGCCATCGGTGGAGAAAATAGCATCCAGCTGATACTCAGCGGACCAACGACGTGCCTTGGCCTTGTCGGCTTCCACCACCGCTTCGGTATCGATCGGCACGAACTCGTCACTACGTTCCAGGGACACCACCTCGGCACCGAGTTGACGCAGCAAGGGGGCATAGAGATCGCGTCCGGCACTGGAGTGCTCGTAGATACCAATGCGCTTACCGGCCAGCAGATCGGCACTGAACAACGACAGATAACGCGCGCAGTAGGCATCCGCCGCCCCAGGCAGCGTCACCAGCTGTGGCAAGCTTGGCAGAGGAGCAAAATCGATGTTCGCCGCCAGGATCGCCCCTTCATCCGCCTTGGTGATCTCGCCATCCGGGCGGTAGAACTTGAGGCCATTGCGATCAAACGGAATATGGCTGCCGGTGATCATGATGCAAGGCATCTTGTCCTGCATCGCCTTGTAGGCCAGCGCCGGAGTCGGCACCACACCGTAGTAAAGCGGCTCAATACCAGCCTGGTGCAGAGCCGCCGCGCACGCTTGAGCCATTCCCAAACTACTGGGTCGGTTATCAATGGCCAAGGCCATGTGTGTGAACGCAAACTCTCGTTGCATCACAGCGACAAAAGCATGGGTAAATGCAGCACAAACCTCAGCGGTGAAATCCACCACCAGGCCACGAGCCCCACTGGTACCAAAGACAATACCGCTCCCGGCGATGACCGCCGAGCTATTGGATGCTGTCGTCATGGTTTTATCCCTCAAGGCGACCGTAACGGTCTTCAAAACGCACAATATCATCCTCACCCAGATAAGAGCCCGATTGCACCTCGATCATCTCGAGCATGATCTTGCCCGGGTTCTCCAGCGCGTGGATCTGGCCGACCGGTATATAGACCGACTGGTTCTCGGTCACCAACTGTACGCTGTCGCCATTGGTGACACTCGCCGTGCCGGATACCACGATCCAGTGTTCGGCTCTGTGATGATGCATCTGGATGGAGAGCTTCTCACCGGGCTTCACGGTAATGCGTTTGACCTGATAACGCTCGCCGTTGTCGATAGAGTCATATTTGCCCCATGGGCGATACACTTCACGGTGAATATGGTGCTCGGTGCGACCGGCAGCCTTCAGGGATTCCACAATCTTTTTCACATCCTGCACCTGATGTTTATCAGCCACCAGGACAGCATCCTTGGTCTGGACAATCACCAGATCCTGTACTCCGACCGTGGTGACCAGACTGGTTTCGGCAAACACATAGTTGTTCTGGCTATTGTGTTGCAGCACGTCACCATGGCTGACATTGCCGTTGATATCTTTTTCGGAGATCTCCCACAGCGACGACCAGGAGCCAACATCGGACCAGCCCGCACTCATGGGCACTACCACAGCATCCGCCGTGCGCTCCATCACCGCATAGTCAATCGAGTCGCTCGGGCAGCTGAGGAAGGCCGCTTTGTTGACACGGACAAAATCCAGATCCGCATTCACGGTCCCCACCGCCTCGACACAAGCCGCATAAATATCTGGTCGGAACCGCTCTAACTCTGCCAGATAGCGGCTGGCGCGGAACAGGAACATTCCGCTGTTCCAGTAGTAATCACCGCATTCCAGATAGTGCTCGGCCGTGCTTTGATCCGGCTTCTCGACAAACTGGGCGACGGTATAAGCGGCCTGAGTTGCACCCGTGGCGACGCCGCGCTTGATATAGCCATAACCGGTTTCGGCCGAGGTCGGCACTATGCCGAAGGTGACCAGCTTGCCCGCTTCGGCATAGGCGCGCGCGGATTGCACCGCCGCGGTAAATGCTGCTTCATCGCGAATGACATGATCGGCCGCCAACACCAGCAACAGCGGATCACTGCCCTCGGGAGCCGTTTGCAACGCCGTCAAAGCCGCTAGAGCAATCGCCGGTGCCGTATTACGGCCCGCGGGCTCGAGAATAATGTTGTTGGCCAGCTTATTGATGGCGCGTAATTGCTCCGCCACCAGGAAACGGTGCTCGTCGTTACAGATCACCACCGGATTTGCAGCCGCGAGCCCGCGCAAGCGACGAATTGTCGTTTGCAGCATGGTCAGCTCACCATCCAGGGTTAAAAATTGTTTCGGGAATAACTCACGGGACAAGGGCCATAGCCGGCTACCATTGCCACCGGCCATGATGATGGGCAACAACATCAGCTTTCATTCCTGTGTATAAAAATAGAGGTTGGTGTGCGTATGCACAGCATCGGATTGCATAAAGGCGTCAATATCAAATCAATATTAGGTGCCATGTTACTCTAAAGTTAATTGAGACAAATCGCTGGTATTTAGCATCCTGAACAGAAACTCCGGGTACGGCTTAGTCGTTGCTAATCCGCGTCATCCCCGCGAGGGCGGGATACCAGATGACACATCTTGATTTGCAGCATATCAAGCTGAGACAACAACAATTCTGACACTAGATGCGCCTCAGAAGCCGCATCATGCCGCACGGATATGAGGAGCTAGCTGAGCTATTATTCCTAACTACAATTAACAATTAGTAGAAATCATTAATAAAGAAAAGTATATTTTTTGTTCTTTTAAAGCTAGCCCATTCATTTCTGACTTCTTCATCATCCTCACCCATTAATTTCAAGTTAACTGCATTGCATCTACATTTTGATGTTAGAAATATTTTTTTTTCATAATTCATAAGAAAGAACTTTCTAATCAAATCCTCACTACACAGATCTCTATCGCAAAACTTAATTATCAAATTATCATAGTCAACTCTTTTGAGTCGCCTCTGCCATTTGAGTTTTGCTTCACTTTCATTTTCATAGTGTAAAAAATGAATTTCAATATCTCCACCTAACAAGCCTATGGGATATTTACCAAAAGTTCCATACTCTATAAGCTGACTCTTATATTTTGATTCCTGATGTGGAATGAAATTAATGTCACAAGACAAATAGAATTTCAAGTCAGACAGCATCTTTATGTAGTCCGGTGAGAAAACAAACAACCCAACAAAAGGAGTTCTATACGGCAAATTGAAATACTGATATACAAACCCTCCCCAACAATTATCACTAATAATTGAAAATGAATTATTTTTTAGAAAAGGGGTCAATACACTACCTCGTAACAACCTCAATTCAGTCAAGATACGCCTTATCAAAACAATCATAGAACTCACCGCCATGAAAGCTTTATATTGATATTCTTTATAATTCCATTAATCGCATAAATCGCGACGCATAAAAAAGATCTTAAGATTGAAACATCATGCAAGTGATGGATGATGTAGAACTGCCGCTTAATTTCTTTAAACTTATTAGAGCTTATAGATTGATGACCGGTTCTATAAAAAGAGAGTGCTTGTGGCAATCGATGTGCTTTGTGATTATTTCTTAATATATCCAACCAATAAAGATAATCTTCTTTAGGGTAATCCCTAAAAGTAACGCCTCTAATAATATCCTCTTTTAACACAACCGTTAGGCAGCCTATCGGGCAATATTTCAAAAGGTCATTATAAGAGATACAGTTTGGCGTCTCATACTTAAACCCATAAAAATCGGTCAATTTATTTTTAAATATATAATAGTCGGTGTAAATGAAGGCATAATCATGCTTTTTCATAAATTGAATAGACTTTTCTAACTTTTCTGGGTGCCAAATGTCATCACTATCAAGAAACGCTATATAGCCACCTTTAGCAACATCAATGGCTGTTTGTCTAGCACCAGAAGCACCCTTTGTATGATGATTTTTTATAACTATTACTTTTGGCTCAATGTCTGCTATCGACTTGACTATTTCATAACTACTATCTGATGAATCATCGTCAACAACAATCAACTCAAAATCACGATACGTTTGCTTAGCAACTGACTCTATGGACTCAGCTATCGTTTTTTCACTGTTGTACATTGGCATAACGACGGATACTAAGCTATTCATGCGTCACCATTATATCAATAACACTTGTGCTTCGCTTATACGTAAAAAACTCGTTAAAAACATTTAGTGGAGCATCATCGGGAAAGCTAGGCAATGAGTGTGACCACTTAATAAAATCGTTCGACATATCGTCGTAGACGAAAATAACATTCGTATTAAATATTTCATCATAGCCGATCGCTGAGTGTCTGCTTGAAAATACATATAAACCGAACGACAACGCTTCAGCTAGTTTTGTTTTCATTCCACTGCCATCTTCGACAAGAGAGACATACGCCTTCGCTCTTGAAAATATTTTAGTCATTTCGGCGTCACTTGGGGAGTCATAAATATAAATGTTTTTTTCTAAAGAAATCTCTTTAAGAAGATTGTTTAAGCCTCCTCCAGCCACAGCAAAAACAGCATTCGGATGTAGCTTTGCCAAATCATTCATTTTATTCAATGCATCGACATTCGGCTCAAAGAAAAAACTCCCCGTGAATAAATAATCAATATCCTTTTCCACTTTCAACACTCTATTATATTCAGGCAAACAGACAGGCAATATGAACTTAAATTTTGCATTGCAATGCAAACTATCTTCTTTGGTAATGAATGAACATTTGGAGCAAAATCTAAAAAATAGAAATTCAGAAAAACAAATAAGAATGTAATCAACTAGTCTGATGATTTTTTTTGAAGCACTCTTTGATTTTTTAAACTGATAAAGACTTAGTTTAGCTTCTTGATTATCTGAAAGCCCATACAAATTAATGTCATTAGTGAAAAGCCTAACAAAAAGAACAATCAAGCCGAGCCTTGAATTGTGAAAAAAAACATGCTTTATTTCATTTCTCTTTATTAGGGAAATGATTTTAAAAATATAAAAAAAATAAAAACTAGGACACAAAAAAATTCGAGAGATGAAATCCGACATGAGTGTTTTTTCAAGCCTAGTTCGATTGATTTCATTACATTCAGCAGCAGGACAAATTTTTTTCTCTATTGTATATACATTACTGAATACCCCAAGCAGTCCATTCAATATGGTTCTTGCATATATCCCACCGCCAGTTAATTCGCCCGTTGAGTTTATAGTTAACAAAAGCGCTTTATCTTTCATACTTCATCTTACCATTAACTAGAAAACAGAATATATTAATTGCCTTTTTATATTCGAACCTGAACAACCTTCGAAAGCCATTCAACACGAGAACAATATATACGTTAGGCAGAAACCGTTTGTTATATTTGCGACTAAAAACCATCTTGTTTATATTTAAGTAATAATCAGATACTAAGGACACTGCCCTATAGTTATTTGTGCTCGACCCAGCCGACGCACCTTCTTTATGAAGCACACGGGATTTATTGGAAACCGCAAAATCAAGGTTATGTTTTTTCATTCTATAGCAATAATCTAGCTCTTCAAAATATAAAAAATAACCCTCACTTAGAAGCCCAACTTTCTTTATGGTTGATTTTTTAAAATAAAGCAAAGCACCAATAGGGTAATCCGGCTTCTTTGTATCAATAAGCGTTTTTTTATTGGAGTTTTGGTGGGTTGTTCTACAAATGCACTTATTAAGATACCCCCCGGAAGCTTGAATTGTCATCCCATCATGATAATAATAGAGGGTATTACTTATCAAGCCAATATTCTCATCCTCGCCTAATAGATTGGCCTCTTCTATAAAAATATCTAGTTGGTTATCGGGGAAAAATATATCGTTATTACAAATTAATACATATTCAGAGCACTTATTTAGAAAAAAGCTCAACCCGATGTTATTTCCAGCAGCGTATCCCCCATTAGTTTTTGATTGAATGAAGTGGATGTTAATATCATTAATTACTCCTACTTCATGGTTTTCTAATTTTCCACCATTGCCGACATCTACTTCTTTTAGCAGGCCCAACAAATGCATTGCCTTTTTAATATTAAACAATGACTCGTTATTAGATGCATTATCGATGACATAAACATTGCTTAGCTTTTTGTTAACATTTCCAAAAAAAATTGAATTCAACAATTCAATAGTATCCAAATAGTTTTTGTAGTTTAGAATAACTATATCAAACATTTATAAACCCTTTTTCCCAACGCTGCGCGATAACATCTGCCTTATAATTATCTGCATAACTGATTAGCATCTTCTTGATTTTAACTTTTTCTAAATAACTCTTAGATAGGTAGCAATCTAGCTTTAACTCCATATCACAGAGAATGTCATCTTGATCTATCAAAGCCCCCTCAACACCAGATAATATCTCCGATGGTCCAAGATGATTCGTAGTAATTGGAAAAACACCACAACACATAGCCTCAATAATGACCATGCCAAACAATTCTTGCCAATACTTTGTTTTTTTACCTGGTAATAATAAAACATCTGAGCCAGAAAGTATTTTGGCCAACTCACTTCTTGAACGTATATTCCCTAGAACTTCACAATTAGCTAACCCTTTGAACATATAACTACCATTACCAACAAAATAAAATTTAATATGCTTATATTTCGTTTTATTGGCTAAATTTTCAATATAGGACAACCCTTTAGAATCATCGAAACGTCCTACATATATTACGCTAACAGCTGCATCACTATTTGTTACGTTTCTTGCTGCGGTGAAAAAATCATTATCAATAGAATGGTATACGACTTGGATATGCTCTACATTTAAATTATCATATTTTTGCAAAATACCCTGTTTTACCGATTCAGTGACTGCAAATATTTTATTTGTTCGATAAATAAATTCACGCCAACTACTTTCCACAATTTTAGATGGCTTCCTTTTAGGCTGATACGCCCCAACCCAGAAAGGCCATGATGTATGTAAATAGACATTATAATTCTTAGTTATATGGTTAATAAAAACCATTCTCCAATCATAAGGAGCAACTCCCAAAATCAAATGTTTATCTCTATTTGTAGAAAAAAACAAACTCAATATGAAAAATAAATTTTTGATTGATCTCTTTAACAAACCAAAATCTCGTCGGTAGATTGCCTTTGCAAATTGATACATAAATCTAAATTCATAAAATTCAATCTCAATGTTGGAATGTAAACATAATTCAGTTAAACCTTTATAATGGTTATTCGCGCCATACTCATGAAGAACACATATTTTTTTTATATTTAAAGCTGTCATAATTCTACTTCTTACACTTTAACTTACTGTATTCATACCCTAAAAGTAAGAACATCCCCATTGCTAAATTTGAATAAAATGCACCAGAGTAGCTTATCGATTGCATGGAATATACTATACTAAGATAATATAAAATATTGTTTTTATTTGCAAATTTTATCATCGCACCAAAAAAAACAACAATAAATATCCCGCCAAAAATACCGTATGGCAAAATGAAATTCCAATATGCATTATCCGTAAAGTAAGTAGGAATGCCGTACGTGCCAAATATATAACTTTCTGAGATTACCTGTGAAAAAGAGCTCCACATCAGAAATCTTACATTCATTGATAACGGGCTAGTAACAAAGTTCATCCCAAATAAAATAATATCTCTTATGCTTTCAAAATATGAAATTATCATTGTCGCTAAAACTGTGGATGTAAAAACAAAAAATGGTATGAGTCGTGAATACTTTAACCTGAAACATCCAAAATCAAGTATCCACAAGATCGATAATACGCCTATGACAGATCTTGTTCCGGTCACAAGTGACGTTAAAACAACAATGACAAAAAGCAACTTTTTTTCTAACCTGCTACAGTAAACAAAAATATAACAAGCAATCACAGACAACAAGAATCCTACGGATTGAGAGTTTCCCAAAGTCCCTGTTGGCCTGTCCTCTCCCCAAAAAAACTTTTGTACCAAAACTATAAAAAACTGAATAAACAGAGTTAGAATCAAAATATTTTTCAATTCATAATCAAAATTACGTTTGTTTTTATTTGAAAAATTAAAAAACACCAACATCATAATAAAATTCAATAGTTGGAATAGAGCTATTTTTGTGCTTCGATAAAAGTCTTGATAGTCTTTTTTTCCGTACAATTCAGCCCATTGCTGAGGGATAGACTGATTCGCGAATTTAATAAGATTTTCATCTCGACCTAGAATTAAAATTAAGGAAAAAAATAAAACAAATACCAAAAATATGAAGACCCATAAATTATCAGCTCGCTGCTTTTCTAAGGTGAAAGTATAAAGAACTATAACGACAGCAAAGACTAAATAAAGATGAATACTCGAGACACCTATGTCAACTGGAAGTATAGGTGTATTGAATATGAGAAAGACCATTATTAAAATCAGAGATTTTCTATTGTAAATGCCATTCATGTATAATCTCTTCCGAAAAATTTTTAATTAATTTCCCCCTCTCAAAATATTGATATTTGGCAAGGCTTTTAATATTTAAAGACTCAGAATCAGTAGTTGGAAGGCTTTTAAGGATAGAGCATAGCTGCTGTTTAGAAGAAAAAATGAACTGGCTTGATAGAACGACATCTTTGGCTGCATATACATCAGAGCTAATGATTGTACAACCCGAAGCAAGAGCTTCAGGAAAAACAAGCGGAAAACCTTCACTTTTTGAACTCAAAAGTAAATATTTTGCTCTAGTATAGAGTATCCTTAGTTTCATCTCATCGTACACCGGCCCATGAAATTCAACATCAAGTTGATTATTCTTGTTGAAATTATCAATTACACGTTTAAAGTCATCTGATATTGGCCCTACAAAATCAAAATGAAAAGGACAATTCTTTATCTCGGTCAATGCATCCAAAATGAGCTCAACATTTTTATGTGGACACCCAAGGCGACCGACATATAAGATGCTATCTTTCTTTTTAGATATATCACATTCATTAATAGGTGACAAATTAGATGAGTTTGGTAAATAGAATGTTTTTATTTTCCCCTTAAAAAAAACATCAACCAATTCCTTCCCAAACTGGGTTTCCACACTAATTTTATCTATATAGCGAACAGCAATGGCCTTTATAATTGGGTCAATGATTTTATTTTTAGCCCAAAATGAATTGTCATTCCTCAAAAAGCCATCTATATTCATGTCACTTTTTATATATGTTTTTTTATTGCTTATAAATCCGAACACAAATGCGAGGATAATATTTTCTCGAGATATGTGAAGTAATATTAATCTATTGGTTTTTCTCCTAGACTTAAGGACAAAAAAAATAGTTTTTAGCATGGCTAATTTCTGGCTAAAATGGCCAGGCAGGTAAGTCACTCTACTGTCTAGAGTAGAATCATTTTCAAAACCTGAAAGATTTAACTTTTTACCGCTATTCCTATACGCTTCATCGATGAATCCGATATCTTTTTTTAAGTGTTCAATCCTAAGAAATTTGAAAAAGAGAATTGCATCATATATTAATTTTTTCATTTCTTATTTTCCACACAGATAGCATTATTAATGACGCCTCAAAAACTATCAAGTTTACGATCATCCCAATCACACCGAAATATTTAACTGATGCCATGCTAACAACAAATGATATCACAACTAATTTTGTATATATTTTAGAAAAAGGTCTCGCCTTGTTCTTTGACAAAAAGAATACTACTAATATCATGGAGCTTGAAAACTTCAGCGGCAACAACCAAATCAGATAATTAAAGTTATGATAACTTAAATACATCTCACCCCCGTAATATAATTTAAACATCGCTTCTGAGTATAATGGGGCCGAGATAGATACACCAATGGAAATAATCAGCATCAAACTAAGAGAAGTCTTAATTTTAAAAGTGACAACATTTTTAGACAAATAAGGCAACAAAACCTGCTGTAACGGCTGAATCAAACCACACAAAACAAAAACAATTTTTTCAGCCGCAGAATACAATGCTAACTCAGATTTACCTAAGAAGTGCTCCACAATAAATACAGACATTGAGCTATACACCACAAAGCTTGACCTGTGTATGAAAAACAAAAAGTTAGTCTTTAAATAATTAAAAGATTGGGAAAATGAAAAACCAGGCTTTAATAATCTAAGGTGTTCCGTTAACCCCAAAAAAACGACGAATCTAGATGCTGAATAGGATATAATTAACCAATAATAATCTAGACCAATCTTCATACATAGTATCGATATAGAGTAATAAACTAAAATCCCTAGCAACTCACTTTTTGTTATTTTAGCGAATTTTTCTCTCCCTTGATAATAATAGTTTGCCGTCATCCCTGAAGCACAGCCAGACACAGCAGCCACCATAAATACAAAGTCAAAAGAATATAGTGTATATATCGAGGATAGAGCCAACAACAACACACACAGTAAAACTTTGCTCTTTTCCACACTGTTAACATGTTCAGCCTCTTCGAATCGACTTTTCGAAGCAGCAATTGAGTTGACTGCAGTAAAAGCAAAACCAAATTCAACAATACAAGAAACTACAATTGTAATGGTTTGGTAGAAAACAAACGCACCAAAATCACTTGGAGGTATCGCTCTAGCTACAATAGGAAACAGCAATAACGGGAATAACATTTTTAAAAAATGTGCACAATACATTAGGTACACATTTTTGGTAAACGTAGCCATTATAGCGTCAGACCATTAGAGTCTTTTTCTGACAAAATCAAAGCAACTTCTTTTCTTAACGGCCAATCAATGGCAATAGAGGGATCATTCCAAATAATTACTTTCTCTGCATCTGGATTATAATAGTCCGTACATTTATACACAAACTCAGCCTCATCAGACGTTACGTAGAATCCATGTGCGAAGCCTTCAGGTATCCATAACTGTCGTTTATTTTCAGCAGAAAGATACTCACCGAACCATTGCCCATAGGTTGGAGAGCCTTTTCTAATATCCACAGCAACGTCAAATACCTCCCCATAAATTACGCGCACGAGCTTTCCTTGCATATTTTTTGTTTGGTAATGAAGACCTCTCAAAATTCCCTTTTTCGATTTTGAGTGATTATCTTGCACAAACGTTGTTGTCTTGCCAGTTACCAACGCTTCAAACTGCTTTTGGTTCCAGGTTTCCATAAAAAAACCACGCTCATCACCGAATACTTTCGGCTCTATAATTTTAACGTCAGGGATCTTGGTATTGATAATATTCATGTGTTTGTTCTTAGTGTTGAATGTTCAGCTATTAGTACTGTGGATGAGAGCTGTCACAGGTAATATTTTAGGTTGTTGAGGGTGCCTTGCCAATCACTGGGCTGAATACCGAAAGTTTGCTCGATTTTTTGGCAATCCAGTTTGGAATTGGCGGGGCGCTTGGCCGGTGTGGGATATTGATCGCTGGTGATGGCATTGACCCGCACGGTTTTGTCGATGATCCCTTGCTCTTTCGCCTGGTGAAATATCTCGCAAGCAAACTGGTACCAATTTACATGGGGCAGACCGGCGAAATGGTATATGCCGTAGTGCTGGTCACCGTTATACAGCGCCTTGGCGATTTTAATCAACGCGGAGGCAATATCACCGGCATAGGTGGGGCCACCGAATTGATCAGCCACCACACCCAGTTCGTCGCGGGTTTGGCTCAAGCGCAGCATGGTTTTCACAAAGTTATTGCCGGTTTCGCAAAATACCCAGGCGGTACGCAAGATAATATGGCGTGGGCAGGCTGCAGCCACCGCCAGTTCACCCGCCAGCTTGCTCATCCCATACACCCCTTGCGGCTCGGTGGCATCGGCCTCTGTATAGGCACCCTCTTTATCCCCTGCAAACACATAGTCAGTGGAGATATGCAGCATGGCCGCCCCCACAGCATTCGCAGCCTGAGCCAAAAAGCTTGGCCCGTCACGGTTGATGGCGTACGAAAGTTCGACTTCTTGTTCGGCTTTGTCCACAGCTGTGTGGGCTGCGGCATTGATGATCACATCGGGGTGAAATGCGCTCACCAGTTGATGAACGGCAGCTACATCGGTGATATCAAGCTGGTCGCGGTCAACAGCCAGAAATTCCACTTCGTTCAACTCGCTCAATTGCTGAACCAAGCAGCTACCGACTTGGCCATAACAGCCGGTGATCAAGATTTTCATACCTTGACCTCCGCTTTGCGTGCATCGTCAGCCACCAAGCGTTGCAGATATTTTCCATAGTCATTTTTCAGCATGGGCTTGGCCAGCTCGGCCAGTTGCTGGGTGGTTAACCAGCCATTGCGCCAGGCGATCTCTTCAAGGCACGCGACTTTTAAGCCCTGGACATGTTCGATGGTTTGCACAAAAGATGAGGCTTCATGCAGGCTTTGATGAGTGCCAGTATCGAGCCAGGCAAAGCCCCGGCCCAGCAACTCCACATTGAGTTCACCTGCGTTGAGATACATTTCATTCAACGTGGTGATTTCGAGTTCGCCACGGTGCGAGGGTTTAACCTGCTTGGCCAGCTCCACCACCTGATTGTCGTAAAAATAGAGACCTGTGACGGCGTAATTGGATTTGGGGTTGGCCGGTTTTTCTTCAATCGAGATGGCTTTCATCTCGGTATCAAACTCGACCACACCAAAACGCTCGGGGTCTCTGACCTGATAACCAAATACGGTGGCGCCATGGGGACGACTAGCCGCATGTTTCAGGGTTTTGCTAAATGATTGGCCGTAGAAGATGTTATCACCCAGTACCAAACAGACAGAATCATTGCCAATAAACTGCTCGCCGATGATAAAAGCTTGCGCCAAGCCATCCGGGCTTGGTTGCACCGCATACTGAAGACGAATTCCAAAATCGGTGCCATCACCCAATAAACGTTTGAAGCTCTCGCTATCTTCCGGGGTGGTAATGATCAAAATATCTTGAATGCCTGCCAGCATCAGGGTGCTGAGCGGGTAATAGATCATCGGCTTGTCATAGATTGGCAGCAGTTGTTTGGATACGCCGCGGGTGATCGGAAACAAGCGGGTACCAGAGCCACCGGCGAGGATAATGCCTTTCATCTTATGCTCCGTACTGCTGCTGCATCCAACTTTGATAAGCGCCGCTTTTGACGTTGGACACCCATTGCTGGTTTTCCAGATACCACAGTACCGTCTTGCGAATGCCTGACTCGAAGGTTTCTTGCGGCTGCCAGCCCAGTTCATTCCCAATCTTGGCGGCATCAATGGCATAACGGCGATCATGGCCCGGACGGTCGGTGACATAGGTGATCTGATTCCGGTAAGGCTCAGCTTTGGGCCTGAGTTCATCCAGCAACCCGCAGATGGTCTCCACCACTTCTAGGTTCTGTTTTTCGTTATGACCGCCAATGTTATAGGTCTCCCCCACTTGACCTTCGGTCACGACCTTATAGAGCGCACGAGCATGGTCCTCGACGTAGAGCCAATCACGGATCTGGTCGCCCTTGCCATATACAGGTAGCGGTTTGCCTTCCAGCGCATTCAGAATAACCAGCGGGATTAGCTTTTCCGGGAAGTGGTAAGGCCCATAGTTATTCGAGCAGTTAGTCACAATGGTTGGAAAACCATAGGTACGACGCCAGGCCCGGACCAGATGATCGCTCGAGGCCTTCGACGCAGAATAGGGGCTGCTGGGTGCGTAGGCGGTGGTTTCGGTAAACAGTGGCAACACCTCACCAGCACCAACCTCATCCGGGTGCGGCAGATCGCCGTATACCTCATCGGTCGATATATGGTGGAAGCGGAAAGCGTCCTTGCGGATCTCGTCCAGCCCATTCCAATAATGGCGTGCTGCTTCAAGCAGGGTATAAGTACCCACAATATTGGTTTCAATAAATGCCGCAGGCCCGGTAATGGAGCGGTCAACATGACTTTCAGCCGCTAGATGCATCACTGCATCGGGCTGATGCATAGTAAATACCCGATCCAACTCAGCGCGGTTACAAATATCTACTTTTTCAAATAAATAACGGGAAGAATCAGCAACCCCAGGCAAGGATTCGAGGTTACCCGCGTAGGTCAGATTATCAACATTAACCACGTTATCTTGTGTATTGCTGAGGATATGACGTACCACGGCAGAGCCGATAAATCCGGCACCGCCGGTAACCAAAATTTTCATAGATGTTCCTGACATTGAATAAATACAACCACGATCTTGACTCAATAATTTATCGATGGGAAACCAGATTAACGCTCTTGGCTCATCGATTGTGGCTGCAACGATTTGAGCCAACTTCCCAATCGCCATGCGTGCTGCAGACCGATGGAATAGAGAACAAACATGCCCAAAAACGACACCATCATGATGCTTTCATGGATCGCGAAAAATTCGCCCAAGACACCTATACCCATGATCACAGCCCCGAACATAGCCATGATCAAGAGAGATTCACGCGGTGTGAATCCGGCATGAAGCAAAATATGATGTAGATGGTTGCGGTCTGGTCGTAGTGGTGATTGGCCTTTACGCATACGGCGGAACATGATGCCGACCATATCCATCAACGGCAGGCCAATAATCCAAAGAGCAGTAACAGGCCTAAAGGCATTCACAGCATGGGTTTGCTGGGAGCCATAAATCACCATGAAGCCAATGATAAAACCCAACAGCATGGAACCCGCATCACCGAGGAATATCTTGCGCTTAGAAGAAAAGAGAGAAAGGTTGACGCAGAGATACGGGAGCAGCGCCAAGATAAACACCTGACAAAAATCGGCCAGCAGGGGGATTGAGTCATGAAACAAAAAGGCTAGCCCCATGAGGCTAATCACCCCCATGCTTCCTGCCAAACCATCGATCCCATCCATCATGTTATAAGCATTGATGGCACCGCAGATCGCGATAACCGTAATGGCCAAATCAAACCATCGTACACTGATATCGCCAAAACCCGCGATGTTGCCCAAGTGATGTAAGGATACTCCGGTAGCCTTAGACATAAACAGTATCAATAGCGCTTGTACCCCCAAACGAAGCCAGGGCGAAATATCCTGAGCATCGTCGATTGCCCCAAGAATCACTATACCGATGGCACATAGCAACACGGTCCAGACTAGGGGCTCTTGAGGGAGGGTCAACACACTACTAACAAACAGACCAAAAAAGACTGAAATTCCACCGATCAGAGGAATTGAGCCGATGTGCTGTTTCCGTTGATTAGGCTGATCGACTAAATTCAAACGTGCCGAAATCGGACGCAAAGCTTTGATCGCCAGCGATGTTCCTACTAATGCTAATATCCCAGATGGTAATAGTTCCATTATTTTATCCTCGTGCAAGGTCTTGCTATCCTATAAGTTTTTATTACTTATTGATTTTATTATGATTTGAATCTGTAATTGTATAAAGACTATAGCGACGCCCTACCATCTGTCCGCCATCACGAGTCAATGGTACCCAGGCGATGCTGCCAGTTCGAGTCGTCGGTTGTGATAACAACAGATCAAACGGAATGGTGAAGTAAAGCCCTTTGGTGAAGCTCCCCTCGCCATATTCATCGGCGCTCACATCCGTAAAAGTAGCGTATGCCCCGACTACAACACCACTCGAGAATCGTTTTGACAAGTCAACCGTCGCACCGACATCCTGAGCCAGATAGCGGCCGACACTGATTTTAGCCTCGGTTTCTTTCAAACCAGGGACGGCAAAATAGGCGGTCATATGACCGGTCGTCGTCGTATAATCGGCCAACTTCAGCGTATTGTTCCAGTCCCGTTGGCGAACATAGTTAACATCCGCGCCCAAGGCCCAGCGCTGACCATAGGGGCGATAGAGCACTTCGCTGCCGACACCCGCAAACATCATCTCCAAATAGCCACCGTAGGCTTGACCATACCAATCGGGCGCTAACTCATCCATTGCCGTTAACTGTAGATTATTCAGCAGCAAATCGGAGGAGCTTACGTATTCCCGAACCCAGGTTCGCACCCGCGGAATGGCGCCACTATCCTGAGGAGGAGCTGTGTAGTTGAACTTGTCGAAATTGTCGAACCAGTTCCAGTACAGAGTGCCCCCCAGTTTCAGATGCTCGGCTAGGCGCAAATCTGCATCACCATTGATGCCAAACTGATACAAGTAGAAACTCTCTGGCCCCCCCCATGACTGTTGCAGTTGTGGTTTCCAACCCAGTTCTAGTGGTGATGTTTTCGCCATGGCAATGGTAGGAGCTGAGGACTCAGGTTGCAGAGATAATGGCTTGGTCGTTTTGACTTCCGGTTGTCCAAGCACAGGCCTTGATTGATTTTTTTCCCACGAAACCACATCAATCTGACTCTGCTGCACCGCCATATTTTCACGCTGATAGACAACATGTAGCCGGTCAATCGAATCATGGGGAAGCGCATTAACCACTAGCGTGGTTGCGCGTTGTTCTGCGGCTGCATGGTCACGGTAGCGAGTCTGTTCGCCACGCAGAATGGCACTCTTATGTTCCGCATCGAGTTGAAGCTGCGCATTCTGGAAACCGGCATTGCTAGCCAATTGCTGCGCCAAGGTGTCGGCAGCCGACTCATCCAATGGCTGTGTGGTTGGTTTGGCAGCTAGTTCAACCGGCGGAGCATCATTCCATGTAGGCACTAAATCATTCAGGTTGGTGCGCAAGGTAAAGCCCCACATCAGGGTATTCCCGCGTTGATAACTCAGATGTGTATCCAGCTCATCAAAGAGCCGATATACGGCGCCGACATTGATTGGGCTACTTTGTTCGATTTTACCGGCAAACTCGTTACTGTAATCATTGCCGTCATATTCCAGCTTCAAACGCAAAGGTTGCCAGGGGGTTTGATATTCAATGCCGCCGAACAGAGCGGCAGGTCCATGAAATAGATTCTTGTATTCAAATTTGCCGCCACGCCCGGAGTAACCGCTCTCTCGTTCACACCAACCATCTGACATAGTGCAAAATGGATTCTGGATATTCCCGCTTTCGGCCATATTGCCCCAGCCCATGCCGAGGGTGAAATCAATATCCCCCCAACGCTTGCTGGCAGCTAAAAACTCGCTGTCAAATAATCCGGTACCAGCAATATCTCGAACGCCGACAGCCATCTGCGGTAGCCAGTAACTTTCCTGCCACAGTTGCAGTTTTAAATCGATCCCCTTGTCCTTATAAGTTTGATCGCCACTAAACCCAGGGTATGGACTGTACAAGCGAGTACGAACATCCGTATAGCGAATGGTAGTTTCCAACCACTCAAACGCCTGTACCGAGATGGACCAACGCCGATATTCTTCGTCATCCATATAATTGGCGCTGAACTCGCCCTCCCGCGCCATACGCGCGGTGGGCATTTGCAGTAAGCCCACGCCACCAAAATCTGCTTGCGAGGGTCCAAGACGATCAAAATGCGAGGGGTTAGCTTCAGCCATTAATGACGGAGAGATGGCAAGGGCGAGCAAGCTCAGGGAAAATACAGGCAGCTTCGTCATAAGGTAATCCGGGCAGCAATCAGTTTAGCTATACGTACATTGAGATCCGCATAACGCTCAGGCAAAGATCCTTCGGCAAACCCCACCAGCAAGGCAGCACCCGGCATGGGTTCCCGATGTTTTTTATTCCAATAGGCAATTGGCACTTGTTGGACCCGTCCATCGGGTTGGCACAAAAATACACTTCTGGATTCTGCGCCCTCGAAAATGGCTCGTCCCTCGAGGTAACTTGCAACGCCCTGTCCATGCAGCAGGGGCACGTCAGTTGGCCCGGCAATCAAGCCATAGATACGAACCTGAGGCTGATGGAGACCAAGCAGGATGCGATATTTCCCCACCAACAGCGGGTTCGCTTCGGTGCGAATACGCACCCAATCTGGGTCCAGATTGACATTCAGGCGCCCAGCCACCGTTAGCTGGCTGACAAGCTGCAGCATTAAGCGACTGTTATAGGCCAATTCGGAGTCATGGAATTGCTCGGCAGTGAGCAGAACAGAACTGAGTGCTTGTTGTACCGACTGTTGCTCCTGGGTGATCAATCGATCCTGCTCAGCATTGGTGATTCGGCTGGCAGGCCAATACACCAATTGGGGATGGTCAATTTTCGCAAGCGCCATTTCCAGACGGCTATTATCCGGCAATTGAAACGAATGTGACTGATTGGCAGAGGTTTCTTGGATCAGGATCTCGGCACTGGAAACGGCACTAGCCCATAACAGGCAACTAAGAATGCAAAACAAAGGCTTCATAACCGAGGTACTCATGATGGTTTGAGCAAAGAAAATTCAATGGTAGGCGTCTGAGGGCCCAGTTGTTGTCGGCTCGCCAATACATCGCCACTGTGCGGCTCAACCCAAAAATGGTTTGACCAACGTTCACCGGTTTGCCGATCTCGCACCTGTTCCTCCAGATGAACCAGATCCATCGATTGCCCCAACACCTTCCGTGATTCGATGCCGCGACGGAACATGGTTGCGTCTAACTGATGTCCACTTTCATCATCTTTAGACCACTCAGCGGTATAAACCCAATGTTGACCAGAGGCAGGCACGGTCAAGGAAGTTCGCAGAGGATCATGGCTACGCTCACTCATCCACCGCAGGTCATTATCAAGACCCAACGTCTTCACCAGACGACCCTGTTCATAGACAAACAGGTTCCGATCAGCAGAGATCCATTTCAATTGGTCTTGTTCTTCAAAAGCCAAAACAACAAAAGCTCGCGGGAGATCGCCAACCGTCAAATAGGCACTGGCATAGGGAATTTGTGCTATCTGTTGGCTACTGACTTCAACATCAGGAGCACCGACGGTTGCCAGTTTTAAGGTTTCAACATAGGAATTCGACTGCAGGCTACAGCCAGTCATGAGGCCGCAGGCGGCTAGTATCAGTGCGGATGTTTTCATGCGTGTCCATTTTTCATTCGGTAGTCTATAGCCACTACGATGACTGGATAGAAGATGAGCAGATAGAGAGTACAGAACGAACCAGAACAAAACCGCCTTCGGCTAACCGAAGGCGGCGTACAAGCAATTAAAATTACTTGGTACCAGTGGTGGTGCTGGTGCCGGTGCTGGTACTGGTTGAGCTGTTGTTGCTGGTGCTATCAGATGCGGCAAGAGCAACAGCCAGAGCCGCAGCAGAGACGCCGGCAATACCAGCAGTCGCACCCTTGCTCAGCTTGGCGCCATCAGCACCAGCCGCTGCTGATGCGTTACCGGCAACCAGAACCAGAGCAGTAGCTAAGGTGGCAATAATTTTCTTCATCCGTGTATCCTCTTCGTTTAGTCACTTCAGTAAAAACAGGTTGTTGCTATATTTATCAAGAGAATAGATAAATAACCGCAAGAACCTCGTTTCAGGTTATAGCCAATCGCGTCTATTCAGCAAACGTTTTGTCGATCAGCTCACATATTTCCAAGCTTTAGATTATACAGCCTGAAATTAGATTAGTTCGAAATCTGTTTACGCTCCCGACGCAGAGCATGCCGTAACAAGACCAGCATCACGCCCAACATGCCGCCAAGAATTCCGCCTAGCACCACGATCAGTGCGCGCTTGGGTTTGGCTTTCTCTTCCGGCACCACGGCAGGGTCCAGTGTTTTGAACACATACTCCTGATTCACTTCCGCCAGCATCAAGGTTTTAGTCTGCTCTTCGATTAATTTATAGAAGACGGTTTGCATATCAGCGACCGGTGTCTTCTCTAACTGCATCTTCAAGTAGGCGATATTACGCTGAGCCTCATCGATATCTTTTTGCTTCATCACCCGATTCAGATCAGCCACCAGCCAGTCTACCCACTGCTTGGCAACTTCCGGGGAGTAGTATTCGACTCCGACAGTAACCAGTCCGCTTTTCTTATCCTGCTCCAAAGAGATGAGCTTGCTGAACTCTTTATACATCTCCCAATTTGATGGTGTGGGCTGCTTGGGCGGTTTAACCTTGCGTACCCACTGCTGCGTTTTTTCATCGAACAAATCGGGATCAATGCGAACCTCATCTCCCAATTTATTGGCACCCAGGGTTGCCATCAACGGTACGGCTAACTGATGACGTTGAATGAAATTGGCGGCAAATTGCCGTGATTTAGCGACTTCGATTGCCAAACCGACCTTATCGCTACCTCCGCCCCCCAGATTGATACCCGCCAAACTGGCCAAGCCACCGAATTGACCAGCGAGGGCACTCAAACCGCCTCCTTGCTGTTCAGCAGAAGGGGCCAATGTAGCCTCGGCCCGGTAGCTATCGGGCATCCAGAGCGCCACCCCGATGGCTAAGGTTGTACATAAAAAACCGCAGCCGATAATCCACCAACGGCCCAGCCAAAGGGCTCGAAACAGCTCGGCCAGATCAATTTCATCATCAGCAACGGGATATGCCATGGTAGGAAGCCGCGATTCAGGCAAGTTGCTGTGTATAGGTTGAGTCATGATTTCTCGCTTTCCGACGCGAAATAACAGAGCGGGCAAGCCCGCTCGCGTTGTTAGTTTTTGATGGCTGCCCAGGCAACACCCAACTGATACATCATCTGGGTTGCTGTCGACCAGGTACTCAAGCTATCCAGATAATCGGTATCGATAGGGGCAATAATGGTATCCCCAGGCTCCAATACTTGATTGCTGCGCGAGAACCAGTAGTTACTGCTCGGCAACATGACGGCGCCGTTCGCCTTGATGACATAGATACGATCGGTGTCGGCCTGCTTTTTGGTTCCCCCCGAACGATCGATGTAATCTTGAATGGAGAGTGCAGGGTCAAACACATGGGATGTCGGCATTTGAACCTGGCCTGCGACCGAAATTACGTTCTGGAAGCTAGGAACGTATAACTTATCTCCATCTTCCAACACCACATCCGCGCGCTTATCACCGTTCAAAATAGCGGGCAGACTGATGGTCATACGACCAATCGCCTGGCTGCTATCGAGTTTCCCTACCAATTCACTCGCCTCGGTGGGCGATGAAGCTCGTACGCCCATGGAACCCGTTTGGCGGCGTAGTGTCATGGTGGCAATTTCTTGCTGGAGCTGCTCTTTGATATACGTTAAACGGTCCGCTTCCTGACGACGCAGAGACTCTCGAGCAAAGACACTGCCGTTGGCATTGCCGAATTGTGTCACACCACCAGCCCGCTTGAGTAAGTCACTCAATTTTTCGCCGCGGCGAACGGTATAGGTTCCCGGATATTTCACTTCACCAAAGAGTTGGACGGTAGCCTGGCCTCGCCAGTCAGGGTTAGCCAGCACATTCAAGCTATCTTTTGACTGGGTCTTCGGTGCGCTAGAGGCCTGCAACTGGGGTAACGAGTAGCGCTCATAGACAATCGACAAGGAGCCATCAGCGGCTTCATTGACCCGGGACAGTTCGGCGGTAAAGGCAGTTTCTTTTGGCCCTCCCGCTGCGATAAGTAGATCAGCTTGTGTGGTATAACGACCGAGCGGATAAATGCCCGGAAATTTAACCTCACCGCGCACTTCGGCAATCTGCACCGGATTTTCATGGCTGGATTGAGCTTTCAGCTTCTCAATCACCGGTGCTAATAATTCTTCGCGACTATTTTTAACGACTGTATTGCTGGCACTCCCCTTGGCAACATCATTCAACTCAAGGTTGTGACTCGGCTGACTTATCTCATTTTTATTCACCAAAGCACCAGTACTGCGGTCCAGTACCTGGTTAGCACTCATATCTTTTTGCGCCTGAGCGAGCGCCTTATCTTGTCGTTGCGTTTCAGCTTGAGAAGAAGACGCCGATATCTGCGCTGTGCCTACACCTGGCTTATCCGCCATAGAGACGTTATTTGGAAAATATCCTTTTACGTCGCGATCAAATACCAGCAGGGTATCTCTGGGTTGCAGGAGCAGGTCATTCACTCCATCTTGCTGATTGATGGCTTGCCCCAGATTAAACTGGATCACCTCAATATCATGACGGGGGTTGATTTCACGCACCACCAAGGCGTAATCCAGATCGGCAGTGGCCTTCAGGTCACGACGGGCATCCTTGAGCAATTGACTGATGCGAATCCCCGGCTGGTAACTGTAGGTGCCTTCACGCACCACGGCGCCCTTGATGGCGATGGCTTTGGAATATTCGGTGGTGGTCGGTTTAGCCTCGATCTTGTCACCATCCCGGATGGTGAAGTTACGATCCGACCCGCTGGCTAGGTTCAGGTTGAAGACCTGGGTCCCCTCCTCACCACGACGGGTCACCATCACCTCGCGCAAGGCTTCGGCCTTGAGGCCACCCGCCACGTCCAGCACACTACCAATCGCCGCCGGACCCGAAAGTTCATAAATAGCCGGCCGTTTCACCAGACCATCAACCGTGACTTCGGTCCCCTTGGCGGGAACAAAAATAGTATCACCAGCCCGCAGTCGAATATCTTGCTCGGTATTGCCCCAGATTAGCATCTTGTAGAGATCGACGTTCTGGATGGTCTTACCGGCGCGTTTGACCTGGATCTTACGCAATGAACCAACGGTATCGATGCCACCGGCTATTTGCAGCGCCTGAGTGACTGTGGTCAGGGCATTGACGTTATAAGCGCCAGGCTGATAGGCATCCCCCATGATAAAGACTTGCATGGTGCGCAAGGCACCGAAGCTGATAGCCGACTCCACGCCAATAAATTGCTCGGCAATCCGCGATTGCAGGGTATTGCTCACCTGCTGAAAGGTCAGACCGGCAACGCTGATGGGTCCCAGTTTCGGGAACTCGACGCTGCCATCCCGATTCACCTTCAATCGGTAGCTGGCATTTTCCTTGCCATACATCTGCACCCGCAGTTCATCACCCGGCCCCACCACATAATCATCCGGTACCGGAATATCGGTCAGCGGGGTTTGGGATGTCGGTTGTGCAGCAAAGACGTTATAGCCAAAAGGCTGCAAACTCGAATTTTGGATGATGGGTTGGCGCTGTGTCGCTTGTGAATTATCGACAGTTCGTGGAGCCAAGGTCGCTGGCATAGGGGCGGCTTGGGATGCATCACCCTGTTGCGACTTCAACTGACTCAGATCCACACCATACTGGGCAGCGACCGCCTCCTGCTGGGCAGGAGACAACTGGCTAAATTGTGCCATCACGTTGGCGGGAATTTCTGCTGATGCCTGGCCAACGGCAAGACCCAGACTCAGACCCAGCAGGGCCATGCGCATTGTTGCTGCTCTCATTGTCACTGCAATCCTATGCTGTTGCTTTCATGTCAAAAATGCAGAGTCGTTGACGACTCTGAAAAAAGAAAACTCAGTTGAAGCGGTATTCGTAGACCACGCCGCCCGATAAACGATCCTGACCCGGAGCCCCATCGTCACTGCTGGTCAGATTCCCCGTCACACGCCCGGCTAGTAATGGCAACCGGTATTGCCCGACGACCTGCTGATAGCTCTTGCTAGTGGCCGGTTGATTATCATGAAGAAAAACGGAGATCGTATGGTCGTTATGAAGCTGGAGATAACCGCCGAACGACAGGCGCTTTCCATCCACCGCATCGACGATAGCGTTGCCTTTATGTTGCCACAGCGGCGGCTGAGTCACATCAACGCCAGTGGCCGATTGCGGATCAGACTCTTGCCCTTCTGCCACCAGACGCAACGACTCGCGTCCAACCAACCATAGGGCATCCACACCTATCAGTTGGTAGTTGATACTAGTCTGCCGATCATGACCATATTCACCATATAAACCACCGGCACCGGCATAGGGTAAGGGCGAAGAGAGGCGAATATCGGCACTCCACATGCCATTCCCCTGCCCAGAGTCTGGTGACTGACCGCCGATACTGTCGTCCCCACCGAGCCACTGTTTGTAGCTACTCCCCAATTGCAGCCAAGATTTGGGGCGTAGCGCCAAGCGGCTGGCCCACAGATAGTCGGCATCGACCTCATTGTCTTGCTTCCCTATCAGGGTCTCCACCCAGAGACTGCCCAACCAATCAGCGGCGGGATGCTGATAGCTCAGAGAAAGCCCAGGTACCGAGGTGGCCTGCTGGCCGAAACCAAAGGCCTGTTGCCAGCCAGGGCCCCACCAACGGGATAACCACCCCAGACTCAGCGTAAAATCCCGGGCCCCGAAGGCCAGATAACTGTCTTCAAAATGCCAGTGGTCGCTGCTATCGACGGCCTGGCGATAACCGGAACTAAAGCGCATGGCAAATTGCTTATTCATCACCTCGTGACTGGCCCGTATCCCATACTCGGTATGTTCACTGCCCCCGAAGCCATTTTGTCCTACTTGCGCATCGTTGGCCCAGGAGAGCGTGAGATGGGAGCGCCCGCGCCCCAATCGTTCGCTATCCAGCCGATATTGCACCTGCCGATAAGCCGATTGCTCTGCCGGGGTCAGTGTATTGGGATCAAGATTTGCGAACTGATCGGCCAACAAGGACCAACGCACAGGGAAGCTATTCAGCGGCAAGCGAATTAGTCCGCGATCCGCCAAAAATTGCAGCTCGCTGCGCAAGAACGGATCATCTGCTTCAATCCATGGCGAAGCCATCAGCATGGGGGCATGACTCACGATAAGCAGAGACAACAAGGTTCGTCGTATAAAGAAAGAAGATGCCATGGGTACTGATGCCATTGAAACTAAGCGCCGCAGATGAGTCGAGCTGAGGATGAAAAGACTGATAGACACAATCAACTCCATGTGAGCCGCAATTGATTGTTTACGTCGATAAATACAGAACATGCACGAGTGAGCAAATATCGACCAATCTTTAAAAAAAGAAATGGCTACCGCCACTGACTTACCGCTATCAGAGCGCGTGTATCGTTCTTGGAACTTAACATAACCATTTGATAATTAATCAATTAATTATCAAATGCAGAATTTTTCTCGCTAATGGTCGCAATGTTACCATGATTAACTAATGGCACAAACACCTCTGCAAGCGTCGCTATGATAGCGTCGAATGAGCGATGTTCAACACTTTGTGTCCAATAACGCTTTCAGCCATATCAGCAAGAAACGAAGACGAAACCTTGCGTTGTTACCTCTAGCGGGTAAATAAGGTCTCGTACGTTCCATATACTCACCACTACGCGATTCCCTATCTGTACATATCGCGATTCTATGCGATCACTTCACCCTTCAAATTCAGACTTCCGCTCATTTTTCAAACTATTAACGCAATCGGTTTTCTACACAAAAAAACTTGACCCGAACCATGGCTCACATAGAGTTGTCTCAGGCTCGCCTAAAGCATGCCAAAGTTGCGGAATCATACAAAAATAAGGACACAAACGTGAATAAGAGACTCAAGATTGCCACCCTTACAGCCCTGACCCTATCGGCCATGTATGCCCATGCGGCGAGTGAACCCGCCGTCGTCTATGACTCGGCCGGTAAATTTGATAAATCCTTTAACGAGGCCGTATTCCGGAATGGCGTCGAAGTCTATAAAAAAGACAAGGGCATCACGGTCAAGGAATTTGAACCCCAGAATGAAGCGCAACGTGAGCAGGGTCTGCGCCGTCTGGCCAGCCGTGGTTACGGTCCGATCGTCGCGGTCGGTTTTAACTTTGCCTCTTCCGTCGAAAAGGTTGCCGCTGAATTCCCGAAGACCCAGTTCACCATCATCGATATGGTGGTCGACAAGCCGAACGTGCAATCCATCGTCTTCAAGGAACATGAAGGCTCCTTCCTGGTCGGCGCCTTAGCCGCCATGGCTTCCAAGACCGGCAAAGTCGGTTTCGTCGGGGGCATGGATATTCCACTCATCCGCAAGTTTGCTTGTGGGTATGAGCAAGGTGCCAAGTACGCAAATCCGAAGATGGAAGTGTTCCAGAACATGACCGGCTCGACGCCATCCGCCTTTGCCGATCCGGCCAAGGGTGCCGAACTCGCCAAGTCCCAGTTCGCCAAGGGTGCAGACGTAGTCTACGCCGCTGCCGGTGGCACCGGGATTGGCGTCTATCAAGCCGCCAAGGATGAAGGCAAGCTGGCCATCGGCGTCGACTCCAACCAGAACCACCTGCAACCAGGCACCATGTTGACCTCCATGGTCAAGGGTGTGGGTCTGGCGGCCTATACCACCTGGGATGATGCCGCCAAGGGCACCTGGAAGCCGGGTATCAAAGCACTGGGGCTGGCTGAAGGTGGCGTGGATTGGGCGCTGGATGATGATAACAAGGCCCTGATCACCCCGGAAATGAAAGCCAAAGTGGATGCCATTAAAGCCGATATTATCGCTGGCAAGATCCAAGTTCACGATTACATGGCTGACAATACCTGTAAGTACTAAGCCATCCGGCATTGCTTGAAAACCGGTCCTTCGTGACCGGTTTTTGTTGCCTATTCTCACGTTATGACTCGCACATTCAGGAATTGAATCGTGGAACAGACTGATCGCTATGCCATCGAACTCCGCGGCATCGATAAGCGTTTTGGCGAAGTACACGCCAACAAGCTTATCGATCTCCGAGTTCGCAAGGGCAGTATTCACGGTATTGTCGGCGAAAACGGCGCCGGTAAATCCACGCTGATGAGCATCATCTACGGCTTTTATCATGCCGATAGTGGTGATATGCACATCGATGGTCGCCCCTTCCGTCCGCAAGGATCTCAAGAAGCCATCGCCGCCGGTATCGGCATGGTCCATCAGCATTTCATGTTGGTGAACAACTTTACCGTTTTGGAAAACGTCGTCCTCGGCGCCGAAGGGGGATGGCGTCTGGGCTCCAGCCTGGCCAAGGCCGAAGTGCAACTCAAAGAGTTAGCCCATAGTTACGGGCTGGATGTTCCTCTGCACGAAAAAATTGAAGATCTGCCGGTTGGTTTGCAACAGCGGGTCGAAATCCTCAAGGCCTTGTACCGTGGTGCCCGTATTCTCATCCTTGATGAGCCCACTGGAGTCTTGACCCCGCAAGAAGCGGATCATCTGTTCACCATCTTGCGCAAACTGCGGGATCAGGGTACCACCGTCATCCTTATTACCCACAAGCTGCGGGAAATTCTGGCGATTACCGACCAGGTCTCCATCATGCGCCGTGGCGAGATGGTCGCCCACGTCGCAACCTGCGAGACCAATAAAGAAGATCTGGCCGAATTGATGGTCGGGCGCAAAGTACGCCTCACGGTCGACAAGGGCTCGGCGGTACCGGGTCAACCCCTGCTCAGCGTCAAAAATCTGAGTTATGTCGATGCCTCTGGTGTGGAGCGGGTCAAGTCAGTCAGTTTTGACGTTCGCAAAGGCGAAGTAGTCGGCATCGCCGGGGTCTCCGGCAACGGCCAGTCGGAATTATTGAGTCTGCTGGGCGGTATCCTCAAACCCAGTCAGGGCGAATTCAGAATTGGCAGTCATACCATCAGCCGGGACCAGCCCATGGATCCTCGCGGCATCCGGGCCTGCGGTTTGGGGCATGTGCCCGAGGATCGCCATAAGATGGGGCTCATCAACCGCTTTGAGGCGCAAGAAGCCTTCATTCTCGGTTACCACCACGCCCCCCTCTACAACCGGGGCCTGCTGCAGAACAAAGGTGCCATCCTCGCCGATTGTCAGGAGAAGATGAGCAAGTGGGATGTCCGCCCGCCGAGTCCGACCCTGAAAACAGCCAACTTCTCCGGTGGTAATCAGCAAAAACTGGTCATTGCTCGCGAAGTGGAACAAGACCCGGATGTGCTCTTGATCGGTCAGCCGACCCGGGGCGTGGATATCGGTGCCATCGAATTTATCCACCAGCAGATCATTGCCATGCGCGACAAGGGAAAGGCGGTGCTGCTGGTCTCGGTCGAGCTCGAAGAGATACTGGCGCTGTCCGATCGCATCCTGGTCATCGCCGATGGTGCCATCGTCGGCGAACTGGATGCCCGCACGGCCGATGAACGCACCATAGGGCTGATGATGGCCAATATAGTTCCGGAACACCTGCAAACGCAGGCGGCCAAGGAGGTTACACCATGAGCCAGGCACGAATTCCTGCTTGGATCACCGTAGTCCTGTTACCCGCCATCAACATCTTGATGGCCTTTCTGGTCTCGGCAATCCTGTTTTATTATCTGGATATCAACCCGCTGGATGCAGCAAAAATCATGTGGGAAGGCGCGTTCAGTAGCGGCGAAGGCATAGGGTTTACCCTCTATTATGCCACCGGCTTTATTTTTACCGGATTGTCCGTCGCCATCGCCTTTCACGCGGGGCTATTCAACATTGGTGGTGAAGGCCAAGCTTATATTGGTGGTCTGGGTGTTGGTCTGGTCTGTCTGCTATTAGGCGACACCCTACCCTTTGCCCTGTTGTTACCGCTGGCGATCCTGGTCGGCGGCCTGTTTGGTGCGGCCTGGGCTTTTATTCCAGCCTGGTTGCAAGCCAAGCGGGGTAGTCACATCGTCATCACCACCATCATGTTCAACTTCATCGCCTCCTCCCTGATGGCCTATCTGCTGGTCGATGTACTCAAGCCGGCAGGCACCATGGCTCCCGAGAGTCGGGTATTTGCCGAGATGTCCTGGTTACCGAAGATCAGTGATCTGTTCGCATCCGTCGGCATCGAGATGACCCAGACGCCGCTGAATATCAGTTTCTTCTGGGCGCTCATCTGTGCCCTGCTGGTGTGGTTGTTTATCTGGCGTAGTCGCTGGGGCTATGAGTTGCGCGCCGTCGGTGCCAATCAAAGCGCCGCCAGCTATGCCGGTATTCACTATTCCAAAGTAGTGATCCTGGCCATGCTGATCTCCGGCATGCTGGCAGGCTTCTTTGCCTTGAACGTGCTGCAAGGGGAGCTGCACCAGATCAAGCTCAACTTCGTGGAAGGCTTCGGCTTTACCGGTATAGCCGTCGCCCTGATGGGACGAAATCATCCGGTCGGGGTCATTTTGGCCAGCCTGTTGTTCGGCTTTCTCTATCAGGGCGGCGCCGAGCTGAGTTTCGAGTTCGGTGTCGACCGCAATATCGTCGTAGTGCTGCAGGGGTTGGTGATCCTGTTCTCCGGGGCTCTGGAACATATGTTCCGTCCGCATCTGGAAGCCGGTTATCTGAGATTAACCCGTAAGGCCGAGGTGTGATCATGTTTGAAACCCTGATTCTGATGCTCGACTCCACCATTCGTGTCGCCCCCCCGCTCATCTTCGCCGCCATGGCCGGGATGTTCTGTGAGCGCTCAGGAGTGGTCAATATTGCGCTGGAAGGCAAGCTGCTGGCGGCGGCCTTCGCCAGTGGTGCCGCCGCTGCGGTCACCGGCTCTGCCTGGATGGGCTTGTTGGCCGGTGTCGGTGTCTCCATCGCCTTTGCCATGCTTCACGGCTTTGCCACCATTACCCACCGGGGTGATCAGGTGGTGAGTGGTATGGCCATCAACATTCTGGCGGCTGGGCTGACCGTGACGCTGGGGCGGTACTGGTTCGAGCAGGGCGGTCAAACCCCGGCTCTGTCCGGCGCGGCACGCTTTGCACCTATCCAACTGCCCTTTGAAAAAGAGCTGGCGGATGTACCTGTGATCGGTCAGCTCTATTCCGAGCTGACCAGCGGCCACTCCATGCTGGAGTATCTGGCCCTGGCCATAGTGCCGCTGGCTTGGTGGGTGTTGTTCCGTACCCGCTTCGGTCTGCGTCTGCGTGCCGTAGGCGAAGCTCCTGCCGCCGTAGATACCGCCGGGATCTCCGTAGTGCGTCTGCGCTATACCGCCTTGCTGATCGGCGGATTGCTGGCCGGCCTGGGGGGGACCTATCTGTCCGTCGCGCAAACCGCCCAGTTCATTCCCAACATGAGCGCGGGCAAGGGTTTCATGGCGCTGGCGGCGCTGGTATTCGGCAAGTGGCGGCCATGGCCTGCCATGGGAGCCTGTCTGTTGTTTGGCTTCCTCGATGCCGTCGCCATCCGTCTGCAGGGCGTCGAGGTTCTGGGGTTTGCCATTCCGGTACAACTTATTGAGGCCATCCCCTACATGCTCACCGTATTCCTGCTGGCCGGTTTCATCGGCAAGGCAGTGGCTCCCAAAGCCTTGGGAACCCCCTACGTCAAAGAGCGCGAGTAATACCGCAGGGATCTACTCCAGACTCATCGCCAGGAACCATTTTTGGCCCACCGCAGGGTGGGCCTTTTTAGCGCCACGCAAACAGTTGTCGCCAAAGCAGGGCAGACATCTGGAAATAGCCCTATTTTGTGGCATAGTGTTCGGCCTCCAGGATTTGTGAAGGATACGCTCAGAGATGGAACGCAAGATTCTTCTCACCGATTGCCCCGATGCCAAGGGGTTGATCGCCAAGATCACCAATATTTGTTACAAGCATCAGCTCAATATCATCAAGAATGATGAGTTTGTTGATCATGAACAGGGCCGTTTCTTCATGCGCACCGAGCTTGAAGGCCGGTTCAATGACGAAACTCTCCTCGAAGATCTGGATGATGCGCTGCCGGAAGGCAGTGACCGTCGTCTGGTTCCCGCCGGGCGCAAGCGCTTGGTCATTCTGGTCACCAAGGAAGCCCACTGCATCGGCGATATTCTGATGAAGAGCTACTCCGGTGCCCTGGATATGGATATTGCCGCCGTGGTGGGTAACTACGACACCCTAGGCGATCTGACCCAGAAGTTCGGCATCCCGTTCCACACCGTCAGCCATGTCGGCCTGTCGCGGGAAGAGCACGAGCAGCAAGTCCGTGCCATCGTGGATCAATACCAGCCCGACTATGTGGTACTGGCCAAGTATATGCGCGTACTGACCGCCGGTTTTGTCGCTGCCTATCGCCGCAAGATCATCAACATCCACCACTCGTTCCTGCCCGCCTTCATCGGTGCCCGCCCCTATCAGCAGGCTTTCGATCGTGGCGTGAAGCTGATTGGTGCCACCGCCCACTTCGTCACCGACGATCTGGATGAGGGTCCGATCATCGAGCAGGATGTCATCCATGTCAGTCATGCCTTCAGCGCCGACGACATGGCCAAGGCCGGACGCGATGTCGAGCGCTCGGTACTGTCCCGAGCCCTCGCCCATGTGCTGGATGAGAAAGTGTTCGTCTACGGCAACAAGACGGTGGTTTTTAAGTAATGCAAAGGGCTCCCTGTGGAGCCCTTGTTGTTTCCCCCCCATCGTCCTGCGAGCTCAACTGTGTCACCTACTTCCACCAGTCAGCCATGACTCATGCTATTTTGCTTGTCTCCGCTTTTGTCTGTCCCCTGATGACTCCGTCGATTAGACTTGAAGCAGGGCTGGACCAGCTATCTTGTGAGGTGAAGGAATGAATGAACGCAACATCATCAGTGCCGTGCTGCTGGGGGCTTTGCTGTGTGTCGGCATGGCAACCATGGGGTTATTGTTCTCCGAAGGCATCATCAAGTACCGCGACATGGAGCGCAGCGTCTCGGTGAAGGGACTCTCCGAACGGGATATGGCAGCCGATGTCGCCATCTGGCCGATTCGTTTCACCGAGGTGAGCAACGATCTGGCCGAGCTCTACGGCTCACTGGAGGGTAAGAATGAGAAAGTCATCGCCTTCTTGCGCCAGCAAGGATTCAAACCGGAGGAGATTTCAGTATCGGTACCCGGCATTCAGGATCGACAGGCCCAGGGCTTCTCGGAAGAACAGGTACGCAACGGTCGCTATGCCGGAGTCTCCACTCTGACGGTCTACAGCACCGATATTGAGATGGTACGCAAGGCGATGAGTAGCCTGATGCAACTCGGACAAAACGGCATTGCCATCAATGGTCAGGACTATGACGCCAAGACTCAGTTTCTGTTCACTGGGCTCAACGACATCAAGCCGGCCATGATCGAAGAGGCGACCCGGAACGCGCGGGAAGTCGCCGAGAAATTTGCCCATGATTCCGGCAGCAAACTGGGCAAGATCAAACGGGCCAATCAGGGACAATTCACCATTGGTGACCGCGACAGCAATACCCCCTATATCAAGAAGGTTCGCATCGTCTCCACCGTGGAATATTATCTCACCGATTAAGATGCCATGAGCCAGAAACAACAAGGGCGAACCACTTGGGTTCGCCCTTGCTATGAGCCATGAATGAACCCGTCGAACAACGCTCAGAGCGGAAGCGTGATGCCGTTAGCCGTAGCCTTGCCACCGGTCAACTTGAGCTGGCTGCTCAAGGTGCCGTCCGCCGCCTGTTTCACAAAGCCCTGACTCAACATGGGTTTAAGCATGGCCTCACCGTTCGGAACCTGCGCCACCAATTCAGGTCGAGCGACCAAGTCCAACTGTGCCTGCAATCGAGCCAGTAACTGCTGCATGCCCAGCACCGGACGCCGGTCCGCCATCAACGCCACATTGCCTTGAGCATGAAAGTTGGCCTTGTTGTAATCCAGCGATAGTGTATCCAGCGTCAACACCATCCCCTTGCTGACAATCTGCTGCATCGCCGCCAACGCCTGCAGTTGCCCCAATTTAGAGGCTTGCTGACTCTGCAGCAAAGCTAGATAGCCTTGCTTATCAATATCCTGCAAGTTGAAATCCAGGGCCATGTTATCAATGGTTAAATTCTGCTGCTGCCCCTTCATCTCGACCAGCTCAACCTTGCTGTCGAACTGGATATTCAAGCGGCGGTCCGTTTCACTCCCCCGCTCCTGAATCGCCCCCTCTCCGGCCAAGCGTTGCAGGGTATAATTTTGTTCCGGTGACACATAACGCACACCAGCCAGTTCAACATGGTAGTCCGGCGACAACCAGAGGCCTGAGTTGTTCTCCAGCTGGATATCGGCACGAACCGGGGCCAGGTGAACGAGTTGCCGAGATTCATCACCGGCACTCATACCATCCCAGTCCAGCTTGATCTCGGCCTTTTGGTTCAAGGTGCCACTGACCTGCATCTTCAGCAGCGCGAATTCCACACGTCCTTCTTCCGTGACCAGCTTCCACGGGTCCAGTCGTATATTGCCCTCCAGATGTTGATTGAGCGCATTGAAGCGCCAGTCCAGCTGATGGGGAAAATTCGCAAGCTTCGCCTGCTGCAACCAGCTCACCAGGCTGCCACGCGTCGGATCAAGCTGCGCCTCGCCCTGAATATTCAGGGCGCCTACCCCTTGCTGGATCTGCACAAACAACTCCAGGGGGTGGGGCTCGCGCTGTAATTCCTGCAGGAAGGGGGCGAACTGCTGCAACCGCTCGGCCGATAGGGTGACATGCAGGAGGCCATCCCGATGCCAGAGACCTGACCGGCTGGCTTGCCAATCCACCCTGACTCCCGGCTGCTGATTCCACAGCTGCAAACCTTGGTTCAGCTGCTCGTCATAAATATGTCCAGTTAGCCAACAAGCGCCGATATAGCCAGCACCCAGTAGCACTGCACCTGCGGCAATGCCGATCCCCGTCTTGTTCATCCTCTGATTCCTGTGCTCTGTATGTATGACTATATGGCCTGGGAGCTGGTGGAGCGCGGCACCCGGACTGGCGATTAATGCCGCAATACTGTCACCCTGGTGCCGAAAAATGTCTAGCATTCATACTGTTAAATGCAACGACGAGCACAGAGTCAGGTGAGCACTCACAGCAAGGGACTGAACAGATAGAGCAGATTTTCCAACAACCGCTTGCGCCACGAGCGCTTGCTCCAGTCACTCAAATAAAGGCGCGAAGCCTGAACCATATAATGTCGTTGCAAGGCTAATAACTCTTCCGCAAAGTGGCGATCATCCAGCAACAGTGTGGTTTCAAAATTGAGCCAGAAGCTGCGCCGATCCAGATTCACCGACCCCACCAGAGACAACTGTTCATCGACCAGCACACTCTTGGTATGCAACAGACCGAGGCCAAAGCGATAGACTTCGACGCCGGAGCTTAACAGTTCGGTGAGAAAGGCGTCGCTGGCATGACGCGCCATGAAGGAGTCACCCTTTGCCGGTAGAATCAGCTGTACCTGGACGCCGCGATCCGCCGCCGAGCGCAGTGCCGCCACCAGCGGATCATCAGGCACAAAATAGGGAGTCGTCAGCACCACGCGCCGCCGCGCCTGGTAGATAGCCAGTAACAAGATTTGCTGAATACAATCACCGCCGGTAAACGGGCCCGAGGGGATCAGTTGCAGATGTTGATCCCGCTCGGCATCAAACGCCGGGTTGTGTTGCTGCGAGTCCAGCAGCCGTTCACCGGTCTCCATCTCCCAATCCCGGACAAACAGCGACCAGATCAACGGCACTATAGGCCCATGCAGCCGCAACATCACATCAATCCACTGCCCAATCCCCGCACGGCGCTTGAAAAAACGGGGATCAACCAGATTCATCGAGCCGGTATAGGCGACTCGATCATCAATCACCACCAGCTTGCGGTGCATGCGCAGATCCTGGCGCTGTAGTGGCATACGCCAGGCACCAACCGGCAACACCTCGACAAGCTTGACTCCTGCTGCACGTAAGCGCTCGGGCCAAGGGCCGCGGAAAAACCTGGCGCTGCCGACTGAATCCAGTAACACACGACAATCCACGCCCCGCCCTGCCGCATCGACCAGGGCCTCCGCCACCTGATCGACCCAGCCCCCCGGTTGCCAGATATAGAACTCCAGATAGCAGGAGTCGCCGGCCTCCCGAATATCCTGAGCCAGAGCAAACAGGATGCCATGGGGTTCGGTGAGCAACTCGACTCGATTACCGCTGAGCATGGGCGAGCCCAGACGGCCATCAACCAATTCCGACAAGGGACGGACGGCATCACTCGGCTGGGCAGGTTGATGGGGGAAGTGGGAGACCAGCGCGCAGACCCAGCGCGCATAAGGTTCATACATGGCTCGTGCCCGCTCTACGCGCTTACGCCCGAGGCGGATCTCGCCAAATAGCAGATACAGGGAAACACCGAGAATAGGAATGGTGAAAATCAGGGTCAACCAGGCTAGCGAGACACCAATCGCCCGCCGAGTCATCACCACACGGACAACGATAGCGATGACCAGCACCATGTAGCTGATGAATATCAGTATGCCGAGGAAGTGATAGACAACATCCAAAATACCCTGATGCGACGCCATGCAAACTCTCCAATCCAGCTTCTAGCCACAGCAGGCTGCTGTCATTTTCCAAGAATGGTATCATGTCGGCCAGCTATGAACTGATGCAGGTCCGTCTCCATGATGATTACTCTCGCTCTGGCGCTCGCCCTGACGGCCGATGCCCGGGGTAATGTCGATATTAGCGAACAACAGCTGACCCAGTATGTGAATGGTAAGGTGAAATATGAACAAGACTACGCATTGCCAGGTCTATTTGACGCCCATGTCAAATTATCACGGATGCTGGTCGAGCTGGCCCGTTCGGCCCCTAAACAAGCCGATGTACAAAGCTTCGGCAATTTCTCTCTGACCCTGCCCAACAAACCGCCGGTCGATGGCACCATCACGGCTAACTTTACCGCCATCCCACGGTATGCTCCCGCGGAGGGGGCCATCTATTTCGACCAGTTCAAGCTAAAAGACTACGTACTGGAGCCTGTGGCTCTCAACCAGCAATTTGGCCCCATGATGGGCTATCTGCTGAAAGGCATTGAACAACGGCTGGCCAAGCAACCGGCCTATCGTCTCGATAGCAAGAATGCGGATCAGGCCTGGCTAAAGAGCCATGTCACCTCGGTGGAGCTACAACCGGGATTGCTGCGTCTCAAGACGCGCTCGTGAATCTTGCCAAGGCCGAATTTCTTCGCCAGTCTTGGCCGATAGACTCATATTGGTAATCAGGGACCGGCCGAATGACCATCAAATCACCCTTGCGACAAACGTGGATGGCGGTGTTGCTGTTGGGTCTTCTGGCGCTATTGGCCGGCTGTCAAAGCCCGGCCAGCCGGGAGCCCGCAATCAGCGGACGACTCGGCAGCCCGAGCGAGGTTCGCTCGGCACTGCTCAAACAGTACCAGGAGTGGCAAGGCGTCCCCTATCGCCTCGGTGGACAATCTAGGCGCGGCGTCGATTGTTCCGGATTTGTGCAGCTCACCTTCCGGGAGCGCTTCGGTCTGGAATTGCCGCGCGACACCCAGCAACAGGCACATATCGGCGCTCAGGTTTCGACACAAGGCTTACAACCGGGCGATCTGCTGTTCTTCAATACCGGCCACTGGAGCAAACATGTCGGGATCTTTATCCGTGATGGCCAGTTCCTCCATGCTTCCACCAGCAAGGGGGTCATCATCTCGGATCTGGATAACCCGTACTGGCGCAAGAGCTACTGGCAATCCCGCCGCCTGACTGACTGACCCTATCGCCTACGCTAGTTAGTCAAAAGGCGAAACGACATGTTTCCACAGCCTGGAAAATAGCAATGACTCAATGACGAGTCGTGCATCATGGGGTTGGCAGCCAGAGTGTGGACGAACACAGACTCGCAGTGAATACATACCTGTAGCTCGGCGGCGGCATCCATGCCACCAACGGTCTGCTTTTCTCCGGCATCATGCTGCATCAGCATTCCCTCCAACGCAGAACCGAAACACCATAAAAAAATACCCCCTCGCAGGAGGGGGTATGTCGAGAACGCATCGAGTCGCCGGGTTTAGCCCAACCAGACCCGGGCGTTGCGGAACATCCGCAACCAGGGGCTGCTTTCGCCCCACTCATCCGGATGCCAGGAGTTGGACACTGTGCGCATCACCCGCTCCGGATGCGGCATCATGATGGTCACCCGACCGTCACGGGTCGTCAACCCGGTGATCCCGGAAGGTGAACCGTTCGGGTTGAAGGGGTAACGCTCGGTCTGTACACCATAGTTATCCACGAAACGGACCGCCACTGTACCGCTGCCCTGGATCGCCCCCAGATGATTCAGGTCGCGCACTTCGACACGCCCCTCACCATGAGACACGGCAATCGGCATGCGGGAGCCCGCCATGCCAGCGAAGAACAGGGATGGGGACTCCTGGATCTCGACCTGACTGAAGCGCGCCTCGAAACGTTCAGATTCATTGCGCACGAAACGTGGCCACAAATCGGCACCCGGGATCAGATCCTTGAGATTCGACATCATCTGGCAACCATTACAGACGCCCAGTGCAAAGGTGTCGTTGCGATGGAAGAAGCGCTCGAACTCATCACGGGCACGGGTGTTGAACAGAGCCGATTTGGCCCAACCCTCACCGGCACCCAGGACGTCACCGTAGGAGAAGCCGCCACACGCCGCCAACCCCTGGAAGTCGCTCAGCACCAGACGGCCGCTGAGGATATCGCTCATGTGCACATCGACGCTGGTGAAACCGGCACGATCGAAAGCGGCCGCCATTTCATTCTGCGAGTTAACCCCCTGCTCACGCAGGATGGCCACCTTGGGATGTACCCCCTTGGCGATATAGGGAGCCGCCACATCCTGATCCAGATCGAAGCTCAGGGTCGCATGCAGCCCCGGATCGGCGGCATCAGACTTGGCTTGGAATTCGGAATCGGCACAAGCCGGGTTATCGCGCAGCCCTTGCATCTTGTGGGTGGTTTCCGCCCACAGGGTACGGAAATGCACCCGTGAATCGTTGATGACATCGACGCCATTACGGGTAAAGCGCAGAGTGTCTTCATCGTTGAGGCGACCAATCACATAGGTGCAATTCACCAGACCGTGACCGGCCAGCAGGTTGAGCACCGCTTCCTTGTCTTCACGACGCACCTGGATCACGGCACCCAGCTCTTCGGAGAACAACACGGCCAGATCATCGCTACCCAGTTGATCCAGTGAGACCGTCAGCCCGGTCTTACCGGCGAAGGCCATCTCGGCCAGAGTCACAAACAGGCCACCGTCCGAGCGATCGTGATAGGCCAGCAACTTGCGATCGGCGACCAGTGCCTGGATCGCATTGAAGAACCCCTTGATATGAGCCGGGTTATCGACATCCGGCGTGGTCTGACCAAGCTGTTTGTACACCTGGGCCAGACAGGAGCCGCCGAGGCGATTCTGGCCATTGCCCAAATCGATCAGGATCAGATCCGTTTCCCCCAGATCGGTGCGCAGTTGCGGGGTCACGGTACTACGGACATCTTCAACCCGGGCAAATGCACTGATGATGAGTGACAGCGGAGCAATCACCTCGCGGTTTTCGCCATTCTGTTCCCAACGGGTCTTCATGGACATGGAGTCCTTGCCCACCGGCACCGTCAATTCCAGCGCCGGGCAGATCTCTTCACCCACAGCCTTCACCGCTTCATACAGACCGGCATCTTCACCCGGATGACCGGCAGCGGCCATCCAGTTGGCAGACAGCTTGACGCGCTTGAGGTCACCAATCTGGGTCGGAGCCAGGTTAGTGAGAGCTTCGGCCACCGCCAGACGAGCGGAGGCACCATAGTTAAGCAGAGCCACTGGAGTCCGCTCACCCATGGACATGGCTTCACCGGCATAAGTGTCATAGCTGGCCGCCGTGACGGCACAGTCGGCAACCGGAACCTGCCAAGGGCCTACCATCTGATCCCGGGTAACCAGACCGGTTACGGTCCGGTCGCCAATGGTGATGAGGAAGGTCTTCTCGGCCACAGTGGGCAGACGCAGAATTCGTTCGGCGGCATCT
>CAXXIF010000004.1:0-603246 GCA_963677375.2 Aeromonadaceae bacterium
CTGTCGGTGGTCAGGGTCAGGGTCGGCGCCACCACCTGGGTGTCCAGGGTGAAGCTCAGGGTGTTGGAGCCAGAGACGTTGCCCGCCACATCGGTCTGCCGGACTTCAATGCTGTTGCTGCCTTCCACCAGGCTCGGTGCAGTCGTGCCCCAGCTGCCATCCGCTTGACGGTATTCCACCGTGGCGCCACTTTCCACACCACTGACGGTGTAGCTGCCGGTGTGGGTGATGCCATCCTGGGCCGAGCTGCCACTGTCGGTGGTCAGGGTCAGGGTCGGCGCCACCACCTGGGTGTCCAGGGTGAAGCTCAGGGTGTTGGAGCCAGAGACGTTGCCCGCCACATCGGTCTGCCGGACTTCAATGCTGTTGCTGCCTTCCACCAGGCTCGGTGCAGTCGTGCCCCAGCTGCCATCCGCTTGACGGTATTCCACCGTGGCGCCACTTTCCACACCACTGACGGTGTAGCTGCCGGTGTGGGTGATGCCATCCTGGGCCGAGCTGCCACTGTCGGTGGTCAGGGTCAGGGTCGGCGCCACCACCTGGGTGTCCAGGGTGAAGCTCAGGGTGTTGGAGCCAGAGACGTTGCCCGCCACATCGGTCTGCCGGACTTCAATGCTGTTGCTGCCTTCCACCAGGCTCGGTGCAGTCGTGCCCCAGCTGCCATCCGCTTGACGGTATTCCACCGTGGCGCCACTTTCCACACCACTGACGGTGTAGCTGCCGGTGTGGGTGATGCCATCCTGGGCCGAGCTGCCACTGTCGGTGGTCAGGGTCAGGGTCGGCGCCACCACCTGGGTGTCCAGGGTGAAGCTCAGGGTGTTGGAGCCAGAGACGTTGCCCGCCACATCGGTCTGCCGGACTTCAATGCTGTTGCTGCCTTCCACCAGGCTCGGTGCAGTCGTGCCCCAGCTGCCATCCGCTTGACGGTATTCCACCGTGGCGCCACTTTCCACACCACTGACGGTGTAGCTGCCGGTGTGGGTGATGCCATCCTGGGCCGAGCTGCCACTGTCGGTGGTCAGGGTCAGGGTCGGCGCCACCACCTGGGTGTCCAGGGTGAAGCTCAGGGTGTTGGAGCCAGAGACGTTGCCCGCCACATCGGTCTGCCGGACTTCAATGCTGTTGCTGCCTTCCACCAGGCTCGGTGCAGTCGTGCCCCAGCTGCCATCCGCTTGACGGTATTCCACCGTGGCGCCACTTTCCACACCACTGACGGTGTAGCTGCCGGTGTGGGTGATGCCATCCTGGGCCGAGCTGCCACTGTCGGTGGTCAGGGTCAGGGTCGGCGCCACCACCTGGGTGTCCAGGGTGAAGCTCAGGGTGTTGGAGCCAGAGACGTTGCCCGCCACATCGGTCTGCCGGACTTCAATGCTGTTGCTGCCTTCCACCAGGCTCGGTGCAGTCGTGCCCCAGCTGCCATCCGCTTGACGGTATTCCACCGTGGCGCCACTTTCCACACCACTGACGGTGTAGCTGCCGGTGTGGGTGATGCCATCCTGGGCCGAGCTGCCACTGTCGGTGGTCAGGGTCAGGGTCGGCGCCACCACCTGGGTGTCCAGGGTGAAGCTCAGGGTGTTGGAGCCAGAGACGTTGCCCGCCACATCGGTCTGCCGGACTTCAATGCTGTTGCTGCCTTCCACCAGGCTCGGTGCAGTCGTGCCCCAGCTGCCATCCGCTTGACGGTATTCCACCGTGGCGCCACTTTCCACACCACTGACGGTGTAGCTGCCGGTGTGGGTGATGCCATCCTGGGCCGAGCTGCCACTGTCGGTGGTCAGGGTCAGGGTCGGCGCCACCACCTGGGTGTCCAGGGTGAAGCTCAGGGTGTTGGAGCCAGAGACGTTGCCCGCCACATCGGTCTGCCGGACTTCAATGCTGTTGCTGCCTTCCACCAGGCTCGGTGCAGTCGTGCCCCAGCTGCCATCCGCTTGACGGTATTCCACCGTGGCGCCACTTTCCACACCACTGACGGTGTAGCTGCCGGTGTGGGTGATGCCATCCTGGGCCGAGCTGCCACTGTCGGTGGTCAGGGTCAGGGTCGGCGCCACCACCTGGGTGTCCAGGGTGAAGCTCAGGGTGTTGGAGCCAGAGACGTTGCCCGCCACATCGGTCTGCCGGACTTCAATGCTGTTGCTGCCTTCCACCAGGCTCGGTGCAGTCGTGCCCCAGCTGCCATCCGCTTGACGGTATTCCACCGTGGCGCCACTTTCCACACCACTGACGGTGTAGCTGCCGGTGTGGGTGATGCCATCCTGGGCCGAGCTGCCACTGTCGGTGGTCAGGGTCAGGGTCGGCGCCACCACCTGGGTGTCCAGGGTGAAGCTCAGGGTGTTGGAGCCAGAGACGTTGCCCGCCACATCGGTCTGCCGGACTTCAATGCTGTTGCTGCCTTCCACCAGGCTCGGTGCAGTCGTGCCCCAGCTGCCATCCGCTTGACGGTATTCCACCGTGGCGCCACTTTCCACACCACTGACGGTGTAGCTGCCGGTGTGGGTGATGCCATCCTGGGCCGAGCTGCCACTGTCGGTGGTCAGGGTCAGGGTCGGCGCCACCACCTGGGTGTCCAGGGTGAAGCTCAGGGTGTTGGAGCCAGAGACGTTGCCCGCCACATCGGTCTGCCGGACTTCAATGCTGTTGCTGCCTTCCACCAGGCTCGGTGCAGTCGTGCCCCAGCTGCCATCCGCTTGACGGTATTCCACCGTGGCGCCACTTTCCACACCACTGACGGTGTAGCTGCCGGTGTGGGTGATGCCATCCTGGGCCGAGCTGCCACTGTCGGTGGTCAGGGTCAGGGTCGGCGCCACCACCTGGGTGTCCAGGGTGAAGCTCAGGGTGTTGGAGCCAGAGACGTTGCCCGCCACATCGGTCTGCCGGACTTCAATGCTGTTGCTGCCTTCCACCAGGCTCGGTGCAGTCGTGCCCCAGCTGCCATCCGCTTGACGGTATTCCACCGTGGCGCCACTTTCCACACCACTGACGGTGTAGCTGCCGGTGTGGGTGATGCCATCCTGGGCCGAGCTGCCACTGTCGGTGGTCAGGGTCAGGGTCGGCGCCACCACCTGGGTGTCCAGGGTGAAGCTCAGGGTGTTGGAGCCAGAGACGTTGCCCGCCACATCGGTCTGCCGGACTTCAATGCTGTTGCTGCCTTCCACCAGGCTCGGTGCAGTCGTGCCCCAGCTGCCATCCGCTTGACGGTATTCCACCGTGGCGCCACTTTCCACACCACTGACGGTGTAGCTGCCGGTGTGGGTGATGCCATCCTGGGCCGAGCTGCCACTGTCGGTGGTCAGGGTCAGGGTCGGCGCCACCACCTGGGTGTCCAGGGTGAAGCTCAGGGTGTTGGAGCCAGAGACGTTGCCCGCCACATCGGTCTGCCGGACTTCAATGCTGTTGCTGCCTTCCACCAGGCTCGGTGCAGTCGTGCCCCAGCTGCCATCCGCTTGACGGTATTCCACCGTGGCGCCACTTTCCACACCACTGACGGTGTAGCTGCCGGTGTGGGTGATGCCATCCTGGGCCGAGCTGCCACTGTCGGTGGTCAGGGTCAGGGTCGGCGCCACCACCTGGGTGTCCAGGGTGAAGCTCAGGGTGTTGGAGCCAGAGACGTTGCCCGCCACATCGGTCTGCCGGACTTCAATGCTGTTGCTGCCTTCCACCAGGCTCGGTGCAGTCGTGCCCCAGCTGCCATCCGCTTGACGGTATTCCACCGTGGCGCCACTTTCCACACCACTGACGGTGTAGCTGCCGGTGTGGGTGATGCCATCCTGGGCCGAGCTGCCACTGTCGGTGGTCAGGGTCAGGGTCGGCGCCACCACCTGGGTGTCCAGGGTGAAGCTCAGGGTGTTGGAGCCAGAGACGTTGCCCGCCACATCGGTCTGCCGGACTTCAATGCTGTTGCTGCCTTCCACCAGGCTCGGTGCAGTCGTGCCCCAGCTGCCATCCGCTTGACGGTATTCCACCGTGGCGCCACTTTCCACACCACTGACGGTGTAGCTGCCGGTGTGGGTGATGCCATCCTGGGCCGAGCTGCCACTGTCGGTGGTCAGGGTCAGGGTCGGCGCCACCACCTGGGTGTCCAGGGTGAAGCTCAGGGTGTTGGAGCCAGAGACGTTGCCCGCCACATCGGTCTGCCGGACTTCAATGCTGTTGCTGCCTTCCACCAGGCTCGGTGCAGTCGTGCCCCAGCTGCCATCCGCTTGACGGTATTCCACCGTGGCGCCACTTTCCACACCACTGACGGTGTAGCTGCCGGTGTGGGTGATGCCATCCTGGGCCGAGCTGCCACTGTCGGTGGTCAGGGTCAGGGTCGGCGCCACCACCTGGGTGTCCAGGGTGAAGCTCAGGGTGTTGGAGCCAGAGACGTTGCCCGCCACATCGGTCTGCCGGACTTCAATGCTGTTGCTGCCTTCCACCAGGCTCGGTGCAGTCGTGCCCCAGCTGCCATCCGCTTGACGGTATTCCACCGTGGCGCCACTTTCCACACCACTGACGGTGTAGCTGCCGGTGTGGGTGATGCCATCCTGGGCCGAGCTGCCACTGTCGGTGGTCAGGGTCAGGGTCGGCGCCACCACCTGGGTGTCCAGGGTGAAGCTCAGGGTGTTGGAGCCAGAGACGTTGCCCGCCACATCGGTCTGCCGGACTTCAATGCTGTTGCTGCCTTCCACCAGGCTCGGTGCAGTCGTGCCCCAGCTGCCATCCGCTTGACGGTATTCCACCGTGGCGCCACTTTCCACACCACTGACGGTGTAGCTGCCGGTGTGGGTGATGCCATCCTGGGCCGAGCTGCCACTGTCGGTGGTCAGGGTCAGGGTCGGCGCCACCACCTGGGTGTCCAGGGTGAAGCTCAGGGTGTTGGAGCCAGAGACGTTGCCCGCCACATCGGTCTGCCGGACTTCAATGCTGTTGCTGCCTTCCACCAGGCTCGGTGCAGTCGTGCCCCAGCTGCCATCCGCTTGACGGTATTCCACCGTGGCGCCACTTTCCACACCACTGACGGTGTAGCTGCCGGTGTGGGTGATGCCATCCTGGGCCGAGCTGCCACTGTCGGTGGTCAGGGTCAGGGTCGGCGCCACCACCTGGGTGTCCAGGGTGAAGCTCAGGGTGTTGGAGCCAGAGACGTTGCCCGCCACATCGGTCTGCCGGACTTCAATGCTGTTGCTGCCTTCCACCAGGCTCGGTGCAGTCGTGCCCCAGCTGCCATCCGCTTGACGGTATTCCACCGTGGCGCCACTTTCCACACCACTGACGGTGTAGCTGCCGGTGTGGGTGATGCCATCCTGGGCCGAGCTGCCACTGTCGGTGGTCAGGGTCAGGGTCGGCGCCACCACCTGGGTGTCCAGGGTGAAGCTCAGGGTGTTGGAGCCAGAGACGTTGCCCGCCACATCGGTCTGCCGGACTTCAATGCTGTTGCTGCCTTCCACCAGGCTCGGTGCAGTCGTGCCCCAGCTGCCATCCGCTTGACGGTATTCCACCGTGGCGCCACTTTCCACACCACTGACGGTGTAGCTGCCGGTGTGGGTGATGCCATCCTGGGCCGAGCTGCCACTGTCGGTGGTCAGGGTTGGCAGCTCGGCCCAGGATGGCATCACCCACACCGGCAGCTACACCGTCAGTGGTGTGGAAAGTGGCGCCACGGTGGAATACCGTCAAGCGGATGGCAGCTGGGGCACGACTGCACCGAGCCTGGTGGAAGGCAGCAACAGCATTGAAGTCCGGCAGACCGATGTGGCGGGCAACGTCTCTGGCTCCAACACCCTGAGCTTCACCCTGGACACCCATAACCCTGTTGTCGGAACAACCTCTATCAGCTATCAAGAAAATAGCTCCGCTAATGTAATTCTTGGCAATATTCATCCAAGCGACAACTCTGGAAAGATAGCCTCAATAGTCTTTAAAGACTCTGGGTTGAGTATCAGCAAAGATGGCTGTTACCAGATCAATAGCAATGGCGATATTGTACTAACCTCTGAGGGGGTGAAGTCACAAGTTAACGATTATGAGCAAGGGTTAAATGACAACCCTTATACAGTTGTTGTTAGCGATCTGGCTGGAAATAAAACTGAATCTATTATTCATCTGATTGAGACTGATCAGGTTGAAACAACGATATTGACATCGCAATCATCGATTGTTAGCTCAGCGGTACAAGGTTTGTCGGGTGAGTATTATGGTTATAATGAGTGGTCAACAACGGCGGCTAATAATAACAAAGTGGATAGTAATGGTTATTTACAGCAATCAGTTGATGGTACAGTTGGCAATCTAGATAACATTGACGAAGTGTTGTCAGTCATCAATGCCAAGCAAGGTGTAAATACTTCAATTATTGGTACCAGTGATCCAGTTTTTGCCAGCCTTGCGGCTACAGATGCCACTTTTGTAGCGAAATCGCTCAGCTATGGTGGCATTATCAGTGGCACTACCAGCAGTGATCTGGGAAATAATGCAACTATTTCGACTTCCAATAGCAAGGTTACAACCGGACACTTATATTCCTTCTTGAATAATGGCTCATCTAGCGGGGATGCTTCCTCGCTGATTACAACGAGTTCATTTGGCAAAACTTCGGATGCAATTATACGCATACTGGGCAGCGCTTATTTTTCTGGTGGCGCCTATGATTTCAGCGTAACCGCTGATGATGGATTTCGAGTTTATATCGATGGTAAATTAGTCATTGATCAATACAACAAGACATCCACGACGACGGTTGATAATACCGCATCACCGGTTACCTTATCGCAAGGTATTCATACTGTTGAAATCGTCTATTGGGATCAGGGCGGTTCGGCTAATTTTTCAATGCAGTATAAGGAACATAGCGCCTCTAGTTGGATACAGTTTAACAGTACAAATGTTCCTCTTTTCCAAGAGAGTCAAGTTCCGGTATTGAGTGAACTTCAAGATATAGTCAAGGATATATCAGGGAATTGGGTTATAAGAACTGGTGTTAGCCATTCAGCTGGTGAGGGTAGCGACATCATCAACGGTAGTGATGGAAAAGATATTATTCATGGGAATGGTGGTGATGATCAAATCACCGGCGGCTCAGGGAACGATATATTATACGGTGATCATGGTAATGATGTGTTATCCGGTGGTCTGGGTAATGATATTTTGATTGGTGGTCTAGGTAATGACACACTTAATGGTGGTGATGGAATTGATATAGCTAGCTACCTTGATGCATCTTCTGGTGTGACTGTTGATTTGAGTGTGACCAGCCAACAAAATACAGTTGGAGCTGGACTTGATACCTTGATGGATATGGACGGTCTCACCGGCAGTAATTATGTTGATCATTTAACGGGTGATGCAAAAGATAATATATTAGATGGTGGACTGGGCGATGATATTTTAATCGGCGGAGCCGGCAACGATATTCTTCTCGGCGGTGCAGGAAATGACACTCTGACTGGCGGCACCGGCAAAGACACTTATGTGTGGCATGCCGGTGACCTCGGAACATCTGCGATTCCGGATGTCGACCATGTGGTTGGTTTTTCTAAAACCCAAGATGTGCTCGATATAAGCGATTTACTGGATCACGATGGTAGCAAGACCTATGACCAGTTGAAGAGCTACCTCTCGATTGGTAGTGATACCTCCAATGTCACCATCGAGATCCACGATCCTGCAGCAACGCTAGCGAATGCCTCAGGGGCTGGAGTCGTCGAGAAGATTGTGCTGGATGGTGTGCACTATTCCGATTTGACGGGGGGCGGTAACAGTTCAGCGGCCGATGTTCTGAATCATCTGCTGACGGACCATCTGCTGAACATCGATAAGTAACCATTATTTCCGAGATATCAAAGGAGAGGCTTGCCTCTCCTTTTTGTTTGTATCAATTTGTTAAATAATGTCGCACTGGATGGAGTAGTGCTAAACTATTGTTCTAAAAATAGATTTAGATAAATTTGTCACTAAGATCCCGTCGGCTATCGTTCGTTGCAAGCTGGAGTCACCATGGAGTTCACACAGGACAAAACAGATCAACTTCTGGAATGTCTGATCTTTTTATCCAAATACTATGCGGTTCCAACCAGTCGGGAAGCCCTGATCGCCGGCTTACCCTTGGCAGATGGTGCGTTGACGGCATTGTTGTTTCCACGGGCTGCCGAGCGCGCCGGATTTATTGCCAAGGCTCAGGATCAGGCTCTGAACGAAATTTCCCCACTCTTACTGCCCTGTATTCTATTGCAGAAGGATGGCGGGGCCTGTGTGCTGCTGGAGCTGGATGTCGAACGGGATGAGGCATGTGTTGTGTTGCCCGTTGTGGGAACTGCACAGCAGACTATGACTCTGGAACAGCTCACGGCGCTCTATTCCGGCAAAGTGATTCTGCTGAAGAAGGAATTTCGTTTTGACGCCCGTTCACCTAAGGTGCTGGAAACTCGTGATGGTCACTGGTTTTGGGGGACCTTGCTGGAGTCGGCAGCCATTTACCGCGATGTGTTGATTGCCTCGATTCTGATCAATCTGTTTGCGATTGCCAGTCCATTATTCACCATGAATGTCTATGACAAGATAGTGCCGAATCTGGCTTTCGATTCGCTCTGGGTGCTGGCAATCGGGGTCTCTATCGTTTTTATCTTTGACTTTGCGATGCGGCAGTTACGCAGTTACTTCATCGATGTGGCCGGTAAAAAATCGGACGTTTTATTGTCGGCGAAGATTTTTGCCAAGGTGATGGGTATCCGCATGGAGGCTCGTCCGGCATCGACCGGAGCTTTTGCCAAACATCTGCAGGAATTTGAGTCAATCCGTGAGTTTTTTACCTCGGCAACTGTGTCGGCGCTGATCGACTTGCCGTTTGCCTTCTTCTTTATGTTCATCATCTGGATCTTTGCTGGGCCTATGGTGATAGTGCCGCTGGTGTCGGTTCTGATCTTGATAGCGTACAGCTTCTATATTCAGGAACCGCTACGTCGGAGCATTGAAGAGGGGTCCCGGTTAGCATCGCAGAAATATGCCAATCTAATCGAGGGGATTGCGGGTCTGGAAGCGGTCAAGATCTTCGGTGCGGAAAGCAACTTCCAGCACAAGTGGGAGCAGGCGGTGAGTCACATGTCCACCTGGGGGATCGAGACTCGTCGTATCACCAATCAGGTGTCGACCATGGCCAGTTTTGCGCAACAAATGGCCACAGTGGCGCTGATCGTTCTGGGCGTCTATTTGATCTCCGAGGGTAGCATCACCATGGGGGGCATGATTGCGGCTGTGATGCTGTCGAGCCGGGCGATCGCTCCATTGGTACAACTCTCCGTGCTTTCAACCCGTTATAACCAGGCCAAATCAGCCATGACGCTGATCAGCAAGATCATGGAAAGCCCCAGTGAGCAGGAGGAGGGACGGCAATATATCCAACATTCGGTACTGAGCGGACTGATTGAATTTGAAGGGGTCAGCTTTAATTATCCGGAGTCGGAGCAGGCGTCACTGCGCAATATTAATCTGGTGATCCATCCCGGTGAAAAAGTAGCCATTATCGGGCGTGTCGGTGCAGGAAAAACCACATTAGAGAAGTTACTGCTCGGTCTGTATAAGCCGCAAAGCGGTTCTATTCGTCTGGATGGGTATGACTTGGCTCAGCTCCACCCATCTGCTCTGCGCCGCAATATTGGCTGTGTGCCGCAGGATATCACCCTCTTTTTCGGCTCCATTCGTGACAACATCATAATAGGGCACCCCCTGGTGGATGATATGCGGGTCTTGCGCGCCGCTCGGCGGGGCGGGGTGACACAATTTACCAACCGGGATCCCAATGGTCTGGAGCGACAGGTGGGCGAGTCCGGACGTCTGCTCTCCGGGGGGCAACGGCAGGCGATTGCTCTGTCGCGGGCCTTGTTGACGGACCCGCCCATTCTACTGTTGGACGAACCTACCTCGAATATGGATAACCGGTCAGAAAGTCTGGTCAAAGAGGAGTTAGCGCGCCTGGATAAGCGCACCACGCTGCTGTTGATTACCCACAGAACCACTATGCTGGATGCGGTTGATCGTCTGGTGGTGCTGGATCAAGGTGTTGTCGTTGCCGATGGTCCCCGGGAGGAAGTCTTGTTGTTGCTGAAAGAGGGCAAGGTTCGGGCGCGGGAGGGAGCAGAATGAGCCGCATGAAATTACCAGGTCCGGATCAGCTGGATTTTGTGGACGATGGTACGGCGGCGGTTTTGCTGAATACTCCAACGCGCGCCCGTATTCTGTTATGGAGCTGTTTCCTCTTTTTTGTGGTCGCCATTATCTGGGCTTCAATGGCCGAACTGGATGAGGTGACGTCGGGGCAGGGAAAGGTGATCCCCTCGCGGCAGTTGCAGATCGTGCAGAATCTGGAGGGTGGGATCATCAAGAACATTTTTGTCAAGGAAGGACAGGTTGTTCAACCCGGACAAGAGTTGATGCAAATCGATGATACGCGTTTTCGTTCGGATTTTAGGGAACGGGAGCAGGAGTTGGTTGGCCTCAAGGGGGATGTGGCTCGCTTACGTGCCGCTCTGGCGAGTGTGGTTGCGGCCAATGATGCCAAGCTGGGTTGGCGCGAGCAGATCACCATCAAGGAGACACCCATTGTTTTCCCTGAGGGCTACGTAAAGGTTTTTCCCGAATATGCCCGGCGTTTGGAAAATGCGCAAAAAGAGGCGCTCAACAATTTGAACAATCAACTGTCGATCATGGGGCAGCAGATTGAGCAAAAAGAGAACGAAATTTTCGAGATCAATAACCGTATCCGGACTCTGGGTCGTAGCGTCGATTTGGCCAGTCAGGAGTTGAACTTGAATCGTCCTCTGGCCAAAGAGGGCATAGTGCCAAAGGTTGAATTGATCAAGCTGGAACGACAGGTCAATGATATGCGGGGCGAGTTGGAAAATGCCCGACTCTTGTTGCCCAAACAGAATGCTTTGCTGCGCGAAACCATCTTCAAGCGCAATGATGTGGCTTTGAAGTTTCGGGTCGATACGCGAACCGAGCTGGAAGAGAAACAGAATAAACTGTCTCAACTGTCGGAAGGGCAAGTGGGCCTGGAGGACCGAGTGGCTAGAACCAGCGTGTTGTCACCGGTCAAGGGTACCATCAAGACCATCAAGGTCAATACGGTGGGCGGGGTTGTTCAACCGGGGATGGATCTGGTTGAAGTGGTTCCCATGGAAGACAATTTGCTGATCGAGGCCCGGGTCTTGCCGAAAGATATTGCCTTTTTACGGCCGGGTTTACCGGCGGTTGTCAAGGTAACTGCTTATGACTTTGCCATCTACGGCGGTCTTAAAGGAACACTGGAGCATATCAGTGCCGATACCATTCAAGACGAAAAGGGGAATGCCTTCTATCTTGTAAGAGTAAGGACGGATAAAAGCTATCTGGGTGATGCGAGTAAACCCATGCCGATTATCCCCGGGATGATGGCGAGTGTAGATATCATCACCGGGAAAAAGAGTGTGCTCAAATACTTGTTGAAACCCATCATCAGGGCAAAGCAGTCTGCCTTGCGTGAAAGATAAAACGTAAACATGACAAGGAGAACCACCTCATGAAAATGAAACTACTCGTGTTGGTCATGGCCAGCACTATGGGTTGTGGGCAGCTTGCCTGTGCTCAGACTCTGGGAGAGTCGGTCTCGCAAGCCTTGCTGACGCACCCCCAGATCAAAGAGGCTTATGATCTTTATCAATCCCGGAAATACCAGATTGATGAAGCTAAAGCGGGCTATTACCCAAAACTTGATGCTAGTGCCGGTATTGGGCCAGAACGGTATAAAAATGCAGGGACCAGCGATACCACCAATATGACCCGTAAAGATGCCAGCATTACTCTGACTCAGATGTTGTTTGATGGTTTCGATACCAGCAGCAATGTGAATCGTACGGATGCCGAAGCCAAGGCACAAAAATTGAGCCTGATCTCCACCGCCGAGAATACGGCGCTGCGGGCCACGGAAGTGTATCTGAACATGATGCGGCAACAGGAGATCTTCGATCTGTCGAAAGATAATCTGGCCACCCATGAACAGATTCTTTCGGATATCACCAAACGGACGTCATCCGGCGTTGGTTCTTCAGCCGACTTGACCCAGATCCAGGGGCGGGTTGCACGGGCCTACTCCAATATGGCGGCGGCACAGAATAATCTGGACGATGCTCGGGCTGAGTACCTGCGAGTCGTCAACAGTGAACCGACTGATCTCGTCGAGCCGACCACGGATTCCGTTGTAATGCCAGCCAGTTTGGATGACGCGTTGAAACAAGCGACGGCCAATAACCCGGTGCTGCTTTCTTCCCTGGAAGATATCAATGCTGCGAATTATCAGCATGAAGGCGCCAAGGCTAATTTTTATCCCAAGGTGTCTGTTGAAGCCGGCCAGAGCTGGTACGACGATGCAAGCGGTGTCAAAGGGAATAGTGATGAACTGAGTGCCATGCTGCGAGTTCGTTATAACCTGTTCAATGGCGGGGCAGATGATGCCCGTAGCAAGTCAACTTCAGCCCTCTATTCCCAGGCTAAAGACATTCATATGAATGCCTATCGTCAGGTGGAAGAGGGAACTCGTTTGGCTTGGCAGGCATTGGAATCACTCAAGAGCCAGAAGGGATTCCAGCAACAGCATGTCGAATATAGCTATGAAACGGTCAAGGCGTATAAGCAACAGTTCACTCTGGGGCAACGGACCTTGCTGGACGTATTGAATACAGAGAATGAATTGTTTGAGGCTCGTAAAAGTTTAATTGGTACCCAATATGATGAACTCTATGCGCAATACCGCATTCTGAATGCGGAGGGCACATTGCTTGATTCATTGAAGGTTCCAAAACCGGCTGAATGGAATTGATCGAAAGGGCGGTTAAGGTGTGCAGATATGGCAGGTGTTTCACCTGCCGTCCTGCGTGCATTTTTCGACCCGTTGCCATCGGCAACCTGTGCCAGTGAAGCCTGCTGGGAGTCGTATCGAATACTATGATGATGCCATGCAGATTCCTTGCACCCAAGATGACCCGGTTGATGGCACTATTCTTGTTCTTGCCAGGATTGTTGTTTGCCGTGCCATTGGCGCAAGACGATCAATTAGCGATACAAACTGTTGCCGATTTTTATGGCCCACGGGCCGGGAAACGGATGCGGGCGTGGCGTGAGCTCATGGCCGTCGGCAAACAGGAACATTGGGATGAAAAAAAGAGTCTCGCAGAAGTGAATCGCTTCTTTAACCAACTTACTTTTTTGAGTGATGTGGTGTTATGGGGGCGTGATGATTACTGGGCTGCGCCCATGGAGTTTTTGGGGGCGGGCGGCGGTGATTGTGAAGATTACAGCATTGCCAAATATTTTAGCTTGCTTGAATTGGGCGTCTCTGATGAGAAATTGAGAATGGTCTATGTCAAAGCATTAACCTATCAACAATTTCACATGGTGGTCGCTTATTACCCGACACCGGCTGCGGTTCCATTGATCCTCGATAATATTGACGGGGTGATTAAACCTGCAACCAAACGAAAAGATTTAGTACCTGTTTTTAGTTTTAATGGTTCTCATCTTTGGCTGATGAAAGAACGAGGCCAGGGGCAATTAGCCGGTAGTTCGTCCCGCTTGGCATTATGGAATGACCTGCGTAGTCGTTTCAGTCGTGAGCAACTGAAGCGTCCAAAAATAAATCTGGATGATTGAGATATGACTTTATATAGACAACTGATGGCGACCATGCTGGCTCTGTTTGCAGTGCTGTTTGTGGCTGCCTATCTGGTACAGTTTAATTCTACGCGGGATTATTTAGCCCAGCAGTTAGAACTCTCAGTCACCAGTACGGCCAACTCCTTGGGGCTGGCTCTGACTCCTTATCTGGAAGCGGGTGACAAGGTTGGTGCGGAATCTGTTATCAATGCGGCGTTTGATGGCGGTTTTTATCGTAAGTTCCGGCTGGAGTTACTGGCCAGTGAAAGTGTTATCCAGCGAGAAAATAGTGCCACCGTTGCGGGGGTGCCGGAATGGTTTACCAGTCTGGGGCTATTTCGCAGCGTGAAATTTGATTCCATATTAACCTCGGGTTGGTTGCAACTGGGTAAATTGCAAATCGAGGGAAATCCAGGACAAGCTTACTACGAACTCTGGCAGGGAATGAGCCGTCTTCTGATTGCATTTGTCGTCACCTTTTTAATCGTCATCATCTTATTAACTCGTGCTCTGCGTTATTTGTTGAAACCCCTGGATCAAATCTGTGATCAGGCGGTGCAAATCGAAAAACACCATTTTGGACAGGCGATCCCGCTCCCCAAAACCCTGGAATTACGGCTGGTTGTGCAGTCGATCAATACACTAGCGAGCAAGTTGGCGTTGCAATTCAAGGAACAAGCGGAAGCGGCGTCACAGATGCGTGAGCGAGCCTTTCAGGATGCAGTATCCGGCTTGGGAAACCGTGCTTATTTTATGGGGCAGGTGAATGCTTGGATTGCTGAGTCTGGACGGGGCGGCGTCATGCTGGTTGCCGTCGACATGCTGGATGATATTTATCGCGATGAAGGGTTTGCCGCACGCGACAGTATGGTAAAAGCGGTCGCGACAACATTGCTGGATGCCCTGCGTGATTTTGACGGCAGTGCGGTAGCCCGGATCTCGGCGACCGAATATGCAGTGTTACTGCCCGGATTGGAAATGCAGGAGCTGGTTGAGGTGGGTGAACTGATCAATCGGTTCATTGCCGAGCTGGTTGTCAATCCGATGGAGCGCGAACAGGCTATTTCGGTGATCGGGATTGCTCCGCGCGAAGAGGAGGACGATCTCTCCATGATGCTGACCAAGGCGGATAATGCCTTGCGGCATGCGCGCAGTGACCGGCTGAGTGCTGTGGTTATCGATAGCCGTAACAAGAGCGATGGTATGGGGCGGATTGCCTGGCGCGATTTGTTGGCTGAGGCTCTGAATCGGGGACTGTTCCGTTTCAAGGTCCAGCCGGCGATCCTGTTAGCTAGCCAGAAGCCACACCATGCAGAGTTGTTTACCAGCATTCATCGAGATGGTGAAGATTACTTTGCGGGGCAATTTATGCCGGCCGTCGAGCAGTTCAAACTGGGTGTCGATTTTGACCGTTATGTGTTGCAGCAGGTCGGAAAACAGCTGGAACAGAATCTGGATCTGAAACTAGCCATCAACCTGACGCTCACCTCCATCTCTTCGACTCCATTTGCCAATTGGTTGTCCGAGTATCTTCAGGCCCATCCCCTATTGGCCGGGCGGCTCTACTTCGAGTTACCCGAATCGGCGATTCTGCACTCCCGGCAGCAGGTTGAACATCTATTGAACATGGTGAAACGACATGGCTTTGGGTGGGGGGTAGACCAATATGGTCGTAACTTCCAGTCGCTGGACTATCTGGAGAGCTTGAATCCAGCTTATGTCAAAGTCGACCACGGCTACACCGGCATGGTGCTGAAAGAAGAAGGTGACCAGGCATTCCTGTCGGCAGTGTGCCGAGCGGCCCACAATGCGGGCATTATTACCATTGCGACCCGGGTCGAAAGTCAGGAGCAGGTTCAGGCGCTGTCAAAACTCTTCGTCGATGGATACCAAGGCTTTATATCTCCACCCTATCCGCTCTGAGTGTCAACCTTGATCACAAGGGAGCTTTGGCTCCCTTTTGTATTGGTGGTGCTTGCGGTTTTTGTGGCGGCGGAAGGCGTGCCGCGGTGGGCATCACCTACACTTGGGTAAAGGTGGTGGCGAAGGTAGGGGGATTCATGGGCGTGGTTCTTCGTAGATGGTTCTGGGGCTTGTTGTTTCTACTATCTTGCGCGGCTCCGGCGCAGGAGGTTGTCTTGGCGTATGGTGATCAGGCCTTTCCTCCCTATCAGATGGGGATTGGCCGGACACCCGAGGAACAACCAGGTTTGGCGATTGATGTCGTTCTCCAGACGGCCTCGGTCTTGGGTCTCCAGGTCCGGTTGGTGCGAATGCCGGTGAAGCGCGTTCTGCATGAGATAGCCACGGAACAGCTGGATGGCGGTATCGGTTACTCCTATACCCCTGAGCGCGCCGAATTTCTTGTTTACCCCGAGGCGATTCATCAGGGAGTGTTGGCTCCGGACCGATCTCGGCGACTTTATAGTGTTGATTATTACCTATTTACCCGCGCTGACTTTATTTCCTATGGTCTGGGGTCAGGTCTGGATGGTTTGAAACAATTTCGCGTGGGCGTACTTAAAGAGTCATCGATCGCCAGTATTCTATTTCAGCAGGGTATCCCCTATGAAGCGGCGAGAACTCCCGAGCAGAGTCTTGAAAAGTTGCTACGGCGTCGCCTGGATTTGGTCGTTGGCCCAGATGAACCCACTGGCCGGTTACTAAGAACCTTGGGATGGCAGAGTAAAATCCGCCGTTCCGGAGAGGCACTACTCGGGCGAGAGTATTACTTGGTGTTTTCCAAAGCCTTTTGCCAGCGCAGGGCTCCTCTGTGCCAGCAGTGGTGGGATCTCATCGGGCAGCGTCGTGATGCCATTGTGAAACAACGAGCGGCGACTTATCCCTAGTGCCTGCTTTGTGGCTCCGAGGTTCAGGCGTCGGTGAGAGGGCGGTCGCTGACGCCTGAAGAATTCACTCAGATCGTTAACTCGATGCGATTGAGTTCCGGATCGAGAAAACAGCTCTCGTAGTAGCCATCCCCGGTGGTGCGTGGCCCACTGAGCAGGGTGTAACCATCTTGCAGCAGCCGCCGGGTCAAGGCATCCACGGCATCACGACTCCCTAACGAGAAGGCGAGGTGACCAAGCCCAAGAAATTGGTGTTGAGCATCATTTTTGCTTTCTGAGACCTCTTTCCACTGCATCAGCTCCAAGCGGCAGCCAGATGAAAACGTCAGGAAATAGGAGTGGAATCCTCTGGCATTGCTGTATCGGTCATTGGCTATACCCGCAAAGTAGTTCTGATAAAAATCCCGCATCAACTCCAGATCCTGACACCAGACCGCGACGTGTTCGATATGCATCTGCTGCTCCTTTTTGGCGTTAGTAATGATGTTTATAGAAGGCATCCGGCATTTGCAAACTTTGCCACTGCATCAAACGTTCAAGCTCCAGAAGTGCCCATTTGGGTTGACCCCAGCCGGCTTTTTGTTGGAGTAAAAAGCGCTGAAAATATCCGGCTAGTTGGGCAGGTGTTGTTCTGTTCATTATGATCTCCTTCGTGACGAGTGAGCCGCTTGTCGAGGGCGTTCGATGGTGGCTCTTGCTTTTTCCTGGTTAGCATCGCTTTAATAGAGGAATTTAAAAATTGCTCACTTTATAAAAATAAGGTTCCCCTTTTATGTCTTCCCGGCGTCTGGAACAGCAGTACTGGAAACTTTACGAACGATTTGGCGCAGTCGTTGTGGAGACGACCTTGCAGGAGCTTGCCGGCTTGTTGTGCTGTACTCGGCGGCATATGCGTAATCTGCTCGGACAGATGGAAGCCGAGGGGTGGATCCAGTGGCACTCCAGTGCCGGACGTGGGCATCGCTCCTCTCTCGCCTGCCGCTATGACCCGCAGCAACTACGTCAGCACCAAGCCGAGAGTCTGCTGGCTCAGGGGCAGGTCGAGCAGGCGGTACGCCTGTTGGGAACCGAACCGGAGCAACTGACCCCGCTGTTACTGCGGCAGTTGGGGGCCACACAGCAGCAGGAACGCCAGATCTTGCGTGTTCCCTACTATCGGCCGATGCCGAATCTCTATCCTGGTTTACCCTTGCGCCGCTCCGAGGCTCATCTGGTACATCAGATATTCAATGGGTTGACCCGGATAAATGAGGAAAATGGGGAAATAGAAGCTGATTTAGCGCATCACTGGCATTCAGCGGATGATCGACACTGGACGTTTTATCTTAGGCCCTCGGTTCGTTTCCACGATGGGCGTCTGCTGCAGGTTGCCGATGTGGTGGCCAGCTTGCAGCGTGTCCGCAGTAGCCCGCTCTATGCGCATGTGCAGGCGGTACAGGCGCAAGGAGAGCGAGTTGTCTGTATCGACTTGCGTTGTGCCGATCCGCGTCTGCCCTGGCTGCTGGCCGATGTCATGGCCATGATTTTGTCTCGGGACCATGGCGAGCGAGCCGATTTTGCTTCCCGGCCCGTGGGTACCGGCCCCTACCGGGTGGTGGAGAATAATCCGGTCCACCTGCGGTTGCAGGCATTTGATGACTATTTTGGCTGGCGAGCCTTGTTGGATGAGGTCGATATCTGGATGCTGCCCGAGCTGGCCGAACAGTTGGAGTTGGGGGAGCGGCAAGTCTGTGGGCTGGAAGTCCTCGGCGAGTTACCCAGTGGGGTGAAGGTGCCGCGCCGGGAGCTGGCGGCGTCGACGTCAGCTCCCGAGATGGTGCTGGAACAGGGTGGATACTTCTTGCTGTGTGATAGTCGCTCGCCCTACTGGCAGGCCGCGGCTACGCGTCGTTGGCTGCATAGCCAACTCAACCCCTATCTGCTAATGGCACAGGTGCCGCTGACCATCCGTCGCTACTGGGCGCCCGCGGCCAGTCTGTTGCCGAACTGGCTGCACGAGCAGAGTTCCGGTCCAGAGTGCGCGCCCTGGGCTCCGGATACCAAGGATGAGCGCCGGTTACGGTTGGCTTACTATGAGCAGCAGCCTGAATACCGGATGCTGGCTGAGGTGATGCGCAGCCTTTTGGCCGGGCAGGGTATCATTCTGGAGCTGGTTGAGCTGGCCTACAGCGATTGGCAACAAGGCGAGGAGCCGGTGGATCTCTGGCTGGGCTCGGTGAACTTTGCTGCCCCGAGTCGCTGGAGTCTGGGGGCCTGGTTGCTGGGGAATCCGCTGTTACGACGCTCCATCTGCGGTGGGGATATGAGCCAACTGCAGCAGTGGCATGACGCATGGCGCAGTGAACAGCTCGACAGTGAGCGGTTGATGGAACAGGTAGTGGCAGCGGGTTGGTTACAACCATTGTTTCACCACTGGTTGCGACTGCAGGGCCCGGCCCAGGCCCGGGGCATTCGCTTGAATAACCTGGGCTGGTTCGATTTCAAATCGGCTTGGTTGACGCCTGAGGCATAGACCAGACCGGATGAACTCTTGCCCTCAACGGCAGCGAGCATGGGGTGACATGGATTAGCGTCAGCTGTTCGTCGTACATCCATCATGCCGCTGCCGAACCGCAGACTGGGTTATTCCAGCAAGCTGCGCAGCATCCAGGCGGTTTTTTCATGCAGTTGGATGCGCTGGGTCAGCAGGTCGGCCGTTGCCTCGTCATGAGCCTGATCCAGCAGGGGGAAGAGTGAACGGGCGGTACGCACCACGGCCTCTTGTCCCTCAACTAACTGGACGATCATCTCGTGGGCCTTGGGTACCCCCTCACTTTCGGCAATCGAGCTCAGGCGTGCAAATTCCCGATAGGTACCTGGAGCTTGAACGCCCAGGGCCCGGATGCGTTCGGCAATCAAATCAACGGCCAGAGCCAGTTCATTGTACTGAGTTTCAAACATCAGATGCAGGGTCTGGAACATGGGGCCGGTAACGTTCCAGTGGAAGTAGTGAGTCTTCAGATACAGGGTATAGGTATCGGCCAGCAAGGCAGAGAGGCCTTGGGCAATCGCGTGCCGATCCTCTTCAGGGATACCGATGTTGATGGCTGGAATGGTCATGATTATTTCCTCATCGTCAGGGACCAGATGTGGTCGATGAGGTCATGTTATTGCGGCGCTGGATGAAAATATAATCGTTAGGATCTGTTTTATTAATAGGCGTAGCCTATGATTTCAGTCCTAATCCCAGTCGCGGGTGCTCCCGCGCCGCCCGCGGATCTGGAGTCTTCGACTTCGCGGCTGAGGACTACTCCTCGGACTGGTAGGGGAAACGATGATGACCATAACGGATAATGAAGACGCTGATTGCCAGGAGTAGTGCCGTGGCCGCGACCCCCAACAGACGCCAGGTATCCATCTCTTTCATGTCCAGGATCAGATAACGCGCCAGTGCCACTATGGCGATATAGATGGGGATGCGGATTGGCAGTTTGCCCATCTTCAAATACATGGCGACCATCGCCAGCACTTCCAGGTAGATAAACAGCAACAGCAGATCCGCCAAGGTGACCTGCATGACGAATACCATGGCATAAATCTGGTGGCTGATGGCGACCAGGGTGGCACAGGCGACGATGAGAAGGCCGAGCAGTTGCCCCCATTCGAGGATCTTGTGTGCCCATTTTTGCATCGATTCCATGGTGGTTCTCAGTTGTTGGTGAATTGTTAATGCCCCGCAGGATAGCGCGAAATTGTGATCTGCATCAAGACTGGATCGGGTTAGCCGAGGTGCATCAGGTGCGAAGGCGGCGCACCAGACGTCGCAACTCGAGAAGATCCCGCGGGGTCGGTGATCGGTTGGCATAGCGCGATTGTAGATAGATGTCGGTGATGCGGGCCAGCGTCGACATAGCCGGGTGGCTCTGAGCCTCCAGCCGCAGCAGATACTGTGACGGAGTCTCGCCGGGCTGGCGGGGCCAGCCGCTTCGGGCCAGGCGCTGACACGCTTGCCGGTAAAGTTGTAACAGGGGATCTGGTTTGGCTTTGGGGCGATACAGCCACCCCAGCAGCACAGCCACGCCCAACGCCAGCAGACTACCGCCGAGCAACAGCAGCAGTCGTCCGCCGATGCCGTCCGAGAGCCAGCGCTTCAGCAATCCCTGCTGGGCGGTCGAGTCGTAATTGAGGACCCAGACTGTCCAGTGATAATCCAGACTGGCCAGTGCCAGGCGGAGTTCATTGAGCAGGGGGATCTGGCGGTAACGGGCCAGGCTCCAGGGGTCTTGTGCCAGAAAACCTTGATCCTGCATCAGTTGATCCAGTCCCATCGACACGCGTTCGGGGGCGACCATCAGAGTGGGATCTGCTTTTTGCCAGCCGCCGGGCAGCCACACCTCCACCCAGGCGTGGGCATCGAACTGATAGACGCTGACATATCCGTCCTGCGGGTGATATTCACCCCCCAGATAGCCGGTGACCAACCGGGCCGGTATGCCGGCGGCGCGCAGGAGAAAGGCCAGACTGCTGGCATAGTGGGCACAGAAGCCCGAGCGGCTGTGGAACAGGAACTGATCAATGCTGTCGCCGGAGAGTGGGGGAGGCTGCAAGGTGTAGTAAAAGGGTTGCTGGCGATACAGTTGCAGCGCCGCCTGCAGCAAGGCCCGATCATCGGGATACTGTTGTCGTAACTGGTTGGCCAGCATCCGGCTGCGTGGGTTGCCGCTGGAGGGTAGTTGCAGATTGCTCTGACGTTGCTGGACGCTCAGCGTCGGCATGTTGGCCTGTTGCGGGAAGTAGCGCAGATGAAACTGTTGTTTCTGGGTCAAAGGCGTCGGGCTAAACAGGGTCTGCACCGGCGTCTGGAGGAGAGTTTGATCGCTGGAGTTGGAGAGCCCCAGGGCATAGACCCAGTTCTGGTTACTGGGCTCTGTGTACAGTTGGTAGTCGAGACTCGGCCCTTCCCAAGCAGGGGTGGCGAACTGCCTACCCAGGCGCTGATTTTTCCGGGCCCTATGCTCATCCTGCCACTGCTGCAGGGCGGGGCTCATGCTCCAGCTATGGCCATCAAACTGTTCATGCACCAGAGTCCGCCAGTACCGTTCGCTGGGCGCTGGTGTGGTGAATTGGGCCCGGAAGACCAACTCACTGGAGCGGGTCAGATCCGCGATATTTTCCGGGTTCACCTGGTCGCTCAACCCCGTGATGGCCCGTCTGGTTTCCGGCATCTGCCACAGCGGCCCCAGTCGTGGCAGGATCAGGAACAACAGCAGCATCAATGGCAGGCTCTGGGCGAGCAGCAAGGATGCCAGCCGCAGTTGTTTGCTCCGACCGGTTGGCAGATAGAGAGAGAGCAGGGCACAGACATTCAGCAGTACGCTGGTCAGCAGATAGAAGGTCATGGGCCATTGCTGGTGATAGATAAAACTCAGCCCACCTAGAAAAAACAGCGCCAGAATATGCAGACCCAGATCCCGGCGCTGCCGGAACTCCAGAAACTTGAGGGTGCAGCCCATCACCAGCAAGTTGAAGATGGCGCCGACCAATCCAAGTTGTGGGGCCAGCACGGCAATCAGCACGCAACCCACGACCGCCGCCACATTCAGTTGGAGGGGTGACAGTGGGCGTGCGTTGCCTCGCTCTATGGTGTAGCGCCAGCCGATGGCCAGCAAGGCGATGAGATAAATGAGCGGGCTTAATTCGGTGTAAAGCGGGATGACAGCCAGAATATAGCTGGCACTGATCCAGCCGAAGGTGAGCCGACTGGTTGCGCGAGGCGCGAGCGGGGGAATTGGGTTACTGGCCATAGAGAGCCAATGCCTGCAGGGCGGCCTGCTGCTGTCCGGCACCCGAATCCGGGGGGAGCAACTCGGTGCCCAGATCCAGACCATAAGGCTGCCTACGACTCTCCAGTTGCAGCACGGCATAGGCCAGTCGGCCGAGACGCTCTTCCAGATCCTGACCTGGGGTGTGTTGCAGGCGTAGCCAATGTTGCTGATAGGGCTCGGTCGCGAACTCCTTACTCAGCATGCCGCGTCCCTGAGCCTGCTGTTTCCATGCCACCTGACTCAGGGGTTCGCCCGCGCGATAGGGGCGTAATCCAACCAGCTCGTCGCTGCCTAGCTGGTGACTGACACGCATCGATGGTTGCTCGCTGACTGGATCTGGCGTCTCCGCAGCGGCGCCTGGACCATGACTCAGGGTGACGGGCCCGGCGATGGGCGCTGGATAGATGAGCGCACTGTGTTCCAGATCCAGCAAGCTCCAGCAAGTCAGTAAGCCCAGCGGATAATGGCTGGAAAGGCGCAGGCGGCCTGGGTGCAACCAGCCGCGTCGGCTGGCATGAAAGGTGACACCCAGTGAGCCTTGCTGCTCCAACTGAGGTAACAGCTCTTCCGCGCCCTCGGTGGCCCCGAGCTGCAGCGCGAAACGGGGCCGGCCATCGGTCGTGATGAGTACGCAGAAGCGGACCGAATTTCCGACCATGTGCGCGGCGGTGGGACGGCTGGTGACGGTCAGACCCGCCAAGTTGCGATAGCAGTGCCAGATACAGGTGATAAACAGGCTGAGTAGCAACAGCGCCATGGCCAGGATCAGGTTGTTCTGAAAGTTGGTCCCCAGCAGGTAGAGCATCAGAACCATGAACAGATACAGGGCGCCGAACCGGCTGGGAAAAATAAACAGCGTCTTATGATGGAGTCGCACCAGCGGGGCGGGTGGCAACCGCCGGTCGAGCCAGCGGCTCCAGCGTCGTTGCCACCACCCTCTGAGGCTGTACAGGGGGGGATTCATCGAACCGGGTCCACAGTCGCCAGCAGTTTACGACTCAGACTCTGTTGCGCACCGGGGCGGCTGGGACCACTGCGCAATCGGTGTTCGGCCACGGCCGGGAAGACGGCCTGCAGATCTTCGGGGAGCAGGTAATCCCGGTTGGCCAGAAAGGCCCAGGCCTTGGCGGCGGCGAGCAGCGCCCGGCTGGCGCGCGGGGATAATGGGTTGGGGATCAGATCGCTTTGCCGGCTCTCCTGCACCAGCGCCAGTAAGTAATCGAGAAATGCGGGCGCCGCCTTGACCTCGCTCACCGCCTGCTGCAGTGCCAGCAGGCGAGGGCTGTCTAGCAACGGCAGCAGTGGCTCCGGCTCTGGCATCAGTAGCATTTGCAGTTCGGCCTCCTTGCTCGGATAGCCCAGCTCAATGCGCATCAGGAAGCGGTCCAGTTGGGATTCGGGAAGCGGAAAGGTTCCGGCCTGATCCTGCGGGTTCTGGGTGGCGATGACAAAAAAAGGGGCCGGTAGTTGTCGGGTGATCCCATCCAGCGAGATCTGCCGTTCGGCCATGGCCTCCAGTAGGGCGCTTTGGGTCCGGGGGCTGCCGCGGTTGATCTCGTCGGCCAGCAGAACTTGGCTGAAGATGGGGCCAGGATGAAAGGTAAATCCCTGACTGGCCTGATCGAAGATGGAAAGACCCAGCAGATCGGCCGGTAACATGTCGGAGGTAAATTGTACGCGCTGATACTGGAGCCCCAGCAGGGTCGCCAAGGCGTGAGCCAGGGTGGTCTTGCCCATGCCGGGCAGATCCTCGATGAGCAGGTGTCCGCGGGCCAGCAGACAGCACAGGGCCAGTCGCAACTCGTGGGATTTACCGAGGATGACGTGGTTCAGCTGCTTCAGCAATTGATCGTTCAGATGGGACATGGCAACACTCCGGGCCAATTTTCTCCAGTATGCGTGACCCTCTGGGCTGCGTCATATAGAGAGGTCGTTTCATCGGGTCATTTTGCGACAGAAAACGGATCTAGGAGGCGGAGGACCGGCATTGCCTTGCAGCGAGCCGATGGCAGACATACTCTGAAGCACGGGGTGGGTCTGCCCCGGTTTATCCGGAGTGTGTCATGGATGGTTTGTTCCTGTTGCTCGGTTGTCTGGTGTTGTTACTTCTGGTGGGGGCCGTCTGCGGTTTACTGGCCCTAAGTCGTCTCTCGGCGCTGGAGCAGGATCTGCGTAAACAGCGTCATCAGGCTCAAGCTCTGGAGCAACGTCTACTTCGTCAGGAGGCTCGTGTCTTACCCTTGGCGCCCGTCATAGCGGTGACCGAGACGCCATCCCCGCCGGAAAAAACGGCGTCTAGTTTCGATTCTGCCACGGCACAGCCCATGTTTCGTCAGGCTCCCGCATCTGACAGTTCATCTTCACCGGATATTTCATCCGCTCCCCAACGTGAAGCATTGCTGACACCTGCGACTGGCGCCGAAGGGATTGCCCCATCCGTTGAGCAAGCTAAGGCACCCTCAGAGCCACCCTCCGAGCCCGTGGCGACCAAGCCCGAGCGCCTGGAGCGCGACATTGCTTCGCGCTGGATGGTGTGGGTGGGGGGCGTGGCTCTCGCCCTGGGCGGGGTCTTTCTGGTCAAATTTGGTGTGGAGCATAGCGTGCTGGGGCCCAGCGGTCGGGTGATCGCCGGTCTGGTGCTGGGACTGGTGTTGATCCTGACCAGCGAGTGGTTGCGCCAGCGGGATGTGCCGCTGGCGTTGCCCCGCTTGGGGGCGCAGGCGGATTATGTGCCCGCGGCATTGGCCGGTGGTGGTGTGATTGCCTGGTATGCCAGTCTGCTGACCGCCTTTGACCTGTATGGCCTGATCCCGCCGGGTATGGCCTTCGTGCTGCTGGGTGTGGTGTCGCTGCTGGCGATGGCCTTGTCCCTGTTGCAAGGGCCACTGCTGGCGGTGTTGGGGTTGCTGGGTGGCTACCTGGTTCCGGCGCTGGTCTCGACCGGTCACGGCAGTCTAAGCGGTCTGCTGTGTTATGTGGCCCTGGTGTCACTGGCTGCCCTGGCGTTGCAATACCGAGTGCAGCGGCGTTGGCTCTGGTGGGGAACCTGGTGCGGCCATTTCATCTGGTTTGTACTGGCCTGGTCACTGTACCGTGATGAGACCCTCTTTCTGCTGGGTTACTTACTGTCGTCGCTGTATGCCTTCATGGCTCTGCCCGGATTTGGCTGGCGCTTGCAGAGCCGGGCACTGCGTCTGCCCTGCCAATGGCGCAAGTGCCCGGCAGCCGTCAAGGATGCCTATTGGGTCGCGCTGGCGGGTTCTGTGCTGCTGGTTGGCCTGATGCAGTTTTTGCATTATCCGCTCAGTGGCTGGCTGGCGCTCTTGCTTGTGCTGGTCGGCGCACAGCTGCTGGCCCGTCGCATCGTCGCGCTGGATCTCCTGCCGTGGCTGGCCGCAGCTTGTCTGTTACTCATAGTGTGGTTGTTCTCCCTGCCGCTGTATCGGGTTGCCGAGACCGGTTGGGCACAGCTGGCGCCATCGGAGCTCTGGCCGTTGTGGCGCTGGGGCATGGGGCTCGCGGTTTTACAGACACTACTGGCGTTGCAATGGCTGACACGGGCGCGGCGCGGAGGGCTGTGGGGCTCTGTGCTGGTGGTTACGCCACTGCTGATGCTGGCGTTGTTGTACTGGCGCTCTCCGATGGGGAGTGAAGGATTCTGGACGGATCAGAGTCTGAGCTGGCCGTTGCAAGGGCTGGCGCTGTTTGTGGTGTTTACGGCCCTGGCAGAGGTTCGCCATCGCTGGTCATCGGACGCTCGGGTGGCGCTGTTGGCGGGTGGTCAGGGGGCTTTGGCGCTGGCGTTCATCATGGTGCTGGCGGATGCGGAGCTGACGCTGGCTCTGGCCTTGCAGCTGGCAGGGCTAGCGCGTTTGGGACAGCGGGAGGGGGATCGGGTCCCCCACTGGCTGATCAAGGTATTGGCGATGATCATCGTCGCCCGATTGTCACTCAACCCCTGGTTGTTCGACTATGCCCAGATCGGCCGCTTGGGCGTGCACTGGAGCCTGTATGGGTACGGTATCCCTGTGCTGTGTTTCTTCCTCGCGGCGCGCTGGCTACCGCAACGTCCGGGGGCGAGTACCAATGCCTGGTTGGAGGCTGGAGCCGTGCAGTTATTGACCCTCTGGCTCACGCTGGAGGGGCGTTACTGGCTGAGCGGCGGTGATCCCTGGCATGGAGCCTATGGGTTGGCCGATACGGCACTCAGCTCGGTGACTTGGGGAGCCTTGGCGCTGATCTACCGTTGGAAAGCCCGGCTCAATGGCTCGCTGGTCAGGGTCTATGCGTTGGCTTCCCCTCTGCTGTTATCTCTGATGATGGTCATGACGGTGCTGGGCTCTACGTTACTCTATAACCCGCTGTGGGTCTCGACATCGGTTGGCGAGTGGCCTGTACTTAATCTGACGCTAGTGGCATGGGGCATTCCTGCGCTGATAAGTCTGCTGGCGCTCGGCTTGGGCACTGATCCATCTTGGCTGCGTCGTGGATTGTCTGGCTTTTTGTTTAGCACAGGCATGCTGTACCTGACCCTGATGGTGCGGCAATGGTGGCAGGGAGGGGATCTTTCTGGTTTCGAGGTTCCGGATGGCGAGCAATACACCTACTCCGCCATCTGGCTGCTGGCCGCGATGATCCTGATGTTACTCGGTGGTTGGCTGGCCATCGCCCGGGTGCGGCAAGCGGCGCTTTTGGTGCTACTCATTACCGTACTCAAGATATTTCTTTGGGACATGGCCGATTTGGAAGGACTCTATCGTGCCGCTTCTTTCCTGGGGTTAGGGGGCTGTCTGGTGGGGTTGGGTTGGTTCTATCAACATCATGTCTTGCCCTTGGCCGGGAATGCGAGCCGGTTCCGGCCTCACGGGTCCGGGGATGATTCCATCGGTCAGTGAGCATCGGTAGCCCTATGCTCCACACGGGAGGGATGAATGTCGCGATTGGTTCGTTGGCGTATCCGGCGTCGCAAGGTGCGGCGCGCTGGTTTATTACACGGCTGGCTCAGCTTGCCTCATGGGGGCGAGCTGCCGCAGACCGACGCCGTGGGCGAGGAAACGGCGGAGCCTCATGCTGACCGAGACAAATAGTGTTCGAGGCAAATAGTGCTGCGCTTTTTTTGATCTGTGTTCAACATATTCCCTCTGGGGGTTCCCTCAGGTAAAAACAGGTAATAGATTGTTTGCCTTCATAAAATAGCTTTCTGCTCGCTTAGGACAACACCAGGCGCAAGCTCGCGCCACGCTCTAAACGCCAGTGCCGTGCGGCATTCTTCGGGCACTCATGCCTGCTTTTTAAAAAAGGAACATGATGTGATTCGACTGCTTATAGTTTTTGGTCTGGTTGTTCTCTCCCTCATTCATCAGGTCGCCGCGGTCGAAGCACCGAGTTCCATCCAGTCACTTCAGCGTACTGCCGCAGAGGGTAATCCGGATGCACAATATGCGCTCGGTTTGGCTTACAGCAAGGGGGAGGGGGTGAGCAAGGATGACACCCTGGCCGTCTATTGGTATCGCATGGCCGCCAAGAAGAAGAATACGCTGGCCGAACGCAGCATGGGGGCCGCGTATGCCAATGGTATCGGTGTCATCAAAGATGAGACTCAGGCCGTTTCCTGGTATCTCAAGGCGGCCAGGCGCGGTGACATGATGGCCCAATCGGCACTGTGTGTGGCGTATGCTTATGGGCATGGTGTAGCCATCGACTATAAGAAAGCCGTGTTTTGGGCGCAGAAGGCCGCGGAGCAGGGCGATGCTACGGCCCAGATATTATTGGGTGCAGCCTATGCCACCGGACAGGAGGTCGCCAAAGATTACCACCAAGCCGTAGCCTGGTACCGCAAAGCCGCCGAGCAGGGCAAAGGGGTTGCCCAATTTCAGGTCGGCGTCGGCTATGCCAATGGATTTGGCGTACCCAAAGATCTGGTGCAAGCCTACGCCTGGTATGCCCTGGCCGTGACCAATGGCTATCCCGATGCCGAAGCCTCCCGACTTCGTCTCAGCAAAAAGCTAAATGCGAGTGAACGCGCCGCTGCCGAAGCCTTGGTTGCTGACTGGGCGTTAAAGTTCAGCGCTCAAACCCATGGGGCTGCGGCGGTTCACTGACACCTGCGACAGGCATCATCTCCTCTGATCGAGCACGACAAGACCTCACGTGGTTGTGTTTTCACCGTTTGTTTGAGGTGAAAACAAGGCCGTAGTGCCATGCTAAAAATAGCGGTGGAACCGGTATTATTTCATGGTCGCTGAGTGAAAAGTGGTGGTCGAACTACATATTATTGAATCGATGTTGGACATCGCCAGCACTCATCGCCAATATGCCATGCAGCAGTAGTTATTCATGCTGTTCATTAAGGTAAATATAGTGTGATGTGTCAATAGTGGATATTTAGAGTCCAGCTATGCAGGGAGGATGACATGAGGAGACGGAGCATTTATCAGTGGTTATCCACCGCGATCATTTTTACATTTGGTACCCTGCTGTCCGGTTATACCTATCAAGGGTTGGAAAACAGTAATGCAGCCCGGCAGTTGGCTGAATTACAAAAAGAAACCTATGAACAAAGTGTCAGAGCCAGCCTGTTATTTACCCGTGCGCCCCAAATCCTGACTTCATTTTCGGCGCTGTTTAATTCCTCTGATTTTGTCAGTCGTGAGGAGTTTGAACGTTATTCCTCTTCTTTAATAAAAGATGAAAAAGAGATAGCAGCTATTATGTGGACGCCCTATGTAGTAGCCGATGAACGCAAACAGTATGAAACCAGACTATTCATGGAGACAGGGCAAGATCGAGGATTCATCGATATTCATTACCCCGACCATCGAGTAATAAGCGCACCAGTCCGCGATTTTTATTTTCCTATCCTGTATGTCGTGCCCAAAGAGCTGGGCAGTCAAGTAGTCGGTATCGATATCAATGGTCGACCGCAAAACCGAGCCCTGCGGCGGGAGGCGATGCAGAGCGGACTGGTATTTACCACGCCGACATTTTCTGAATTAACCGATCCCCATGGCGCTTCCATGATCGCCATCTATCATCCAGTCCATATCGCAAGCCAAAAAAATGGAAATAAGCAGGACAGGTTTTCTGGTTTTTTGATCATGCTGATGACACCTGAAGTGCTGATGCGCTCAGAATTTGGTCAAGAAAATCAGAGTCGGTTTTTTATGCGCCTGATTGATAAAGATGACCATAATCGCCAGCTTGCCAGCAATCGTCAGGATAAAAATTCTGAACCACCGAGTAATATCTTTCATTATGACTTGTCTATGCCGGGTCGTCACTGGTCATTGGAGCTATATAGCAGAGCACCAAGTAATAATGACAATACGGCACTCTTTCTTCTTTTATGTATGTTAATGCTGACTCTGGTTATCTCGTTTTCATTTTATCGCAGTACGAACCATTTATTTAGATTGAAGACTAGGAATATTAATCTGGAGTTGCAGCGGCGAGATTTAAAACAAAAGGCCAATTTTGATAGCCTGACGGGATTACATAATCGACGTTATTTTCAAGATAAAATTGAACTGTTGCTCAATCAACCCAATCGGGAATATGAGATAGCGTTATGCCTGTTGGATTTGGATAACTTTAAACAGATTAATGATCTGTTTGGACACAATCGGGGGGACCTACTATTAAAGTCGGTTGCTGATGGGCTGGTTCAGGAAACCCGATTAGGGGATCAAGTCGCCCGGCTTGGTGGCGATGAGTTCGCACTGGCGCTGCCATTGACCCATGGGCCGGAGGAAATTCGAGTGGTTCTTGATCGGCTATTATCCCTGATCCCGCGCATCGGTGACGAGCTATCCGGCCATAGAGTGCACATCAGTGCCAGTATCGGCATCTCTATTTCTTCTCCGGAAATCCATGATTACGAGCAACTGATGCACCAGGCGGATCTGGCGATGTATGCCTCCAAAAAACGGGGAAAGCACACCTACACCTTCTTCGCGTCCGATCTCGGCTAACGAGCTGGGATCGGCTAGAACCCGAGTAGAACTCGAATGGGGGGTGAGCCAGTTGCGGACGGCTTAGCCAACACTGGCCTGATGGCCGCGGGGGTTGTTCTGGAAATGGCGTTTATACTCGCGGCTGAACTGGGAGGGGCTGTTGTAGCCCACCAGGGTGGCGGCTTCGGCGATGCCGCGGCCTTCACGCTGGATCAGCTCCCGCGCCCGGTTGAGGCGAATTTGCTTCATGTACTGCAGGGGGGAGACCCGCGTCACCTGACGGAAGGCGCGATGGAACGACGACACGCTCATATGGGCTTCGGTGGCGAGTCCTTCGACCGTCAACGGGGCGGCATAGTCGCGATGAATGCGCCCCAACACCCGGGCGATGCGTGCATAGTGGCTATCGTGGCGGGCCAGCTCCAGCAGCACATAACCATAGGGGCCGGTCAGCACGCGGTAGAGGATCTCCTGCAGGATACCGGGTCCGAGAATGCTGGCTTCACTCTTGTTCGCCAGCGCGCCGAGCAGGCGTTCACAGGCACTGAGCATGGATGATGACAGGCGAACACTGGAGAGGCCGCATTCGATGCTGCGACAAGGCTCCATCGGTGATTCCGGCGGAAACAGACGCTCGATCAATTGGTGCAGCGATTGGGTATCGATGTCGATGGCTAGTCCGAGCATGGGCTCCTGCGGGCTACAGTGCGCCTCGCACTCCAGCGGCAGCGGCACGCCGACGACCAGGTAGGAGTCGGGGCCATAGGCCACTTGCTGCTCCCCCAGATGGATGACTTTGTGGCCTTGCCCCATGATGAGCAGGCCGGATTGATAGGTGAGGGGTTGCCGTGGGCTGCCCTGGGAGAAGCGGAAAAAGTGCACTCCTGGCAGGCTGGTGGCTACTGAGCCTTCCAGCTGCTGCAGTCCCATCTGTTCGACATAGCCTTGCATGGCGCGGGCCAGGGTCATCGCCGCCTCTCCTCATTTGTGATTGGGTTAACTTGGTAGAAATAGGCAAGTATTTGCCATGAATGTCGCTTACCGGCGCTTAATCTAGCAACTATTATGATAGTCGTCATCCACGGCATGCGGCTGGCGCCGCCGTGTATTCCTATCGGCACTTCAGACTAGACAAGGGCATATGATGAATAACTTTACCTACTTCAACCCGACCCGCATTCACTTTGGCAAAGGGCAGATCGCCAAGCTGGCCGAAGAGATCCCGGCGGATGCCAAGGTGCTCATCACCTATGGTGGCGGCAGTATCAAGAAAAACGGCGTGCTGGATCAGGTGCATGCGGCGCTGGCGGGTCGTAGTTTTCAGGAGTTTGGCGGTATCGAGGCCAACCCGCATTTCGAGACCCTGATGCAGGCGGTCGCCGTGGTCAAGGCCGAGTCCATTGACTATATCCTGGCGGTGGGCGGTGGCTCCGTCATCGATGGCAGCAAGTTCATTGCCGCAGCCGCGCGTTACGAAGGCGATGCCTGGGAAATCTTGCAAACCTATGGCAGCAAGATCAGCGATGCGGTACCGCTGGGGACTGTGCTGACACTGGCGGCTACCGGCTCCGAGATGAACAACGGCGCCGTCATCACCAAGGCGGAGACTCAGGACAAGTTGTTCTTCTTCTCGCCGTTCGTGCAGCCGCGCTTCTCGATCCTGGATCCGGTGACCACCTATACGCTGCCGGCGCGCCAGATCGCCAACGGCGTGGTCGATGCCTTTGTGCACACCCTGGAGCAGTACACCACCTATCCGGTCAAGGCCAAGGTGCAGGATCGTTTCGCCGAAGGTTTGCTGCGCACCCTGATCGAAGAGGGCCCGGTTGCACTGGCCAATCCCCAGGATTACGACGTGCGCGCCAACCTGATGTGGACGGCGACCATGGCGCTGAACGGAACCTTGAGCACAGGCGTGCCGACCGACTGGGCGACCCATATGATTGGTCACGAGATCACGGCGCTGTGCGGTCTGGACCATGCCCAGACCCTGGCTATCGTGCAAACCGCGGTGTGGAAGCACAAGTTTGCCGCCAAGCAGGCCAAGCTGGCTCAATACGCCGAGCGGGTGTTTGATGTGCGTGATGGCAGCGAAGAGCAAAAGGCCCGCGCCGCCATCGAGCAGACCGAAGCCTTCTTCACGGCCATGGGTAACCCGGTACGTCTGTCCGCATACGGGCTGGGCGAGGAGGTGATCGACAAGGTCGCCGCCAAGCTGACTGAGCACGGCCATGTCGCGCTGGGCGAGCACAGCGATATCACCCCGGATGACGTCAAGCAGATCCTCCGCTTGGCACTGTAAGCGGTTTGAAACCAGACCGTCAGTTTGTTAAACGCCACCGTGAGGTGGCGTTTTTTGTGCGGGCTTCTCACTCGATTTCATATGGGAGGTAACTCGATCTACCGTTCAGCCCCGATGTGGTGAGGACTTTTTACAGGTCCAGAATAAAAAACTCGAATTACTGATGAATAGGATTGTGACAACAAGATAAGCTCTCATTCCCAAATGAGGCTGTCGCTATACATCGAGTCCTTTTTTGTCATAAAAACTTCATTTTGTATCCTGTATCACAGGAATAAAGGCTCCAATCTATGGCGTCTTAGCTTAAGCTGGCCGTGCTTTCACCGTTGGTATGACGGGGGAGCACCCGAGAGCTTCAACTCTTTCCTACCTAGGGGCTGGATGCGTGGCCGCCATCCATTTCATTCACACTCCATGCAAAAAATCAGATGAATTTTACAAACTCAATATTACGACAGGCTGTTTCATATTTCCGTGGACAGGGTTTTTTGAGCTGGAAATCAGGAGTTTTGTTCCTGCTGGCCTGGCTGATTAATCTTTCTCTTGGCTACAAATTGAGCCTGCTTGATACTGTGGGGTTCTATTGCTTCCTGTGTTTTCTGGAAAGGCTCTCCGGGCGAGCATTCAAAATCATACTGATGGTCTGTTCTTTGGTTGCGGCCTGTTATTTCCCATTTGGTCGGACTTACGGCGCTCCGAACTTCAATAGCATTCTTTCTCTTTACTCTTCTAATCCGAAAGAGGCCAGCGAGATACTGCGGGTTTTCCCTCTCTGGTACTATCTGGTTTCTGTGGTAATTCTCGGGTTTGCAGTATTGCTACTGAAGCGCCCAGTCTGGACTTTTCCGCGTTGGTCGGTTCATCACTCTTCATTGCTGGCAGTATTTTTATCTACTTCGCTGGTGACACCACTGAATATTTTTTATACCGAAGGCTCGTTTTCTTTGTTGAATAACAGTTATCCGGTGTTTCGTTTCGTAAAAGACCTTACCTTGATCAATATGACCGTGTTTGCCGAACATCAACGTATGCAGGACCTCGACACCTTGCAGGATGACTGGCATGTTGCAGCCGTAAAACCTGCGCATCAGGTGTATGTGGTGGTGATCGGTGAAAGTGCTCGGCGTGATGCCTTTGGCGCATTTGGTGGCCACTGGGATAACACTCCATTCATGAGTCATGTGAATGGCATACTGTTCCAAAATTATTTGTCTGCGGCTTCATCAACCCAGGAATCTTTGGGGTTAACACTGACACTTGTTGGAAAGGACGGGCAACCTCAATACCAGAATAATATTGTAACGCTGGCAAAAAGGGCTGGATTCAACACCTATTGGTTCTCTAACCAAGGACAGTTGGGTCATTACGATACGGCTATCGCCAGCATCGCCAAACGGTCAGATAATGTCCATTTTATGAAGAACGGTAATTTCTTTTCGCAAGATACCCAAGACATGGATCTGTTGAAATTTACCAATGATGCGCTGAACGATGAGTCGGAAGCACCCAAACTGATTATTTATCATTTGATGGGGTCTCATCCGCAAGCTTGTGAACGTACCCATCATCGATATGCAACGTTTGTGGATAACGAGGAAGTATCCTGCTACCTGTACAGCATTACCCAGACGGACAGCTTTCTCGCCTCGCTTTACCAGCAGCTGCAGAACAGCAGCAAGAATTTCTCAATGATCTATTTCTCCGATCATGGTTTGGCCTTCAAGGAGCGCGGTTCCCCGTCGGAATACTTGTCCCACAACGATCAGTTCCAGCAAAACTATCAAGTGCCGATGTTTATTACTTCCAGCGGGGATACTCACCAGCGCATTATCAAGGTGGCGCGTTCTGCCAACGATTTCATGTCATTCTTTGCTGAATGGAGTGGGATCCGCAGCCGAGAAGTTGTGCCTAAATATCATTTTATTTCGGAGCAGTCGGCCCCGCCTGCCTATGTCACCAATTTCACTCTGAGTCGGGTGGATTATGGCAAGCTATCGCAGGATCCCTTTATTTTTCGTTCTAATACTCCATCGCGTCTAGCTCGGCGTTAAACTTTTCAGGATAAAAAATGAACTAGGCTATGGTGCTGTATGCCTAACGTAATGGACGCCATCGGACAGGAGTGGACAAGAAAAAACCCGCAAGGCCTTATGCCATGCGGGTTTTCGTATCGCTTTGGTCCTCGTCGGACCGGTATTTGGTGCTGGCGTACTATGAATTGATTCGTTAACTCAATGATTAACAATGTGAAATACTCAATTCAGAGATTGATCGTATGCCTTTCCGTATGCCTAACATTCTTGATGCAATTGGAGTGTCAACTTGGCATCTGGACTGTTACTGGTCCAACCATAAGCCCTTGGTATTCAGAATGTTACAGTTAATGCCTGAGTACATCAAGGATGCTCTCACAGTCATTGATTATGCCCTGCTACTTTGAACTATTTGTCTCGACCTTGGCTCTATAAAAATCACTGAAAAAAAGATTGAACCATTAGTTTACAGTGAAAAACATGTTAGTCAGCTGCAGAGTCGCAGAGTCCCCCTTATTGTGGATGTCGCCTAGGTCTGGAATGGGTGTTTGGGTAGTATCTTGACATTCAGATTAATCAGCAAAGTAAGGCGGCCGCCATGGCATTTTCCCTCCATCATCCTGGGTTGACTCTGATATTGTTGATTGATAGAGCTTTCTTGAATGAATAATCTAAAGCAGGCTTTGGTGGTTCGGCGGCCAAGGCGTAATACATTCGCTGTTTCTCTAGAGGGTTGTCATGAAGCTGCACACGTTACGCCTGTCAAATTTCCAGTCTTTTGGCCCGGAACCAACCGAGTTATCGCTGGAAGACATCACCTACCTGATTGGTCCAAACGGTTCAGGTAAAACGGCCGCTCTCCAGGCGTTGTGCCGTATGTTTGCTTTTGATCCGTCACTGCGTCGTATCCAGCGCTCTGATTTCCATGTGCCATGCGATGAGGAGCATGTACCTGAGGAGCGGACGCTCTGGATAGAAGCCGACTTTGTTTTTCCAGAGGTGGACGATGGCGTAGACGTTGGCACGGTTGCGCCGTTCTTTGGTCATATGCGTTTGGATGACGCTGATGGCATTCCCCGTGTGCGTTTTCACCTCAGTGCGACGATGGGACCGGATGGTGATATTGAAGAGGCGTTCGTATATGTACTGGATTTGAATCCAGATGGGACTCCACTCTCAACATCTCAAGTTCCGCGAGCAGATCGGAATCATATTCACGTTCACTATTTGCCCGCCAGACGCGACCCAGCTGACCATATTGCCTACGGCGCCAACGCGCTGCTTGGGCGAATGCTTCGCGCCGTGCGTTGGGATAACGAACGCGATGCCATCAAGGCGCTCACGGATCAGATCAGTGATAGCTTAGCCGCCAACCCATCGGTCAATGCATTCAGTGAATGCTTGAGAACTACATGGGCAAAGCTACACAAGGGCAACTTTTTCACTGATCCTAAGATCACCTTTGTGGCTTCCGAAATTGAAGCCTTGCTGCGTCATATGTCGGTTTCGTTTTCGCCAGGGCACGATGAGAGTCTGGTCGATTTTTCTCGACTGAGCGACGGCCAAAAGTCGATGCTGTATCTGTCACTGGTGCTGTCATCACAAGCCATTGGACGTGCTGTGCTCGCTGGGGAAGATGAAACATTCGACTCAGATAAATTGCGACCGCCGATCTTCACTCTGATTGCCGTTGAGGAACCAGAAAACAGTCTTTCCCCTCATTACTTGGGGCGGATCGTGAGCGCACTGAACGCCATGGTTCAACATCCAGATGCCCAAGCCCTCATCGCTACGCACGCGCCATCGATGCTGCGTCGAGTGGAGCCCGAGCACATCCGGTATCTACGGCTTACTGAAGAACGCAAGTCTCGAGTTACCACTATTCAGCTTCCTGAAAAAACCGATGAAGAACACAAATTTGTGCGGGAAGCTGTCCTGGCATTTCCGGAGATCTATTTCTCGCGACTTGTCGTTCTCGGCGAAGGCGATAGCGAAGAGATCGTATTGCCACGCCTGCTGCAGGTCAAAGGTGCGCCGGTTGATGAATCCGCGGTCACTATTGCGCCTTTGGGTGGCAGACACGTCAATCACTTCTGGCGCCTGCTTTCAGCTTTGCAGATCCCCTATCTAACGCTACTGGATCTAGATGTGGCTCGTCACGCCGCTGGTTGGGGACGGATCAAGTACGTCAATGACCAACTCGGAATATTTCGGCCAGAACAGAAGTTGCCCCCAGATCACGGGATCCCAAAATGGGATTCAACAAAAAATATGGTCCGGGACTATGACAATTACCTTGATGCGCTTGAAAAAAGAGATGTGTACTTCTCGTATCCCATGGACCTCGATTTCGCGTTGCTTCTTGCCTATCCGGATGCCTACGGCGTTACAGAAGAAGTACCGGATGAGCAAACCATCGCGGCTGTACTGGGCAAGAGTCATCATGATGCAACTCAATACAGCGAAGAAGAGTTGAAGCTGTTCAATACCTATCATGAGCGTTTCAAACTCGGCAGCAAACCCGCAGCCCACATTGAAGCATTGGCACGGTTGACGGATGAACAGTTGCTTGCAGAAATGCCAGCCTCACTGGAAAGACTGGCTGATGCCGTTATTGCCAAGCTTGCGGAGCTGCCGGAGTGATTGCGATCGATGCCTGGAGGCCTGCGGATGGGCTGACTCTTGAACCGAATGCGCAGCTTGCCGCTAAGGAGCAGGAGCGATGCCTCGCGCTTACCGCCGGGCCCGGTGCTGGCAAGACCGAGATGCTGGCGCAGCGAGCAGACTTCCTCTTGCGTACAGGCGCCTGCAGATATCCCAAGCGGATTCTGGCGATCTCGTTCAAAGTCGATGCCAGTAAAAATCTGAAGGAGCGCGTGCAGCGCCGCTGTGGCGCTGATCTCGCGTCACGCTTTGACAGCTACACCTTCCATGCCTTTGCCAAGCGCATCATTGATCGTTTTCGCCCAGTACTGACAGGCAAATATGCCCTTGAGCCTGGCTACACGCTTGGCAAGCCCAAAGTGACTCACAAGCAGATCGACTTTGATGATCTGGTGCCGCTCGCTATTCAGATACTCGAGAAATCGAAACTTGCCCGGAACGCTATCCGCCAGACCTACAGCGACGTTTTTCTTGATGAGTTCCAGGACTGTACTAGTCAGCAATATGAGCTCGTGAAGCTCGCCTTCCAGGGTACAGGAATACGTCTGACTGCAGTCGGCGATACCAAGCAGAAAATTATGGGCTGGGCCGGTGCGCTCGATGGCATCTTTCAGACATTTGCTGCCGATTTTTCGGCAGTCCCGCTCAATATGTACCGTAATTTTCGCTCCAAGCCACGACTGTTACGCTTGCAGAACGAGATCATTCGCGAGCTTGATCCTGCATCGGTCATGCCGGATGAGCAGATTGCCGGGGACGAAGGAGAGGTCCTCGCTTGGGAGTTCGAAGATGGTCGTCAAGAGGCTGAGCATTTGGCTGATCAGATCGCAGCGTGGGTTGAAGTTGAACAAATACCTCATTCAGAAATCGCCGTACTGATCTCCAAACAACTGGATCTTTATGCCAACCATCTCATTGCGGCGCTAGAAGCCAAAGGCATACCCTTCCGCAACGAACAGCAGATGCAGGACATCACCACCGAGCCAGTAGCGCGCCTAGTGGTTGATTACCTGTCTTGCATCTACGGCAAGCGCGAGCCTAAAGCATGGGTGCGGCTGATGAATTTACTGATGCCTTTTGCTGACGATGAGATCCAAGCCAGTACCCGCCGAGACTTTGATCGCCTGATCAAAGCCCAGCGCAAAAGCGCGGCAATTCTAGAATTGATTGATGAGCCCTTCTCCGGTTGGTGGGAATCGGCGCGAGTATTCCTCAACCAGATCCCCCGCGAAACCTTGGTAGCGCTCTCGCCTGACTATGAATCGCAAGCTCGGCTCAAAGAAGTGGTTCGCGATACCAAGGCGCGCATTGATGAATTGCTTACGCTCGAACCTGATTTGCCTAAGGCCCTTGAAAGGTTTTCGGATGATCAAGCGGTACGCATATTGACTATCCACAAGAGCAAGGGCCTAGAATTCGACTCGGTCATCATTCTCGGCGTTGAAAATCAAACCTTTTGGGGCAAGCTCGACGAAGAACGCTGTGCTTTCTTTGTCGGTGTTTCACGTGCGAAGCGGCGCTTGGTTGTCACCATGAGCAAGCATCGGGAAACCCCGCCATCCAATCCATACCGCTGGCAAGAACGTAGAACGCCGCATGCTGAATTTCTCGGTTATGTCATTCCGTTTGTGTGTAATGAAGACGAAGAATGAATCCAAAAACAAAACGACTGGGATCGAGATGTTGAGAATCGTTTGATTCTCAATCTGTCATGATGAAGGCGTGCACATTGATTAATAAGTTTGAGATGTTTGCCATTCGGCCAGAAATCAGCAAGTTGTCTTTGCGGTACGCCGGTAACAGTCTATTTTTGAACATCTTTTATTTCAGTAATGAATGCTTGTAGATCTTTCAATTGCCCTTGTTGTTTGGCTGTGTAAGTTGCTTGGATACTTGTGGGCACGACCAACTGAAGTTGGTGGGCTATCATTTCATCCGTTTGGGACTCACTGATCGACGTTTCCAAGGTAATAAGGTGCTTGGAGGTTATTCGGTTTGCCTCACTCAATACTTGGCGCCAGCGATCCTTGCAGGTGGTTTTGGCTCCCAGCATTAGCAATTTGTCTGCTGGAAATGCAGGATCATGGTAGGCGGCAAAAGAGGGGAACATGAAATCAGGCCTTGCGTTATTTTCTGTGACGTTGCCTTTGCCTCGTCCTTGTTGAAATTTCAGGTCATGTAGTCGGAACAACGTGTCCAAGTGACATTCAAAAGCATGCCCTACACGTGACTTTCGACGGTTCTGTACGCTGAGAGAGTAGCTTATGAAGGCGTCTACATCGTCGCCGTGTTCGCCGAAGCCTGCTCGTAGCTGTGCTTGTACCAGCAATCGTTCATATAACCGGAAAAGCTTCTCTTCGTGATCCATCCACACCATTAAGGTTGCGTCAGGATAAGCTAACGCGTCGACTTGGGTGGCAATGCTCTGGCGTGCGAAAGAAGAAAACTTTGCCGTAGCGGGGAAGGTTATGCCACCGAAGGTTGCTGTCAGGCGTTCGGTCCACTCGTCGTCAGAACGAGTTGGTTTGTTCAATTTGATGCCTAAACTTTCGAGCATCATCCTTAGAGGTAATAGCAGGCATCCCTCATTGAGTTCACCAACCGTGAATCGGTTACCAATTTCTCCCAGACCGAACAGTATTCGTAACTGTCGTTCAGCTGTGCTATGGGCTGGCGCGAATATCATCAGCAAGCTACCGGGATTCATTACCATGTCTTGCGGAAGAGCCATCTCTTGCAGTGGCAGAGCTTCGTCTTGTAACTTGGCCACGAGAAAGAAGTCACCTTCGTTGATGCAAGCTGTAACAGGACTGTCGTAATAGTAGAGGCGATATTCTGGTCCTCTATGAGCTACATTGCGACGGCAGTCGTACCAAGTAACAAAGCTATCGCAGATAACTGGTTCGGTTTCATCATCAGAAATGTAGATCTGGCGTGTACGGAAGCGGTACTCTTCATGCTTGCCTGGGGCGCCTAACCATTCCCGGAAACCAGCAGCTGGCAGGCCTCCAATTTCATGTTGGTGGGATTTTTGGGGTTCAGCGTCCACTGCACTTAGGTATTTTGCGGCAACACCTTCGGTGTAATCACTGATTCTGTCATCGAACATGGGACGGCCCTGATTCCGGTTTCATCAATTTGAGCGTCAGAACTTCCGATTATCAGCCAGTTAGATATACAGTCAATCAGCTTTTCTTTGGACAAGTTATTGTTTATACGTACAGCACATTCCCAAATGATCAGACTTCGCCATCCGGCGCGCTGTAATTGCGCGAGTTGTTTGGCGTCTCTCTGACGGTTGCCATTGATCTTGTCTTGCCAAAATGCAGTGTGAGTTTGTGGCATTTTGAAATAACGGCAGGTGTGACCATGCCAGAAGCAGCCATGAATAAACACTACGGCCTTATACTTGGTGAAAGTTAAGTCAGGTTTGCCGGGAAGGCTGTTGTTGTGCATGCGATAACGGAAGCCTTTAGCATATAAGGCTTTACGGATGATTATTTCTGGTTGGGTGTTTTTTCCTCGAATGCCCGACATCATTCGGCTGCGAGTTTCTTGGTCGACGATGTCGGTCATATTTGTCAGTTTAGGCGATTGCTGCGTGTAGAGGCAGCTCGGGTTCCAAGGTTTCTTCAACCAAGTATTGGCGCATTAGGCGGGCTGTATGGACCATAACGTCCACCACCACCGAGTTGCCAAACTGTTTGTAAGCACGAGTATCGGATACAGGGATTCGGAAGGTGTCTGGAAAACCCATCAAGCGAGCACATTCTCGTGGAGTCAGGCGTCGAGGGTTTTTGTTATCACCTTGATATACCAAGATCTCCGAACCATCTTTGTAATAGCGAGCGGAGAGTGTGCGGGTTACGCTGTCAGGCCATACCATGCCAAAACCGAAGCCGTTTCCTTTCGCCCGGTGCTTCTCAGCATAGGCCTGTAAATAAGCCCATAGTTTTGGTGTCAGGGTGTATTTGTCCTGTACCTTGCGATCATGATGGTCGAAGAAGCGGTCCCCATCCCATGGCAAGACAGGTTCTCTACCATCGGTGCGATGGAGAATGTCACCCAAACGAACATTGCCCTTAGGCGGCAGAGGTAGAGCGTCCCAGTCGAAGGCAACTGATTCGCGGAAACCAACGATCAAAATACGTTCACGATGTTGCGGGGTGAAGTGTGCTCCATCAATCACCCTGTAGTGGATGTGATAGCCGAGTTCTTCGCTCAAGGTTCGGCGAATTACATCAAAAGTTCGTCCTTTATCATGGGACAGCAGGTTCTTCACGTTTTCTAGCAGGAAAGCTCGAGGCTTCTTTTCGTCAATGATGCGTGCAACATCAAAAAAAAGTGTTCCCTGAGTTTCATCGTGAAACCCGTGAGCACGTCCTAAGGAATTTTTCTTGGATACGCCAGCAATGGAAAACGGCTGGCAGGGAAAACCAGCCAGCAATACATCGTGTTTAGGAATGTCAGCTGCTTTGACTTGAGTTATGTCTCCGTTTAGTTGGTGTTGATCTCGTTTGAAATTTTCTGCGTATGTCTTTTGTGCGTAACTATCCCATTCACTGGTAAAAACGCAACGGCCTCCAATGCTCTCAAATGCCTGCCGAATTCCTCCAATTCCAGCGAACAAGTCGATAAAGGTAAAGTCAGCGTCGTCTTTGTCATTCAACGGTGAAGAAGGCAGAAGCTGACGAAGCGCAGGCGCAAGGTAAGATGGTGGTTCGGAGTCACCTGATTCCCATCGACGAATTGTTCGCGCATCTACCTTAAGAGTTGCGGCAATCTCGGCTTGGCTGTGAAGCTTACGGGCTTCAGCCAACACGGCTTTAGTGTTGAGTACGTCTGAGGTTTTCATTGGATTCTCTGGGTTGAAAACCGGACATCTTGTCCGGTTGTTGACACATTTTATCTGGGAGGGGAGGAAATAGCCAGTGCAAAAGGGGTTGTCGATATAAGCCAATAACTTCACTTTTAATTGATGCATTGGACCTCGTTATACGAAGCAGACTGATGTCACCAACATGTTGGGCATGAACATTGTGTCGCTTCGTTCCCGTGCGGTACTATTTGTGTATGGACTCAACTGCTCACTGTCTAGGTTACTAGGAACCGACTCAGATTTCTGGCGAAAGAAGGTCTAGCGGCGTCCGAAAACTCATGGACCACCAAAGATTGAATTACTGGTAGACGGTTAGCAGCTTAATGCCTATGAAAATTGCACGGTTCTGGGATATCGATAGAGTAGTTAATAGCGATTGGTTAATGGCTGTGTAGTGACAGAAGGTTAATGGAGTTTATTTTGGAACGCAGTAAGTGGGATGTAAGCGGCAAAGAACTACGGCTAATTGAGCAGACAGGAAGAATTCGAGTTCCCTCTGTTGATGAAACGTATGCGGCCCTTGTAGAGCGCAAGCCCACTCAGGATGGAATGCCCACAAGTGTGGAGAATCTGCGAGTATCTCGCTATCCACTGATACCTCGTTTGGTCATAGACGAAAGCCACGATGGGATTCCCGAATATACACTTACTGCAAAGTGCCGTAGTTTGCTTCTCCCGCTTGATTTGTCTGATCTAGAACGAGGTCATGTCATTCTGGATGGCACATGGTATCCAATTGATTTGCAAATGGGTGCTGAGGTTGCATCGCTATTGCGCGATGCTGGTGGAAAGCTGGGCCCCATTCGATCATTGAGGTCATTCCTCCACGTTCGTAAGGCTGGAGCCGCAGGCGGACCAGTCGACGACATCACCGCGACACATTCTATCTCTCCTTGTGCATTCGTTCCGACAGGAGAAGACACGCCTAACGGCGTAGATGCGAGCTTGTACTCCTATCAGCTTTTGGGGTGGAGATGGCTGAAATTCCTGCTGTCAGAAGGGTGCGGAGGATTACTCGCTGACGAAATGGGGCTAGGGAAGACCCTTCAGATTATTGCGGCACTGAGTGATGCTGGCGACGGCCCTCTTCGGCCTTCGCTGATAGTCGCTCCAGGATCGCTGCTTGAAAACTGGCGCCGAGAAATCAGCAGATTTGCTCCAAGGTTGAAAGTCCTGAAACATCACGGACCATTTCGGATCGGACGTCCAGCAGGCCTTTCTGAGTACGACGTCGTGGTTACCTCGTATGATGTGGTTGTTAGTGATAATAGCCTGCTTAATATGATCCGATGGAAAGTAGTTGTGCTCGATGAAGCGCAGTTCATTCGAAATCCCTCAGCCCAGCGAACAAAGGCAGTAAAGCATCTGCAGCGAGATGCCGGTCTTGCTGTTACAGGAACACCAATCGAGAATCGGTTGCTGGATGTATGGTCAATTATGGACTTCGTATTTCCGGGATACTTGGGGGACGCAAAGTCCTTCGAGAAACAGTTTGTCAATAATGCAGATGGTGCCGCTCAGCTTGAACCACTAATTTCTCCGTTGATGCTGAGAAGACGAATTACTGAGGTCGCACAAGACTTGCCTACCCGAATTGACATCCCCCAAATAATCGAGCTGGACGGATTCGAGGCTGCAGTATATGACGCTGAGCGTGAGCGTATATATGCCGAGTATGGCCCAGCCGCAACACTTGTCGCGCTGACTTCTCTCAGGCGGTTTTGTGCACATCCCGGCCTTATGGGGGGGGGAGTTGATACAGTTGATCCGATGACTTTTTCCAAATTCCGGCGGTTCGACGAGATCATTGAAGAGATTTTAGAACGGGGCGAAAAGGTGCTGGTATTCACATCATTTACGACAATGGCCGACATCATTGCCAAACATGTTGTCAATCGCTTCGGTGCATTCGCAGGTGTCATAGATGGACGACTCCCAATTGATGAACGACAGCCTATGATCGACCGGTTTTGTTCCATAAAAGGAGGCGCAGCGCTCGTATTGAACCCTAAGGCAGGCGGTTCCGGCCTGAACATCGTTGCAGCTAATCACGTGATCCATTACAACCCAGAGTGGAATCCTGCTTTGGAAGATCAGGCGTCAGCACGCGCCTATAGGCGCGGTCAGGAACTCCCTGTTACAGTTCACCGTTTGCTTATTGCGGACACCGTCGAGGACGTAGTGAACGACCGATTAACAAGAAAAAGGACTCTATCGAGCGCCGCAATCATTGGTATCGAAGGGAAGGATGAGGACTACGGTGACATCGTCGCGGCACTCAGCCGCTCGCCCTCAAAGCTGGAGAGAAAATAGAAGATGGAGCGTCGGATAGCGAAGGTTTTGAGTGCGAATGATACTGGCGAGACTGGGGCGCATCAGGCTGGGATTCTTGTTCCCAAAGAGCCGCATCTGCTGTCGTTTTTTCCGGAACTGGATCAAAAACAGTATAACCCAAGAGTCCATATACATTTTCTTGATGATGGAGGCACTTTCTGGGAGTTCGCTTTCATTTATTACAACAATGCGTTATTTGACGGGACTCGTAACGAATACAGGCTCACGCGAATGACAAAATACATCCGACAGGCGGGACTCGTTGCTGGAGACGAATTGATTCTTTCGCGCGATGGAGACAGATATTTGGTGTCGTATCACAGAGAGCGGAAGCAGGATCGTTCTGGAAGTGTGCTGAAGCTCGGTACTGGTTGGCGTATTGTCCCCATTTAACAAAAGGAATATTAGGGCATGCAGGACTTCGAAGAAATAGAATTACCACCTGATCCAGAGCGTGTCATCGTTGGGTTAAGGGATACAGGGTACGAATTCAATACTGCTGTCGCCGATATCGTGGACAACTCGATTGCGGCAAACGCGACTAAAGTAGTGCTCGTGCTTTCTGCTGATTTCAGGGGGAATATCCGACTGATGATTGCAGATAACGGTGATGGCATGAACCGTCAAGGTTTGATCGATGCCATGCGTTATGGATCCAAGGCTAGACCTAATCCGGCAAGCCTTGGTAAATACGGTCTTGGCCTTAAAACGGCCTCAACTGCGTTTTGCAAGCGCCTGTCTGTTATCTCTCGTCCCAATGGGGAAACCTCAGCGCTTATGGCAACGTGGGATTTATACCACGTTGCCAAAGTAAATAAATGGTCGCTTCTTGTCAGCGAGATGTGTGATAACGAATCACTGGAGTTGCTTGAAGTTGTTGCTCCGGCAGCTCTGGAACCGTAGTGCTTTGGGAAAACGTTGACCGTTTGATCAAGGATTATTCGACGCCATCCGGGAAGGCAGCCCAGAAGGCGCTCAAAGCAAAAGAGGATGCCCTTCGCCAACATCTTGCTATGATCTATCAGCGCTTTCTGGATCCGAACGACAAGCGATCCCAGAACGTAAGCATTGAACTAAACGGTGTGCCTGTAGGTGCTTGGGATCCTTTTCAGAGAGGTTTATCCGAACTCGTAGCAGAAGAAATGCTACAAGTTGAAATGGAGAACGGCAAGGAAGCTTCTTTCGTTGTACGTGCATTCATCCTGCCTCGCAGGGAGGAATTTCCTGATGACGAACTTGCAAAAAAAGCGATGCTTACTAACGAGCGGCAGGGTATCTACATCTATCGCGAGAACAGGCTTATTCACGACGCCGATTGGTTAGGCCTTTATCAGAAAGAGCCACACATTACCCAACTACGAGTAGAGTTTTCATTTGATCACCGTCTGGATGATGCGTTCCATCTTGATATTAAGAAATCCCAGATCATATTGAACGATGATTTGGCTTCATGGCTGCAAGAGTCGTTTCTACCCGCACCGAGACGAGAAGCAAATAGGCGCTCAAGAGAAGGGCAGCAGAAATCAATCTCTAAAAAGGCAAACGGCGCTCATGACACTTCGAACAATAATATCCGTAATCGAGAGGCCGCAGCTGGTGGCCCAACGATAGGTATTGTTGATCCTGTTGCGGGCACTGCTGAGATTGGCAATAAGTATGGCAAGACGCGGCTGAAACTAACGATCGCTACTGCAAAGCGCCCTGGCGAGGTCTTCGTGCAGCCAGTGGAGGGTATCAATAATGGCCTGCTATTTCAGCCTGCGATCATTGATCAGCACAAAGCCGTACAAGTCAATTCTAGCCATCCCTACTATCACAAAGTATATGTCCCAAACCTCAATCGCAGTGTAACGATGCAGGGCCTCGATTCTCTGCTTTGGGCGCTTTCTGTGGCAGAACTTTCGACGGTACAGGATGGAACAGCCGCAATGTTTCAGGATATGCGTTACGAAATTTCACGCATTCTTGAGAAATTGGTAGAGTCTTTGCCCGATCCAGTCGGGGGGGACGACGAATGACAAAGCTAGATCCGCGTGCGCTCGCGAAAGTGGTTTCAACAGAGACTGGACTAGAATTCGATGGCTCGCTAGGCCGGACCAGTGAGGGAGTTAGCTGGTTAGAGCTGGTTCCTGCAGATCATCCTCCGGGCCAAACCTTTGCAATCCGTACTGAGATCGGATGGCGACGGATTGATGTGCGATTCAGGCTCGGCAACTTCGCCAGTGATCTAATGTATTCGATTCGTTCGGTTGACGAATCAGGTCGCTTGGTATTCTGCGCTGTACTTGACGCATGTATCAATGCGGGTGCCGATGTTGTCTTGAGCATTAATGGCGCTATACGAAGCCACAAAGAGGATACCGTATGGGACGAATCATGGCGAAGCTTTGGGTTCGCAGTCGGCAAGGGGATGCTCGCTATTAATGAGGGCAATGAAACCGCCGATATGCATCTGATAGAAGAATGGACCACCCGTGTCGCTGCTGCCGTTATTGCCCTCTTACCTGTCGAAGAAGATGTTGAGAAAAGCGTCGATGCGTACGGCTTGCCGGAGGGTGCCAAGATGCGAATAGAAGTCAACCGCTATGAGCGTAACCGGCGCAATCGTGCGGCGGCGTTGGCTATTCACGGGCACAGCTGTATGGCCTGCGGTACCAATATGGCTGAGCGGTACGGACCTGTAGCCGAGGGCTTGATAGAGGTTCACCATATCGTTCCTGTATCAGAGGTCGGCCCTGGGTACATCATTGATCCTAGTTCTGATCTCGTCCCCCTTTGCCCTGATTGTCATTCTGTAGCACACCGACGTTCGCCTCCGTACTCAATCAATGAATTACAATTAATGTTGCGCCACGATTCTGCCACGGCCGAATAGATTAGCACCCAATTGGGGTTGTGAAGGTAGATGTTGAGATCAGCCAAGAGCTTGTTCAAATTTAGTGCCCCAGCAAATTATGCCCTTCACAATCTTAGGGAAGGTATACTCTTTTGCCAGCACTATGCGGCCTACAATGATCCGTTTGAGCACTGGTCAAGGATAATCGAAGGCATACCGGATCCTGACCGGGATCCAGAGAGATTCGTTGCAGCAGCAAGAACTTGGGGATTCGTTGTCGATACGGTCGCGGAAGCCAAGGCTGAGCCTCTGATTTGGGATAACTTCAATGATTATTTTGAAGAATGTAAGCATTACGTTCCTCCCTTTGATGTGATGCGGGAAGATATGCGAATCGCATGTTTCGGCTCTGAGCCGGACAACCTTTTATTATGGTCACATTATGCTGATGGTCTCCGCGGCTTTTGTGTTGTGTTCGATGAATACTTGATAACAAATAGCGAGCCTAATGGTTATCTTCTCGATGTTGCATATTTGGATTCACCCCCGGAGATAGATAGTTTCATTTACGGAATTGCGTGGGATCAAGATTGGTACAGTCAAACTGCGATTGAAGAAGCGAATGTACGGATCAAATACCAAGACTCGTCAGTTCTACGAGCTGAAATTCAAATGTATGAAGAATCTGGTACTCAAGCGTTTATGACAATGCGGATATTTGGCAGCATGTCTTTGCTTCCAAACCTGCTGAATGGCGTTACGAGAGAGAACGACGTCTTTTGGTTCAAACTGATAAGCCTGACAAAATTCCTTATTTGAGAAGTTACCCTCGTGAAGCCGTGAAGGCCGTTATTGTCGGAGAGCGAATGCCAGAAACTTACAGAACTGAACTTTTGGATATACTCGAGAAAAACTACGCAGAAGTTCCAGTGAAAACTGCGCGCCGAGCTCAAAGTGCTTATACTTTGGTTATTGATTGAGCTCCGTTTATATACCGGGCTGTCTACTTTTTCTGCAACAAATGAGACAACCTAAGACAACATTTCCTGCTCACCGTTTGGTCAATCCATCACCAAGGACTAGGGGCATTCAGAGTAATCGAACAAACTCACCGATAGTTTACCGATGAAGATGTACTCGAATGCCATTATGACAAAGCCATCTAGACTAGCTGGTTAAAACTGACCAAGGACCGACCTTGGAGGTGTTACTTATTTCGCCAACTCTTCTTCTCCAACTCACTTTGAAGAAGATGAACGGAATATTAGGTTCAACCTTCCTGTTGCCTTGTTTTTTTCATTAGTCTTTAGGGGGCATTTTGCCCTTGTCCCAGTTATCCATATTTGCGTGGTGATTACTTGTTCATGATCACCACCTTGATGTGTATATAGCTGCTGGGTTAGACAAATATCTACTTAAAGCCATCCCCTTTCCGCCATCGATACATGCCCCTCAGTACCGATTACCAGATGATTCCAACACGCGTATTTCAACGATAGCCAAAGCCGCTTGTAGCCGCTCGGTGAGAGCCCGATCAGCTCTGCTCGGTTCAGGCAAGCCGGATGGGTGGTTGTGTACCAGATCACTGCCGCCGCGTTGCAGGCCAGCGCCGCCTTGACTACTTCACGCGGATAGACCGGACGCCGCATCCAGCGTGCCTTGGAATAACTCTTCAAATTTGATGACGCGGTGCTGACTATCCAGGAACAGAGTGGCAAATACCTCCCGCTCATAGCCCTGCAGCAGGGTCTGCAGGCAGCTGTAGGTGAGACTCGGGCGAGGTGAGGGCTTTGCCTTTGGTCACCCGAGCACGGGCCAGCCGGTTGGCCATGGCTAGGATCTCCTCGGTGGTGGCGGGCTCAGTCAGGATATAGGTGCCACGGGTTTCTCCAGCTTTGAATTTGTTGTGACTCATGTGTGTCTCCAAAATAAGACATCCCCGGCTGGTGGCCGGGGGATGTTTTGGGGTTTATGTCAGTTTTGTTGGGATGGGTTAGGCCGAGCTGTGTCTGTTAGTGTGAACTGTGCTCGTGCGTAGTGGGCGCGCCAGGTAATCGGTGTGGATGGTGGGAGTGAGCTCGGATTAGTTGCTGGTGGAGCGAGAGCAGCGCCTGCTCCAACACGGGTTCTGAGGCATCATCAAGGGGATGGGCCTGCAAGTGCCAGAACTGGTGACGTTCGGCATCAAAGCTCAGCTCCTCACGGTCTTGCGCTGGTCGTAGAAGTCACTGGCGTTGGTCAGCCCAACCAGTTGCCAGGTAAGTCCAGACCACACCAGATGCAGGGTGGTGGATTGCGGTAACTGCGACAGACTGACTGGCGGAGTGGGTGTCAGATGCAGTAACCAGTGTTCGCCATCAAACTTTGGCTCGAGCCCGGCTTGGCGGGCCCAGTGTTGCAGTCTGATGGCCGCGGATATCGAGAGGGGGAGCGTCTCAGCCATGACGGACCTCCTAGTAACCATCGATGGAAACGTTGAAGCACTGCATCAGGAGTAGAAGAGGAAGTTGCGCTGCCACAACGTGAAAACATCACAAGCTTCGCGCAGTTGCTGCCATCCCCATCCCAGCATGAAGCACTCGCCATCGAGCAAGTTGAAATCCAGCTCTTTGCGCAAAGGTGAGTCAGGCCCCTGAAAACAAAAGTCGGTTACCGAATCCACAAGCCAGCCATTGAGACCTCGCACCAATCGAATATGGACTGGATGAAACCCGCCCCGCTCTGGGCTATAGCCAGGGTCCTCAAATCGCAGCGTCATGACGGTGACGCGCTCAAGACAGATATCTGCCTGTGCGGTTTCGTGACGCAATAAGGCCAGTAACTCGTCACTGACCGGCAGCGGGAGCGTGTGTGTATCAAAGTTCAGACTCATGGTTACCTCCAGATGCGGGAGCAGTGGGTGCGCCAAGAAGCTTGTCGAGTGCAAGGGTGACCCGTCGCCGGATGTCGTTGGTGATGTGATTCTGAAGCTTCGCCAGTACGGCACTGAGGACAGCCAGGTCATCGGTCAGCCCAACGGCAGGATGTCCGGGATGGCATCCATTGGGGTCATGAAGTACAGCAGAGCGCTGTAGATGCACAGCTTTTCCCAGCGCGGGAGGCTGGGTTGTTGTGCGGCGAAGTACAACAGCAAGCTTATTTCGAGAAGATGGCGGCTGGCGTAGTGGGCGATGCGCCGTAATTTGTGCCAAAAGCCTCGCGGCTCCTGCGGCGTTTGCGGGTGAGTGTCGAGAATGACATAGTCTGTCTCCTTCACGAGCTTAGGAAATAAAAAGAGGAGGCGCGTGGCCTCCTCTGGATTGGGACTATCGGGTGACGAAGCGAGTTCGTCGACGGTGTTACTGCTCGGGTTATTCAAAGCCGAACTCGGCGGGGCCACGGTCCGTCATGACCACTGCCTCCAGGATGTTGCAGGCATTGGGGATGATATAGAACTGATGACTCTTACCGAAGGCGAGGCGCTTGGGGTAGCCCTCTTTGAGGGTGGAGCAGTTGCCACGATTAATGGTCAAACCGGTGATGACCAGCATGTCGGTCTTGCTGAGCACCTCCAATGTCAGGCGGTTGTATTCATCGCGATAGACGCGGGCCCCCAACTCATCGCCGCGAATGGTATTAGCTTGGGGAATGTCTTGTGTACTTTGGCGGGGGAGTGGCGTCATCCACGGCAATTTCCATCACGCAACCAAATTCGCGACTATTGCTTGCTGGCAGCGCACTGGTGGCTCCAGTTGTGGGTAGCGCGAGCGTTTGACCATCTTGTGTTTCAAGGGTGATAGTTTTGGCTCGCCGTAGGTGGTCCCACATCGGAACAAAACTATTGGCGCCAAGGCGAGAGCCTGTGTCATACGGCGTGGTGTAACGCACGCCATCGACAACCAGGTCGAATGATTGGGATGCGAAAGAGCCGTATTCCTTCCCATTAACGGTTGCCATCATCCGCACTGGGTTAATGTCATTGCAGGCGATATTCAGTCCGTTCTTGGCATCTACTTCTGCAATATATTCGCTGGTGCCTTGGCCCCAGCCCGTAGTCCATTGACCGGCCTGTAGCGCAGTGGAGGACAATAGCAAGCCAGTGGCGATGTAGAGTAGTCGCATGTTGCCTCCACGAATGGCTTGTTTGGTTGAGGTTTGACGTTGACGTCCATTGCTCGACTGGGTGAGCGGCTTCAATTCAGTGGTAATCAAGGTTGGCATATAGTGACACCTCGTCGGTGAGTGGTGCGTGAAATAAAAAGAGGAGGCACATGGCCTCCTCGTGGGTTATTAGTCGTCATTATTAATTTCACTCCGCTTATCAACATGAGTAAGCGAGATGCCGGGCTATTTTTTGTAAAGCACGCTGAGGGAGTTATCCACCACATGCTTCACTATTTCATAGTCCGGGTTATAGGTGGCGAGGTTGTGTGCGGCGATGGAAATTGCTGAGGCAATCCCTGCAGCACCCGTAATACCTCCTAAATAGACTGGCCCCAGCAGCGGCAATGCGTCCCTTGGTGTACACCCTGCACTTTACATCCTGCAGGCTCTATCACATTCTCTATTTTCTGGATCGCACTCCCCATTCGACCGGACAGTCCGATGACTTCAAAAGAGCTCCGAGAACGAATCAAGGCATTCAACTTGTCAGTCCCCAAGTCGTCATAATTCAATTTTTCCATGCGTTACTTACTCCCATCTCAGGATATGAGGGCTTCTGGTTAAGCCGTCAGGTATCGATGACTTCCATGCTGTCCATTGATCTGACCACTTGGCGTCAAGGCTAAGTCGACTGAATAACACGATAGTCAACCCAATAGGTCTTTAGTCTACCTTTTGAGTCCTTATCGTCAATAGGTCTATGGCCAACCATAAAGGTTGACCGGAGGACTTATGACAGACATCAATCCTGAACAGCTTGCCAAGACGGTTGGCAGAGCTATTTCGCGTCAGCGTCAGCACGCTGGATTGACCCAAGAGCAGGTTGCGGAGCACCTTAATATCGGGATGGAAGCTGTATCTCGGATGGAGCGAGGCATTGTGGTTCCGACTGTGATTCGGCTGGCAGAGCTCGCTCAGCTATTTGATTGTGAGCTGGCCGATTTCTTGCGCGAGACCAGTAATCGCCCCACCGAGCAGGGGATTGTACTGAGCCAGCAATTGGCCCGGCTCGATGACTCGGACCGGAACTTGTTGTTGGAAACCGTTGAGCGCTTGGTGGATCGGCTTGCCGCGCCCAAGTCATCATAGCGCTCAGGCAAATAGCGATGACTGTCGCGGCGGTGAGCACTTAAACCCCCAGGTCGCAATCGACGGCGTCCCCAGGGGTTGCGTTGCTTTTCTGGAAACACGTTAGTGTGGCGTTCCCAGCTTGCTGGTCAGTCGGGACTGACGGATAGGCGTGGTTGGTTTTGGTTTAACCGCAGGAGTAGCGGCTTCACTGACGGGTGTTGATGGTATTTCCGTTTCCGCCTCGGGGTTAGAACTCCTCCAGCATCTGCGGAATATCTTCCTCGGTTTCCTCAAATTGACCATTGCCTAGCAGTGTTCGGGCCATGGCCTCCAGCGCTTCGGTATCGACTCCAGCCTCTTGCTGGCGCTCGGCTTCCTGCCGGGCTGCCAATACGCTTTGCGCTAAGGTGCCTGTCATCGCGCAACGTCAGGTCCACGTAGTAGACCGGCGTGCGGTAGGAGAGCGTGGTGCTCTTGGCGCGCAGACGCAGCAGCAGCGGCAGATAGCGGGTAGCCTGGCCGCTTATCGCCTCGAAGTAACGCAGTCGCGCCGCCAGGGTACGTACCGAGTTGTAGCCGGTGGTGCGGAAGATAAAGCTGCCCAGCTCATCTTGCTGGCCTTCCACCTGCACGTTCAATCGTCCATAGAGCTTGCAGCCAGCCTGCTTGGCAAACGGACAGCGGTCCGGGCCGGGACAAGCCATCTCTTCCAATCCTTCAGCCGTTACCCGCCGCGCGGTTTCTCCACCATTACCAACGCAGACCGGGCGCCCCGTGTTGCGGTCAAAGGCGCTGTACTCGGCTCTCAAGTTCAGCTCGCTGTCATTGAACAGCAACCGCACTGGTATGGCTCGGAGCTTGCCGTTAGCCGCCTGCTCGCTGTACTGCTGATGCAGCGGATGCAGGACCCAACCATTGCGACCCTGTACCTGAGTGGTCAACGTAAAGCTGTCATCCTTCTCCGGTACCCACTTCTCACCCTTTTGCACCAGATGGCCAATGCTAATGCGCCCAATCACGGGTGGGGTAATCGCCAGTCCTTTAATCATGATGCGCTCCTCCTGTCAGTCTGAATGACAAAGCGCCGACTACCCGCAATCGGCTTGCTGTACTGCTGTACAATCTTCGGGTGTTCGGTACTCAGTTGGTCGATGTCCGGGGCAAGCCGGTCTTTGCTCTTCTTCCAGGTCACCTTGCCACCCGCGAACAACGCCGTGGTGGCATCGCCCAAGGCGTTCTGTACTCGCTGTTTGAGTTGGGACTCCTGAGCTTCGGTTTGCTCCTTGATATCCCGCAGTTTCAGCAAGTCCGCAAACAACTGACAGAACTCGGCTGAGTCGGTGAAATCTACTGATAGGCCGTTGTCCTGCGGATAGAGCCATTGCAACGCCGTACCGGCATCACTCGAGCCATCGGGCTCGGGTTGCACATCCTCGGTGACACAGCGCCAGAACGCGGCTTCACGACTCAGCAAGTCGGCCATCTTGTTCTCATCGCGCTCGATGCGATAAATCCGGAAGTCCTGTCCACCAATCAGCACGGCGACATCGGCCCAGGCTAGGCCTGTTACCGCTAGCTGGTGCAGCACCTGACACTGATAGGCTACCGGCACGCCCTCTTCCCACTGTGGGGCGGAGTGGTAACTGGCGGTCTTGATTTCGAGGATGCCGGTGCCCTCCGGTAAGCCAATTACCTCGCGGTCGAGATTGGCCAGCAGATAGGGATGCTCCGGATGCTGCAGCACAGCATTCACGCGCCGTACCTTGCGGCCAGTGCGCTCGGCATAGACCGAGGCTAATACCGGCTCCAGAACCGTACCCCACAGCACGGCCTCTTTGCTGGATAAGTCCTCGGGCTGCTTACGCCCGGTCTTCTCCAGCCACAGGCTCAGGGCACTCTTGTAAGGTGACAAGCCTACTGCCACGGCGGCATCAGAGGAGCCAATGCCTTGCTGGCGGATATCAAGCCACTCCTCGCGGGATAAACCGATGGTGGAGGCCAGACGGATAGCCTGACCATAGCGTTGTTGTTTCATAACGGACTCCAAAACAAAACGCCCCGACAAGCCGAAGCCTGCCGGGGCGATAAGAGGGAAGGGGAGATTCAAGTTGCGGGTAGAAATGAAGGTATAAGTGCGGGTAGAAAACCAAACCTCGAAAGGATTACTGCAGTAGCGCCAGCGCTTGCGTCATAGCCTGTTGCTTAAGCTGAGCACCCTGTCCGAACCAGGCGGAATCCAACCGGTAATCCTGATTGCGCGCCCGACGCCGATGGTCCACAAATTCGGTCATGGCATTGACCAGCCCCCAAGGCGGTATTGCGACTGGAGGACAGGGTCGAACCTAGCCCGGAGCCTTGATATAGACTCAGCACCTGCTGCAGGGTGCGAGAGGGCTCTAGCGCTGACGGATTACTCTCATCGGCCAATGGCTCACCCAACACAGTGCGGAAATAGGCATCGGCCTCGGTCCGCGACACCGGCCGCTGACTTAACTCCTTCAACGAGCGCACAAAGCCGTCCCAGCTGGACAGTCCCAGACCCAGCGCATTCTTGACCGCTGCCGCATCGAACTGTGTGGAGTGGGGCACTTTGACTGCGCCCATGCTTTCACCGGTCGCCATCTGCAGCGTGTTGTTGCACACCACCCTAACGGAGGTGAACTGTGCCGTGGTACACAGCGAACCATCGCAACTGGTGGCTAGCAGCAGATAAGCTTTTACCCTATCCCCGCCGCGCAGTGCCGACTCTTGACCGGTGCGCGCCAAGGCCCACAGCTTGCGACCACCCTTCAATACCCCCGCCGTCTCCAGCTCAAAGCCACCGGCCTTGACCAAATCCTTGTAGAAACCCAGCACCTCATCCGGCTGAACGACTTTGTAGCGGTTCGACACCACCGACAGAGGTGCCAGCGTATCGGAGCGGTACAGCACTTTGGCATCCGCGTGTGGCCGGATATGCAGGCCATCCGGAGCCACATTAAACAGCACATCACTCTGCGCAATATGCCAATCCATCCCGGCCTCAACTAGCCAAGTTTGCAGCGGTTGATGGGCACTCAGACGATTGCCCAGACCATGCCAGGGCGTATCACCCACATATGCCATCGATTCAACGAGATGAGCCATAGAGCCTCCTGTGAACATGAGAATCACGCGCCGGAAGAACTGTTCGTCCGGCGATCCACAGGGGGGATATAGGTTTGAGATTTTTTGCCCTCATCTCTGTTGTTGGCTTGCTGTTTCACCGAGTAAAAATTTACAGAACCTCCCTCTGTATGATGGGGCAACAATGGTGTTGGAAAACAACTAAGATAAGGAAATGAACTGTAATTAACAGATTGATATTAATGATTTTTCAACTAACTTTTGCCAAATTCAACTAAGATTACCATTGATATCCGGAGGCGGTTATTCTCTGGCTTGGGGTTGAGTAGTCGGTAATATGGTGATGCAAACTGGAATGTGATTGTAGGTGTAGACCTTGACTGATAACTGACCGATCTCTGGCTGATGTTACCGATCGAAATGTGATCTACGAAGGCGTGGGGGGGGGGGCGCGAGTGATCTTGAGTGTTGCCCCTTCTTTGCGCTGATCTGTTTGGCGATATAACCCACCGCGGATCTGAACAATAAGTGCGTGATACAACAACCGATCGAGCATAGTCGCTGTCAGCGTTTGCGTCTGGATCTGGTTCCATTTCTCTTAGTGTTTGGCATTTCTATGAAATAAGTGTTGCTTCATTGGATTCGCATGGCTGGTAATCTACCGCGCCAGCTATCTGCAGTTATGTGACTATATCCGGCCTTGTTGCAAAAATCAGGGAGCGATCTGTCTCTGTCGTGTCCTGATCGCTTAGATCCACCAAACAGAGCGTCAGATGTTCAAGTCCAAGCGCAAGATCAGCAACTGGAAACACTACAACCAAGGCGAGGCTTCCATTACAGCGACTCTGACATTGAAACCGCGCTGATGCTTAAGGCGATATTCAGGCGCTGTTCCCTGTATGTGTTGGTGCCTATCTATACTTGAACAGGCTCTCAAGTCAGAGGTGCCCAGCTATGGACAACAACAGCTTCTTTGAACTGCTTCGCTCGACACCCTTACAGCTAGTCCGGGCTCAGGAACATCTCCACTATCACTTGCAACAAGATCTCTTGCGACAGGCCCTAGCGGAGCATCTTCAGCACCACCAACATGCCCTCACTGGTTAGCCTGCGTCACAAGGACAAATGGGCATGCTATGCCAAATGTCTGGGTGGAGGGATGTCGTTGCGAAAAGCCGCCCGCGAATGCCAATCAACTTGAAGACCTCATTTCGCTGGTGGCATCGCTTCTTGCGTTATGCCTTGACCACCGGCGCCAGCAAACTCAGCGGGATTGTGGAGGCTGATGAGATATTCACCGCAGAGTCCTTCATGGGCTCCCGCAAGTTAACTCGTGCGCCCCTCAAGCATGGTCGTCGAGGGCATGGTCATGTTCCCCTGGTCCCTGCGCTCATCGCGCTGGACAAATACGAACATGAAGCCGATGCGGTACTGCTGGATAAGAGCCGTCAGTAGATTGCGTCAGCATTACAGCCGTTGCTAAGTGGAGGCTCTATCCTCTGCACCTACGGCAAACCAGAGCTACATCCAGATAGCTGAAGATACTTGCCAACACGTAAAGGGAGCAGCGCCCTTGGTATGTCTATTCAGCAGGCTGCCAACTAAGCTCGCTCGGTGGGTGGGGTTGCGACCATTCAGCTTGGGATTTGATCAACAACACATGGGTCTGGTGGTCCGTTGTCGATTGTGAGTTGGGTCGTCCAGATAAAAGAATCAATCCGGCAGTTTTTTGCAGGCTCCTTTCATTCCTATCTTGAATAATAGGCCCATGTTTGAAATCAACAAGGGCGTTTATTTATGACTATAAGAGTAATGAGACCGAATGAGGTTAAAGACGTGCTAGGTATCAGCAAGTCAAAACTATTTGAATTGACAAATCCAAACTCACCTAGGTTTGACTCTACATTCCCGGCTAGGATTCGTATTGGTAGTACTGTCGGGTGGCTGGAGAACGAAATAGAGGCTTGGGTGCTGTCATGTAAAGAGCAAAAATAACTACCGCCCAGTGGAACTAAGTGTGCAGTTATTTCATGTGGTCATTATTTCGTTGTGTGTGATTTTTTGTGGGAAATATAGGTTGTTTTTTGAGGTTGCAAGTGGCGGGGTGGTATTTTGGATTTTGGTTTTTAATGTTATTAAGGTAAATCATTTAATCATGTTTGATTTTTTTATTTGGTAATGGTGCTAGTGGGAATTTGAATGTCTTTAAAATAAGACATTCATTGAATTGCTTCTTGTGCGGCATATTTTTTCAACATAAAGGCGGTATGGATAATGACAGGTTTGTTTCGTGGAGAGGTAGATAAAGAAGCAGCAGGTGCGATCATGGATTCACATCTTTATGTGCGGGCATCTAAAGATGGTGAAATATTTCAATCTGAAAATTATGAGCTGCGGGCAGTAGAAAACTGCTGGATGTTACTAGATCGGATATTAAAATTTATGCAGATTGATAAATTGCCTAAATTGTATGTGGATTCAGCTAATAAGCCTGGAATGACAAGGTTTGCCCATGGCTTGCAACAGGCTATTGATGCAGCGAATAATGTGAAGTCGGAAATGGATCATTTCTCACTGCATCCGCGCTTGACGTTTTTTATAGATTTTTGTAATGATTGTAATGTTGCTAATTTAATTTTTGATGGGGTGTTTGATCATCGCTGTAGAGAAAAGCTGAATAATGTGCTCAATGATCTAAAAAATGGATTGAACTCTCAGGAAATGATAAAGAGAGAGTATGCCTTCATGAAGGGTGCTATCAAAAACGGCAAATCTTTACGGGCTTATGTGGATGGTTTATTCAGTGTTTATGCAAGGTTGTTGGTCATCAGAGTCGACTTGGCTTATATGAGTGAGCATCAAGAGTCCGTAACAGCAGAGATAGCTCTTAAACATAAGGATGATCTCATTAATAATAGGGATAAATCATCGGTAAGACATTCATGGGTCGGATACGCATGTCGTCTAGAATTTGCAAATAGCACCGGCCATCATTTTCATCTTGTTGTCTTTTTAAATGGCGCAAAATATAAAAATGATGTTCATCATGCTCAGTTGATCATAAAGGAGTGGTCGGCTATTACCGGTGGCATGGGTCGAGGGTTTAATTGCAATATGAATGCGAAAAATTATCGTTTTTGTGGGGTTGGTGTTGTCAATCATGATGATTATGAAAAAAAAGAAAGCTTAAATATGGCGCTGGCATATTTAACTAAGCAAGATAAGATTGCAAAACTAAAAGTAGATAACCACAGAACCTTTTTTAAGGGGTGTCTGCCAAAACGTTCAGCCAAATCAGGGCGCAAGCGTTCTCGCAATAAGGTTAAAATTGCGGAGTGAAAATTAAAATATTTGGTTTGGGCTCATAAAAACACATGAGAGTGTGTATCCTAAAAAAAGACCAAATGATTGTCGGAGTGGCTGATGGCGAACAACAATAAAATTGTGCGGTACGAGCTTCTCAAAGCTGCATATCAAGTATCTTTCGATGGCTCATATTCACTGGATGGTTCTTTCAGGTTTATATTGAATAATGGAGATAATTGTGTTAGAGCGCTATTCGAGTTGGTTTTAGCAATAGAATTACTAGATAAAATACTAAAGGAAAAGAAAAGTAATTCATTTTCTCTGTTTAATGACTTCCTATCTCAGGATGAAATAATCAACTCTTGGAATAATAGCAAACAAATGAAAGATGTTCCGCTGGTGCGAACATCTAAGGTTGGAGAATTGGTAATTGCCATAATTAATGAATCCCTGGGTTTATATAAGTTGTTTCCGAGTTACAACATGCATCCTTACTTTGATTTTTTTTCAAGTGTTGAGTGTGAAAGGTTTTACAGCTGGTACCATAACAGTTACGTTTGCACGAGTTTTTATCTAAACACATTATCTATTGGCGGATTAGAATCATTATCTGTGTTTTTGTCTGAAGCTGAAAAACTTAAGCCAGGAATAGATTGCGTTTTTAACAGTATCTTGAGTGGTTTCCAATCTGAAGAACTACGAAGGTCCGCGTTGAATTTTGAAAAAAAAGCGATTTCTAACTTCATTGAGTTTGACTATTTTTTTGATGAAATAACGAAGGATAGCGATAATGCATATGTTGTTGTTAAAGCTATATTTTACTTGCCCAGGGATGTTGGGTTAGGCGAAGTCAATAGTAGCGCAGAAATCTTTTCTGAAATGATTGAAGATTTTAGTACAAGCCTTCGCAGGTCGTCCCGGTTTAAGGGCTTTGTTAAAATGACAAGTGTTGTCCGTGCACCCCACGGTTCACCTTGGCACATAGAGTCTTATATAACACTAACTTTCCCCAAAGGTGGCTATGCGTTTAACTATAACCCTGGCTCACTACGTTTGTGGTGTGAATATGATGATTCGTTTTTGGATGCCATCAGAGTTTTGTGTGGGATGAAAAGGTCAAAAAATTATTCTGAAATCTCTAAAGAACTTAATAGCCATACATCTTACGGAAGAAACATGACCCCCCTCATTAAGAAGCTGAGGGAGTTAAATTATTTCAACTCTGAGTCAAATGAAAAAAATAATATTGGGAATGCCTTTCTTGCTAAGTGTGATTTTTTAAAAAAACAAATAATTTTTGATGCGCTTTCATTTTTACATGATGCTCAAGTTCGTTGGGATAAACTTGCTAAGTCAGTTTTTGATATTGAGCATATGCTCCCCGGATATCAAGATATAAGATTAAAATCGATGGTGCTCTTGTATGATGGCGTTGAGGATGTCATTTATGCTCCAAATGTATTGGTCTGTGATAAAGATATACCAAGAGGAAGTAAGCTCAATGGTCGGTTTTATAAATATATAGATGATTTAATCGTTAGTGTCGGAATTCAGAAGTCTCAAAATGCATTAAACGAATTAAGAAAAACCGCAATGTCAAGCATGTTCTACATGTCATTGGATTTACGTGGGGAAAATAATAGCTTTGATGAGGTCCGCAATACATACTCGGGAAAAATCAGAAAGCAACTATTGCCTGCAAAGCTTAAAAGGAAATCCTATTCTTTATCGCAAGTTTCAAAAATAATCAAAAGGCTCACTAATTAGCGTATGTAAATTATGGTTCCTCGCGTGAATTATTAGGTGAAAATTATATGCTATTAGCTAGCTATAACCGCTGGCCGCCATGTCAATGCTGAGCCTACGCTAGCTGCTTGTTCAATGTGTTCAGACCACCAAGCCATCATCTCTCGGCGTCTTTCTAGATAATCTGTGCGGTTGTAGGCGCTACGGACTTCGTCTTTATCTGAGTGTGCTAGTGCTGCTTCGATAACATCCGCATCAAACCCCTTCTCGTTGAGGGTTGTACTGCCCAGAGCTCGTAGACCGTGAGCAACTAATCGACCTTCAAAACCCATACGCTTCAGTGCAGCGTTGGCCGTCTGCTCATTGGTGTGAGCCTTTGGATCGCGTTGTCCAGGAAAGAGATATTCGCGATGACCGCTGATAGGCCTCAGTAACTCCAGTAGCGCCAGGCTCTGCTCGGTAAGCGGGATGTTGTGCGGCTTACGTTTCTTCATCCGCTCGGCAGGGATCCGCCAGAGTTTGTTTTCGAAGTCAATTTCCTTCCAGCTGGCACCAGCGGCCTCGCTTGGTCGGACTAGAGTATGCAGACTCCATTCGATCAGCAGTCTTGTCTGCAGGCTGATACTGGCTTTGGCAAGTTTGTTCATCAGTTCTGGTAACTGATTAGGGGTCAGCGTTGGCATGTGGTTTTTCTCAGGTTTTTGAAAAACTTTGCTGATTCCCGCGCAGGGGTTGGCATCGATCAGCCCTGAGTTCACAGCATAAGTCATGATCTCGTTTACTCTCTGGGCCAAACGCCGGACGGTTTCTAATTTGCCAGCAGCAGCAATCGGCTGGATGATCTGAATAGTAGTTTGGGCTTTAACCTCAGTGATTGGTTTTTGACCGATATCAGGGAAGAGATATAGCTCAAGCGAGCGCCATAGATCTTCAGCATAAGCTGGCGTAACCGATGACCTCTTGACGTTGAACCAGCGTTCGGCAACAGCAAAAAAAGTATTTTCGGTCTCAGCTTTGACGGCCGCGAGTTTTTCTTCGCGATGTGATTGCGGATCTATGTCTTGCAGCAAGAGTGACTTAGCTTTACTGCGGGCATCTCTGGCTTCGGATAAGCCCATCTCTGGCCATGAGCCAAAGCTGATCATGTTCCGTTGTTTGGATACTGGGCGGTAGTACCGGAACCGCCATAGCTTGGAGCCATTAGCCTTGATACAAATCTCCAGACCACCACCATCACAGAGGGAATAGTCTTTCTCCTTTGGCTTAGCTGTTTTGATCTCTGTTGTACTGAGTGGACGGGTGATCCGAGGCATAGGCATACGCTCCTGAAGGCATACAGTGTTATATGCCTAACGATATGCCCAAAAGGGTTGGTTCGCAATGGATGCTATTGGACCGCGTTGGAAAAGAAAAACCCGCAAGGCCTTACGCCATGCGGGTTTTTGTATTGCTTTGGTCTTGGTTGGACCGGTATTTGGTGGAGCTGGCGGGATTTGAACCCGCGTCCGAAAAACCTACATCCTCAGTACTACATGCTTAGTCGAGTCTTTACATTCGCCACCCAGCTGCGGACCGACACGCCACCGAATAACTAGCCTGATTGGTTTTAACGCTTCCGCCCCAGGCAGGACTTCCACGCGATCCTATGAAAGATGACCTTCCAATCCCCTAGGACATAGGCAAGCTAGGGTAGAAGGGCTTCGAGCAGGGTATTAAGCTGCTAAAGCGTAGGTTTCGTCGTTTGCGACTATTTTTTGCGGTTTATTAACGAGGCCTACCGCACCTCGGCATGCACCTTGGGTTTCGAGTGTCCCGTCGAATCCAGAATCAGCCCCAATGTGTTGACATCATATTACCGTAACCGGCTGATAAGTCCAAGGCTTAGCGGCCTTTGTTCTTCATCATTCGTTCTTTATCGCGCTGCCACTCTCTTTCTTTGAGGTCATCGCGCTTGTCGTGTTCTTTTTTACCCTTGGCCAGACCAATCTCGATTTTGACCCAGGCACTTTTCCAATACATCGCCAGCGGGACCAAGGTATAACCCTGGCGCTCGACCAGACCAATCAAGCGTTCGATCTGGCTCTTGTGCAGCAAAACTTTGCGGGTCCGGGTTGGGTCACAGACCACATGGGTAGAGGCCAGGCTCAGGGGCGTAAAGTTGGCGCCAAACAGGTAAACCTGACCATCGCGTATGATGACATAGCCATCAGCGATGTTAGCCTTACCTGCGCGCAGGGACTTGACTTCCCAACCTTGTAGCTCAAGGCCAGCCTCATACTTATCTTCAATGAAGAATTCATGACGAGCCTTTTTATTCAGCGCTATGGTCGAGGACCCGGCGTTTTTGCTCTTGTTTTTGCTCATGGGGCTTAAACCTTCCCTCTACATCAAGCCGGTCATTATACGTGGCGACGGGGCGCTGTAAAACCATGCGATCAATGGGAGCCATGATATGGTGCGATTTTTGTCTCGAATGCTAGAATCGCCGACCAGTATAGAGGAGTGAATATGGCCCGAATCAACCGCAGCGCGTTGGTGATGTATAGTGCGGAGCAAATGTATCGTCTAGTCAATGATGTTCGTGCCTATCCGCAGTTTTTACCTGGATGTGTCGCTAGCGAGGTGTTAGAGACATCCCCGGATTCTATGCTGGCACGGGTTGAAGTGGCTAAGGCCGGGATACACAAGTCATTCACCACCCGCAATCGGCTAACCGAGGCCAGATCCATTGATATGAAATTGGTGGATGGGCCATTCCGTTCGCTGACAGGGGTCTGGAATTTTACGCCGTTGGATGAGCAGGCCAGTAAAGTGGAGCTCGCACTGGAGTTTGAATTCAGCTCCCGACTGGTTGAGCTGGCTTTCGGCCGTATTTTCCATGAGCTGGTGGGCTCTATGGTGCATGCCTTCACGCAGCGGGCGAAGGAGGTTTATCGTGACTGAGCTGGTGAAAGTTGAAGTGGTGTATGCGTTGCCCGAAAAACAGGTGTTGTTGACGCTAAAGGTCGAGCCGGGGACCACAATTCAGCAGGCCATCGAGCAAAGTGGTCTTTTTCGTCGTTTTCCCGAGTTGGAGTCGGCAGCCATGAAGGTCGGTATTTACAGTCGACTGGTCCCTTTGACGACGGCGCTGGTGGGGGGGGAACGGGTTGAAATTTATCGTCCGCTGACGGCTGACCCTCGGGAGATGCGTCGCAAGCGCGCCGAGAAAGCCAAAGATGAAGGGCGCGCGGACAAGGTGACTGGCGGTGTCGTGAACCCACAACGCAAACATTGATTCGCGTGTCATGATTCAGATTTGTTTAGTTTAATGATCGTCGCCAGCGATAGGCTAGGCAGGCCAATATCAAGTGTCGAGTTCTTGATATTGGCCGGTGAAATGAACGAAAGGCGGAATGTTACAGGGGGCGATTAAAGTTGGCGGGTGCCGGATAATCGCCGCTGACCTGGGCCAGCTTGTCATTGACAAAACGCACGGTCAGGTTCTTCTGCTTGGGATCGTTCCAACCCTCTCTCAGATAATACACATAGTGCCAGGTGTTGGTGTCAAAGGCGTCCTCAACCATGGGGCTGCCCAGTACATACTCGACTTGCGCTCGGCTCATGCCTGCTCGCAATTGCTCGATCTGCTTCTGCTCCACGAAGTTGCCCTGCGGCACATCGATTCGGTAGACGCAGCCCGTGCTCAGCAAGCATAGCGGCGGTCAGAGTGGCTATAACCAGTTTTTTGTTCCGCATCAGCAAATTCTTCATTCAATTCAATAAGCAGGCCAGATGATAGCGGGGAACGCCCACGAAGTAAAAGTGCGTCTATAGGTCCCCATGGATTTGGCCCGCTGGCGAACGGTGCTACTGTGGCTCTTACTTCATTGCCACCAGTAGTTCTTTGGCATTGGCTAGCGTGTTGCTGGTGATGTGGTCACCACCCAGTAATCGTGCCAGCTCATCCAGTCGGCCCTGGGGGGAGAGCGCGTGCATCCGGGTTTCGGTGCTGGCACCGTCACTTTGCTTGCTGACAAATAGGTGCTGATGGCCATGACCCGCCACTTGCGGTAGATGGGTGACGACCAGTACTTGGGTCGATGCGCCCAGTTCACGCAGTAATTTACCGACAATGGCGGCTGTCGGGCCACTGATCCCGACATCCACTTCATCAAATATCAGACTGGGTGTGGCAATGCGCTCGGCGGTAATGACCTGAATGGCCAGACTGATCCGGGAGAGTTCGCCACCCGAAGCCACCTTGACCAACGGTTGTAAGGGTTGACCAGGGTTGGTCGAAACCAAAAATTCTACATGGTCCATACCCAGCGGCGAGGGTGTAGCGGCCGTTTGTTGGCCGACCAGGATCTGTAACTGACCATCGGGCATGGAGAGCGAGCGGATGCGGGTACTAATCAGCTGGGCTAGCTCATCGGCGTACCGTTGTCGACTGGCGCTGAGGCGAGCCGCCGCCTCTTGATAGTCGTTCCGTGCTTGCTGCTGCTCGAGCATCAAGGTGTCCAGACGAGCATCGTCGTTGCTGATACCGTCGAGCTCGGTGCGCAGCTCTGTGTGTGCGGCCACTAACATGTGAGGTTTGACATGGTGTTTGCGCGCCAGCTCCAGCGCTCGGGAAAGGCGTTGCTCCAGAGTGGCAAAACGCTCTGGATCAAGTTCCATCTGATCGAGATAACTCCGCAGCTCTTGTTGACTCTCCTGTACCTGGATCAGCGCATCTTGCAACATGGCCCTCACGGGCTGCAGTTTTTCATCGAGGGCACAGATCTCTTCCAGACGGGAGGCGGCGCTCTTGAGTAAGCTGGCCGCTGTTATCTCTTCATTGTCATAGAGCAAGTCCAGACAGGACTGGCAGTCGCTGATGATTTCACCACTGTTAGCCAGTCGGGTGTGTTCAGCCTCTATCTCTTCATATTCACCGGCTTGCAAAGCAAACTCATCCAGCTCCTCAACCTGGTACTCCAGTAACTGACGACGGGACTCCCGTTGGCTTTTATCTTGTTGCAACCGGGTCAGCTCATGCTGGAGCTGTCGCCAGTTCTGATAGTGATGGCGGGTGGTTTGCAGTAAATCATGATGACCGGCATACCCGTCGAGGATCGTCAGTTGATGCTCGGGTTTGAGCAGCAGCTGGTGGGCGTGTTGGCCGTGAATATTGATGAGTAGCTGACCAAGCGCCTTTAACTGGGTCAAAGGTACTGGCGTGCCATTGATGTAGGCTCGGGAGCGCCCTTCGGCGGTGATGACTCGGCGCAATAAACATTCGTCCTCGTCCTGCAACTCCTGATCGTGAAGCCAGTTGCGAGCCACGGCGTTCTGCGCCAGGTTGAAGCGTGCGGTTAATTCGGTCCGCTCGGCACCGGGGCGTATCATGCTGATTTCGGCGCGCTCGCCCAGACAGAGCCCCAGAGCGTCGATGGCGATGGATTTACCGGCTCCAGTCTCCCCGGTAATGCAGGTCATGCCACCTTGCAGTTCCAGTTCGAGAAATTTAACGATGGCAAAATTCTGGATTGTTAATTGGGTCAGCATGACAGTATCCGCTTAAATAACTGTATTGATAAACAGTATATACTGGTTATCAATACAGTAAATAGGCGATGTTGTGAACGATATACCTTTTTTGACCAAAATCAGAACAGCTTGCTGCCCCAGCCCAGTTTGCTTCGTAACACATTGAAGTAGCTATGGCCCAGAGGGTGGATCAGTTGCAGGGTATGCTGACACTTACGGATGATGATTTCGTCTCCTGGATGGACATCCAGCGAGACATGTCCATCACAACTGATCTGTAACTGATCATCGATATTATCGGGCGAGACGACCAGTTTGACCTCGCTGTCGGCGTCTATGACGATGGGACGACAACTCAGGGTGTGCGGAAACATAGGAACCAGGGCGATGGCATTGAGTTGCGGGGTCAGGATCGGGCCGCCAGCCGAAAGGGCATAGGCGGTGGAGCCAGTCGGGGTGGCCACTATGATGCCATCGGCGCGTTGGCTATACATGAAGACATCATCGATATGCACGGCGAAATCGATCATGTGAGCGATCTTTCCCGGATGTAATACGGCTTCATTCAAGGCGGTGTTGCTGGCCTTGAGCTCACCGTAACGGTAAACGCTGGCGTTCAAGAGAAAGCGTGATTCGGTTTGATAATGCCCATCCAGCACGGCACGCAGTGGTGCTTCAAAATCCTGCGGGGATAGATCGGTTAAAAAACCGAGGTTGCCTCGGTTCACTCCGAGTACGGGCACCTTGTATCGCGCCAGTACTCTGGCTGCGCCCAACATGTTGCCATCGCCACCCACTATGATGGCCAGATCTGCGATCTTGCCTAGATTCTGCAGATCAAAAGCCTGTGCATCTGGAACGGCTAGCTGCTGCGCAACCCGGCTCTCGACCAGAACTTCGACACCGCTGTGGGTGAGAAAGTGGTACAGACTGCTGAGGGTCTGGTTGGTAGCTGGATGATTGGGCTTCCCGATCAACGCTATGGTATTGAACTGTGATGGCATGGTGGGTCCTGCATGGCAAGCGGCGGCTGAAGTATACCGTGATTCATTCAGGCTGCGAATCAGACTCGTTTTTTTCACACTTAGTCCACTCTTGTCTTGTCGAAGGTGGCATCAAACCTTGAAAGGCGGCGCTTAGTCCCCATAATAGGCGCAGGTGAAAGAAACTGTTGTGTTGGAGATGTGATGAGTAACCAAGAACAAGCGATGGAACAGAGTGCAGAGCTGACCAATGACGCGCTGCAAGATGCAGAGCAAGCCAATGCTGGCACCGGCTCCACTGCTACGGATGAGCTGACTGTGCTATTGGAGAAGCTGGCGCAAGCCGAGGCTGCTGCGCAGGAAGAGAAAGACCGTGCGTTACGCATTGCTGCCGAGATGGAAAATTTGCGTCGTCGTTCCGCTCAGGATGTCGAGAAGGCGCATAAATTTGCTCTGGAGAAGTTCTCCGGTGAACTCTTACCGGTCATTGACAGCCTGGAACGTGCGCTGGAACTTTCGGATCGGGACAACGAAGCGTTAAAACCGACGCTAGAGGGAGTGGATTTGACCCTGCGCTCCATGCTGAGCACAGTCGCCAAATTTGGCGTTGAGGCGATTAATCCGCTGGGCGAACCATTCGACCCCAATCGCCACCAGGCGATCAGCATGGTGGAAAATGGCCAGGTGGCGCCGAATTCTGTCATCGCTGTGATGCAAAAAGGTTATGAGCTGAACGGCCGTATCATTCGACCAGCCATGGTGATGGTTGCTCGGACGCCGAGCGTTGATGTTCAGGCCTGATGGTTGCGTTGTCGCAAAGAACCCACCGTCAGGTGGGTTTTTTTATAACCAGCCTCTTGAAGGGTGCTGTGGTTATCCCCATATCAGTGACAAGGGCGAAAGTGGGATGAAAAAAATGAATGCTGGTGATTGAAAACCGAAGTTCACACCCCCACTTAGTACCACAAGAGACAAGTTAAACGCATTTTTGCAGATTTACGGAGATTAGAAATGGGTAGAATCATTGGTATTGACCTGGGTACGACCAACTCTTGCGTTGCCATTCTGGATGGTGACCATGCTCGTGTCATCGAAAACGCGGAAGGTGATCGTACTACTCCGTCCATCATTGCTTATGCTGATGACGGTGAAATTCTGGTTGGTCAGCCAGCCAAGCGTCAGGCGGTTACCAACCCTAAGAACACCCTGTTTGCGATCAAGCGCCTGATCGGTCGTCGTTTTGAAGACGAAGAAGTTCAGCGCGATCTGAAGATTATGCCATACGGCATCACCCGCGCCGACAATGGCGATGCCTGGGTTGAAGTCAAAGGCAAGCGCATGGCGCCGCCGCAAATTTCAGCCGAAGTGCTGAAGAAGATGAAGAAAACTGCCGAAGACTTCCTGGGTGAGCCCGTCACTGAGGCGGTTATCACAGTTCCGGCCTACTTTACCGATGCCCAGCGTCAAGCCACCAAGGATGCTGGTCGTATTGCCGGTCTGGAAGTGAAGCGCATCATCAACGAACCGACTGCCGCTGCTTTCGCGTATGGTGTCAACAAGATCAAGGGTGAACGCAAGGTTGCCGTATATGACCTGGGTGGTGGTACCTTCGATATCTCCATCATCGAAATTGATGAGATGGATGGCGAAACCACATTCGAGGTACTGGCTACCAATGGTAATACTCACCTGGGTGGGGAAGACTTCGACAACCGTCTGATCAACTATCTGGTTGATGAGTTCAAGCGTGAGCAAGGCATGGATCTGCGTAACGACATGCTGGCTCTGCAACGCCTGAAAGAAGCAGCTGAAAAAGCCAAGATTGAACTCTCTTCTGCTCAACAGACCGATGTCAATCTGCCATATATCACGGCCGACCAGACTGGTCCGAAGCACATGAACATCAAGGTAACTCGTTCCAAGCTGGAGTCTTTGGTTGAAGATATGGTTAAGGATTCACTGGAGCCTGTTCGTGTCGCGCTCAAGGATTCCGGTCTGTCTGTATCCGAGATCGATGACGTCATCCTGGTGGGTGGTCAAACCCGTATGCCCATGGTCCAGAAGGCCGTTACCGATTTCTTCGGTAAAGAGCCCCGTAAGGACGTGAACCCGGATGAAGCTGTGGCCATGGGGGCCGCGATTCAGGGGGGTGTACTGGCCGGTGAAAAACACGACGTGCTGCTGCTGGATGTGACGCCGCTGTCTCTGGGTATCGAGACCATGGGCAGCGTCATGACGGCGCTGATCGAAAAGAACACCACGATTCCGACCAAAAAGTCCCAGGTGTTCTCCACCGCCGATGACAACCAGTCTGCCGTGACCATTCACGTGCTGCAGGGTGAACGTAAGCGTGCCAGCGACAACAAGTCACTGGGCCAGTTTAATCTGGAAGGTATCCGTCCTGCACCGCGTGGTCTGCCGCAGATTGAAGTCACCTTCGACATCGATGCCGATGGTATTCTCCATGTCTCTGCCAAGGACAAGGATACCGGCAAGGAGCAGCGAATCACCATTCAGGCTTCTTCTGGTTTGACCGATGCTGAAATTGAGCGCATGGTCCGTGAGGCTGAGCTGAATGCGGCTGACGACAAGAAGTTTGAAGAGATGGTTCAGGCTCGTAACCAAGCGGATGCCCTGATCCACGCGACTCGTAAGCAAGTGACCGAAGCTGGTGAAGCATTGCCGAGCGACGAAAAGCACAAGATTGAAGAGGCGATCAAGGCACTGGAAGAGGCAACCAAGGGTGATGACAAGTCAGTCATCGAAGCCAAGCAGCAAGAACTGATGACGGCTGCCCAGAAGTTGATGGAAATTGCCCAGCAGCAGGCTGAACAGCAAGCCCATGCTCAGGGTGGTGATGCTGGCCAGCAGCAAAGTAAGCCACAGGATGATGTCGTCGATGCTGAATTTGAAGAAGTCAAAGACGACAAAAAGTAATAGTTGCCGGGTTGTTCGGTAGTTGAAACGGGCGTTGGGCAACCAACGCCCGTCTGTGTATCCATCAGCACGGACTTGAGAGAACATGTCAAAACGCGACTTTTATGAAGTACTGGGTGTAGAGCGCACGGCCGAGGATCGCGAGATCAAGAAGGCCTACAAACGCTTGGCGATGAAATTCCATCCCGACCGCAACCGCGAAGATCCAAAGGCGGAAGATAAATTCAAAGAGGTCAAGGAGGCTTACGAAATCCTGACCGATCCGCAAAAGCGCGCTGCATATGACAAGTATGGTCATGCTGGTGTCGATCCCAGCATGGGCGGCGGAGCCGGTGGTTTTGGTGGCGGGAACGCGGATTTCGGCGATATCTTCGGCGATGTGTTTGGTGATATTTTCGGTGGTGGTCGGCGTCAACAGCGCGCGGCTCGGGGAGCCGATTTGCGCTACAACATGGAGCTCACGCTGGAGGAAGCGGTCCGAGGCGTCAGCAAAGAGATCAAGGTTCCCACCCTGGTCGGGTGTGATGAGTGCCATGGTTCGGGAGCCAAGGCTGGCTCGCAACCCCAAACTTGTCCTACCTGCCATGGTAGTGGACAAGTGCAGATGCGGCAGGGCTTCTTTGCCGTTAGCCAGGCTTGTCCTCATTGTCGGGGCAAGGGCAAGATCATCAAGGATCCGTGCCGCAAGTGCCATGGTGAAGGGCGCTACCAGAAAACCAAAACCCTGAATGTGAAGATTCCTGCGGGGGTTGATACGGGTGATCGTATCCGTCTGGCTGGAGAAGGCGAGGCCGGAGAAGCTGGCGCTCCAGCGGGTGATCTGTATGTTCAGGTTCATGTCAAAGAGCATCCGATTTTCGTACGGGATGGTAACAACCTGTACTGTGAGGTGCCGATCAGCTTTACCTCCGCAGCCTTGGGGGGCGAAATTGAAGTACCGACCCTGGAAGGGCGGGTGATGCTGAAAATCCCGTCCGAAACCCAGACCGGGCGCATGTTCCGTATGCGCGGCAAGGGGGTTCGCTCCCTGCGCTCCGGCGCCGAGGGGGACTTGCTGTGCAAGGCGGTGGTCGAAACGCCAGTCAATCTCAGCGATGAGCAAAAAGATCTGCTCAAGCAGTTGGAAGACTCGTTCAATGGCGCTGAAACCCAGTTGCATAAACCCAAGGCTCAGGGCTTCTTCGATGGTGTGAAGCGGTTTTTTGATGACCTCACCAGCTAGTCGAAGCGGGGAGAGGGGATGATCTCCTGACGCATTCATATTAGAATGCAGGACAAAGGTTAATGAATGTCTGTCCGGACTGGTTTTGGGCAGACATTTGTTTTTTCGGATCAAGCCATTGAAAAATAGGGTTAGCGTATGAACCAAACCCCAATGACTGTTCGTGGTGCAGAGAAACTTCGTGAAGAGTTGGAATATTTAAAGAGCGATCTGCGCCCGAAGATTATTGAAGCGATTGCCGAGGCTCGTGCTCACGGTGATCTGAAAGAAAATGCGGAATATCATGCGGCTCGTGAACAGCAGAGCTTCTGTGAGGGTCGGATCCAGGACATTGAAGGCAAGCTGTCCAAGGCCCAGATCATTGATGTCACCAAACTGCCGCAAACTGGCCGTGTGGTGTTTGGGGCTACCGTTACCATGCTGAAGAGTGACACCGAAGAGGAGATCACCTATCGCATCGTGGGGGATGACGAGGCGGACTTCAAAGTTGGCATGATTTCGGTCAATTCACCGATCGCGCGTGGCTTGATCGGGAAGGAAGTGGACGACGTGGCACTGATCAAGACTCCGGCAGGGGATGTCGAGTATGAGATCCTCGACGTTCAGTACATCTAGTTTCGATCCAGAAAAAGTAAAAGGGGGCCCAGGCCCCCTTTTAAAACGAGTAGTAGTGCTTATTTGCGTGGCAGAGTGAAGTTGCTCTCTTCTGCCTGACGGAACAGCGTCAGCATGTTCCCCATCATTTGCACTTGTTCTGCGCGGGATTCCCGCAGTATGGCCTGAGCGATCAGTTGTTTGGTTTCTCGATCTTCGCCTGCCACTTTCACCTTGATCAATTCATGGTGAGCCAAGGCAGCATCGATTTCGGCCAACACACCTTCAGTCAGACCATGCTGGCCCAGCATCACTACCGGCTTGAGGCTGTGAGCGATACCCTTGAGGTATTGCTTCTGTTTGGTCGTCAGATTCATGGCTATTTCTTCATTGGTCGGGTTGAAAGGGGCGTATTCTACCCCCATATCTTGACTAATACTAATAGCCTTTAGGCTTAGAGTACTAATTCATCATGAGTAAAAAGAAGCGTACACCCAGCTCCACGCGCTGGTTAAAAGAGCATTTCGATGACAAATATGTACAAAAGGCCCAAAAGCTAGGCCTGCGTTCCCGTGCTGTTTTCAAAATCGATGAAATCCAGCTCAAAGATAAATTAATCAAACCGGGTATGACGGTTGTGGATCTCGGGGCCGCTCCGGGCGGTTGGTCGCAGTTCTGCGTCGAGCAGGTGGGTGACAAGGGGCGTGTCATTGCCTGTGATATCCTGCCGATGGACCCGATTGCGGGAGTCGATTTTTTGCAAGGCGATTTTCGCGAAGAGTCTGTCTTGGCGGCATTGCTGGAGCGAGTTGGGGATGCCAAGGTGGATGTTGTCTTGTCCGATATGGCGCCGAATATGTCAGGCACTCCAGCTGTCGACCAGCCCAGATCCATCTATCTGATCGAACTGGCGTTGGATATGTGTCGGCAAGTTTTAGCGGCGAATGGCAGCTTTGTGGTCAAGGTATTCCAGGGCGTGGGTTCGGAAGAATATCTCAAAGCGGTTCGTGAATTGTTCAAGGTTGTGAAGGTTCGTAAACCTGACTCCTCTCGGGCCCGATCACGGGAAGTCTACATTGTGGCTACAGGTTTTAAACTGTAGTAACCTGACCCCAACTCCTTCCTGGCCATCAAATTGCGAGGTTAATGATTTGAGTGATATGGCGAAAAATTTGATCCTTTGGCTGGTCATCGCCGTGGTGCTGATGTCCCTGTTCCAAAGCTTCAGTCCTGGCGACAGCTCCGGTCGACAACTGGATTACACCACGTTCGTTCGCGAGGTCTCACAAGAGCAGATCCGGGAAGTTCGCATCGATGGCAAGGTTATCAATGGCATCAAGCGTAATGGCGACAAGTTTCTGACCGTCATTCCGATGCCGGATAATAACTTGATCAATGATCTTCTGAAGTACAACGTCAAAGTCCAAGGTGAGAAGCCGGAGGAGCCGAGTCTGTTGGGCTCTATCTTCGTTTCCTGGTTCCCCATGTTGTTACTGATTGGCGTCTGGATATTCTTCATGCGGCAGATGCAGGGGGGCGGTGGTAAAGGCGCCATGTCCTTTGGCAAGAGTCGCGCTCGGCTGATGGGCGAAGACCAAATCAAGACCACTTTTGCTGATGTTGCGGGTTGTGACGAGGCAAAGGAAGAAGTGAAGGAACTGGTCGATTACCTTAAAGATCCTTCTCGCTTCCAGAAGCTGGGCGGCAAGATCCCCAAGGGTATCTTGATGGTCGGTCAGCCGGGTACCGGTAAAACCCTATTGGCGAAAGCTATTGCTGGCGAAGCCAAGGTACCGTTCTTTGCCATATCCGGCTCGGACTTCGTAGAAATGTTCGTCGGTGTCGGTGCCTCTCGGGTTCGCGACATGTTCGAACAGGCCAAGAAGTCAGCGCCTTGTATCATCTTTATTGATGAAATTGATGCAGTTGGTCGTCAACGGGGTGCAGGTCTGGGTGGTGGACATGACGAACGAGAGCAAACTCTCAACCAGATGCTGGTGGAGATGGATGGTTTCGAAGGCCATGAGGCTGTCATCGTGATCGCAGCGACCAACCGCCCCGATGTACTGGACCCAGCTCTGCTGCGTCCGGGGCGTTTCGACCGTCAGGTGGTTGTAGGGCTACCGGATGTTCGTGGCCGGGAGCAGATCATCAAGGTGCATATGCGCAAAGTTCCCCTGGGCGATGATGTGGACCCATCCGTAATCGCACGTGGAACGCCTGGGTTCTCCGGGGCGGATCTAGCCAACCTGGTGAATGAAGCGGCTCTTTTTGCGGCCCGTAGTAACAAACGCCTGGTCAGCATGACCGAGTTTGAACGGGCGAAAGACAAGATCATGATGGGTGCCGAGCGCAAATCCATGGTTATGACTGAAAGCGAAAAGGAGATGACCGCCTACCACGAAGCCGGGCATGCCATCGTCGGACGCATGGTACCGGATCATGATCCTGTTTATAAGGTGTCTATCATTCCTCGGGGGCGAGCTCTGGGTGTGACCATGTATCTGCCAGAGCAAGATCGCTGGAGTCATTCCAAGCAGTATCTGGAGTCCATGGTATCCAGCCTGTATGGTGGCCGTATTGCTGAAGAGATCATCTATGGTCGGGAGAAAATGACCACAGGTGCTTCGAATGACATTGAACGGGCGACGGATATAGCGCGCAAGATGGTGACTCAGTGGGGCATGTCTGAAGAAATGGGGCCTATGCTCTATGCCGAAGATGAGGGTGAGGTCTTCCTAGGCCGCTCCATGGCCAAGGCCAAACACATGTCGGATGATACGGCTCGAGCGATCGATGCCGAAATCAAACATGTCATCAACCGCAACTATGATAGAGCCAAACATATCCTGATGGAGAATCTGGATATTTTGCACAATATGAAAGATGCGTTGATGAAGTATGAGACCATCGATGCCAAGCAAATCGAGGATCTGATGTCGCGTCGGGAAGTTCGATTGCCGGCAGGTTATCTGGCTGAAGATAGCGATACAGCCGCTACGGATGCCGCCACACCGGCGGTTGCTTTAGACGATACCGAGGTGACGAGCGCAGACCCTGTATCGCCTGATGATGCCGTTGAGTCGGATGACACCAAGAAGGGTGAAAATCCGCAAAATTGATATCTGTTTGATCTTCTGACCCCGGGCCTGGCTCGGGGTTTTTCTTTGGAGAGTCGTGCATGTTATTGCGTAGCAAAGGGCGAGTCCTCGATTTGGCCCGTCCTCAGGTCATGGGGATACTGAATGTCACTCCCGATTCATTCTCTGATGGCGCGCGTTTTCAGACGTTAGACAATGCGTTGCGCCATGCTGAAGCTATGGTGAACGCTGGGGCTACCCTGATCGATATTGGTGGCGAATCCACGCGTCCCGGTGCGGCCGAAGTGGGATTGGACGAGGAGTTGGCCCGGGTTGTTCCGGTTGTTGAGCGGTTGAGTTCGGAACTGGATGTCTGGCTTTCGGTGGATACCTACAAACCCGCTGTCATGAAAGCTAGCGCGGCGGCAGGTGCTCATCTGATCAATGATATTCGCGCACTGGCGGAGCCCGGTGCATTGGCCGTTGCGGCACAAGCTCGAGTGCCAATCTGTCTGATGCATATGCAGGGGGCGCCCCGCACGATGCAACAGGCACCGCACTATGTGGATCTACTCGGCGATATCAAAGCGTTTTTTCACGAGCGGATTGCCGCCTGCTTGGCTGCAGGGATCGGGCGCGAAGCCTTAGTTCTGGACCCTGGGTTTGGTTTTGGCAAAACCCTGGACCAAAATTATGAGTTGTTGGGACGTCTGGATGAGTTTTCGTCTTTCGATCTGCCGCTACTGGTGGGGATGTCCCGTAAGTCCATGATTGGGAACCTGTTACAACGTGATGTTGACGAACGTCTAGCCGGAAGTCTGGCCGCCGCACTCTTTGCTTTGCAGCAAGGGGCGCATATCATTCGCGTGCATGACGTCAAAGAAACAGCAGATGCCTTACGGGTATTCTCCTATGCGGCACAGTTCAGCAAATAAAGAGAATGAAGAAGCAATGAGCAGAAAATATTTTGGTACGGACGGTATTCGAGGTTTGGTGGGCGAGTATCCAATCACGCCTGATTTCGTGATGAAACTGGGTTGGGCCGCAGGTAAGGTGCTGGCCAGGCAGGGGACCCGTAAGGTTCTCATTGGCAAAGATACTCGTATTTCCGGGTACATGCTGGAATCCGCTCTGGAGGCCGGTTTATCGGCTGCCGGGATCAAGGCGGTATTACTCGGCCCCATGCCGACCCCGGCAGTGGCATATCTGACCCGGGCGTTCCGTGCCGAGGCGGGGGTTGTCATCAGTGCTTCGCACAATCCCTACTATGACAACGGCATCAAGTTTTTCTCGCAAGATGGCACCAAGTTACCCGATGAGGTGGAGCTCGAAATCGAAGCCGAGTTGGATCAACCCATGAGTTGTGTCGAGTCGGCCAAGTTAGGCAAGGCCAGTCGGATTGATGATGCTCCCGGTCGCTATATCGAATACTGCAAGAGCTCCTTCCCCGGGGAGTTGAGTCTGGATGGGCTGAAGATTGTGCTGGATTGTGCCCATGGCGCCACCTACCACATAGCCCCTTCGGTGTTTCGCGAGCTGGGCGCTGATGTCGTCGTGATGGGTTGCACTCCAGATGGCTTGAATATCAATGCCGGGGTTGGCTCTACCGAGCCGGAGGCCTTGGTGGCGCGGGTACTGGCCGAACAGGCGGATCTGGGGATTGCCTTTGATGGTGATGGCGATCGGGTGATGATGGTGGATCAGACCGGTTACCTGATTGATGGCGATGAAATCCTCTACATGATAGCGCGGGATCTGCACGAACTCGGCAAACTGCCGGGTGGGGTTGTGGGCACCCAGATGTCCAATCTGGGTCTGGAGCTGGCATTACAACAGCTGGACATCCCGTTTTGCCGTGCCAAGGTCGGTGATCGCTATGTGATGGAAATGCTCAAGGAGCTAGGCTGGCGTCTGGGTGGAGAAAACTCCGGCCATGTGATCTATCTGGATCACTCTACCACGGGTGATGGCATAGTCGCTTCATTACAAGTGCTCAAGGCGATGGTCCGTCGCCGTTGCCATTTACAAGCCCTGCGTTCGGGGATGCAGATGTTTCCGCAGGTACTGGTCAATGTCCGATTCACGGCGGCTCAGGACCCGACACTGGATGCTGAGGTGTTGGCCGAAGTAGCCCGCGCCGAGGCTGAACTGGCGGGCCGGGGACGAGTGTTGCTGCGTAAGTCCGGTACTGAGCCGCTGATTCGAGTCATGGTGGAAGGTGAGGATGGTGAGCAGGTCAATCGCCTAGCGCAGGGGATTGCCGACCGAGTTAAATTGGTCCCCTAACTATCAAAATATTCTAGGTATTTGTTTTGCTGAGAAAATGCGCAAACGAACCTGAATTGGAAAAAACTGCTTGTCAGTGGAGAACTGGCTGGATAGTATTAGCCCCGCTCCAGAGCTGGAGGTCGTTTGTGACGGCATCTGCATGTGGTGGGGCTTCTGCGGTAAAGAGAGTTCTCCCGCAAAAAAATTTGAGAAGTAGTGATCCTCGTCATTACTTACGGTCAAGACAAGCGCTTGGTCGGTGCCTTGCTGGCACAGCCCGACATTCTGGTGTCGATATACATCTGCAAGTCAGCTTAAGGTGTGATTATGTACGAAATTTTATTGGTGGTTTATCTGTTGGTCGCTCTGGCTGTTATCGGCTTGGTGTTGGTCCAGCAAGGTAAAGGTGCAAGCATGGGTGCTTCGTTTGGCGCTGGTGCATCTAACACCGTGTTCGGTTCTTCAGGTTCTGGTAATTTCATGACCCGAGCCACCGGTATTCTGGCGGCAGCATTTTTTGTGCTGAGTCTGGTGCTGGGTGCATTGAGTCACGAGCGCACTAAACCCACTGAAAACTGGACAGATTTATCCAAGCCTGCAGCCGTAGAACAGGTGAAGGAAAAGGTAGCTGAAGCGCCGGTTAGCAAAGACGCAGACGTACCAAACTAAAGTTTAAATTGCCCAGCTGGTGGAATTGGTAGACACGCTATCTTGAGGGGGTAGTGCTTTCGGGCGTGCGGGTTCAAGTCCCGCGCTGGGCACCAATGTTTAGAAGAGAGTCGCGTTGCTTGAAGCCTGATTCACAAGCGACTATAATCTCGCACGATTTCGGACGCGGGGTGGAGCAGTCCGGTAGCTCGTCGGGCTCATAACCCGAAGGTCGTCGGTTCAAATCCGGCCCCCGCAACCAATTTCAGTCACGTCCTTGCTGAACAATAAAAGGACGGTCGCCGCGAGACGACAATCAGGGTCCTGTTGTAAAGCCCCGATTTGAATAATCGGGGCTTTTTGTTATTTGCGATTTACACTTTGCGGATACCGTTAAGGGTGAGTCATTGTACTGGGCTTCATGCCCTTTTTTCGTTTATGGAGGGTCGCATTGGCTACGTTGGAACAACGACTAATCCAGATGTTGGAGAGTCCTGTCGAGTCACTTGGATTCGAACTCTGGGGTATTGAATTTGTCCGAGCTGGCAAGCATTCGACCCTGCGTGTATTTATCGACCATGAAAATGGCATCACCGTCGAGAATTGTGCCGAGGTTAGTCACCAGGTCAGCAGTATCCTCGATGTCGAAGATCCTATCACGACGGAGTACAACCTTGAGGTTTCGTCTCCCGGGATGGATCGTCTTCTGTTCAAACCTGAACAATACGAAAAATATTTAGGCGAGCAGGTTAGCCTGACGCTACGGATGGCGGTGAACAATCGCCGTAAATATAAGGGTGTTATCACACGTATCGAGGGCGAAATGTTGGTCCTGGTCGTTGATGGTAATGAAGAAACGGTTGCCTTTGCCAATATTCAGCAGGCAAATCTGGTTCCGAACTTTGATTAACGAGGCTGTCGGAGATGAATAAAGAGATTTTGGCAGTTGTAGAAGCGGTTTCTAACGAAAAAGCCGTGCCCCGTGAAAAGATCTTCCAGGCTTTGGAAACGGCATTGGCAACTGCAACGAAGAAAAAATATGAAGGTGATATCGAGGTTCGAGTCAGCATCGATCGCAAAACCGGTGATTATATAACGTATCGTCGCTGGCAAGTTGTTGATATGCAGGGTCAGCTGGAGAATCCCTTCCGTGAAATCACCTTTGATGCCGCGCGTGTCGAAGAGCCGGAAATCCAGTTGGGTGAGTACATCGAAGACGAGATCGATTCTGTCACCTTCGACCGTATTACCACCCAGACCGCCAAGCAAGTCATAGTCCAGAAGGTCCGTGAGGCTGAACGTGCGCAAGTCGTCGAACAGTTCAAGGATCAGGAAGGAAGCATCATCACGGCTGTGGTTAAGAAACAGAATCGCGATAACGTGATTATGGATCTGGGCAACAACGCCGAAGGTGTGCTGTACCGTGAAGATATGCTGCCGCGTGAATCTTTCCGCCCAGGGGATCGCGTCCGCGGTTTGCTGGCTGCGGTGCGCCCAGAAGCGCGTGGTTCCCAGCTGTTTATCAGCCGTGCGAGCCCTGACTTTCTGAAAGAGCTGTTTCGCATTGAAGTGCCAGAAATTGGTGAAGAGGTCATCGACATCAAGGGTGCTGCCCGCGATCCGGGTTCCCGAGCCAAGATTGCCGTCAAAACCAATGATCGTCGTATCGATCCGATTGGTGCTTGCGTCGGCATGCGGGGAGCCCGTGTTCAGGCAATATCCAGCGAATTAGGTGGCGAGCGCATCGATATCGTCTTGTGGGATGATAATCCGGCACAGTATGTGATTAATGCCATGGCTCCGGCCGACGTAGCGTCCATCATCGTTGATGAAGACAATCACACCATGGATATTGCGGTCATTTCCAGCAATCTGGCGCAGGCCATTGGTCGCAATGGTCAGAACGTTCGCCTGGCGTCTCAACTCACCGGTTGGGAGCTGAATGTCATGACCGTTGAAGACATGCAGGCCAAGCATCAAGCCGAGAAAGATCGCATCCTGAACCTGTTTACCCAGTCTCTGGATATCGATGACGAGTTTGCCGAAGTCCTGATCGACGAAGGCTTCTCGACAATCGAAGAAATTGCTTATGTGCCACTCAATGAGCTGCTCTCCATCGATGGTTTTGATGAAGACACAGTCGAAGAGCTACGCGGCCGCGCCAAGCAGGCCTTGAGTACTCGGGCACTGGCCAAAGAAGAATCTTTCGAAGGGGTTGAACCTGCAGAAGACCTTCTGGGGCTTAAGGGGATCGGTCGCGAGATGGCCTATATGCTGGCCGCCCGCGGGATCGGAACTCTGGAAGACCTGGCAGAGCAAGGAATTGACGATCTGATGGGGATCGAAGGTATGACCGAAGAGAAGGCGGGCCAACTCATCATGGCTGCTCGCAATATCTGCTGGTTCGGTGAGCAGGCCGAATAAAACTGCGGAGGTAAAGAATGTCAGAAGTATCCGTTACACAACTGGCCACCGATATAGACACATCGGTTGAGCGTCTTCTTCAGCAGTTTACTGATGCGGGTATCCGCAAATCTGTCGACGAAATGGTCAGTGAAGATGAAAAGCAAGCCTTGCTGGCTCATCTGAAAAAGCAACACGGTGGCGACGATGACGCAGAGCCCAAGCGTATGACGTTGCAGCGCAAGACCAAAAGTACCTTGAGTGTTCAGGGTGCGGGTGGTAAGAACAAGTCTGTACAGGTTGAAGTACGTAAATCTCGTACCTACGTCCGTCGCTCCGCTGCCGATGAAGAAGTCAAAGCAGCTGAAGATTTAGCCCAGCGCGAAGCCGATGAGGCTCGTAAGGCTGCCGAAGCGGTTGCATTGGCTGAAGCCAAAGCCAAGGCCGAGGCAGAAGCGAAGGCCAAAGCAGAGGCGAAAGCCAAAGCGGATGCTGATGCCAAGGACAAGGCACGCAAGGCGGCGCACAGTAATGAAACTGACGCCGAGAGAAAGGCTCGCCAAGAGGCAGAAGAGATGGCCAAGCGTGAAGCAGAGGCATTGAAACGTCAGCAAGAGCAGGAAGTTCTCCGTAAGGTTGAGGAAGAAACTGCTCGTATCGCCGAAGAGGCCAAGCGCCTGGCTGAAGAAAACAGTGCCCGCTGGGCAGAAGAAGAAGCCGCGCGTCGTAAAGCCGAAGAGCAGGACGACGATGCCGCAACGACTTCCACTTTTGTCAAAGAAGCCGAAGCTCAGCGCGAGCGCGAAGAAGAAGCTCGCAATCGTCGCCGTGGTGCAGTCAAGAAGACCAAGAGCCGTGAAGACGATGCTCGCGAAGAGCGGAACTCCCGCCAGCGCAAGGGCAAGCGTAGCAAGAGCTCCATTCAGCATGGCTTTAACAAGCCGGTTCAACCTGTGACCCGTGATGTGGTCATCGGTGAGACGGTCACCGTCGGTGAATTGGCGGCCAAGATGGCGGTCAAGGGTGTCGAAGTCATCAAGGTAATGATGAAAATGGGCGCCATGGCGACCATTAACCAGGTTATCGATCAGGAAACTGCTCAACTGGTTGCCGAAGAAATGGGTCACAAGGTTATCCTGCGTCGTGAGAACGAACTGGAAGAAGCCGTGATGCAAGATCGTGATTCCACCGCCAAGGCTGAAGGCCGCGCACCGGTTGTCACCATCATGGGCCACGTCGACCATGGTAAGACCTCTCTGCTCGACTACATCCGTAAGGCCAAGGTTGCCGCGGGTGAAGCCGGTGGTATTACCCAGCACATCGGTGCTTACCATGTCGAAACTGACAATGGCATGATCACTTTCCTGGATACTCCGGGTCACGCGGCGTTTACCGCCATGCGTGCTCGTGGTGCCAAGGCGACCGATATCGTGGTTCTGGTTGTTGCCGCTGATGACGGCGTCATGCCGCAAACCATCGAAGCAATCCAGCACGCCACGGCCGGGAACGTGCCGTTGGTTGTTGCCGTAACCAAGGTGGACAAGCCCACTGCCGAGCCGATGCGAGTCATGACCGAGTTGACCCGCTATGGTGTCGTAGCCGAAGACCTGGGTGGTGAGCATCAGTTCGTCAAGGTTTCAGCCAAGACCGGCGAAGGTATTGATGATCTGCTGAACGCCATCCTGCTGCAATCCGAAGTATTGGAATTGACCGCGGTCCGTGATGCCATGGCCAGCGGTGTCGTCATCGAATCCCGTCTGGATAAAGGCCGTGGTCCTGTGGCTACCGTTCTGGTTCAGGAAGGGACGCTGCGTCAGGGCGATATAGTGCTGTGCGGCTTCGAATACGGTCGTGTGCGTGCCATGCGTGACGAACTGGGTCGTGACGTGAAAGAAGCGGGTCCGTCCATTCCGGTTGAAATTCTCGGTTTGTCAGGCGTCCCGGCTGCCGGTGATGAAGCGACTGTGGTCCGTGATGAGAAGAAGGCCCGCGAAGTGGCTCTTTATCGTCAAGGCAAGTTCCGCGATGTCAAACTGGCCCGTCAACAGAAGGCCAAGCTGGAAAACATGTTCTCCAGCATGGGCGAAGGCGAAGTCTCCGAACTCAACGTGGTCCTCAAGGCCGATGTACAGGGTTCTACCGAAGCCATCTGTGACTCCTTGCTCAAACTGTCTACCGATGAAGTGAAGGTCAAGATCATCGGCTCCGGGGTGGGTGGTATCACTGAAACCGACGCCAGCTTGGCTGCAGCCTCCAACGCCATCATCCTCGGCTTCAACGTGCGTGCCGATGCGTCTGCCCGTCGCGTCATCGATTCCGAGAGCATCGACTTGCGTTACTACTCCGTCATCTATGATTTGATTGATGAAGTGAAGCAAGCCATGAGCGGTATGTTGGCTCCGGAATTCAAGCAACAGATCATTGGTCTGGCTGAAGTTCGGGATGTCTTCAAGTCACCGAAGTTTGGTGCCGTTGCCGGTTGTATGGTGACCGAAGGGACCGTCAAGCGTAATAGCCCGATCCGTGTACTGCGCGACAACGTGGTTATTTACGAAGGCGAGCTGGAATCCCTGCGTCGCTTCAAGGATGACGTGCCTGAAGTCAAGAATGGTTACGAGTGTGGTATCGCGGTCAAGAATTACAATGACGTGCGGACCGGTGACCAGATTGAAGTTTATGAAATCGTCGAGATCCAGCGTACGCTGTAATCTCCAAGAGGGGGGCGTAATGCCCCCTTTTTTAGTTCAGGAGCCTTGAATGGCAAAAGAATTCAGCCGAGCCAGTCGTGTGGCGCAACAGCTGCAACGCGAAGTGGCCGTCATTTTACAGCGCGAGGTCAAAGATCCGCGCATTGGTATGGTTACGGTATCGGATGTTGAAGTATCCGGTGATCTGCAGCATGCCAAGGTATTCGTCACCTTCCTCAATTATGCCGGGCAGAACGAAGAACTGAGTGAAGCCGAGCGGATTGAAACCGGACTCAAGGGTTTAACCGAAGCTTCCGGCTATATTCGTATCCTGCTGGGTAAAGCCATGCAGCTGCGAGTGGTGCCGGAATTGCGGTTTGCTTACGACAGAACGTTGGTTGAAGGGATGCGTATCTCCAACCTGGTTAGTAACACGATTCGTGAAGACGAACAGCGCATGCACGCTGATGGTCAGAACGAGGAGGCAAAAGACTAAAGATGTCTCGACGACGTCGCTTCAAAGGCCGTGATGTGCACGGCATCCTGTTGCTGGCCAAGCCCAGCGGCATTACCTCCAATGACGCTCTGCAGCAAGTCAAGCGGATCTATAACGCCGCCAAAGCGGGTCATACCGGAGCTTTAGATCCTCTGGCCACCGGCATGTTACCTATTTGCCTGGGCGAGGCGACCAAGTTTTCTCAATTCCTGCTGGATGCGGACAAACGCTATCAGGTCACAGCCAAGTTGGGTGAACGGACTAATACCAGCGATTCTGATGGCACCATTATCAGCACGCGGCCACTGGCGTTTACCGAGTCGCAACTGCAACAGGCGTTAACTCGTTTTCGGGGCGACAGCCTGCAGGTTCCATCCATGTTTTCAGCGCTCAAGCATCAGGGCAAACCGCTCTATGAATATGCGCGTGAAGGCATCGAGATCGAACGTGAAGCGCGTCCTATCACCGTCTATGAGTTGAATATGCTGGAGTTCAGCGGTGACAAGCTGGTGCTGGATATTCATTGCTCCAAGGGAACTTACATCCGCACCATCATCGATGATCTCGGTGAGTTGCTGGGTTGTGGTGCCCATGTCACCCAGCTACATCGTAGTCAGGTGGCTCGCTATCCGGCTGAACGTATGCTGACCATCGAACAACTGCAGGCCATATTTGACCGTTGCAAAGCCGAAGGTCGGCCACCGCGCGAAGAGTTGGACCCGCTGTTACTGCCTATGGATACCGCCGTGGACAGCTTGCCTGAAGTCAACATGTCGGCCGTCGTGGCCAGCTATGTGAACCAGGGCCAGGCCGTGCAGGTTCCCCAGGCACCAGCGAGTGGTTTTGTCCGCATGACGGTTGGCGACGAGCGCGAATTTATCGGTGTCGGCGAGATTGACAGCGATGGTAAGGTCGCACCCCGTCGTCTGGTTCGTATCGGCAACGACGATGACGAGTCCGACAGCGAATAATATGCCGCGACAAAACTTGCGACCCGGGGGCGGCTATGACAGAATGCCGCGTCCCATTTTCCCGCTGAATTAGTGATCGGCGGGAAATCACATTAAGCTGGAGAATCACTATGTCACTAAATGCAGAAATCAAAGCACAAATCGTCGCTGACAACGCTCGTGGTACTAATGACACTGGCTCACCAGAAGTCCAAGTGGCTCTGTTGACCGCTTCTATCAACCACCTGCAAGGTCACTTCGAAGTGCACAGCAAGGATCACCACGGTCGCCGTGGCCTGCTGCGTATGGTTTCCCAACGTCGTAAGTTGCTGGACTACCTGAAGCGCAAAGACGCTGCTCGTTATCAAGCTCTGATCCAGAAGCTGGGTCTGCGTCGTTAATTCGTCGCAACGTCGTAAGCAACTGCACGGTTCATTGTTACCGAACAGTTTTAAAGAAGGAGGCCTCGGCCTCCTTCTTGTTTTTCCGATTTTTCTTCCCCAAGCCATCAACGGCTATCGGTTTATTGCTCCCGCGAGACTCCTGCGCTGGAACCTCGGGATGAGTCACAAAAAAGAAGGGTTTCCCCTTGCTTACCTTTGGTGGCCGATCAGATATAATCATGCGCGAAATTAGCGACCTAAACAGATAAAGGAAATTCACGTGAATCCTATAGTAAAAACCTTCCAATACGGTCAACACACCGTCACCCTGGAAACCGGCGTCATGGCGCGTCAAGCCACAGGTGCCGTCATGGCTAGCATGGACGACACAGCTGTGTTCGTTACCGTGGTCGGCAAGAAAGAAGCGACTCCGGGTCGTGACTTCTTCCCTCTGACGGTCAACTATCAAGAACGTACCTATGCGGCTGGCCGTATTCCCGGTGGTTTCTTCAAGCGTGAAGGCCGTCCGAGCGAATCTGAGACCCTGATCTCCCGTTTGATTGACCGTCCTATTCGTCCGCTGTTCCCGGAAGGTTTTCTCAATGAAGTTCAGGTGATTGCTACCGTCGTCTCTGCTAATCCGCAGGTTCCGACTGACATCATCGCTATTCTCGGTGCCTCTGCGGCGCTGGCTATCTCCGGTATTCCGTTCAATGGCCCGATTGGTGCTGCCCGTGTCGGTTATATCAATGGCCAATATGTGCTGAACCCGACCAACAGCGAAACCAAGTTCAGCGATCTGGATCTGGTGGTTGCCGGTACCGAAGCGGCCGTGTTGATGGTGGAATCCGAAGCCAAGATCCTCTCCGAAGAGACCATGCTGGGTGCCGTGGTTTACGGTCACGACCAGATGCAGACCGCCATCCAGGCGATCAATGAATTCGCTGCTGAAGTCGGTACCAAGTCATGGAACTGGCAAGCTCCGGCTGTCAATACAGTGCTCAAAGACAAAATCGCTGAGCTGGCCACTGCCGAGCTGGGTGAAGCCTACCGCATCACCGAGAAGGCTGTGCGTTACGAAGCTATTGCTGCCCTGAAGCAAAAAGTGGTCGAGCAGATCATTGCTGAAGACGCGACTCAGGATGCCAAACTGGCTGGTGAAATGTTCCACGCGTTGGAAAGCGACATCGTTCGTGGCCGTGTGTTGCGTGGTGAGCCGCGTATCGATGGTCGTGATCCGCAAATGGTCCGGGCGCTGTCCATGGGTACCGGTTTGTTGCCGCGTGTTCACGGCTCCTCTTTGTTCACCCGCGGTGAAACTCAGGCTCTGGTGGCTTGTACTCTGGGCACCGAGCGTGATGCGCAGAACCTGGATGAACTGGCCGGCGAGCGCACCGACCGCTTTATGCTGCACTACAACTTCCCGCCGTACTGCGTGGGTGAAACCGGTATGGTCGGTTCACCGAAGCGTCGTGAAATCGGTCATGGCCGTCTGGCCAAGCGTGGCGTTCTCGCCGTTATGCCAAGCGCCGATGAGTTCCCGTATACCGTCCGTATCGTCTCCGAAATCACCGAGTCGAACGGTTCTTCCTCCATGGCTTCCGTGTGTGGCTCCTCTCTGGCGCTGATGGATGCCGGTGTCCCGATCAAGGCGTCTGTGGCTGGTATCGCCATGGGGCTGGTCAAGGAAGGCGACAGCTTCGTCGTGCTGTCTGACATCCTGGGTGATGAAGATCATCTGGGCGACATGGACTTCAAGGTTGCCGGTACCACCGAAGGTGTGACTGCACTGCAGATGGACATCAAGATCGAAGGCATCACCAAAGAGATCATGCAGATTGCTCTGAAGCAAGCTCGCGATGCCCGTCTGCACATCCTGAAGGTCATGGATGAGGCGATTGCCGCCCCGCGTGCCGATATCTCCGATTTCGCGCCGCGTATCCACGTCATCAAGATCAACCCAGAGAAGATCAAGGATGTTATCGGTAAGGGCGGCTCCGTGATCCGTGCTCTGACCGAAGAAACCGGCACCACCATCGAGCTGGATGATGACGGTACCGTGAAGATTGCTGCTGTGGATGGCGAAGCGGCCAAGGAAGCGATCCGTCGCATCCAAGCGCTGACTGCCGAAGTGGAAGTGGGTCGCATCTATGAAGGCAAGGTCGCCCGTCTGGCCGACTTTGGCGCTTTCGTCAACATTCTGCCGGGTAAGGATGGTCTGGTTCATATCTCCCAGATCACCGACGAGCGCGTGAAGGATGTATCCGACCACCTGAAGCTGGGCGATATCGTCCGTGCCAAGGTACTGGAAGTGGATCGTCAGGGCCGTGTCCGTCTGTCCATCAAGGAAGCGATCCGAGATGAACAGGGTGAAGCTGCTCCGGCCGCAGAGCCTGTGGCTCCGGTTGCCGATGCGACCGTTGCACAAAGCGAAGAATAAGCTCTACGTTTAAGATCTATAAAAACCCGCCAACTGGCGGGTTTTTTTTATCTTTTTTTACCGAGCTCGGGCCTGAAATTTTGGGCAATTTCCGCGTAGAGTAGCGGTTTATCGTGAGCTGACTGTACGCTCATCGTTTCATGGTGGTTACGAAGGATCTGGATATCATGCAGCAATGGATGTTCATGGGATTGGCCCTATTATCGACTACGGCCAGCTATGGGGCCGAAACCCGGATTATTGGCGGCGACAGTGCAACTGAGGGCGCCTGGCCCTGGATCGTCAGCCTGGAATATGCGTCCGTCAGCGGGACTCCGTATAACGCCCACTTCTGTGGTGGTAGCCTGATTGCCAGCCAGTGGGTGCTGACAGCGGCTCATTGCGTCGAAGGGGAATCCGCCGCCCACTTACTGGTGCGCGTCGGGGGCTATGATCTTGGCTCTGTCAGTACGGCGGGCAGGGCTGCAGCGGTGGACCGCATCCTGGTGCATCCGGAATACAATACCCAGACGTATGATCAAGACTTGGCGCTGTTGCATCTGAGTAGCAAGTTGAACCTTGAGTCTCTGGCGCCGATTGGTTATAGCGCCATGGCCAACTTACCGGCGGGTACTCCCCTGACCGTCATGGGGTGGGGGGCAACCCAGGAAACCAGCCCCTACAACTACCCTAAGGTTCTGCAGCAGGTTGATATACCGCTGCTCAGCGATACCGATTGCAGTTCCGCCTATGGCAGTGAAGTCACTGGCAATATGCTGTGTGCGGGTGAATTGGCTGGAGGCAAAGATAGTTGTTACGGCGATTCAGGTGGGCCCTTGATTGTGGGGAGCTCCAGCAGCAATGCCCAGCAAGTCGGGATCGTCAGTTGGGGGAATGGTTGCGGCTTGGCCCATTTCCCGGGTGTGTATACCCGATTGGCCAATTATACCGATTGGCTGGCCCAGCATCAGACTCACCTCTCCATGGATACTCACACCGACTTGGGCTACGCCCCTGTTGGCTATGCCATCTCGGGGACTATACCCGCGATTAATAACGGCGAGAATTCGGCGTCGCTCGGTGCGCTCGTGCTGGACTCGGGCACTGGCTTTACCCTGGCAGACAATAGCTGTACGGACGTAGCCGCCGGCGCCGGATGCGCACTGACGGTCCGTTTTAGCCAGGCATCGGCGGGGAGTCACACCGAGATGCTGAGTGCGACGGACTCGAGTTCGGCCTCGGTGCTTGAAAATCAGTTGACTGCGGTGGCGTTGCCGGTGGTGAACTTCAGCAATGCCCCTGCTCGGGTCTGGTATAGCGGTGGCGATAGTGCCTGGCTGGATGGCACCATGACCAGTAACCGCTTGCCGCTGGTGGTTGGGAAAAATTTCAAAAATTCACTCTCGGTGCTGCAAACGACCATCAAGGGGCCCGCATCCGTCAGCTTTGACTGGAGCGTGGCGAACGGCAGTGGAGAGTCTGTGCTGAGTTATCGTGTGGATGGCGGTGCGCAGAGCAGTACCTACAGCAGCAACTGGCAGACCCAGACCCTGGATATTCCCGCAGGGACGCATTTGTTGGAGTGGCGTTTTACCAAGAGTGACAACGCCCTGTACAGTGCCGAGGCTCAACTGGCAAATCTGACGGTTACCGCCACGCCTGACGATGGTTCGACGGATGGCAGTGGCGGCACGGCCAGCAGCTCTTCGGGGGGCGGCAGTATCGGCTGGTGCTGGAGCCTGCTGCTGATAGGCCTGGGTTGGCGGCGAACCTATCGAGCCCGAGTTGGCTAAATAAAAAACCGAAGCGCAGGCTTCGGTTTTTTTATGGTGTTTACGGATTGCTCCTTCAGTCCCGCTCGGGGAAGGTCATCTCGTCAAAACGCACCAGACGGGTCTTGTGTTTGAACTTGTAGCCAAACCACAGCAGGAAAAACAGCGGGATGCCGAGGTAGGCGGCCACGACGCTGTTCCAGTCAATCACGCCATTGCTGAAACCTTGATAGCCCTGACCCAGTGCTATGACCAGACACAGTGCAAACGCCAGCAAGGGTCCCATGGGAAAGAAGGTGGCCACATAGGGCAGATCCTGCAGACTTCCGCCCTGTTTGACATAGCCACGCCGGAAGCGGTAGTGGCTAACGGCGATGCCGAGCCAGGCGATGAAGCCACTCATGCCGGAGGCACTCATCAGCCACAGATAGACGGTTTGATCACCGAACAGCGAGGTAAGGAAGCAGGTCATGGCGATCAGTGTGGTGGCATACAGAGCATTCCGCGGGACACCATTCTTTGAGAGCTTGCCGAAAAACTTGGGCGCCATGCCACTGCGGGCCATGGTATAGAGCATGCGGGTCGAGGCATACATACCTGAGTTCCCGGCCGAGACGATGGCCGAGAGGATCACGGCATTCATCAGGGCGGCGGCGAAGGCCAGGCCTGCACGTTCAAAGACCAGGGTAAAGGGGCTGGCTCCCACATCGGTGACGTCATTGCGCAGCAACAGCGGGTCCGTGTAGGGGATCAAGACGCCGATGATGGCGATGGCAAATACATAGAACAGCAGGATACGCCAGAACACTTGCCGGACGGCTCGGGGAATGTTCTTGCCCGGCTCGGCGGATTCCCCAGCGGCGACGCCGATGAGTTCGGTCCCCTGAAACGAGAAACCGGCAATCATGGCGACGCTGATCACCGCCGGTAGGCCGCCGACAAAGGGGGCATCGCCGCTGCTGAAATTGCCGAAATCGGGCTGCATGTGACCACTCATGATACCGAACACCATCAGCAGACCGATGGCGATGAAGATGACAACAGTGACAACCTTAATGAGGGAGCACCAGAATTCGGCTTCGCCAAATCCCTTCACCGAAAAGTAATTCAGACCGAAGATGATGGTCAGGAACAGGGCGCTCCACAGAAAGCCGGGTGTCTCCGGGAACCAGAATTTCATGACAATGGTCGCGGCAGCCAATTCAACGGCGACCGTGATGGCCCAGTTGTACCAGTAATTCCAGCCTTGCGCGAACCCAAACGCCGGATCGACAAAGTGGCTGCCATAGGTGGCAAAAGAGCCGGAAACCGGCATGAAGGCGGCGAGTTCGCCGAGGCTGGTCATCAGGAAGTAGACCATGAGCCCGATCAGCGCATAGGCCAACAAGGCGCCCCCGGGACCGGCTTGGGCGACCGTGGCCCCCGAGGCGACAAACAGTCCGGTACCGATAGAGCCACCGATGGCGATCATGGAAAGATGACGGGATTTCAGATGACGGCGTAATTGGCCGTTCTCTGCAGTTTCACTGACTTGCATGGTTAGGACAACTCCCAGCTGTTGACGCCCTAGACGGAAAAGGGCGATACAAATACGCATAAAAAATGGTTAATTCAAGCATCTTTTGCCAAAGATCCAAGATCCTATGCGGTGATGAGCCGATGAGGCCAATCCGGCTCTGCTGCTTACCCCTCGACGGTCAGCATGCAGTTAACAAAAAGCCCGTCACCAGGACGGGCTCTCGATAGCCAGGTGCGCGTTTAGCGAGCCAGAGATTCCGGCAGCTCTTCGCGGATTTTGGCCAGCAGGGATTTGACCACCCGAGGGTTGCCGCACACTATGTTGCCGCTGCTGTAGAAATTATGGCCGCCGACAAAATCGGTGGCGATGGCGCCAGCTTCACGAGCGATCAGCTCACCGGCGGCCAGATCCCAAGGCTTGAGACCCAGTTCCCAGTAGCCATCGACGCGACCGGCGGCGACATACACCAGATCCAGGCTGGCAGTACCGGCACGACGGATGTCGGCACACTCGGCAAAAATGCCATCAAACATCTTCTTGTAGGCATCCAGATGGTGGCGGTGACGGTGCGGGAAGGCCGTGGCCAGAACGCAGCCATCCAGATCGCGGGATTGACCGACACGGATACGATAGCCGTTCAGTTGCGCGCCGTTACCACGGCTGGCGGTGAAGAGTTCATCGCGGATCGGATCGTAAACCACACCGACTTCGGTGCGGCCCTTGATGCGCAGGGCGATAGAGACAGCGATGTGGGGGATACCCTTGACAAAATTGGTGGTGCCATCGAGTGGGTCAATGATCCATTGGTATTCAGATTCTTCTTTACCTTGGATGCCGAACTCTTCGCCAATCACACAGTGATCGGGATATGCCTTGAGCAGGGTGCGAACTATGGTTTGTTCCGCTTCACGATCGACATTAGTGACCAGATCGTTTTTTGCTTTTTCGGCGGTTTGGATACTGACGTTATCACCAAAATTTTTGGCGATGATTTGACCAGCATTACGGGCCGCACGAACGGCAATGTTCAGCATTGGATGCATAAATTGACTCACCAGATGTTAAAGAACGGGATGGGGAAAATGCGCGGCGGGATTATACCCACCGCACACCTCGCAGGCAACCAACTTTCGTGATCCAGCGCATGCTGGATGCCGCGTTTCGCTTAAAAGTTGATCACCTTGTCGGCTTCAACGGTCCAGCGTGCCAGTAGCGGCATGGTGCCGATTTCGATGCCTTCGACCAGCGGCAAGCCACTGATGCCACGGCTGTCGGTGCAGGTTTTGCACAAGCGCATCGGCACATGTTGGGCGGTGAGAATTTCCAGCATCTGCCGCAGATTATACCCTTCGGTCGGTGCCTGACCGTTCAGGGCAACTGTGACCGCATCGGAGAGCAGAAACAGACGCAGATCAACGCTGCACTCTTCCTGCTCTTTCAGGGCAATAGCCAGACGCAGGGCGTTATACAGACTCTCGCTGCCATAGGGCGCACCGGTACAGACGATGAGGATGTTTTGCATGGGATCTTCCTTGTGTTGCCGGGGTCGCCGCTGACGAATTACCTGGTTCAGCGGCGGTCGGCATTATTTGCTCTGCTGGATGACATGGTCGTAGAAGTCGGTGTAGCCACCAACATGGGCGCTGCCAATGAAGATCTGCGGCACGGTTCGCACCGGTTTACCGACAAGCTCATGCAGTTCGGCAATGCCCATGCCCCGGGCCTGAATGTCGATGTATTCGAACTCGAAACCGCGTTGCTCACACAACTCGACCGCCATTTCGCAATAGGGGCACTGGGGTTTGCCGTAAATCGTTACTTTTTCCATGATCTGCTCCTCATGAGCCAGCGCCCGGCTGGCTCATCCTGAAAAATGAAGTTCGCACCCGCGAAGGGGCGTCAGGAGTCAGGACGAACGCAGACCCGCCGTGAACCCATCCATGGGGGCTCGAGGGTGGCATCCCTGCCACCCACGGTCTGCTTTTCGTCCTCGACTCCAGCCGCTGTGATGCATCACAGCGGCTGGGGATCTAGCCCGAGATTAACCGCCATGCAGGGCGACGAACTTGTCCAGCAACTGGGTTTCGGTTTCCACATGATCAGGGTCCCAAATGATGCAGTCAATCGGGCAAACGCTGACACAGGTCTGATGGTCGTAAAAACCGACACACTCGGTGCAGAGATCCGGGTTGATCTCGTACACCTTGGCGCCCAGGGTGATGGCCTGATTCGGACACTCAGGCTCACACATGTCACAGTTGATGCACTTGGCGGTAATCAGCAGCGCCATGCTTAACCTGCGGCTTGGGCATGGGGCTGACGGGTGCTCTCGCCGCCGTCAAAGTTGCGCAGCAGTATGCCGTATTGCACATCCACCTCGGCGGGAACCGGCAGGTAGACGGTATGGCCGTTGCCCGGTGCCACGTCGATCTGCTCGCCCTTGCGATTTTGCAACTGCTCCAGTTGGAAGCTGATATTGCCCTGGGGCGTCATCAGCTCCAGGCTGTTGCCGAGCATGAACTTGTTCTTCACCTCGACCTCGACCAGCCCTTCGGCGTTGCGGCCGGTGATCTCGCCGACAAACTGCTGGCTGTCGGAGACCGAATAGCCATAGTCGTAGTTCTGGTATTCGTTGTGGGCATGACGACGCAGGAAGCCTTCGGTGTAGCCGCGGTGTGCCAGATTCTCCAGAGTCTTGAACAGATCCGGATTGAAGGGGCGACCGCCGACCGCATCATCGATGGCCTGACGGTAGATCTGGGCGGTACGGGCGCAATAGTAGAAAGACTTGGTGCGGCCTTCGATTTTGAGCGAATGCACGCCCAGCTTGGTCAGGCGCTCGACATGCTGGATGGCGCGCAGATCCTTGGAGTTCATGATGTAGGTGCCGTGTTCATCTTCGAACGCGGTCATGAACTCACCCGGGCGATTCTTCTCTTCGATCAGCACCAGCTGATCCGAGGGTTGGCCCAGACCCAGAGTCGGGGCGACCTGCACCGGGATCGGCTCCTGGCGATGGACGATCTGGCCGACGTCGTCCAGCTTGCCTTCATGGACCTTGTACTCCCAACGACAGGCGTTGGTGCAGGTGCCCTGGTTCGGGTCGCGCTTATTCAGGTAGCCGGAGAGCAGGCAACGGCCGGAGTAGGCCATGCACAGGGCGCCGTGGACGAAGACTTCCAATTGGATGGTCGGGCAGTGCTGACGGATCTCTTCGATCTCGTCCAGTGACAGCTCGCGAGAGAGGATGACCCGCTCCAGCCCTTGCTGTTCCCAGAACTTGACCGTGGCCCAGTTGACGGCGTTGGCCTGCACCGACAGATGCACCGGCATCTCCGGGAAGTGCTCGCGCACCATCATGATAAGGCCCGGATCGGACATGATGAGGGCGTCGGGCCCCATGTCGATCACCGGCTTCATATCGCGGACGAAGGTTTTGAGCTTGGAGTTATGGGGCTGGATATTGGCCACCACATACAACTTCTTGCCGAGGGCATGGGCTTCATTGATGCCCAGTTGCAGGTTGTCGTGGTCAAATTCGTTGTTACGCACTCGCAGGCTGTAACGGGGTTGGCCAGCGTAGACGGCATCGGCGCCATAGGCGAACGCATAGCGCATGTTCTTCAGCGTTCCCGCTGGAGAAAGCAACTCGGGTCTGAACATAGTGTCTCTCTTGGAAGTCTGATTTCAGGTCAGGATGGCCCCACCTGATGGGGCCGGCGGCGAATTGTAGCCTTGAGGGGGCGGGGGGCGCCAGCTTTTTGCCGATGCGGTCGGCGGGGCCGAGCCAGCCCCGGCCGCCCCAGGCAACCTCGGGTCTGGCTTGATCCGGTTCCGCTTGGTGGACGCTGACGGTTTGTATGAATTCGAACGATCGACTCAATGGCGAACGGTTGGTCCGTGCCGCCCTTGGTCGGCAATGGCGATTTGCCAACCTGCCGCTTGGCGGTGGCGGGCCAAGGGGGAAAAGGCCTCCCCCTTGGCAATCCCGGGCCTTGGCGTATGCCGACTGCCGGGAAGGCCCCGAGCTGCGGATTGCCCTTCACCGGCCGGGAGCCACACGCCATCCATGGCGTGACGCTCCCTCTTACGGTCATCCTGACCGCGCACCGGCTCCATTCAATCCTCCACTCGGCCCGGCAGACGGCGCGGACACTGGCGTGGTGGCTGAAACAGATATCTCGCCGCTGGATTTAATAAATAAAAGTCAGATAAAGCTCATCTTTGCCAAACGAACCCATTTCACCGGTTAAACGATTGCGCTAGCCTAAGGACTCAAAAAGCGCAAGGAGCCTGATGTGATCCACAGGCCGCGCCGCCAACCCGCCATCGGCGCTGTGACAGCCGCAAGTCAGGGGCGGTAGCTAGGATGGTTGGTGGTAATGGATTGTTTGAAGACTGAATGAGTTTGGTTGTTTGTGAAATTCTAATGTTTCACTAGCAATAAATGCCGAATGCAAGAATATATATAACATCTTGACTATATAGGTGGTACTGGACATGGGAAATACAAAAGTAATATTTTTCAGTTTATATTGTAAGGTTGTTGCATGAATCGCATATTCAAGTTCAGAGGTGCATCAAATTTAGATCTCGAAGCATTTCATGATGATTGTTTATGGTTTTCCTCTTTTCCTGAGTTAAATGATCCATTTGAAGGTGGATTCAAATATGACTCATCGGGTGTCGATGTAAATTTGAGAATAAAATTCCTTAGCAGATTGTACAAAGAATCAAACCCACAGAACTACAACGACATTGTCACTGATGTTTTCGCATCACTGGGAGAGAATGAATTTTCTAATTTCGTCGATGAAAGAACTATTGATGCGTGTAGATCATTCGGCGAAGAATATCAGAAGAATAATTTCATCCATTCATTTTCAATTGCAGCATCTGATGATGAGTTCCCTCAACCACTAACAAGTATGCTTCTATGGTCCCATTACGCAAATGGCTTTAAAGGTTTTTGTGTTGAATTTGATTTTGATAAGTTAAAGGAGTCATTGTCATTGCTTAATGACACCAACATTGGTTCGACCGCTGTCCACTATCCGGACAATTGTGAATTCCCTACGGTTTCATTAAAAACATGTATGCTTGATATGTTGAGTGACGGGGGGCGTAATGCTTCCATTGAGATGTTGCAGGCATTCGGCACCAAACATCCGGCATGGAATTATGAATGTGAAGGAAGATTCATTTCACAAAAGCGTGGCAAGCACCAATATATGCCGAATGCTATTAGATCCGTCTATATATCAGACAGGGCTCCAAACTGGATCAGGCAATTCATTATAAACAACATGAGGATGAAAAATAAAAACACCAACATTTATAATGTGAAAACACATAATAGCAAGTATGAACTTGGATTTTCTAAGATAGAATAACTTTTTGCGACATAGGCATGAAGCGTAATCGCACGCGTGTATAAACCAACTCGAAAGTCGGCAATAGAGAGGGCCAATTGCTACAAAATGGCTATCTGTTTTTATCGCAACACACTTGAAACCAATATCATGAGTGATTAAGGTTAACTATGGGCATATTCGATTTTTTCCGGAAAAATAAGCCTGCTGAATTGCAGGTTGAAAAAACAGACGCGCCAATTAAAAGCAAAGTAACAGAGATTATTGTTCGTCAAAAGCCTGAGATTCGCATTCATAACGATCTTGCTGGGTTGATATGGTTTGCTGATGGACCTAATAAAAATTATGTTAATGAGAATGTCGCTAAGGATAGTTTTAATCTAGGTGGATTAACGTTCACAGTTCGCATGACTGGAGATGAGGAACCGAGCTTAATTTATACCAGTCAAAAAATTACCATCCCAAATAACATATATTCGATTGAAAGGCCTTCATATTTTCCCACATACTCCGGATTAACTCCAGAGCAAAAAGGCGTTTACATTTCGTTTCTCAATAATCCATATGACGAACACATTGATATTGGGTTTGTTTTTATATTGTATTACGGGCTAGAAAGACACCTTCTTATCGGTGATTATGAAAGAGCATACAAGGTTATTCTTAAACTCAGAGATGTTCATTCAAACAAATCCTTTCAATCATATTCTGCTAATGCATTAGTTCTAACTAGCATGCTTCGCCAGAAAGGTGAAATTGCGCTTGAGTTTGTCAGATCTCTAGATAAGTCATATGAGTATTTGTTTTCGGATAACTTGTTTTTGCTCTGCTATTTCAGTTTTGGAATCCCATTAGGGGCAAATGATATAATACGAATGGCTAGGTCATTTGAATTTACCAACATGAATTATATCAAGAAGTATCCGGATGTTTTTCAAGCTGCCGTATCGAATTTAATTATAGAAAAACATGGCAACAATACTGTGCTTTTATCTAACATTCTTTCAAGTTCGGAAATTTCAACGTTAACAACCCAAAATATACCTGTTTTCGCCAACAGCTCAATTCGAGATAAAAAACTTCCAGTCCCGCTTATGGTATCCAATCTAAAACTAAAGGACACCTTTAATTCTATTTTAAGGTCAGCGCATATATCGGTTAAGCAAGAGATCGCTGAAATGAGACGGATGGGTAAACTTGAAGAAGTGAAAGCAGAAAAGAAAACAAAAAATCTGCCTGTTTTTAACTTAAAAGAAGAACAAGAGCTGCTAGATGCGCTTTGTGAGTCAGGGGATGATCTTGTGCAACGACATTTCATCTATATTGGCATTCAAGATTTTTATTATAAATATAGAGATCTCGATGATAGATACTTGTCCCTCTGTATTGATTATTGCCAAAGAGACATTGAAAGCCTTCATGAAATGGAGGAGCAGTATATTCAAAAAGAGATAAACATAGAGAGGCGACGAGCAGGAGTTCTGGGTAATGAATTTACCCATCAACAAGAAGTTGAAATAAGAACCACCGGTTTTATTGGTCGAATTCCTGCGTTTGGTCGCTTGGCAATAATTTTTGAAAAACAAAAGAAATATGGGCAAGCCATTGAGATATGCGATATTGCTATTTCATTTAAACACGAAGCTGAAGAATATAAGAAAAGGAAAGAAAAGTTGCAGAAAAAGATGGGCTCTTTGTGATTGAGTATTACATGTCACCTAAGGCCAAATGCACTTATCGATAAAAAGTAAAATCAGCATCGATATGGATTAATCCATGGCTCGCTCGTTTAAAACAAACTGCCTGAGTTCTCGTTCTTGTCGCATGATATAGAGGATGAATACCTGGTCGTTTTCATATTTATAAAATATACGGCATGGGTTCTGGATAAGTTCCCGATAATAGAGATGCTCAATTTCCGGTGGTTTCCGCCCAGACTCCGGGTGTACGGCCAGGCGTTCAACCGAAGTGAAAATTGCTGTCACCAGGTTTTTAGCGGCAGGTAAATTGCTGACCGCGATATATTCGGCAATGTGATTCAGATCGGCGAGTGCGTGTTCAGTCCAGATCACTTCAGCCATTTTTGCATTTTCTCTTTGGCGTCCGACTGGGAACAGGTTCTTCCTTCCCGAATATCCGTTTCACCTTTAGCAAGGCCTTCCAAGATCTGCATCCGCAATTGCATCATCTCATAGTCCGCCACATCAATCAGATAAGCGGAAGGGAGACCATGCTCGGTGATCAAGATGGGCTCTTTGTTTTCATGTAAATCGGCCAGAATTTTAGTCGCTTGCCGTTTCAGTGAGGTCACTAGTTCAACTCGCATCTCAGGCTCCGATGGGTGCAATGTGCCACTATAGTAGCACTTGCAGCCGAGGGGCGGAATAACCGCATGTAATGGCCTGCCGTTGGGGAGATACAGCTCCTCGTCTTACCACCAAAAATTTCGCCGGGAGCAAGCTCCCGGCGAATGGGGTGACACGAGAATACGGCGGGGATTAGTCGCGGTTTTCTCCGCCTAAGGCGGCGATAAGTTCGGGGATAAAGCGCGCGAATTCGCCGGTCATCAGCGCGAAGTCGGCGTCCAGACGGGCGGCTTTGTCTTCGGAGAGCACATCGTCGTTCTGCTCTTTGAGCTCTTCACTGAATTTCACCCGCTTGATGGAGAGATCATCCCCCAGCAGGAAGCTCAGGCTATCGGACCAGTTGAGGGCCAGCTTGGTCACCAGCTTATCGGCCAGCAGGTGGGCCTTCATCTCTTCGCTCAGCAGATCCTGCTGCTTGGCGCGTATGATGCCGCCATGCTCCAGGGCGCTGCGCAGCTCGACTTCATCTTCCAGCTCGAAACCGGCAGGGGTGGCTGAGTCATTGAGCCACTCGGTCATGGTGATTTCTGGCGGGGTCTTCAGCGCCACCGGGATGACCGGCAAGGAGCCGATGCACTTGCGCAGCAGCGCCAGCACGTCATCGGCCTTCTTCGCCGAGCCCGCATCCACCACCAGATAACCATCGGCCGGATTGATCCACACCGAGGTCTGGCTGTGGCGGGTAAAGGCGCGGGGCAGCAGGTTCATCAGGATCTCGTCCTTCAGCCCTTCCTTCTCCTTCTTCTTCAGGGCGCGACCCTGCTCGGCTTCCAGGGCCTCGACTTTCTCTTGCAGCGAGTCCTTGACCACGGTGGAGGGCAGCATCTTCTCTTCTTTACGGGCACAGATCAGCAACTGGCCGGCGGCCTCGTGGACCAGAGCCTGGGCTTGCTTGCCCAGCGGGCTGACCCAGCCGAATTTGCTCATGTCCTGACTCCCGCAGGGCGTGAAGGCGACGGTTTCCAGCATGGTTTCCAGCTGGTCGGCATCCAGCTCGAACGGACGGGTGAAACGATAGATTTGCAGGTTCTTAAACCACATGCGGACCTCTGAGCGGCGAAAAATGGCGTCAGTCTACCAGAGTTGTGACCCTGACGGCATTTCGCCGGAAAAAAGCGGAGCTTGCTCACAGCCTCCGGGAGTCTCGCCTCGCGTCGACTATGGGCCTCTTACACTCGATGGAGGAAGAGGAGAATTACCATGTTGATCCGTCGCTGCGTTGCTGAAGATATGCCGCAACTGCTGGAAATCTGGCTGCAGGCCACTCTGCACGCCCATGATTATCTGCCGGCGGCAGTTTGGTGGCCGCGGCAGGAGGCGCTGCATCAACGGTTGCAGGCCAGTGCCGACATCTGGGTGGTAGCGCGCAGTGAAACCGAAAGAGACGAGGGGGCCTCGGGTAAGGGGCCCGTCGCCTTGCCGAGCCATGCTGGTGTGGTCGGCTTTATGGCCATTCATGCCGATGAATTGTTGGCGCTCTATATGCTGCCGGAGTGCCAGCATCAGGGCATGGGCAGTCTGCTATTGAAATTGGGCCAGCAGTACCACGACTTTCTGTCGTTGACCGTTTGCATCCCCAATGGTGATGCCATTGCCTTTTACCAGCGGCATGGATTCCGCATCATCAAGGAGTGTCATGATCCGGTTGCGGCTTGTGATGAATACCTGATGGAGTATCGCAAAGCCCGTTAGTCAAGTCTTGATAACCAGTTACAGAACCGCCATCTTGTAGGCTGCGCCGGAGTGTGAGTCCGGTTTTTTATTCTGGTTAGGCATCCATCAAGCGGACTTTTTATGCGACTGTTACACACCGCCGACTGGCATCTGGGCCATCACCTGCACGGTTATGATCGAAGCTATGAGCATGAACGTTTTCTCGACTGGCTAACCAGCCTGATCCAGGAGCGCCACATCGATGGCCTGTTGATTGCGGGTGACATCTTCGACACGGCTAACCCGTCAGCTGCCAGTTGGCAGCTCTTTTACCGCTTTCTTGCTCGCTTGCGCACCCTGGTGCCCCATCTGAATGTGATCGCCATCGGCGGTAATCATGATTCGCCTTCCAAGCTGGACGCTCCCCACGAGTTACTCAAAGCCTTCGAATTGCATCTGGTCGGTGCCGTCTCCCGGGATGGGCAGGGCGCGCTGGAGCTGGAGCGGCTGATAGTGCCGCTCAAAGACAGTGCCGGGGCTATCCAGGCCTGGTGCGCCGCTGTTCCCTATCTGCGCAGTGCCGATCTGCGGCTGGATGAGGTGAACGCCGAGGCGATGACTGACCCTGCCGCTACCGAGGATCGCCTGGTTGCCGGGGTTCGGGCCATCTATCGTCAAGTGCTGAATGCCATCGAGGCGCGGCGGAGCCCGGAGCAGCCGATCCTGGCGCTGGGGCATGCCTACCTGAGCCGGGGGGAGTTGTCCCAGTTGTCGGAGCGCAAGGTGCTGGGGGGCAACCAGCATGCCCTGCCACTGGACATCTTCCAGGGCGCCGATTATGTGGCGCTGGGGCACCTGCATCTGGCCCAGAGTCTGGCGCCTCAGGTGCACTACAGTGGCTCGCCGCTGCCCTTGTCACTGGCCGAGGCAGCTTACAACCATCAGGTGCTGGAGCTGGAGTTGGGCGCCGAGGGGATCACCCTGAGCCAGCGCCACCCGGTGCCGCGGATGGTGCCCATGCTGCGGTTGCCCGCCGAACCGCTGCCACTGGCCGAGGTGGAGCAGCAGTTGCAGGCGTTGACACTGGAAGCCTGTCCGGCCGAGCAACGGCCTTTTCTGGAGGTTCGGGTCCGGCTGGAAAAACCGGAGCCGCGCTTGCGGGAGCGGATACTGGCAGCCATCGCCGGACGGCCGGTGCGTCTGGCTCGCATCGTCACCCACTATGATGGGGATGGGGAGAGCATGGCCGATCGATTGGGGCGACAGCAGCTCGATGAACTGAGCCCCGAGCAGGTGTTTGCCCTCTGTTATCAGCGCCACTATGCCCAACCGCCCGAGCCGGGATTACAGGCTGCCTTTAGCGAGTTATTGAGTGCGCATCAGGAGTTGTCATCATGAAAATTCTGGCCCTGCGTGGTGAGAATCTGGCCAGCCTGAGCCGGCCCTTTGCCATCGACTTCAATCACGGCATTCTGGGCAGCAGCGGTCTATTTGCCATCACCGGCAATACTGGCGCCGGGAAAAGCACCTTGCTGGATGCCATCTGTCTGGCGTTGTATGACCAGATGGCGCGCTTTGTCGCCAATCGCAAGCATCAGGCCGAGATAGGCCGTGAGGATGAGGCGGATCGGCTCAAGGCCAACGATGTGCGGCATATCCTCAGTCGTGGCAAGGCCAGTGGTTTTGCCGAGGTGGATTTTATCGGTATCGACGGTCAAATCTGGCGGGCGCGCTGGCAACTGCGTCGGGCGCGCAACCGGGTCGATGGCAAATATCAAAAACAGGAGCGCTCTCTGGAGTGCCTCTCCAGCCAGCAGCTGCATGCCGGTAACAAGCGGGATGTGCAGGAGCTGATCGACTACCAGGTCGGGCTGAATTGGGAGCAGTTCCGCCGTGCCGTGATCCTGCCTCAGGGGGAATTTGCCGCCTTTCTCAAGGCCAGCGTCGATGAACGTTCAGCCCTGCTGGAGCGCATGACCGGCACCGAACTCTATTCCGAACTCTCGGTCGCTGCCTTCGAGCGCGGTAAGGAGGAGCGGCAGAAGCTTGAGGTGTTGCAAGGCCAGTTCGATGGCGTGGCCCCCCTGGATGCCGAGGCCAAGGTGGCGCTGCAGGCGGAGCTGACCGCGGGTCTGCAACGGTTGGAGCAGCTCAGACTCTGGCTGGAGCAATGGCGTCATCAGGAGAGCATGCGCCAGCAGGAGCATGAGCTGGCTCTGCATCTACATGATGCCCGCCAGGCCCTGGCCGAACAGGAGCAGCAATGGCAGGCCAGTCTGGAGGCCCGGCACCAACTGGCTCAGGTCGAGAAGGTGCAGGTGGCGCGGCCGCTGTTTGATGAGCTGGCGCGTACCCTGCTGGAGCTGGGACAAATCGAGACCGAGATGACGGCCCTGCAACAACGGGTGGAGGAGGCCAATGGCGCCGATCAACACTGGAGCCAGCAAGTTGCCTTCCAGCAGCAAAAGTTGCTGCAACTGGAGAGCGAGATCCGCCTGCGGCAGCCTGAGCTCAACGAGGCGCGGGAGCTGGATGGTCTGCAGCAGGAAAAAGAGCGTCAACGGCGGGAACTGGAGCCCCAACAGCAGGAGTTGCTGCGGCAGATGACGGGCTGGCGCTTGACGCTGGAGGCGGGACAATCACGCCAGCAGGAGCGGCAACGGCAGCGGGTCGAGCTGGGACAGTGGCTGGAGCGGCGTCAGGGGATCGGCCGGGTGGCTCATAAATGGCAGCCCCTGTTCAATGTGCTGCGCGAAGCGCTGCAGGATCGGCGTCGTCAGCAGCAGTGGCGGCTGGAATTGCGGGAGCTGGTGCGCCAGCAAGAGGATAAACAGCAGTTACAGAGTCGGCTGGAGCAGTCCTGGGCCGAGGCGCGCCATCAGTATCAATTGCGCAGTGAACAGTTGCAGCAGCTGGAGCTTCAACACCCGATGGCCGAGCTGGAAGAGGCCCAGCAAGCCTTGCAGCAATTGCAACGCCTGACCGAGCGCTCCCGCCAGTTGCGGGAGCTAGCCGAGCAAGCCGGACAAGCGACGCGCCATGATCAGGAACAGCGGCTGTTGGCTGCGCATCAGGAGCAACGTCGTCAGGAATTGCTGGCTCAGGAGCAGGAGCTGTTACCCGAGCTGCTGCGTTTGCGCGAGCAACTGGCGCTCTCGGCTCATGAGTTGCAGCAAGCCCATGCCAGCCAAAACCTGCAAGAGTATCGGGAGCAGCTGATCGAGGGGGAATCCTGCCCGCTGTGCGGCTCCACAACCCATCCCTGGGCCCATCAGCATCCCCAATCTGAAGGGGTGCTGCTGCGCTTGATGGCTCAGCAACAATTTCTGCAGCAGCATGTGGATCAGCGCCAGCAGGCGTTGACCCAGTGTCAGGTTCAAGCCCAGCAGTTGGCCGAGCAGGTGCTGCGACAGCAGCAGCTACTGGCTCAATCCGCTGTTCAGTTGGAGCAGATGGCCCAGCGCTGGGAGGCATTGCGCGACGGATGTGAAGGGGTATTTCCGGCCTGGCCCGCCATGAATGCCGACTGGTTGAGTCTGGTGGCGTTGCTGGCTCGCTTGCAGCATGAGAGCCAGCAGCAGTGGCAGTTGCAGGGCGAAGCCTGGGAGCAAAGGCGGCAGTTCCAGGTGCAACAACAGCTCTGGCGACAGCAGGTCGAACAGTTACAGCACCAGGCGCTGGCAGCGGAGCGCCATGTCCACGACTTATTGCGCCAGCAAACTGAGTTACAGACCCTGCGGCTGGGGCTCGAACAGCAGTTGAGCCATCTGGGTGAGCGGATACTGCTGAGTGAACAGAGCCTGGATGAGCAGCTGGGGCAATCGGAATGGCGGGGGTGGTTGGAGCAACCCGATGCCGAGCAGGCGATTTTGCAGTGGCAACAGGAGTGTCAGCACTATCTGCAATACCAGGAGCAGTGGCAGCGACTGGAGCAGAGCCAGCAGCAGGCACAACCTGAGTTGGCCGCCCTGAGTGCGCAACTGGAGGCGGGCATGCAGCAATTGCAGCAGTTGGAGCGTACTTTGCAGCAACTGCAACAGCAAGGCTCAGCGCTGCGGCTGCGGCGGGAACAGTGTCTGGGTGGCCGGCCGGTGGGCGAGGTGGAAACCGAATGGCAGCTCAAACTGGAGCAACTGCGCGAGGCTGTGTCCCAGGCCCAGCGCCAGCGCCAACTCAGTAGCGAAAGTAAAGCCAGCGCCAGCGCCACGCTGGAGAGTTTGCGCCAGCGTCAACAGCAGGTGACCGCCCAACGGCGTGAAGCCTTGCGGGGCTGGCTGCGGCATGAGCAACAGTTGGCCATTCCCGAGTATGAGTTGCAACGGCTGTTGGCGTTTGGTTCAGAGTGGATACGCGAGGAGCGGGTACGTCTCAAGCAGTGCGAGGATGCGCGTCAACAGGCACAGACCCGACTGCTGGAGCGGGAACGAGCCCTGCAGCAGCAACAGGAGCGCACCCAGCAGGCATTGCAGCAGTTGCCCGTCGAGGCGTGTGGGCCCGAGGGGGCCTTGGGCTCCTGGCGGGATATGTGCCAGCAGCAACAGCAGCAACTGGAAGCCGAGCTCTTTGACTGGCGGCGTCAGTTGTTGCAGGCCGATGCGGCGGAACAACAACAGTCCCAGATCGCCGCGCAGATTGCGCAGCAGCAGACGGAGGCTGACCGCTGGGGCGGGTTGGCCGAATTGATTGGCTCGGCTACTGGCTCTAAGTTTCGCACCTTCGCCCAGAGTCTGACTCTGGAGCGTCTGTTGCTGGTGGCCAATGAGCATCTGGCCGAGCTGGCACCCCGTTATCAACTGCAACGGGTTCCCGGTACCGATCTGGCGCTCCAGGCCATCGATCGGGATATGGGGGACGAGATCCGTGGCGTCGAGTCTCTCTCCGGTGGGGAAAGCTTTCTGGTCTCTCTGGCGCTGGCTCTCGGTCTGGCCTCGTTATCCACCCGAGAGACCCAAGTTGAATCGCTGTTTATCGATGAAGGGTTCGGCACTTTAGATCCCGAGAGTCTGGATATTGCCCTGGCTTGTCTGGACTCGTTGCAATCGACGGGACGGCAAATCGGGATCATCTCCCATGTGCAGACTCTGGTCGAGCGGATTGGCGTCCAGATCCGTATCGAGGCGCTGGGGGGGGGCGAGAGTCGGGTGCTATTACCGGCTTGAGGGAGGAGAGCACCGGGATAGCGCGAAAGAAATGGGCTTATCCCGGTGATTTTCATAAAAGTGTCATGAAAAGTTCTAATAATGCCGCTAGCGAAAACAAGGAGCGTCATTTAAAAGGCTAACAGCATGTCAAGAAGAGTATTGGTTGTCGAAGACGAAACCCCGATCCGGGAAATGTTGTGTTTTGTTCTGGAACAAAAAGGATTTGAACCGATTGAGGCGGCTGATTTTGAACAGGGGCTGGCCAAGGTCGTCGACCCGTTCCCGGATCTGATCCTGCTGGATTGGATGTTGCCGGGGGGCAGCGGTATCCAGTTCATCAAGCAGATGAAACAGGATGAGCTGACTCGCATGATCCCTATCATCATGCTGACCGCACGGGGTGAGGAAGAGGACAAGGTGCGTGGACTCGAAGCCGGTGCCGATGATTACATCACGAAACCCTTTTCTCCCAAGGAGCTGACGGCTCGTCTCAAGGCGGTGATCCGTCGGGCCATGCCAACCTCGACCGAAGAGGTGATCGATGTGCAGGGGCTGAAGCTAGACCCCGTTTCCCATCGGGTGACGGCGAATGAGCAGGCCCTGGATATGGGACCGACCGAATTCAGATTGCTGCATTTCTTTATGACCCATCCAGAACGGGTCTACAGTAGAGAGCAACTGCTGAATAATGTCTGGGGGACCAATGTTTATGTTGAAGACAGAACCGTTGACGTGCATATTCGGCGCCTGCGCAAAGCGATTGCCGAATCAGGACATGATGTGTTGATTCAAACGGTGCGAGGCTCGGGGTATCGTTTCTCCACTCGTCTGTAAATCTGTCACTGAGGAATAACATGCTGGAACCCTATTCCTGGGGCCGACTCATCAGAAAGAGTCTGTATGTCATCTATCCCCCATTCTTGTTGTTGGGGTTCATCTCGGGGCATTGGGCACACAGTTTGCTCATTGCCACCGCGTTGCACCTGGTCTGGCTTTACTACTATCAAAAAAAATTGGCCGACTGGTTGTGGAAGGATCGCAGCCTGGTGCCGCCCCAGGGACCAGGAACCTGGGAGTATATTTTCAACGGTATCTATCGGTTGCAGCAGCGGCATCGCACTCGGCGTCGCGAGCTGGCGAGCGTGATCCGTCGTTTTCGCGAGGGGGCCGAAGCCTTGCCGGATGCCGCCGTGGTGTGCCGGAATGATGGCAGTATCGTCTGGTGTAACCGCTTGGCGGGACAGTTATTAGGGTTTCGCTGGCCGGAGGATGCCGGACAGAACATCAGTAACCTGATCCGCAGCCCGACCTTTGTCGCCTACCTCAAGGGCAAGGAGTTTCATGAGCCGCTGGAGATGGCCTCGCCGGTCAATGAGGAACGGATACTCGAGTTTCGCATCATGCCCTATACCGAAGATCAGTCCATGATGGTGGTGCGTGATATCACCCACCTGAAGAGTCTGGATGCCATGCGCAAGAACTTTGTGGCCAATGTCTCCCATGAATTGCGCACCCCGTTGACTGTGCTCAAGGGCTATCTGGAAATGGTGGAGGAGGCGCCCTCCGAGGTCATGTGGCGCAAGATGCACAGGGTCATGCTGGAGCAGACTTTACGCATGGATACGCTCGTCAACCAACTGCTGGTGTTGTCTCGCATCGAGGCGGCTCCGGATATCGATCTGAACCGGGTTGTGGATGTGCCGACCATGCTCAGCCTGCTGGAGCAGGAAGCGCGTGCCATGAGTGGTGAGGCGGCGCATCAGTTCGAGTTCCGCGTCGACAAGACGTTGCGTATTCACGGCGATGGTGAACAGTTGCGCAGTGCCCTGACCAATCTGGTCAACAATGCCATCAAATACACACCACCGGGCAAGCGCATTCTGGTGGAGTGGCGACGTGAAGGTGGGCGCGCCGAGTTCGCGGTGACCGATCAGGGGGAAGGGATTGCCAAGGAGCATCTGGGCAAGTTGACGGAGCGCTTCTACCGCGTGGATCGTGCCCGTTCGCGGCAAACCGGTGGTGCTGGTCTAGGGTTGGCGATTGTCAAGCATGCCCTGAGCCATCACGATACCCATCTGGAAGTCGAGAGTGAACTGGGGTTGGGGAGTCGTTTTAGTTTCGAGATCCCGGCTCGGCTGATCGTCCGGTAGGCTCGTTTGCTCATGGACGTCATTCAGGAAACGGTGGTTGCACAACCACCGTTTTTTTATTCGGCAAAAGCGCTTGGGTTGTCACACAACTGTCATCTAAGGTTATTAAATTTGTCACGTCAGCAGGCAATACTTGCTCACGTCAAACAAGGACATTCCGTTCTAGTGGAGAAAGTGGATGAAATTCAACAAGCTGGTTAGTGTTATTGGTTTTGCTGCCGCCGTGCTGTCGGCTAACACCTGGGCTGCGGTTGATGCAGACCTTCATGACTACGAAAAGGTCTCCGGCATCTCCGGTAATCTCTCTTCTGTGGGTTCTGATACTCTGGCCAACATGATGACCCTGTGGGCCGAAGAGTTTAAGCGCGTTTATCCGAACGTGAACGTTCAGATCCAGGCCGCTGGCTCCTCGACTGCACCACCAGCCCTGACCGAAGGCACCGCTCAACTGGGCCCCATGAGCCGCAAGATGAAAGACGGCGAAATTGAAGCCTTCGAAAAGCGTTATGGCTACAAGCCGACTGCTATCCCGGTAGCGATCGATGCCCTGGCGGTGTTCGTGCACAAGGATAACCCAGTCAAGGGTCTGACCATGATGCAACTGGACTCCACCTTCTCCAGCACTCTGAAGTGTGGTGGCTCCATCAATGCCGTTAACTGGGGCGACCTGGGATTGACCGGTGAGTGGGCTTCCAAGGACATCCAGTTGTTCGGTCGTAACTCAGTATCTGGTACCTACGGTTACTTCAAGGAACATGCCCTGTGTAAGGGTGACTACAAGAACACTGTGAGTGAACAGCCTGGCTCTGCTTCCGTGGTGCAATCTGTGTCTGCTTCTTTGAACAGTATTGGTTACTCAGGTATCGGTTATGTGACCTCAGGTGTTCGCGCTCTGCCGCTCTCCAAGGATGGTGGCAAGACCTTCATCGAGCCGACAGAAGCCAATGCCATCAGCGGTACCTACCCGTTGTCGCGCTACCTGTTTATCTACGTCAACAAGCAGCCGAACAAGCCGCTGGAGCCGATGCAGCTGGAGTTCCTCAAGCTGGTTCTTTCCAAAACCGGTCAGGAAATCGCCGAGAAGGATGGTTACATTCCGTTGCCAGCCTCTGTCGTGAAGAAAGATCTGGCACTGTTGGCGAAATAAGCGCTCGCGCTGATTCTGCAAACGGTCAACAACAGGGAGGCATTCGCCTCCCTGTTGTTTTTTGTGCTGCCGCTTCGCCAGCAATGGTCAGTTGATGCTGAGTTCGCCGCGCAAATCTTGCTGCATCAAGGCGCGGATCTGGGGGGCGTCATACGCTTGGCTCAGCAAAAAATGCAGCTTGGTCAGGGTCGCTTCTGTGGTCATATCAAAGCCTGAAATTACGCCAGCTTCGGCCAGCGCATTGCCAGTCGCATAGCCGCCCATATTAACCCGTCCGCGCAGACACTGACTGAGATTGACGATGATGACACCCCGCTGGGAGGCCGTTCTGAGTTGCCCGAGCAGACGTTCGTCCTGGGGGGCATTCCCGACACCATAGGTCAGCAGGATCAGAGCCTTCACCGGCTGCTGCAGCAGATTGCCGATCACCTCGAACGAAATTCCCGGATAGAGGGTGACCACCCCGATCGGTTGCGGCTGGATCGGGTGAAGTTGCAGCTGCTGCCCTTGGGGCTGGCCCAACTGTCCCGCGACTAGCTGGATATGGATACCAGCTTCCAGCAACGGCGGAAAATCCGGTGAGTCGAAGGCATGGAAGCCATCGGCATGAACCTTGGTACTGCGGTTACCGCGAAATAACTGGTTATTAAAAAACAGTGTCACTTCATGGATCGGGTAGTTCGCCGCCAGAAACAGGGCATTGAGCAGGTTCTGCTGGCCATCGGAGCGCAATTCCGCCAGCGGGATCTGGGAGCCGGTGATGATGACGGGTTTTTCCAGCCCTTCCAGCATGAAGGAGAGGGCCGAGGCGGTAAATGACATGGTGTCTGTGCCGTGCAGCACGACAAAACCATCATAGGCATCGTAATGGTCGCGGATATCTTCGGCGATGCGCTGCCAGTCGGCCGGAGTCATGTCCGAGGAGTCGATCAGCGGTGCGTACTCATGAATATGATAGGCGGGCATCTCGGCGCGGTGGAACTCCGGCATACCGGCCAGACAGTCCTCCATAAAGCCGGGCTGTGGAATGTAACCCTGCTCCGAGCGCTGCATCCCTATGGTGCCGCCGGTGTAGGCGATATAAATTTTCTTCTTCATGACGAGTTTCCGGGATGGCAAAGCTGGATTATATGCGGCTGCCAAGAAAACAAAACCCCGGGTTTGGCCGGGGTTTTGCGGTATCTGCAGGCTTGTGGTGCCCGCGGGTGGGGGGAACCTCGGTTCAGGGGGCGATCACCGGGCTCAATACATATTGCCCCTGGGGATCATCCAGTCGATTGAGCGGGGCCAGGGCCTGTTGGCTGCGGCCGAGAATTCCAGAGAGTTGCTGCAGCGCTTCGGGGGCGACCACTCGAGCCGCCTTGGCAAACAATTGCTTCATCAGTTGTTCGGAGGCCGAGAGTTTCGGCTCTACCGGCTCAACCTGATAGTGGGTCAGCTTCGCCAGTTTAGCCGCTGCGGCGATGGCATCGGCTTGTGATCCCAGTTCATCCACCAGACCTAACTCCTTGGCATCCACGCCGCTCCAGACCCGGCCCTGAGCTATCTTGTCGACCGCTTCTGGCGTCATCTTCCGGCCCTTGGCTACCAGCTCGATGAAACGTTGATAGGTGTTCTCGACGTTCATCTGGATCACTTGCTTGATGTGATCCGGCAGTGGCCGACTGGGATCGATACCGGCGAAGTCGGTGGTGGCGATGCCATCGGTATGAATACCCACGTATTCCAGCGCCTTGTCGAAGGAGGCAAACAATCCGAACACGCCAATGGAGCCGGTGAGTGTCGTCGGTTCGGCAAAGATGCGATTGGCATCCGCCGCTATCCAGTAACCACCGGATGCCGCCATGCTGCCCATGGAGACCACCACGGGTTTGCCCGCCTGCTGGATGGCCTGCAGTTCGGCGCGGATCTGCTCGGCGGCAAAGGCGCTACCGCCGGGGCTGTCGATACGCAGTACCAGCGCTTTGATCTCAGGGTCTTTGGCTGTGGCGCGCAGCAGTTTCGCCAGGCTTTCACCACCAATGGTGCCGGGTGCCTGTTCGCCATTCTGGATGGTACCAGCGGCGACAATCAGCCCGATTTTCGGTTGCTGGTGATCGGGATATTGCTCCGGCAGGCCACGGACATAGTCGCGCAGGCTGACATGCTGATATCCCGTTTCATCATCTGAGGTGCCGGCAAATTTGGCGATGATCCGGGTCCGCTCATCCTGAGTGGCCAGCATATCCACCAGTTTCTGGCTCAGAGCATATTGGGCAGCATTGCCGTTAGCCGCTTTGAGACGACTGAGTAGCTGTTCCTTGCTGGGGGAGATAGCATCGGCCGCAATCTTGCGTGCGGTGGCGGCATCCTGCACATAGGCTTGCCAGAGTTGCCCCAGCCAACGGCTATTGGCCTCGCGGGCTTCGGGCGACATGTCATCCCGGGTATAGGGTTCGACGAAGGACTTGTAGGTCCCGACCCGGAACACATGGGGAGTGATATTGAATTTTTGCAGCGCCGATTTGTAGTAGAAGTTGTAGAGCCCCAGCCCCTGCAGCATGACGGCACCGGCAGGGTCCAGCAGTATCTGGTCGGCATGGGCCGCCAGCAGATATTGATGCTGAACGAAGAAGTCACCACTGGCGATGACCGGCTTGCCACTGCGGCGGAAGTTGTCCAGTGCGCGGGTGATCTGCCCTAACTTGCTCAGGTTGCTGGCTTCCAAGTCCTGCAGTTGCAGCACTATGCCCTTGATCTTCGGATCTGTGGCTGCCTGCTGTATGGCATACACCACATCACTCACCCGCGTTTCACGGGGGACTTCATCACCGGCCAGCCATTTTTGCAGTAACTGGCTGGAGGGTGCGCTGACGGTGCTCTGCTCGACCAGTTGACCAGAGAGATTCAGCACCAGGGCCCCCTCTTTGAGCTGTAGTTTCTCTTGTTCATCCTGACTCAGGGCTACAACAGCCAGCAGAATGAGCAGCAGGAAAAGCAGGTTAATCACCAGTTGGCGGGTGAAATTCAGTAGCCGCCAGATCGTTTGCACCAGCCATTTGAAGGGACGAAAAAGGGTAGCCATCCGTATCTTATCTCCGGAAAAGTAAGGCGTTCATTATGGGGCTGCCTTCCGAAAATACCAAGGATGCGATCGCTACCACGAATGGAGGAACCCTTTTTGCCGGTCGCCGGGATGATCACTATCCTCAAGGGGTGGTTGGTCTGAATCCGGAGACATGATGCTTCATTTTCCCCATCTGTTCGCTCCGTTGGATCTCGGCTTTACCCAGTTAAAAAACCGGGTCGTGATGGGGGCCATGCACACCGGCTTACTGGCTCAGTCCCATGGAGTGGAACGTCTGGCCGAGTTTTACCGCCTGCGCGCCGAGCATGATGTGGCGCTTATCATCACAGGTGGAACGTCCCCGAATTTGCGTGGGCGGCTGCAACTGGATGGCGAAGAGTTGAGTGCTCCACGACACATCAAGCCCCATCAGTTACTGACCGCGGCCGTACATGGCGCTGGAGGCAAGTTGGCATTGCAACTCCTGCATGCCGGCCGTTATGCCAATCACCCGCTGTGTGTCGGGCCTTCCGCGTTACGAGCCCCCATCTCGCCCTTTACGCCTCATGCCCTGACGGATAAACAGATCCGGCACCTGATCGCTGATTTTGCCCACTCGGCCAGCCTGGCTCGCGAGGCAGGTTATGATGGCATCGAGCTCATGGGGTCGGAAGGATATCTGCTCAACCAATTCTTATGCCGCCGCACCAATCACCGTCAGGACGAATGGGGTGGGACGTTAGAGAATCGTATGCGTCTGGTGCTGGCAATTATTCGGGCGATCCGTCAACAGGTTGGGTTGGATTTTATCCTCATCTATCGTCTCTCCATGCTCGAGCTGGTGGCGGAGGGGGCCACACTGGATGAGGTGATCCAGGTGGGGCAAGCGGTGCAGGCGGCGGGTGTCTCGCTGATCAATTCCGGCATCGGCTGGCATGAATCGAGAATTCCAACGATTGCCAGCCAGGTCCCACCCGGAGCGTTTCGCTGGGTGACGGGTCTGGTGCGTGCACAGCTGACGATCCCGGTCATCGCCAGTAACAGGATCAATTCCCCCGAGCTGGCCGAATCCATTCTTGCCAGCGGCGAAGCGGATCTGGTGGCACTGGCCCGTCCCCTGCTGGCGGATGCCGAGTTTGTCAGCAAGTCCGCACGGGGTGACTCCTCGCGGATCAACCCCTGCATCGCCTGCAATCAGGCGTGTCTCGATCGGGTATTTGCGGGGAGGGTGGCCAGTTGTCTGGTCAATCCCCGCGCCTGCCATGAGACCATTCGCATTCTGCAGCCGGTCACCACACCCAAACGACTGGCCGTCATTGGTGGCGGCCCGGCCGGAATGGCCTTTGCTGTGTATGCTGCCGAGCGGGGGCACGAGGTGATTGTCTATGACCGGCAGACGGAATTGGGGGGCCAGTTTCAGTTGGCCTGCCAGATCCCGGGCAAGGCGGAATTTGCCGATACCATCCGTTATTTCAGTCGCCGCTTGCAGGAGCTGGGTGTCAAACAGGTGCTAGGGCAGGTACAGGATGGCCATGCACTGCTGAGTTTACCGGTCGATGAATATGTAGTTGCGACGGGTGTTGAGCCCCGGATGCCGGATATTCCGGGGATTGATCATCACAGTGTATTGACCTATCAGCAGCTGTTGTATGAGAACCCGACACCGGGGAGACGGATTGCCATCATGGGGGCTGGAGGCATAGGTTTTGATATTGCTCACTATTTGTTGCAATTTCAGGCGCCATCGCCCTCGCTGGAGGCCTGGCTAGCCCAGTGGGGGATCGATACCTCGCTGCAGGAACCGGGCGGCTTGTTATCCCCCGAGCATCAGGAATCATCGCGCACCCTCTGGTTGCTACAACGCAAGAGCGGCAAGCTTGGCGCTAGCTTGGGGGCGACGACGGGTTGGATCCTGCGCTTGCAATTACGCCAAGCGGGCGTTCATCTCTGGAGCGAGGTGCAGTACCTGAGCATCGATGACTCGGGTCTGCATATCCTGCACCGGGGAGAGCGCAAGATATTGCCGGCGGATCAGATCATTGTCTGCACGGGTCAAGATCCCTGCGATGAGTTGGCGACGCTGCTGACCCTGTCGGGCCGTCCGGTTCACCGGATCGGTGGCGCGCGACGAGCCCAAGAGCTGGATGCCCGCCAGGCGATCCTGGATGCTTTTGAGTTGGCGATGGCGCTGTAATCGGTTATGGCTTGCCTGTAGGACGGGGAGCGCCGGGCGTCGAGGTTGATGAGGCCGTCGGCTGTTGAGAATTCTCCAGCCAACGGCGTATGACTTCCAGGCACAGTTCCGGTTGCTGTATGTAGAGTTGATGCAACTGTTGACGGGCCTGGCGTTCGGCTTGCAGCGCGGAGAGCGATGGCAGGGTAGGGGGAGTGGCTGGTACTTGCCGCGAGTTTTTTTTCATGGATACTGCTCCGTTATCCAGCCTGTCGGGGAAACCCTGATCCATAGCGAGGACTATCATGGATGCACTTTCATTATTGCTGCAACGCAACTCGGTTGCCCAACTTCAGGCTCCCGCACCCGAGGGTGAGGCTCTGGCGACCATATTGCAGGCCGGCCTGCGAGTTCCGGATCATGGTGGTTTGACCCCTTGGCTATTTTTGCTGGCCCAAGGGGAGGGTTTATCGCGGCTAGGGGATCAACTGGCTGCCGCCGCACGGGCCAAGGGCGAGTCAGAGACCGCCATCCTCAAGGCACAACAGGCGCCGCACCGAGCACCGCTGGTGATTACCGTAGTGGCTCGAACCCGACCCCACGACAAGGTACCGCGCCTGGAGCAGGAGCTCTCGGCCGGGTGCGCCGTGATGGCCATGCAAATGGCGGCACAAGCCCAGGGCTTTGGCGGCATTTGGCGCTCTGGTTGGTTTATCTTCGATCGGGGCTTGCATCAGAGCTTGGGATTGGACGAACAGGATCAGATTGTCGGCTTTCTCTATCTGGGGACTCCGGCCGCTGAGCCCAAACGGCTGCATGCGTTGCCTGCTGAGCGCTTTGTTCGCTACCTCTAACTCCGACATGGAGCTTTAACCTATGGCCTCGGGGTACATGGGGCATGTCGTAAATCTAGAGTGGACAAGTATCCGCGTTAGGTTCTAAAAAAATCAGTCAGTTATAACCTATCGCGATAGGTTATGCGGTTTCCCGCTTGATCCGGTTGCGTGAAACGGGCATGTTGGCAGCCCGTTTATGAGTGGGGTCTTGGAGTCGATGAGCAGCAGGCAAACTGTGGTTGATATGGCCCTGTTAGTGGGGCTCTGGCTGGTCTGGGGTTACAGCTGGGTTGCCAGCAAGCTGGGGCTGGCGTTCGCGACGCCCCTGCAAATGGCCGAATATCGCCTGACATTTGCCCTGCTGACGCTGGGCGCTCTGCTGCTATGGCGACGCGGACGCTTATCCCTGCCTCCTTTATGGCCGACCTTCTGGTTGGGTGTGACCCAGACCACGGGTTTTACCCTGCTCTCGACTCTGGCCTTGCTCAACTCGGGCACCGGTAAAGTCACCATTTTGTGTTACACCATGCCCTTCTGGACTCTACTCTTGGCGCGATTTTTCCTGCGTGAACATCTGCGACCGATCCAGTGGCTGGCTGTCTTGCTGGCGTTTGTGGGTCTGGTGTGTGTTCTGACGCCCTGGGAAGGCGCTCTGGGCTGGCAGGGGGATCTGCTGGCCATTGCTGCCGGGGTCTGTTGGGCCATTTCCGCCATCATTGCCAAGCGCTTGCGTGAGCGGCACGCCATTGAAACGCTGGACCTCACCTTCTGGCAATTACTGTTTGGCTTGCTGCCCTTGTTCGCTCTCTCCTGGTGGTGGCCCCAACCGGAAGTCCAGTGGCATCCGACCTTCTGGTTGATCCTGATTTTCAACGGTTGTATTTCCGCCGGGCTGGGTTGGTTGGTCTGGCTCCATCTGCTGTCCCGTCTGGCGGCAGGGACTGCGGGGCTCAATGCGTTGGCGATCCCGGCCGTTGCCCTGATCTGTGCCTGGCTGCAATTGGGGGATGTGCCGTCGCTGGCCGAGTGGATTGGCGTTGCTCTGATCGCCGTGGCTTTGGGAATGCTGGCTACCATGAATTACCTGTTTGAACGCCAGTCGGTGGCGGCGCCCTAGGACATGGATCGGTCGCGTTAGTCGAGCCAGTGGGCCTTGGGGACCATATTGGCCGGCAGTTGCAACTTCCAGCGTGCCAGCGCTTTATGGCTAAACAGATATTCCCCGCGGGGGGCGGTACGTGGGGGGAGGGAGTGCGCGGTTCGTCCCGCCAAGACTTCCAAAGCCAGAGTCGCGGCTGTATCGCCCTGAATGGCGCCGCTCATCACCAGTCCCCCGCAGGCTTTGCGCTCGCCAATACTGAAATCCCAGAAACCAAAGAGCGGTACTGGGGTATGTTCTCCCGTCCAACGCTCCACCTCCTCTGAGTCGACATAGCGATCCTGTTGGTCGCGCAAGGTGTGATACAGACCGATAAAAATCATGTCATACCCTTGGCTCTTGGCTTGGCTCACTGTCTGTTGCCAAGATTCATAGTTGTCCACTAATCGGATATCAACGGTCAAATTGCCAAGGGTCAGGTCGGTCTGGGTTCGAAACTCTTCGTCGATAGCGGTGACCGATACATCACTGGCATCAAACAGGATCAGCGCCCGAGAGGCGCCCGGTAGCAGTTGGCTCATCTCCCTGATGTTCCGCTTCAGCAATGGGCGCTCCAGTACCCCGGTAAGATTCTTCAATCCGTATAGATGATTCTGTCTTGGGTTTCCATTCATGCCCAGATAGACCACAGGCGTACCATGGGCCGCAATACGTGCTGCCAGCAGCTTGATACCGTTGTCGTCACCTATGATGACCAGCTGGGGTTTGAGGGTTAGATACTCATCCCACACCTGGTCAGCCTGTCGCTGGAACAGTTCACGAGGTAGCCGTTTGGTATCCAGGTAGGTGAAATGCAGGCTATGTTTGCCCCCCAGGCGTTTTTGCAACACCTGCCGATAACTGATATCCCAGGGATGTTCAGGGTGATAACTTTCGATGACCAGAATATCCGCTGCCATGCCAACTTGCAGCCACAGTAGACCCCATACGCAGAGCGCACGCAGTAAGTTGCGAAGAATAGGGGATCTGGGCATGGTTGAGGGAAAAGGCATGAGAGATGAATGGCTTAGTGATAGCAGATTGAACCGCGTCTTACCCGGAGCCCACCCGCGTAACCGCGTTTTTAGTGGTTACGAGTGCGAATTTCTGTGACTTGGACCCGCAATTCACCATCATCCAATTGGGTGGTTAGAGTCTGCCCGGTTGATGCTTGATTAACCGAACGCAACACCTGTCCCTGCTCATTCTGAGTGATGCTGTAGCCTCGGGCCAAGGTGGCCAGTGGACTCATGGCATCGAGTCGGGTCAGCAACAGGCCGTGGCGATGCCGCTGTTGATCGAGTCGTTGCTGCCAGTATTGGTGCAACCGTTGTTGATACTGCTGCAGCCGCTGCCGGGCCTCGCGTAACCAGAGGTGTGGCGCGTGGGGTTGCAGGCGATGGGCGAGCCGTTCCAGTTGTCGCTCCGAACCGGAGAGCCGCTGTTGCATGGCGAGTCGTAACCGGCCCTGCAGTTCATCGAGACGCTGCTGTTGCTGCTGCAGGCGCCGTTCCGGATGTTGATGGTGCAGGCTCTTCTGCACCACGGTCAACCGATGGCTTGCCGCCGTGAGTGAGTGTTGACTGGCGCGATTCAATCGCATCAGTAACATCTGTAGCCGCTGTCGTTGCGATGCCTGATCCGGGCTGACCAGCTCGGCGGCGGCGGACGGCGTTGCGGCACGCACGTCGGCGGCAAAATCACTCAGGGTGATATCGCTCTCGTGGCCAACGGCACTGATGATGGGTAACAGACTGCTGGCGATGGCGCGAACCAGACGCTCGTCATTGAAACACCAGAGATCTTCACTGGCACCACCGCCACGGCCTATGATGAGCACATCACATTCATCCCGCCGATTGGCGAGATTTAGTGCGGCAATCAGCTGTTCGGCCGCTTGTGCCCCCTGGACCTGTGCCGGATAGAGAACGATCGGAATACCCGGTGCCCGTCGTTTGAGTACGGTCAGCATGTCGTGAATGGCCGCACCGGTCGGCGAGGTGATGAGGCCGATTTGTCGGGGCTGCTGGGGCAGGGGGCGTTTGCGTTCGCTGGCGAATAGTCCTTCAGCGTGCAGGCGCTGCTTGAGCTGTTCCAGTTGCAGCTGGAGTTGGCCTTCACCGGCGGGGCGCATGGTCTCGATGATGAGCTGGTACTCGCCTCTGGGCTCGTAGAGTGACAGACGGGCCTGCACCAGCACCTGTTGACCCTCCTGGGGACGAAACGAGACTCGCCGGTTGCTGCCACGAAACATGGCCCCTCGCACCTGGGCCGCGGAATCTTTCAACGAAAAGTACCAATGGCCGGAGCTATGCAACACCAGATTGGACAGTTCACCGACTAACCATACCAATCCCATCTCTTGTTCGAGCAGGATACGGACGGCACTATTGAGCCGGGAGACGGTGAAAATCGTTTGCTTGCTGTCGGACACTGGGGTTTCCTCGAACGAACCACGGGAGGCATGATACCGAAGCGCGGGGGTCTTGGCGAAACGGGTTTTCGTAAAAAAACAACAAAAATAGCTTTACCAATGGGGATCAACTGCCTAGAATCTCGCTGCAATATTTTACCCACCCCCAAACCTCCCTAACGGTGAGATATTGCCATGTTGCGTATAGCTAAAGAAGCCCTGACTTTCGACGATGTTTTGTTAGTTCCGGCTCACTCCGTAGTGTTACCCCATACCGCTGATCTGCGTACTCGCCTGACCAAGGATATTATTTTGAATATCCCTATGGTCTCCGCCGCTATGGACACCGTGACCGGTGCCCGTCTGGCAATTGCCCTGGCGCAGGAAGGTGGTCTTGGTTTTATCCACAAGAACATGTCTATCGAGCAGCAAGCCGACAAGGTGCGCCGCGTGAAGAAGTTCGAAAGTGGTATTGTTGCCAGCCCCGTCACTGTTCACCCCGAGATGACTATCGCCGAGATCAAGGAGTTAACTTACTCCTGTGGTTTTGCCGGTTTTCCGGTAGTGACCGAAGCCGGTGAGCTTGAAGGCATCATCACAGGTCGTGACGTCCGTTTTGTCACCGACCTGTCCATGAAGGTCCATGCGGTGATGACACCGAAGGATCGCCTGGTCACTGTGCTGCAAAATGCCTCTCGTGAAGAGGTGCAGAGCCTGATGCAGAAACATCGCATCGAGAAGGTTCTGATCACTGATGCCCAATTCCATCTGACCGGTATGATCACCGCCAAGGATTTCCAGAAGGCCGAGCGCAAGCCGAATGCCTGTAAGGATGCCTTGGGTCGCCTGCGCGTCGGTGCCGCCGTCGGTGCCGGTGCCGGCAATGAAGAGCGGGTTGCTGCTCTGGTGGCAGCCGGTGTTGATGTGCTGCTGATTGACTCCTCCCACGGTCACTCCCAAGGGGTGCTGGATCGTATCCGTGCCACCCGTCTGGCTTACCCGGATCTGCAGATTGTTGGCGGTAACGTCGCCACGGCGGCGGGTGCTCTGGCGCTGGCTGATGCCGGTTGCAGCGCGGTCAAGGTCGGTATCGGTCCAGGCTCCATCTGTACCACTCGTATCGTGACCGGTTGTGGTGTGCCGCAGATCACTGCGGTTGCCGATGCGGTTGAAGCCCTTAAGGGGACCGGGATACCGGTGATCGCGGACGGTGGTATCCGCTTCTCCGGCGATATCGCCAAGTCCATCGCGGCAGGGGCACATCTGGTGATGGTCGGCTCCATGTTCGCCGGAACTGAAGAGTCTCCCGGTGAAATCGAGCTGTATCAGGGCCGCTCCTTCAAGTCCTACCGTGGTATGGGTTCGCTGGGCGCCATGTCCAAGGGCTCCTCCGACCGTTACTTCCAATCCGATAACGCCGCTGACAAGCTGGTGCCGGAAGGGATCGAAGGTCGCGTCCCTTACAAGGGGCTGGTCAAGGAGATCATCCATCAACAGATGGGCGGTCTGCGTTCGTCCATGGGGCTGACCGGCAGTGCCACCATCGAGGATCTGCGAACCAAAGCCGAGTTTGTCCGCATTACCGGTGCTGGTATCAAGGAATCCCACGTCCATGACGTGACCATTACCAAGGAAGCGCCCAACTACCGCATGGGTTGATGGGCATCACAGGGCGCAGTGCGCCCTGTTCTCTTTTGTTTGGCGGCACTCCTTGGCGGAGGGGCCGCAATTACAGTGTCAGACTAGGAAGACCATGAGCAAAAACATTCACGATCACCGTATTCTGATCCTGGACTTCGGTTCCCAGGTTTCCCAGCTGATTGCTCGTCGTGTGCGCGAGATTGGTGTCTATTGCGAATTGTGGGCATGGGACGTCACCGAAGAGCAGATCCGCGAATTCAACCCGAATGGCATCATCCTCTCCGGTGGTCCTGAGTCCGTGACCGAAGCCGACAGCCCTCGTGCGCCTCAGTATGTGTTCGAAGCCGGAGTGCCGGTGATGGGGATCTGCTACGGCATGCAGACCATGTCCGAGCAATTGGGTGGCAAGGTCGAAGGTTCGACCACCCACCGCGAGTTTGGCTATGCCCAAATCGAAGTGACGCATCCTTGTGCTCTGTTCGACAAGATCGAAGATGCCCTGAGTGACACCGGCACTCCCTTGCTGGATGTCTGGATGAGCCATGGTGACAAGGTTACTGCTATCCCTGCCGGTTTTGTCACGACCGCTGCGACGCCGAGCTGTCCTCATGCCGCCATGGCTGATGAAGAGCGCCGCTTCTATGGCGTGCAGTTCCACCCGGAGGTGACTCACACCCGTCAGGGGGCGCGCATGCTGGAAAACTTCGTCAAGAACATCTGCGGTTGCGAATCCCTGTGGACGCCAGCCACCATCATAGACGACGCCATCGCCCGCATCCGCGAGCAAGTGGGTAGCGATCAGGTGATCCTGGGCCTATCCGGCGGGGTTGACTCCTCCGTGGTGGCCATGCTGTTGCATCGTGCTATCGGCAAACAGTTGACCTGCGTCTTCGTCGACAACGGCCTGCTGCGTTTGCATGAAGGCGAGCAGGTGATGGAGATGTTTGGCGATCACTTCGGTCTGAACATTGTTCATGTCAAGGCCGAGGAACGGTTTCTATCTGCTCTGGCGGGTGAGGCCGATCCGGAAGCCAAGCGTAAGATCATTGGTCGGGTGTTCGTCGAGGTGTTCGATGATGAGTCCAAGAAGCTGAGCAACGTCAAGTGGCTGGCTCAGGGCACCATCTATCCGGATGTCATCGAATCGGCCGCCTCCAAGACGGGTAAGGCTCATGTTATCAAGTCCCACCACAATGTCGGCGGCTTGCCGGATGACATGAAGATGGGGCTGGTCGAGCCGCTGCGCGAACTGTTCAAAGATGAAGTGCGCCGCGTCGGTCTGGAGCTGGGTCTGCCTTACGACATGCTGTACCGTCATCCGTTCCCGGGTCCGGGCCTAGGTGTGCGCGTACTGGGTGAAGTCAAGAAAGAGTACTGCGAACTGCTGCGCCGCGCCGATGCCATCTTCATCGAAGAACTGCGCAAAGCCGACCTGTATCACAAGGTCAGCCAGGCCTTCGTGGTGTTCCTGCCGGTTCGCTCCGTCGGTGTCATGGGCGATGGTCGCAAGTACGACTGGGTTGTCTCCCTGCGTGCCGTGGAAACCATCGACTTTATGACCGCCCATTGGGCGCACCTGCCCTATGAGCTGCTGGGTCATGTTTCGAACCGAATCATCAATGAAATCAACGGCATCAGCCGCGTGGTTTATGATGTTTCCGGCAAGCCGCCCGCAACGATCGAGTGGGAGTAGGGGTTATTTGTAATTAATTGATTTTAAAGAATTAAATTAATTACGAAACCGTTATTTCTATATTATCAATGGCATTTCGCATGGCACCGCAATGGTCTGTCATGAGATATACACCGATACCATGGAAGGCGTGAGGAATGCCGACATGGTATCGGTTTTCTTGTCTGTGGCGTACTGACCTTGGCTACCTTCTGATATTGGCTGGCGCTGATGCCCTGTAAAAAGCCATCTCGTCGCCGTATCGCTTTAGATCTGGTGATAGCTGCTGCCCTGGACAGTTGTTCTATCCGTGATGAGAAAGGGACCCTAGTGGAGCTAGTAGTCGCTCAGCAAATCGGCGCGCCATCTCATCCAAGGTGGTCCCTGCTGCGCCCATGGCTTCATAGAAAGCCAAGGGCTGGTTGTAGTGCATGCCGACGTAGTAGGCACTGGCCTTCATGGGCGTCAGCACCTCCTCCATGCTGCTCTGAATCATGCCCGCGCTGGAGTAGGTGAATTCGGTGGCACCGGCGGTGACCACCAACTGCATCTCTTTATCCTTGAGCGCCGTGCCGTTGGGGCCAAAGGCCCATCCGTAAGCCCATACCGCGTTGAGATAGGCCTTGAGCATGGGGGTCAGGTTGAACCAGTGGATCGGGAACAAGAAGACCAGACGGTCGGCTGCTTCGGCAGCGCGCTGCTCGGCGGCAACATCAAAGGCTGCCAGATCCGAGCCATAGAGACTCTCCAGATTGCGCACCGTGACATCCGTGCTCTGTTCGGCAACGGCTTGCAGCGCCTTGACGGTATTGGATTGTTCAGGGTAGGGGTGGGAAACAATAACCAGTGTTTTCATGAGTAGACCTCGAAAATGGGCGATGGGCAGCTATGGCTTAAACAGTCAATTCAGCGTGAGTGCGGGGCGAGTGATAAACCCTCGGCCAGCCAGGCACGGGTGGTTGCCGCGCTCAGGCGATGGGGCAGGATCGACTGGTACTCAGCGCTGGCATGCCAGGCATGGGCGGCGTCCAGTGAGGGGAATTGCAATATGACCAGCTGCCCCTGCGGGCCTTGACCTTCGATGGTCTCGAGCGAACCACCGCGTACCAGCAGTTGGCCACCAAAGGGCTGATAGGTGGCCTCGACTCCCTGCATATAGGGCTTCATGGCTTCAAGATCATGCACAACGGCATCAAAAATAAAGTAAGCGGGTTTGGACATTGGGTGCTCCTGGTTGTGACCATCCGGCGACAAAGCTGCTGCCTGAAAGGAGATGGCAGTCATGCTGACGGAGAGCATTATGATCCATGAAATTAACAACTATAAGTGGATGTATGGTTGATGCTTTCGTAACATGAAGTTGTTTATTGCAGGGTGAGAACGAGGCCACCGGAGGCCTGGGAGGGGAAACTGCGATGGAAATATCACAGCGGGTACGGGCCATCTTATCGTTTGTCGAATCGGTGGATGCGGGTAGCTTTGCCGCCGCCAGTCGGGCGTTGGGCATCAGCGCGGCCGCGGTCAGCAAGAATGTGGCGGGACTGGAGCAGGCGCTGGGCGTGCGGTTGATGAATCGCACCACCCGCACCTTGAGCCTGACCGATGAGGGAACCTTGTTTCTGAAACAGGCGCGTATCGCATTGGAAGCCCTGGATGCGGCGGTGGATGTGCTCGCCGAGCAGCGAGTTGAAACCAGCGGCCATGTGCGGATCTCGACCAGTGCCGCCTTTGGTCGGGACCATCTGATGCCGGTCTTGCCGGGGCTACAGACTCGCTATCCGGCGCTGTCGGTGGAGGTGGACTTCGATGACAGGGTCATCGATCTGGTCCGCGATGGCTACGATCTGGCGCTACGGGGTGGGGTCGTCGCCGATTCCGCTCTGGTGGCGCGTCCCATCTGCCAGCTCAATATGGCGCTGGTGGCCTCGCCGGACTATTTGGCGCGTCAGGGAATACCGGAGACTCCCCAGGCGCTTGCTGCGCACCGGCTGATTGCGCGGCGCTTTCTGGCAGGACGGGTCTCGCCCTGGAACTTCAGACGTGCCGATGGCAGCCTGATCACCCAGGATCTGACTCCCGCCGTGCTGATGCTCTCGGCACCGGAAGCATTGACGCAATCCGCTGTACTGGGCATGGGCATTGCCCAGGTCGGGGTTCATCATGCTTGGCCCTATCTGCAGTCCGGACAACTCAAGGCTCTGTTGGTTGGCCAGCACGATCCGGGCCATTACGAGATGGTGCTGCAGTACCCTCATCGCGCCTTGATGGCGCCCCGGGTGCGGGTGACGGTCGACTATCTGTTGGCGGCCTTTGCGGCCGATGAGGCGCTGCATGTGCCGCTGGCGGCACTCGAGGAGTATGCCGCCATGTAGGCGGCATAGCGGTTTCCATGTTACCGCGACTCAGGCTCTGCTAGTGCTCCGGAATACTGGGCATCGCTGACCTGTTCCAACCAGGCGGCAGCCTCACCATCGAGGTACTCCTGAATGGCGATATGGCTCATGGCGGTCAAGGGGGCCGCACCGTGCCAGTGAATTTCGCCCGGTGCGATCCAGACCCGATCACCGGCTCGGATCTCCTCAATGGGCTCTCCTTCACGCTGAATGCGGCCGCAACCGGCCACCACGATCAGCATCTGGCCGAGCGGGTGGCTATGCCATGCGGTACGCGCTGCCGGCTCGAAGGTGACCGTGGCGGCCGAGACACGGGCGGGCGCCGCCGGCTGATAGAGACCGTCGATGCGGACTTTGCCGGTGAACCACTCTTGCGGCCCTTGCAGTGAGGGCAGTGAACCATTGCGTAGAATATGCATGCTATTTACTCCTGTGTGATGTACGAGGGGGGTCTAAGTCGTGTGCCATTACCAATCAGCCAGGTGGCGATGATGAGCAGCAGGGCGCTGGCGATAAAGGTTGCCTCGACCGAGAGCAGATCCAGCAAGAGACCGCCGAAGGCGGCGCCCAGCATGATGGCTAACTGAATGGCGGCGACCATCAAACCGCCGCCACTTTCCGGCGCATCCTGGATGCCATCGGCGATCCAGGCCGACCAGCCGACCGGGATGGCGGCATTGATGGCGCCCCACAGGGTCATGGCGATGGCCACACCCCAGAGTCGATGCTCGACCAGCAGCAGGGCCAGTGTCACCAGGGCCAGTGCCAGGGGCAGCCAACGCAGCAGTCGGTAGAGATGGTTGGTCAGGGTCGAGCTGGCTGCCGTGGTGCCGATAAATCCGGCCAGACCCAGCGCCAGCAGCAAGGCGGAGAGTTGCGGCACGCTGACATGGCTGCGGGTCTCCAGAAATGGTCGCAGGTAGGTGAAGGCGGCGAAGGCGCCGGCAAAGGTCAGCATGACGCCGAGCATGGCAAACTGCACGTGACGGCGTTGTAGCAAGGCACCGACCGAGCTGCTGTTTCCGGTCGGCTGCGGCGGCATGGTCGGCAGAGCAAACCAGAGCCAGAGCACATTGACGACCACCATAGGCGTCAGCAACCAGAAGACGCCGCGCCAGCCGATGAAGTCGCCCAGATAGCTGCCCAAGGGTGCGGCAAAGGCGGTCGCCATGGCACTGCCCAGGTAGATGAAACCGAGCGCTCGGGGAATGGAGCCCTTATCGACCAGCCGCATGACGGTGGCGGTGGCCTGAGCCCAGAATCCGCCGATCACGATCCCCAGTAGGGCGCGTGAGAGCATCAGAAAACCAAAATTGGGACTGATGGCAATCAGGCATAAGGAGAGCAACATCAGGAGCGTGAGTCCACTCAGCAGGTGACGTCGATCCAGGCGGGCACCCAGCCGGGCGATGAGCAGGCTGCTGCAGACGGCGAAGAGCCCGGAGATCGAGATGGCCAGGCCCGCCTGTCCCTCGGTCGCCTGCAGATCTCGGGCGATGGGCGTCAGCAGACTCACCGGCATAAACTCGGCAGCGATCAGCAGGGCGACACACATCGACATGGCTCCGACAGCACCCCAGTGGGCTGGCGTGGTCGATTGGTTGCCAAGTAACTCATCGGACGCAGAACGGCTCATTTCCGCGCCTCCTGAGTGCGCCCCGCCTCAGGGGGGATGGGGGTGATGATCAAGGTGGTGGCCGTCCCCTGGATCTGGAGTGCCTCGGGTGCCCCGTCGATATGGCCTAGGCGGATCAGCCCCTTGGAGTAGCCAAAATCGCGATGAAACAGCGCCAGATTGCCCCAGGGGGCGTAGTAGGTGATATCGCCAGTCTGCGGATCGACTCCGGCGGGTGCCCCAGGGTCGTCAGCTTGCGCGGAAGGTCTGCGATGGTTTCGGTATCGGCATAATCGTGAGCGCTCAGGGTCAGTGGCAATAGGGCATAAAAATCGCGGCCGCTCGGCGTGTCCTCCAGCCTGGCCTGCAGCCGATGGCCATTGATCTCGAGTTGAATGTTCATGGTCTCCCCTTGGGTTGGATGGGCAACGAAGCTGCATAGCAGCAGGCTCAGAGGTTGGCGAACGGTCGGACACATAGGTGCCGTTCCTCCCTTAAACTCGGGGGTTACAGGCAGTAGGCGTTGCCGTGATCGAAGCGGATAGTCAGAAAAAAGCGCGGCCATAGGCGAGCCGCGCAAAGGACTTAGTGTTTTTTACCGACTCTGTCGTGCCTATCCGTTCCGGCCACTTGCCGGTTATTTCAAGTTCGTTTGGAAAAACTGCTCAATCTTGTCAAACGGGATTTTGTCCACTCGGTCGTATAAGTCGATGTGATTGGCACCTTTGACGATCAACAGCTCCTTCGGCTCATTGGCGGCCGCGTAGGCAGTTTCGCTGAAGTAGCGAGAGTGAGCCTTTTCGCCGTGGATCAGCAGCAGTGGGCGCGGCGAGATCTCCTTGATGTAACTGAGGATCGGCATATTCATGAAGGACAACGGCGTGGTCTGGGTCCAGGCATTGCCGGAGTTGACCGCCCGAGGGTGATAGCCACGCTTGGTCATGTAATAGTCGTGGTAGTCCACCATGAATTGCGCCTCACCGCCCTTCAGGGTGTTGTAGGCCGGCTGGTAGGCCGGAGCCCCGTTTTCGGCATCCTTCCAGCGCTGCTGGCCCAGTTGTTCGAGGGCTTGGGTGCGCTGCTCCAGCGGCATGCTGTCGTTGTAGCCCTTGGACATCACGCGGGTCATGTCGTACATGGTGCTGGCCACCACAGCCTTGATGCGCTTGTCGACGGCGGTGGCATTCAGAGCCATGCCGCCCCAACCACAGATGCCGATGATACCGATGCGATTGCGGTCGACCTCGGGTTGCAGTCCGAGGAAATCAACGGCGGCACTGAAGTCTTCGGTATTGATATCGGGTGAGGCCACATTGCGCGGTTGGCCGCCGCTCTCGCCGGTGTAGGAGGGGTCAAACGCCAGGGTGACGAGGCCACGCTCCGCCAGGGTTTGTGCGTAGAGACCACTCGATTGTTCTTTCACCGCGCCAAAGGGGCCGCCGACAGCAATGGCAGCCAGCTTGGCTGTCTCCCGATTTTTCGGCAGATAGAGGTCGGCTACCAGCGTGATGCCGTAGCGGTTTTTGAAGGTGACTTTGCGATGATCCACCTTGCTGCTTTGGGCAAAGGTTTTATCCCATTCGGTCACCATGGAGACGGGGGCGGTCGGATCGGCAGGTTGTGCATGACTCATGTTGGATACTCCGGTTAATGCTGCGCCCAGCACCAGGGCAGAGGCGATAGCAGTCAGTTTTTTAGGGAGAACATTCATAGCAAAGCTCCTTGGCAGCTAATTCGTGGCTCATGGCTAGGCATTGGGGGTTTTGTGACCCACGGCTGACATTTTAGGGAGAATAATTAGTGATGATTAGAGGTGGTTTATTGATAACATTAATGCTCATAAGTGATTAATGTAGGCCTTCGAAAGGCCATAAAATGACTACCCGAGGTGGACGGCAGGGAGTGGAACGCCATGAAAAGTCGCGAGAATTACAACGATCTCCATGTGTTTATGCTGGTGGCTCGGGAGGGCAGTTTTACCAAGGCAGCTGCCCGGTTGGGGCTCGTTCAATCCGGAGTCAGCCGTACCATTCGCGATCTCGAGGCGCGACTCGGAGTGCAGCTTCTCGTGCGTACCACGCGCCGCCTGTCACTGACTCCGGCCGGTGAGCAGTTGTATCGAACCACACAGAGCAGTTTTCAGTCTCTGGATGCCGGGTTGGCCACGCTCGCTCATTTTCGGGACACTCCTTCCGGCACGGTACGGATCAATGCCAGCCAGTATGCGATTGACAAGATACTGCTGCCTAAGTTGGCCTCGTTCCGGCAACGCTATCCGGACATTCGCTTGGAGCTCATCAGTGAGAGCCGCTTCGTCAACATCATCGACGAGCGTTTCGATGCCGGTGTCCGGCCGGGCGATGAGGTGGATGAAGGCATGGTGGCGGTGCGGATTGCTCCCGATATGGAGATGGTGATGGTGGCGACGCCGGAGCATTTTCTGCAATACGGCTTTCCCCAGACTCTGGCCGATCTGGCGGTACACCCCTGCATCGCCTATCAGTTTGCCGATGGCAGCCTGTATCAATGGGAGTTGTGGGATGACGGCCAGTTGGTCAAACACAAGCCGCAAGGGCAATGGGTCTTCTCGGACAGTTATATGGAAGCTGCGGCGGCAAGAGCAGGATTGGGACTGGCCTATGTGCCCGAGGATCTGGTGGCGGAGGATCTCGGACGCGGTAACCTCATCCAGGTTCTGCAGAATTTTAGCCATCGCCTGGATGGTCAGCATCTCTACTACCCGCACCGCAATGTCTCGCCAGCGCTGCGGATGGTCATTGAAACCCTCAAGCTATGATAGGCATCGCGTTGTGAAAAAATTAATCATAGGTGGATTGGGCGAGGAGTTTTATTTCCGGACTGATGGAGTCTATCCATCGAATCTTAGATGCTAGCTGTGAGCCATCGTCATCGGTTGTTGCCGAGCCATAAAATGCCTGGTCTGACCTTTTCCTTCAATTTTGTTGCACTGCATCAATAGAGGTGACAATCACGGGTCCCCTCTGGCGTAGATGCTGGGCTTGCTACCTACTGACAGCAGAAAAATTCCGCATGGTATTTTTCATGGTATCAATCGCTGATGTGTTTTTAATTAATTGAATATTAAGTGTTTTGTTGACTAATTTACCATAGAGTGGGAGTAATCCCGCGCTGTTCGTACTGAGTTAGACAAAAAGCCCATGGAAACATGGGCTTTTTGTATCTGCTTCTGCACACTCACCCGTCTGCTTACCCCATTTTGATCTGATAACGGGTATTTCTGCCGCCTCCTGGTAATTTCTCAATACAGCCCTTCTCTAACAAGTCGGCCAGATGGCGTGTGGCAGTGGCTTTACTGACCTTGGCTACCTTCTGATATTGGCTGGCGCTGATTCCCTGCAAAAAGCCATTCTCACCGCCGTCTAACAGCCGGTTTAGCACCTTGATCTGCTCGGCACTTAGCGGCTCGCTGCCGTGTTGCTGCCAGAAACGGCTCTTGGCCAGGGTGCGGGTTATCGCCTGCTGGGCCTGTTCCAATGTGGCATTCAACGTATCCAGAAACCAGACCAGCCAAGCGGTGATATCCAGGCTGCCTTTCTGAGTCTGTTCCAGAACGCGATAGTAATCGGCGCGCTGTTCCAGGATCGCCACCGACATGGCATACAGGCGGATGCTCTGGCTATCGGCCTGGGAGAGTGCCAGATCGGTGAGGGCGCGGGTGATGCGACCATTGCCATCGTCAAACGGGTGTAAGGTGACAAACCACAGGTGGCAGATGGCGGCACGCAGCAGTGGATCTTGGCTGATGTCGTTCAGGCTGGAATTGAACCAGTCGATAAATGCGGCCAGTGCCTGTTCCAGCCCCTGGCGTGGTGGGGCCTCGAAATGCACGGTCGGGCGATCTAGTCGTCCGGAGACCACCTGCATCGGCTCTTCACCGCGCAGCTGACTTACACCGCGCAACTGGCTTATGCGCACAGGCTGCACTGTCCAGTCAGCGGCGGGAAATAACCAGTGATGCCACTGTAGCAGGCGCTCCAGCGTCAGCGTCAGCGGTTGATGTCGATTGTCGATGGCATCGAGCATCATCGCGGCCAGGCCTTCGGAACGATCCGAGATGGGGTAGGGTTGTTCTTCGGATACGCCAAGCCGGCGGGCCAGTGATGAGCGCACCGATTGGGCATTGAGCCGTTCATCTTCAATGGCCGAGGAGGCGAGAATATTTGCCAGCAGGGTATCGAGCGCCTGGGCCTGCGTCGAGCCGTGAGCGGAATGGGAGCCAAGCAGCAGGCCGAGATTACGTTGTGCTGCTCGTAGTCGTGACTGTAGCGGTTCATCCTGCCAGCAAAAGTGCGGCCAGCCTTGCTGTTGCCAGATCCAGTTAGCTGTCATCTGCTTGCCTAGTCCTTTTCGGTTACAAGATCACGCCAGATGAGCCGAATCGAACACACATTCGGCTCACACAATGAGCCGATAATGGCCGTGATTCGGCTCACGGCACAACTGGTATAACGAAAGAGTCTCAGAATGGGAGCGCGCTGTTCGTTGGAGTTGGAGGTCGTGGTGGGTGGGGGCGCTGAATAGCCTCGAAATTTTAGCGGTTAAAATTCTCTTCTTTGCCTCCACCCCATGATGAAGCTTGATCTGTTTTCGTGATTAATCGCTGGCATTAGCACTAACTCATTGATGAGTCGATTGTTTTACATGCATGAGTCAACGATATGGTTCCAATAGTGGACACTTCTCAGTAAAGTTTACAAGGCAGTTTTACCCCAGTACATCAGCGTCTAGAGATCCTGTGGCGATTCATATAGAGGAATATGTGGTGGCAATTTTTGACATTGGAAAAGACGACTTGCTCCGCTTGTCCGACCTTCAGCTAGAAGAGTTGATTGCCCGCCTCGCCGAGGCCGAAGTGGCTGCGCATGGTCATAGCCCTGCGTATGTAAACTGGTCCGGCTCAATCAATGCGCCTGATGGTGGCATTGATATACATGTGCAAGTCCCGGTTGAGCAATTGAAAACAGGTTTTCTGGAGAGGGCCGATACGATTCTTCAGGCCAAGAAACATTCGATGCCGAAGGCTGCGATCACTAAAGAAATGGTCACCGATGGGCAATTGTCGCTGACCATCTCGGAGCAAGCAGCCAAGGGTGGGAGTTATATCATTGTCAGCTTAGAGGATGATTGTTCTCCTCTTATGAAGGCGGATCGCCTCCAAGCCATGCAGGATGCAGTAGCGAATGACCCTAATGGCGGCAATCTTCACTTAAGCTTCTACGACCGCTCCAAATTGGCTCAATGGTTGCAACAACACCCATCGATCATGCTATGGGCAAAAAGAAAGTTGGGTCAGGGATACTCTGGTTGGCAGCCATACGGTGCCTGGAGTAATCCACCAGAGGGCGCGACGGATACATTGATTTCGGTGGCGCAGACTTCGGCATGCATAATTCCATTACTTTGTGCATTAACTCCAATAGTTAAGGTTAAAGCCTTATATGTGGGATTTAAGTACAAGCAAAACAGTGATGGTGGCGCGCTGTCTAGCCAGTTGTAACTGGTTAAAAAAATGATCTCCCTCTGAGCCATGAGAGGAGGGAGTCTTTGGTAATCCGGCATGGATACTGAGCTCACGACGGCGGCGATTTGGCTGAAAGCCGACTGGTGCGGCTGGGTCATGCGGCGCTTCGGTGGTGGTGTTGGTTTGAATTTGCCGGGCAACAAAACAGGCGATCTGCGTCACAACTCTCTATAATGCTCATCCCTTTGTGGTCGCGGGACGAATTGCCCGCTGGCCGACCTGGCCGCTGGTCTGCTTATCTGATTAGTGGCCGCCTCGATTGAGAAACTGTTATGCATACTCTCGAACAGTTGTGTTCTGGCGAGTTGAGCGGTGCTCGCCACCTGAAGTTGCGTGAAAATCTGACCTCCTTTCCCCTTGAGATCCTGAGCTTGAAGGATTCACTGGAAGTGCTGGATCTGAGCGGTAACCAGCTCTCCGAGTTGCCGGATACGCTGGCCGAGTGTCGCAAACTGCGCATCGTTTTCTGCTCCGAGAACAATTTTACCCGCCTGCCCGAGGTGTTGGGGTCTTGCCCTGCATTGACCATGGTCGGCTTTAAGGCCAACCGCATTCGCGAGGTGCCGGCGGCGGCCTTGCCTGCTAACTTGCGTTGGCTGGTGCTGACCAATAACCAGATAGAGACGCTGCCCGATGAGTTGGGTCAGTGTCTCCAACTGCAAAAATTGATGCTGGCCGGTAACCGGCTCGAAAGCTTGCCGTCGACGCTGGCTAATTGTCAGCGCCTTGAGCTGGTGCGCCTGGCGGCCAATCGGCTGACTACACTGCCAGACTGGCTGTTGGCGTTGCCGCGCCTGAGCTGGCTGGCGTTTGCTGGCAATCCCTGCTGTGAGCCGCCATGGCGAACCGAGATGGTAACGAACGTTCAGTGGACTGATCTAACGCTAGGAGAGCAGCTCGGGGAGGGGGCTTCGGGCCGTATCATCTCGGCCAATTGGCAGCAGACAAGCGGCTCTCAATCGGTGGCGGTGAAATGTTTCAAGGGGGATATGACCAGTGACGGTTTGCCGCAAAGCGAGATGGCGGCGTCCCTGGCCGCTGGCTGTCATCCGGGCTTAATCGAGTTGATTGGTGAAATCGGCGATCATCCCGCTGGTGTGCCGGCATTGGTGATGGCTCTGATTGCCCCGAGATTTTCCGTCTTGTCCGGACCACCGAGTCTCGATTCCTGTACCCGTGATGTCTATGATGCCGGCTTTGCCCTGTCGCTGCCGGCCATGCTAGGCATAGCTGAACAGGTGGCCTCGGTGGCCGCGCATCTGCACAGTCGCGGCATACTGCATGGCGATCTCTACGGCCACAATATCCTGCACGATGGCCGGGGTGGGGCCTTGCTTGGTGATTTCGGGGCCGCCTCATTCTATGCGCCGGGCGGTTCGCTGGGCGCAGCGCTGGAGCGTCTGGAGGTTCGCGCCTTCGGCTGCCTGCTCGAAGAGCTGATGGCTCACTGCGAGCTGCCAACTCTCTTGCGTGAGGAGCTGAGTGTGTTGACGCATGAGTGTGTGCAAGAGGTTCCGGCGGCCAGAGCGGATTTTGCCTGCGTGCATGCCCGGTTACAGCGGATGACCCGTTCAGCTCGGGCGGCATCGATCTCGCACTCTGTCGGCGTGGCAGCAGAGGCCGAGTCCGAAATCAATAGTTGATAACCATACCGTTAGTTGTGCTCTGGGCCAGTATCCAGACCATCAAGGGGCAGTTGGGTTGGTGATAAAGAGGGGGGCTCAGCGGCTGATCGCCGTTTACGACGGGCCCGATCGCGGCATAGGCGCATCACATCCTGTTGCTGGGCGCTTGTCATCTTCAGCCAGTCAAAACGCTCCTGTCGCGAGCGATAGCAGCCGAGGCAATAACCACGCTCGTCACTTTGACAGACACCGATACAGGGGCTGGCCAGCTCGAACAGCTCCAGCTGTTCGCTGCGTTGAGATGGCTGCCCCCTGCTCATGATTAACGGACCACGACGGCAGTGCCGCTGATGCTGACCATCAGCATGCCACCATTGGGCCCAACCACTTCATAGTCCAGATCGATACCAACCACCGCATTGGCTCCCAATGCCAACGCGCGTGCGGAGAGCTCCGCCATGGCAATCTCGCGAGCCTTGGCCAACTCTTTTTCGTAGGCCCCGGCGCGTCCGCCGATGACGTCACGAATACCGGCGAACAGATCCTTGAAGATGTTGGCACCCAGTATGGCCTCGCCCACGACAATGCCGCGGTAGTCGAGTATCTGTTTGCCTTCCAGCGTTGGCGTGGTGGAGAGGATCATGGCGGCTCCTGAGTGATGAATGTAAAAGTGAACCCAGCATAGCAGTCAGGGCACAGGCAGGAAAAGCGTGGTGCGGCGGGGGCGCCGGGAATGGCGACTATAAAAAAGGCGCAGGGGATACCTGCGCCGAAACGGAGTAAAGGACTTAGTCTTACCATCAATCCAGCAGCTTGCGATGCAAACGCTGAATGATCTCCTCAGCCTGATCCTCGCGAACCAGAAAGCAGAGATTGTGGGCGCTGGCGCCGTAGCAGATCATGCGAATGTTGACGTCATCGACGGCTGCAAACACACGGCTACCGGCACCACTGATCTCGCTCATCTGATTACCGATGAGTGCGACCAGCGCCAAATTATGTTCCACCTTGACCTTGCACAGGGCGCTGAGCTCGGCGAGTACCTCATCACCCAGTACGGACTTGCCGCTGGATTGACTACCGGTGTGGTCGAGTGTGAGCGCCACGCTGACTTCGGAGGTGGTGATGAGATCCACCGAAATGCGGTGACGGGCCAGGATCGAGAATACTTCGGCCAGAAAGCCGCAGGCTCCGAGCATATTCGGGCTCTGCAGCGTCAACAGCACCTGATTACGACGCAAGGCCACGGCGCGGAACAGGGGCGTCGATTCGGTTTGGGAGCGCACCCAGGTGCCGCCAGCCGCCGGGTCCTTGCTGGAGCCGACAAAGACTGGGATGTTGCGCCGCACCGCCGGTTGCAGGGTGGAGGGATGGAGAACCTTGGCGCCGAAAGTCGCCATTTCGGCCGCTTCGGAGAAGCTGATTTCCGGAATGGGACGGGCACTCTTCACCATACGGGGATCTGTGGTGTAGATCCCGGGGACATCGGTCCAGATCTCCAGCTCGGTAACATTCAACGCTTCGGCCAGCAGAGCCGCACTGTAGTCACTGCCGCCGCGCCCTAGCGTGGTGGTTTGCCCTTCGGCATTGGCACCGATGAAACCCTGCGTGATGACATAGTGCTCGGCCAGCAAGGGAGCCATTTCCTGTTGTGCCAGAGCGCGCAGCGCCTCGATGGCCGGGGTAGCTTTGCCAAAACGGCTGTCGGTGCGCATGACCTTACGCACATCAAACCAGACGGAGGGGTGTCCCTGCTGGTTCATCAATTCAGTGAATAGTCGAGTTGACATCAGCTCACCCTGCGCGACCATGCGGTCGACCAGCGACGCATCGGTTGCCACGGCGGCTTGCGCGGACAGGTCCCGGACCTCATCCAGCATATCGCGGATGATTTGTGTCAGGGGGGCGGGTTGTCCCAGGGCATCGAGAATATGGAACTGGATATCGGTGAGCCGTTGCAGGCGCTCTTCACGTTCTGCGCTATCCAGCGTGCCTTGTGACAACTCCACCAGCAGGTTGGTAACTCCGGCACTGGCACTGAGCACGACGACGCGGGTTTTCGGATTACTGACCACCACTTGAGCACAACGGCTCATGGCTTCGGCATTGGCAACACTGGTACCGCCAAATTTGGCTACGCAAAGCTGGTTCACGACTGAACTCCTGAGTAAAACTGTAAAAATTCCATTTAACCGGGTAACGCAACAACAGAAGTGATCAGAAAGGCGTGGCTATAGGGCGGGAAAAAAGATTCCTGCCAGAAGCACTTCACCCTTAAGGTGACAGCCCGAGGGATTCAGCCCTCGCAGCCGACCTGCTCGTCTTCAGTCACAAGCAAGTCTCGGCGTTACTCCCCCTAGGCGATATTCGATGGAGACTGATCTCCTCCTACCGCTGACCTGGGTAACGCGCCTCTTCTGGTCCCCCGCTGGCGCGGAGGTGTCTGACAGAAATAACCGCTCAGACTATTGCCTGTCAATGTTGAATCGTCGACCGAAGTAAAAAAATGATGTAACCGCATCCAGAAAGCCATTTCAAATCGTGATCTGGATTGTGCTTTTATGTTAATCAGATGAAAACATGACTAATTTATGTGACCGGTTGCACGATTCACTCGGTGCTGCGCTGTTATATTACGCCGCGTGGAAACCAGAAATCTCCATTGCCAAAACGGGGCCGGTACATATTGTCGGCCCCGTCTTTTTTTATATATTTTTCAATAAGATTTTCGAACGGCGCTGGTAGTTATACAGCTTCTGTTTGGTCATCGGCAGATCACTGACCTCGACCGGTTCAAAGCCGCGTTCGCGGAACCAGTGAATGGAACGTGTCGTTAGTACAAACAACTTCTGGATGTTTTGCCGCCGGGCATACTCTTCAATCTTGGCCACCAGGCGATCCCCACGACTGGAGCTGCGATAGTCCGGATGAATGGCCACACAGGCCATTTCAGCCATGGACTCTTCCGGGAACGGATAGAGAGCCGCACACCCCAATGATGAGTCCGTCCCGTTCAATAATGCAGAAATGGTCAACTTCCATTTCCAGCTGCTCACGGGAGCGGCGAACCAGAATACCCTCTTCCTCCAGCGGCCGGATCAGATCCAGGATGCCGCCAATGTCATCAATGGTGGCAGCACGAGCTTGTTCTGCACTCTGGCGCACAATCTGCGTACCGATGCCGTCCCGGGTAAACAGCTCCTGCAACAGGGCGCCATCTTCCTTGTAACTGACCAGGTGGCATCGTGGCACACCGGCGCGGCAGGACGCTATCGCTGCATGGAAGTAACGGGTGGTACCTGAACTGTCATCGCCTTGTTGTTCCAGCTCTGCCAGGTACTCTTCGGCCTGTTCGGGAAACAGTTCGGAAACCACTTGCCCAGACTGACTGATAACCCCTTGAGAAGAACAGAATGCGATCAGTTTGTCGGCCTTGAGATGGATGGCGACCTGAGCGGCAATTTCTTCTGCGTTAACGCTGAAACTTTCACCCGTCACTGAAAAGCCAATCGGAGAAATCAGCACGATAGCCTGCTGCTCCAGCTGGCGCCGAATACCATCGCAGTCGATCCGGCGGACTTTGCCGCTGTGCAGATAGTCGATACCATCGTCGACACCAATGGGTTGTGCGGTGACAAAGTTGCCACTGACCACATTCAGGCGGGCACCCTGCATGGGTGTGTTGATGAGGCCCATTGAGAGACGCGAAGTGATTTCTAGCTGCAGACCACCACAGACCTGCTTGATGATCCGGAAACTGTCACCATCGGTCACCCGGACCCGCTTGTGAAAGCGCGAGCGAATGCCAGCCTGAGCCAGGGAGCCATCAATCTGTGGACGGGCACCGAATACCAGCACCAGACGAATTCCAAGACTCTGCAGCAGGGCAAGATCGGCCACAATGTCGTTAAAATTTTCATCGGCTATGGTTTCACCACCAATCATGATGACGAAGGTGGAACCTCTATGGTGATTGACATAGGGGGTCGAGTGGCGAAACGCATTAACCAGCACCGCATCTCTTTCGCGAACCATCTGTATATCCCTTTATCCCTGCGCTAAAATTTGGCGTTATCATCGATAAAAATTCACTGCTCTGCAAGTATAAATAGTCAATTAAAGTGATTTTTTATGTAATGCGGTTTCGGCGTGCCCTAGCGAACAGCCTGATGACGCTGTCTGGAAAGATGGCGCGACCCATCCGTGGAATGTGACTGAAATAATGAGACCGAGATCGGCGGATGGATATGATCGACCTCACCACAATAGAATTTGCACAAGCGTATGATAATCCGATACAAATAAGAGTAAGTGATATTCCTCATGATGGATTTGGTTCTGTGTGTCAGACACAAGCAACCAAGTCATCGCTGTGTGCAACCGTGATTGAAAGGATTTCAGGATGTTAAGCAAACACGTCAGCTTTATTGTCGACCAGAAGGGCCAGCGTCGTGCCGCTGTGGTTCCTATTGAAATCTTCGATGAGTTGATGGCGTTGCAAAAAGCATTGGCCACCAGTACTCCAGGTGAGCGCGAGCGCTATTACTTCAGTGTCAAAGGCGCCGAGGCCTGTGGTTACCCGGTCGGTGCGCGATCCAAACCCGGTTTCATGGTGATGGCCGGTTCTCGGGTGAATAGTGAGCAAGCGGATTCCCTGCGAGAGCCGGTGATTGAATTACGCCTCTCCTTGTTGGGTAAGGGGGTTCTGGTGACCGAGGGTGAGGGATACCGTTTCACCCAGGATCAGTTATTCAATAGCCCGAGTCTGGCCGCTAGCTTGATCGCTGGTAATAACCGTAGCGGCCTGGATGCCTGGAGCAATCAGGATGGTTTCACGCTCAAACAATCCGGATTTGGCAAGAAAGAGTAGTCAGTCGTTGCCTGGGTAACATTAGCGACACCTCATGTCTCATCCGCTATCATGAGGTTCGCCGTGTCGCTTCATCCTGACTCTGCATCCGCAAGTTTTTTGCTCCGCCATCGCGGCCTTGGGTCATCTTCCTGATATAAAGCCTGCCTCACCTGATTGGGAATTTGCCAGTGTCATTACCCTTCGCCGCTCCCCAGACCCTGGATGGTTTCATCCTGACGCGACAAAGCCAGGATCGGCGGCAACCCCATGCCGCAGAGCGAGAGGAACACAATGAAATTGTGCTGTGGCTGGCCTCGGCTCAGGGGCCGGTGCGGGTGGTCTATGCCCGGGAGCCTGTGCAGTTCTTGCTCCCGCGCTCCCGGCAAGAGGACGCCTTGCAGCTGTTTCGAGAGCATGGGATTCGTGGTCGCTTGCGGCATATGGAGTTACAGACCTTTGCCGGCGAGCCGGTGCTGGCCTGTTGCTTTACGACGCTGGCCCGTTGTTATCGCGCTCAGGAACTCTTGTTATTGCACGGGATACCGGTCTTCGAGGCAGATATCCGTCATGCCGAACGTATACTGATGGATCGTTTCATCACAGCTAGCGTGCAAGTCACAGGCACTGTGACCGCGCACCGTGGTTATCTGCAGATACAAGCGGAAGTGCTGGCGCCCAGCGAGGAACGCCCCGCCTTCTCGGTGTTATCGCTGGATGTGGAGTGTGCCATGTCCGGACAACTCTATAGTGTCGGATTGCAGGGGCAAGGGCGTGATGGCTCGACGCTCGAGCAGGTGATCATGGTGGGCGATCCGCGTGAGCATCAGGAGAGCTTTACCATTCACTGGGTGGCGGATGAGAAGCAGTTGTTGTTGGCGCTGACGCCCTTCTTTCAGCAGTTTGATCCGGACATCATCATTGGCTGGAATGTGGTCAACTTTGATTTTCAACTGCTGATCCAGCGCGCGGAACTACACCACCTGAGTCTGCGCTGGGGTCGAGCAGGGGAGCCTGTGCGCTGGCGAGCCCCACGGGATGAGCGTCAGCTGGGGCAGGTGATCTTCCCGGGGCGGGTGGTACTGGATGGTATCGCCACTCTGAAATCGGCCACCTGGCAATTCGATAGTTTCAGCCTGGAGTCGGTGGCGCAAAGTTTGCTCGGTCGCGGCAAGGCGATTGAGGAGGTCGAAGAGCGGGGCGAGGCGATCACGGTATTATTTCAGGCCGACAAGCTGGCATTGGCCCGTTACAACCTTGAAGATTGCCGTCTGGTGAGTGAAATTTTCGCCCATTGCCACCTGCTGGAATTTGCCTGCCTGCGCAGTCAGCTGACAGGGCTGGAGCTGGATCGCTATGGCGGTTCGGTGGCGGCCTTCACTCACCTCTATCTGCCTCATCTGCATCGTCGTGGTTTTGTGGCCCCCAACATGGGCTCGATTTCTGGAGCCCCCTCACCGGGGGGCTATGTGATGGATTCCCGTCCCGGACTTTACCGGCATGTACTGGTGCTGGATTACAAGAGCCTCTATCCCAGCATTATTCGCAGCTTCGGCATAGATCCCCTGGGATTGATCCTCGGGCTGCGTGATAAAGCGGTCGAAACGGCAGAGGCGACAACATCTGGCCCTATCCCCGGTTTCCTCGGGGCCTACTTTTCTCGCCAGGAGCCGATCTTGCCGGGGCTGATTGCCTCACTCTGGCGGGAGCGGGATAAGGCCAAGGCACAGCAGGATGATGCTCTCTCGCGGGCCATCAAGATCCTGATGAATTCGTTTTACGGTGTTTTGGGGTCGACGGGATGCCGCTTCTTCGATCCGCGACTGGCTTCGAGCATCACGTTGCGCGGGCAATGGATCATGCTGGAAACTCGGCGGTTCATCGAGGCGGCCGGGTTTCAGGTCATTTATGGTGATACCGACTCTACCTTCGTCTGGCTGGATCGTGAGCTGAGTGCCGAGCAGGCCCAAGCCATAGGTCGTCAACTGGCGACTCAGGTCACTGAGTATTGGCAACAGCGTTTGCAGGAGGAGTGGGGGCTTGCCTCCTGTCTGGAGCTGCAGTTCGAACGTCACTATCGCCGTTTCTTGATGCCGACCATTCGTGGCACCGAAGTGGGCAGTAAAAAACGCTATGCCGGTCTGGAAGGGGAAGGCGAGCAGGAGCAGATCATATTCAAAGGGCTGGAAACCGTCCGCAGCGATTGGACCGAGTTGGCTAAACAGTTCCAGCGCGGTTTATATCAGCATATTTTTCATGATGAAGATCCGGCGGCGTTTATTGCCGAGATGGTGCGTCAAACGCGGGCTGGTGAGGTGAATGACTGGTTGGTCTATCGCAAGCGACTGCGGCGCAAACTCAGCGATTACCAAAAGAATCAACCTCCCCATGTGCGTGCGGCACGACTGGCGGATGAGGCGCGCCGGGCGGCGGGGCTGCCGCCACGTTACCAACATTGGGGCTCCATTGCCTATGTGATGACCACCCAGGGCGCCGAGCCGCGGGAGTATCAAACCTTACCACTCGATTACGAGCACTATGTGCAGAAGCAGTTGAGGCCCGTTGCCGACGCGATTTTGCCCTTCATTGGCCGACAGTTTGATGAATGGGCCGAAGGACAGTTACCGCTCTTTTGAGCGGCTCAGCCCCCCGCCAGTTTGAGGGTGAACCCCGCTTTGACGAGTTCCGCCTGAATCAAATCCCGCTTCTCGCCCTGAATTTCAATGATGCCGTCCTTGATGGCGCCTCCGGTTCCACATTTTTTTTTCAAGAGGCTGGCCAGCTCTTTCTGTCGCTCCACCGGTATGCCGTGGATGGTGATGACGCCAGCACCCTTGCGTCCCTTATTTTCTCGTCGCAACCGGACGATGCCATCCATGGGAAATGGTGAGGCGGAGGTGGTGTTTTTTGGGGGCGTCTCGGCAACGAATCCGCTGTCGGTGGAGTAGACAAGACGAGAATTGGGATCAGACATGATAAGGCTCCTCATAACGGTCGGGAGTATAGCCAGAGCAGGAATAAAAAAACTGCTTTATTTTGTGGGTATTCGCCCTATAATCACCCACAGTGATAACCATTATCAATAAGATTACGGGGCGCGCTTATGCATCTAAGTGATATTCAGCCGGGAACGTCGGTTCGCATTCTGAGTTTGGGGGCGTTAGAGGCTCCGGTTCGACGCAAGCTGATGGCCATGGGGTTGCTGCCGTGCAGTGAGGTGCGTTTCATTCGGACGGCTCCGCTGGGTGACCCGCTCCAGATCTCGACCGGGGGCATTACCCTCTCGGTGCAAAGAAAATTGGCAATGCAGATCGAGGTAGAAAGCCTATGAAATGGAATCTGATGACGGTTGGTAATCCCAACAGTGGCAAGACCTCGTTGTTCAATGCCTTGACCGGTGCCAATCAACAAGTCGGCAACTGGAGTGGTGTCACCGTTGATAAGAAGAGCGGTTACTTCAGCCAGGGCGAAGATGAATACCAGTTGATGGACTTGCCCGGCATCTATGCCCTGGAGAGCCGTGATAGTTCCATCGATGAGCAGATCGCTTTCCGCTACGCCATGACCCACAAGCCGGATCTGGTGATCAATGTGATCGATGCCACCGCGCTGGAGCGCTCCTTGCTGCTGACCCTGCAGCTCAAAGAGTTGGGTTTGCCGTTACTGGTGGTACTGAATAAACATGATGTGGTGCAAAAGCGTCGCCAATCGATTGATACCCAAGTCTTGTCCCGGGTTTTGGGCTGCCCGGTGGTGGCATTGTCGGCCTATAACCGTAAAGAGATCCAGACTCTCAAATCTCAGCTGCCCTTGTTAATGACGCAGGCCAATCACCAGCCTTTGGTGCTGGATTATGGCGCCGTCATTGAAGAGGCGGTTGAGCAATTACAACCACAGATCCAGCACAGCCACCTTGCGGCCCGCGGTTGCGCGTTGCGTCTGCTAGAAGGGGACCCTGTGTTGGATGAGGCCTTACAACTGGCTGACCAACCCGAGGTGGCGGCGCTGGTGCAGCGGACCCAGAACCTGGTGGATATGGATCTATCCTTGGCCGATGTTCGCTACGGCTTCATTCATGAAAAAGCGCGGCCCTGCGTGATCCAGCATGGCAAACTGGGTATCAAGGGCTCGGAGCGTCTGGATAACATGTTGCTCAATCGTTGGGTCGGTATCCCGTTCTTTCTCGGGGTCATGTACCTGATGTTCCTGTTTGCTATCAATGTCGGCAGCGCCTTCATCGATTTCTTCGATGTATTGGCCGGCGCCCTGTTTGTCGAGGGGCCGAGGCACTGGCTGGGACAACTGGGGGCTCCGGACTGGCTGCTTTCAGTGGTGGCCGATGGCATCGGTAGTGGGATGCAGACCGTCGCCACGTTTATTCCGGTGGTGGGTTTTCTATATCTGTTTTTGGCGGTGCTGGAGGCCTCCGGCTATCTGGCGCGGGCGGCTTTTGTGGTCGATCGGGTGATGCGTAAACTGGGGTTACCCGGTAAAGCGTTTGTTCCCATGCTGATGGGCTTTGGTTGCTCCGTGCCCGCCTTCATGTCGGCGCGAACTCTCAACGCCGAGCGGGAGCGACTGATGACGACGGCGATGGCGCCATTTATGTCCTGTGGTGCCCGTTTGCCTGTCTATGCCCTGTTTGCCGTGGCGTTCTTTCCACAATCCGGCCAGAACGTGGTGTTTTTGCTGTATCTGATCGGGATTGCCATTGCCGTGGTGACGGGTCTGGTGCTGCGTAAGACACTGCTGCCGGGCAACAGTGACTCCATGCTGATGGAAATGCCGGATTACGAGTTGCCGCGACCAACCTATGTGTTGATCAAGACCTGGCACAAGCTACGCAGCTTTGTCCTGGGTGCCGGGAAGACCATAGTGATCATGGTGGCGGTGCTGAATATGTTCAACTCATTGGGCACAGATGGCAGTTTTGGCAATCAGAACACGGATAAGTCCTTGTTGAGCCAAGCGGCCGCCTATCTGACGCCGGTGCTTTCCCCCTTGGGCGTTCGCCAGGACAACTGGCAGGCGACGGTCGGTATTGCCACCGGGATCTTCGCCAAGGAGGCCGTGGTCGGCACCCTCAATAGCCTGTATCAGAGCCCGAGTGCCAAAGATGAAAAATCCTTTAGTTTGCTGGACTCCTTTCAGGAGGCCGTTGCGACTATTCCGGCCAATCTGGCTGCCATCAATCCCTGGGATCCGGCGGGTCTGGAGTTGGGGAATTTGCAAGATCAGTCGGCCATGGCAGAAGCCCAACAGGTAGATCTGTCGACCTTCGCCAATATGCAAAATCATTTTGATGGTCAGATCGGAGCTTTTGCCTACCTGTTGTTCATCCTGCTCTATATGCCCTGCGCCGCCGCTATGGGTGCTCTGGTGCGGGAGTCCGGTCGCAATTGGGCCATCTTCACCGCCCTATGGTGCAATCTGATGGCGTTTATGGTGTCGACTCTTTACTACCAGTTGGCGACATTCGCCAGTCATCCGGCCCAGAGCCTGGCTTGGGTAGCCTTTTATGCCATGGTGGCGGTACTGAGTTGGTGGGGGCTCTATCGCAAGGGCAACATTCTGGCTCGCAAGGTGGTGCTGGTATGATAGTGCGTGAGGTAGGGGTTCTGATGGCCGAGCGGCAGCGCATGACGCTTCGTGAGTTGGCCCGTCATTTCCATGCGGCTGAAGAGACCATGGATGCCATGCTGGGAGTCTGGATGCGCAAAGGTCGGATCAGGAAGGTAACCCAGAGTGGTTGCAGTGGCCGTTGTTGCGACGCGCGCGAAGAGACCCAGTACGAGTGGCTCCCCGAGGGGCAGATTGGTCTGGTACAACGCAACTGATAGGGCTCAATCCCGGACCATCGTCTTGATATAGCTTATTTATCGCCCGCTTCTGCGGGCGATGTTGTTTACCGCCGTCCGAGGACCTGGCGTCCGTTCCTGTTGCTGTGGGCCTCTGTGCATAGGCACAACGCCGGGGTTTGGGCATAATAGCCGTCGAAACGGGAGGGGCTATGCAACAGCAAGAAGATGAGAAGTGGATGCGTCATGCCATGATGTTGGCGGCCCGTGCCGAAGCCGCAGGGGAAGTACCGGTCGGTGCGGTTCTGGTACGGGATGGGCAACCGGTGGCGGAGGGCTGGAACTTGTCAGTCTGCCTCCATGATCCGACGGCACATGCCGAGATCCGAGTCTTACAGGCCGCGGGTCAGCAACTGGGGAACTATCGATTGATCGATACGACCCTGTATGTAACGCTCGAGCCCTGCATCATGTGTACCGGCGCCCTGATCCATGCCCGCATCGGGCGTCTGGTTTATGGTGCCGCCGATCTGAAAACTGGCGCCGTCCAATCAGTCTTTGCACTGTTGGGCGATGCCCGACACAACCATCAGATCCCGGTGACGGCGGGAGTTTTAGCCGACGAATGCAGTCAGCAACTCAGTGCTTTTTTTGCGCGCCGGCGGGAAGAAAAACGGGCCGCTCGTCGTGCCCGTCAGCTCTCTGCTACCGATGGTCAGGCTTCTGTGTCTGGCTAGCCGTTTAGCGGGATCAATTCGCCACGTTCCGTTTTGCGGCGCTAGTTTTGCGGCACTAATTTCGTTGCACTATGGCGGCGAAGGGTTAAGCGGTCATCTGCAATTCGAGCTCCCAGCCCAGAGGTTGCAGGTATTGCTGCTCCCGCTCCAGATTCTGTACCAGCAGACGATTCTCCTCGGCCCAGCGGGCGGGTAGGAACAGTCGGCACAGCCGACCCTCTGCTTCAAGATGCAGGGGCGGGAGCAGATGATCCAAACGCCGATGATGCAGGGCGACGGCCAGCCGCAGAATTCGTATGGTGCGCCAGATAGATTCATCGACAAAGTTGGGGATCGAATAAAACTCCTGCTTTTTAATGGCCTTGCGATGGAACCGAACCAGAGTGGCTAACAAGTGCTGCTCTTCCTGATCGAAACCGGGCAGGTCGGAGTTTTCCAGAATGTAAGCCGAGTGACGCTGGATCGCGGTGTAATTGATGGCCAAGCCCGTCTCGTGCAGCATGGCAGCCCAGCAGAGTAGCGGGCGATACAGCTCGGCATCCAGTTGCCAGCGGTTTGCCACCTGATCGAACAGCTGTAGCGCCGTGGCTTCGACACGGGCGGCCTGTTGCTTGTCGATATGATACAGATCGGCAATCCCGAAGGCGGTTCGGGCACGGATATCCTGATGATGTTGACGCTGCTCGAATTCGTACAGCAAGCCTTCGCGCAGCGCGCCATCGGAATACTCCATTCGTTCGATGCCCAACCCCTGGAACAGGGCTATCAGGATGGCGACTCCGGCGGCGATCAACGGGCGGCGATCTTCGGTCAGACCGGGTAAGTTCAGATCCTCGATCCGCTTTTGCGCCACCATGCGCAGCTTGAGCTGCTCCAGTTGGGCGAGGGTGATGACGCCCTCTTCATCGCGCGCCACCAACAGTTCCCGTATGGCCTTAATACTGCCGGAGCTGCCGAGACAGGTTTCCCAGCCCAGTTGCTGATACTGGGTCAGGATGGGCTCCAGCTGATGCAAGCCTTCGAGAATGGCGGCGGTAAAGTTTTTGTCACTGAGTTTGCCGTTGGCAAAAAACTGCTTGTTGAAGGTGACGCATCCCATCTTGCGGCTGGTCAGTGCCTGTGGGGTAAAACGTTCCCCGATGATGAGTTCAGTACTACCACCCCCGATGTCGATCACCAGCACGCGGCCATCCAGATGCTGGGTATGGGCGACCCCCTGATAGATGAGGCGCGCCTCCTCCTGACCTGAGATGATGTTGATCGGGTGTTGCAGCAGGGCGCGGGCCCGATCCAGAAACACCTGGGCATTGCTGGCGGCTCTCAGGGTGTAGGTCCCCGTGATGCGGACTGCATCTGGTTTGAAGCCACTCAAACGTTCGGCGAACAGACCCAGACAGTCCAGCCCGCGTTGCATGGCCTCTTCGCTCAAACACTTATCATCATCCATCCCCTCGGCCAGGCGGACTCGTTGTTTCAGCCGATCGACAATTTGCATGCGGCCATCCAGCACCCGAGCGATGACCAGATGAAAACTGTTGGAACCCAGATCGATGGCGGCTAGCAGATTACTTGGCATTGAGCGTCTGCTCCCGGTTCTTGAGGTAATCATAGGTGGCGATCTGTGAGCGGATTTTCTTGCGGTTACCTCGCAACACATAGCTATTAGTCTGCTCGGCATCCAGATGCCGCGCCTTGGTGGTATCGCTGAACTGCAATTCGAGAATGTCCAGAATCCGCTGGCGCAGGCGTTCATCATAGATGGGGACGCCGACTTCGATACGGAAATCCAGATTACGGGTCATCCAGTCGGCTGACGAGATGTAGACCCTGGGTTGGCCATTGTTGTGGAACACCATGACCCGCGGATGTTCTAGGTAGCGGTCGACAATACTGATGACCTCGATATTGTCGCTGATGCCGGGCAGGCCAGGAACCAGTGAACACATGCCACGAATGATCATGCGGATCTTGACCCCGGCCTGGCTGGCAGCGTACAGGCGGCTGACCATACCCTTGTCGACCAGGTTATTGATCTTCAGCGTAATGCTGGCCGGAAGCCCATTCTTGGCATTGTTGATTTCGCCATCGATGAGGCTGTAGAGGTTGCGGCGAGAGTTAATGGGCGACACCAGCAGATGATTGAACTTGAAGCGCTGGTAGGGGTGTTCGATGAATTCAAATACGCTGTAGACCTCGGCGGCTATCTCCTGATTCCGGGTAAACAGAGAGAAGTCAGTGTAGATCTTGGCGGTCTTCTCGTTGAAGTTACCGGTGCCGATATGGGCGTAACGCACCGTCTCGCCATTTTCCTTGCGGCTGATGAGACACAGCTTGGAGTGGATCTTGAGGCTTGGTACCCCGAACATGACCTTGACCCCGGCTTCGGTCAGCCGGTTTGCCCACTGGATGTTGGCGGCTTCGTCGAAGCGAGCCTGCAACTCGACCACGACTGTGACCCGCTTGCCATTGTTAGCCGCATCGATGAGTGAATCGATCACCCGGCTCTGGCTGGCAACCCGGTAAATATTGATCTTGATGGAGGTGACGGCCGGATCGTAGGAGGCTTGGCGCAGCAGCTCGGTGAAGTACTGGAACTTGTGATAGGGGTAATACAGCAAGATATCCTGCTCGGCTATGGCCTGGAACAGAGTCCTGTGCTGGTCAAATTCGTAGCAATTCAGGGCTGCGAGTTTTGGATTTTCCAGATAATCGCGGCCCACATTGGGAAAGCCGATAAAATCTTTGAAATTGTGATATCGACCTCCCGGCATGATGGAGTCGTAGAAGCTCATCTTCAGCTTGGCGGTGAGGAACTTGATTAAGCTGGGTGGGCTTTCGCGATCATAGGCGAAGCGAACCGGCATGGCTCTCAGGCGCTGTTTGAGACCTTCACTCATGTTGTCCAGCACGCTGCGATTGAGCTGGGCCGAGAGATCGTACTCGGCATCCCGGGTCATCTTGATCGAGTAGGCGGCGATTTCGTCGTAATCAAAGAAGCCACGGAAGATGTCATCCAGACAGAAACGGATCACATTATCGAGGATGATCAGTGCTTTGCGGCGCTTGTTCAATTCATCAGGCGGCATGGGCACGAAACGGGGCAAATAGTCGGTTGGGACTTCAATGAGGGCGTACTGGATCACGCGGCCCTCTTTTTTCATCTGCACGGCCAGATAGGTGTACTGATCTTTGAGAAAGGCGATGGGATCACTATCTTCGGTCAGCAGTATTGGGCTGATATGGCGCAATACCTTGTCTTTGAAATATTTTTTGATCCAGGACTGATGGCCAACAAAGACCTGTCCCTCATTGATCAGGAAAATATTGTGTCGAGCCAGCGACAGCATCAGTTCGCGGTAGGTGGCATCGAAGGTTTCACCCAGCAATTTGACCTTGTCCTGGATCGCATGCAGCAGATCTTCGGCCTCCGGATCGCCGCCGTGCTCCTTGTGGATCAGCACGCGCCGTTTCACATCGGCCACCCGGACCTTGAAAAACTCATCCTGGTTGTTGGAGAAAATACCCAAAAAACGTACCCGTTCAATCAGCGGGACACTCTTGTCCATCGCTTCTTGCAATACCCGCTCGTTGAAGGAGAGCCAACTCAGCTCTTTTTCAATCCAAAGATTGTCACTACTCATTGCTACCCTCGGAATCATGTTACTGGAGTCTCGATTGCCACCCGCGGCTGATGGGGGCGGCCACTGATGATGGTGGCTGGTTCGTGACATCCTTATATGTCAATAACATGACATATTTATGGCGCCAGTGCCAAACACCAGCGCACGGAATCATGGCCGGAATTGGGTGGTTGTCCGCTTGGCTCTTCGTTGGCACCATATCTCGAAACTAGGGTCGCAAGTTTGTCATCTGGAACAGGAATACTGAACGCCAACGAGCAAATAGCACTTTGCCGAGCAGCTGTAACAAAAGTGTCATGTAATGGACATACAATCCGCCCATGCCTAGAACCAGTCGAGGTTTTTTGATGTCAACCCAAACCGTCAATGTGACGATGTCCGGCAGTCGCAAACGGCGAATCAAGGACAAGCTAGCCAGTGTCAGTGTCACCGCCGGGGGTATCCTGGTCCTGGTGGCATTGCTGCTGATTTTTTTCTACCTGCTGTATGTGGTGAAGCCGATCTTCGATTCCGCCACTATCACTCGCAAAGCCGAAATTACCCTGCCAGTCCAGGGCAAAACAGCCCTGCTTGGGATTGATGACCAGAACCAAATCGGTTATCGCTTCAGTCAGGAAGGACAACTGGATTTCTTTGCGCTGGATAGTCGTTCCGGATTCCCGGTGGGGCAGGCCATCAAGCACGATGCTATCTCCGGTCAGGTCACCAGCGTGACCACGACCGCCCTGGGTAAACGTCAGGTGGTCTACGGTTTTGCTGACGGTACCGCTCAGGTAGTACAACCTGATTTTATCGTGACTTACCCCAACGACAAACGGGTCACCGAAGCGGTTCTCAAGTATCCCATGGGCAATGAGCCCATAGTGCTGGACGAGAAGGGCCGGGCCATTACCCATCTGGCCTTCGAGGCTACCAGCAATCTGGCGGTGTTTGCCGCGACAACCGGTGATGGTGAGACCCTGCTGACCGCGCGGGTGGGGGAAGAGAATTTTCTCTCTGGCGAGGTGGAGTGGACCACCAAACGGTACGGTTTACCCCCCTTGCCTGGCAAGGTGGATCAGGTGCTTTTGACTCCTGATCTGCGTTATCTGCTGGCTCGCTCCGGCAATCTGTTGTCCGTGTTTGATATTCGTGATTTAGAACACATCAGTTTGAGCTCGGCGATCCAGATCAATGCCAAGGGGGCGAACGTCACCCAACTGGCACTGCTTAGCGGCGCTTCTTCGCTGCTGGTCGCCAACGATAACGGCATCATCTCCCAGTGGTTTGAAGTCTTGCGTGATGGCGTGCGGCAGTTCACCCAGATCCGGGAGTTCAAGGCGTCCGGGGCTGTCCGTGAACTGGCTGTGGAGCATAGTCGCAAGGGCTTCATCGCCCTGTCGGCGGAAAACCATGTCGACTTGTTCCATGCCACAGGTGAGACTCGCTTGCTCTCAGAAGTGATTGGTCAGGGCAGTATTGATAGCCTGGCGTTGTCACCTCGCAACAACAGTTTGCTGGTCGAGTTTGGCAACCAGTTCCAGTTCTTCCATGTCAAGAATGAACACCCGGAAGTAACCTGGTCAGCGTTATGGGAAAAGGTCTGGTATGAAGGCTATCCCGAGCCGCAGTTTGTCTGGCAATCCACGTCGGCTTCCGATGATTTTGAAGCCAAGCTGAGTCTGGTCCCCCTGGCTTTCGGGACACTCAAGGCGGCGGCCTACGCCATGCTGTTTGCGGTGCCCATCGCGTTGGCTGGGGCCATTTTCGCCGGTTACTTCATGTCGCCGGGGATGCGCAAGGTGGTCAAGCCAACCGTAGAAATCATGGCGGCTCTACCGACGGTCATCCTCGGTTTCCTGGCCGGTCTGTGGCTGGCCCCGGCGATTGAACAGCATCTACCCGGGATCTTCCTGTTGCTGCTGGCCTTGCCGCTTTCCATGCTGGTCGCGGCATTTGCTTGGCATCATCTGCCCCGCCGCCTCAAGGAGAGTGTTCCTGAGGGTTGGCAAGCCCTGATGCTGGTTCCTGTGTTGTTGCTGGTGAGTTATCTGTGCCTGAGCCTCAGTCCATTGCTGGAAGGCTGGTTCATGGGTGGCAATGCCCGTGGCTTCATCACCAACACGCTGGGCATGCGCTTTGACCAACGCAACTCGCTGGTGATCGGTATTGCCATGGGTTTTGCGGTGATCCCGACCATTTTCTCGATTGCCGAAGACGCCGTGTTCTCGGTGCCCAAACACCTGACCCAGGGCTCTCTGGCGCTGGGGGCTACCCCGTGGCAGACCCTGAGCCGGGTTGTCATTCTGACCGCAAGCCCCGGTATCTTCTCGGCGGTGATGATGGGATTGGGACGAGCCGTGGGCGAGACCATGATCGTGCTGATGGCAACCGGTAATACTCCGATCATGGATATGAGTATCTTCCAGGGACTGCGAACTCTGGCAGCGAATATCGCGGTGGAAATGCCGGAGTCGGAAGTCGGCAGTTCACACTACCGGGTTCTGTTCCTGGCGGCGTTTGTACTGTTTGTATTCACCTTTATCTTCAACAGCGTGGCGGAATTTGTTCGTCAACGTCTGCGTGATAAATACAGCTCGATGTAATGGGCCCTCAAGGAATCAAACGACAATGAACAAGTGGTTTAAATCGGGCACTCCCTGGATCTGGATGACAGGTGGCGCCGTCAGTTTGAGTCTGATTGCCGTGGTAGGGCTGCTGCTCCTCATCGGCTGGCGTGGTCTGGTCTATTTTTGGCCACACACCATCTATCAATGGGAGATCGACGATAACGGTCATACTTCCCAACTCATTGGTGAGCTGAACGACAGCGAACTGGTGCCGACGGCTCGTCTGCGGGCTACAGGTCTGAAGCTGGAAGGCGAAGAGCGTAAGGTGCTGGAGCGCTACCTGGTGAAGACAGGGAATCGCGAATTTGTGCCGCTGGATTTCCGTTGGGTGCTGGAGACCAATATTCGCTCTCGCAGTGCGCCCAAAGATCTGGCCGTGCTGGAGCGGACGACCAACGGTAACTTTTATGGTTATATCGAACAGGTTCAGGAATCGGGCAAACCTGTCGCCGGGGATCTGCATCAACAATTGCGAAGCCGCATCGAGCGGGTAGCCGGCATTAACGACCAGGCTCGCAGCTTGCAAAATTCCGAGATTGGCGCCATCAACTATCAGTTGGAAAAACTGCGTCTCAAGGAACGTCGGCTGGAGTTGGATAAGGCGCTGACGCCGGAGGCCCAGCAAGGGATCGCCAGCGAGCGCAAGGTGCTGAATGACCATTATGATCAGCTGGAGAAGCAGCTGTTTGCCCTGCGGGATCAAACCTCACGGGATAGTCTGGTCATCAAGGATATGCGCGGCCAATCGTTGACCATACCCCTGTCGAAGGTGCTGGATGTCAACTGGCCCAACGATATGAGCCTGCTGAGTAAAATCGGCTTCTGGTTTCACCAGATTGGCAAGTTCGTATCCGATGATCCTCGCGAGGCTAACACCGAAGGCGGTGTGTTCCCGGCGATTTTCGGCACCGTGTTCATGGTGTTGCTGATGACTGTCATCGTGACGCCACTGGGAGTGGTGGCCGCTGTCTATCTGCATGAGTATGCGGGTAAGAATATTCTGACCAAGTTTATTCGCATCGCGGTGATCAACCTGGCGGGCGTACCTTCGATTGTCTATGGCGTGTTTGGCCTGGGTTTCTTCGTCTATGTGTTGGGCGGCTCTATCGACAAGCTGTTCTATGCCGAGGCGTTACCCAACCCGACGTTCGGCTCGCCGGGTGTCATGTGGGCGGCTATTACCCTGGCCATCCTGACGTTGCCGGTGGTGATTGTCTCCACCGAAGAGGGGCTGTCACGGATACCCAGCGCGGTACGTCATGGTTCTCTGGCGTTAGGGGCGACCAAGGCAGAAACCTTGTGGCGCATCGTGTTACCCATGGCGAGCCCTGCCATCATGACCGGCCTCATTCTGGCGATTGCCCGGGCCGCGGGTGAAGTGGCCCCGCTGATGCTGGTTGGTGCGGTAAAACTGGCACCTACTCTGCCGATGGATGGTAACTTTCCCTATCTGCACGTGGAACGTAAGTTCATGCACCTGGGCTTCCATATTTTCGATGTTGGCTTCCAGAGCCCGAACGTCGAGGCGGCACGACCCTTGGTGTATGCCACGTCGTTCCTGCTGGTGACTGTGATTGTCGGGTTGAACCTGACCGCCATCAGCATTCGTAACCATTTGCGTGAAAAATATCGAGCGCTGGATAACTAAGCCCGGCCCTTTTCCGAATTCGAGGTAAACGATGATTAACGTTACTCCCACAATGAGCCAGAGCGAGAGCCTTGACCTGGTGAACCTGCCGACGGAAATGACGGCGCTGGAGATCAAGCATCTGGAGCTGTTTTACGGCAGCAAACAGGCACTGTTCGATGTCAACATGAAGATCCCCAAGGGACAAGTCACCGCCTTTATCGGTCCGTCCGGTTGTGGTAAATCGACCCTGCTGCGCTGTATCAACCGGATGAACGATCTGGTTGAGATCTGCAACATTAAGGGGGCCATCACCCTGCATGGTCAGAATATCTACGATAAGAGCGTGGATGTGGCGGCGCTGCGTCGTCGGGTGGGTATGGTCTTTCAACGGCCCAACCCGTTTCCGAAGTCCATCTACGAGAATGTGGTCTACGGCCTGCGGCTGCAGGGGATCAGTGACCGTCGCCTACTGGACGAGGCGGTCGAGCGATCCTTGCGCGGTGCCGCCCTGTGGGAAGAGGTAAAAGACCGGCTGCATGAGAATGCGTTCGGTCTGTCGGGTGGCCAGCAACAGCGTCTGGTCATAGCCCGCGCCATCGCCATTGAGCCGGAGGTTCTGTTGCTGGATGAGCCAACTTCGGCGCTGGACCCCATCTCGACTCTGACCATCGAAGAGTTGATCAATGAACTCAAGAGTAAGTACACGGTCGTGATCGTAACCCATAACATGCAACAGGCGGCACGGGTCTCCGACCAGACCGCGTTCATGTATATGGGCGAGCTGATCGAGTACTCTGATACCAACACCATCTTCACCAAACCGAAGATGAAGAAGACTGAAGATTACATCACCGGCCGTTACGGCTAGTTGAACTGATTCCGAGGGAATGACCATGGATAACATGAATCTGAACAAGCACATCTCCGGTCAGTTCAATACTGAACTGGAAGCGGTGCGTAATAACGTACTGGCGATGGGGGGCTTGGTTGAACAACAGCTCTCCGATGCCCTGGTGGCCATCCATGATCAGGATCTGGAGCTGGCTCGTCGCATCGTCGAGACCGATCTCCAGGTCAACAGCATGGAGATCAGCATCGATGAGGAGTGCACTCGCATCATCGCCAAGCGTCAACCGACGGCATCGGATCTGCGTCTGATCCTGATGATTTCCAAGTCGGTGACGGATCTGGAGCGGATGGGCGATGTGGCCGACAAACTGGCGCGCATGGTGATCAATAACAATAACAACCGCTCCCAGCCGCCTCTGGTGTCGTTGGAGAGCATGGGGCGTCAGGCCATCAAGATGCTGCATGATGCCCTCGATGCCTTTGCGCGCATGGATGTGGAAGCGGCCATCCAGCTCTATCACGATGATGACAAGATTGATCGGCAATACGAGTCCATCATCCGTGAACTGATGACCTACATGATGGAAGATCCGCGCACCATTCCCCAGGTTCTGGAAGTCTTGTGGGCGGCCCGATCACTGGAGCGGATTGGTGATCGTTGCCAGCACATCAGCGACTACATCATTTACTGCGTCAAGGGTAAGGATGTGCGCCACACCAAGATCTCGGATCTGGATTCTATCTAGCTCCGGCTGTTCACGTTTTTCCCCATGTGTTGCACATGGCAGAAGGCCACCTTTGGGTGGCCTTCTGTTTTTTTCGTCTTCGAGAGTGGGCGTGGTGAGTCAACCACTGCCCATTACCCATTCGACGCTCAAGTGCGGCGCGCAGTGCTCAGTTGCCTGTCGGACCTTCAGACAGAGCAGCGAGACCTGCTGGCTATTCCAGGCCGGGTAGGGCACACGGGCGTAGAGCAAGATCCGCAACCGACGTCCCTGCTTGATGAGGCGGGGTTCGATGCAGGCTCGTTCCTGGGCATCGAAGGTCGCGAGGATTTGGTTCTCGATCGCCTGACTCCACTGCCGGTCAGCCGGCAGTTGCAACAGCTCCCACAACCCCTGCCGACTGACCTTTATGGCCGTCGGCAGGGTGAGCAGAACCATCAACAGACTGAGCACCGGATCTATGTAAGTGGCCATCCCCGACCAGCGGCTGTGTTGCAGCAGGCTGGAGAGAATGAAGGCGATGGTCACCCCCAGACTGATCAGGGCGTCGAAGCGGAAGTAGTGCTGCTCGGTGGCGAGGATGGGCGAGCCCAGTCGTCGCGCCGCGCCACCCAACCACCAGGACAAGCTGCCACAGATCAGCATGCCCAGAACGCCATAGGCGATCAGCGGCAACTCCTGGGTCGTGTTCCCCCCTTGCCAGATACTGTGCAGGGATTTAGCCACGGTCAGCAGACAAATCAGGGTCAGTACCACGCCCTTGAGAGTGACCAGCAGGGGTTCGCAGGCAGCCAGACCATTCGGTCGTTGTTGAGTGTCGGGCTCATTGAGTCGATGCACCAGCGTGGATTCAAAGGCAATCATCAGGGCACAGAGTAGGGAGAACAGGGCCTCCAGCCAGATGGCCAGGGAATTGGCATGCAGGGCGACCGCAATACCCATCAGGGCAAAGCTGCCGTCGATCAGCGCCAGGGCGCGTAAAATGCGGGTTTCAAGTTGAGATGAATTCATGTCGCCCCCTTAACCGAGTGGGTTAACGGGACCTTTGACATGCAACGAAGAAGAGAACCAACCGACGGGAACCGGAACTATGAAGCGGGTAAAGAGCGGGGCCGATATGGGCTCCAGACTATCGTACAGGGTGAAGTAGGGTAAACGCTCTGTTTGCATAAGGCCTCCGAAGGGCGGTGATTGGGTTATCAGGGCTCCAGCGCCGTTGTCGGCAAGACAGCGGCAGTGGGCGCTGTTAGTATGACAACCGACAATTTGATGAACAAGGGGCAAGGTCCCCGGGAGCAGGTAGTGAACGTAGTTTTTGACCTCGGAAATGTATTGGTCCGTTGGGATCCGGTTGCCATAGTACGTTCCGTCATCGATGGACCGGGCGCCGTACGTCTGGCCGAGCACCTGTTTACCCATCATGACTGGATTGAGGTAGACCGCGGTACCCTGACTCTGGAGCAGGCGGCAGAGCGAGCCATTGAACGCACCGAGGTGGATGATGCCATTATTCATGCTGCTTACGCGGCGGTGGCGCCATCCCTGCAGACGTTACCCGAAAGCGTTGCACTACTGGAATCGCTGCACCAACAGGGGCATACCCTGTATGCGTTGTCGAATATGGGTCAGGTCAGTGCCGACTATCTGGAGCGACAAGCGGGTTTCTGGCGTTATTTCAAGGCGGTGGCGATCTCCTCCCGCCTGGGGCTGGTGAAACCGGAGCCGGAAATTTTTCACGCCATGCTGACCCAATTCGGGCTTGCGGCGAGTGATTGTCTGTTCATCGATGACTCGAAAGAGAATGTTCAAGCGGCGCTGGCGCTGGGACTGGATGCCTTTGTCTTCCAGGATGCCGAGCAGTGTCGAGGCGAGTTGCAGGCTCGGGGCTTGCTCGGGGCATAGGCTGCAAAGTCATTGTTTTTTCAGTAAACGTTTTCAGGCTATAGGGTTTAAGCCGTAGAGCCTGATCCTGGTCAAGGAAGCTGCAGTTCCTCGACACTGTGGGTTTGCCCACAAAAGCTGTCTAATGGTACCTTGTGCGGACTTGTCTTTACCGGGGCTTTTTGAACCCGGACAACATCGGCTATCACATTGAGATCCCTGTCTTTCCTTGGCAGGGTGCAGGAGCACGCAGGGAGCATGCCGCAGAGTTTGGCACACTTTCTGATAGAGACTGTCTGGATAGTGGTTGAATGTCTCGAAACGAGTTGAGACAAACATTTTTTGGTGGCCATCGCTGAACGCCATGCCTGGTGTTCACCCTGACCTTGAACAGCGTTGGTGGGCTCTTGCTACACCTGCAGCAAAGCGAGGAGAGAATGGATACAAGTAATAACCAGACTGTACTGGTACTCAACTGCGGTAGTTCTTCCCTGAAGTTCGCAATCATCAATCCTGAGAGTGGACAACAGTACCTGTCTGGTCTGGCGGAAGCCCTGACCTTGCCTGAGGCGCAGATCAGCTGGCGCTTTGGTGATGACGGCGAAAAGCAGAAGGCGGCACTGGCTGCTGGTGCGGACCATACCGCCGCGCTGACTTTCTTGGAAGAGCAGGTGTTGCATGGTCGTCACGACCTGCTGGACTCGTTGATCGCTGTTGGACATCGGGTTGTCAACGGGGGTGAGTATTACTCCGAACCTGTACTGGTCGATGATGAAGTCGAGAAGGTCATCGAGAAGTGCATTCCTTTGGCTCCTCTGCACAATCCGGCTCACCTGCTGGGTATCCGTGCCGCGCGTCGTCTGTTTGCCTCCTTGCCGCATGTGCTGGTGTTTGATACTGCGTTCCATCAGACCATGGCGCCTGCGGCCTTCCGCTACGCCTTGCCGGGTGAGTTGTATCATCAGCATGGTGTGCGTCGTTACGGCATGCATGGAACCAGCCACTACTATGTGGCACTCCAGGCGGCAGAGCTATTGGGTCAGCCGCTGGATCAGACTAATGTCATCACGGCCCATCTGGGCAATGGTGCATCCGTCTGTGCCGTCAAGAATGGTCAGAGTGTCGATACCAGCATGGGGATGACACCGCTGGAAGGGCTGATGATGGGCACTCGTTGTGGCAACGTGGACCCTTCCATCGTCTTTTTCATGGTGGATGAACTGGGCTATACCCTGGATCAGGTCAAGGATGTGCTGAACAAGAAATCAGGTCTGCTCGGGATCTCCGGCAAGACCAGCGATTTCCGAGGCATCACCCAAGGCGTGGAGGAGGGCGATGCGGATGCCATTCTGGCATTCGACATGTTCTGCTACCGCCTGGCCAAGTTTATCGCCTCCTACTATGTCTCGTTGGGACGTGTCGATGCCCTGGTGTTTACCGGTGGTATCGGCGAGAACTCCATGATGATGCGTAGTCGTGTACTGGAACTGCTGGCACCCTTCGGTTATATCGAAGATGCCAAGGGCAACGAAGCGGCACGGTTTGGCAATGGTGGCCTCATCACTCAAGCGGGCTCAGCCAAAGCATTTGTCATTCCGACCAACGAAGAGCTGGTCATTGCGCAAGGTGCCGCACGATTCGCTTGAATCTTGCTCGTTCGCACATCAAGCCTGCCAACCGGCAGGCTTTTTTCTGTCCGCAGCTCACCGCGGCGGGTATGATAAAGACGCAGAATCTATATCATCGGGGTGACCCGAATAAGAAACGAGGAGTGGTTATGGCTGTTTTGGTGACCGGTGGGGCCGGGTATATTGGAAGTCATACTGTGGTTCAGCTGTTGCAGGCCGGCCATCAGGTGGTGGTGGTCGACAATTTTTGTAACTCCCATCCTGTGGTGCTGGAGCGTATTGCACACATTGCCGGTCGCAGTCCGATTTTCTATGAACTGGATGTGCGTGATGGCGCTGCTCTGGATCGGGTCTTTGCTGCCCATGCGATTGAATCCGTGATCCATTTTGCCGGTCTCAAGGCAGTTGGTGAGTCTTGCCGCATCCCGCTGACCTACTACCAGAACAATATCGCCGCAACCCTGACCCTGTGTGAAGCCATGGCCAGAGCCGGGGTATTCAACTTGGTCTTCAGCTCCTCCGCCACCGTCTATGGGGATCCTCATGCGGTTCCAATCCAGGAGAACTTCCCGCTGTCGGCCACCAACCCGTATGGGCGTTCCAAGTTGATTGGCGAGGAGATCCTGCGGGATGTAGCCAAGGCCGATCCTCGGTGGGGGATCGTGCTACTGCGCTATTTCAACCCGGTTGGTGCTCACGAGTCGGGACTCATAGGCGAAGACCCGAACGGTATTCCCAACAACCTGTTGCCTTTTATCACTCAGGTAGCGGTTGGCCGTCTGCCCCAGTTGTCGATTTTTGGAGATGACTATGCCACTCCCGATGGTACCGGAGTGCGCGATTATATCCATGTGGTGGATTTGGCCATCGGTCATCTCAGAGCTTTGGCTCGTATTGCTGAGGATCGAGGCGTCTTTACCTATAACTTGGGAACAGGAAAGGGCTACTCGGTGCTGGATATGGTCAAGGCATTTGAACGAGTCTCCGGGTGCCCTATCCCCTACCAGATAGCGCCGCGTCGTGCCGGAGACATTGCCGAATGTTGGGCTGAGCCGGCCTTGGCCCGGGATGAGTTGGGTTGGCAAGCCGAGCGAGATCTTGAGCAGATGATGCAGGATAGCTGGCGCTGGCAGTCCACCAATCCATCGGGTTATCAGAGCAAGTAATACCTGGAAAGGGCCACAGCAGTGGCCCTTTTTTCTACTCCGGTGTTAGATAGAAACTCAGTAAGTGACTTCCGATTGTGTTGGTTGACCAGCGGATGAGGATGACCCTGGCGGTTTGTCTTTGTCTCACAATAGACGGTTTCATTACTGAGTGAATTACCAGTAATCATGCGGGTTGCAGCCCTATGACGCGGCAGTAAAACAAGCTGCCCTTGGAACTATCAGTTTTGCAACGGGCGCTTGCTTGGCTGATGCAGGATGTAGGTAAATAACGTACTATGCACATCTTGTTCAGTCCGGTTCTGAGGGCCGCTTTAATTGAGCGGTACATCACTCTCGCTATGATGCCCTTTTTTCTAGCTTTCTTTGTGCTCTGTTTTGCGCTGACCGGTGTGGCGCGTCGCTATGCGCTTTGGCGCCATGCTTTGGCCATCCCTGAATTCAGACATCATCATTTGGAGCCTGTTCCGCGAGGTGGCGGGATTGCGCTCGTGATCACCATGATTACCCTGAATCTGGTGATGTATCGATATCGACTGATTGATATTGATACAACCCGCAGTCTGAGCTTTTCCGGAGTGTTTCTGCTCTTGGCCTGTTTGGTCCACAATCTGAAACCATTGTCACTGCGAGTCCGGTTTCTGTTGCAAATTCTGGCGGTGACCCTGGCTCTGACCTGGTATACGCGGGATCTGATTGTCATTGTCTTTGACAGCTATCTCTATCTTTCCAGCTGGTGGATGCCCGTGTTGGGATTGTTGCTATTGGGCTTTATCAACCTGAATAACGTGATGAATGAAGTCGATGGTCTGGTGGCCAGTCAGGCATTCATCATGATTTTTGCGGCAGCATCTCTGCTGGCAATCTCAGGTGAGCTGCAGTGGACTATACCGCTGATCCTGTTGTGTGCTCCGGTGTTGGGATTTTTGGCCTGGAATTGGCCCCCGGCCCGCATCACCATGGGGGACGCGGGGAGTAGTTTTCTTGGCCTGTTCATCAGTCTGCTGGGCTTGCATCTGGCGGGGGATACCTCCATCAACCTCTGGGTCTGGCTGATCCTGATGGCGGTGTTTATCACGGATGTGGTGACGACCTTCCTGGTTCGGGCTCGTCTCGGCTTGAGTCTGATGCCATCCAGTCATAAAAATCATGCCTATCAGATCCTGGCGCGGCGTTGGGACAGCCACTTCTATGTCACGGGTTTGCTGTGTGCCATCTGCTGGCTGTGGCTGTTTCCACTGGCTTATCTGGCGATGGAGTTTGAAGGTTGGGGCTTAGTCCTGCTGGGTCTCAGCGTGCTGCCGATTGCTGCCGGCTGTCTCTATATCGGTGCGGGTAGAGAGGATGGGGTTGAGATCTAAGCCGATTTCAAGCTCCGGCAATGAAGAAGGCCCGCAGATGCGGGCCTTCTTCATGTCTCAAACCAAAGTCGATATCAGTTAACGACTCACAGTCTTTACGCCATCCGGGCTGCCAATCAGTGCGACATCGGCACCGCGATGAGCAAACAGGCCAACGGTCACTACACCAACTAGGTTGTTGATTTGTGATTCCAGCTGCTTGGCGTCTGTGATGCGCAGACCGTGGACATCCAGGATCTGGTTGCCATTATCGGTAATGACTCCATCCCGATAGACAGGGGTTCCTCCGAGTTTTCGCAGTTCACGGGCCACATATTCGCGAGACATGGGGATCACTTCAACGGGTAGAGGAAAACGGCCCATGGTTTCGACGACCTTACCGCTATCCACAATACAGACAAATTGACGGGCGACGGCGGCGACAATCTTCTCCCGGGTCAGCGCGGCACCACCACCCTTGATCATTTCCATTTGGTGATTGATTTCATCGGCGCCATCGACATAAAGATCGAAAGACTCCACGTCATTCAAATCCATGACTTGAATGCCAAGGGCTTTGAGGCGTGCCGTGGATGCTTCAGAGCTGGAAACCGCCGCCTTGATCTGATCCTTGATACTGGCCAGGGCATCGATGAAGCAGTTGACGGTAGAGCCAGTGCCGACGCCGATAATGGTGTCCGGTTGCACATAGCTTAGTGCGGCCCAACCTACGGCCTTTTTCATTTCATCTTGAGTCACTTTTCTCTCCTGCTGTACTCGCTCGGGCGGATTATAGCGGAGATGCCGGTAAAGCTGCAGTCTGGATTCTACATGGGCCAGTGCCAGCGATGGCTGGGGGTCAATATTTCGGGGAGCGGCACATCCCAACTTTCTACGGGAACCTGGGCAACTTGCTGGCAGTCATGGGCTATGCCGATTGGATAGGGGCCCAGACGCTGATGGTGCCAGCCATTCAGGGTGCGATCATAGAAGCCCCCGCCCATGCCGAGGCGATTACCTTGGGCATCAAAGGCGACCAGGGGAGTAAAAATAATGTTGATGGCCGATTTCACGACAATGGTCTGGCAATTCAACGCCGGCTCGGCGATGCCAAAGCGATTGCTGGACATGGGGGTATCCGGCAAGTAGTCGAGGAACAGAAGATGCCCCTCACTGAAGGGGTGCAAGACCGGCAAACATACGGCGATCTGTCTGGCCCAGCACCACTCGATGACCGGACGGGTATCCAGTTCGCCATCACTGGCCAGATAGAGGGCTACGCGTTTGGCATGGCAGATCAGCGGGTGTTGTTCGAACTGGGATACAAGGTTTTGTGCAGAGGCTAACTGATGCTCAGGAGCCAGATTACGTCGTCCATCGCGTACTTGCTGGCGGATGAATTGTCGCTGTGACATGAAGAGGAACCCCGGTGGTGCCGTTGCAGTTCGTGGCCCTTGAACCCTGAGGTCCAAGGCGGAAATCTGGATCCAACCGCAGGCTTCTCGGTACGAGCCGAGCATGCGCAATAGTCGGAAAGCGACTTCCTAAGGGAAAAATATCGGCTCAGGGACTTTGATCCGCTGACGAACACCCCAGGGAGATTTACTTAAATTTTAGCTATCTTTGCAACAGTCTGCCTTGCTCTTTCAGGGCCTCTTCGATGGTGACCTGTAGCATCCTGATGCGTTGATCCATAGTTTCAGAATATTGGCGGTTCTTGTTTTTTTCAAGCGCTAATTCATGACAAAAATTGAGTGCAGCCATTACAGCTAACTGTTCATTGTTGCTACTACGCGACCGTTGACGCATCTGCGTCAGGGTGTCGTTGAGCTCGGTAGCAGCGGAACGCAGCTGGGGTGCATGCCCAGTTTGACAAGAGAGTTTATAGACACGCCCCATGATGTTGATTTCAACAGCTTCAATCCCGGTGGTCATCTGTTCCTCTATATGTCTTGCGCTGTGAGCTGGCTTGTCACGATAGGGCGACTATATAGCGCAGATCTGTAACTTTCAAGGCTTGGCTAGCCGTCTCATAGAGGCAGTGATAGGATCGTCTCCTTTGCGCACATCTGTTGATGTTTTCTTGTTCGAAAAGAGGCCAGACCTTATGACTCATGATGTTTTACAACAATACGGTGTGGCTGCCGAGCTGCTGGATGCCCAGGATGTCATGGCTACACCCGCCGAGTTGCATGGGGTCCTGTGCGGTATGCTGTGTGGCGGTGCGCCCATCCGCCGTGATGCCTGGTTGCAGGAGTTTAATGAGCTGGTTAATGACGGCGTGGCCTTACCGGTTGCTGTCAATGAATGGCTGGAGTCGCTGTTTTCCGCAACTCTGGAAGGGTTAACGTTACAGGCCGGTTTACAACTGCTTGTGCCTGATGATGACGAAAGCTTGGAAGATCGTCTGTTGGCCATGAGTGATTGGGCCCAGGCATTTCTGGCGGGGTTTGCGGTGATTCAACGGGACTTGAGCCGCGCCTCCGATGAACTGCAGGAGATGTTGAGTGATATCAGTGAGATCACGCAACTTGAGCAGGAAATGGAGGAAGAAAGTGAAACTGAAGCCTCCTATATCGTTATCTATGAACACCTGAAACTCGGTGCCATGATGGCATTTGAAGAGTTTGGTCAACGCCCAGCTGCATTGGTATCCAAGACCCTACACTAAGTTCGACAGGCTGCTCGGGACTTGCCGGGCTTGCTTCCGGACTGGTTGTTGTAGTTTTCGTGTGCTGAATTTGTACTTGGCGGTCGCGGTCTGCAGCCCGACTGCGAACACTCTCTAACGGGGCATTCCCACCCCTATGGCATTGGCTATGCAAGAATTTGATTTTGCCATCCTCGGTGGTGGCATGGTCGGTTCGACGCTTGCACTGGCGTTGTCCCGTCTGGAAGATGCTCAAGGTCGGAAGCCGCGGATACTGCTGCTTGAATCCCGACGTCCGCAATCACTGCAACATCCTGGATTTGATGCTCGCGCCATTGCTCTTTCTTATGGCAGTCAACAGATGCTGTCCGAGCTGGGGTTGTGGCGGGAGTTCATCCCTAATTCTGCCCCTATCCACTCTATTCACGTCAGCGACCGGGGCCACTTTGGTCGCGTCGAACTGACTGCGCGTGAGTATGGCTTGCCGGTGTTAGGGCGTGTGGTTGAGTTACATGGCGTGGGGCAGCGCCTGCTGCAGCGACTGGAGAGTACAGCGGCCATTAGGTATCAGGCTCCCGCTTCGGTGACCGATCTCGAACTGCAAGACGACGCCGTGGTGATCCACCGGGCCGATGGCGAACCAGTGCGCAGCCGTCTGCTGCTGTTGGCTGATGGCGGGGAATCCTCCTGGCGTGACAAATTAGGTCTGACCTGGCATCAGGAATCATTTGAGCAGAGTGCTCTGATTACGACCATCCTGAGCCGAGGAGCTCCCTCGCACCGGGCTTGGGAACGGTTCACCGGGTCAGGTCCCCTGGCTCTGTTGCCATTGGGTGATAACCGACTGTCGATGGTCTGGTCGCTGCACAGTGATGCTGCAAGTGAGGCCTTGGGTTGGAGTGATGCGTTATTTTTGGCGCAATTGCAGCAGGCGTTTGGGTATCGCGCAGGGCGTTTCATCCAGACTGGCGTTCGCCATCTCTATCCTCTGTTTTTACGGAAAACCCAGACGACCCGGCATCATCGCCTGCTGTTGCTGGGGAATGCTGCGCAACAATTGCATCCGGTAGCGGGCCAGGGGTTCAATCTGGGGCTACGTGATGTCATGACCCTGTATCGACAATTGCAGCCGGTATGGCGTGCGGGGCAAGATCCCGGTGCGGCTAGCGTGTTGCACTCCTATGCCTCGGCACGACATACAGATGTGGATACCACCATCTGGATGACCAGCTCATTGGCGCGGCTATTTGCCAGCTCGAGTGCGCCTCTGGTGGCGGGTCGAACACTGGGGTTGGCGGCGATGAATCGTTGTGCCCTGCTCAAAGAGCATCTGGCACGACAAGCGTTAGGATTAATCCAATGAAGAGCGTGGATATTGCCATTATTGGCGGTGGCATTGTGGGTCTGGCTATCGCCGTTGGCCTCAAAGAGAGTGGTCTACGGATTGCGGTGTTGGAGCAGAATGAGCCAGAAACTTTGACTCCGGACCCTGCGCTACGCGTCAGCGCCTTGAACCTGGCCGCAGAAAATTTTTTACAGCGACTCGGGGCCTGGAATTCTTTGGTCCGCAAACAGCCCTATACCCAGATGGCGGTCTGGGAGCGGAATAGTCATTACCGGTTACAGTTTGATGCGGCCAGTGTGATGCAGCCCCATCTTGGTCATATCATCGAAAATCGCGCCATCATCGCGGCCTTATGGCAACAGTTGATGGACAGCTCCGTCACAGTGCTGCGTCCTTGTCAGATTGTTTCCATCTCATCCTCGGCGGAGGGCGCCTTGATCCTCCCCGAACAGGGAGAGCCGCTGCTGGCATCGCTGATCATTGGGGCCGATGGGGCTCACTCTCGACTCCGTCAACAGTTCAATTTCCCGCTCACCCAGTGGGACTACGGTCATTCGGCGCTGGTGGCAACCATAGAAACGGCACTTCCTCATGGCAACTGTGCTCGACAATTGTTTCAAACGGAGGGGCCGCTGGCTCTGCTACCCCTCTGGCAATCTAATGTGTGTTCGATTGTCTGGTCAGTGCCACCCCAACGAGCGCAGCAGATGCAGTCCCTTCCTCCGGCTGAATTTGACAAGTTGCTGGCCATCGCCTCGGATGGGGTCTTGGGGGCCTGCAAATTGGTCAGTGAGCGGGCGCTATTGCCACTCAAGGCCCGTTATGCCCGCGATATCATCAAGGATCGTTGCATTCTGGTGGGGGATGCGGCGCACACCATCCACCCTTTGGCGGGGCAGGGGGTCAATTTGGGGTTGATGGATGCTGCCGCTCTGGTTGAGGTGATCAGGAAGCAGGTGACTAAGCAGTGTTGGAGCGGAGGGAGCAGTTTCCTGGCACCTTACGTCCGTTGGCGTAAGACGGAAGCGGTCCAGATGCTACTGGCGATGGAGGGTATTAAACGCCTATTTACGCCGAGTAACGGCCTGAGTCGCCAGGTGCGAGATCTGGGTATGGGTCTACTGGATCGCATGATGCCGATGAAGCAACAACTGATCCGCCAGGCTATGGGCCTGGCGGGTGAGATCCCTGCGCTGGCGAAACGCCATATCGAGTGATCCTTGCTCAGTGGTTTAGCGTGTCGAGTCGAGCGTGTTGATGCGCGGTGTCTGATAGAGAGGAGCGAGTTGACTGAGTAGATCGCACTCACCAATGGGGGCTGCCAGAATATGGCCCTGTAGCTGATCGCATCCCAGCTCCTGAAGCCAGAGGGATTGCAGGCTGTTATCGACCCCTTCGCCTATGATGCGTTTCCCCAGCGAATGGGCCATCTGAATGATATTGCCGACCAATTGTTTATCCATTTCGCAATCGAGCATGCGCAGTGTGAAGCTTCGATCCAGCTTGATGGTGTGAAATGGCAAGCGACTCAGATAAGTCAGTGCCGAGTAGCCGGTCCCGAAATCATCCAGCGTCAGGCGGTAGCCTGCCTGATGCAAGGAGGTCATTACCTGTTGGGCTTGCTGGTAGTTGATCCGCAATGCCTGTTCATTCAGCTCCAGCGAGATCCGGGATGGAATGATGTGGTAGGTCAGCGTGAGTCGTTCCAAGGTATTTTTTAACTCCGGATCTAGCAACTGCTGTCCGGTCAGATTGATGGCCATCTGCAATCCGGTCAGCCCCGCCACATCCAGCTGATGCAGTTGATGCAGCGACTTCTCCAGAACCCAGTTGCCGAATTGCAGCCCGAGTGGGCTGTTTTCCAGGATGGGAATAAATTCCAGAGGCGGTATGTTCCCTTCGAGTGGGAGTTGCCAACGGCTCAATGCCTCCAGACCGATGATTTTATGCTGTTTGCAATCCTGGATCGGTTGGTACTGCAGGTAGATCTCACCACTGCGCAAGGCTTGAGTCAGCCGCTGTTCGATGAAGTGGTTGCGGACTGACTTTTCTTGCAGCTTGGGGGAATAGAGCTGGTAGCGCTGATCCGCCTGCAGTTTCACTTCATTGAGGGCCATCTCAGCCTGGCGGAGTAACTCATTGGCTGGCGTGTCACTGGATTTGATCAATACGACGCCTGCCGCGAACTGCAATGAAAAATTACGATCGGTCAGCAGCAAGGAGGATTCCAGTCGGGATTGCAACTTGGTGATGATCAGATGAACCTGCTCCTCCTCTTGCAAGTTGGTAATCAGCAGAGCAAACAGGTCGCCACTCAGATGACAGAGTAGATCGGCTTCGCGAATGGACAGACTCAGCTCTTGGGCAACTTTTTGCAGCAGCCGTTCCCCTTCTTCGTGACCAACGGCATGGCTTAGCTGTCTAAAGCCGTTAATTTCCAACAAGATCAACGCTAGTTGTGCCGGGTAACGCTGTAGCGCCGCCAGTTGACGCCCCACTTCGAACATGAAGCAATCCCGGTTCGGTAAGCCAGTCAAGGGGTCGTACAGGCTATGTTGCTGTAATAGGGTGGCCTGTTGTGTCAGAGCTGTGTGGTTCTCATCCAGTTGGTGGTGTATTGCCTGTGCCTGCAGGACCATGACGGATAACTCATCGTGCGCCATTTGCCGAGGCGTTATTAACGGGACTGAGCTCGCCTCGGCGACCGAATGGTCGAGGAGTTGTTGCAATCGCCGTAGGCGATGCAGTTGCCAGCCGCCCCAGCCGAACACGGCAAACAGAGCCAGTGTCAGGGGTAACCAGGGCCAGAAACCGACTGCCGCCATTGCGGGGGATTCTTCGGCCATCAACAACAGATAGTGCGGGTCATTTCCTTGCGGATCAGCAAGCAATGAGTCAGCGACCTGGGAGTCGGGTAGTGCTGCCACCCAGACGAACGGCGTCGACATCTTCTGGGCTAGTTGCTGGCTCCATGCTCCTAACGTGAGTGAGGGGGCAGGTTGGCGCGTGATGAATTGTCGGCTGCTATTGGCGAGTTGCGGCGGGATGGCGCTGGACAGTAACGACTGGAACTCATTTTGTGGTTGCTGTTGCCATTGCTCATCCAGGGTGAGATCGGGCGCCAAGGTGCCCAGGAAAAAACCATAAATCCCGGTTGCTTGCTGCAACCGTTGTAGCAAGGAGTCCAGATGACTAATGGCAATTACACGGCCTTCAATTCCTTGTTTCGTCAGGGGAAGAGACTGGAGGAGCAAACATTGATGATGACAATCGATTTGGCTTATGGGTTGTTTCTCTCGGGCCGAATGGTCGAGGAATGTCGAAAGTACCACCGGCGCTACAGACGTATTGGCCGAAACGTGTGCGGGCTGTTCGGTTTCTGGGTACCACTGCAAGAAAACAAACTCACCCTGTGGGGCCAGATTATTCTGGAGAATCTGCTGCTCCAGTGTTTGCTGGCGCTCACGGATCAAGGTTTGCATCAAGTGCTGGAGCCAATACTCAGCATTCCTCTTTTGCTCCGTGCTGGCGATGAGGCGGTTGCTGTCTTGTGTCAGCATCCACGAACTGAGCACGGTGATAACAAGCAGCAACATAGCCAGCAGGCCTTGCTGACGTAGGGAAAGGAACCTGGATTTCATGGACATGAGTGCTTTCTCTTCATCGGGATGCAATTCCGTGACGGTGAACTTGCATTGGGGATCTTGGTTCAGACCCGCAACTTAAACATAGAGTAATCCGGGCGATGAAACCATCTCTTCACTCGATCACGAGTGCCCCTGAATAGCACAAGATGCGCGCCGTAGCGAGTGAATATCAGATCTGTTGCCTGACTCAAGAAACCGATGTAAAGCCTTTCATCTTTGCGGCGGTCACTGCCTACACTGCAAGTAAGTTGAATCGTGGCTGTATTCAAATGATCAAAGCGAGTCAGTGACTATCGGGATTGGCTCAGACTTGCGGTTGTTTGCTGTTTTTGTGGTGTACACATGATGTTCATGTATTGAGGGTGCTGAGATGAGTCATATTCCAAGTGAATTACGTTACACCTCCACCCATGAGTGGGTCCGATTAGAGGAAAATGACGAAGCGGTGGTGGGGATCACCCATCATGCGCAGGCCATGCTTGGGGATATGGTGTTTGTTGAATTGCCTGAACTGGGTCTGGCGCTTTTAGAAGGGGATGATGTGGCGGTGGCCGAATCGGTCAAGGCGGCTACCGATGTGTACACTCCGGTCAGCGGCATTGTGATTGGCATTAACGACGAGTTGGAGGCATCGCCCGAGCAGATCAATCAAGATCCCTATGGGGCCGGCTGGTTATTCAGAGTGAAACTGGAGGATGCTGAAGAGCTGGATGGGCTGATGGACGCCGAGTCCTATCAGGAGATGCTCGAGCACGAACAGGATTAGCCGGGGTGAATTCGTTTTCAGGCTGCAGCAGGTGAACATTCATGCGCTTTGTTCCACAGATTGTGAATTAAATCGCACTGTAAAACGTTTGCGTTGCATTTTTAGTGTGTTAATTTAGCGCCATTCAATGAGGGAGAGTCTCTTCTTGAACATGCGATCTTGGATCGCGATTCCGTAGCACTTGTTTTGCCCGGGCATGCCCGGGCATTTTTTTATCGGCGTTTTGAGCGAAGAGTCAACCCTGATAGTTACCGACGTGAGGACGGCGACTGGGGCCAATGAGCTGAATGTCCACCGGATTAAACGCTTTGATGGCTTCGAAGCAGAAGTCGCCCAAGGCATGGTGCAATGAGGCGGGGGCGTGATTAGTAATCAAGATGACGCTCTTGGACAAATTGCGCCGACGGCGCAGCAAATGCCCGAGAAAGCTGGACTGACTCTCCAGTAACTTGGCGCGGTTCGAACCGATTTCATCGATGATCAACAAATCCACCTCTTCCAGTGCCCGACGATAGCGATTGCGCTCTTCCTGATCTTCGATAACGCCAAAAAATAGCCGATCCACCACCGAAGCCCACTGTTGGAAAATAACCGACTTCTGATGCTGAGCAATTAACTCATGGGCGATAGCCCCGGCCAGGGTCGATTTTCCGGTGCCATAGCCACCATAAATCAGTACACAACTGCCACCATGCTGTTCCCAGTGTTCAAAACCACTGATAAATGAGCGAGCGGTTTGAATGGCGTACTCCAGAGTCGGATCTTCATGATCCATCCGTTCGAACAACCACTCCGGGTTCAGGTCGGCCTGTGCGATCAGTCGCTCGATACGTTGTTGCTGTGCTTCTTGCTGTAGCTGACGGACCTCCCGATTGGCGGAAACTTCGTACTGCTGGCGTAGGGTCTCATAGTCGAGGTGTTCTGTTGTTTCAGGTGTGCGACGTAGACGCTGAATACGTTGGAGCAAGCTGTTCATTTGATGCTGCAATTGCGGGTCATGCTCTCGATGCACCGAATGCAGGGGATCAGCCTGATTGTCTTGAGTCAGGTGGGTTGGCTCATTCTTTTTCATCGCTATCTCCTTGCTCATGAGCTCGCAGACGGCGAGCCTCGGCAATCATTTGTAGAGCTCGTGGACTGGGGCTACTGTCTTGTGTGGCCGCGACTTGCTGGTAACCGGTGCCAACCATGGGTGTGAGCGAGGTTTTGGTGTAGCGCCTGGCTTTTAGTGCCTTGATAAACTTTAACATCCATTGGTGGTCGGTTGCATACACCTCCGGGCGACCTAACCAGTAGGCCATAAATTCGCCGAGATCTTCTTCGTGAAACTGACTCTCCAGCAGCCCGCATAATTTAGCCAGATCGTGAAACGAGTCGCCAGGGCGCCACTGAGGATGCATCGGGTGAGCCGCTTGCGGGATGGGCGAGTTGCTGAATGTCTGGGTCAAGCAGGGCAACACACACTCGGCACCATGGTAATGACCCTGTTGGGGCTGATGCTTCAGCTGGATAAGGCCCGCAGTCTGGAGTTCATCCAGGAGCTGCGTTAACTGACTGGCATTGACCTGATAGGCAAACCCGCCGACCTTCTGCGGATCTTCCACCGCCAGGGCTCGGCCCAGTTCCGGGTAGGAGAGTATGACGCGAGTGCCGGATTCGGCCAGGCGCCGTAATTGCAGGTAGTAAAGTGTTCTTGCCGGATGGCTCAACCTGGGGCTGTTTAGCTGGATGTACTCAGTTGGCGTCATGATGGCTACTAGCAAGGACGGAATGGCTATTATCGATTAATCCGCCATGCGCGCCAATCATTTGCTGCAGTTTAGGCTGATGGACAGGAACTAAGCCGGTTAATTATAGGCCATAGGGCCAGTCGCTTTAGCAACTAAACCGTTTACCAACACCGCCACAGCTGTCTCGTCTAAAAACGAGAAACTCTCATTGCCAGCAAGCTTTTGTTCCTCACTTAACTTGTCTACCCTGAATAAGAGAGTCAGATCACTGCCATAGGCCAAACATGTCGCACCGGGATGGACAGCATAAAATTTTAGTCATCGAAGATGAGCCCGTATTTCGGGCCACTCTGGTGGCTTTTTTGCGACAGAAAAACCATCTGGTTTACGTCAGCGAAAATGGAATGGAAGGGTTGGCGGCCGTTGCGGTATACCACCCTGATCTGGTGTTGTGTGATTTGAACATGCCAGGCATGGATGGTCACCAGGTGATCCAGTGTATTGCGGCTCGTTTCCCCCAGATACCGGTCATGGTGATCTCGGGGCAAGCCCATCTGGATGATGTGACCCGAGCCTTGCGTGCAGGAGCCAAGGACTATCTCATCAAACCGATCCGTAATTGGCCTGGATTGTCACAAGCCATCGATGAGTGTCTGGAGTCTGATCCTGAAGAGCAATTGTACAGTGAACTCGCCGCTCATCTTTCCCGGCTGCATCGTGATGATGTGGCCGCCACCGAGTTGCTCAACGCCATGGCTCCCCCCCAAGAGCAGAAACTTCAACACTGGCAGACCCGTTATCACAGCAGCAGTCCCTTGTTGTTACCCGAGTTTCTGGAGCTCAATGGTCAATTGATGCTGGTGGTGATGGAGTTGTCATTTATGGGAGCCGATGCGGCCTTCATTGGAGCCATGATCAAATTCTTGCTGCATGGTCCCTACCGACAATACCAGCAAGGGGAGAGTCGGCTACTCGACTCCCCGGGGAATGTTCTGGAGTATCTGAACTGGAACCTTTTTGAGTCCGGCCTGCGTGGAAATGTCAACATGGCGGTGATACTCATCTCGGAACAGGATGAGCAGGTAAGATTCGCCAATGCCGGGCTGACATCGCCCTCCTGGTTGCAAAGAGCCACAGGTATGCCGTTGGGGATGTTGCGGCAAACCGATTATCCCACCTTCCAGCGGGTGTTGAACAAGCCCTGCGTCTTGCAATTTCGCGCCGACAGCGGCGATGAACTCTCCATCGAGCTACAGCGTGTGAGCTGACCGGCCTTTGTCTATGTTGGCTGTTGTCGCCTGTGGATGCCGGGACTGACCTTGAGCGAATAGAGCGACGAACCCTCTATACCTGGATATCTGACAAACGATTCAGGAAAGTAGATGAGCAAACTGGGTGTGTGCCAGTTGAGTCATTATCGCACGCCAATGCTGCTCGGCCTGAGTGCCAGCTTCTTCGAATACTGCCGCCATCAACTGCCGCTGACTCTCGGACAGTCGGCTCTCCAGCGCCAGCCCGAGCGGGCTCAGATTGAGGCGCTTGATACGACGGTCCTGCTGATCCTGAGTGGCAGTGACAAGCCCCAGCTCCTGCAGGGTGCGCAGCGGGCTGTTCAACGCCTGCTTGCTGACGCCTAGGATGCGCAGTAGGGCATTGACACTGATCGCCGGGTTGCGACCGACGAAGTACAGAATCCGGTGGTGGACTCGTTGCAGCCCTTGCTCGGCCAGTATGGTGTCTGGTCCCGTGGTGAAGGCGCGAAAGGCGAAATGAAACAACTCCAGCGCCTCATTGAGCGCAGCCTGCTTATTTTGGTCAATCATATTGACTTGATGCAATCCGGTGGCAAGATAGGTCAACTTAACTGACGTATTTACCCTGATGCGCGAGAAAATGCAACTTGCGCCTCATCTTCATGCTCACTGACAGGAGGTCGGCATGTTTGCCCAGCGGATCCAGCACCTAACCTCATCCATCATTCGCGAGATCCTCGCCGCGGCCCAACAGCCGGGGGTGATTTCGTTTGCGGGTGGCTTACCCGCCGCCGCCAGCTTTCCCGAGGCAGACTGGTCTACCTTGCCGAGCTATGTCAAACAATATGGCATGAGTGAAGGTGAACCCGAACTGCGCGAGGCGATTGCGGCCGAGGCCCGCAGCAAGGGGATTCGCTGCGACGCCAATCAGGTATTGGTGCTTTCTGGCTCCCAACAGGGGCTGGATCTGGTCTCCAAACTATTTATCGATCCGGAGAGCAGCGTGTTGGTGGAGTCACCAACCTACCTGGCAGCCCTGCAGTCTTTCCGGTTGTTTCAAGCTCGCTGTCAGGGTGTACCGTTGCAGGGGGCAGGTCTGGATCTGGAGATGTTTGAAAGTCAGATCCGTGATCACAAGCCCCGTTTTGCCTACCTGATCCCCAGTTTCCAGAATCCGTCCGGTACCTGTTATGACGTCAAGGCGCGGCAAGACGTCGCCGCCATGCTGGACAAATATGGTCTGCCCTTGATCGAAGATGAACCCTATTGTGAGCTGGATTATGATGGCGTCGCCAAACCGCCTATCAGTTCACTGGTCCAGCGTGCGCCTTGGGTATTCCAGGGTAGTTTCTCCAAGATCCTGATGCCGGGGTTGCGGGTCGGTTACCTGATCGCTCACCCGAGCCTGATTACCCATCTGGTCCGTCTCAAGCAGGCGGCGGATCTGCACACGAATCGCCCAGGGCAATGGTTGGCGCTGGAATATATGCGCTCGGCGGAAAAGCCAGCGCGCCTGGCGCGGTTACAAGCCTTCTATCGGGAACGTCGCGATGCTTTTGCTGCGGCGCTGGAGAGTGAGTTTTCCGATCTGGCGGATTGGGAAGTTCCTTCCGGTGGCCTGTTCTTCTGGTTGAAACTCAAGCAGGTGCGGGATACGCGTCCCTTGCTCCAACCCGCCTTGGCGGCTGGTGTGGCATTCATGCCAGGAGAGGCCTTCTTTGCCGAAGATGAACCGCCCCATGGTTATTTGCGCCTGAACTTCAGCCATACCGAGCCCGAACTAATGGTGGAAGGGTTACGTCGACTGCGCAAAGTGCTGTTGGCCGAGTAACGCAGGCACAGAGCGAGAAGGGACTTCAAATCCATGCCAAACGCCACCCTAGGGTGGCGTTCGTTTTATGGTTACAGACTGGTTCAGGGTTAACGGAAACGCAGTGTGGTTTGCGCAATCCGTTCGCCAAATACTCTGGCGGTGGCTAGGTCGCCGGGGAGTGGCCCCTCATCCGGGCTGGCATCGGAAGGAGATTGCGCCATGGCACCGGCAAAGGAACCCAACCAGTTGATGTCGTTGCGAACTGCGGCCTTACTGTTGGCGGGCATCAGCCCGGTTCCGACCCAGATCATGCTGTGCTGCATGGCGAGGGTGAACAAATAGTGCAGGGTCGAGTGCTTGTCACCATTGATGGTGGCGGAATTGGTAAAGCCAGCGGCAATCTTGTCCTTCCAGGCTTGGCCAAACCAGGGACGGGAACTGGCATCGGCAAATTTTTTGAATTGCCAAGAGGCTCCGCCCATGTAGGTGGGTGAACCGAAGATGATGGCCTGGGCCGCTGCGAGTTGTTCAAACCCACCCTCGGGCAGATTCCCCTCACTATCGATGACCAGCAGGCTGGCCTCAATGCCTGCCACCTGTTCGGCTCCGGCCAATACGGCTTCTGCTTGTTTCTGGGTGTGACCATAACCACTGTGATAAACCACGACGAGCTTGCTCATGACATCTCCTTGTGACGGGTAATAGTGCGGTGACCTGTGAGGGGCGGGTTGGCTTGAGACCCAAAAACTAGAAAGGCTCCGGTGTATAACCGGCTTCCATCAAGCGCAGGGCAAGCTCTTCGCGGCTCAACTGGCTATCTATCTCGACCTGAAAGGTTTCCAGATCGATCTGAACCTTTGCCTGCGGATCGGCATAACGGATCGTATCTGTGATGGCCCCACTACAGGCTTCACAGATCAAATCATTAACGATAAATGTATGCATGGCTCATCTCCGATGCGTGTGTATGGCGGCATGGCCAGTCGGTCAATCCGCATAATCTGTACACAAGTTTGAATCGTGGGCGCAGATTTTTCCTCTTTTTGAGAGATATTTTCATCTGTCTGCCAAACCGAGCCGCTGACTCTAGCCATCGATGACCATAGGGCGCATCCCGCTCATTGGCTCTGCAGGCTTGGGCTGTAACCAGCCTCTTCCAGCAAGGTTACAATCTGGGCAATCCCCAGCTTGCTGTCTATTTTCAACAGATGGGTGGAGAGCTCAATTTCCAGACGAGCCTCAGGGTCCGCTGCGAGCAGGGTCTTTTTTATGACGCCGACACAGTGACCACAGGTCATGTCGGGGATGAGAAAGTTATTCATCAAGTTCGTCTCCAAATCAGGTCGCTATGCGTCAGGCGCCGCTGAACGGGAACCCTCACCCATCTGTGGTAGCGGGTGTTGCAAAAATGTTGTCTGTGGCACGTTAGCACTCCAACCGGATGAAGCCAATCGGAAACATAGCTTTCAGCCGGTTGTTTTTGTTGGTTCACCTTCTGGCACGGTAACAATCGGCTTGACCTTCACATCGTGGTAGGGTTGATGCTTGAGAGAGTCCTCACCTTCTGTCCTCAGGAGTGTCTTCATGTTCATATCCGAGTCTGCTTCTTCCCCGTCGCTTGCGGCCTCCTCTTCAGGGCCAGAGTCCCGTTGGTTACTCCCGATTGCCGGAATGAGCTGTGCCTCTTGCGCCGCGCGGCTGCAAAAAGTGCTGCAAGCCACGCCTCAAGTGAGTCGTGCCGAGGTCAACTTTGCCACGACTCAAGCTGACGTGGTTGCCTCGACCGAGGTGACGCTGCCGGCCTTGATTGCGGTGGTCGAGCGTTGCGGCTTTTCGGTGCCCCAAGAACAGCACTCGCTGCTGATTACCGGCATCAGTTGTGCCTCTTGCGTACAACGGATTGAGCGAGGTCTGCTCAAGGTGCCTGGAGTCGTCGATGTTAGTGTCAATCTGGCCAGCGGCGAGGCGGCGGTTCAGACCTTGTCCAACACCGATCCCGGCACTTTGCTGGCCGCAGTGCACCAGTCGGGATATGGCGCCGAGCTGCCAGCCCAGTCCGCGGCAGCAGCGGGTGTTCCCCGCTGGCCCAGTTGGTGGCCCATTGCCGTGGCCGTCGGGCTGACACTGCCATTATTGCTGCCGATGATCGCCATGCTTTGGGGGCAGCATTGGGCGTTGCCACCGGTGTGGCAATGGCTGTTGGCGACGCCGGTGCAGTTCTGGTTGGGGGCGCGTTTTTATCGCAGCGGCTGGCAAGCGCTGCGCAGTGGAAGTGGCAACATGGACTTGCTGGTGGTGCTGGGAACCTCGGCGGCGTATGGCCTCTCCTGCTGGTTGTGGATCATGGGATTGCGAGCCCATTACGTGTTGCACAGCATGGTACAACCGGAGCTCTATTTTGAAGCCTCGGCAACCGTGATCACCCTGGTGCTGCTGGGTAAATGGTTGGAGACCCGGGCCAAACACCAGACTACGGCGGCCATCCGGGCGTTGCAGGCCCTGCGCCCGGATCAGGCGCGGGTCCTTCGGGATGGGGAGTGGCACTGGTTACCGCTGGGATCTCTGGTGGTGGGTGATCGGGTCATGGTGCTGCCGGGCGAACGTATTCCGGTCGACGGCCTGGTGTTACAGGGCGAGAGCCTGGTGGATGAGTCGCTGCTGACGGGGGAGAGTATGCCGGTCAGCAAATCGGTCGGGGATGGCGTGACGGGTGGCGCGGTCAATGGTGACGGTTTGCTGGAGCTGGATACCACCCGCCTGGGGGCCGAAAGTACCTTGTCGCGGATCATCCGCTTGGTAGAACAGGCGCAGATGGTCAAGCCTCCGGTCCAGCGTCTGGTCGATCGGGTCAGTGCCATCTTTGTGCCTGTGGTGGTGGGGATTGCGTTGCTGACGTTTCTGGGGTGGGAGTTGTTGGGCGGTGACTGGCAACAGGCACTGCTCAATGGGGTGGCGGTGCTGGTGATCGCCTGTCCCTGCGCACTGGGGCTGGCGACGCCGACGGCTATCATGGTGGGAACCGGCGTCGCGGCACGCCACGGTATTCTGATCAAGGATGCGCTGGCACTGGAGCAGGCTCAGGCCATTGCTCAGGTGGTATTTGATAAGACTGGAACCCTGACTCAAGGGCATCCGCAACTGGTTTCCTATGGGGTGGTGAGCGATCAGGACTCTGCGGTCAGCTGGATGAGGTCCGCCGCCCGAAGCGACGAGGTGCAGGATATGGAGCCTGAAGCCGTCGACCAGGGCTCGGATTATGCGCCGCTGCTGCTGGCGGCTGCGCTCTCCCAGGGGAGCTCCCATCCGTTGGGACGCGCCTTGTTGAGTGCGGCGCAGCTGACCGGACTCGAAATACCGGAACTGCAAGATGGCCGGGCCCTGCCGGGGCGGGGGATGCAGGGCACAGTGATGTGGCATGGTGAGTCTCGGAACATCTGGCTGGGCAGTGAGCGTCTGCTGCTCGAGTTCGGATTGACGGTCCCGGCGGCCGTCGCTGCAAGCTTGGCGCAAGCGGCCAAGGCCGGACAGACACTGTCGTTTATTGGCTGGCAGGATGCCCAGAATAGTCCCGTGTTACTGGCTTGGTTCGGTTTTGCAGACCCGATCAAGCCCTATGCGCTCGAAGCGGTACGTCGTCTGCAAAAGGTTGGCATTCAAGTGGTGATGTTGACGGGCGACCATGCCGACGCTGCCGCCAAGGTGGCGACAGAGTTGGGCATTCGGGATTACCAGGCCTCCTTGTTGCCTCAGGAAAAAGTAGAGGCCCTCGGGCAGTGGCGACAGCATGGGCGGGTTCAGGCCATGGTCGGTGATGGCATCAATGATGCGCCTGCGCTGGCGGCCGCGGATGTGGGTATTGCCATGGCAACTGGTAGTGACGTGGCCATGCAGGCGGCCAGCATAACCCTGATGCGCGGTGATCCCTTGTTGGTGAGTGAAGCGATCGATCTCTCGCGTCGCACCTACGCCAAGATCCGGCAAAATCTGTTTTGGGCTTTTATCTACAATCTGGTAGGGATACCGCTGGCGGCGGCTGGGCTGCTCAACCCCATCATAGCCGGTGCAGCCATGGCCTTCAGCTCGGTCAGTGTGGTGAGTAACGCACTCCTGCTGCGCCGTTGGAAGATGGCTTCGCTACCGGAAAGCACCAAGTCCTCCCAGGAGTTGCCCCATGAATGAACGACACCTGCGCCAGCCATCCTCACAACCCATAGCACTAGCCCGTGGCTCTGGTCAGCCCCATGACCAGAACTTACTGAAGGCCAAGGGCATGACTATCGGCGAGGTGGCACAACGCAGTGGCGTCACCGCCAAGATGATCCGCCATTACGAAGCGCTAGGGTTGCTGCCCGCCGCCGTGCGTTCGGCAGCGGGTTATCGTTACTATGACGAGACGGCGCTGCATGAGGTCTGCTTCATTCGCCAGGCCCGACATCTGGGTTTTGGCTTGCCGCAGATTGCCGATCTACTGGCCTTGTGGCGGGATCGGGGTCGTGCCAGTCACGAAGTCAAGGCGCTGGCTGAGGCGCAGTTGCACTTACTGGCACAGAAAATAGCTGAGTTGCAGCAGATGCAAAAGAGTCTGCAACGTCTGGTGAGTCAGTGTCACGGCGATGACAGACCCGAGTGTCCAATTCTCGATGAGCTGGCCACCGAAAAAACCGCCCTGGCGCCAAAAAAGGGTTGCCATGATGATGCTGGATGATTGAAGCTGGAGCCTGTTGTTGCAGTCCTTTTTGTGATCTTCTGGAGTCCCTATGAAACTCTACTATACCCCCGGTGCTTGCTCCCTGGCCTCCCACATAGTGCTGTGTGAAATTGGCCTGCCTTATACCTTGGAGCGGGTTGATTTGCGCAACAAAACCATTGCCGATGGCCGTGACTTCCTTGCCATCAATCCACTGGGTTATGTGCCTGTGCTGGGTTTGAACAATGGCGAGATCCTGACCGAGGGCTCGGCCATCCTGTTTTATCTGGCGGATCTGGTCCCGGCGGCGGGCTTGGTACCGCCGGCTGGACAGGTGGCCCGTTATCGCCTGTTGGCCTGGTTGAACTTTATCGGCAGTGAGCTGCATAAAAACTTCTCGCCGCTGTTTGGCAAGCAAACCCCCGAAGAGTACAAGGCCCAGCTCCATGAGCGGCTGGCGGCACGTTTTGCCCATGTGGATGGTGTGCTGGCCTATTCCCCCTATCTGGCCGATGGCACCTTCAGCATCGCCGATGCCTATCTATTTGTGGTGAGCAACTGGGCTTCGGCGGTAGGTTTTGATCTCTCGCCCTATCACCATCTGCTGGCGTTTCGTGAACGGGTGTTGGCTCGGCCTTCGGTGCAACGGGCCATGCAGGAGGAGGGGCTGCTGTAACAGAGCCATCAGTTTCCATGACAAACGGGCGCTCAGGCGCCCGTTTGTCATTCTGCGTCGCCCACCAGAATAAAATCGCCACAGTGCCATGCTGTTCGCTGAAGAAAGGCAGGGGCATTTCCCTTTGCCAATACGGCATGAACCCATCCATGGGGCCTGATGGCTGCATTTCTGCCGCCAACGGTTGGCCCATGGGAATATACCGGCCTTATCTGTTCCGCCTTGGCCGAGAGGCGGTTTCTCATTTTTGGCGAATCCGTTTATCAATTCGCGTGTGTAACCAGTCACTAGGAATGATAAATCCGGGAACAGAGTGGAATTAACGGGATCAGGTGGGAGATTCCAGTCGTGGCAAGGGCTTCGGGCTGGTTGATGCCATCTCCCTCGTCGATGCGCTGAAATGATAGCTCATCGCCAAACCGCTTGGGCGTGATGCTGAAATTGATAAACCGGAATGCAAGAAAATGGGCGTTTAAACGAGGGGGCAATTCCTTGTTTAAACGCCCTTTTCTTATGTATGCAGCAGACTCAATTAGTGGAAGTCGTGGCCACACCAAACAACTTTTCCGATCACGGCAAGATTATCCAGTTGGTCGGCGGGAACTATCTGAGGCAGGTACTCGGATTTATTGTCGCTGATAACGGTAATGCCGCCTGCAACGTTCTTCTGCAGGCGCTTGGCGTATAGGTCATCCCCTAAGCGCAGCACGAAGATAGCGCCATCCTCTATCTGGTTCTTGCTGGTATCAACCAGGATGGAGTCGCCATTGTGAATGGTTGGCTCCATGCTATCGCCTTTGGCAAACACAACGGCCAAACGGTCGGGGTCCAGATTTCGATATTTCAACCATTTCCGGCGAAAGGCTAGGTGCCGTTTGATTGGTTCACCGTTCCAGGCTGCGCCATTGCCTGTGCTGACTTGCAAGTGATAGCCGGGAATGAGGGCGTATTCCTCATCAAATGCTTCGCTACTGACATAGTCAGGTTGAACTGTGTCCGCAGGCTCTCCTGCCTTCTTGGGACCAACACCTGCAATTAGCCATTCCAGTGAGCAGCCAGACGCCCGAGCGATGGCCAATGCATCATCAGATCTTGGAATGCGCCCTTTAATAAAGGCTCTCACTGCCCCCTCGGATAGACCAATCCGATCAGCAAAGCTTCGCACACTCTCACTGCCGATGACTTCAGCTAGTCGAGCGGAGAAGGATCCGATACCGCAGCGAAGAATCGGATCTGGATTTCCGATTTGCTCTCTCTTTTCCGATTCCATCTAAGTCCTTTCAATTCAATGGCTTATGCTTGCGTAGAATTGTGCGCACAAAAACATCAAGCGGATCCTCACATATGTGTTGACCTGCGTACAAATCGGATCAATCATCTCATATGTACGCAGTGCGTATTTTTGTGAGGCTACCGGGGATTGGTTCCCCCCCGCTATTTAGAATATGCGCATTGCGAATAATCGTGAATGTTAACACGGACGCCACCAATGGAAATACGAAGCGCAAAACACATCCATGCACATTTGGTTGCCAAAGGCACCAGTTGTCGAGCATGGGCGTTGGAGATGGGCTACAACCCGCGCACCGTCCAACAGTACGTACAGAAGTATGCGCCAGATACAGGGTTTCGACCCAAACGTGATGGAACTTTGGCTCAAGAAATTATGCGTGAGGTTTACGCGTTCATTAATTATCAGTCCGAGCAGCCACGCAGCGAGGAGGAAACTCGCCATGAATGAGTGGTTTACCTCTATTCAACTGGCTGGGTTGCCTGGATTGCCAAAGACTGATCGGGCTATTCGGCTTCGAGCAAGTAAGGATGCTTGGGAGTCTCGACCACGGGGCGTGGGTAAAGGGCTTGAATATCACATTGCCTCGCTTCCAGCAGAAACTCGTTCTTATTTAGCAAAACAGGCTGTCGCGAGTGTCGCTGAGCAAGTTTCAAGTCACGCGGCTGCTGGCTGCGCTGTAGCCAATCTATTGGATACCTCAGAGACCTCGATTCACGACAAGCTGGAAAGCGGCCGTAGATTGCTGAGCCTGGCTCCCAAGCAACGTAAACGCGTTGATGCTCGTCTGTTGATCCTGCAGGTGGCTGATGTCTTTTTGGCGGCATACCGTTCATGCGGACAGGGTGAGGTAGGGCGGGCTCTATTCATTGAAGCCTATCGGGATCAGTCATTGACACTGCCTGCCTGGGTCTATCAGGAACAGCGGCCATTCTCTGCAATAACCTTGCGGCGCTGGCAGGACATGCTCAACGGCCAAGGTCCAGCAGCCCTGGCTGGTAATTATCAGCCGAAGAAAGAAACCGCTCTGGATCGTAATCGGGATCTCGCTTCTTTTCTGACGGCGTTGATTACCAGCAAGCCTCACTTGGCAAATAAGTGGAGCGCCCTGCATGAGCTGGCAAGTCAATACAACGAAATGAACCGGCTGCAATGGGAGATCCCAAGTCAATCATCGCTGCGTCGCTGGTTGGGGAAATGGTTGTCCGACAACAAAGTGGCATTTACCTATGCGACCGATCCGGATGGATATAACAACAAGTACCGCACGGCGATTGAGACCATGTATCCGTGGATGAACATGCCCAACGATGTATGGGAGTTCGATTCAACTCCGGTTGACGCCATGCTGGTTGATGGTCGCCACTCCATCATTGCTGTTATCGATGTTTACACCCGCCGAGTCAGGCTATTGGTCGCAAAAACCAGCTCCAGCGAGGGGATCTGCCTATTGCTGCGCAAAACACTGCTGTCCTGGGGAACGCTCAACGAGAACGGTGTGATGCGCACCGATAACGGTTCTGATTATGTGAGCCAACGGGTGATGTCTATTTGCAGCCTGCTGAATATCAATGTCAGTCGTTCCAATGCTTACTCCGGCTGGGAGAAGCCCCACATAGAGCGTTTCTTCCGTACTTTGAGCCACGGTTTGATCGAGTTGTTGCCCTCCTATATCGGGCACTGCGTAGCAGATCGTTCCGTTATCGAGGCTCGAAAGTCATTTGCTGGACGTTTGGCCGAAAAGCGCAAGCCGGAAGAAAAACGGGAAGTCTACCAATTAGCAATGACGGCGGCCGAGTTACAGAGCCTGCTGGATAACTGGCTGGAGGCTCGTTACCAGAACCGAAAGCACAGCACCTTGGGTATGACGCCGAATGAAATGTACCAGCAAGCGCGCTATCAGCGTTCGGTCATTGTCGATGAGTCGGCTCTGGATCTGCTGCTCAACCATATAGGCGAAGCAACGGTATCCAAGGGGTTCATCAAGTCGGGTGGCTTGAAATACACAGCCCCAGAGCTGATGGAACATACCTGGAAAGGACAGCGAGTCAGCGTATTCCTCGATCCATCCGATGTCGGGCGGGCCATCTTGTATCGCTCAGGGGAATGGCAAGAGAGAGTCGAGGCGATCAATGTCGATCTCTTGGGGAATGGTGTTAGTCCGGATGCCTTCCGTGCAGCCAAGAAAGCAGATGCCAAAGCTGTGGCCAAATTTCGTCGGGAAATGGTGGCGTTGGCCAAAACGTGGGGCATTGACGAGCTGCACAAGGATGTCGTGAATCATTTTGTCGAGCAGGCCAGGGACATTGCCCAATTCCAGCAAGGCGTTGACCCCACGAATAACACTGCACTGGCAGCGTTAAGTGGCGTTATCACGCCGAACGATTCCGTTCATATGTATAGCGAGAATGAATTGGCCGCATTGGAGGCACAACGAGATGCCAAGAAGGCCGAGCGAGAACTTAAAGCGGGGCAGGAGTCTAAGGCATTAAAAAATGAATTTGAACAGGCACTACTGCTGTCGGTTAAGGAATTGGATGAACCGCTTTCTGAACGAGAAAAACAGTGGCTGACCAAATATCTCTATGGCCACAAGTTAATGGCCAAACGAATTAACCGTCAGATTGATGAATTAAAAGCTGCGCGCCGGTCCAGTGCGAATGGTTAACCGGCACGCATTCCCCTTTAACAGGAGACGTAAATCATGAAACACAAGATTGTCGAAGTCAAAAATATGCTCAAAACCGAGCAGCTGCTGGATAACTTGCTCAACCGCTCGTCGATTGTACCTGGCATCGGGTTGATCCATGGGCCGTCAGGGTTTGGCAAAACCACGGCGGTAGAGTGGCTGTTCAACCAGGACGAAGTGAACGGTATCTATGTGCGTTGCTACAAGGCCGACACTGTTACTTCGATTCTGGAACAAATCGCCAAGGAAATTGGTTTAGCGCAACGCCATTCGGTTCGCACCATGGTTGATGGCATCGTCGAGGCGGTGCGTGAGCAGGAGCTGTGTCTGTTCATTGATGAGTGTGATTATGTGGTCGGTAACGCCCGCATTATGGAAACCCTTCGCGATATTTACGATGCCACCGAGCAGCCTCTCATCTTGGTTGGTATGGAAGAAATTGCCCGCCGTATTAGCCAACGCAAACAACTGTTTAACCGCATTTCGCAATGGATTGAATTCAAACCCGCTGACTTGGAAGACGTTGCCTTAATTGCCAGCCAGATGATGGAAGTGAATGTCGATATCGACGAAGCCTTGCTGGATCTGATCCGTAAACGCTCACATGGCGTGGTTCGGACCATTGTTGCTGCTCTCGACAAAATCGAAAAATTGGCAATGGCTTCGGGTGCCCACTTTGTTGGTTTGGGGGATGTGGATGAGCGTGAATTGCTGCATGACGTCCGCCGTATCCGCTAACCCGTATCAATACAAACATGGGGGTGATGGGGTGAGCGAAACCAAATCAAGGGTTGCCTGGGCATGGATGTGCCAGCAACCGAGTTTCAATATCCATGAACTGGCTACAGCCGCTGGTTATTTAGAAAGTCATGCACAGCGAGTGGTTCACAGTTGGGTCAATAGTGGCCACCTGTTGCCTGTGGCTGGAAGCGGGGTTTGCCGTGACCCGATTCTCTATGCGGTCGTGGATATTCATAGGGAACCGAGGATGGGAAAGGGGCGAGTTCTTGGGGAGTCACCTCGGAAAATTCGCAAGAAAACTGGTCAGCAAAAAATGTGGAACACCATGAAGATTGCGCAACGCTTCACCATCCGGGACTTGAGTATGACGGCTGGAGTTGGGGAAGGATCGGCGGGTATCTATGTGAATCGCTTGGTCCAGGCCGGATATTTGCGGATTTTTCGACCGGTGAATGTTCACCAACCTAATCGGCTTCGGCGTGGGCAGCTAACGGTATATCAGCTTGTTCGTAACACGGGACGCCTCGCACCCATGGTGCGCAGCGCCGGATGCTGGGATCAAAACGAGCAGGGTCTCTATCCATTTACTTTGAAATCGGAGGCCAGTCATGAGCAGGACGTGGCTTGATGTGTTGCGAGCAGAGGTGGCGGCAGCGTCATTAAGCACAGTGTCTCGCAAGCTGGGGATTTCACGCACGGCAATTAGTCAGCTGTGTAATGACAAGTATCCAGGTGATCTGGTTCGGATGCAGCAGTTGGTCGAGGGTGTGTATATGGGACACACAGTGGTGTGCCCAATCTTGGGAAATATTCCAAGTCACCAATGTTTGGCCAATCAACGTCGCTCGGCAGGAGAAGTCAGTAATTCGCCGATGGATATCAAGCTGTGGAAAGCCTGCCGTTCTGGCTGTCCCCATAGCCAGGTAGAAGACAGTGCCAAGTTAAGACAGCCCATGCGGTTAGCTGTGCAGCCCATTGATGAAACTCAACCCTTCTATGAGGCGCAGTCAACGATTAGACGGCTGGAGCGACAATCGGCTACCGATGCAGGGTCAACCGGCAACCAACAACGCAATCTCATTGAATTACTCAAGGCTGAATTGGAGGCAATTGGGGTGCGTTATAACCGGTTGGTCAAACAATCCAAACGACAAGGGGGGAACCACTCATGACCACGGTCGAACGAATCAACTTGCGGCGTAGCGCTGCAGAATTGCGGCATTGGCTGATTGCTCAGGGGTGCACGGTTCTGGATAGCAAGTTAGTGGGCCGCACTCCGGTGCTGGCGGTTTCAGGTCCGGTACCCAGCGAGCTGACCAATCAAGTCATGGTGTTGACTGAGAAATTGGGTGGTTTAGAACGTCGGGCCTGGTTGGCCCGCCTGGGTGGTTGCTGCATTCATTGGAGAGAAAATTAATGGAACAACGCATAAACAGCGTACCGGAAGGCCATCGCAAGAATGCCATGGGGCATCTGGTACCCGAAGAACTGATCGCACCTATCGACATGATCCGTGATGACCTGGTGCACGACATCATTGCCAAGGGGCGAGAGCTCCGGGCCCTGATCAGTGAGTTCAAGGCTCGGACTATGAGCGAGGTAGCCAACTTTATCGATGTATCAGCCGCTGAGTATGGCGTCCGTTTTGGCGGCGCTAAGGGGAACGTCCAGCTGACCAGTTTTGATGGCCAGCATATGGTCAAGCTGTCGGTGGGAGAGCATCGCCATTTTGATGAGCGGATACAGACGGCCAAAACACTGATCGACGGTTGCATCACGCGCTGGAGTGATGGCGCATCGGCTCAGATAGTGGCGTTGGTTGATCATGCGTTCCGCGTCAATAAGCAGGGCCACATCGATGTTAATCAGGTGCTCTCCCTGCGGCAGTTGCAGATCGAGGATGCCGAGTGGCAAGAGGCTATGGATGCCATTGCTGATGCCATCCAGGTGACAGGAACCAGCACTTATCTGCGCCTGTATGAGCGGCAAGGTAATGGGAGTTATCAGATGCTGAGTCTGGACCCGGCCAAGTTGTGAGGTGCGCTATGACTATGATTCTGAACCATGTCACTGAACAGCAGATCCGTCAGCAACTGGAACTGGCCGATCTGCTGGTAGAAACCGAGGGTACCGTCTATCCGGATGACACTTTTGAGGAGGGGGTAAAAGCCGCCCTGCTCTGGATCCTTGGCGAGGCTGTACAGCCGCTGGGGTTTGAAGAGGAGCAACGAGCCTCCCACTAGCAGCAACGTTTGCGAAACAGGAGCCCAGCCTCCTGTCTGCCCGATGTGGTGATCGGGTACTGATGAGCAGCCACGGATCCGGGTTGTTCTCCACCGGAAAGGAGACAGCCGTTTATGTATGACAAACAAAAGCTAGACCTTGGCCTCAAGCTGATCGCGATTGGCAGCTTATGGGCCATCGCCATGACCCCGCCACAATTGCGCGAGGTGATGCGCAGTTTGGGGGATTTGATTCATCGAGCCAAAGACTCGGGCCATCAAGCCATTGTGCTGGATGCAACCCGCGACTGGCGTAAAGCCCGCCGTGCCCTGTGTGCTTACTACAAGGAGAACCGGCATGGATGCTGAACAAATTACCCAGGCCGCGCAAGGCATCGCAGCCCTTCGCCCCCGGATGCCGAGCAAGCCGAAGCTGGCCCCGGCCAGTCGGGCATGGCAAGAAATTGAAGTATTGATAGAGCAGAAAGAACTGATCGAAGAAGTGAGGTCCTCTCTGCCGGGTCACGCCACAGTTGACCAGGCCAGGGAGTGGCTAGATGCAAACACTCCCGCCTGGCGGTTAGGTCCGGCACCTCGAGGGAAACCGCTATTCGTGGATAAGTTGGAGGCCAAAGATGGCGACTAGAGCACAACTGATCCAGTTGGTCCATGTGGCCAAGCGCGAGTTAGCGCTGGATGACGACGCCTATCAGGCGGCGATTTCATCCGTGGCCACCGGCAAAAGCAGTTGTTCCCAGCTACAGGATAGAGAGCTGGAGCAACTGCTGGAGTCGTTTAAAGCAGCAGGGTTTAAACGCCGGTTAAATCCGGTGAAAAAGCCCCGTTTAAGCCCAGCGTCCGGAGTGTTGGTCAAGGCAGCTGAAATCAGCAAGATACGCGCTATCTGGATCACCATGCGCCAGCATGGCTTTGTTCAGGATGGCAGCGAAACGGCATTGAACAGTTATGTGCAGCGTATGACGGCAAAACTCAATGGCGGCGAGGGGGTTGCCGAGGTGAGGTGGCTGAACGAACAACTGGCCGTGAGCGTGCTCGAAGCGCTCAAGGCCTGGCATAGACGCGTCATGATGGCCCGAATGATCGCTGATTTTATTCAGCTGCCACTCAATAGTCGGACGGGGCAGCCAGCGGGTTACGATGCGGTGAGATCCTTGTTCGACGAACGGTATGAGGATGAGTGGTCATGAGATTGGTGCAGCATTCAATCATGGGGGGAGGGCTCCATGACTAACATGGATTTGTTTGCCGATGATCATGAGGCACTAGGGCAGCTTGCTGACCGGATGGATCTGATCCCCACCTCAGAGCTCAAGGCCAAATGGCCACAGTCACTAGCCGATCTGGCGGAGGTTATGGAGTGCGAGCTCAAGCGCGAGGGGGTTGTCGAGGCGGCAGCCAAATCACGCAAACTGGCTTTGGTGTTAGCCCACTATCTGGGTGGTCGGGCGTATTACATCCCGACCGGAGATAACCTCAAGGCCGCATTACGTGACCGCGAGATCTCCGACCGCTGGTACCAGAATGAGCCGATGGACAGTATCGCGACCCACTACAAGCTAAGTCATCCCCAGCTGTATGCCATCATTGCCGAGCAACGCAAGCTGCATCGGCGGCGGCATCAACCTGATATCTTTGATACCTAATCCCGCTTCGGCGGGTTTTTTATAGCCGAATTAGCGAGAAGTCTGTAGAATCGCCGCCCCATGATTGTTGTTTATAGCCATGATCTAGGGTAAAACAAAGATCTGCACGTATTCCAATTGGCGCTGAGTTTATTCAATGGCATTACCTGTACCCAAAACAACGGAACTTCTCCGTACTTTGACATCTTACATTGATGAAGGTCATGCAATAGAGGCTTGGGCTGCAGCAGTGGTAAAGCGAGAAATAGCTGCTATTGAAGACCCTGCAGCCAGAGCGATGCTGAATGCTTTACGTTTGGGGGCGCTGGGGAAAGAGGATGAAGCAGTAGACTCTTTCGATTCAGCTTTGAGAGCGTATTGCGATTCAGTTATCGGTCTGAATTTCTCTACCTATTTAAGACGTGTTGGTCGATACTCTAGTTACGTTGATCTAGCGTACCGCTTATCAGAGCTCTTTGAAGACCCTGAGATTGTGAGTAATGCATGTGAAGCCGCATATGTGACTGCGGATTTGCCGCGAGTTCACACCTTTTCCAAGAGGCTTTGCAAGTACGTATCATCGCAAACGCAAGATAGGGTGGACATTATGTCGGAAGCTGACAGTTTCGCCAAACTACTTCAAGCTGCTGAAAGAAGCATGGGCGTTAGCCCGACACTTGTGCAGAAGCTTGCATCATTGAGCATCAGCGTTGCTGATCGTCATCGTAAGATGGTCTCTGGTTCCCGAGTGTCTATTGCTGAAGGCCAGATAATGGTAACAGTTGATGTTAGGGAAGCAGACCCTGAGCAGCTATCTGATATGAATTATGAATTGGCGATGGCAATTGCCGATAACGATGAGTTGTTTGACATACCTGCCACTGCTTGGTTTCGAGGCAAAAACACTGAGGCAAAGGTGGTTTAGCTGTGGCTGTTTCAAGCAAGGATTTCCTCGATTTTGCAATCGATGTTTTGAATCGAACAGATGAGATAGGTTATAGGAACGCTATTGCTCGCGCGTACTATGCAATGTTTCATGAAGTTACCTCGATGATGACATCTATGCCCGTCTATAGCGCTCATGCCCATGATGGTCTTATTCAGTACCTCAATAACGCAGGGGGCAAAACAGAGTCGTACTCTCAAGCTGAATTAAGAGGGCTTGCAGCCATTTTACGTCAGCAAAAAGGAAAGCGAGTTCTTTCTGATTACGATTTACAAGGGAATATTACGAGTGCTGATGCTAGGGAAAGCATCAAAACTGCAGAAAGATTATTTGCCAAATGTAACCAGATGAAAACCTAGCATTTTCACTGATTGATAACCCCGCCACTGCGCGGGGTTTTCCTTATGTAACCCACCATAAACCCGCCGCAACCGGCCCCGCCAGTACGCTATCGATACAGCGTTTAAACTGGATTTTAACGGGGCTCATATGCCGAATTTCATCATCAATCAGACCGAGTATGAGGAAGGGTTTAAACCCCGGCCTTACTACTGTTCAGAAGGCTATCCCACTGTTGGTTATGGATTCCGGATCGCGGCACAAGGCGCGCCGCTGCCGGAGTTCTATCTGCCGCGCAAGGCCGCAGATGTTTGGCTGATCGAGCTGCTGACCGGCACGGTCGCCGAGATGTGCAAACGCCACCCCATCAACGATGCCCTGACTACCATTGGCGACAATGAGCCGCGCCGTGCTGTGCTTATTTCGATGGCCTATCAATTGGGCGTTGTCGGTCTGCTGGCATTCACAAAAACACTGGACCTGATTCGGCGAGGGGATTACTCCGCCGCCGCCCGCGAAATGCTCAATAGTCGCTGGGCCAAACAAACCCCTGAGCGTGCTGCTCGCCATGCTCAGCAACTGCGCTCTGGCGTTTGGGCCCCTGAATATGGATTCGGGGGTTAATCATGGCGACTGCATCCCGACATCCTGCACCCAAACAACACGCCACCAGTGGCGGCCAAGCGGCTATCTCGTTCGGTATTCCGGAGCTCAGAAATCCGCGTTATCTCGCCATCTTCAAAGCCGGTCGCCAGGCGCATTTCAAAGCCGACCGTGATGGCCTCGGGGACGCTGTCCCTCTTTATTCCCATAACGCCACCTATCAAGCGTTATTCAACCGGGGCTGGGCGAGCGTGACAGAAGTTCACCTCCTGCAGGCCCGATATCGTCGTCACCAGGAAGGAGTACACCATGCCACAAGTTGAATCCACGGTCGGAACCCTGACCAAACCTGCCACTAAAAGTCTGACCATCTGGGGTGGCGTTATTGCTCTCGGTGCTGGTATTGCCGGGCTGTTTGGTTACCACATAGACCCTGCTATTCAGGCCAATATTGTTGAGCTGGCGAGCTCAGCGGTGTCAGTGGTCGGTGGTGCGGTTGCCATCTATGGTCGCATCAAGGCCACCCACGTTATCAAGTGAGGCACCATGCCTGATCTGATTGATAAGGCGCAATGCCTGGAAGAAGAACAACGGCAAAGAGCTTTGGGGGCGCTACGACAGCGCCCCCGCGAGGCACCCGATGAAGATGAACATGGGCGCTACTGTCTGGACTGCGGCGATGTGATCCCGGATGCGCGCTTGGTCATCGAGCCGTTTGCTGTGCGATGTGTCGAGTGCCTGACGGTACGCGAGAAGCAGGAGGCTATCCGTCATGGCGGAGTTCGTTAAGACGTATTGGCCGGTACTCATCGGGCTGTTGTCCTTTGCCTCTCTGGTTGTTCAGACATTGCTGGCAAAGACCTATGCCAAGCGGGAGACGGTCACTGTTCTGGATGGGCGAATCACTCTGGTGGAGCAGAAAATTGCTGATCTGCCCAGCGAGCGGGAGTTGCACAAGCTGCAGCTGGATATATCCGATCTGCGCGGTGAGCTACGTGCGGTCAGGCCCGAACTGGCACAGCTGCGACGGTTGAGTGATCTGTTGTTGGAAAATGAACTCAAGGAGAAAGCATGAGCCTACGGGATTTGCTCGAAGAAGATCGCCGTCTGGTGATTTTGCGTAGTTTGGTGGAGATAGGCGGGGAGGCTAACGAGTCGATCCTCAATGACTGCCTGGATGCCTATGGTCACCGTGTCAGTCGTGATCAGGTGCGCACCCATATCAATTGGTTGGCAGAGCAAGGGCTGGTCACTGTTGAAATGGTGGGCAGCTACATGGTGGCCAGTCTGACCGGTCGGGGCCAGGACGCTGCAGAAGGGCGCGCCACGGTTCCGGGGGTTAAAAAGCCTCGGGCGCGGGGATAAACCATGGCTGACGAGCGCCCGACCCGAGGCAGGTCTAGCAAGGTTGACCTGCTGCCGGAAAATATCCGCAATCAACTGCACGCGATGCTGCGTGAAAAGTCGATTACCCAACAGCAGATCCTGGACTCCATCAACGATCTGATTGACGAGGATGGCCTGCCTGGGGATCTCAAACTCTCCCGTTCGGGCCTCAACCGTTACGCCACCCAGGTGGAGCAAGTGGGGGCTAGCCTACGCCAGATGCGTGAAGCCACCGCCGCCTTGACCGCGCAACTGGGCGACAAGCCAACAGGGGAGGTAACCAAGCTCATTCTGGAAATGGGGCGTGGTCAGCTGTTCAAACTATTTATGGCCCAGGCCAATGACCCGGATGCCGAAGTGGATGTCGGCATGCTCAAAGAGGCCATGCTCGCCGCCCAGCGTCTGGAATCTACTGCCATGCAAAGTCATAAGCGGGAGAAAGAGATCCGCCAGGCGTTTGCTGAAGAGGTGGCTGCCAAGACCGAGCAGATTGTCACTCAAGCAGGTTTGACTCGGGATACCGCAGCCCAGATCCGCCGTGAAATTCTGGGGATCGCATGACGGAGCAGAGTGCCGTATCTCGCGCCGCGCAACTGGCTGTTCAGCTGGGTACCGAGTTCAATCCAGATGATGTGCTGCTGCCATATCAGAAGATCTGGATAGCTGACGACAGCCCGTTAAAGATTGCGGAGAAGTCACGGCGGACGGGTATCACCTGGGCAGAAGCGGCAGACGCCACGCTTAAATCCTCGTTAGCCAAGTCAGAAGGCGGCTCCAATCACTTTTATGTGGGCTCCAATAAGGAGATGGCCCGCGAGTTTATTGATGCTGTGGCCATGTGGGCCAAGGCGTTTAACAAGGCTGCCGGGGATATCCAGGAGGAAGTCTTTGCCGATGAAGACAAAGACATACTGACCTTCGTTGTCTATTTCTCCTCCGGCTTCAAGGTGCAGGCGCTCTCGTCCAACCCTTCAAATCTTCGAGGGATGCAAGGGACTGTCACCATAGATGAAGCAGCATTCCACGAGCGTCTGGCCGAAGTGCTCAAGGCTGCGTTGGCGCTCACCATGTGGGGGGCCAAGGTCCGTTTAATCAGTACCCACAATGGCGTGGATAACCTGTTTAACCAGCTGATAACGGACAGCCGCGCCGGGAAGAAACGCTATTCCATTCACACCATCACTCTGGATGACGCTTGTCGGCAGGGGCTCTACCGCCGCATCTGCCAGGTCAAAGGTATGGTCTGGAGTCAGGCCGTCGAGGATGAGTGGAAAGCCGGTCTGCTCAAAGACACGGCCACCGAAGAGGATGCGCTCGAAGAGTATTTCTGCGTCCCCAAGCAAGGCGGGGGTGTCTATATCAAACGCTCCCTGATTGAGCGGGCCATGCAGCCCGATATCCCCATCATTCGCTTCACCGCGCCCAAAGACTTCGAGCTGATGAGTGAAGAGACTCGCCTCGCTGTGGGATCTGTCTGGTGTGAGGAAAACCTCAAGCCGTGGCTGGGGAGTCTGGATCAGACCTGCCGCCATGTCCTGGGTGAGGACTTTGCCCGCAAGGGGGACCTGTCGGTGTTTGTGCCGTTGGCTATCGCCAACAATCTGCGCAAGCGGGTGCCGTTCGTGGTGGAGCTGGCTAATGCCCCTTACGAGACCCAACGCCAGATCCTCTTCTATTTATTGTTGGGTTTGCCTCGCCTGCGTGCCGCTTCTTTTGATGCCACCGGTAATGGCGGTTATCTGGCAGAGGCCGCTCGCCTCAAGTGGGGGGCCAGCATGATCGAATGCGTGATGCTCAATGACCCCTGGTATCGGGAGTGGATGCCCAAGCTCAAGGTGGAGTTTGAAGACGACACCCTGGTGATCCCCCGTCATGCCGATGTGATCGATGACCTGGGCAAAATCCAGGTGATCAACGGGGTACCCAAAATCGACAAGGGGCGTAGCACTGACGCCTCGGGCCAGAAGCGCCACGGTGACTTCGCGGTGGCATTGGCCATGGCGATCCGGGCCAGCTGGATGGAGGGCGGAGCTATAGAGTTCACGCCGCTTCCGGGCAAGCGCGAAACCAGTCCGGACGATGACGACGACTATCACCGCTTTGAACGAGGGGCCTGGTAATGGCACAGAGCAGAATTGTAGATATCCACGGCAACCCGCTGGCGTTTGAGCCGGAGCCGCAGACCGAGAACGACAGCAAGCTGGGGATGTTGCGCAAGCACTACTCCGAACACCCGACTGTGGGGCTCACTCCAGCTAAAGCGGCCATGGCCTTGCGCGAGGCCGAGCAGGGCAGCCTGCTCCTGCAGTGTGAACTAGCCGAAGACATGGAAGAGAAAGACAGCCACCTGCAGTCGGAGTTGGGCAAGCGCCGTCGCTCGCTGCAGTCAGTCCCCTGGACCATCCAGCCGCCCCGCAATGCGACCCCGGAAGAGAAGCGCGATGCCGTTATGATCACCGAGTTACTGGAAGACTTCACCTGGTTCGATGACTGCCTGTTCGATGCCAGTGATGCCATCCTCAAGGGCTTCTCGGCGCAGGAGTTTACCGGCTGGGAGCAGGTCGAGGGGTTGATGCTGCCCAAGGGGTTGGAATGGCGCGATCCGGCTTGGTTCCAGACTCATCCGGATGATCGCAATGCTCTGCGCCTGCGGGATGGCTCCTACGAAGGGGCGGCGCTCAATGGCTTTGGCTGGATCGTCCATCGCGCCAAGTCCAAATCAGGCTATCTGGCGCGCAATGGTCTGATCCGCACGCTGGTCTGGCCGTTTCTATTTAAGAACTACAGCGTCAGAGATTTGGCCGAGTTCCTCGAAATTTACGGGCTGCCCGTCCGTCTGGGCAAATATCCGGAAGGCGCGACCGACAAAGAGAAAGCCACCCTGCTGCAGGCTGTCTTGTCGATTGGCCATAATGCCGGAGGGATTATCCCGCGTGGTATGGAGATCGACTTCGAGAACGCCGCCAGCGGTCAGGCCGATCCCTTTGTGGTGATGATGGATTGGTGCGAGCGCTCCATGTCCAAGGCCATTTTGGGCGGCACCCTCACCAGCCAGGCCGACGGCAAGAGCAGCACCAACGCCCTGGGCAATGTCCACAACGAGGTTCGGCTGGAGGTGCGTGACTCCGATCTCAAACAGTTGGCTGCAACTCTGACCCGCGATCTGATCTATCCGCTGTATGTGTTGAACGGCACCAGCTATCAGAACCAGCGCCGCATCCCGCGCCTGGAGTTTGATGTCACAGAGCCGGAGGACATGACCCAGATCGCGGACCCGTTGCGCTCCTTGGTCAGCATGGGGCTGCCGGTACCGGTCAGCTGGGTACGCGACAAGCTGCAGATCCCCGAGCCTCAAGGCAATGAGGCGGTGCTGCAGATGGTGACTGGGTCGACTGCAGGCGCCCAGAGCGAGGCGGCGCTCAAGGCTCGGCATCGCCACTGGGCCGTGCTGGCCGCCGGTGCGCCGGAGCAGGATAACCAGGATCGTCAGCTGGCGCGCCTGCAGGCCGAGTCGGCTCCTCTATTGGCGGCCATGACGGAGGAGATCAAGGCATTGGTCATGCAGTCCGACAGCCTGGAGCAGATCCGTGATGGCTTGCTGGCCATGGAGCCTAATCTCAGTCATGACGAGTTGGGGGCCTTGCTGGCTCAGGCCATCGCCGCCAGCGAACTGCTGGGGATGCTGGAGCTGGAGGAGGGTAACTGATGCCGGTACGCTATGGCTCATTACCCTTTACCGAGGCGATCCAGTTTTTCCGTCAGAAGCTGGATATGCCAACTCAGCGTTGGGATGAGATCTGGCGTGACGCCCATAACCGCGCCTTTATAGTTGCCGGAGCCACCAAGACAGATCTGCTGGCCGATCTGCGTGGTGCAGTGGATAAGGCCATCAGTGAAGGTAAATCACTGGGCTGGTTTAAACGCGAGTTTAAAACTCTGGTCACCCGACACGGTTGGGAGCATACAGGCACAGCCAGCTGGCGTTCGCGCCTCATCTACGAAACCAATTTGCGCCAGAGCTACAACGCTGGGCGAGAAGAGCAGATCCAGCGCATCAAGCATAAGCGTCCTTTTGCTCTCTATCGGCATGGCGATTCAGCTCATCCCCGTGAGCTGCATCTGAAATGGAATAATCTGGTGCTGCCGGTTGATGACCCTTGGTGGGAGACTCATACCCCCAGTAATGGCTTTGGCTGTCACTGTAAAAAATTTCTGCTCTCGGAGGCTGATCTGCAGCGGCGGGGTCTAACGGTGGGAACGGCCCCCGAAGATGGCCACTATGAATGGCTGGATAAAGCGACGGGGGAAATACAGCAGATCCCCAGAGGTATAGATCCGGGCTTTGATTACCGCCCCGCCAAACCGGAACAAGTCACACAACAGGTAAAAAAACAGCGGGCGACCAGGAAAAAGCTGGCCGAACGTCTGCCACAGCGGATAGTCGATAGCGCCTATTCCACGGCCAAACAGATTAATGCCCAGACCCTGAGTGATCTGCTGGCGCAGCTGCCAACCGAGCAGCGCGAACCCTTGAGCCGATTTTTGGCCAAGCATCCGACCAAGACACTGTTTATCAAACAGACCGAGATGAGCGTCGGCAAAGGCTCACTCAAGGTGGCTCCGCAGATTGCGGAGTATCTGGGAAAGGAGGCGGCTTCGGTGCGCAATTACTATTGCCACCGTCGGCCCAAGGGGGTGAACGGTTTTACCAGCAAAAACTGGGATCACCTAGTGGTGAGGGTCAAGGCCAGTGACTCCTTTAAAGGGGTCGATATCCAGTCGGTACAACAAGCGGCTAGGCAGGTGGTCCGGGCTGCCAAAGAGAACAGCGGTCCGCGTAGCATCTATCCTAGAGGTATCAGCGGCGAGCAGTTGAAACGGTATTGGAGTGTGTCGGCGAACGTGGGCGAGCAGGTAGGCGAATCGGCCCAGCGCCTGAGTACCTGGTTGCATGAGTTGGGTCACCAGATCCACTATTACGCCGGAGTGCCGGATATATCCCAGTTTGGTTCTGTGTCGCAATACGGCATGACCAATAAGCTCGAATGCTTTGCTGAATGGTTTGCCGCCTGGGCGTTTGCGCGGGATGAAGTTCTGCTCTTTAATCCGGCCCTGGCCGCGCGCATCGAGGCGATCATTGCCGAGGCCATTCAATCAGAAGGAAAATCAGGATGACAAATATCCAGGCATCGAGTCTGTTGCAGCAAGCCCAGGCGCTATTGGCCGGTGATACCTTTACCCTGGAGCTGGCCCGTGAACTGGCCAGCCTGGAAGCTCAGGCCAAAGGGCAGGAGGCGGAGTTAATCGCCGAGCTGTGGGAGGCCGTCTATGGCTTGGCCGATGAGGCTCTGCTGAATCAGTTGCAGGATGAGGGCATTCTCTGATGGCGGGCAGTTTTATTGTCATCACTCACCAGGGCAGTGAAGATGCCATGACCCTGCTGCAGCGACTCTATGCCCGGACGGGGGATCTGAGTGAGCCGCTGGCTGATGTGGGTGAACAGCTATTGCTCTCTCACCGGGATCGATGGGATGCCCAGCAAAGCCCGGAGGGTGAGCCTTGGGCTCCCCTGTCGCCGGAGTATCAAGCCCGCAAGCAGCGCAACGCTGATCAGATCCTGCGTTTGAACGATGACCTGCGCGACACCCTCAACTACCAGGTCGATCCACAGAACCTCTACTTTGGCTCGCCCCTGGAGTACGGTGCCGCCCACCAGTTTGGCCGCAAAGAGATCAACCTGCCCGCCAGACCTTATCTGGGTGTGAGTTCTGGCGAGCAGGAGCAAGTTTTGGAGCTACTGACGGGCTATCTGCTGCTGGAGTAATAAACCCCGTAAATCGCAGTTGGCGAGGCTATTGGCAGGGGGGCAGGGAAATGCTTATTGAGAAGCGAAGCGAGATGTTAGGAGAGCTTTTAAACAGCATTAAACGCGATGTTTTATGTAACAAGTTGCTTGTTAAAAGTGTATTGTTGTTCTCAATTGAGCGTGTTTGCTATCGGGGGGCATATGTTGATTGAACAGATTTATGGTGTATCAAAGGATATCGTTGGTAGTTACATCGAAAGACCACATGTTGATGAACGATTCTCTAGTGCTCTCAGGCAAACAAAGCAAATCATAATCTATGGCTCATCAAAGCAAGGAAAAACGGCATTAGTGCAAAAGCATGTAGATGAGGCAGAGAGAATTACAGTTCATTGCAGTCCCGATTCGACAACCGAAGATCTTTACCGTTCGATATTACGGCAGTTAGGTGTTGACATAGTTACAGGGTCATCGGCTGAGACATCACGGGATATTGGTACCACAGTATCAGCAAAGTTTACGGCATTTATTCCGTTTTTTGGCAAAGGTGAGGGTGGCGCCGAAGGTTCTCTTGCCGCAGGACAGTCAAATTCAATTGATAGAGTAAAAATAGAATTTAATCTCGGGCTTGCGCAGGATGTAGGTGAGCTGCTTCAGAAGTCTGGTGCCTCTAACAAGTTTTTTGTTATTGAAAATTTTCATTACTTATCCTCAGATGTTCAGTCTCGTTTTTCATTTGACCTAAGAACGTTTGAAGAAATGGGCTTGCGATTCATCATTCTTGGCGTGTGGAGAGAAGCTAATCGTTTGATTCAGTTTAATGGGGATTTGCAGGATAGAATTGCTGAAATACCAGTAGAGCCATGGACTATCGCTGACTTTGAAAATGTCATAGCGAAAGGTGAGCCCCTAGCAAATGTGAAGTTTTCTCAGGAGGTCAAGAATGCCTTTTGTATGCAGGCTCATGGAAGTGTTGCGGTGGTACAGGAGTTACTAAAAAAAATATGTGAGAAAACAGGGGTATATGAAACATATCCTGGCTCGACCCCTCTGGTAATTAGTGATATGGATTTTGTTGAGTCAGCAATAAAAGACAAAGTGTCTGAGTACTCAGCTAGACACGTTAGAAGCTTGGAGTCAATCGCAGCAGGTTCAAGAACTAGACGACCAACAGAAGATACCGCAGCACTATACCTCCCTTACTACGTGGTTGCGGTACTAGTTCATAGAAATTATGCGCAGTTACGGGAGGGCATTGAAAGAAAAGAGCTTCAGGAACTAATACAGGCTATTCATCCTAGTGCCGTTAACGTTAGAACATCTGATGTGACGGGTATGTTATCGAGATTGTCAGCTTTGCAAGCTAGTGCATCTATTATCCCTCCACTATTCGATTATGACCGTGGTAATCGGCGGATTAAGGTTGTCGACTCAACACTTTATTTTTTTATTGATAACTGCGACCCTGAAGAGGTTATGGCTGAAATTCCACATCCAGACCCTGCTTTTAGAACAAGCTAATATCAGCTTCTGTAACCCACCATAAACCCGCCCCCTAGTCATGCCGCCACACAATGGCGGCATGAACATTTCTAGCGTTACCTCACAGCCGCAGGGGCTGGCTCTCCTGCAAGCCTCGCCGGTTGATCCGCGTCTGCCACCTCGCATGGCGGTACTGGAGGCCGAGCTCACCCTATCCGCCGATGGCTGGCATCAACTACTGCCTGCCGGGGCTTTTTGCGCCCGTGATGGCCGTCCCTTCGATGTGGAGGGTGGCCAATGGCATCTGGATGAACAGACTGCTGGCGTACTGATCGCCAAGGCCCGGCAGTTGGGTCAGGACATACTGATCGACTATGACCATCAGACCCTCAAAACCGACAGCAACGGCCAACCTGCGCCCGCCGCAGGGTGGTTTAACGCCAGCGAGATCCTGTGGCGTGAAGATGCCGGGCTGTTTATCAAACCCCGCTGGACTGACAAGGCCAGCGCCCATATTGCCGCCGGGGAGTACCGCTTTCTTTCGGCTGTTTTCCCCTATGACGCCAACGGTCGACCGTTAGAGCTACGCATGGCCGCCCTGGTCAATGATCCGGGTGTGGTCGGCATGCAGGCGCTGGCGGCATTGGCTGCACAGTTCGGCTCCACCCACCCCGCTATTACCCACCCCTCCAACGAGGAGAAACAAACCATGCCTGACCTGCTAAAAGCTCTGCTGGCCAAGCTCGGTATCGACGTGCCTGCGGATGGTCAACTGACCGACCAGCTGAACACGGCGGCGCTCTCTGCGCTCGATATTGCGCTGGCCACCTCGGCCAAAGTGCCGGAACTGGAACAATCCCTGGCGACTCTCAAGGCTGCGATGCCTGCCTCGGCTGTTGTCGATCTGAGTCAGTTCGTCCCTGTTGAAACTTATTCCGCCCTGGTGCAGCAAGTTGCCACTCTGTCGGCCCAGGTGGACACCACAGACGCGGAGACCGTGCTCAAAACGGCGCGAGAACAAGGCAAGACAGTTGCAGCGGAAGAGGGCTATCTGCGCCAGTTCGCAGCCCAGAAAGGGGTTGCCGCACTCAAGGCCATGCTGGCACCACGCCCGGCCATCGCCGCGCTGTCCGCCCAGCAGACAACCACCCAGACACCTCCGCCACCGCAAGGTTTGGCTGTGCTGTCGGCGGATGAAAAAGAAGCCGCTCGTTTGATGGGGATACCGGAGAGCGAGTTCATGAAACGTAAGAAGGAGACCGTCTGATGGCGATTGCAACCCCTGCTCTGATCCAGGCGCTGTTTACGGGCTGGAAAGGCGATTTTCAAAATGCGCTCTCGTCTGCGCCGCTGCAGTACACCGAACTGGCGACCATAGTGCCATCCACCACCAAGTCCAATACCTACGGCTGGCTGGGCAAGTTCCCGGGCATGCGTGAATGGATTGGCGACCGGGTGATCAAGGCCATGGCGGCCCATGGTTACCAACTGACAAACAAGAAATTTGAAAGCACGGTCGGTGTCGAGAAAGACGATATCGAGGATGACAACTTGGGGATCTATTCGCCGATGTTCCAGGAAATGGGACGGGTCGCGGCTATCCAACCCGAACGCCTGGTGTTTGAAGCCCTGCGCCAGGGGGACACAGTCCCTTGTTATGACGGTCAGTATTTCTTCGACAGCGATCACCCGGTCTATCCCAATGCCGACGGGACTGGTGCGGTCGCTTCGGTGAGTAACCTTATCACCGAGGCCGGATATACCGGCCCTACCTGGTATCTGCTGGATAACTCCCGCGCCATCAAACCCATCATCTTCCAGGATCGCAAGAAACCCACCCTGGTCTCGATGAACAAGATCGATGACGAGGTAGTGTTTACCTCCGATCTGCTGCGGTTTGGGGTGGATATGCGCTGTGTGGCGGGATACGGATTCTGGCAAATGGCCGTCGCTGTCAAGGCCCCCTTGACCCCGGACAACCTCTGGCTGGCCATCGAACGCCTGCGCTCGTTCTGCGCGGACGGCGGTGAAAAGCTGGGTATCAAGCCGACCCATCTGTGTGTGCCGACCAGCCTGGAGAAGAGTGCCACCAAGATACTGGAGCGTGAACTGAACGTGGATGAAGGCCAAACCGTCAGCAATGAGCTCAAGGGCAAGGTCAAACTCCTGGTCGCGGACTACCTGTAACCACCCGTTTATCGCCCGTGTAAACGGGCGTTAAACCCCATCACCAAGGGGGAATCATGAGATGGTCGATGTTATTCCGATTCGTGTCGTATCTGTGGCCCATGCCGGGTATCTACGGGCGGGCATTCGTTTGGGCGCAGGGGTTAATGAAATCTCTGTGTTGCCTGACCAGCTCGCGGCCATGGAAGCCGACCCGCGTCTGGTGGTCACGGTGCTGGTTGCGACTGCAGAACAGCCTGCCGCTGACGATGCGCCGCCGAAAGGGCGTCTGGACTCTGGTCTGGATGGCGCTGGCGTAATCGAGTCGGTGCCACCGGCACCGATCCCGTCACACTATGCTGCCTTGAGGCCTCCGGTGCAGGAGTTGGTCGCACCGACAGTGCGCAAGGGTGGCAAAACCAAGAGCGGAGGCTAAGCCATGTACGCCATGCTCCAGGATATGCAAAGCCGGTTCAGTGTCGATCTGATGCGTGTGGCCGTCATCCCAGGGACTGCGACTTTGGATGAAGCGGTTGTCACCCAGGCGTTGGAAGACGCCAGCAGCCTGATTGATGGCTACCTGGCTGGCCGTTACCCGCTGCCGCTGGCCCATGTACCGACGGCGCTGGTACCGATCTGTTGTGATATTGCCCGCCACCGGCTGTATGGCGAGCAGGCGCCGGAGCAGATCGCCAAGCGGTATGAAGCCGCCGTGGCGTTCTTGAAGTCGGTCGGTCGTGGAGAGCTGGCGCTGGGGTTGTCAGTTGATGGGGAACAACTGGAGAGCCAGAACCTGGCCGAACTGCAATCCGATGGCCGGGTGTTTGGCCGTCAGGCGGGAGGCTTTATCTGATGGCGGATGTCGATTGGCTGGCGGCTGGCGAGCGCCTGCGGGAGTTGATCCTGCCGTTGAAGTCGCTCGGCTTGGTCGAGGTGCTGATTGCCACAGAAATGGTCGATGTGCAGAACCTGGGCCAGCTAGTACCGGCCGTACACATTCTCTACCAGGGTGATCGGGTCGGTGAGGGGCATCAGTCTGGATTGACCAGTAAAGCCGAGCAGCAATGGCTGGTGCTGTTGACTCACAGAGCCACCGCAGGGCAGGTGACGGCCGGGGTTTGGTTGTACCGGCTGCTGTCGGCCATCGCTGGAAAGCCGTTTGGCCAGTCTACCTTCGTGCGGGTGAATCCATCCGTGCGGCCCAGTTATAAGGCAGGCGTCGCCTATCTGCCGCTGGCATTTGAAATTACGTTGAAATTCAAAGGAGAACATCCATGAATCAAGAAGCCCAGACTCTGCATTTTTCAGGTTCCATGTATATCAATCCCAAGGAAGACGGTGTGTTCACCGGCCTGCTTGGTCCCTTGGAAGTTGATAAGCTGGAAATCAAACCTGATGCCAACAAACTGACCATTCCCTCCAAGAAGAAGGAAGGCTATGGCCAGTCGCGGTTAACCTATTACACCGGCAAGCCGACCATCATCACGATCACAACCAACGAAGTTGTTCCCGTGATGCTGGCCGCTGCCTTTATGGGGCAACGTGTGACCATCAATCAGGGCAGCGGAACCAAAACCGATCTGGCCGTGACCTTGCCCGCCTGGCCTGCTTGGGCGGAGCTGCCCAACACCAACCTGGCCAGTGTCGGGTTGACCGTAACCGGTCCGGCAGCGGCATCCTTGGTGGTTGGGACTGATGTCGAGATGAACTTTGCCATGGGCTTGATCCGGGCCACTCAGGGCGGGGCTATCAAGGCGGGCGGCAACTGCACGCTGAGTTATAGCTATAACGCGGTAACCGGCTCTCGTATCAATGGCAGTCTCAAGCCTGCTATCGATGCCAAGGTGATGCTGGATGGCACCAATCTGATCGATGGGACTCCGGTCAAGTTGACCGTGCCCCTCGCCAGCCTGAGCCCCAAGAACCCGGTGGACTTTATGAGCGAGAAGGCCATCGATATCACACTGGAAGGAGAGCTGATTATGGTAGCTGGCGAGGATGCCCCCTACTATGTGGAGCAGCTAGAAACGGCGTAACTGCCGTTAAGATTGTGGTTCTGGCACAGCTAGCAATTCACGGAAGGCAGCTAGCTGTTCTGGATTAACGGTACGAATATAGCCCTCGATGCCCTGCTGTATAGGGTGGTGATCCGTTGCGAGATAATCCCGAGCGAAGTCGTGGAGTCGTTCATCCGTGATCATCATGCACTGATGAGACAGCGCAATGTTGAAGCAAACTATTTCAGTAGCTGGAGCGCTTTCTTTTGCAATATTCAGATGGAATTTTGACTTTTCAGCTGCAACTTTCAGCGTTTCGAATGCAGCTGTAACCTCGCCCTCATCCGTACCGGATATCAGCAGGTCATCCATATAAAGACTAATTTTTATCGTGTTTGACTTACTGATAGATGCAATCTGCGTCCCGAGGTGACTTTGTTGCAAGCAGACGGACGCAAGAACTGGGGATTGAACGAATCCATAAGGCAGACAGTGGCTGTGAGGCTGCCCATTGGAAACTGGGACAGTTGATATTTTGGCTATTTTTCGGGCTCTTTCGTAGCCGACAAAGGCCTTTATGCTACGGGTGATCCGACTATTACTAATCGAGCCAAAGAAGTTTCTTATATCGAGATGCGCAAAATAATGGTCGTCAATATGATGACGTAGGGCCGCCAGGTGGCCACCAGGTTGCAGGTGGTAATAGTTGTTTGGAATTCGCCAGTGTTTCAACACTAATGCATGGATCTGCTTTCCGAGGAAATCCATATCTGGAGTGGGAACGTAAACCCAAGAAGCGGGTTTTACCTCAAATTTGGTTTGCCATCTTGGTTCTGACATCAAACCACATAGTCCTTTCGAGGTAGTTACAAGCCATGTCAATGAGCACGTAGATGACCAAGGCAAACTTGGCAAGCTTGTAGGAAAAATCAATGATTTCTCCAGCAAGTGCCACGATGTCTCTTGCTATCTCGATGCGCTCCTTAACTAGGCCGTAACCAGAAGATTTTTGGTTTTTCTTCATGATCACGGTCCTCCGTATATCTCCCGACTCGTCCTAGCGCAAGGCGCATGGCTTCAACTAACTAACACCCCAGTAGCGCCAGTCGAACCGTCAAGGACGAATCGTCATGTAGCGAATGGAGCGCAAGGCATCACAATGTGACATACGGAGCGTCAGGCGAACCAGTATCCTCGGGCGAACCAGTTGCCTAACGTCGGGAAGGTAGCAAAATACATCATACCTACTCGAATCTCAATTAGGTTTCAGCTACCAGAAACCCAACCCATATCGTCACCTTATTACCATGGGGTTAAACCATCCAACCCTGTGGCATTCATGAGCAACAAAGATCTGAAACTCGCGCTAGAACTTGCAGCCAAAGCCACGGGCCGCGAGGAGATTGCCGAGCTCAATAAAGAGGTCGGCAACCTTGGCCCTATCTCCAACGCTGTGGAGCAAGAGACCAAAGAGCTAGCGGTTCGTATGCAGCAGCTCGGCCAGCAGCGCGATCAGATCGATGCCTTCAATAAGTCCAAGGATGCGCTGACTCAACTAGAGCTGGCGACGGTCCTCTCCCGCGACAAACTTGAATCATTGCGCAAGGTGCAGGCCTCTGGTGCTGGTGATGCTGAGCAGTTGGCCAAGCAAGAGAAGCTGCTGGCCAGCGAGGTCAAACAGCTCGAATCCCAACTGGTTCGCCAAGCCGCAACCTACACCAAGCTGGGGGCTGGGCTCAAACAATCGGGCATCGATACCCGGAACCTGGGCACCGAGCAGAATCGCCTGCAGCGTGAAATCACCGAAACCGCCTCCCGCACCGAGAAGCTGGCCCGAGAACTGACGGGCAGCAAGGCCGCCGCCGCTTCGTTTGCTGGCAGCGTGGGCGGAGTAACCTCGCGCCTGCTGGCGTTGGGTGCTGCTTATATTGGCGTCGATAGGCTGTGGGATAGCCTCAAAGCCATGTTCACCAGTGGTGACCAGGCCGAGCGGTTGTCAGTGCAGATCAAGGCAGTAATGGGATCCATCCAGGGGGGAGCCGAAGCCACCGCCTGGATCAACAAATTCGCTACAGAAACTCCGCTGCAGCTGGACGAAGTCACACAGCTCTTTGTTCGCCTCAAGGCGTTTGGTCTCGACCCGATGGATGGCTCGTTGCAGGCCATTGTTGACCAGACCTACAAGCTCGGCGGCAGTTTTGAAGAGGCGCAGGGCATCAGCCTGGCGCTCGGCCAGGCATGGGCCAAGCAGAAGCTGCAGGGCGAAGAGATCCTGCAGATGATCGAGCGCGGCGTGCCGGTCTGGGAAATGCTGGAGAAAGTCACTGGCAAGAACACCACCGAGCTGGAAAAGCTATCGTCAGCTGGGGCGCTGGGTCGAGACACCATCAAGGCGCTGATGGAAGAGATCGGCAAGCAATCGGCCGGTGCCGCTGCCGATAACATGAGTTTGCTCTCCGGCCTGATCTCCAACGCCAAAGACAACCTGGAAAAGTTCTATCGCATGGTGGCGGAGAACGGTGCCCTGGATTGGCTAAAGCAGCAGTTGGCGACGCTCAATGCCGAGTTTGCCAGGATGGCGGCCGATGGTTCGCTGCAGCAATGGGCAAAGAAATTATCTGATGCGATTGTCTCCACCGGGGAGGGCATCAAGTCATTCGTCAAGTTGATGGCTGACTGGTCAGGGGCCATCAAGTTCCTGGGGGAGGCCTGGTTAGGGCTCAAGATCGCCAGTTGGGCTGGCCAGGTTAAGGCTCTCTATACCCAGTTCATCGCTCTGCCTGCAGCAACCACGGCGGCCGCCACTGGTATCAGTACCGTAGGGACGGCATCAGTTATCACGACCACTGCGGTCAAGTTGCTGGGGCAGGCGCTCAAGGTTTCATTGGTAGCTATGACCGTCGAGGCCGTTATCCAGATTGGCCGTTTAGGTGTGGCGCTCTATGACCTCGTCAAAGCCGAACAGGCATTGCGGGAGTCTCAAACCTTGCAAGCGGAGACCAGCGCTAACCTCAAGGACCGCTTTGCGCAGTTATCCCGTGAGTTGGGGATCACGGTACGCAATATGGCGGATCTGGACCAGGCGGTCGTCGAGGGCGAGGTGCATTTCGATGCGGCAACCCATGCATGGGCCCAGGGATCTGCATCGCTTAAAGCCATTGGCGATACGGCCAAGAGTACCGCCGTTTACCTGGATGAAGTCGCAACGGCTGCCAAGCGCACCCAGACGGATGCCAATGCTGCGCTAGGTGGGGCCCTCAAGGCGATTGGTCTGGACTTTGACCAACTGGAAGGGCGGGTCAGTGGCAGTTTTAAGGATATTGAAACGGCGTTAAATACCTTGGTTCAGGCGAGTAATGCGGGCGCTGGAACTATCAAGGCGGCTCTGGCCACGGCCTTTGATGCGACCAAGACCAAAGCCGAGCTGGATATTGTCAGCCATGCGGTGCAGACCCTCCATGACCAGGGGAAGTTGGTAGGACAGCCCTATATCGACAGCCTGGGTTTAGCCACTACTGCCAGCCATAAACTGGGTGGCAGCAGTGCAGAGCTGATCACCAGTTTCAAGGCCCAGAAAGCCGCAGTCGAGGAGGCCTATAAGAAAGGCGAGATTGGCGCGGAGCAACATCGGCAGCAGGTTGGCAAGCTGAATCTGGAGTTGGATAAAACCACCAGAGCCGCGCAAAAAAATGTCCAGGCCGCAGATGATATGACCCAGGCTTATTCCGATTTCGGTATGCATTCGGGCAAGCAGTTGGAGGAGGTGGCCGCCCGTCTTAAAGGTTCATTTCAGGTCATCCAATCCGGTGCCCAGCCGCTTGAGCAAGTAAAACAGGCGTTCCTCAAGTACGCCGAAGCGGAACTTGCTGCTGCCCAGGCCAATGATCGTTATGCCAGTGGAGCCTTGTCTGCTCAGGCTGCAACCTTGGGGTTGAGTTCCGAGTTTGAGGCCCTGGAGAAGTCGGTTGCGGCAACCGGCAAGGAAGCGCTGATCACGGCTGGAGCGCTGGACACGCTCGGGGCTAGCAGTACGAAGGCCGGAGCCCATGTGGCTACTGCTAGTCAGAATGTTGATCAGCATTCAGAAGGCATGAAGAAGCTCCAGGAACACACCCGCCAGGCGTCCTCCGGTCAACTGACGTTTGCTGATGTGATGATGCGCTCATCAGAAGTCGCCTCCATGAGCCTGGATGACATCAATACCAAGATGGCAGAGGCCCAGGAGATCTGGGAGTCGAGCTACAACTACCTGCTCAAATCTAATGACCTATCCACAGAGTGGTGGTCGCCGTATGTCCTCAAACAAAAGCTGGCTCAGGAAAACAACCTGCAGATCCTGGGGCAGATGAAACGCGTCAAAGAGGCGTCTGATGCCCTGGCCGATGCGGAGCAGCCAACCGCCAAGCTTGTGGCCAACGCCGAACGGGCAGTGAAAGCTGCATACAAACTTGATGCCGAAACCCTTTCAAACTTTCGTGCGGCCATCGATAGCGCCAAGCAGAAGATGGCAGAGCTGGCTGAATCGGCTGCATCCACAGTCAGCAATTTACGCGATGAACTGGACCAACTCTCTGAGAACTATGACGCCATCGAACGGCGGCGCTATGACGAGCAAGTTGCCTCCATCCGCTCCAGCCTGGAAACCGCCCGCGTTGCGGGCAATGCAGACGCCGTTGCCAGCTACAAAGAAGCGCTGCGCCTCGCAGAAGAACTGCATCAGAAGAAAATGGCCACCATCAAAGCCGAACAAGCCGCCGCAGCTCAAGAGGTAGCAGAAGCCAAGAAAGCGGCGGCTTCAACTCCAGCGACCGGTAGTGTCAGCCCGGCATCATCTTCTGTCTCCAATACAGCCTCCGCCAGTTCGTCAGGTACTAGCAGGGTCATTCGGTTTGAGCTGGGTACTGAGTCAGCCGATGTGACTGTAAGCGCTTCAAACGAGGCCGCTTTATTAAGCATCCTAAACACCCTTCAAACACAGGCAAAACGCGGATGAATACCACCCTAAATACATTGGTGTTGCCAGATGACATGGTCTGGAAGGACGAGCTGGATTGGGCCCCAGTAGGGCAAACCATGACTCCCACGCTAGATGGATCTTTGTTACTGGAAGACAACCCGCTTTTTAGCGGCCGACCCATCACGCTCGTGGGGATTGCAGGGAGAGGTTTGGTTTTACAGCTCAAAGCCCTGGAAGCACAGCTCAGCCCAAGAATGACCCTAACGCTACATGATGGTCTGTCTCGGACTGTTTATTGGCGACGTCCTGGTGTTAAAGCATCCCCCTATGGAGAGGAGTTTGCTGACCCGACCGATGCTGACCCATACAACCTTGAACTGAACTTTACTTGGAGTGATGAATGACCATTCTTGCCGATGACATCAAGTTCCTGGCCAGTCAGCGCATGACCGATAACGATGACGGTGGTGGGCGAGCCACGGGCACTGTCATTGTTTCCGGTGCCCATAACACCATTTTTGATGATGTGTCTGACGTCGACTTGGCCTATGGCCGGGTCAACCTACGGCAGGTGTTCCCGGCAATCCACACCGACGACACGGATAAGTATTCCGGCGCCAATGTCATCGTGCTGACACCTCCGGCCAGCGAAGATGTTTGCATTACGCTGTTCGATCAGGGCGATCCGTTCTGTTTCCGCAACCAGGCGCGTGAGTTTATCGAGCAGTATCTAGTCAAGGGCCCTCGGTGGTCGGGCTACCTCTTCGACACTCAACTCAAGGGGCAGCGGGCTATCCGCTTCTTTCAGCGATCCGAGATCCGGCTCCCAGATGTTGGCGAGACGCTGGTGCTGGTTGGCGACGAGGGGAAGCCAACTCAGTTTGAGCAGTATGTGCGGGTCACGAAGGTCAGTAGCGAGATAAAGACCTTCGAGACTCAGACAAGTGGTGGGACTTTCACCCGCACCGTTGTGACCTGTGAGATTTCAGATCGTCTGCGTTATACGTTCCCCGGCAATTTACCTACCAAGTTCGACGATGTGACGCCGTCAAGCCAGTTGCGTGAAACAGTGGTGGCAGATGCAGCCAATTACTATGGGACGGTGGCGACCGCCTCCGATGGCGCATTCCAGTCCATGCAGATCCAGGTCAAGAGCATCTACAACCAGTTGGTGCCGTCAGCCCGGACAGATATTCCGGCCACTGATTTGTCGGCGGCAGGCCAGAGCATAGCGCTTATCGCAGCAACCGATGGCACGGTGACGTTTTCTACGCCCTTGGTGATTGCTCCTAGCAAGGCAATCTATTTGGGCAATGCCTGCATGCCGGGCTCTGTGGCCATCAGCATTGGGAGTGCGAAGATCACAGACTCTGCCGGTGAGTTAGTGGTGGGTTCTACCGTGATCGGCAGCGTGGAGTACCAGCGCGGGATGTTGAGTTTCAACGCGCAGTGCCCGAACTATGGCACGCAGAACAAGAGCATTTCATTCAAGCCTGCAACAGCTCCTGTGCGCGTCAGCGAAACCGCTGCGATTGATGTAGATGCCAATAACCGGCGATATGCCTATACCGCTACGTTGAGCCCTGTTCCAAGCCCAGGGAGCTTCACCTTGTCCTATCTGGCACAGGGCAAGTGGTATGACATACGGGATAACGGCAAAGGGGAAATCCTGGGCGCGGATACCAGCTTCGGCTCCGGGATCATTAATTCCACCACTGGCTCGATGATGGCCACATTGGGATCATTGCCTGATGTCGGATCCGCCATCCTTATGTCATGGGCGGGGAAAACGGTCGAGTACCCGGTCAGCCCAACGCCAGTCAAGCCACCCCTTGAGCCAGTAGACACATCGACTCAAGAGCCTATCAATCGGCTGGGGATCTCAGCCCGTTTAGGCGTGAATGGCTTGGAGCAACTGACCGCATCGACCTACACCTATTCATCCGGAGGGACCGGCGGTGGCCAAGTTATGCCGGAGCCAGGTTTTGATAAGACTATCGATCCAGCTACGGTTACGGCCAGTTGGGAGGGCGGAGTCAAGACTGCCGCTACCGATGCACACGGCGTATTCACCGGCGCGGCTTCAGGACGCGTCGATGCTGCCAACGGATTGCTGACCATTAGCCCCAACCTCTTGTCAGCGAAGGGGGATTCGCTCGCGTTGAGCTGGCGGGTGATTGACCGTGTTCGGACCGATAACCCGCCCTACACCATGAGCAGCAACCAAGTGTCGGTGGCGTTGGGTATGAATGCCAAGCCTGGCTCTGTCTATATCGGCTTTCAGTTGCGTTGTAGCGATGCCAGTACCGCCGAAGAGCAGTTCAGCAAACTGGATGTGCAACTGCGGGATGATGGAGCGGGAAACCTGCTGGATATTGCCAGCCGCGTGAAGCTGGGGACCGTGGATTATGCCAGCGGTAATGCGGTCATATCGGTACCGGCCTCCTGCAAGTTTTGGGTTCAACGCTATGCCGTGGTGTTTGGTGATTATCGACACACCAGCAGCGCCTGGGAGGAGCACCCAGCTACGTTCGTGAAGGTGCAGTCCATTATCCGGGTTACCAGCTCAGTGGGTACTCCGCAAAGTGCCGTCCTGTCGATGGACACGCTAACGTGGGTCAACGTGAACCAATCTGGTGGGAGCCTGCTTTCCGATGCGACCCGGCTGCAAATTGCCGGTCAAACGATGACGGCCAGTAGCGGTCAATTGCAGGTGGTAGATCCGGAAACTGGCGCTGTCACGACAGCTGGGAGTATCGATACGGCGAACGGCAGCGTAGTGATCTCCAACTGGCAGGCTGGCGCATCCAATGACGTCACCGCTCAGTCCTTGTGTGCAGAGCTGGGCCAGCACCTGGTCAGCCAAGTGGCATTTCGTACCCCAGGGGCTCCGGTCGCTCCGGGTAGTTTGTACTTGCGCTGCCAGGACAAACTCGGGGTGCAACACGATGTCACCCTCACCGATAGTGGTGTGGTCAGAGAGGGGATCTTCCATGGTCGATTCGACTATCAGACCGGCATTGCCAAGCTGACATTTGGCAATCGGGTATTGGCAGCCGGTCATGAATCAGAGCCCTGGTACAGCGTCGATCGCGTGGATGCCGATGGCTATATCATCGAGCCAGTCCTGATCCAGCCGGACACCATTCGCTACAACTGCGTGATCTACAGCTATCTGCCACTGGACGCCGACTTGATTGGCCTAGATCCGGTGCGACTGCCGTCCGATGGCCGAGTACCCATCTTCCGAGCCGGTGGCTTGGTGGTGGTGCATAGCACTGAAAAAACCGTGGTACCAGCCAACCCCACCGCTGGATCTGTCGTGAATGCGGGTAGAACTCGGTTGTCGCATCTGCATGTGGAGGACTCTGCCGGTGTGAAACTGCCCGCTGCCGCGTACCAGTTTGATCTGGATGCTGGGCGGGTGACGTTTACAGCCAGCTTGTCATTGACAGGGTTCGTGCAACCGCTGTGGGTGGTTCATCGCATTGAGGATATGAGCTTGGTGCGTGATGTTGAAATCAGCGGGCGCTTATCACTGGCTCGTCAGTTGTCACACGACTATCCAGCGGCATCGACGCTGGTCAGCTCGGTATTGCTCGCTGGCGATCGCCAGGCTCGATACACCAACCTGTTTGACCAGGCCACCTGGACCAATGAATGGTCTGACAGCCTGATCGGAACTGAAACCAGTGCTCAGTTCAACGAGGTGCTGTACCCGATAACCGTCACCAATCGGGGGGCGATCACTGAGGATTGGGCGCTGATTTTTACCAGCTCGTCGGCCTTCCGGATTGTCGGTAAGTCGGTTGGCCAAATCGGGATTGGCGACATCACTACGCCGTGTGCGCCTGTGAATCCAGCCACCGGAGTTCCCTACTGGTCCATCAATCCTCTGGCCTTTGGTGCCGGGTGGAGTAGCGGAAACGTGCTCCGGTTTACCACCATCGGTGCCGAGTTCCCTGTCCAGGTAGCCCGCACCATCATGCAATCGGATGCCAGCATGGCGGACGATAAATTCGAGCTGCGGACCCGCGGCAACGTCAACAAGTAACCAATATGCCGGTGGGGCAGATTGCCCCACTGCTCAAGGAGAATACGATGCCGTACCCGGTTAAGAATTTTCGCTCTGATGATACTGGCCTGAATAAAATCACTGCCACGCTGGGCTCCCTGGTTGGCATTCTCGATGCCTGCCTGGTGACAGGATTTAATCTGCGCACCCTGGATGCCTTGACGTATGACAGCGCCACTGACCTGTTCGTTGGTACCGTCAATAGCGGCCATGGTTACCGGCTGAACCAGATTGTCTTGGTCGCTGGGGCCTCGCCATCGCAGTTCAATTGCGAACTCTGGATCACCGCCATTACTGCCACCACGTTCACTAGCAAGGCGCACGTCAGTGATGCCCGTCCGGCCAGTGCTGCAGCCAGCGGCTCGATGACGGTAAAAGCCGCCCCACAAGGAAGCTGGTCCAAACCATATGTCAGCGCCGATGGTGCCAAGGCCGTGTTTCGGATGGAGGCTCCTGAATCCAGCAAATGCTGTTTGCGGATTGATAACTCTATAGCCTGTAGCGCCAGCTTGGGTATGCACTGCTTGGTTGATGGTTACGAGCAAGTTGGTGGTCTTGATGTAGGGGTTAACCATTTTGGTGCTTTTACAGAACGGCAGAATTCATGGGGTATCCGTGCTAGAACAAGTTTTAGAGATTCCCCCTGGATTCTACTTGCGGACGGATCGGCCTTCTGGCTGAACATCAAGGTAATTCCGACTACCGCCGATATTTATGATAGCCACTCTGACCCTAGTTCATCTCCGTATTGGCGATCCTATTTCTTCGGTGATGCAATAAAGCGAGCGCCTAGTGATGCTTATCCATGTTTGCTTGCATCAGCAGCCCAAACATATAGCACGGTGGTCGCGTATGACGCACAAAACTTAAGCAGCAATACATCGCTATTTCAAAACACAGGCTCATCCAGTAATGGGTTAGCGTTAGCAAGAGATATGTATGGTTCTATTGGTAAAAAAATACCAGTTGGTACGCTCTTAGCTTGGGGTAATTGCCAATACTCTGGGAAAGGCTCATTAGCGTACCCGAGCCCGAGCGATAACTCATTGATTGTTAGTCAAAATGGTATCTATCTATTGGAGTCTGGCTCAGCTATCCGGGGGCAGATGCCGGGATATTGGGCCACTCCGCAGTCTCTTTCTGATGCTATTGCTCCATCTACTATGTTTGAAAATTTCCCTGGAGCTGAGGCGAGAAAGTTTATATCGATGTCCGCGCAGTATAGTGCTGGAACCAACAGCGCAACCTCTGCTTCCTACATCACTATCGGTTTTGTCGATATAACTGGTCCTTGGAGATAAAATATGGCGCATAGCGTTGTCACAGCTATTGGCACACCGCTAGCGCGGGTGCTGTTCCCCATTTCTGCATCAGGTGAAGGTCGGTCAACAACACAGATGCCGTTATCAATTCCTCGGATTGACTATGCAACCAATCGTGCAGGTCGAGGATATATAGCTGAAAAGGTGACGATTAATAATATCGGTGTTCATCGGCGGGTGTGTTGTTTGGAGGCGGTTACCTTCCGGTTGGTTGGTGATACCTGGAGCGATACATCAGGTAATTATCGGTTCGATAATCTGGATGCTGGTACCTCCTATATTGTGGTGTCTGTCGACCATGAAAATAAATATGACCCGGTCGGTAAGTCACCGCTTTATCCAACGAGATACCCATCATGAATCAAATCCAATATTCCACAGCGGTCAGAACGGCAAAGGCGCATGCTGCAGCCGAGGTGATTGATACGGGCACTGGTCAAGCACTACTGACCCTATATACCGGGCCAGCACCGGTGGCGTTACAGCCAACTACCGATCAAGTCGCGGTTGTGGCTTTACCCATTCCAGCCCCTTGTGCTCTGGCCGTCGAGGCTGGAGCTTTGACGCTGAAGCCATTGCCGGAAACCATGGCTGTGGCTGATGGCACCATTACCTGGGGGCGGATCACCAATCGGGCTGGGGACCTTGTAGCCGACCTGAGCGTGGGGATTCCAGGGAGTGATGCGGCCCTTATTTTGCCGGTAGTCGACATCTATGCCGGTGCCACCATTCGGATCAACTCGGCCAATTTGATCGAGGCATAAATGACAACATCCCGGCTGGACTTTACCCGCACGCTCAAACCTGGCGGAGCATTGGAGTTTGTCAGCCGTCCTCGGCAGGACTTAACGGGGGAGCTGAATGCCACGGCACAAATCCCCGGAGCCGCGTTATCAGCGGATGTAATTTATAGCGGGGAGTTATCCGTTTCCGTGTCGGCATCGGCTGAGCTGCACGGTTCGGTCATGATCACGGGAGTAATGGAGGTCGTTAGCGACCAGGCCATTTTGGTCGCAGATGCTGAGTACGACATTAATGTGGCCCGAGGGCCTGCTGCGTCAGCTGACGATAGTTGGCAGCAACGAGCCGAGGCCGTGGTTGTCGATGCTCAGAGTACATGGCAACGCAGTGGTACTCAGCAAGTCGAACAGGGTGCAGCCTGGAGCCAAGCCGCCGCAGTGCAGGCCAGCGCCGCCTCGGTACTGCAGGGCATGGACCGGCAAGCCGTCACCACCACTATCGACTATCAGCAAGGGGCATCAGTTGCCGCATCGTCAGCCAGCTCGTTCTCAATTCTGGCCCGCCTGCAGGATGAGTGCTCGATTGTCTATGAGCAGGGGCATGAGCGCAGTACTGCGATGGTCAGTGGGTATCGCTATCCACCGCGCTTAGCCCAGCAGGTGGATGAGCGATGGCATGTTGGGGAGAGTATCACCGTTTCATTGCAGCCTGCAGCATGGGGCAAGGGTATCCAGGTAACTGCCTCTAACCGGAGCTTGTACGAGCAAGGCCGCCAGCCACTCCCTGGACGTTCAGAGCGACCCGACCCACCGGTTACACCTGAGATTGTTATCTCGGCCCTATTGGCCTTTGGTCGGCCATATGGTGCAGGTGGACACCTGGAGTTCTATTGGTCCCAAACTGCCAAACACACTATCCCTAAGCGGAGGGTCTATTTCGTGACCAATCAGGTTCAGTTCGTGCGAGCCAGTGATGGCTTCCCCATTCCAGCTACCAGTATTGCCGTGGATGGAGATGTAGATAGCTGGGCATGGCAGTTCACGGCATCGCTACCACGGATCCAGGATGCTGAGTCATTGGAGGGTGAGGAGGTCATTATCACCATCAATGGCCATGAGTGGCGCTGCATCGTGGATGGCTGGTCGGATAATCGCAGCTGGGGCCAGCAATCAGCCACAGTGACAGGGCGTAGTCTGAGCGCGGAGTTGTCATCCAGCTTGTATTTACCTCGCAGCTACACCGAGTCGAACACCCGGACTCTGATCCAGCTGGCTGAGCAAGAGTTGCCAGATGGTTGGGTTCTGGATTGGAAGGCAGAGGATTGGGTAGTACCAAGCGGGCTTTGGAGCTATAGCAGTCTGGCACCGATCGATGCCATCCAGCAGATCGCAGAGGCTGCGGGGGCATTCATTTTGCCAGGTATGAATGCACGACGGCTGACAGTACTCAACAAGTATGCGGTCAAGCCTTGGGAGCTGATGACGCGGGACGCTGATATCTCCATTCCGGAGTCCATTATGATCACCCTGGGGCGTCAGCGGACGCGAGGCCAGTCGGCTGATGGGGTCTGGATATCCGGTGGCAATGGCTTTGCTGGCCATGTGAAGCGATCAGGAACGGCGGGAGGTAACACGCTGGCGGATGTGAGTCGTAACCTGATAGTAGATGCTACCGGTGCCGGAGCCCTGGGTACCGCTTTCTTGGCGAACAGTTTGAGTCGTAGCACGGATAGTATCGAGATGCCAATCAACGCGGATACCGGATTGATCCTGCCAGGCCAGATGATCCAGACCCCGAGTGGGCGAGGGTATAGCCGTGGCCTGCGGGCGTCAGCCTCTGTCAGCAAAGACCGAAAACTGATAGTACGGCAGGCCATCGAGATTGAACGTCCGTTAGTCGAGGAGGTGTAATGGCGAACTTGTATAAGCAACTGCGTGGACTCTTGAATCCGGAGGAACCCCGCCGGGTTGGTACCGTGTTGAGTGTCGATGACGCCGCAGGTAAGACAACCGTGGCCACGTTGAGTGGTGGCCAGGTCCAACTGATTGGTACTGGGGTCGCGGTAGGTTCCAGAGCCTATTATCGGGCGGGTAGACTTGAAGGCTTAGCCCCTTCGAAGACTGCCGTTGTTATTGAGGTTTAAACGTCTTCTGCGCAGTGTTTAAACAAACAGGGACTAAACAAACCATTTCGCCAAAAATGATAAAACCGCCGAGAGGCGGTTTCTCATTTCTAGTGAATCCGTTTATCAATTTGCGCGGCGGGCTACAGCGTGGCGGGCTACACCATGCGCACGGCGGACTACCTCTCTGTCAGCCATCAAGGCGACTCTTTTGACGCCGCTTCTATTTCTTTTGTGGTGCCAGTTGCTGGCATACCCAAGGTTTGATGCCATGCCAGACCGACAATCCCTGTGTCGGTTGTTGTACTTTTCCGTACAAATACTGCGTGTTTGTTTTCTTCCTCGCCGCTTTCAATGAAGCAACAGAATAAATTTACCAATAAAAACAAGTGGATAACTAAATGCCAGCGTTTGGTACAAGCCGTGCAATTAGATATACGTCAACTGTCAACAAGGAGATATCGACATGGCGCTTCGTCAATGTGCAATTTACGGCAAGGGTGGGATCGGCAAGTCCACGACTACCCAGAACCTGGTCGCCGCTCTGGCTGAAATGGGCAAGAAGGTGATGATCGTCGGTTGTGACCCCAAGGCCGACTCTACCCGTCTGATCCTGCATGCTAAGGCTCAGAATACCATCATGGAAATGGCCGCGGAAAAGGGTTCTGTAGAAGATTTGGAACTCGAAGATGTGCTGCAGATCGGTTACGGCGGAGTTCGTTGTGCCGAGTCTGGTGGCCCTGAGCCAGGAGTTGGTTGTGCCGGTCGTGGTGTTATCACCGCCATCAACTTCCTGGAAGAAGAAGGCGCGTATGAAGCTGACCTCGACTTCGTATTCTATGACGTGCTGGGTGACGTGGTGTGTGGCGGTTTCGCCATGCCAATCCGCGAAAACAAGGCGCAAGAAATCTACATCGTCTGCTCCGGCGAAATGATGGCGATGTATGCCGCCAACAACATCTCCAAGGGCATCGTGAAGTATGCCAAGTCCGGTAGCGTGCGTCTGGGCGGCCTGATCTGTAACTCCCGTCAGACCGACCGCGAAGATGAGCTCATCATCGCCCTGGCCGACAAGCTGGGTACCCAGATGATTCACTTCGTACCCCGTGACAACGTGGTACAACGCGCCGAAATCCGCCGCATGACCGTCATCGAATATGACCCGAATGCCAAGCAAGCCAACGAGTACCGCACTCTGGCCCGCAAGGTGGTGGACAACAAGCTGCTGGTGGTCCCGACTCCGGTCACCATGGACGAACTCGAAGCGTTGCTGATGGAGTTCGGCATCATGGACGAGGAAGACGAAAGCATCATCGGCAAGACCGCAGCAGAAGAAGCGGTAGCCTGAGTCCTGTGATTTCCGCGGCCGGCTATGGTCGGCCCGGAAATCCTCCGCTAGGGAGAATAAGCAATGACAGACAGAACGCGTGAACAGAATGAAGCGCTGATCCAGGAAGTGCTGGAGATCTACCCCGAGAAGGCGCGCAAAGACAGACAGAAGCACCTGACGGCCAATGACCCATCCCTGGAAAAGGCCAGCAAGTGCATCACCTCCAACCGTAAGTCCCTGCCGGGCGTGATGACGGCTCGTGGTTGCTCCTACGCCGGCTCCAAGGGCGTGGTCTTCGGCCCGATCAAGGACATGATCCACCTGTCCCACGGTCCGGTCGGTTGTGGCATGTACTCCAGCGGTGGCCGTCGTAACTACTACACCGGCGTGACCGGGGTGGACAGCTTTGGCGCCATGAACTTCACCTCCGATTTCCAGGAAAAGGACATCGTATTCGGTGGCGACAAGAAGCTGCTGAAGATTGTCGAAGAGATGGAAATGTTGTTCCCGCTGACCAAGGGGATCTCGGTGCAGTCCGAGTGCCCGATCGGCCTCATCGGTGATGACATCGAAGCCGTCTCCAAGCAAGCCAGCAAGCAGATCGACAAGCCAGTGGTTCCGGTGCGTTGCGAAGGCTTCCGTGGCGTGTCCCAGTCCCTGGGTCACCACATTGCCAACGACGTGATTCGGGATTGGATACTGCCGAACCGTGATGGTGAAGCGTTCGAAGGCACTCCCTATGACGTCGCCATCATCGGTGACTACAACATAGGTGGTGACGCCTGGTCCTCCCGCATCCTGCTCGAAGAGATGGGTCTGCGCGTAGTGGCCCAGTGGTCCGGTGACGGTACCCTGCCGGAGATGGAAAACACCACCAAGGTGAAGATGAACCTGGTGCACTGCTACCGCTCCATGAACTACATCTCGCGCCATATGGAAGAAAAGTACGGGATACCATGGATGGAGTACAACTTCTTCGGACCGACCAAGACTTCCGAGTCTCTGCGCAAGATCGCAGCCCAGTTCGATGAAACCATCCAGAAGAATGCCGAGGCGGTGATCGCCAAGTATGAAGCGCAAACGGCGGCCGTGATTGCCAAGTACCAGCCCCGTCTGCAAGGCAAGAAGGTGATGTTGTATGTGGGCGGTCTGCGTCCTCGCCATGTCATCGGTGCCTATGAGGATCTGGGGATGGAAATCGTCGGTGCCGGTTATGAATTCGGCCACAACGATGACTACGACCGGACTTTGCCGGAACTCAAAGAAGCCACCTTGCTGTATGACGATGTCACCGGCTACGAGATGGAAGAGTTCGTCAAGGCCATCAAGCCTGATCTGATCGGCTCTGGCGTCAAGGAAAAGTACATCTTCCAGAAGATGGGTATTCCGTTCCGTCAGATGCACTCCTGGGATTATTCCGGCCCGTACCACGGCTATGACGGCTTCGCCATCTTCGCCCGCGATATGGACATGACGTTGAATAATCCGTGCTGGTCCCAACAGACCCCACCATGGAAGAAGTCTGCCTAAGGGCAGGATGGCAATCCTTGTAACCCGTTAGTTCACAGATGAGTGGCGCGGGAGGAGATGGATATGAGTCAGAATATTGAGAACATCAAACCCTGTTATCCCCTGTTTGAACAGGATGAATATCAGAGCCTGTTTGCAGGCAAGAAAGGTCGTTTCGAAGAAGCTCACGGCGATAGTAAGGTTAAGGAAGTCTTTGAATGGACCACCTCTGCCGAGTACAAAGAGCTCAACTTCAAGCGCGAAGCACTGACCATTAACCCGGCCAAAGCCTGTCAGCCCCTGGGCGCCGTGCTTTGTTCCTTAGGGTTTGAAAAGACACTGCCCTATGTGCATGGTTCACAAGGCTGTGTGGCGTACTTCCGTACCTATTTCAATCGTCATTTCAAGGAGCCGGTCGCTTGCGTCTCTGACTCCATGACCGAAGACGCGGCTGTGTTCGGTGGCCATGCCAACATGAACGACGGTCTGCAGAACGCCTATGCGCTCTACAAGCCGGAAATGATTGCGGTCTCGACTACCTGTATGGCGGAAGTCATCGGTGATGACTTGCAAGCCTTCACCAACAACGCCAAGAAAGACAACTTCATCCCGACTGAAGTGCCGGTGCCTTATGCGCACACGCCGAGCTTCGTTGGCAGCCATGTCACCGGTTGGGACAACATGTTCGAAGGCTTCTGCCGCTCCCTGGCTCCGGAAGCCAAAGAGGTGGGCAGCAATGGCAAGCTGAACCTGGTGACTGGTTTTGATACCTATCTGGGGAACTACCGGGTGCTCAAGCGCATGATGGCCGAAATGGGCGTCTCCGCTTCCTTACTCTCCGACCCGTCAGAAGTGCTGGATACCCCGGCCGATGGTCAATACCGCATGTATGCCGGTGGCACCACTCAGGCGGAAATGGTCGATGCACCGAATGCCATCGACACCCTGTTGCTGCAACCCTGGCAACTGGTGAAGACCAAGAAAGTGGTCACCGAGACTTGGGGCCAGCCTGGCTCTGCACTGAACGTGCCCATCGGTCTGGAAGCTACCGACGAGTTCCTGATGAAGGTCAGCGAGCTGACCGGCAAGCCCATCCCGGAATCGCTGGCGACCGAACGCGGCCGTCTGGTGGATATGATCACCGACTCCCACACCTGGCTGCACGGCAAGAAGTTCGCCCTGTACGGAGATCCGGACTACGTGATGGGTCTGACCAAGTTCCTGCTGGAACTGGGGGCCGAGCCAACCGTGATCCTGTGCCACAACGGCTCCAAGAAGTGGGAGAAAGCGCTGAAAAAGGTGCTGGATGCCTCTCCGTATGGTCAGAACAGCGAGATCTACGTCGGTTGCGATCTGTGGCACCTGCGCTCCTTGATGTTCACCAACAAGCCGGACTTCCTGATTGGCAACTCCTACGGCAAGTTCATTCAGCGCGACACCCTGGCCAAGGGCAAGGCGTTTGAAGTGCCCTTGATTCGCCTGGGCTTCCCGATCTTTGACCGCCACCACCTGCACCGCATGACCACCTGGGGTTATGAGGGCGGCATGTACATAGTCACCACCCTGGTGAACGCGGTACTGGAGCGTCTGGATCAGGAAACCATGGAGCTCGGCAAGACCGACTACAACTTCGACCTGGTTCGCTAAGGCGACCACGGGCGGGAGCTTGGCTCCCGTCCGTTTTTTTGTCTGCGATTGTCTGGTGTTTTCTACTAGGAGACGGCACCGGGAAACGGCACCAAGGAGAGACCATGCCCAACATCATGTTTCGTCAACAGGCCGATGGCCTCTACTGCTACATCGCCAAGCGGGATCTAGAAACCAAGATCACGGCAATTGAATTTGAACAAGAGGATTGCTGGGGCGGGCGTATTGACCTAGCCGACGGCCAATCCTTTTATCTGGCACCGCTGGCCGCAATGCCTTCACTGCCGACCACTCTGCGCCTGACTCGGGCCCAGGGTGAGGACTAGGCGCGTCGCGAGATAGTGACGACACGTTGAAGATGACACGTCGAGACGACAAGGAGCTCCCCATGAATACGCTGCTGGAAAGTCAGGTTTATTGGCGTCTGCTGGCGCTGGCGCAACAGGTCCCCGATCTGGATCAGGTCAAATTGTTTGACTGGGTCTGCTCGCTGCTGACCGGTCCGCTCAATACCGCCGGGCTCGATGCCCTGAGTCTGGAGCAGTTACAGGATCAGGCGTTGCCCGAGCTGGCGACGCGAGATGCGGCACTGTGGCCGCAACTGCTGGCGACTCTGCATGGCGAACTGCCCCCCCATTTGGACCCCCGTCCGCTGCCACCCGGTGAGGGCGCAGGCCAGTTACGGGTTGCCTTTGCCTCCACCGATGGCGTGCTGGTGAATGGTCACTTTGGCAGTTGCCCGCTGTTCTTCATCTATCAGGTCAGCGAGCAGGGCGCCCGGCTCGTCGATATCCGCCGCTACTCGGCCTGGAAACAGGAAACAGGAACCTCCGGCAGTGAAGGTAACGAGGCCCGAGCCGAATTGTTGCAGGGCTGCCATTTGCTGTTCTGTGAGGCGATCGGTGGTCCGGCTGCGGCTCGGGTCATTCGCCATGGCATTCATCCGGTGAAGATCAAGCGTGACCCGACGATCAAGACTCAACTCGATGATTTGACTCAACTGCTGCAAGGTCAATTGCCGCCTTGGCTGGCTAAGGCGCTGGGACGGAAAGATGACCTGGCCAACCGTTTTGATCTGGAGCTCGAAGAGTAACGCGCTGCGCACAGGTGGTGATGGCTAGCATGCGCCAGCTTGCACACGAGCGATGCGGCGCGTCACCCCTGGTATGAACCCGTCATGGTAGGGATTTTCTGGTTTCCTTTGTGGCACATGATGGTTTCCCATGCCGGCTTCCGCGGCGGAGTCGGCACACTTAGCGCGCGCTGTTCATGACACGATTACAAGGCTCGGGACGACTCTATGCTGGGGGGCGGGTCGTCTCGATGCCTTCCCTTCGGGGTGATCCACCGGGCTCTTCTCCGAGTGGCTGGCCGAGTGATGTCCCGATGCAGACTCCAATCCCGGCCCGAGGCAGATGGAACACTGGCAAGGGCTCTGTGCTGATTGTCACAAGCGTTGCCCCTTGTCGTTCATGTCTGAAATGCTACAAAAATAAAACCATAAAAATCATAAAGTTAAACTTGGTTTGTCCCTTGCAGTACCTCTTGCAGGCTTATCTAGAGGGTAAGCAATCGGTTCGGTCGTATCCCACAAGGAGTCGTTATGAAGGGAAATGAGATCGCTGCATTGATGGATGAACCGGGGTGCCAGCACAACGGCAAATCCAAATCGGGCTGTAGCGCGCCCAAACCAGGAGCCACGGCCGGGGGTTGTGCCTTCGATGGGGCCCAAATCACCCTGCTTCCCATCGCCGATGTCGCTCATGTGGTGCATGGCCCCATAGGTTGTGTCGGCAGCTCCTGGGATAACCGCGGGACTCACAGCTCGGGGCCAACCCTGTTCCGACTTGGCTTCACCACCGACCTGAGTGAACAGGATGTGATCATGGGTCGCGGTGAGCGGCGTCTCTATCACGGCATCAAACAGATCGTTGAACGCTATCAACCTGCCGCGGTGTTTGTTTACAACACCTGTGTTCCGGCGATGGAAGGCGATGATATCGAGGCCATCTGTCGGGTCACCGCCGACAAGCTGGGGGTGCCAGTGATTGCCATCGATGCCGCCGGTTTCTATGGCAGTAAGAATCTGGGCAATCGGATTGCCGGCGATGTGATGGTGGATCGGGTGATTGGCCAGCGGGAGCCGGCACCCTGGCCTGACAGCTTTGCTATTCCCGCCGCGCGCGGCCACAGCATAGCTCTGGTGGGGGAATTCAATATTGCCGGCGAATTCTGGAATGTGTTGCCGTTGCTGGACGAGCTGGGGGTGCGGGTGCTTTGTACGCTCTCCGGCGATGCCCGCTTTGCCGAGGTGCAGACCATTCACCGCAGTGAATTGAACATGCTGGTCTGCTCCCGAGCACTGATCAATGTGGCGCGAAAATTAGAAGATCGCTTCGGCACACCTTGGTTTGAAGGCAGCTTCTACGGTGTCCGCGATATGTCCGACTCCCTGCGCGCCATAGCTCAGGGGCTGCACGACCCGGATCTGCTGGCGCGCACCGAAGCGTTGATCGCCCGGGAAGAGGCGCGGGTCGAGGCGCAACTGGCCGAGTTCCGGCCACGACTCAGCGGCAAGCGGGTGTTGCTGTATACCGGTGGTGTCAAATCCTGGTCCGTGGTCTCGGCGTTGCAGGATCTGGGCATGACAGTGGTGGCCAGCGGGACCCGCAAATCCACCGAAGAGGACAAGGCACGGATCCGCGAACTGATGGGTGAGGGGGCCATACTGCTGGATGAGGGGAATCCCCGTCAGTTGCTGGATGTAGCTCACGAGCAGCGCGCCGATCTGATGATCGCCGGTGGTCGCAACATGTTCACCGCCTACAAGGCCAAACTGCCGTTTCTGGATGTGAATCAGGAGCGGGAGCACGCCTTTGCCGGTTACGACGGCATGGTAGAGCTGGCTCGGCAGATTTGTCTGACGCTGGAAAGCCCGATCTGGCCCCAGGCCAAGAGTCGTGCCCCCTGGCAACTGACGGCACAAGGCTAGGAGGCAATCATGGCGCTTATCATCAAACCGAATAAACCCGTGGCGACCCGTCCCATCAAGAGTGGACAACCGCTGGGGGCCATCTTGGCCAGTCTGGGTCTGGATCGTTGCATTCCACTGATCCATGGCGCTCAGGGGTGCAGTGCCTTTGCCAAGGTCTTCTTCATCCAGCATTTTCACGAGCCGGTGCCCTTGCAGTCCACAGCCATGGACCCGATCACCACCATCATGGGCTCCGATGACAACATATTGCAGGCGCTGGCGACCCTGTGCGAGCGCAGTAATCCGCGGCTCATAGTGCTGATGAGTTCGGGGCTGGCCGAGGCGCAGGGCGCCGAGATGACCCGGGCCATCAAGGCCTTCCGTCAGAGTTATCCCAAGCATGACCGAGTCGAGGTGGTACACCTCAATACCCCGGATTTTTACGGCTCGCTGGAAAATGGCTTTTCCACCTTGGTGGAAGCCCTGATCGAGCAGTTGGTGCCGGAGCAGGCGGTGCGCACCGTGCGCAAGAAGCGGGTTAACCTGCTGCTCAGCCATATGTTGACGCCAGGCGATATCGAGCTCATCCGCAGCTACGTGGAAGCCTTTGGTCTGCAACCCGTGATGGTGCCGGATCTGGCCCACTCCATGGATGGTCATCTGGCGCGCGGTGATTATCTGCCGGTTTCCCAGGGCGGTACCGATGTGCTGGCGGTGCGCCAGTTGGGGCAGAGCGCCGCAACTCTGGTGATAGGCCCATCGCTCTCCCGCGCCGGACAGCTGTTGCAAAAACGCACCGGTGTCGAGAGCCACGGCTTTGCCCATCTGATGACACTGGCAGAGATGGATCGCTTCATCCTCACCCTGCAACGGCTGGCCGAGCGGCCGGTGCCGGAGTGGATCGAGCGCAGTCGAGGTCAGTTGCAGGATGCCATGATCGACACCCATACCTGGGTCAATGGTCGCCGCATCGCCATCGGTGCCGAGGCCGATCTGCTGGCCGCCTGGCTCGGGTTTGCCCAGAGCGTTGGCTTGCAGCCTTGCAGCGTGGTGGCTCCGGTGAATCAGCCTTGGCTCGCCGGTCTGCCGGTGGAGTCGGTGCGCATCGGCGATCTGCAGGATCTGCTGGATGGTATTGACGGCTCCCTGATGGGGATTACGGCCCACAAACCGGTGGATCTGCTGCTCAGTAATTCCCACGGTGCCGATCTGGCGGTCGAGCTGGATGTGCCGCTGCTACGCATCGGCTTTCCCATTTATGACCGCATGGGCGAGTTTCGGCGTACCCGTCAGGGCTATGCCGGTATGCGCGATACCCTGTTCGAAATCGGCAACCTGATGCAGGAGCGCTGTCATGGCCGCGCCGTGCACCATTCGCCGCTGAAACAACAATTTGCAGCTGTTGATGCTACTGGGGAGCAGGCTTATGTCTAACCACATCGAACGACAGTTAACCCTGAGTGATCCCCAAGCCTCCACCTTGAGAGTGGCGTTTGCCAGCGCTGACCACAAACGGGTCGATCAGCATTTTGGCTCCTGCGAGGCCTTACTGGTCTATGGCGTCGAGCCGGAACGTGCGGAGTTGTTGCAGGTCACCGAGTTCCGCATTGAGCAGGGACATAGCCTGGCCAAGCTGGAGAGCCGGATGGAGGTGATTGGCGATTGCTTCGCGGTGTTCTGTGTGGCCGTTGGCGAGTCCGTATTTCGGCAACTGCTGGCGGCTGGCATTCGCGCCATCCGGGTTGATGCTGGGACTCCCATCAGCCAGTTGATCCGCCAATTGCAGTTACAGTGGCCTGCCGCCGCCCGCCAGGCGGCCCCCGAGCGCAAGAGCCGAAACCGAGATCCTGACCGCATCCAGGCGCTGGAGCATTCCAGCTGGGATGAGGAATAACCTGTTTCCCAACCACAAGGAGAGTTGTGCCCATGACCACCACCATTACCGGTCTGACCCGCGGCGGCAAGCCCTGGCAGCCCAAGTTCGTAACCGCTGTGAATCATGCCACCTGCATCGGCTGTGGCCGTTGTTACAAGGTTTGCTCACGGGATGTATTTGATCTAAAAGAGAAGAGCGAGGTGCTGGGCGACGACTTCGATGATGAGGATCAGGATGATGTGGCCATGGTGATGACGGTCAGCGACGCCGATGACTGCATCGGTTGCGGTGCCTGCTCCCGAGTCTGTCCGAAGAACTGCCACAGCTACAGCTGAGCTGACGGCATTAAAAACGCCACATGCCCGGGTCTTCGAGTGTGTGGCGTTTTGTTGTTGTCCGGTATGTTACTCAGCGCGCTAGATAGTGATCGATGAGGCTTGGTAATGAGTTATTTAGCCGGGCTTCCAGAAGATCGAGATCCTCACCTCCTGCACTCAGATAGCGAGCGGCTTTTTCTCGACTCAAGCCTCGCTCTCCAAGACGATATTCGGTCTCGGGTAGCTGCTTATCAAAGCGGGGAATAATCTCCAGCTCGACCATGCGCTGATGGGTCTGTTCAACGGCCTTTTGCACCAGCTGACAAAACTCGTCTATGTAGTCTCTGCCATCCGGCCCCAGGCAACCGGGTTCAATCCGGAATACCAAGGTCAGTTTATTTTCGCTTGAGGGGGTCACGTCGGCTGACATCTTGGCTCCACACCGGGGTCATAGGTAAGGCTAAGGGTAGATGAGTCTGCGTTTTTTGCATAAAACAATGGCTAAATCAAGAAGATGAGGTGAGAACTGTCGGGCTCGACTGAATATGATGGGCACACGGGGAGCGCTGGTTTTTTGGCTGGGGGGATCATGAAGATCCGGCCAGCTCATGGCATGAGCCAGCCAGAAGAGGAGAAAACTCAGGCCTTCTTCACAAACTCGGACTTCAGCTGCATGGCACCTATGCCATCAATCTTGCAGTCGATATCGTGATCACCATCGACCAGACGGATATTTTTCACCTTGGTGCCAACCTTGATCACCAGGGAAGAGCCTTTGACTTTCAGATCCTTGATGACGGTAATAGTGTCACCATCTTGTAATTCATTGCCGACAGAATCGCGGATCACGACTTTTTCCTCGGCGACTTCTGCTGTTGTCTGAGACCATTCGTGGGCGCATTCCGGGCAAACATACATGCTACCGTCTTCGTAGGTATATTCTGAACTGCACTTCGGACACTGGGGTAAATTGCTCATGTTGCACCTTTTTAATCAATGGAATCGAGTGGCAAAACGGCCCATTCCTCATGGCATGGGCTGGGACAGCGGGCTGTCCGGGGGGCGCTATGATAACGCGTGTCGCCGTATTCGTGTACCCACAGCAAACAGATGGTTTCTTTAGTGAGAAAAAGGCCTCGAAAGAGGCCTTTATTCGCAACAGTGAGTCTGGACTCAGCGTAGTTGGGCGTAAGCCGAGCGAATGACTCGCCAGGCGGAATGAAACAGCAGCGCAACCAGCCCCATGGCGACGATTACATCCGGCCAACTGGACCCAGTCAATCCGACGGCTCCGGCGGCGAACAAGACCGATACATTGGTGGCAATATCGTTGCGCGAGCACTCCCAGACCGAACTCATATTGACGTCTTCATGGCGATGACGCCATAACAGGAAGAGACACACGGAGTTGGCGGCCAGAGCCAGCACACTAAACACCGCCATCTCATCGAAGGCAGGGAGCACAGGAACCAGGAGGCGGTTGATGATTTGTACCCCTATGGCCACGGCTGCAGCCAGGATCATCATGCCTTTGAACAGTGCGACCTTGGCCTTGGTGCGCGAGCCTTGGGTTACGGCATATAGACTGAGGGCATAGGTGAAGGCATCGCCCAGATTATCCAGACTATCGGTGAGCAGAGCTGACGATGCGGCATGCAGGGCGGCGGCAACAATGATCAGGAACATGACGGCATTGATGACAAAGACGATCTGCAGGGTTCCACGCTGCCGCTCGCGCAGCTTGTCCAACGAACATCCATGTTCACAACAACCGCTCATGATCCGATCCTCTGTAGTAAGAAAAGCTGACCATACGACAAGCAAGGGGACAGTGGAAGGTTTTCGTCACCAGAGCTTTTATTCCGATGCGGAAGCGGGCTCGATGAGTTTATTCCGGCATCCCTAGCTAGTTGTTCAGTCCGCCAGTCGAATACAGTTTCGCCCGGCCAACTTGGCACAATAGAGTGCAGCATCGGCTAGTTGTACCAGCTCCAGCGGGAGTCGTTGACTCGAGGGGATCAGGCTGGCCACTCCCATACTGACGGTGACAATACCAGGCGTTGTTTTGGCATGAGGGAGCGCCAGCGTGAAGATGAGTTGCTGAATGTGCTGCGCAATTTCGTAAGCACACTGCAGATCGACATTCGGTAACAGCACGACGAATTCTTCCCCACCATAGCGGGCGACCAGTTCGCCCGAACGGCGTCCTGATTGTGACAAGGCATATGCCAGTGATTGCAGACAGGCATCTCCGGCCAAGTGGCCATATAGATCATTGAATTGCTTGAAATTATCGATATCGATCATAACGAGGGCCAGTGCTGTTTCAGCTCGCAGGCCTCGATTCCATTCTTGAATCAGCGTTTTATCAAAAATGCGTCGATTGCCTATGTTGGTCAAACCATCGGTATTACTCAGGATTTCGAGTTGTCGGTTTGCTTCGGCCAGTTCCTTGGTGCGGGCCTCGATCATTTGCTCCAGCTCGTGCTGACGCTCTTCAAGGCGAGTCATTGGATAGATTTCGCTACCACGCGCCAAACCATAGGGAATCGAGATCCCGCTGTGTGCGATTTTCCATTCGGCGTCTTCAAGCCGGAAGATGAGTACGAGTCTGGCGGTTTCCCGTGACAATATGGGCTCGGGTTCTGGCAGATGAATATGGAAAAATGCCGTGATAACGACAATGTCCGCAGCCAGATCTTGCAAGGCCAAGTCCAGCATCTCAATGCCGATCCTGCCGGGAATTTGCGCAAAATCTCTTCTGGTAATCCGGACCCACTCATTTTTGTCAGTCACCAGCACAGCACTGCTGCCCGCATAGCCGCTAAAATTGTCGCTGAATCGCGACGTGAGCCGATCATCGCGGGAGGAGTACATCTCTATGTATTCGTCAAATAATGAACGAATCAATTGCTGTCGCTCTGGTGCCATGGGTTTGGATCCATCCAAGGGAGAAAAACTATTTTGTGTGATTCATGGGTGAGTTGCCTACAAGAATAGCAATAAATGACGGAAAAATAGGACGGCATTACAGCCATGCCAATCTAATGACGCTGTGTCTCCAAGAGTTGCGAGAGACCGTCCTGGTGAGTGGCCGGGATGAGGCAAGTATCGCACTGCTCCCAACGGTTGAATTTCTTAAACAGTCACAGAGATCACCGTTTTACTCTTTGTTACTGCGTCATGGCGGGAATATGACGGAGTTTATGAGCGCCATGGTGAAGATGGCACTACAATCACTTTGACAAGTGGAAAGAGGTATTCGGCACTGGATTAGAGGTGTATTGAACGATAATGAGCTATGGAATAGTAAATTAATCTAGATCCGGGGTTGATCGTCATTCAGGTAATAATCAAAGAGCTGTCTGTGTTGTCGTGGTTTAAGTGTGGAATGTTCAAGGTTGTGAATGTGTAATGCTTTTAAAATCTGAGCGCTAGAAAATATAAATATCAAGAAGGTGGTATAATGAACGGACTGTCTTTAAAAGCGAAATTATCAATTGCTGCTGGTGGTGCAATTCTGCTGGTGGGTATTATTCTAACGGCAGATAATTTTATTTCAGCCAAGGCCCATCTGGAGCAAAATCTTAAATCACAAGTAATCGACATGGGAAATACATTCGCTGCTAGTGTGAATTATTGGTTCAATAGTAAGGCCTCTGCAATAAAAGCTTTTAGTGCTGATCCTGCCAATGAAGCAGATATTATTAAATCACTGCGGCAAACAAAAAATTCCGGTGATTTTGAAAACGTTTTTTATGCCAAAACGGATGGTACCCAGCTCAATGCCAATGCGGTTGTTTTGCCAGACGGTAATAATGATCCGCGAAAATGGGATTGGTACCAGAAAGCCATGGCTAATGTGAGTGATGTCTATGTCTCGCCACCCTCCATCGCGGCCGCTACCGGGGAGTTTGTTGTTTCGCTTGGTAAGGCGGTTCAACAAAATGCACAAACAATTGCCGTTTTGGGTGTGGATGTCACGGTCACCGAGCTGTTATCGCAATTAAAGAAAGTGCAATTGCCGGGTAATGGTAGTGCCTTCCTGATCAATGCCAACGGCATTATTCTGGTCCATTCCGACGATAAATTATTATCCAAGCCTATCGGTGATCTGTATCCCGGTGTTGATTATCAGGCACTCCGTGCTATGAGTGCCGGTGAATACCAGTTAATGGAAGTCAATGGTCGAATGGAGCGCGTTTATTCCTCTCCGGTCGCCGAACAAAACCAGTTACTGGTTCTGGTACTGGATGACGAAAAGGTCACAGCCTCTTTGTATGCACAAATGTGGACCAGTATCGGGGTCTTGCTGGTGGTTTTGTTGGTCTCTTTGGGGGGCTTCACGCTCATGTGTAATGCCCTGTTCCGGCCCTTGGGAGTTGTCTCTCGGGCGCTGGCAAAGATTGCGGATGGTAATGGTGACTTGACGCAACGCATCCCCCTGACCAACCAGGATGAAGTCGGAGAGTTGGCGCAGAACTTCAATAAATTCATTGATAGCTTGCATCAATTGATCGCGCATATTCGGCAGCAGGCGAAGGAGATCGATCATGAAGCGCAAAATGGCTTACAGCGCACGCAAACCTCGGTGTCTGAATTAAATCGTCAACAGCAAGAAATCACCATGGTAGCCACTGCCGTGACGGAAATGGCTTCTGCCACTCAGGAGATTGCCAATAACGCGGAACAAACTGCGGCGCGAGCGATTGAATCGGCCAACAGCAGCGAGTCAGGCAAGGAGTTGGTTGAAAAGACCCGGGAGTCAATCAGCAGTCTGGCCAATGGGGTAACGGAAGCCACCGAAGTCATAGCGCAGCTCGACCATCATGCGCAGGAGATCAACGGCATTCTCTCCACTATCAAGGGGATTGCCGAGCAGACCAACCTGTTGGCGCTCAACGCCGCCATCGAAGCGGCCCGAGCCGGTGAGCAGGGGCGGGGTTTTGCCGTGGTAGCCGATGAAGTCCGGGTACTGTCGCAACGGACGGCGGCATCCACGACTGAAATTCAATCCACTATAGAAACGCTGCAAAAAACGACCAAAGTTGCGGTCAACATTATGGCGTTGAGCCGGGACATGGCATCCCACAGTGTTCAGGATGCGATGGATGCCTCCCACGCGCTGGAAGAGATCACCGCTGCCGTGAGTTCGATCTCCGACATGGCCAACCAAATCGCGACTGCGGCCGAGGAGCAAACCCAGGTCACGGGTGAAATAACCACGAACGTGACGGCTATTAAGGATGTTGCCGACGAGATCGCAGATGGCGCCATTCAGTCTCAGGATGATGCCCGGAAACTCCGCGGTTTGGCGGATGATCTGAATGGCAAGGTGTCGAATTTCATCTTGTAGTTCATTTCACACTGGAAATGCGCGAATTCAACTCCGAAGTGCAACACCCGTCAAATCAGGCAACCTGTCGTAGTTCATCAAACACGATCTGGGGTTGCCTGAAATCCAAACATTTGCGCGGTCTGAGGTTGAGTCGTCGCTCGAAGGCCGACAACTCATCCGGGCTGAGCTGGCTCAGGTCGCTGCTTGATCAAAAAAAGGCGCCGAATATCAGCGACCAGAAGGTGCCGACCACGCCTGCAGATAGGAACCAGACAAGCATGCGTTGCTCAACAACGGCATATCTCGCCCGCTCTTCGGCATAGAGAAACCAAGTTCGGCGGAATGGTGCATTCCCTTTTCCGATTACGAAGAAGTAGGCCGGAACAATGAAAAATATCGCCATGCCTGTTAGCCACGCCAAGTTGCTTAGAAGCACAGAGCTGAGCTTGTGGTGATTCATTAGATATTCAAAAGGAATCAGCCCGAAAACGCACCATGCTCCCGCTATTGCTGCTGTTTTGTTGGATGCCTGTGGGGTCATATGTTTGTGGCTTAACATTTTAGTTATGGGGCGCGCGTGCTTTTTGCGCGTCCCAGTGAGCGAAGCGAACGACTTAAACTATTTGTTAGGGGTGCTGTTCAAAGCCGTTCTCTTCATATTGGAAAAGTCCAGACTCAGAAAGCAATGCTGCGAGTGATTTTATTGTCGCCTGATTTTCGGGTGCTAAGATAAAAATGAAACCGTAATTGTCTGACGATAAATCAAACCCGCCAAATGCACTTTGCATTTTGTAAATAATTTCGTCGTTTTCCTAAAAACCTTCTTTGCTAATTACTTTAATTTCGGATTTATCGAAAACTTGCCACATCGCACGTATCATCTCGTCACTTCCAGAACCACTCCTAAATTCTATTAAAAGTTCCTTGGTCGGGTAACCTCGCGAATTCAACTCCGAAGTGCAACACCCGCCAAATCAGGCAACCTGTCGTAGTTCATCAAACACGATCTGGGGTTGCCTGAAATCCAAACATTTGCGCGGTCTGAGGTTGAGTCGTCGCTCGAAGGCCGACAACTCATCCGGGCTGAGCTGGCTCAGGTCGCTGCCCTTGGGCACATACCGGTGTTTTTCAAGATAGTTGTCGCGTAAACCTGTTTTAAGCAGCCTCTTTTTGCTCCGGCTCGGGTTTCTCGGGTCGCTCCGGATTCAGCATCACGGCACCGATCGGTGTCCAGTCTCGTGTCTTGCCACTCCACCTCGCTGGATGTTGCGCCCGGGCTGCCTGATACACCGCATCCCGTTTCGCCAGCAGGGCTTTATCTTCGCCCCGATGCCGCTCGTTGGGGGTGACGAAGCGGATACGGCTATGCCGGTGTTCGTCGTTATACCACGCCATAAAGTCACGCACCCACTCCCTGGCCGCTTCCAGACTGGCGAAGCCGTCTGATGGCCATTGTGGGCAGTACTTCAGCGTCCGGAACAATGACTCCGAGTACGGATTATCGTTGCTCACCCGAGGCCGTCCCCGCGAGGGCGTGATGCCCAGATCATACATCTTGGTCAGCAGCGTAACTGACTTCATTGGTGCGCCATTGTCCGAGTGCAAGATCAGTGGCTGCTTCCAGCACTGTTCGCGGATGACGCTCCGTTGCAGCAACGCGGCCGCCCGCTCGCCGCACTCTTGCTCATGGACTTCCCAGCCCACACCCTTGCGACTGTAGATGTCCTCTATCAGATAGAGGTAGTAATACTGGCCGCGAACGAGGGACGGCAAGTAGGTGATGTCCCAGGACCACACTTGATTGGGACCGGACGCGGCATGGCTGGTTGGTACCGGCACATGACGCGGTGGCTGGCTCCGGCCACGCCTGTGCTGCTGGTCAGCGGCCCGCAAGATGCGATAGAAGCTCGACTCACTGGCCAGATAACGCCCCTGGTCGGCCAACCTCGGTACGATTTGGCTGGGTGGCAATGAGGCGAACTCCTGGCTATTGCAGACCTCCAGCACGGCCCGCCGCTCCTCTGGACTCAAGGCATGGGCTGGCATAGGACGAACCGCATCCGGCCGCCTATCGGCACTCAGCTCCGGCCCAACCAACCAGCGCTGGAGTGTGCGCAGACTCAACCCTAACACCTCGGCTGCCGGGTGCTTGCGTGCCCCGGCGACGAGCGCCTCGCGCCACCATGCAACGTATTGCTGCCGCTCTGGCAACGAGGTCAGTTGTCCTCGTCGGCGTTGCTCCAGTAGGCATCGAGCTTTTTTTGCAATATCAGCAGAGCGGCTGCCTCGGCCAGGGCCTTGTCTTTACGACGCAACTCCTGCTCCAGTTGCCGGATACGTTTCTTATCCGCCTTGGCCTGCGCTTTCTCCGCCTGTTGTAGGGCGCGAGCGGATTGCTGGCCCAGGATACAGGCTTGGCGCCATTGCTGGACTTGCTCCGGGTAGAGACATTTTCGGCGGCAATACTCGCTGAGTTCAATCTCAGAAAGGGCAGCCGTTTCTAACACCACAGCGAACTTGGCCTCGGCAGGCCATTCATCGGTTAGTTTGTTGTCACCGGGCACAGGCGCCCCTCCGTCTTTAGCTTGTTTGCGCCAATTATACAGAGTGACTTCGCTGATGTTTTCCTGACGCGCCAACTCGGCAACCGACATATTGATGGGAGGCAGCAGCTTCTTGAGCAAAGCGGCCTTACGTTCATTTGAATAACGAGCCATTCGACACTCTTTATCCGCCCCCGGTCTACTTATTTGGATGGTTCAGGTTAGGCGACAACTATTCTGACACCGGGGGGTATAGCCAGTCCGGTGTTTAAACTTTTGTTGTGCCGTTGCGATGAACCGGCTACGCCAGCCGCTTGGGCAACAACGAAATACAGCAGCCAAAGCGGATTGACCTGAACAGCGTCACGAAGAATAGAACGCTGTAATATCCGAACCTTACCAACCCGATAAAGCAAAGAACCGCCGCTAATGTGGGCATGGTTTACGGCCCTAATTGGAACAAAGAAGAGCAGGGCGCTGGTGCCGATGTTTAACCTAGATTGCTAACACCACAGAAGAAAACAGTGCCAATGCTGGTATTCAAACTGAACTTCAATCGGGCACCAAGATGCCGCTGACAACGCATTGGTTTGGATGATTCACCCAACCCCAACGACCGAGCTCGAAGACCAACTGCATTCAATAATTCCTGCTATCGCAGCCGCTCTTGCCACTACAGCTCAATTACCTGGAAAACCGCACAACATTTTAGTTATGGGGCGCGCGTGCTTTTTGCGCGTCCCAGAGAGCGAAGCGAACGACTTAAACTTTTTGTTGTGCCGTTGCGATGGAACCGGCTATGCCAGCCGCTTGGGCAACAGCGAAATTAAGCCGCTGAAACAGATTGGTCTGAACAGCGTCACGAAGAATAGAGCACCGTTTTAACCGAACCAGCTCGACCTGATAAAGCAAAGAACCGCCGCTGATGCTGGTATGGTTCACGGATTTACTTGGAACAAAGAAGAGCAGGGCGCTGATGCTGATGTTTAACCTGGACCCGCTAACATCCAAGAAGAAAGTAGCGCCATGGCTGGTATTTAAACTGAACTTCAATTGGGCACCAAGATGCCGCTGATAACGAATATATTTGAATGTTTCACTGGGCCAGAACGACAGGTCTCGAAAACCCGCAGGATTCAATATCGCCTGCTACCACAGCCGCTCTTGTACCTATTAACTCAACTGCTTGGAAAGCCGCACAACACTTTAGTTATGGGGCGCGCGTGCTTTTTGCGCGTCCCAGTGAGCGAAGCGAACGACTTAAACTTTTTGTTGTGCCGTGACAATGAAACCAGCTATGCCAGCCGCTTGGGCAACAACGAAATAGAGCCGATGCAACGGATTGACCTGAACAGCGCTATGAAGAATAGAGCGCCAAATAACCCGATTAAACCAAACCTGTTGGAACAAAGAAGAGCAGGGCGCTGGTGCCGATGTTTAACCTGGACCCGCTAACACCCAAGAAGAAAATAACGCCATTGCCGCCGTTCAAGCTGAACTCAAATCAACCACCAAGATGCCGGGGATAACGACTTGGTTTGGATGTTTCACCGAACCAGAACGACGGCGCTCGAAGACCAGCAGGATTCAATGCTGCCTGATATTGCAACCGCTCTTGTACCTATTACCGCAGCTGCTTGGAAAACCGCACAACATTTTAGTTATGGGGCGCGCGGCTTTATGCGCGTCCCAGTGAGCGAAGCGAACGACTTAAACTATTTGTTAGACATTAGCTGAATTCATGATTTTTTTGTATTTAAAAGTGGCAATCATCGTTCTGGTGTATAAATAACAAAAAAATAAACCCATCATGTTAATTGGGTGTTTAAATAAAGCTGCCATTATCACTTTTGATGCAACAAAATAAATTAGCAACATAGTCGCAGCGGTGCGGCTTCTTTTAAATACACCGATCACAAGAATTCCGACAATGCCTATATCAATGAAATTCCATGCATCAATACCAGTAATCTTCACCCATGTGATGGATGTTAACGTGAGTGCAATGCTAATAATCATTGATACGCAGGCTGCAATGCAACCATTACGTATGTCGGTTTGAATGTTTTTGGGAACTGTAATTCCAGATGTTTCTTGTGCGGCGGTGATATCAGATTTTGATGTTTTCATAAGCTTCCTTCGGCGATGGCAATGTCTAGCGCCGGTCTAACATTTTAGTTATGGGGCGCGCGTGCTTTTTGCGCGTCCCAGTGAGCGAAGCGAACGACTTAAACTTTTTGTTGTGCCGTTGCCATGAAACCAGCTATGCCAGCCGCTTGGGTAACAACGAAATATAGCCGATGCAACAAATTGGCCTGAGCAGCGCCATGAAGAATAGAGCACCCAATAACCCGCAGCAGGCTGACTCGTTGGAACAAAGAAGAACAAGGCGCTGGTGCCGATATTTAACCAGGCCCCGCTAACACCCAAGAAGAAAGCAGCGCCAGTGCTGGTATTCAAACTGGACTTCAATTGGGCACCAAGATGCCGCTGATAACGAATATATTTGAATGTTTCACTGGACCAGAACGGCAGGTCTCGAAAACTCGCAGGATTCAATATTGTCTGAAATTAAAACCGCTCTTGTACCTATTAACTCAACTGCTTGGAAAACCGCACAACGTCTGTTTAACCGGCTGGCTGTAGCCGATGTTGAATAAAGAGCGGCCGCTTATAGCCAGTCCGGTGTTTAAACTTTTGTTGTGCCGTTGCGATGCAACCAGCGACGCCAGCCGCTTGGGCAACAACGAAATAGAGCTGCTGAAACAGATTGGCCTGAACAGCGCCATGAAGAATAGAACGCCAAATAACGCGATTAAACGAAACCTGTTGGAACAAAGAAGAACAAGGCACTGGTGCTGATATTTAACCTGAACTCGCTAACACCCAAGAAGAAAGCAGCGCCAGTGCTGGTATTCAAACTGGACTTCAATTGGGCACCAAGATGCCGCTGATAACGAATATATTTGAATGTTTCACTGGACCAGAACGACAGGTCTCGAAAACTCGCAGGATTCAATATTGTTTGGTACTGCAACCGCTCTTGTACCTATTACCACCGCTGCTTGGAAAACCGCACAACGTCTGTTTAACCGGCTGGCTGCAACCGATGTTGAATAAAGAGCGGCTGCGTATAGCCAGTCCGGTGTTTAAACTTTTGTTGTGCCGTTACGATGAACCTGCAACGACAGCCGCCTGGGCAACAACGAAATAAAGCCGATGAAACAGATTGGCCTGAACAACGTCACGAAGAATAGAACGCTGATTTACCAGAACCAGACCAACCTGATAACGCAAAGAACTGCCGCTGATATGGGTATGGTTCTCGGATTTACTTGGAACAAAGAAGAGCAGGGCGCTGATGCCGATGTTCAACCTGGGCTGCTAACACCACAGAAGAAAACAGCGCCATTGCTGATATTCAAACTGAACTCTAATTGCCCACCAAGATGCTGCGGACAACGCATTGGCTCGGCTGATTCACCCAACCCCAACGACCGAGCTCGAAGACCAGCAGGATTCAATATTGCCTGAAATTTAAACCGCTCTTGTACCTATTAACTCAACTGCTTGGAAAACCGCACAACATTTTAGTTATGGGGCGCGCGGCTTTATGCGCGTCCCAGTGAGCGAAGCGAACGACTTAAACTATTTGTTATGCATTTTAATTGATATTTACTGTTTCAGCAGTATCTACACAGGTGATTTTTAATTTTCTATCTAAGTTGTTTTCCTGGTTTGGAATGAACACAAAATTAGCGATTTCATTTTTATTCAAAAAGCCAAGCCATAGTTTATTGCCTGTGTCAGGTAGTAAGATATATTGCATTGCTGGGAATGTTATTTTGTTGTCGTTTATGTGCGAGTTAAACAGACTTGAATCCTCATATCCCCTAACCAAATATGGTAAGCCCAGTGCTTTTCGATCGAATTCAATGGAAAACTCAAAACATGGAGAATCATCATTGTTGTATATGTATAATTTATAACATTTTTCTGTGCTGTTATTACATGTGCCAGTTTCATGAGCTATGCTCAGCTTTGGTTTCTTTGCTTGCCAACTTACATATGTAGAATATGTTGATATAACTAAAGACAAAATTGCTATGACCAAAGTAACTTTTTCACTCAGTGTCCAGTTTGAATTTTGAGATAGGGTTTTTTTCATCATATTTAATGTTTCGTTGGTTAGTTTCGGTGTGGCATATGTATTTTCAAAAGATGCATAACGTCTGTTTAACCGGCTGGCTGTAGCCGGTGTTGAATAAAGAGCGGCTGCGTATCCCCCGGTGTCAGAATAGTTGTCGCCTAACCTGAACCATCCAAATAAGTAGACCGGGGGCGGATAAAGAGTGTCGAATGGCTCGTTATTCAAATGAACGTAAGGCCGCTTTGCTCAAGAAGCTGCTGCCTCCCATCAATATGTCGGTTGCCGAGTTGGCGCGTCAGGAAAACATCAGCGAAGTCACTCTGTATAATTGGCGCAAACAAGCTAAAGACGGAGGGGCGCCTGTGCCCGGTGACAACAAACTAACCGATGAATGGCCTGCCGAGGCCAAGTTCGCTGTGGTGTTAGAAACGGCTGCCCTTTCTGAGATTGAACTCAGCGAGTATTGCCGCCGAAAATGTCTCTACCCGGAGCAAGTCCAGCAATGGCGCCAAGCCTGTATCCTGGGCCAGCAATCCGCTCGCGCCCTACAACAGGCGGAGAAAGCGCAGGCCAAGGCGGATAAGAAACGTATCCGGCAACTGGAGCAGGAGTTGCGTCGTAAAGACAAGGCCCTGGCCGAGGCAGCCGCTCTGCTGATATTGCAAAAAAAGCTCGATGCCTACTGGAGCAACGCCGACGAGGACAACTGACCTCGTTGCCAGAGCGGCAGCAATACGTTGCATGGTGGCGCGAGGCGCTCGTCGCCGGGGCACGCAAGCACCCGGCAGCCGAGGTGTTAGGGTTGAGTCTGCGCACACTCCAGCGCTGGTTGGTTGGGCCGGAGCTGAGTGCCGATAGGCGGCCGGATGCGGTTCGTCCTATGCCAGCCCATGCCTTGAGTCCAGAGGAGCGGCGGGCCGTGCTGGAGGTCTGCAATAGCCAGGAGTTCGCCTCATTGCCACCCAGCCAAATCGTACCGAGGTTGGCCGACCAGGGGCGTTATCTGGCCAGTGAGTCGAGCTTCTATCGCATCTTGCGGGCCGCTGACCAGCAGCACAGGCGTGGCCGGAGCCAGCCACCGCGTCATGTGCCGGTACCAACCAGCCATGCCGCGTCCGGTCCCAATCAAGTGTGGTCCTGGGACATCACCTACTTGCCGTCCCTCGTTCGCGGCCAGTATTACTACCTCTATCTGATAGAGGACATCTACAGTCGCAAGGGTGTGGGCTGGGAAGTCCATGAGCAAGAGTGCGGCGAGCGGGCGGCCGCGTTGCTGCAACGGAGCGTCATCCGCGAACAGTGCTGGAAGCAGCCACTGATCTTGCACTCGGACAATGGCGCACCAATGAAGTCAGTTACGCTGCTGACCAAGATGTATGATCTGGGCATCACGCCCTCGCGGGGACGGCCTCGGGTGAGCAACGATAATCCGTACTCGGAGTCATTGTTCCGGACGCTGAAGTACTGCCCACAATGGCCATCAGACGGCTTCGCCAGTCTGGAAGCGGCCAGGGAGTGGGTGCGTGACTTTATGGCGTGGTATAACGACGAACACCGGCATAGCCGTATCCGCTTCGTCACCCCCAACGAGCGGCATCGGGGCGAAGATAAAGCCCTGCTGGCGAAACGGGATGCGGTGTATCAGGCAGCCCGGGCGCAACATCCAGCGAGGTGGAGTGGCAAGACACGAGACTGGACACCGATCGGTGCCGTGATGCTGAATCCGGAGCGACCCGAGAAACCCGAGCCGGAGCAAAAAGAGGCTGCTTAAAACAGGTTTACGCGACAACTATCTTGAAAAACACCGCCCCGGCGAAGAAAACAGCGCCAGTGCTGCCATTCAAACTGAACTTCAATCGGCCACCAAGATGCTGCTGATAGCGCATTGGTTTAGCTGATTTACCTATCTTCAACGACCGAGCTCGAAGACCTGTAGGATTCAATATTTCCTGCTATCGCACCCGCTCTTGTAACTACGACTTCAATTGCTTAGAAAACCGCACAACATTTTAGTTATGGGGCGCGCGGCTTTATGCGCGTCCCAGTGAGCGAAGCGAACGACTTAAACTATTTGTTAAATTCTATAGTTCCTTGTCGGATAGTATTATTTTGTTTATTGAATTAAATCTGTTAGGCTTCATTGCTGTCTTTATATAATCAATATTTAGTATTGAATACAATTTTGTAACTGTAGGGGCGTATTTTGAAATCCAGTACAGTTTCTCGATGTTTTTGATTTCATTTTCACTTGATTCAAGGTGATTTAGCAAGAATAGATAATGTTCGACCGCACCGCTCATAATTCCAATTGAATCTAAAATTGAAAAGAAAAACACATATTTTTTATCGCTAACCTGATCATTAAGGTTGCTGTAGTCTCGTATTATATCGATGACCTTGCTCCCAGTTAAATGTTGACCGAAGTTGGAGTTGACAATTGTCATGTTAAGCTGGTTTTGTATCTCAATATCTAACCTTGTTATGCTATCTCTTATTATTTGTAGCTTTTGGTTTAACATATCTTTTTTTAGATTGTCATAAATCAGATACGCAGCAGCAAATGACGTAATTGGGGATAACAGGCCACCAAAGTACGATCCAAACTCGCCCCACATATTAATGTCAGTACTTAATGTTGTATTGTTATTGAACAACATAAATATGAAGTAAATAATTGGGGTTAGTAAAATTGATATGGCCGTCACTGCCATTATTTTTCTGTTGGTGCTCATCTTATGTCAAAACCTATAGCCACATTAAATTTAACATTTTAGTTATGGGGCGCGCAGGCTTTATCGCGCGTCCCAGTGAGCGAAGCGAACGACTTAAACTTTTTGTTAGAACCAACTTGTCAGTGAAAGCGGCTATCTCTTTCACAAGGCTCACCATCATTATTTCCATCCATTTTAGTTCCAGGACAATTTCTGATGAAAAATTCAGCTTCTGCGAGCGATGTCATTTGTGTGCAATAAACTCGGCCATCGCATTTGAAATTGCTCGATGGGGTCGGTTGGGGAGAGATGCGTTCCTCTTGCATATTGACGTCATCGCTGAACCCGTCGTGAACTTCAGTTGCGCTACTTTGTGGTGATGTGTCAGCAGTTGCAGGAATACTAGAAGTATTTGTGTGGAAAAATTGCCATGCAGCTAATAAGGCAAGAATTAGTATGATTTTCTTCATGAATTGGATCTCTGAGCTGACTTTAGTTCTAACATTTTAGTTATGGGGCGCGCGGCTTTATGCGCGTCCCAGTGAGCGAAGCGAACGACTTAAACTATTTGTTATGTTTTTTGACTAATACAACGCGAGATGCACCAATTGATCGTTGCCTTTTTGGCTCTTTCGGAAATCTCAAATTCAGTAAAAACGCCATTAACCAAACAACATAGGGAGCCCTTTGCGCTGGGATTTCTGGCCTTAAACAGCATTAATTCGACCTGCTCGAGGAAGTTTTGCAATTGCCTTGCTCCATTTACGGTCGAGAGGAATTGCTTGATTGGTTGATATGGCGAATTAACTAACGGCATGCCGTAATTGATTTCCAGATGCTGCATCGGCAATTCGGATTCGACCAATAACGCAAGAAACTTTGACGCCATACGAAGATCTGGAGCACCTGAATTCATTAAGTCATCAGGCAGCAATATTTCAAACGGAGTCGTTTCACCTCGTTCGGGTTGCATCTTTGGCGGTTCGGTCGGTTTGTTCTTCTTTAGCCAGTTAAACAACTGGGCCTCCTGCAACATAACATTTTAGTTATGGGGCGCGCGTGCTTTTTGCGCGTCCCAGTGAGCGAAGCGAACGACTTAAACTATTTGTTATATTTTTAATGATCCATGATCACGATTAGGATTCAAGTTTGAATTATTCATCACCCAATATGCTAACGCACCGAGCACGCCAGAAACTATGCAGATCAACCCCCAAACTAATGGTGGAACGTTCAACGCTAGCTCATTTTTATTTTTGGCATCTTGGTGTACATAGTAAGCAAGTATTAGCGCGGGTAAGTAATAAAGAATAAATGGACCCCAGCTCATCATAATGCTCAATAAACTTGTCTCTTGCATAGAAAATCCTTAAAGGTTGACTCGTTTCTTAAATATAACGTCTGTTTAACCGGCTGGCTGCAACCGGTGTTGAATAAAGAGCGGCTGCGTATAGCCAGTCCGGTGTTTAAACTTTTGTTGTGCGTTGCGATAAAGCTGTAAACATCACTATGCGCTTTTGGTATTCTTGTTGATTACTAGATATGTGGATATGGATAGTAATTTTACTATTCATCTTTCTCACGGGATATGGTTAAGGCGCTTGGCTTGAGCGGCTTAAGAATGGTCTCACATGGATAGTCAAATCCAAGCCCATCTATATTTTGTTCATGTAATGAACGCATGCTTCTACACCGCTGTCGCTTTAATTTGCTCAGGCTCTCATCTACCTTTTTCTTTAAAAGGCTATTTGAGTTATCTACGTATAGATAATAGTCTTGGATGGCCGGCATTACTTTAAAACAATGCGACTGAAAACAATCCGGCCTTTTCATTCCATACCCATTTTCGATGATTGAGGTATAAAAATCGGCATATTTTTTGTTATTGAATAGGCTCTTTTTAAGCCCATAATCATAAATGGCTTGTTCCAAGATGGATAATCTATTAATTTCACTGCTATAGGTAGATACTTGCATAGCATCACTTCGAATTGTGCGGGCCAAATCCATATACTTGTCCAGCGCGACCAAATCTAGAGTTTTCTCTTCTGCTTGTTTTTTAAAAGAAACCCATTGGTGCAGTGATTTTAAAAAGAAGGACAACATGCCTTTGGTAGAGCTAATTTCGGTTGCTAATGTTTTTTGCTCTGTTATTCGCTTTACATAGTCTTCCATGACATTAAAGACAATAGGTTGTTTTTCCTTTGAGATTAGATCCCAGTGGGTTTCAAAAAAAACAATTCTTTTCATAAAAAACTTGAGGTTGTGAGCTGTTGGAATCCCTGTGTAAGTAAGTCTCTTGAAAAATTGATTCAGGTAGAATTCAAATTTATCTCCCTCTTCAAAAACATATAGAATTAATGTTTCGTTGAGGAGCAGATGAATTTTATTCTTCATCTTTTCTAGGTCTTGATCTTGTTGTTTGGCGTATATTTCTGCGGCGCACTTATTGATTACAGATACCTTCAAGTAATCATATGGTGATAAAACAATGGTATTTTTAAGCCAGTGCTTATCATAGGATGTGTGGCCATCAATATTGTTTTTAATAAAGTCACAGTGCTCATGCTTCTTGAACAATGAACTATCGTTAATGGGTCTAATTGAGTTTTGTAGTAGAAAGGCTTGTCCAAGCAAGTAATTTTCTTCATGGAGTTCTGGGCGGCTAATTCCTGTGTTAATATCATCAATCGGTATGATAACTGATGTGCTCAGTAAGAACTCTGCCACAGTTAGTTCATGCATTTTGTTTTTTAAAAGAAAGGAATAATATTTATCTGCTGCCTTCTGCCCGCAAAAATGAATGGATTTTTCAGAATCAATTAGTGACCACAAATTGTGGTTCTTGTTTAGGTAACTAATTAAAAGCTCAGGCTCTATATTTTTATCATGTTCGCCTAGGAATGGCCTGCAGCTATTACTGTCACCCACGAAGATAATGGACTCAGCATTGGTATAGCCAGATTGAAATATGGTCAGTATCGCCAATAAATTCACCAATTTTTTCATTTTCTAGTTTCCGGTTATATCTTGCTGCTATCTGAATATGAACATGTATTTGGTAATTCAGTTATTCACGGACTACCCAAGTAACCCGCACAACGTCTGTTTAACCGGCTGGCTGCAACCGGTGTTGAATAATGAGCGACTGCTTATAGCCAGTCCGGTGTTTAAACTTTTGTTGTGCCGTTACGATGAACCAACAACGCCAGCCGCTTGGGCAACAAAGAAACAAAGCCGATGAAACAGATTGGCCTGAACAGCGTCACGAAGAATAGAACGTTGAATTACCCGAACCAGCCCAACCTGATAAAGCAAAGAACCACCACTGATGTTGGCATGGTTTACGGCCCTTATTGGAACAAAGAAGAGCAGGGCGCTGATGTCGATGTTTAACCTGGTCTTGCTAACACCACAGAAGAAAACAGCGCCTTTACTGGTATTCAAACTGAACTTTAAGCGCCCACCAAGATGCTGCGGACAACGCATTGGCTCGGCTGATTCACCCAACCCCAACGACCGAGCTCGAAGACCAGCAGGATTCAATATTGCCTGCTATCACAGCCGCTCTTGTAACTACGACTTCAATTGCTTGGCAAACCGCACAACACTTTAGTTATGGGGCGCCGCTTGCGGCGTCCCAGAGAGCGAAGCGAACGACTTAAACTATTTGTTATGTAATTTATAGTTTCTCTGGATCAAGGATTATATTGACGTTGTTACCAAAACCTTGGGTTAAGACTTGGGTTTGATAGACATCATTTGGGCTGAAAAGTAGTTGATATTTGCCATTAGACTGTAAGCGAGCGTAGAAAGGCATTATAAAATAATCGTTACTGTTGCTAATTTGATTAGGGTCAAAATTAAAGCTCAGGGGGATAGGCTGACCTTTAATCCCAGATTGACATGTTGTTCGTATGAACTCCATTTCACTAAATCCTGCACCTGCCTTTGTTGTCATTAATGCAAGTAATAGCAAGTCATCTGGCTGCGCTTCAAGGTTAGATGAAAAATCGATAGTGCCGGATATTTCACCAGATGGTTTGTCTTGGCTACAAACATATTTACTGCCATCTGACATTTCAATTGTAACATCCGAGGTTTTTTTATCTTCAGAACCAGATCCGCAAGCAGATAAAAATATGACGCTGAATATTATGGCTATGTATTTTATTGACATTGAATTTACTCTGTGAGTGATGGATGGTTTTTACATAACATTTTAGTTATGGGGCGCGCGGCTTTTTGCGCGTCCCAGTGAGCGAAGCGAATGACATAAACTATTTGTTAGGTTGTGTTTTCCCTGTTGAATTCGTTATGTCCCTGATTCACGCTTTTGTTGCGGGGAATTTGATGGATGTTGCCTTGGATACTCTATCGAATATATCTGTTTTGATGGGGTTCCAGATGATCCATTTTCCAGTATTAAAATCACGTGTTTTAAATTCATTGCCATCTACTCTGTATTCGGTGCTATCGTTATCTGAGCGATGAAACGTTTTTCCGTCCTTAGTCCAATCAATATGAGTTTGAACGAAGTTATTTCCGTTCACAGACCAGTCAAAAATCATCAACAAGGCTAGTTTACCGCTAGACCTTTCGCAGATAATTACTCCATGTCCATTTTCGCTGAGCAAAAGGTAATTGCTATAATCAGTCTGTTTATTGACATATGTGCCGGCAATGCTACTTCCTTGAACAGGGGGGGGTATAGATGGATTTACACATCCAGCAAGGAGGCTTACAATAAAACAGAAAATATTTATAAATCTCATAAGTAATCCATTTAAATGTTATTTGATTGTCACTGCCGCTTCTGAATAATTCAATATAATAGTCACTGTAATTTTGCCTCATGACTCTGAGGTCTATTCGGGGTTTAATAATATGATTTTTATGGATTAGAAGTAATCCGCATATGAACTCTGATGGCACCTAACATTTTAGTTATGGGGCGCGCGTGCTTTTTGCGCGTCCCAGTGAGCGAAGCGAACGACTTAAACTTTTTGTTAGGCAAAATATGCAGGATGATATTTAGGGCAAATGTAGTGCTTTGTATCAAATGGTGGATCGACCCGCTCGAGATTTGAGCTAAATAGCAATTTCTCAACCATCTCAGCAGAAGCAACATCTGCTTCCGTTACTTGGTAATTTTCCCCGATGGATATCTTTACTAAGCCGCCCTCGCACCAAATAAACACGTTTTGGCCAAAGATGACGCTATGTCCAGGTTGTTGAACCCATTCGGTGTCGGCAATTAGTGACGGGAATTTTGTAAAATCATCTCCGCTGTAAGAAACACCGGGCTGAGGCTGAGGAGGCTGCTCTGTGTACTTAGTTAAATTTATGCCGAGCAAGTTCAGAAATTTTTCAAGTTCCTGAAATGAGCCGTATCGATATACGACATCTAATGAGTCTCCATCGTTTGCATGGCCACCATATGCGCGAAAAAATCGAAATAAGCTAAGCCTCTTGGCCCATGACCGAAGAGTTTCTTCTGAGTGTGACTCAAGGAGATATCGGGTCCACAAATCCATATTATTTTTGCCTAACATTTTAGTTATGGGGCGCGCGGCTTTATGCGCGTCCCAGTGAGCGAAGCGAACGACTTAAACTATTTGTTATAGCTTTCACTCATTTATCAAAGAATGACCACTCGCTGATCGTTCTTGTTTTTAAATCCACTTCGGTTTGGAATCAGGGTGAGATCATGCGTGTTGAACCCATTTTGAAGGATACAAACGGAGAGTGATGTTCAACTTACATTCAATTGTTGGACGTTAACTGGGCTGTCTTCGCTCATAAAACATTCACGATCTCACCCTGGGCATAGAAAATATCTATTTAAGAAGTAAAATGTTTTTTTCTGTCGGTAGTTTGGCAAAATCATGGAAATTATTTTTCATCAGGCTTGTGGTGTCATTGTAATTGTCGCTAATCAGTGTTATTTGCCAGGTTGTGACGAGAGTGTTACCAATTTCATTATATCTTGCTACAGCATCATAATCACCAAGATAGTAGGCTTTGTTTCCTTCATAATGTCGAGGATGTTGCATTTCAGGTGGGATGGGTTCTCTGGACTTTACCATTCCATCGCCATTGGTATAGACAATTTCTTTGAATGCGCAGGTTGAGTTTGCAGGTAATGGAATCAATTGAACATCAGGTTTTATATGGAATCTAACTGCAACTTTATTATGTTCATCGCATTCTAGAATAAAACCCATCGTGGCATATCCATCCAAAGCTAGTACATGCTTTTCTGATTCAATTGTAAAGCGGCCATAAATATAACTGACACCAGATTCAGGTTTATCGTTGCGCTCTAAACTTGCATTGTAACCTGCGCAACCAGTGAGGCTGAACAACATTATTGATAAAATTGTTTTATACATAGTACATTGCCTTTTTTGATAATGTGTTTTTGGTAATGGATAATCTGCGAATCTTAAAAATTTGAAATGTATGAAAGCAGATATAACATTTTAGTTATGGGGCGCGCGTGCTTTTTGCGCGTCCCAGAGAGCGAAGCGAACGACTTAAACTTTTTGTTGTGCCGTTGCACTGAAACCGGCTATGCCAGCCGCTTGGGCAACAACGAAATAAAGCCGACGAAACTGATTGGCCTGAACAGCGCCACGAAGAATAGAGCGCTAAATAACCCGATTAAGTCAAACCTGTTGGAACAAAGAAGAACAAGGCACTGGTGCTGATATTTAACCTGAACTCGCTAATACCCAAGAAGAAAGCAGCGCCATGGCTGGCATTCAAATTGGACTCAAATTAACCACCAAAATGCCGGGGACAACGACTTGGTTTGCATGTTTCACTGGGCTAGAACGACAGCGCTCGAAAACCATCAGGACTCAATGTTGCTTGATATTGCAACCGCTCTTGTACCTATTAACTCAACTGTTTGGAAAACCGCACAACACTTCAATAACCGGCGCGCGTTAGCGCGTCCGGCGCCGAAGGCGCGAAGTTGATTGACTTGTTAGCACTGGACGATTGCAACCGGTTTATTGCTTGATGCTGCATCTTCTAGTGCCTCGATTAGAGTTGAAATTAAATCTCGGCCCGTAGATGTAATAAAATAATCGGCTAAAGAAGTAATATCAGCGGATATATTGCTGCCCCAAGGAGGTTGCATGTTAGGGTTTTCAATATCCCACACAACCATATCAGGCTTGAAAGAAGATAATTCTTTTTGAATTATGATTAGTTCTGAAAGCGCTGAGTTAGCGGAAGCTGCATCAAGTTTGCCTTGATATAAATCACCAAGCACAGCAGGAAAACGACTAGCCCAGCCTTCTTTTTCCAAATTGCCACTAACGGTGCTGAAGAAAGCATGAAAGAATTCGGATGTGCCGATTTCATCTGTAATGCTTCCAACTTTGATTCCTACCGCCATTCTATATTCCTGTAGATTGCTAACATTTTAGTTATGGGGCGCGCGTGCTTTTTGCGCGTCCCAGTGAGCGAAGCGAACGACTTAAACTTTTTGTTGTGCCGTTGCGATAATACTGGGTATGCAAGCCGCTTGGGCAATAACGAAATTAAGCTGCTGAAACAGATTGGCCTGAACAGCGTCACGAAGAATAGAACGCTCAAATATCCGAACCTGACCAACCTGATAAAGCAAAGAGCCGCCGCTGATGTGGGCATGGTTCACGGATTTACTTGGAACAAAGAAGAGCAGGGCGCTGATGCTGATGTTTAACCTGGACGGCTAACACCACAGAAGAAAACAGCGCCATTGCTGGCATTTAAACTGCACTCGAATTGCCCGCCAAGATGCCGCTGATAATCAAATTGGCTGACTGATTCTACCAACCCGAACGACCGAGCTCGAAGACCAGCAGGATTCAATATTGCCTGCTACTGCAATCGCTCTTGTAACTACGACTTCAATTGCTTGGCAAACCGCACAACACTTTAGTTATGGGGCGCGCGTGCTTTTTGCGCGTCCCAGAGAGCGAAGCGAACGACTTAAACTTTTTGTTGTGCCGTTGCCATGAAACCAGCTATGCCAGCCGCTTGGGAAACAACGAAATACAGCCGCCGAAACTGACTGGCCTGAACAGCGCCATGAATAATAGAACGCCAAATAACCCGAGCCAACCAAACCTGATGGAACAAAGAAGAGCAGGGCGCTGGTGCCGATGTTTAACCTAGACCCGCTAACATCCAAGAATAAAGTAGCGCCATTGCTGGTATTCAAACTGCACTCCAATTTGGCACCAAGATGCCGCTGATAACGAATATATTTGAATGTTTCATTGGACCAGAACGACAGCGCTCGAAGACCCGCAGGATTCAAAATCGCCTGCTATCGCAACCTCTCTTGTACCTATTACCGCCACTGCTTGGAAAACCGCACAACATTTTAAATAACCGGCCCGCGTAGCGGGTCCGGCGAAAGCCCGAAGGGCTGAAGCGAAGTTGATTTATTTGTTACCTGAATAACCGGACTATGACTCGTAGTGGTAGCGGCATGAAATTATCGTTATGGCGTGGTCGTCTACGGCATAGACTAGGCGATTGGTATCATCAATTCTGCGAGACCAAAAACCAGATAAATTCATCTTTAACGGTTCTGGTTTGCCAATGCCATCAAATGGAGCTCTCTTGATATCTTCGATGATCTTGTTGATACGCTTTAGGGTTTTCTTATCTTGAGTTTGCCAATAGAGATAATCTGACCAGGCATCATCGGTCCATGTGAGCAGTCTACTCATCAATCAGTTCCCTGGTTTGGCTCTTGCCCTGACGATATTGCTCGATGGATCTAGATAAATGAGCTGCATTGACCGGTGATTTCAGAAGATGGACTGTCTCCATGAGGCTGTTGTAATAGTCGAGTGACATGACAACAGCATCTTCTGAATCCCGACGAGTAATGACCGTACAATCAGCATCATTAACCACTTGATCTAAAACACTTTTGAGGTTGTTTCTTGCCTCTGTGAACGACACTATGTTCATACGATTCCCCTCACATGTTCACTAAGTGGTACAAGTATAGCCGCTCGCGATTACATGTACAAGATACTGAGCATGTGGGCAAGTCATGACTACAGGTAACATCTTAAATAACCGGCCCGCGAAGCGGGTCCGGCGGAAGCCCGAAGGGCTGAAGCATAGTTAATTTATTTGTTAGGCTATGTCACTCAAACTCGTCATAGCACGAAAAAATGCTAAGCGTGAAAGTAATCGCCGGTATTAGAGCTAACAGCATTGCTAGCATGTTGTGTATTATATATACAGACAAAAGCCAGTTAGCCAAGAGTAAGGCATAATATAAGTAAATTCCTTTTTTCTTCCAAATCCAAACTTGGTATATGGCATAGATATTTGCCACATAAGGAATCAACACCAGTATTGCCAGGTAAAATGGCAGCCAAGATATTCTGGGTAATACAGCAAGATCGTTCCAAAACTGTGCGCATGTTTTGATAAATGAGCCTATTAAAACCAAAGTTAAAAACACTGGTCTTATTCGCTCCATCTCATACGGCACTTCTTCGGTTTGATTGTTTCTAATGGATGGCACGACTACTCCTTTTGCCTAACATTTTAGTTATGGGGCGCGCGTGCTTTTTGCGCGTCCCAGTGAGCGAAGCGAACGACTTAAACTATTTGTTATGTAATTTATAGTTTCTCTGGATCAAGAATTATATTGACGTTGTTACCAAAACCTTGGGTTAAGACTTGGGTTTGATAGACATCATTTGGGCTGAAAAGTAGTTGATATTTGCCATTAGACTGTAAGCGAGCGTAGAAAGGCATTATAAAATAATCGTTACTGTTGCTAATTTGATTAGGGTCAAAATTAAAGCTCAGGGGGATAGGCTGACCTTTAATCCCAGATTGACATGTTGTTCGTATGAACTCCATTTCGCTAAATCCTGCACCTGCCTTTGTTGTCATTAATGCAAGTAATAGCAAGTCATCTGGCTGCACTTCAAGGTTAGATGAAAAATCGATAGTGCCGGATATTTCACCAGATGGTTTGTCTTGGCTGCAAACATATTTACTGCCATCTGACATTTCAATTGTAACATCCGAGGTTTTTTTATCTTCAGAACCAGATCCGCAAGCAGATAAAAATATGACGCTGAATATTATCGCTATGTATTTTATTGACATTAAATTTACTCTGTGAGTGATGGATGGTTTTTACATAACATTTTAGTTATGGGGCGCGCGGCTTTTATGCGCGTCCCAGTGAGCGAAGCGAGCGACTTAAACTATTTGTTAGCTGTGGCTGCATTTGATTGGAATTAATGTAAACTCGTATTCTTCGCCACATTGACATCTGAATTTACAATCTTCTTTTATTTTGTTTTGTGGTATAAAAAGGATGTCGCTACAATTCTGACACTTAAAATTTTCACCATCATAAATATCAAGGATGAAATTGTTTTCATCGACTTTTGTTATGCTGTGACGAGCCGAACACTTTGGGTTGTCGCACTCAACGTAATCATTGTTAGATAAAAGGTACTTTGTAAGTAAAGTTTCTTCGCCACACAATGTGCATTTGTGTTTGTAATACTCTGCAAAAGTTAGTACGAGATTTGATTCAACTAATGTGGATAGCTCATCAATCATGATTTTGAGGTCGAACTCTGGTTTTAGCTCAGAACCATACTCAATTGCTTTGTTTGGTTGGCAGATGTGTAGAGCATTCCCTAGCTTATTGTAATTTTTTGCTAACCATGCGGCTTTAGGCAATGCCTGTGATCCAAGCTTTATCCATGGAGTATCTTTTGTGTCTATATCTCTCGAGAGCTTTATTTCAACTTCTGTTACACTTTCAAATAATGGCTCCAATCTAGATAGTTTTTTAATCAACTTGTTTGGTGCCCATTCGCGCATGTATGTTGGCGTTAAATTATCGAATATGTTGGCAACATGCAAATAGGTTAACGCTTCTATACAAAAGCGCAGTTCTAGACAGGCATAATAAAAGTTGTTGACGTCATTCACCGATAAAAGTTTTTTCGCTCTGTCTAAATGAAATTTAGGGTGGTAAGTGTTGAACATGGTATTCCTTAGACAGCTAACATTTTAGTTATGGGGCGCGCGGCTTTTATGCGCGTCCCAGTGAGCGAAGCGAACGACTTAAACTATTTGTTAACTTCTATGCTCTATGGCTAGGACATCTGGGTAAACTTGATTTTGGTATAGGCTTTAATGTTGAAAACAATTTTTGACACTCATTGCATCTATATTTGTTAATGCCTTCCATAACTGATTCAAGATTCAATTGAAAGTAAAACGGCTCAATATCACACTTGTAATCAAGGTATGAATATGATGACAACTTGTGTTCTGAATCTAATTCATCAGGGTGCGTTGTAGCAACCAGTACATTCTTTGTATATCCAGGATATGCAACCCTTAGTGCAGGTAGCATATCTGCATCACCACTAACAATTGCGTGATAATCATCTGGGTTATCAAATGCAGATTTAACTAATAGTGCGACAAGAGTTGTATCTACTTGTTTTTCTTGGTATGAGTCATTATCTAGTGCTGACATAATCCATGGTCTCATTTTTACATGAAACACTGCCTCATCAGAAAATCCAGAAGAGGTTGCCTTTTTGGCGAACTCTTTCTTTGCATGAACAACTCTTTTGGTTAATTCCACTTTGCTAGGAAGGATTGCAGGGTTATGTTGAGACCAATCATCAAAGTCTTCTGGAAGATCAAATATAGATGTGCAAAAAACGAGCTTGCCTCTTTGAATGTCATTAATTCCAGATGAAGCTTTTACATGATCCACTAGTGATGAGACAAAACCATTGAAGTCAAATGGGAACGGAAAGGCAGGATTAGCTGTTCCTTTGGATAAAGCTGAACCAGCTTTACAGACTTTAAAAAGCCAAGAACCATCTATAAATATATGAAGTTGTTGCATGTAAGTCCTTCCTATAAGTTAACGTCTGTTTAACCGGCTGGCTGCAACCGGTGTTGAATAAGGAGCGGCTGCGTATAGCCAGTCCGGTGTTTAAACTTTTGTTGTGCCGTTGCGATGATGCTAGCGACGCCAGCCGCTTGGGCAACAGCGAAATAGAGCCGCCGAAACTGATTGGCCTGAACAGCGTCACGAAGAATAGAACGCCAAATAACCCGATTAAACCAAACCTTATGGAACAAAGAACCGCCACTGATGTTGGCATGGTTTACGGCCCTTATTGGAACAAAGAAGAGCAGGGCGCTGATGCTGATGTTTAACCTGGACGGCTAACACCACAGAAGAAAACAGTACCGTTGCTGGCATCTAAACTGAACTCTAATTGCTCACCAAGATGCTGCTGACAGCTCATTGGTTTGGATGATTCCCCCAACTCTAACGATCGAGCTCGAAGACCTGCAGGATTCAATATTGCCTGCCATCGCAGCCGCTCTTGCTACTACAACTCAATTGCTTGGAAAACCGCACAACATTTTAGTTATGGGGCGCGCGTGCTTTTTGCGCGTCCCAGAGAGCGAAGCGAACGACTTAAACTTTTTGTTGTGCCGTTACAATGAAACCAGCTATGCCAGCCGCTTGGGCAACAACGAAATAAACTCGATGAAACGGATTGGCCTGAACAACGTCATGAAGAATAGAGCGCCAAATTACCAGAGCCAACCAAACCTGATGGAGCAAAGAAGAACAACGCGCTGGTGCTGATGATTAACCTGGACCTGCTAACACCCAAGAAGAAAGTAGCGCCAGTGCTGCCATTTAAACTGAACTTCAATTGGGCACCAAGATGCTGGGGATAACGATTTGGTTTGACTGTTTAGCCGGACCCCAACGACAGCGCTCGAAGACCCGCAGGATTCAATATTATCTGAAATTAAAACCGCTCTTGTACCTATTAACTCAACTGCTTGGAAAACCGCACAACATTTTAGTTATGGGGCGCGCGGCTTTATGCGCGTCCCAGTGAGCGAAGCGAACGACTTAAACTTTTTGTTGTGCCGTTCAGTAAATATTAGCAACGCCATCCGCTTGGGCGACAGAGAAATAAAGCCGATGACACATATTGGCCTGAACAGCGTCACGAAGAATAGAGCGCTGATTTACCCGTACCAGCCAAACCTGATAAAGCAAAGAACCGCCGCCGATGTTGGCATGGTTAACGGATTTACTTGGAACAAAGAAGAGTAGGGCACTGGTGCTGATGTCAAATCCGGCCTTGCTAACACCACAGAAGAAAACAGCGCTATTGCTGGTATTCAAACTGAGCTCTAATTGCCCACCAAGATGCTGCTGACAACGTATTGGTTCGGCTGATTCACCCAACCCCAACGACCGAGCTCGAAGACCAACAGGATTCAATATCGCCTACTATCGCAACCGCTCTTGCCACTACAACTCAATTACTTGGAAAACCGCACAACACTTTAGTTATGGGGCGCGCGTGTTTTTTGCGCGTCCCAGTGAGCGAAGCGAACGACTTAAACTTTTTGTTGTGCCGTTACAATGAAACTGGCTATGCCAGCCGCTTGGGCAACAACGAAATACAGTTGCCGAAACTGATTGGCCTGAACAGCGCCACGAAGAATAGAACGCTGATTTACCCGTACCAGCCCAACCTGATAAAGCAAAGAACCGCCGCTGATATGGGCATGATTCTCGGATTTATTTGGAACAAAGAAGAGCAGGGCGTAGGTGTGGATATACAACCCGGACTGCTAACACCACAGAAGAAAACAGCGCCATTGCTGGTATTCAAGCTGAACTTCAATTGCCCACCAAGATGCCGGGGACAACGAATTGGTTTGGATGATTCACCGAACCAGAACGACGGCGCTCGAAGACCTGCAGCATTCAATATTGCCTGCTATCGCAACCGCTCTTGTACCTATTACAACCACTGCTTGGAAAGCCGCACAACATTTTAGTTATGGGGCGCGCGGCTTTATGCGCGTCCCAGTGAGCGAAGCGAACGACTTAAACTATTTGTTAGGTTATATCACTTTGAACGACTGGTTGGGTTGAAAGTGCACTTTATTAAATTTCCGCCAAGCAGAGCTTATATTGGTCTTGCATCCATGCCTCTAGGTCAGCTGGAGATTGAGAGCCATTTAATTTACCAGAGATTTCCTGATAAATGGCCTTTTGAATTATAGGAGACTCTTGTTTGACGAATTCTTCGCTGCTAGCATTTACAGCCGCATCAACAAAAACCTTACTCTCTATTTGAGCTTTCTCTGTTAATTGAGCTATGCCATAGACCAAACTGAATTGAGTATGTCTTTGTGCGCATTCAAGCATTTTGCGAGCATATGCTTTGTCGTGTGTTTTATTGTCAGTCGTTGCGCACCCGGTCAATAATGACAAGATGATGATGGATTTAAAGTATGATTTTATGTGCATAATTTCTCAGATATTAATGAAGCCTAACATTTTAGTTATGGGGCGCGCGTGCTTTTTGCGCGTCCCAGAGAGCGAAGCGAACGACTTAAACTTTTTGTTGTGCCGTTGCCATGAAACTAGCTATGCCAGCCGCTTGGGTAACAACGAAATATAGCCGATGCAACAAATTGGCCTGAGCAGCGCCATGAAGAATAGAGCACCCAATAACCCGCAGCAGGCTGACTCGTTGGAACAAAGAAGAACAAGGCACTGGTGCCGATATTTAACCTGGCCCCGCTAACACCAAAGAAGAAAGCAGCGCCAGTGCTGGTATTCAAACTGAACTTCAATTGGGCACCAAAATGCAGGGGACAACGACTTGGTTTGGATGTTTCACTGGACCAGAACGACAGGTCTCGAAAACTCGCAGGATTCAATATTGTCTGAAATTTAAACCGCTTTTGTACCTATTAACTCAACCGCTTGGAAAACCGCACAACATTTTAGTTATGGGGCGCGCGGCTTTATGCGCGTCCCAGTGAGCGAAGCGAACGACTTAAACTATTGGTTAGGCATTTTCAATAAACGCTCCAAGCTCTTCCGTAGACAAAATGTCACATTGCTCAATCAAATAGCGAACATCAAGTGCATGTTCTGGTGATGCAATAAGGTCTCTGTTCCAACGATCAACCTTAAATGTTTTCCCTTTATATACGGCATCCCAAATCATGGAAGAGAGCGTGTTTCTTGGAATGACCTCATAATCGGTCGCTGAAATAATTGCTATGTACTTTTTTAGCACTGCTCTAGGCGACAAACTTGGAAGTTTTTGACTCAGAATTCGAGCTGTGCGTGCTTGAGTGACGCAATTTCCAGTTTTTTCTGCCCATTCAATTGGCAACCATCCATTGACGCGTTCAAATGCGGAAGATGGATTCTCCTGATACGCTTCAGCAATACCTTGAAGGTCATGCGATGTGATTGCGCTGATTAATTTGCCCATGACATGCCTAACGTCTGTTTAACCGGCTGGCTGCAACCGGTGTTGAATAAGGAGCGGCTGCTTATAGCCAGTCCGGTGTTTAAACTTTTGTTGTGCCGTTGCGATGAAGCTAGCGACGCCAGCCTCTTGGGCAACAACGAAATAGAGCCGATGAAACAGATTGGCCTGAACAGCGTCACGAAGAATAGAACGCAGATTTACCCGAACCAGCCCAACCTGATAAAGCAAAGAACCGCCGCTGATGTAGGCATGGTTCACGGATTTATTTGGAACAAAGAAGAGCAGGGCGCTGATGCTGATGTTTAACCTGGACCAGCTAACACCACAGAAGAAGACAGCGCCGTAGCTGGTATTCAAACTGAACCTCAATCGGCCACCAAGATGCTGCTGACAACCCATTGGCTTGGATGATTCACCAAACTCAAACGACCGAGCTCGAAGGCCTGCAGGATTCAATATTGCCTGCTATCACAGCCGCTCTTGTACCTATTACCGCCACTGCTTGGAAAACCGCACAACATTTTAGTTATGGGGCGCGCGTGCTTTATGCGCGTCCCAGTGAGCGAAGCGAACGACTTAAACTTTTTGTTGTGCCGCTGCACTGAAACTGGCTATGCCAGCCGCTTGGGCAACAACGAAACAAAGCCGACGAAACTGATTGAGTTGAACAGCGCCATGAAGAATAGAGCGCCAAATTACCCGATTAAACGAAACCTAATGGAACAAAGAAGAACAAGGAGCTGGTGCCGATGTTTAACCTGGGCCCGCTAACACCTAAGAAGAAAGCAGCACCATTGCTGGTATTCAAACTGAACTTCAATTGGGCACCAAAATGCCGGGGACAACACATTGGTTTGGATGCTTCACTGGACCAGAACGACAGGTCTCGAAGACCCGCAGGATTCAATGCTGCCTGATATTGCAACCGCTCTTGTACCTATTACCGCCGCTGCTTCGGAAACCGCACAACATTTTAGTTATGGGGCGCGCGTGCTTTTTGCGCGTCCCAGAGAGCGAAGCGAACGACTTAAACTTTTTGTTGTGCCGTTGCGATGAAACCAGCTATGTCAGCCGCTTGGGCAACAACGAAATACCGCCGATGAAACATATTGAGCTGAACAGCGCCATGAAGAATAGAGCGCCAAATAACCCGTTTAAACCAAACCTGATGGAACAAAGAAGAGCAGGGCGCTGGTGCCGATTTTTAACCTGGCCCTGCTAACACCCAAGAAGAAAGTAGCGCCATTGCTGATATTCAAGCTGCACTCAAATCAACCACCAAAATGCCGGGGATAACGACTTGGTTTGGATGTTTCACCGAACCAGAACGACGGCGCTCGAAGACCTGCAGGATTCAATATTGCCTGATATTGAAACCGCTCTTGTACCTATTACCGCCACCGCTTGGAAAGCCGCACAACATCTGTTTAACCGGCTGGCTGTAACCGGTCTTGAATAAGGAGCGGCTGCGTATAGCCAGTCCGGTGTTTAAACTTTTGTTGTGCCGTTGCGATGAACCAGCAACACCAGCCGCTTGGGCAACAACGAAATAGAGCTGATGAACAGATTGGCCTGAACAGCGTCACGGAGAATTGAACGCCGAAATATCCGAACAAGACCAACCCGATAAAACAAAGAACCGCCGCTGATGCGGGCATGGTTCACGGATTTATTTGGAACAAAGAAGAGCAGGGCGTTGATGCTGATGTTGAACCTAAACTCGCTAACACCACAGAAGAAAACAACGCCTTTGCTGGTATTCAAACTGAACTTCAATCGGTCGCCAAGATGCTGCTGGCAGCACCTTGGTTTGGATTATTCACCAAACCCCAACGACCGAGCTCGAAAACCTGCAGGATTCAATATTGCCTGTTATCTAAACCGCTCTTGTACCTATTCACTCAATTGCTTGGACAACCGCACAACGTCTGTTTAACCGGCTGGCTGCAACCGGTGTTGAATAAAGAGAGGCTGCTTATAGCCAGTCCGGTGTTTAAACTTTTGTTGTGCCGTTGCGATGAACCGGCTACGCCAGCCGCTTGGGCGACAGCGAAATATAGCCGCTGAAACAGAATGGCCTGAACAGCGCTATGAAGAATAGAGCGCCAAATAATCCGATTAAACCAAACCTGCTGGAGCAAAGAAGAGCAGGGCGCTGGAGCCGATGTTTAACCTGGACTCGCTAACACCCAAGAAGAAAGCTGCGCCATGTCTGCCGTTTAAACTGAACTCAAATCAAATCAACCACCAAAATGCCACTAACAACACATTGGTTTGAATGCTTAACTGGACCAAAACGACAGGTCTCGAAAACCAACAGGATTCAATATTGTCTGATATGGCAACCGCTCTTGTACCTATTACCACCGCTGCTTGGAAAACCGCACAACATTTTAGTTATGGGGCGCGCGGCTTTATGCGCGTCCCAGTGAGCGAAGCGAACGACTTAAACTTTTTGTTGTGCCGTTCAGTAAATATTAGCAACGCCATCCGCTTGGGCGACAGAGAAATAAAGCCGATGACACATATTGGCCTGAACAGCGTCACGAAGAATAGAGCGCTGATTTACCCGTACCAGCCAAACCTGATAAAGCAAAGAACCGCCGCCGATGTTGGCATGGTTAACGGATTTACTTGGAACAAAGAAGAGTAGGGCACTGGTGCTGATGTCAAATCCGGCCTTGCTAACACCACAGAAGAAAACAGCGCTATTGCTGGTATTCAAACTGAGCTCTAATTGCCCACCAAGATGCTGCTGACAACGTATTGGTTCGGCTGATTCACCCAACCCCAACGACCGAGCTCGAAGACCAACAGGATTCAATATCGCCTACTATCGCAACCGCTCTTGCCACTACAACTCAATTACTTGGAAAACCGCACAACCTCTAATTGTGGGGTTGCGAAGCAATCCCACACCAATTATTTGTTAGGCTTTTCTTTGGTATTTTAAAAACTTACCATGTTCTTCTATTAGTTTGTTTGCAAATGAATCTGAAAACAACCATATTATTTCAATGATAAATATTGGCGACGATATAAGAATTGTAAGAGGGATTGATTGGTTTATGAACTCTCTAAATGCAGCAGAAAAAAGCAATAAACTAAGATAAAAGAAACAAATGAATATGAATGAAATAAATAAATTGTTACTTCTTCCTATTGAGTAAGTTATACGCATGGGATTAGACCTGTGTTTTCTGAGTCTATTGATTTTTTCTAACTTTCTTTTTCTAGTTAAAGCCCTAACTTTAGATGGCAGCTTCCCGAAACCATTGTATATAGTTGTGCTAATTATGCCAATTATCACTCCACCCAACAAAGCACCTGGATCTGATAGAACTGATAAAACTGAACTCATTAGCACTCCTTTTTATGGTTTAACCAATTAGCATTATAGCAATAGCGATTATGATTTTTCTAACTCAACCAATAATGTATCAAGGTGTTCTTTAGCTTTGGCGAGAATAGCTGGCGCACAATTCATACATATGTTGGTTCGTTGTCCATGAATTTTTTCATAAGCAAAATGCTTTTCACCTTTACTAATTGTATGTGAACTATTGACATCACATTTTCTATTGCCTGCACTTATTTCAAAACGGAAATCATTGATGATATTTCTTGTAGATGACATTTAAATTTTCCTCGATGGTGATTTAGGGCCTAACACTTCAATAACCGGCGCGCGTTAGCGCGTCCGGCGCCGAAGGCGCGAAGTTGATTGACTTGTTAGCACTGGACGATTGCAACCGGTTTATTGCTTGATGCTGCATCTTCTAGTGCCTCGATTAGAGTTGAAATTAAATCTCGGCCCGTAGATGTAATAAAATAATCGGCTAAAGAAGTAATGTCAGCGGATATATTGCTGCCCCAAGGAGGTTGCTTGTTAGGGTTTTCAATATCCCACACAACCATATCAGGCTTGAAAGAAGATAATTCTTTTTGAATTATGATTAGTTCTGAAAGCGCTGAGTTAGCGGAAGCTGCATCAAGGTTGCCTTGATATAAATCACCAAGCACAGCAGGAAAACGACTAGCCCAGCCTTCTTTTTCCAAATTGCCACTAACGGTGCTGAAGAAAGCATGAAAGAATTCGGATGTGCCGATTTCATCTGTAATGCTTCCAACTTTGATTCCTACCGCCATTCTATATTCCTGTAGATTGCTAACGTCTGTTTAACCGGCTGGCTGTAGCCGGTGTTGAATAAAGAGCGGCTGCTTATAGCCAGTCCGGTGTTTAAACTTTTGTTGTGCCGTTGCGATGAAACTGGCGACGCCAGCCGCTTGGGCAACAACGAAATAAAGCCGCTGAAACGATTGGCCTGAACGGCGTCACGAAGAATAGAACGCTGATTCATCGGAACCAACCCAACCTGATAAAGCAAAGAACCGCCGCTGATGCAGGCATGGTTCTCGGATTTATTTGGAACAAAGAAGAGCAGGGCACTGGTGCCGATGTTTAACCTGGATTGCTAACACCCAAGAAGAAAGTAGCGCCATTGCTGATATTCAAACTGGACATTATTTGCCCACCAAGATGCTGGGGATAGCGCATTGGTATGGCTGATTCACCCAACCTCAACGACCGAGCTCTAAGGCCAACAAGATTCAATATTGCCTGATATTACAACCGCTCTTGCCACTACAACTCAATTACCCGGGAAACCGCACAACATTCAAATCAGCCGCGCGGTTTTTGCGTCGGCTGCATTTGTTTGTTATGCAATTCATGATTTTCTGTTAGATCAAGCAGAACTGGTAGCTTAATAATCCCAGATTGAACTATCGCTACCAAAGCAAGGATCATGGTAAGCAAAATCATTTTTTTTTGTAATTTTACAGCTACAGTATGCCTTCTATCATCTTCTTCATACTTTTCAATGGTGCTTATTGCTTTTCCTGTGACCACATACTCATCGTTAATTTTTTTAAGATCACCGGAGTCCAATAAAGAGTCAAGATATAGCTCTAGCTTGTTTGTTTGTTCATCGGCGGATGGGTGTGAAACCCACTTCATGGAATAAAGCTTGGTCATTAAATCAATTATATCAATACCTTGATGTTCTCGAACTAATTGGTCATTCATCATAAACTCTATTAGTTCCATTCTCTTTTTGGTTACGAGTTTTTTCTTGTTGAAAAAATGCTGGTGAACGGAGCTAATGCGGCGATATAGATGTATTTTGAGATAAACGAACTTAGATAAATAATTCCAGGCTAGATCATATACACTAGTGTAGCTAACTTTAAAAAGTCCGTAGTAATGTGTTATTGTTAGTTTTCCATCATCTAGACTATCAATAGAGATAGAATGTTCATCTGCATACATCTCTCCATTCCACTTTAAGCCATGAAGAACACTTTTTTCATAGTTAGTAGCAACGAAAAAAGGCTCGTTTTCACGATCCAATGCAACAACAAAACAGTTTACTTTTTCGCCTTCCTCTCCCGATCTTGGAATTCGAGAATCACAAGATCTTGAAATTATTTTTGGAAGGAGCCACATTAAAATTAGCTTTTTCAGAATTTGGTTCCTCTGCTCTATTATGAAGCATAACACTTTAGTTATGGGGCGCCGCTTGCGGCGTCCCAGTGAGCGAAGCGAACGACTTAAACTTTTTGTTGTGCCGTTACAATGAAACCAGCTATGCCAGCCGCTTGAGCAACAACGAAATAAAGCCGATGAAACAGATTGGCCTGAACAGCGCCATGAAGAATAGAGCGCCAAATAACGCGATTAAACCAAACCTGTTGGAACAAAGAAGAACAAGGCACTGGTGCTGATATTTAACCTGGACTCGCTAATACCCAAGAAGAAAACAGCGCCACTGCTGCCATTCAAACCAGACTCAAAAAAACCACCAAGATGCTGGGGACGGCGACTTGTTTTGCATGATTCACCGGACCAGAACGACAGCGCTCTAAGACCCACAGGATTAAATATTGCCTGCTATTAATACCGCTCTTGTACCTATTGCCGCTGCTGCTTGGAAAACCGCACAACATTTTAGTTATGGGGCGCGCGTGCTTTTTGCGCGTCCCAGTGAGCGAAGCGAACGACTTAAACTTTTTGTTGTGCCGTTGCAATGAAACCAGCTATGCCAGCCGCTTGGGCAACAACGAAATAGAGCCGATGCAACGGATTGACCTGAACAGCGCGATGAAGAATAGAGCGCCAAATAACCCGATTAAACCAAACCTGTTGGAACAAAGAAGAACAGGGCGCTGGTGCTGATGTTTAATCTGGCCCCGCTAACACCCAAGAAGAAAGTAGCGCCATGGCTGGTATTCAACCTGGACTTCAATTGGGCACCAAGATGCCGCTGATAACGAATGTATTTGAATGTTTCACTGGACCAGAACGACAGGTCTCGAAAATCAGCAAGATTCAATATTGCCAGAAATTGAAACCGCTCTTGTACCTATTAACTCAACTGCTTGGGAAACCGCACAACATTTTAGTTATGGGGCGCGCGGCTTTATGCGCGTCCCAGTGAGCGAAGCGAACGACTTAAACTATTTGTTATGCTTTCTTGCTCTTCAGTTTTTGATAAAACCAAAACAGTGCAAAGTATCCAGAGCCTTGAAGTGCAAGTAATATTGATAGTGAAGTAATGCCTTTATCCCCTGTAAGCCAATGAGTAATCCAACCATAGCTAACTACAGGCCATAATATAATTGAACCAATCACGACCTCGAACAAATAAATAACGCTATAGACACCAGTTGTGTTTGCGCTCTCTAAATAGACAGCGCCGTGCCACAGTAATATGTAACCAACACATGTAAGGAGTATAACGCCTACAATCCATGTGATAATAACAAGTCGATTCACTCTGTTACCTCAGTTAGCTGATGGACTATAATAATTTACCATGCGCTAATGTTTTTTGTTTGTTAAGTGTGCCAGTAAAAATATTACAATTGATTGAAATGCGGCACACATCGTTATCCATGAGGTTTGTAATAATGGCATATCAAACAGATCTGGGAACCAATTATACATTGCTCTCGTGGATAGTGATGTTGGCAGCGATACAAATGACAATAAAGAAATCGGTAGTAGATGTTCTATTGATGAGTGAAGGAATTTAATTTCGGAATGCCATGCCCAAATGGCAATAATAAACACCAGTGCAGCATAGACTATTGCGATTATCCTCATGATGCCTACCTTTATACCCTGCATAACGTCTGTTTAACCGGCTGGCTGCAACCGGTGTTGAATAAAGAGCGGCTGCGTATAGCCAGTCCGGTGTTTAAACTTTTGTTGTGCCGTTGCGATGAAACCGGCTATGCCAGCCGCTTGGGCAACAACGAAATACAGTTGCCGAAACTGATTGGTCTGAACAGCGTCACGAAGAATAGAGCGCTGATTTACCCGTACCAGCCAAACCTGATAAAGCAAAGAACCGCCGCCGATGTTGGCATGGTTCTCAGATTTATTTGGAACAAAGAAGAGCAGGGCGCTGGTGCCGATGCTTAACCCGGACGGCTAACACCACAGAAGAAAATAGCGCCATGTCTGACATTCAAACTGGACTCAAATCAACCACCACGATGCCGATGACAACTCATTGGTTTGGTTGATCCACCCAACCTGGACGACCGAGCTCGAAGACCAACAGGATTCAAAATTGCCAGCTATCTAAACCGCTCTTGCCACTACAACTCAATTACCTGGAAAACCGCACAACCTTTTAGTTATGGGGCGCGCGGCTTTATGCGCGTCCCAGTGAGCGAAGCGAACGACTTAAACTATTTGTTGTGCCGTTGCGATAAAACCGGCTACGCCACCGCTTGGGCAGCAACGAAATAGAGCCGCTGAAACGGATTGCCCTGAACAACGTCACGAAGAATAGAGCGCTGATTCGCCCGGACCAACTCAACTTGATAAAGCAAAGAACCGCCGCTGATGTTGGCATGGTTCACGGATTTATTTGGAACAAAAAAGAGCAGGGTGCTGGTGTCGATGCTTAACCTGGACGGCTAACACCACAGAAGAAAACAGCGCCATGTCTGATATTCAAACTGGACTCAAATCAACCACCAAGATGCCGATGACAACTCATTGGTTCGGTTGATTCACTAAACCCCAACGACCGAGCTCGAAGGTCAGCAGGATTCGATATTGCCTGATATTTAAACCGCTCTTGCCACTACAACTCAATTACCTGGAAAACCGCACAACAACTTATTGTCTGGAACCGTTCCTCAATAGTACGGGGGAAGGGTTCGACATAGTGTGCGGATGGGGGCAATGCCGGGGCTAGAAAGCCCTTTGGGGCCCAATGGTTACGGGCGTGGCGTTGCATAGTTTTTGTAACAATGCGGAAAGTTTCCACTTAGTCTGTTGCGTGTTTCACTCGGATATATACTGGTTGTATATACATGCGTTCGAGGTGACTCCCATGCGTAAACCCCATTCGCCTTTTTTGGCCAGCATCTATGAGCAGATGCTGATGTTGCGCTATGCCATGGCGACAATTGAAGCCTATCTGCACTGGATCACGGCGTTTATCCGTTTTCATCAGATGAAACATCCCTCTGAGTTAGGGGAGGCTGAGGTGCAGAGTTTTCTCACTCATTTGGCCACCAACCGTCGGGTTGCCAGCAAGACTCAGGCTCAGGCACTCAATGCGCTGGTGTTTCTCTACAAGACTATCTTGTTACGGCCGCTGCAGTTGCAGATGGAGTTCACCCGCAGTCAACGCGCCCCCAAGTTACCCTCGGTGCTGACCCAGAGCGAGGTGCGCGCCCTGCTACTGGCAATGCCGGTGCATCTACGGCTGCTGGCGCAGTTGATGTATGGCAGCGGGCTACGGCTGATGGAGGTGATGCGGCTGCGCATCCACGATATCGATTTTAACTATTTGTGCGTCATGGTCTGGAATGGCAAAGGGGGCAAGCACCGGCGGGTAACGCTGGCTTCCGAGCTTATTCCAGCCTTGCGTGAACAGATGGCGTACGCCCAGCGGTTTTTCCTCAGCGATTGTCTGAATGATCAATACGACGGCGTTTCTTTGCCCACTGCATTGGCGCGGAAATATCCGTCGGCCAATAAGGAGCTGGGCTGGCACTATCTGTTTCCTTCGGCGGTCTTGAGCCAGGACCCTGTGGATGGGGCTCTGCGTCGCCATCATCTGGACCCATCCACCCTGCAAAAAGCCGTGCGGGCTACAGCGCGGCAGCTCAACTTGGGCAAGCCGGTTAGCTGTCATACCCTGCGGCACTCGTTTGCGACTCATTTGCTGGCTCGCGGCGCCGATATTCGTACCGTGCAGGAGCAGTTGGGTCATTCTGATGTCCGGACCACACAAATCTATACCCATGTGCTGCAGCAGGGGGCGAACGGCGTGCGCAGTCCGCTGTCGGATCTGTGAGTGGGCCATCAGTGGTGTCGGATGGGGCAGTGTAACAGGTAAGCTACCGCCACTAGGTTACAGCCCCCAGTCGCTGATGCTTCTCCATGAAGGACTCAGGGGCGGCGCATTGTCGATGCAGGTGACGGAATCACTGCGGCGAACGGGCTCATGAGAGCGTTTGATTCGCTGCCAGTGAAACCGTTGTGGCAAAAATGACAATGTTTGGGCTTTCTTCCTGAAATGCCTATCTTTTTCGAGAAACCATGCTACGGCTTTTGGGGTCATATGGGAATGACTAACGGTCATTAATGTTAAAACTGTGGGCAAGCTCCGGCTTCATGGCGGCGGACCTGAGAGGTATTACTCTTTTTGCTTCATGACCACGGCCAGGCAGAGGTTGGTTTGCTGCACAAAGTGGGTAAAGCTGAAAAAATCATCCCGGCTCAGGGCGCGGCCGCTATCGGCACGATCTGCGTAGAACAGACCTATCGATTGCTGTTCGACAATGATAGGCGCGATAAAGAATCCCTTATTGTGGACGGCGGTGCGTAACGACGGACTGATGAGCGGGCTCCATTTCGGATCGTTGAGCGAAGCAATCCACAGGGGCTCTTGTTGGCTGAGGAGTTGGGCAAACAGATTGTTGCGCTCACTGACATCCAGGGTGAAGCGTTGCTTGAGCAGATCGCCCTGTAATCCGGTGACAAAGCGCGGGGTGAGGCGATTTTTTTCTCGATTGAGCATCAACACCAGTACCCTGTCCATGCCAATTCCCCGGGAGATCCCTTCCAGAGCTGTGTGGATCATCAAGTTGATATCGGCTTTTTCCAGGGTCAAAAAGGTCAGTTCGCGCAGCATGCGCAGTTGCAGCACTTCATTCGACTCTATGGGTTGCGGTACTTGCTCCTGCTCGGGCAGCAGCAGGGCATTGGCTCCCTTGTCCAGATAGGGGGTCAGCATACGGGCACCATAGGTGGTGGCGAGCCGGACCGATTCATAATTACAGCGTTTGACCTTCTGTTTGACCTGAGCGATATCCAGCTCCATGACTTTACCCAGCTCTTTTAGTCCTTGCTGAAGTTGGGGCTGGGTGGTGTGCGGGTTCATCATCAGGGCGCTGAACCGGTTCGCCAGATTGATGGCCTGTACCTCGGGTGTACGCCGATCCGGATCGGTCAACGAGGCTATCAGTAACTTGCCCATGTTCCAGGAGCTGGCCAGACCAATACTCAGCTTGTTGAAGCTGGTACCCAGCATCTCGCGCACGGTCTCATCTTCGTTATCCGGGCTGAGCCGTAATTTATCATCCAGCTCTTCAGCGAGCGGCCCGCCCATACTCCAGAAGGCACTCTCGCCTAAATTGTGCAACAGGGCGGCGATGAAGGCCTCTTCGCGGGTCTCATCGTCATGATCGGCCAGGAGCATCTTGCTCAGCATGCCGGCATGGAAGGATTGTGCCATCAAGCGCAATAGTCGGTCATACACCGAATGGCTGATATCCCTATTTTTCAGCAAGCTATCCACCAAGGTGGCGGTGATGCAGATGTGCTTGAGGGCGTTGAAGCCCAGCAACACGGCGGCGCGACTCATGGTGGTCACCTGATTGCCACTACGGCTATAGGTCACGCTGTTGGCGACTCGCAGGATGCGGGTTGTCAGACCGTGGTCATGGAGCACCGACTGGCCGAGGTGAGCCAGCGAGGAGGTATCATCCTTGGCCATCTGCTCAAGCATGCGCACTGTAGAGCATAAGGCCGGCATCTCTTTATTACTGATGCGCTCGACCCATGCATCGGTTCCTCGGGTTGGCAAACTGGCCATAGTGACAGGGGGTTAGTGGATACTGTCTTAATCATAGCGAGCAAACAGGGGGGAGACACTTGATTTTCAAGGGGTCTTGTCCCTTTTCACCAGAGCTTAGAGCCGGGTCACTGTTCTTTTTGCCGGATATTTCACGGCCTCCCACGTCCCTGTCGCTAGTGTGACAAAGTCGACAATCTCTGTGTATTTGTGGCCTCATTTTTACTTCTTAATATTTTAATTGTCTGATTTATATCAATTATTTTTTTGGCTCATCCCTTGCTCCTGTCAAAGGGTCATTGCTCAGGAGTCCGCATCATGATCGACATTCAGCCAGAAGCCCTGGCCACCCTCCAGGCGTTACAACAATCCCTGACCCAGCCGAATTTTGGTTTGCGTCTCATCGTCAGCGGCGATGCCTGTCAGGGCTGGAAGCTGGCGGTGGGCTGGAGTGCGCAGATGCTGGGTGACGACCTGCGGCTGGATCTGCCGGGCCTGAGCCTGGTGGCCGACCGTCGGCAATGGCCTCAACTCAAGGGCGCCGTCATCACGCTGGCCGAGCGTCAGGGTGAGACGGGTCTGGAAATCAAGTTGCAACCAGCCGGTTGCCAGTGTGATACGGGTCGCTGCGAGCCAACCGCGGCCGGCTCCAGTTGTTAATTCAGGGCGGGAGAACAGCACATGTGGAATTATTCAGAAAAAGTTAAGGATCACTTCTTCAACCCCCGCAATGCCAAGATCCTGGCCGATGCCAATGCGGTGGGCGATGTGGGCTCCATCAGTTGTGGCGATGCCTTGCGTCTGATGCTCCAGGTTGATCCGGAATCGGAGATCATCACAGATGCCGGCTTCCAGACCTTCGGTTGTGGCAGCGCCATTGCCTCCTCTTCAGCCCTGACCGAGCTGGTGATCGGTAAGACGCTTAGCCAGGCTGCCGAGCTGACCAATCAGGATATCGCCGAGTATCTGGATGGCCTGCCGCCCGAAAAAATGCACTGCTCTGTGATGGGCAGTGAAGCCTTGGAGGCGGCAATTGCTAACTATCGCGGTGAAGTGTGGCGCGATGACCACGAAGAAGGGGCCTTGATCTGCAAATGCTTCGCCGTGGATGAGGGCAAGATCGTCAAGGCCGTGAAGGAAAACGGCCTGACCACCCTGATGGAGGTTATTCATTACACCAAGGCGGGCGGCGGTTGCAGTACCTGCCATGAGAAGATCGAACAGGTGCTGGACAAGGTGCTGGCCAGCGGCGTCTGTGGCGAAGCCAAGAGTGGGGCCTATGCCAAATCCGGCAGCGTGGCGATTTCAGTCGCGCCCCAACTGGTGGCCGAACGCAGCTCGGCCTGGGTGCAGGTCGAAGCGGTACTGGAGGCCATGCGTCCGCATTTGCAGGCCGATGGCGGTGATGTGGCCCTGATCGGGGTCAGTGAGAATAAGGTCGAAGTCGCACTCTCCGGCGCCTGTATGGGCTGCATGATGACCGATATGACACTGGCCTGGATCCAGCAAAAACTGATGGAAGCCCTCGGCCGCTATGTGCAGGTCGTCAGTGTCACCGAAGCCGTCGCCTAGTTCCCAGTAAGGAGAAATGCCATGAAAGCTATCTATTTGGATAACAACGCCACGACCCGGCTTGACCCTATGGTGCTTGAAGCCATGATGCCGTTTTTGACCGAGCACTATGGGAATCCCTCTTCCATTCACGGCTTTGGCGAGCCGGTGCGCAAGGCGTTGGAGATAGCCCGCCATCAGGTGGCGGCCCTGCTGGGTGCCGAACATGATAGCGAAATCGTCTTTACCTCCTGCGCGACCGAAGCCAACAGCACTGTGCTGCTCTCGGCGGTGGAAGCCTTCCCCGAGCGTAAGCAGATCATCACCACCGCAGTGGAACATCCGGCCATTCTGGAAGTGTGCGAACACCTGGAGCGGCAGGGTTATCAGATCCACCGTCTGGCCGTCGATGGTCAGGGGCGACTGGATCTGGATGCCTATGCCGCCCTGCTCAGCGACGAAGTGGCGCTGGTGTCGGTGATGTGGGCCAACAATGAAACCGGCACCCTGTTCCCGGTGCTGGAGATGGCGCAGATGGCCAAGGACAAAGGCATTCTGTTCCATACCGATGCGGTGCAGGTGGTCGGCAAGATGCCCGTCAACCTGGCCAGCAGTGCCATCGATCTGCTGTCGTTTTCCGGCCATAAGTTGCATGGCCCCAAGGGGGTGGGCGCCCTGTATGTGCGCCGAGGCACCCGCTTCCGTCCGTTATTGCGCGGCGGCCATCAGGAGCGCGGACGCCGTGCCGGTACCGAGAACAGTGCAAGCATTATCGGGTTGGGAATGGCCTGCGAGCTGGCCGAGCTGCATATGCCGATGCTCGAAGGGCCGATCCGGGGTCTGCGCGACAAGTTGGAGCAGGCGTTGCTGGCAGCCGTCCCATGCGCCATGGTCACCGGCGACCCCGAGCACCGCACCCCGAATACCCTGAATATCGCCTTCGAGTTTGTGGAGGGCGAGGCCATCTTGCTGATGCTCAATCAGCTGGGGATCGCCGCCTCCAGCGGTAGTGCCTGCACCTCCGGCTCTCTGGAGCCCTCCCATGTGATGCGGGCCATGGGCATTCCCTACACGGCGGCGCACGGCAGTATCCGCTTCTCCTTGTCGCGCTTTAGTCGTGAACGGGAGATTGATCAGGTGATCCTGCAACTGCCGATGATCATCGAGCGCCTGCGATCCTTGTCGCCCTACTGGCAACAGAACAAGCCGCAACTGGCCAGTCATGGCGAGTTCGCCCCGGCTTACGGCTAACCATAACGACCCCTGTTCAACCGGTGAGCCGCCTCTGTGCGGCTCTTTTTTTGCGCGATCCGCTGCCAATGTCCTGTGGGTTAGGAGGCGGCTGGCATCCGGCAATGTTCGGGTGTCTGTGAACCTGTTGGCTGCGGCATGACACGATCGAGGGAATCGAATGGTACGGCCGCGTGCGGGATAAGCCGACCGTCGGCGGCAGGGAGGCCGCCGTCGCGCCTACAGGGATGTCTTCATGGTGAGTCGGCGTTCCCGGGCGCTGCCGGACCAAGGGCTCTGTATGCCGCACGGGCTTGTGTCGGAATTCCCACAATGTGGGGCATCAGCGTGCTGTTGTGGCGGATATAGAAACGCAATCCACTGAATAACAATGATTATTTCATGGAACGGCTCTTGCTGTATCTCGCTATGGATTGGCCAAGGGAGCGCGTATGCAACAGACAGCACCCATCATCAACGACACCACACTGCGAGATGGTGAGCAGTCGGCCGGGGTGGCGTTCACCCGGGATGAAAAGATTGCCATTGCCCTGGCGCTGGAGGCGGCGGGAGTGCCAGAGCTGGAAGTGGGTATTCCGGCCATGGGCCCTGAGGAGTGCGCGCGCATCGCGGCGGTTCGGGCACAAGTCCGGCATAGCCAGTTGATGGTCTGGTGTCGGGCTAGCCTCAATGAGGTGGAGCAGGCGGCACGGCTAGGGGTGGAGTGGGTGGATATCTCCATGCCGCTATCGGCGCAGATGCTGGCCCACAAGCTGGGTATCAGTCGCCAGCAGGCTGATGAACGGCTGGTACTGGCGGTTGAGCGAGCCTTGCATCTGGGGCTGCGGGTCTGCATCGGTTGCGAAGATGCCTCGCGCGCGACGCCGGAAGAGCTGGCGGCGATTGCCCGGTTGGCACGGCAACTGGGGGTCGAGCGGCTGCGCTATGCCGACACCCTGGGCATTCTCGATCCCTTCGCAACCTTCGAGAGCATCAGTCTGCTGCGTCAGCACTGGAGCGGACAACTGGAGATCCACGCCCACGACGATTTGGGGCTGGCGACGGCCAATACCCTGGCCGCCCTGCGCGCCGGAGCCACCCACGCCAATACCACAGTGATTGGCTTGGGGGAGCGGGCCGGGAATGCGCCGCTGGAGGAGGTGGTGCTGGCGTCGAGTCACTGTTATGGCCGGGATACCGGCATCGATGCCCGGCAACTGCCGAGCCTGTGTCAGCGGGTCGCCGCCGCGGCTGGACGGCAGATCGCGGCCCAGAAGCCACTGGTGGGGGATCTGGCCTTTACTCACGAGTCGGGGCTGCATGTGGATGGCTTGCTCAAGGATCGGCTCAATTATCAAGGGGTTGACCCCCATCTGTTGGGGCGCGAGCACCGGCTGGTGCTGGGCAAGCACTCCGGTCGTCACGGTGTGATGGCCATCTTCGCCCGTCTGGGTCTGCCGCTGGCCGATGTCGATGCCGAGCCGGTGTTACAGGCGATCCGCCAATTTGCGGAGAGTCGCAAACGAAATCCTGACGAGGTAGAGCTGCGGGATTTGTACCGTACCCTGTTCTGCCGGTCACCCATAGTCAATCGAGTGAGTGAGGAGGTGTTATGGAGTGGTTTTTAACCCTGCCGGGTGTGGATGAGCTGGAAACTGCCGAAGAGTTTCTCAGCCATTTTGAACTCGCCTTTGATACAGAGCAGGTGCGCATCAGTCGCCTGCATGTCATGCACCGTTTCCATCAGGCGCTCAGTGCCGCCGACGGCTCGGCACTGGACGAGGCTGGCCGCTTTGCCCTGGCGCAACAGTTATTGGGCGAGGCCTATCAGACCTTCCACCATCAGCCGGTGCGCGGCAATTCCAGCCTCAAGGTCTACCAGCGTCTGGAGCCGTTCTTCATTCCGCTGAGCCAATTGCAGGAGGTGCTGTTATGAGGGATGCGCAATTTGACTACGGCGCTCCGGTCCGGCTGGTGCGATCCGTGCGCGATGATGGCAGCTTTCCGGGCAAGCAGCGCGGCGATCTGCTGGTGCGCAAAGGCGCTCTGGGTTATGTGCGTGATGTCGGCACCATCTTGCAAGATCAGGTGATCTACCAAGTCTATTTCATGGAGTTGGGTTACACAGTCGGTTGCCGTGCCCAGGAGCTGATTTCCGGCGATGATCCCTGGATCGAGAGCGAATTTGAATTTGGCGACTGGGTCGAGGCCGCCAGCACCCTGGTCATGGCCGGGAAATTGCTGGCACAGGTTGGCGATCGAGGGCAGGTGATGTCGGTGCGTCGAGATCTGAGCCCGCTGCTATATGAGGTGCTGTTTGGGGCTCGTATGTTGCAGGTGCCACTGTCGGCCATCCGCTGGCCCATGCAGCCCGAGCTGCTGAGCCATACCGGTGAGGAGGTGACCCTATGAGCTGGCACGCCTATCCGCGCTGGCAATTGGCGCTGGCAAATTTTTCCGCCTTGCCCTGGCAACTGGCTCCCGAGCAGTTGCCTGAGCTGGAGCGGCAACTGGCGCGAAAATTGGGGCTGGAGGAGCTGGTACTGGCCAGTGATCTGGCCATTCAGGTGCAGGTGACACCACAGATGGTGAATCAGGCGCGCAGCCAGCTAGTGAGCCACTATGGCTCCGAGGCGGCCCTGCTGGACATCCAAGCAGCAGGCGGTACTGACAGATGCCGAGCTGCTACAGGGCGCTGGCGCATGAATTGAAGGTGGCCGGGGTTCTGGAGTTGTGCAGTGCCGAAGTGCAGCCCATGAGCGCCAGCGAGGCGCGGCGTTACTATCTGGACCATCCGCGCCGCTTTCTGCGCCCGGAGCGGCGCGAGGTACGGCACATTTTGATCACCACCGAGGATGAAAACCCGCTCAGTGAACCGGAGGTGCGGGCCCAGATGTTGGGGTTGCGCGAGATCCTGCTGGCCGAGCCCCATCAGTTTGGCGAGCTGGCGTTGCGCCACTCCGAGTGTCCGACCGCCATGGAGCGTGGTCGCATCGGTGTGGTTACGCCGGGGCAGCTCTATCCTGAGCTGGATGAGTGTCTGTTTGCCCTACCTCTGGGCGCCTTGAGCCCGGTCCTGCGCAGCCCCATGGGTCTGCATCTGATCCAGTGTCTGGATATTCAGGAGGCGGCGCCTATCCCCATGGAGGAGGCCTTGCCGAAGATTATCGAACAGCAGCTGTCGCAGGCGCGACAACAACACCAGCGCCGCTGGCTTAAAACCCTGCAGCGCACCCTGGATCGTCAACTCTCCGGCCACTAAATCCGACCTTCCCCTCCCCAGGGGAAGATCTATCCCCTCCAGCCTCACCGTCACCGGTTTCGCCCCGTTTCAAGCGACGGCTGCTACATCATCGGCTTGGCCGATTAGGCATGCTGCGGGAGATTATCGCTCCGCCGGTTCCGCGAACCGCCAATCGTGAGCCGTGCTCACACAAAAAAGCCCGGCGGAGGGTCAATTCTGCCGGGCAAAGCGAGGTTGTTGCAGGGTTGGCCCCGGATTCAGGGGTAAATTACAGTCCCAGCGCAGGTTTGATGCTGGCAACCCAGCTGGTGATGCGTCCGGCGCTCAAGTCGGACTGATTGTCCTGATCCAGCGCCAAACCGACAAACTCATCGCCATCCAACGCGGTTGAGTCATTGAATTCATAGCCACTGTTGGGCCAGAAACCGACTACTTCGGCGCCGGCGCCGGTGACCAGGTCATACAGCTCGCCCATGGCACTGACGAAGTCATCCGGATAGCTCTCTTGGTCGCCCAGACCAAACAGGGCTACGGTTTTTCCGGCCAGATCGGCGCTCTCCAGCTCGGGCACGAATTCAGCCCAGCTTTCACCCTGGCAGTCGGCATCCAGCCCCGGCAGTTGGCCGGTACCCAGCGTCGGCGTGCCCAGGATCAGGGCATCGAATGCCAGCAGATCATCGATGCTGGCCTTGTTGATATTGACGGGGGCGGCGACTGCATCGCTGGCCAGTGCTTCGTGGATCATCTTGGCGACCTTGCGGGTCTTACCGGTGTCACTTCCAAAAAAAATGCCGACTTTGGCCATGAGCGTTCTCCTTGCTATTCGATTGGCTAGCAAGGATGTTGCAACAAGGGTGCCCAACCGAAAAATATGTAATTATTTGATAAATAATGAATATTGTTTTTGGTGGTCGGTGGTTGCCTGTGTGAAACCCGACAAAATGGTGTGCTTGTGTCGGCTACCCCCGCTCGACCATCCTTCAGATATCGGGGAGGAATACTCAAGACCCAGCCACTATGTGCTTGCGAGCCACAAAAAAAGCCGATGAAAATCTCATCGGCTTTAGAGAGGCTATCGTCTAATTACCGGTAGTGCTCGGTGAGGACCGGGGGCGTGGTTGTGACCCGAGCTGATGGTTGCTGATGACCATGGGGGTGATAAAAATAGTGCCGCAGATAACGCAGGGCGACATAGCCAACCACCAGGGTGGCAATCCCCAGCTCGGCCTGTGCCAGATAGCGGACCAGTTGTACCGAGTCGGCGGCCATGCCCCACTGGGTCAACTTGGCCGCTAATTTGTACTGGGCGGTTGCGCCAATCACCATGGGGAAGGTGAAGGCCGCATAGCCAGGGTTAAAGGGCAGACGTAGTAGAGCGAAGAATGCCACATAGATCATCACAGTCATCAGAACTGCGATGCCGGCGAGCAGCGCAACCAGTAAGGGTGACGGCGTGTGTACGATCGTCAGGTAACCGGCCAGGCAAAGACTGGCGGGAGCCGCCATGATGGCGATGGTGGGTTTGGCCTGATCCGGGATGTCCCGCTCAAACACCAAGCGGTAAATCATGATGGGCAGCATGATGGCGTAACACACTAGACCGAAATAGAGCAGGCCATTGGCCAGTGGTTGCAAGGCACCACCGGGAAACGCAACATCGGCCACCACGATCCCGACGGGGGGGACGAACCAGCTGGGGACCATGTGGTGCAGGGCAAATTTCTTGGCTCTGTGATGAATGAAACAACCGAGGAACACTAAATGCAGGGCGATGGCCGCCAACCAGATGCCTTGTCCCAGAGCGGCATGCCACTGACCGACACTGTTGGAGACCACCATCCAGCCCATGGCGAGGGTCGGTAACACACTGCCAACCACCGGATGGGAGAGATCTTCTCGCAATAAATGGGGAAAGCGCAAAAATTTGGTGGTGAGTACCAGTAGCAGTACGGCCGCAATCAGCGCGCTGCCCCACTTGGCATATTGATGCAAATCCGCCGCATTTTCCCAGCTCCAGCCCAGGGATGCGATCGCCAGCGCCAAGCCTGCCAAAGGTGTGGGTAGCCGTGTCAATCTCTGTTGAACCCGTTGCAGCATGACGGTTCTCCTCCGACATATGATGAGCGTCATGATAAGACGTGGCATAATTTAAAAATATCTTAATCAACTTAACGTCATGTTTAGTTAAACTGAACGATATGAATATCACACTGAAGCAATTACGGCTGTTTGTCGCTGTGGCGCAGGCCGGGAATCTGGCGGAAGCGGCCTCGCGGCTGTTTATTACCAAGGCAGCGGCCAGCATGTCGCTGCAAGAGTTGGAAAAGCAGCTCGACTGTCGCCTGTTTGATCGAGTGCGGAATCGGTTGCAACTCAATACGCAAGGTGCCCAGTTACTGCCGTTGGCCGATGAGTTATTGCAACGTCTGGATACGATCGAGCACCTATTCCAGCGTTCGGATCGTGCCAACGGGGTACTGCATATCGGTGCCAGCCATACCATTGGCAATTACCTGTTACCCCGATTGATCGCCGACTTCGCGCAGCTTCACCCCCACATCGAGTTCAAAGTCGAGATCAGTAACACTCAGACCGTCGTCAGCCAGTTGACTGATTTCCGTCTGGACATGGCATTGCTGGAGGGGACTCTCAGTGATGGCAACTTGTGTCAGCAGGAGTGGATGCCGGATCGCATGCTGGTCGTGGCAGCACCGGATCACCCCTTGGCCCGGGCAGGCCGTTTGTGCATGGCCGATCTGGAACAACAACGCTGGTTGCTCCGCGAGCAGGGCTCCGGCAGTCGTGAACAGTTCCATCGATTGATCGGTTCCCATCTGCAAAGCTGGCAGCCGGGGCTAGAACTCAATACCACAGAATCGATTCTAAATGCGGTCGCCTGCGGCTTGGGCTTGTGCCTGCTTTCCGGGTTAGCCACAGCAGCGGCGGTGCGGGATGGACGGGTGGTGGCCCTGGATTTGCAACCTGAGATCCAGCGGCCGCTGCGCTTGGCCTGGAACAAAGAAAAGTACCTGCATCCAGTCTTGGCGGAGTTTATCGCCTTCTGTCATCGCAGCTCGCCCAGTGTCGAATGATGCTGAGGGTAAACAGCTGCATCCCGAGCTGCCCAAGCCCCGATCATCTGGCTACAATGGGGCGCTTGGCCTGATGAGGCCAGTCTGACCGCGAGCGACAGAGGATGAGACGATGCGGATCTTGATTGATGAAAATATGCCGGTTGCCGAGACGCTATTTGCCGAGTTGGGGGAGCTGGTGCGTGTTCCCGGTCGTCACATGACGGCGGAACAGGTGGCTGAAGCCGATGTCTTATTGGTGCGTTCCGTGACCCGAGTGGATGCGGCGTTGCTGGCCCAGGCTCACCGTTTAACGTTCGTGGGCACGGCGACTATAGGGACGGATCATATCGATCAAGCCTTGCTGGCCGAACGCGGCATAGCTTTTAGCAGTGCACCCGGCTGTAACAAGATCAGCGTGGGGGAGTATGTCATCAGCGCCTTGTTGGTATTGGCGGAACGGTATCAGCTTTCCCTGGCTGGCATGACGTTAGGGGTTGTGGGCGCCGGTAATACCGGCTCTGCCGTAGCCGCGAAGGCTCAGGCGCTGGGCATGCAGGTTTGTCTGTGTGATCCGCCGCTTCAGGCTGCTGGAGACAGCCGTGAGTTTGTCTCCTACGACACGGCGCTGGGCTGCGATGTGGTGTCGTTCCATGTCCCGCTCATCGATGGGGGTGAGTCTCCGACCCGCCATCTATTGGATGCCGAACGCATCGCCGCCTTACCTGGCGGGCAGTTCCTGATCAACGCCAGCCGTGGCGAGGTGTGGGATAACCTGTCACTGCTACTACGCCAGCAAGGTGGCGAGCCGCTGCGTCTGGTGATGGATGTCTGGGAACATGAGCCGGAGATCCTGCAGGAGTTGATTCCCTATACCGAACTGGCGACCCAGCATATTGCGGGCTACAGCCTGGAAGGCAAAGTGAGGGGAACCTATCAGCTGTATCAGGCTTACTGCCAGTTTGCGGGCTTGCCGGTCCACCATACCTGGCAGGCGTTACTACCGTCGCCGGCCATTGCCAGTGTGCAGTTGCAGGGGACGCTGACGGCCGCGAACCTCCAGCAGCTGGTGCATCTGGTCTATGATGTGCGCCGGGATGATGCCCGTTTTCGCATGGAATATCAGGATGCAGCCAGCTTTGATCGACTGCGGAAACAGTATCCCGAACGTCGGGAGTGGTCATCCTTGACGTTGTACGGCTGTACCGATCCCAGACTTGCGGCCCTTGGGTTTTCAGTCGCCGATTGATTGTTACGCCACAAGCAGTTTTTACAACATAATAAGCAACATGATGAGGTTGAGATAATGAGCCAGCGTTTTGATATTGCCATTCTGGGTGTTGATGGTCTGGGTGGCGAAACCCTGCTGGAGTTGCTCGAAGAGCGAGAGTTCCCGGTCGGAACCCTGTACCCCTTAGTGGTAGAGATGGCCGAATTGGAAAGTGTGCGCTTCGCGGGCCGAACTCTGGCGGTGGAGGCTGTGGCCGATTTTGACTGGACTCAGGTGCAGTTGGCTTTCTTCATGGCAGGCTCAGCAGCGACCGCTGCCTGGGCTCAGGCGGCTGCCGATGCCGGATGTGTGGTGGTGGATAACAGCCTTCATTATCGGGATGATTTTTCGGTCCCGCTGATTATTCCCGAAGTGAATGGTGACGAGTTGGCGGATGTTCGTCAGCGTAACCTGGTGGCGAGTCCGACCTGTATCGTTACCGAATTGATGCTGGCGTTGAAACCCATTCACGATGAGGTCGGTGTGGCTCGCGTCAATGTGGTCAGTCTGCAATCTGTGTCCGGCACCGGCAAGGCTGGTATTCAGGAGTTGGCCAAACAGACCGCCAGTCTGTTGAACGGTCGACCGGCGGAAGCCGAGACCTACGCCGCGCAAATTGCTTTTAACCTGTTGCCGCAGATCGATGAGGTAACCGACAGTGGTTTCACTCTCGAAGAGACCCGTATGGAGAGTGAGGTCCAGCGTTTGCTTGGTGATGAACGCATCGGGGTGAATGCAACCTGTGTACGGGTGCCGGTCTTTTATGGTCACAGTCAGGTGGTCCATCTGGAGACTCAGCATGGCTGCGATCTGGAGGAGATCCGGCGGGTGCTCTCCGCCGCTCCGGGCGTCAATTTGCAGGAAGACGAGCTGGTGACGCCTGTGACTCATGGTGCGGGCCAAAGTGGGGTGTTCATTTCTCGGCTGCGGAAGGATGGCTCACACCCGCAAGGTTTCAATTTCTGGCTGGTCACCGACAACATCCGCAAGGGTGGGGCGCTCAACTGTCTGCAGATCGCCGAAAGCTTGATCCAGGACCATCTGTGATGTGACACGGGCCGCAATCAGCGGCCCGTCTTTCATCTGGAAATATCAATCAAATCAAATTTTTCCTAGACTTACCGCAGGAATCTTCCCGCTGCTGTTTACTGGTATGGCGCGAGGGAGTGTTTTATATTGGAGCTGTCTTGCCTCTGCCTTCTCCACGTTAGGCCTATTCACGAAGGAACGATTATGGGACTGCACTTCTCCCGTCTGGCGTTAGCCGTCGCACTCTCTTTGCAACTGACGGCTCCACTGTATGCGGCTGAACAACTGGATGAATTTTACATCGAGATCAAAGGGCCGGATAAAGCAACCGCCTCGCCTTTGGTTCCCGCCAGCCCCCAGCCGTTAGCGACACCAGTTCAGTCAGCGCCAGTTCAACCCAAGCCGGTCGTCAAGCCCAGTGTGCGGAAGTCCACGCTGAAAGCGGGTGTTCCGCAGCCATTTTTGGCGACCGAAGAGGCCGCTACGGTGGATGACAGTGCCACGGCGGGAGTCTATGGTCCGGTCAAGAGCAGTGACACCCTGTGGTCCATCGCACAACGGGTACGTCCGAGTGGTCAGGTCTCTATCAATCAGACTTTGTTGGCTATCTATCGCAAGAATCCCCAAGCATTTGCCGGGGGACGTCTGAGTGGTTTGTATAAAGGCGCCCGACTGAGTTTGCCGACGCTGGCCCAGATCCAGAGTGAGAGTGAGGCTCAGGCCCAGCAGGTTCTGCGTCAAGGGGGCATGACCTTGCCTGCTCGCAGCAATAAAGCACCAGCCCGGGTGATCAAACTGTCGCCAACGGCCGAAACTACGGCGCAGGTGGCGGAAACTGCCGCACCTGCGGTTAAACCTGTCGTTAAATTAACGCCACAGAAGCCGGGTATTGCCGCCAGTGAATCAGCACCGACACCGCCCACGGCCACCACAGTCGAGGCTGTGTCTGCTGCACAACCTGCGGCACCGGCTGCACAACCAGCTCCTGCAACTGAAGAGGTTGTCAGCAACAAGGTTGTGATTCAAGGGACGCCCGAAGTTCCCGCCACCAGCTCGGCACCATCTACCGCCACGGGTATCGATGCGTCGGTCACGGCTTTAGTGGCGCAGGCCTCGTCTGCCGCTCAGGCGACCCAGGCTGAGCCTGCTTGGCAGGCCGAGTACAAAGGCAAAATCGAGGAGTTGTCCAAGGCCAATGGTCAATTGGAATCCCAAGTTACCCAGCTGACTCAGGATGTGGCACAACTCAAGGCTTTGCTGGAGCAAAAAGTTGCTGCTTCCGTGACGCCAGCCACCTCGGCGGCTACGGTCAGCGAGGCGGTGAAACCCGCGGATGCGGAGCCGGGATTCTGGAGCCAACTGGTTGCTACACCCCTGAATTTGGCGTTGTTGTTGCTGCTCCCCTTCCTGTTGGCCTTGGCGTTGGTCAGCCTGTGGTGGATGGCCAGAACCAAGCGTGATCAAGCGGCACGGGAACTCGATGACGCCGAGTCTACGGACTTGTTGATGGCAGAGGGTGATTCTCACTTTGACCATCTATTGGCCGCAGATATGGTGGCAATCTCGGATCTGCCTGATTTGGATCAGCAAGATGAAACGCTGCAGCCCCAGCCAGAAATTGTCCAGGATGAACGCAAAGAACCTGCATTTACCATCCCCAATTCGTTCTCGTTGAATGAGTCGGCAAAGGGGAGTGCGCAGTCAAATCCGGAGCTGATACCCGAGTTCGGGACCGAACCTGTTATCGATGATTTGGGTTTGGACGAGGATCTGGATCTGGATCTGTCCGTTCAGCCCGATGAGCCGAAGTGGGGCGCCGCTTCAGATGATGCGCTGGATGAGTCAGAGTTTTTGTCTGAATTGGGTCTCAGTGGAACAGAGACTCAGCCGCTGCCAGCCGAAACCATTTCATCTGCTGACGTGCCTGAGGCACCAGAGCCCATTGCCGCGACCGAGGAAGAATTTGTTCCTCGTGAAAATTTAAACATCTCCAACGATGAGCTGGATGCGCTATTTAGCAGCATGGACGAGCTGGAAAATGACCCTTCCTTCGTCAATCTGGAAGGCAGCGACGAGAGCGAAAACGAGATTGAGGTTCTGGAGAATGAGGTTCTCCCGGCGAGTGAAGACGAGATCAATCTGAAAAACAGCCTGGCGTCATTAAATCCGCAGGGCAATGATGATTCGGCCGAGATCCCCGCAGCGGACTGGTATAACGAAGCGGATGCCGCTGATCTGAACGCTCCGGTTGATGTGGATGATATAGATGCTCTGTTGGCCCAATCTGCGCCTGCTGCCAAACCGCCATTCAAGGATATTGACGAATTGCTGGCGGAGGCCGACCTCCCGGACGACAACGAAGAGCCCTATGCGGGATTATCGCTGGATGTTGGACTGGATGAATTTCCTGAAGTCTTGCCGGAGGGGGATAGTGTCGATGTGGATGCCGAAGGGGAACTCGGTGCCAAGCTGGATCTGGCTCGTGCCTACCTGGAAATCGACGACAAGAGCAGTGCGATTGAGCTGTTGAACGAAGTCATAGCCAGTGGCTCGACCCAACAAAAGGATGAGGCGCAACGTCTGCTCAAACGGTTGGCGTGATGCGGTAGGACAAAACATCCAAGCGGTGACCCTAGGGTCACCGCTTCTTTTTTTGAGGGCTTCTCGTATAATCGCGGCCCGACGCAAGTAGTAAAGGAGTGGATGATGCGGATAGCTCTGGGCATCGAGTACGACGGCAGCCGTTATTTTGGCTGGCAGCGCCAACGTGAGGTGAATAGCATTCAGGCCGAACTGGAGCGCACCCTGTCGCAGATCGCCAATCATCCGGTGGCCATCCAGTGTGCCGGTCGGACGGATGCGGGTGTCCATGCCACCGGGCAGGTAGTCCATTTCGACACGGATGCGGTACGCAACATCTCGGCTTGGACTCTGGGCGTGAATTCCAATCTTCCGCCGGATATTGCTGTGCGTTGGGCACAGCTTGTTCCCGATGATTTTCATGCCCGTTTTTCCGCCACCGCGCGACGTTATCGGTACATCATCCTCAATGCCAACCTGCGGCAGGCGATACTGGCCGGTGGAATTAGCCATTATCATGGGACGATTGATGCGGAGAAAATGCATCGTGCAGGACAATGTCTACTCGGGGAGCATGATTTTACGTCATTCCGTGCGGTACAGTGCCAATCCAAAACGCCGTGGCGCAATATCACCCATCTGGCTGTTTCACGGATGGGGCCTTATGTGATTCTGGATATTCGCGCCAATGCATTCTTGCATCATATGGTGCGGAATATTACCGGCTCCTTGCTGGAGGTGGGCATGGGCAATCAGCCCGAGAGTTGGGTGGCAGAGCTGTTAGCGGCGCGAGATCGCAATAGCGCTGGTGCGACCGCCAAGGCCGGTGGCTTGTACCTGGTGGATGTGACGTATCCCGACCATTTTGCCTTACCCGTTATGCCCATGGGACCGCTATGGTTACCCGATAATGCACCGGGTACGACCAGTTTTAAGTAAACAATACACATGATTTGTGCTTAAATGCTCGGTCATGTGCCGCTGCTGGGTTGGACTTGTTGTTACTGATACAAGGCAACGCAGAGGTAATTCTGGATGATGAAATAAAGGTATTTCATGAGCTGGCTTGAGAAAATTCTTCCGAAGAGCGATAACGCCCGCCGTCATAATATTCCTGAGGGGATATGGAGCAAATGTGATGGTTGTGAGCAGGTTTTATACCGAGCTGAAGTTGAGCGCAATTTGCACGTTTGTCCCAAGTGTAGCCACCATATGCGAATTGGTGCCCGTGAGCGTTTGAACCGCTTTTTGGATGCGGATAATCGCCTGGAACTGGGTGTCGATCTTGAACCGCAGGATGTGCTGAAGTTCAAGGACACTAAACGCTATAAAGATCGGCTCTCTGCTGCGCAGAAAGACACGAATGAAAAAGATGCGCTGATTGTCATCAAAGGGCAGGTGAAAGGGGTTCCGGTTGTTGCCTGTGCCTTCGAGTTTTCCTTCATGGGGGGCTCTATGGCTTCCGTGGTGGGTGCTCGTTTTGTCCGTGCCGTTGAGGAATGTATCAAGGAGCGTCGTGGTCTCATCTGTTTCTCCACCTCGGGTGGCGCTCGGATGCAAGAAGCGCTGTTTTCTTTGATGCAGATGGCCAAGACCAGTGCGGCACTGGAGCGCCTGAGCAGCGAAGGCTTGCCCTATATTTCGGTGTTGACTGATCCCACCATGGGTGGTGTATCCGCCAGTCTGGCGATGCTGGGGGATGTCAACGTCGGTGAACCCAAGGCCTTGATCGGTTTTGCCGGTCCTCGGGTTATCGAACAAACCGTTCGGGAAAAATTACCGGAAGGCTTCCAACGCTCCGAATTCCTGCTGGAAAAGGGCGCCATCGACCTCATTATCGATCGCCGGGAGATGCGGGATCGGTTGGCAGCATTGGTCGGCAAACTGATGCATGTCTCTGTGCTTGAGGAGTGAGTTGGACTCTGGCATGACTCTACCCGTAATGGCGCAAAGCCAGTCATTATCTGACTGGCTTTCTTATTTAGAACAATTGCACCCCAGCGTCATCGACTTAGGGCTCCACCGGGTCGGTGTTGTCGCCGATCGCCTGGCGCTGCGCCAGTTGCCCTCTGTGGTGGTGACGGTCGGTGGAACCAATGGCAAAGGGACAACCTGTGCCCTGTTAGAAGCCATCTACCGTGCGGCCGGCTATCGGGTGGGCGTCTATTCCTCGCCCCATCTGTTGCGTTATAACGAGCGGGTGCGTATCGATGGCCAAGATGTCAGCGATCAGGCCCTATGCCGGGCTTTTGCCGCCGTTGAGGAAGTTCGGAAGGATATCTCTCTGACGTTCTTCGAATTTGGCACCCTGGCGGCCCTCTGGTTATTCCGTGAGTCGGCACCGGATCTGGTACTGCTGGAGGTGGGACTGGGCGGTCGGCTGGATGCAACCAATCTGGTGGAGTCCGATCTGGCGGTTGTGACCAGCATAGCGCTGGACCATTGCGACTGGCTGGGTGATACCAAAGAGGCGATTGCCACGGAAAAAGCCGGTATATTCCGCAAGGATAAGCCTGCGATATCCGGCGAGCCAACCCCCCCCGCGACGCTGGCTGCAACGGCTCATGCCATGGGTGCGCGACTGTTGCAGGTTGGTACGGATTTCAGTCGCGTGCAGTCGGCAGCGGACTGGGATTTTAAGGGCCAGCATCAGCAGTGGTGCCATTTACCTTATCCGGCTTTGCCTCTGGATAATGCGGTAACGGCGTTGGCGGTGATCGAACAACTGACATTGGGTGTTGATGAGTCCGCCATCCGTCAGGGGCTAGCGACGGCTCGTTTGTCGGGACGCATGCAGACTCTGCGTCAACAGCCTAATGTACTCATTGATGTGGCACATAACCCGCACTCGGCCCAATATCTGGCGAATCAGTTACGTTTGCGTGACAAGCCGGGGCGGCGATTGGGCGTCGCTGGAATGTTAAAAGATAAGGATGTGCGCCAGACTCTCGGTGAATTGACCACCTTGATCGATGGCTGGTTTCTGGCCGATCTGCATGGACCTCGGGCGGCGACAGCCACCGAATTGGCGGCATACCTTGGCGCTGAGGTTGAGATCTCCTGCCACGCTTCGGTACAGGCGGCCTATATGGCTGCATTGGCCGCTGCAGAGGTGCAGGACGAAATCGTTGTGCTGGGATCTTTTTATACCGTCGCCGATGTGATGGCTGCAGAGTTAAATTTTTCAGAGAAATTAGGGAGCTAACTTGGCAACACAATTTCAGAACCGACTCATAGGCACTGTGATTCTGGTTTCGTTGGGGGTCATCTTTTTACCGGATTTTTTGAGCGGTAAACGCTCGAATCATCACGATCCGATCGCCAGTGTTCCTCTGCGCCCGGATGCTACCGCGCCTTTACCGGCCGTATCGGCAGCCGCTGGCACTACGGTGGTGGCCAATGCGGCCAGTGCCGGGACTTCGACGCCTGAGGGTGTGGTGGTGAATAACAATGCGGGCGCGGATGAGCAATGGTCGGTAGATGAAGTGGCCCCGACTGTGGTGGCCGGAAGCGATCAAGCTGGACAGGTGATCGCCGCCAAACCGACGACCACGCCGAATACGAGTGCGCCAGCCAAGCCCAAGATAGAAACCAAGCCGGTCGTTGTTAAGCCGGTTGAGGCTAAAGTTGCAGAGGCGAAGCCTGTCGAGGCGAAGCCCGTTAAGCCTGCCCTTCAGGCAGGGCAAATCAAGCCCTTTGTGGAGGTGGTCGAGGCAAAGCCTGCGGCTACCGGCATGGCTGCCAGCACTCCCCAGCCACTGGTTCAACCCAAGCCATTAAAGCCATCAGCCAGCAGTAGTGCTGCTTGGACGATCCAGGCCGGAGTTTTTTCCAGCGGTGATAATGCACGCACTCTGGTGGGAAAACTGCGCGCTAGCGGTTTGCCTGCCAATGTCGGTTCATTTCGCAGCGGTAGCTCGATGCTGTATCGTGTGACGGTTGGGCCGGATGTATCCCGGGATAAGCTGGATCGTTTGGTGCCTCGCGTCAGCCAGATTGCCGGTACTTCGGCTAAAGTGATTGCCTACAACCCGCTGGGGTAGTCGTTGCTCTCCCACTGCGAGAGTCAAATAGCATGAAAAAGGAGGTGAATATTCACCTCTTTTTTTTTATTGTCGCCGCATCAAGAGCGGAAAGGGAGTGTGTGGATGGATAACCTGGAACTGGAAACATGTCTGGATGCCTTGCTGGAGAGCCGTCAGTTCAAGGATTACAGCCCCAATGGCCTACAGGTTGAAGGACGTCAGCAGATCCAGCGACTGGTCACCGGCGTGACGGCGAGTCAGGCGTTACTGGATGAGGCGGTTCGTTTACATGCTGACGCGATTCTCGTGCATCACGGCTACTTTTGGGGGAATGAGGCGGCGCAGATCCGCGGCATGAAGAAGCGGCGACTGCAGACCTTGCTGCGGCATGACATCAACCTCTATGCCTATCACCTGCCTCTGGATGCCCATCCGGAACTAGGTAACAACGCACAACTGGCCCGCCTGCTGGACATTCGGGTGCTTCGTCCTCTAGAGGCCGATAATCCTCGCAGTCTGGCCCTGGTCGGAGAGCTGCGTGAGCCTGTTAGTGCTGCACAATTTGCGCATCGGTTGGCCAGCGTATTGGGGCGTGAGCCCTTGCACTGTGCCGGTGGCGATACCGATTGCATCCGTACCATCGCCTGGTGCAGTGGTGGCGGCCAAAGTTATATCAATCTGGCTGCCGAGCAGGGGATAGACGCCTTTTTTTCCGGTGAGGCTTCCGAACAGACGGTGCATGTCGCTCGCGAAATGGGGGTCCATTTTTTCGCGGCCGGACATCATGCGACCGAACGGTATGGTGTCAAGGCACTGGGCGAGTGGTTGGCCCGCGAGAGGGGACTGGATGTCACCTTTATCGATATCGATAACCCGGTCTAGATAAGCGTTAGATACCCGGCTGCTCTTCTGGTTCATCCAAGGGAAGTGTGATGATGAAACAAGCGCCCGGAGCGTCAGATGGCTGATAAACGATGGTCCCCTTCAGCAGGAGTTGGATCAATTGCCGGGTTAGATAGAGTCCCAGGCAATTTCCGATTCGGTCACGGTTTGCGGTCTGAAATGGTTGGAACAGCTTATCGGCCAGACGATCGGGGATGCCTTGGCCATTATCGCGGAACGTCAGGGTCAGCGCCTGAGCATGCTGTTTTACCGTGATCATGATTTCACCCGTACAGCCAGGAGCGAAGGCATGCTGCAGGGAGTTGGTCATCAGATTATTGACGACCTGCCCTAGTGCATTCGGATAGCTGTCGATGACGATATCTACCGGGCAACGGATATAAACCTGGTGACCTTGGGGCTGCCACTGAGGTTTGAGTCGCTGGATACAGTCGTGCAGTAATGACGCCAGTTGAACGGGTTGTTTTTCGCCCAACTCTCCTTTATTCAGGCTGGGTTGGTATTGCTCTAGCCATTGGTGGGCCTGAGTCATCTGGGTATGTAATGCCTGGAATAGTTCGGTACATCCTTGACTGGCTTCGTGCAGTAATTTTCGATCAATGGCCGTCTGGTGGGTCAGGCTATCAAGCTCTTCGAGTTGTTGCTGGAGGTGATGACTCAGGTTGTCAACCTGCTGGAGGGGCCATTTCAGTGCCTGTCGTAATATCTGTAATTCTGAATGTTGCAAGATGGCGCTGGCTTTGACAAAGCGTTCACTCTGCATATTTTGCACCGTGTCCAGAGTCTCTTTCAGGCTCTCGTTTCCTGCCAGCAAGGCTTCGTTTTGTTCCTGCAATTGTTGTTTCTGTAGCTGGATTTCGTCGAGCATCCGGTTGAAGACCTTATTGATCAATTCCAACTCGTCGTGCTGATCTGCAGGTAGGCGAAAGGTGAAATTACCGAGCGCTATCTGCGCGGCGGCTTGAGTCAGATAATGAAACCTGCGGTACATGTAACCGGACAACCAGATGGGTATAAACCAGCTCAACAACAGGCACAGGATCAGGGTACAGGCCAACCAGGCTTCATTGGCGTGTGGATTCCCGCGCTGTTGTAATAGGACCAGTCGCCAACCAAAGTCGGTGGTTAACCAACGGGCATCCAAGTTATCTGTCTGTAGCGAGTCATTTGTCGAGATCAACATGGGCCAATAGGGCGAAGAGGCTGTGATCGAGGCTGAAGCCAGCGCGGAGGAATCCTCGCCCACTTGAAATAATCGCTGTTGCTCGGGAAAAACCAGAGCCAGAGAGAGGGTGTCGAGCGCCAGTGGTAGCGAGAGTAATTTAGGGACATTCAGCAAGAACAATTGCTTCTGTGATGCTTGCTCGATGCACAAGTAAAGCTGTGCCAGGTGAGCGGAGGCATGAGTGATAATGCGTCCCGGGGCGGGGGGGCAACTACTTTCAGCCAGTGGGGGAACCCGGCGGCTCCCTTGCCAGGTTTGTTGATTTTTTTGCCAATAGGCACTGAATTCGGCGGGTAGTGGTTGGTTGAGTTGGGTTGCCGCGGCAGCAGCGGCCAAGCGTTGCTGGAATTGCAACTGGTAGCTGACGAGCAGAGAGTGCAACGTCTCGTCATTTAACCGTTGTGGGACTGACACCACGAGCCCCTTCGCTTCATAAAACCCCAAGGGAAGCAGCAGTAGCAGCAACAAACCAAAACGGATCCTGTGGCGGAGGTTCGATGTCATCTATTGTTCTCGTGAGTTATACATCGAGTGTCTGTTTCAAGCATTGACGCTAGATGGAAAAAAAGAAAGTGCTTACTTAGTGAGAGGTAAGCCCATCTTGTCCTTCATTCCACAGACGGGTACCCTAGCGCCAGCCAGCCGGGAGGTGTCATGGAATATCAGATCCCTACGGTGTTGATGGTCGAGGACTCAGCCCCGCTCAGCGCCGTTTATCAAGCCTATCTTAAACAAGAGGCGATCACGCTGATCCCGGTTGCCAGCGGCGCGGAGGCACTGCGACAACTGCCACAGTTGCAGCCCGATATACTGCTGCTGGATTTGCATCTGCCCGATATGTCGGGAATGGCGATTTTACAGCATATACAGGCCTCTGCACTGGGGATCAGTACCATTGTCATGACGGCCAATGGCTCCCTGGATATGGCGGTGGATGCCATGCGTCTGGGGGCTCACGATTTTATTGCCAAACCCATAGATGCAGATCGTCTGCGGGTGACCCTGCATAACACGATTGAATACCGACGTTTGAATGCCTTGGTCAGTGGCTACCAGAACGTCTATCCACGGGAACGGTTTGAAGGGTTCGTGGGGGCCAGCGTCAGCATGCAGGAGGTCTATCAGACCATAGAGACAGCGGCACCGTCGCGAGCCACCATTTTTATTACGGGGGAGAGCGGAACCGGGAAAGAGGTTTGCGCGGAAGCGATTCATCGGCTGAGTGGTCGCAACGACCAGCAGTTTGTCGCGCTTAATTGTGCCGCCATTCCCAAGGATCTGATGGAGAGTGAGATCTTTGGCCACGTCAAAGGCGCCTTCACCGGTGCTGTTAGTGAACGGATTGGTGCGGCAGGGCGGGCCAATGGCGGAACCCTGTTCATGGATGAAGTCTGTGAAATGGATCTGGAGCTGCAGAGCAAATTATTACGTTTTTTGCAGACTGGCTGTTTTCAGAAAGTGGGCTCATCTCTTACCGAACAGGTGGATGTCCGGATCATCTGTGCCACCAACCGGAACCCGCTGCAGGAGGTGGCCGCCGGGCGTTTCCGCGAGGATCTCTATTACCGTTTGCATGTGATCCCGCTGCAATTGCCCCCGCTGCGGGAGCGGGGCGATGATGTGCTGCGGATTGCCGAGGAATTTCTACAAAACTTTTCACAAGAGGAAGGTAAACGTTTTTTGCGCTTCAGCGATGGCGCCCGGCGCTGCCTGCTGGATTATTACTGGCCGGGTAATATTCGTCAGCTGCAGAACGTCATCCGGCAAATTGTGGTGCTGCACGATGGGCTAGATGTGTCCTTGAATATGTTGCCACTCTTGTTGCGCGAGACGTCTACTCCTTTGAATCCGTCCCCTGTGGCCGCGCCAGAGACCCTGGTTTCTACTCCTGTAAACAATGACAGTTCCATTCGCCCCTTGGCTGTGGTCGAACGAGACGCTATCCTTCAGGCTATTGCGGCATGCCGTGGTAATATTCCACAAGCGTCACGCCTGCTGGAAGTTAGTCCCTCCACTCTGTACCGAAAGCTACAGGGCTGGCAGGAACAAGGGCTGTTGCCCGATAACCATAAATAAGAAAGTCCTGTGAGCACGGGAGAACCACATCATGCAATGGATCGATCAACAGATCCTCGCACAACTGGGCCGGGATGCCGGTGAAGAGTTGTTGCCTCAACTGGTGACTATTTTCGTGGAAGATGGTCAGAAAAACCTCGACGAACTGACGACGGCCCTGCAGAAGCGGGATGCGGAACAGTTGTTATTGCTGGCGCATACGCTCAAGTCGGTGTGCGCAACCTATGGCGCCATGCGGTGTCATGCTGATGCGCAGGCGCTGGAGAGTAGCTGCCGGCAACAAGAGTGGGGGGCTATCGAACAAGGGGTGGCCCGCCTGCATGTTAGTTTGCCCGCGAGCAGTGATTCCTTACAATCCTCGCTTCTGGCGTTTCACTCCGCCTGAGCATGTTCGCTGGCGTGATGGGCAAAGCGCTCTAGAACCTGCAGCAGACGAGCGCGGTCATGACGCCAGAGACAGCCGGGTTCAGCTAGATTGGCCCGATAGCAGGGGATTACCTGTTCCGGCGTCTGCTCTGGCGCGATCACGGCATCCAGTGAGCGCTGGGTAACTTGTTCCAGCCAGCGCAATTGATCGGCTACCGACAATTGGCCGCCAGGCCCTAGCTCCGGTTGCAAATTCGCCAGGAACAGGCAGCTAGCTTGGGTATGACGTATCGCGGATGCCAGTTCGGGAACCAGAAGGGGCGGCAGCAAACTGGTCAGAAAACTGCCTGGTCCTATCAGCAGTAAATCGGCATTCAGGATGGCCGTAATGGCCTCGGGAGTGGCTTTGACCTCGGGTGCCAGCAGTAGTTGCCGGGGTAGTTCATGCCAGGCATCAATCGATGTTTCTCCAAAGACTCGATCGCCGCAGGCACTCAACCCCATCAGGTCGGTGGGGGTCTCGGACATGGGAATGATCTGGGCCTGAACTCCCAGCATCTGGCGGATCAGGGTAATGGCTTCCAGAGGCCGGATGCTCATGTCGCTCAGTGCTTGTAGCATCAAATTGCCAAGGTTATGTCCAGCCAGCTCGCCTTCGCCACGAAATCTGTGCTCGAACAGGCGGCTGCCGGTGCTCGGCTCAGTGACGAGCTGATTGATGCAGTTGCGCAAGTCGCCCCAGGCGATCCCCCCATGGCTCTGGCGTAGGCGTCCGGAAGAACCACCATTATCGCTGGTGGTCACTATGCCGGTCAGACGTGAGCCAACCCCTTGCAGTGCCGAGAGCAAACGTCCCAGTCCATGTCCGCCGCCAAGAGCGACAATCTGTTGAAATTGATGGAGTGGTGGATGCATGCCAGATAGTCACTAGAGTCTTAGGTTCAGCCGAACTTTAATCATATAATTTCCTGGCCTGCTTATATAACCATTCCGGCTCTCTCTTGTGGGGGGCTCACAGAAAAAGGAGCGAGTCGTGAGGGTCGCCACTGCATTTTCGTTACAGACCGGGAGTGAACTCGCGGTGCAGCAAGTCATTGACGATATTCGTCAAAAATTGGGAGCGGCCCCTCATTTGCTATTGGTCTATTTTACCGAACAGCATGATGGTGCTGTGCTGCTGGCCTGCTTGCAGGCTGCATTTCCGGGTTGCCAGATCACCGGGTGCAGTTCTTGCCAGGGCATCATGACCGAGGCGGGTTACCACTCACAAGACGGGGTTGCTTTGGCATGTTGGGCCTTGCGGGATGACCAGGGGGCCTATGGTTGCGCGCTGGCACCCTTGAGTGATGACATCGATGGGACGGTTAAAATCTTACTGGATCAGGCCATGCGACGTTGCAAGCGTCCAGGCGAGTTGCCCCAACTCGTCTGGCTGCATGCCAGCCCAGGCGCAGAAGAACGGATTATGGCGGCGATCGAGGCGCGTCTCGGTGGTTCGGTGGCAATTGTCGGCGGGAGTGCCGCCCACAACTTGCAAGGACTGGGTTGCCAACTGCTGACCCAGGATGGCTGTATGCAGCAAGGGATAGCGATCACACTGTTTTATCCCAGTTGTCAGGTGGCGACGACTTTTCATTCGACTTACATGCCAGCAGGCCCCCGAGGCCGGGTGACTCGGGTGGAGGGGCGCGAACTGCTGGAGATCGATCACCGACCGGCGGCCGAGGTCTACAACGAGTGGACCCAGGGATGCATCACAGATGCCATTCCTGGCGGCAGCGTCTTTGCCCAGACGACCTTGTTTCCTTTGGCGCGTCAGGGGGGACAGCTCTCCGGATTGCCCTACTACAAACTCTCCCATCCGGAGGTGGTTACCGTGCGGCGCGGATTACGACTGTTTACCGATATTCATGAAGGGGAAACTGTGATCCTGATGCAGGGGAATCATTCCGGCTTGCTGGATCGTGCCGTGCGTTCGAGTCATTTTGCGTTCGGGCCGACCAGGATGGATCAAATTGCGGCACTGAATATCTTTTGCGCCGGTTGCATGCTGACATTGAGTTCAGCGATGGAGCAGGTGGTTGACTCGTTGTCGCTAGCTCGCGAGGGGGTTCCGTTCATCGGCCCCTACACCTTTGGTGAGCAGGGGCGATTCAGTGGCGGTGAGAATGCCCATGGCAATCTGATGATCTCCACCGTGGTGTTCTATCGCACCAGGGATGTGGCATGAACCCACTCATCAAGAACCCGGCCGAATTGGAACTGGAGTTGCACGAGCTTCGTTTGCAGCTGGTGGCCAGCCAAGAGCGGGAAACCAAGTGCAATGCGGAGAATAACTGGTTGCTCAAGGGAATGGCGATACTGACACGCCCCCAGAGTATTCATAGCCTGTTTGATGCCTTGATTGCCATACTGCGGCCGCTGATCGGTTTTGAACATGCCGCTATCCTGGTGGTGGAGAAAAATGAACCTCAACTGCGCTGTGCGGTGGCAAGTCATCCCTTGTTGCAGCAACAAAGCTGGCGGCAAGGTGAGCTGTTCAAACGGGTATTGACCGGTGAAACGGTAGCCCTGTTTGCACCCGAGCTGACTCAGGAATTTTCGGCTTGTCATCCCGATATCCAGCGGATGGCCGGCAGTGTATTGCTGACCTCGCTGAATCTGGTTCAGGGCCGGATGATGCTGATCTGCTGCCATTCGGCGCGTCATCAACTGGATTTACAAGCCAGGGATCTGCTGGAACGTTATCGTCCCCTGATGGATCAGGCATTGTTGAACGTCGGCTATCGGACCCGGCTTGAGCAGTTGGTCGAGGAGAAGACCCGGGCCTTACGCCAATCCCAGCACTGTTTTCGCCAGTTTGCCGAGATGGCCAGTGATTGGTTCTGGCTCACCGATGTGGACCACAAATTTATCCAGTTCGCCGATGATATGGAGGGCGAGCAATTCACCTCCAGCCTGATGTCGCAAATTTCCGGCAAATGTTTCATGGATTACCTGACGGATCGGGAGCGCAGCAAGGCTGAGAAATGGCAGCGTTACCGACAGGATCTAGCCGAACACAAACCGATCCGGGCCTTTCGTTTCGAAGTGTTTTTCAATGGACAGGCGCGCTGGCTGTCGATCAATGCGGACGCCTATTTTAACGAACAGGGCCATTTTGCGGGGTATCGAGGAACCGTCAATGACATCACCAGCCAGGTGATCCGGAATCAGGAACTGAAACGGGCCAAGCTGCGGGCTGATGCGGCGAATCAGGCTAAATCGCAGTTTTTGGCGGTCATGAGCCATGAGATTAAAACTCCGATGCAGGCGATCCTTGGCATGCTCGAACTGCTGGATCAGAGTGAGCTGAGTGATACCCAGCGGGAGTTGATCCGGCATGTCAGCCACTCGGCGGCCCTGCTGCAGACGCTACTGCATGATGTACTGGATCTGTCGCGTATCGAATCCAGCGAGATGACGCTGGAATCCATCCCTTTTGAGAGTCGTTTTGTCATCAACTCAGTCATCACCCAGTTGGAGGAGAGTGCGCGCAGCAAAGGGATAGGCTTACAGGTTGAGCTGGACCCGCAATTGCCATTGCACCTCCAAGGCGATCCGCTGCGTCTGACGCAAATTTTGTTCAATCTAGTGGGGAATGCCATCAAATTTACCGCGCAGGGGCAGGTCAGCCTACGGGTCCGGCGGGAGGCTCGTTGGCTCAGTTTCCGGATTCTGGATACCGGCATCGGGATTCCTCCCGAGCAGTGCAGTGAACTGTTCCGCCCATTTCGTCAATTGGACCCCTCCATGACCCGGCGGTTTGGGGGTACCGGGTTGGGCTTGGTCATCAGTCAGCGTTTGGTCCGATTGATGGGAGGAGATATTGGTGTCGAGAGTCGTCCAGGGGAGGGCAGTTGCTTCTGGTTCCAGATCCCCTATCTGGAGGTCGACGACCGCGGAACCTCGGGTCACAATGCACTCTTCGAACCCTGTACTTTGCCGATGCTGCAGATCCTGCTGGTGGAAGATAGCCCGGTGAACCAGCAGGTGATCCAGGCCATGCTGCACAAGTTGGGACACCAGGTCATGTTAGCCAGTAATGGTCGTGAGGCCATTGAGGCCGTCATAGCCGCACGACCACAGCTGGTCTTGATGGATTTACGCATGCCGGAGATGGATGGTCTGGAGGCGAGTCGCAGATTGAAGCTGGAGTATCCGGATCTCCCAATACTGGCTCTCACGGCTAATACGTCGGAGGAGGATAGGGTCGCGTGCCGCGCAGCGGGTATGCCAGAACTCATTAGCAAACCCGTGACTCTAAAGAGGCTTCATATGGCGCTTTGTTGCGCCATGGGCAAAAAAAATGGCCAACTCGAGGGCTGACCAAACTTCAGCTGTCGCTGAAGAGAGCACGGGATAAAACTGGTTTACAGATTTATATATGAAAGTATCGTGCCAACTTTTTTATAGTCCTAAATGGCTAAAAACCGGCTGAAATGTAGGTTTTGGCATGGTTCTGCATAAAGTGGGCTCATTGGATTCCGCTTTTTGCAAAAGCGGTTTTGCAATTTGCAAATAACTTTGCAATTTACAACTTTCCGGATTCCACTACTGAAAGAATTGACAGGTCGTGAAATGAATTTAATCTGTGCTCCCGGCTACTCAGGTAAAGCAAATGTTACGTTTTCTCTGGGTAACCTATCCTGTATGGCGTGAATGAGTGGCACTGCGGTTTTTATCCCGGGGCTGGATTAATGATATGCTTTGCCCCCTTGATGGCGATGGAGAAGATGTGATGTCAACCTTGAGCAAAGAAGCCATTCTGGTTCGTTCTGCGCTGGAGGCCCGAGGACTCGAAACCCCGCGGATAGAAAGTGTGCTGACCGATGCCGAGAAAAAGGCCCGAATCGAAACGCATATGCTGGGGGTCATGGAAGTGTTGGGGCTCGATATGCGTGATGACAGTCTGGCGGAAACTCCACAGCGCATTGCCAAAATGTATGTAGAGGAGATCTTCTCTGGCCTCGACTATCAGGCGTTCCCTAAGATCACCCTGATCGATAACAAGATGGGGGTGGACGAGATGGTCAAGGTAAGCAATATCACGGTCACCAGTACCTGCGAACACCATTTTGTCACCATAGACGGCCTGGCCAAGGTGGCCTATTTCCCCCGGGGCAAGGTGATCGGTCTATCGAAGATCAATCGTATCGTGCAGTTTTTTGCCAAGCGGCCTCAGGTGCAGGAGCGGTTGACCCAACAGATCCTGGTGGCGTTGCAGACCTTGCTGGAAACTGAAAATGTGGCCATCTCCATGACCGCTACCCACTACTGTGTCAAATCTCGCGGTGTCATGGATGCCAGTAGTGTCACGACTACGACGGCTCTGGGTGGCCTGTTCAAGAGCAATCTGGCTTCCCGTCAGGAGTTTTTGGGCAACTTTTAATCCCTTTGTGAAGAGCCCGGCGGGCGAGAATTAGCGGATACACCAGACAAAAGGGGGGCTTTTCAGCTCCCCTTTGTCATTCTGACATTTAGCATGCTGTCTCTTCACGCCGCAACCGCCTTGGACACGGCTTGATGGATGGCGATATAGCGCTGATATTTCCCGGCCTTGAGCTGGCTCAGGTCGACCAACACCAAGCCATCGATACAATTGGCAAAGTCCGGATCGGTGCCGAAGTCCATGAACTGGACGCCACCGGGTTCACACAACTCGGAATATTGCTTGTAGAGGGTTGGAATGGCACAACCCAGGTTGTCCAGCATGGATTTGAGACGTGCCAGATCGCCCTGATAATCCTGACCACTGAACTGCGCCAGCACTTGGGGCAGGGAGGCCGGATAGGGGTTTCGTGAGCAGGCAATGCCCTGACCCGCCGGGAAATAGAGACGATAGAAGGCGATCAGCAGATCCCGCGCCGCCATGGGGAGTGAGCCGGAGATAGAGACAGGGCCAAACAGATAACGATACTGGGGGTTGCGGGCCAAAAAGGCACCAATTCCCTGCCACAAGTAATCCAGCCCACGACGGCCCCAATAGGCCGGCTGAATGAAGCTGCGTCCCAACTCCAGCCCTTGTTGTAGCACCTCGTCCATCTGATCGCCGTAGGCAAACAGACTGTGGCTGTAGAGTCCAGCCATTCCCTTGTGCGCCAGCTGTTCTGCTGTCGGAATAAAGCGGTAGGCGCCGACGATCTCGAGTACATCCGGGTCCCAGAGCAGCAGATGCAGGTAGTCATCATCGTATTTATCCAGATCCCGTCGCTGCCCTGTGCCTTCACCCACAGCGCGGAAGGCAATCTCCCGCAGGCGCCCCAGCTCTCGGAGGATCGGGGCGTGGGGCTGGTTTGCCCGTCGATACAGATAGATCTGTTTGCCGTCTGGCGTCTGTCCCAGATGTTCGCAACATTCGACCTCGCGCTTGAGCAGGGCGCGTTCTTCCGGCAATGCGATGGGCGCTTCAGACTTGAACAGCCCGGATTTGCCCTTGGCCAGGCGATAGAGGTGTTTGCGAAAGCGCTTGGCTAGCTGCTCCAGCGACAGTTCCTTGTCCGCCCAGGCCATATAGGGAATTCGCGCCCCGATGCGCAGCTGAATACGTCCGCGGCGATGGGCAAACATCTCGCGCACCAGCAACAGGGTGGCCAGCGGTTTGTAGAGCATGGAGGTGAGGTAGAACAGGGGGGAATTCCTGCCGCGCACATACAAGGGGACAATCGGCGCCCGACTGCGCGCCGCCAGACGTAGAAAACCCGGGTTCCAGCGTCCGTCCCGCACCCCTTGCGGCCGCAGTCGCGAGACCTCGCCCGCCGGGAATATGATGAGGGCGCCCCCCGTATCGAGGTGAGTGCGCATGGCCTCGATTTGCTGGCGGTTGGTTCTATTCCCCATATTATCGACCGGGAACAACAGCGAGCGCATGGGGGCAACCTGAGCCAGCAACTGATTGGCCATGATGCGGACATCCGGGCGAACCTTGGCCACCACCCGCAGCAACGCCATGCCATCGAGTGTGCCTATCGGATGGTTGGCCACCAGCACCACAGGCCCGCTGCTGGGGATATGTTCCAACTCGTGGTCGGCGACATCGCAGGCAAAATCAAAGTAGGCGAGTACCTGCTCGATGAAGTCGAGACCATGAAGGTGGGGATATTTTTCGGCGAATTGCTGAAGGTCGTGCTCATACAACATGCGTCGCAGCAGGGGCTTGATCCAGGAGTGGTGCGCGGGATCGGGTAAGTAGTGACTGAGCAGAACATCGATGCTGATCATGACGGGCCTCCGGCAGATATACCGGAGGCCAGCTTGCTAGGGCGCCATGACAACCATGGGTCAGCGGGGTGACGTCTGCGTGACAGTCAGACGGGCAATGGCGATCAGGGTGGCTACGGCTTTTTCCATCGATGGCACGGGAATGTATTCGTGCTTGCCGTGGAAGTTATGGCCGCCGGTGAACAGATTCGGGCAGGGTAAGCCCATGAACGAGAGGCGGGAACCATCGGTGCCGCCCCGTATGGGTTTGATCTTCGGCTTCACCCCGACCTCCTGCATGGCTTGTTCAGCGATGTCGATGATATGACGATGGGGGATCACCTGATCCCGCATGTTGCGATAGCTCTCCTTGATGGCAATGCTGAAACGGGGAGGCCCCGGGCGGGCATTCCATTCGGCAACTTTATCCAGCATAAACTTCTGACGACGGGCGAAGCCTTCGCTCTCGAAATCTCGCAGGATATAGGTCAGGGTGCTCTCCTCCACCGAGCCTTGTGAGCCGATCAGATGGTAAAAGCCCTGATACCCTTCGGTGTGCTCTGGGGTCTCGTCGGCCGGCATGCTGGCATGGAACTGAGCGGCCAGGGTCTGGCTGTTGACCATGATGTCCTTGGCGGTTCCGGGGTGAACATTGTTGCCTTGCACCCGGACGATGACGGTGGCGGCATTGAAGTTTTCAAATTCCAGCTCGCCCAGTTCACCACCATCGACGGTATAGGCCCACTGTGCCTTGAAGCGATCCAGCGGAAAGAGATCGGCGCCGCGGCCAATTTCTTCATCCGGGGTAAAACCCAGATAGATATCGCCGTGGGGGATCTCGGGATGATCCAGTAAATGGGCCATGGCGGTGATGATTTCACAGATCCCGGCCTTGTCGTCGGCTCCCAGCAGTGTGGTGCCATCTGTGGTGATCAGATCCTGTCCCAGATACTGGCGCAACGAGGGAAAATCCATCGGGCTCAACACCTCCTGACCGCAGCCCAGGGCGATATCGCCACCCTGGTAGGCTTCCACCAACTGCGCTCGTACCTGGTGACCGGAGAAGTCCGGGGCCGTGTCCATATGGGCAATAAAGCCGATGGCCGGAACAGGGCTGGCGACGTTGCTGGGCAGCAGGGCGGTCAGATAGCCCTTGTCATCCAATTCCACCTGCTGGAGCCCCAACGCGGTGAGTTCGCCAGCCAGATGGCGGGCCAGACTCATTTGGCCAGGAGTCGAGGGACAACCGCTCTGGCGCTCATCGGCCTGGGTGTCGAATTCGATATAGCTGAAGAAGCGGGCAAGAAGATTTTTCATAAGCAACATCTATGAGGATCAGTGAGAGTAAAGTATGCCGTCTTCAGTAGTCGCTATTCTTGAGTCATCGCAGGTTTTTGGCGGATTGTGCTAGTAAATGCTAGACGTAATTCCCGATCCTATGGTCATGCGGAATCGAGGCCATATGCAGCTTGGCAGCTGAATTTGTAATTTTATTCACTCAAAATTAATGATTACGCATTTATGCTAAAACTCAGCATTTCTCTGGTGTTTTTGTCGATGAGATTTCCGTTGGCAAATAAAAAAAACTGTGTGTACACTCCGCGCAAACCGCATGCCTCTCCTCTGGGTGTGTGCTTACGATTAATGGTCAAGCCCTTCGGTTTTTACCGAGGGGCTTTTCACTGGTTCGGCGCGACTCTCTGTGGCGCTGACCGATAAGGAGTCACCCCCCGGCATGCACGATGACGCCCCTGGGCCCGCTTATATTCTGCCCCTTCCCGGCGTCGCGTTCTGTCCGGTCGTGCTCCCCGTATTCTGCGAGCGTTCTGCTCCTGGCTCTCCCGTTCCTTTCTCGCTCTGGCCTCATGGCCGAGTCTGGTATTGAAGCGGGTTCAGAACGAACGTAGTGAGCCCGACAGGGCAATCAAACCATGACGTGAGTCGTGGGAATGAAAAAGGTCCGCCGTCATGCCGCAGCGCATTCGGGCCAACGCGACGGCGGGCAATCAGCTACCCCAGAGATCCGGTGCAGACCGGATCTGCTGGATTTGATTTGGCCAGTAACGAGTACCCGACGACGGGACTCTTATTGCGAGGCATAGCCCATGACTAACTGGTCCTCAGCGGACGCTCTCAAGGTCTATAACCTGCCTTACTGGGGCGGTGGCTTTTTTCATTTGGATGACAAGGGACAAGTAGTGGTGGCACCGGACAAAAGCCGGCCCGACCATCGCGTAGCCCTGGTCGACATCATCGAGGATCTACGCAAGCAGGGCTATGCAGCCCCCGTCTTGTTGCGCTTCCCGGACATCATCAAGAGTCGGGTTGATGCGTTGTTTAGCGCCTTTCAGCAAGCCATAGAAAACTACGGCTATGAAGGGGCGTACCAGTGCGTCTATCCCATCAAGGTGAACCAGCAGAATCAGGTGATCGAGTCGATTGCCAAAGCCTATGATGATAAACCCCGTCTGGGGTTGGAAGCAGGCTCCAAACCGGAACTGCTGGCGGTGCTCTCTCATCGTCACGAGCGTGGTACCGTCATCGTCTGTAACGGCTACAAGGATCGGGAATATGTCCGTCATGCGCTGCTCGGCAGCCTGATGGGGCATCATGTCTATATAGTGGTCGAGAAACCCTCTGAGCTGGAGTTGGTGCTGGATGAAGCTGAACGCCTGAAGATAGCGCCGCGCATCGGGGTTCGTGCCCGCCTGGCCCATCAGAGCGCCGGCAAGTGGCAGGCCAGCGGTGGCGAGAAGTCCAAATTCGGCTTGTCTGCCGCGCAGATCCTGCGTCTGGTGGAGCGCCTGCGCGATTCCGACAAGCTGGAGTGGCTGCAACTGGTTCACTTCCATCTGGGTTCCCAGATCGCCAACATCCGGGATATCCAGAGCGGTATCCGCGAGTGCGGTCGTTTCTATGCCGAACTGCGTCGCCTGGGTGCTGCCATTGATGTGGTGGATGTCGGTGGTGGCCTCGGGGTTGACTATGAAGGGTCCCGCTCCCAGAGCCACTGCTCGGCCAACTACAGCTTGCGCGAATATGCCAACAACGTGGTTTGGGGGATCGGCGATGTCTGCCGTGAATTCGAATTGCCCCATCCGACCATCATCAGTGAGTCGGGGCGCGCCATCACGGCTCACCATGCGGTCCTGATCTCCAACGTGATTGGCACCGAGAAGGTGGAAAACCGCGAGCTGGATGCTCCGGATGAAACGGCGCCTCTGCTGTTACAAAACATGTGGAAAAGCTGGTTGGAGCTGAACGACGAAGATCCCGGCTTGTTGGAAATCTTCCACGACTCAGGTGCCGATCTGGCCGATGTGCACAGCCAGTACACCATGGGCTTGCTGACGTTGACGGAGCGCGCCTGGGCGGAAGAGCTGCACCTGAACCTGTGTCTGAGGGTCAAGGAGCTGCTCAACCCGATCAACCGGCAGCACAGAGCCATGCTCGATGAGCTCAATGACAAGCTGGCGGACAAGTGTTTCGTCAACTTCTCGCTGTTCCAGTCGTTGCCGGATGCCTGGGGGATCGACCAGATCTTCCCGGTGATGCCGCTCTCCGGTCTGGATCGGCCACCGGTACGTCGGGGTGTGGTGTTTGATATTACCTGTGATTCCGATGGTATGGTGGATCACTACGTGGATGGGGTTGGCGTGGAAAGCACGCTGCCGATGCCGGAGTTCGCCGACGACGAGAGCTGCTACATGGGCTTCTTCCTGGTTGGCGCTTATCAGGAGATCCTGGGCGATCTGCACAATCTGTTTGGGGATACCCACAGTGCCGACGTCTGTATGGATGCCGATGGCAAGGCGGTGATCACCCATGTGATCCGGGGTGACAACGTCGAGAATCTGCTGCGCTACGTCAATATCGATCCCCAGCGTATCCGTGAGAACTATCAGGCACTGGCCTCTCATCCATCCCTGGATGAGGAGACCCGTACCGCGCTGCTGGCGGATCTGGATGCGGGCCTGCAAGGCTACGCCTATCTGGAAGATGATGAATAATCAGCACTGAGCGCGTGGCGCTATGAAAAATCCCGCACTGGTTGCGGGATTTTTTTTTGCGTATCGGGTTGGTCATGAGGACTAGAGTTCGCTCTTCTCCTTGAACTCGCACAGATCTTCAATCAGGCAGGAGCCGCAGCGGGGTTTACGGGCGATGCAGGTATAACGACCGTGCAGGATGAGCCAGTGATGCACATCGAGCTTGAACTCGGCGGGCACATGCTTGAGCAGTTTCTGCTCTACCTCGTCGACGTTCTTGCCGGGGGCAAAGCCGGTGCGGTTGGCAACGCGGAAGATATGGGTATCCACGGCGATAGTGGGCCAGCCGAAGGCGGTGTTCAGCACCACGTTAGCGGTCTTGCGGCCGACACCGGGCAGTGCCTCTAGTGCGGCTCTGTCTTCCGGCACTTCGCCATCGTGCAATTCCAGTAGTATCTGACAGCTCTTGAGGATGTTCTCCGCCTTGGCGTTATAGAGCCCTATGGTCTTGATATAGGACTTGAGGCCATCCAGCCCCAGCGCCAGGATAGCGGCTGGCGTATTGGCCACCGGATAGAGCTTGGCGGTGGCCTTGTTGACTCCCACATCGGTGGCTTGCGCCGAGAGGATCACCGCAATCAGCAACTCGAAGGCTGAGTTGTAGTGCAGTTCAGTGGTTGGATGGGGATTGGCGGCACGCAGGCGCTCCAGGATCTGGCGCCGTTTCTCCTTGTTCATCGATGATTCCCTTGTTGAACCCGCGGGGCCGCCGCGGGGTACAAAACTTGAACTGTGCTAGAGCGTGGTCATCCTGGCTCGCTCAACCTGAGCCTTGACCACCTGCTTGCGGCGTGACAGACGCAGGTCGATCAGGTTCTTGATGGCGATGATAAAGCCCAGTGCCAGAAAGGCTCCCGGTGGCAAGATAGCCAGCAGGAAGCCGGCGTCTGCCTGGAACAGCACAATTTTCAAGCTGGCGGCCCAGGGGCCCAGTAATTGTTCAGCACCGGCAAACAGCGTGCCCTGGCCCAGGATCTCCCGCACGCCGCCCAGCACCAGCAAGACCAGCGTGAAGCCAATTCCCATCATCAGGCCATCAAACAGCGCCAGCAGGGGCGGATTGCGATTGGCGAAGGCTTCCGCCCGGCCGATGATTATGCAGTTGGTGACAATCAGGGCGATGAAGATACCCAGTGCCTGATACAGATCGTAGAAATAGGCATTCATGAGCAACTGCACACAGGTCACGAGCGCGGCGATGATCATCACGTAGACCGGAATACGAATTTCATTCGGCACCCAGTTGCGGACCAGCGAAATCGCCAGATTGCTCATCATCAAGACGATGGCGGTTGCCAATCCCAGCCCCAGCGCATTGGTGGCCGAGGTCGTGACGGCGAGGGTCGGACACAGGCCCAGGATCTGGACCAGCGCCGGATTGTTTTTCCACAGACCCTGCTTGGCCAAGTCGGCCAGCAGGCCCGGTTGCTTCGGTTCGCTATGATTCATCGGCTCTCCTGACAGGCGGGGGCCTGTACCAGCTCTTGCTGATGCTGTTGCAGCAGGAGCAGCACATTCTTCACGCCTTTCACCACGGCTCTGGGGGTAATAGTGGCTCCGGTGAAGGAGTCGAACATGCCGCCATCCTTTCGCACGGCCCAACGGGGATCATCGGCACCCTGCAAGGCTTGGCCATTGAAGCTGTCGAGCCAGTCGGATTTACTGCGCTCCATCTTGTCGCCCAATCCGGGTGTTTCCTGATGGGCCAGCACCTGGACCCGGTTGATTTTACCATCCGTCGTGACGGCACTCAGCAGGCGGATAGCCCCTGAATATCCCTGTGGCGCCACCGATTCAACAATATAACCGGTGATCGCATTCCCCTTGCGGGCGATGTAGACCGGATGAGGCGCTTCGTCGCCGAGCAGTTCCGGCAACTGCAACAAAACACAACTGTGGGCCAGATCGTTGTCATATAGCGCTTGGGGCAGCATCTCCTCCAGCGTCTTTTGCAGTTGTTGCTGACTCTTGTGGGCAATCTGCTGGTGGGTCAAGGCATTGGTGATGGCAACGAGGGCCGTACAACCCACGGCAAACAGCGCCAGACGCAGACCATTTTTACGCATTGAACTGAGCATGATCTAGCTTCCTTTCGTGCTGCTGCGAGTGCCATAGACCCGGGGGCGAGTCAAGGAATCCAGCAAGGGGGTACAGATATTGGCCAGCAGTATGGCGAAGGCGACACCATCCGGATATCCCCCCCAGTGACGAATGATAAATACCAGTATCCCCACCAGGGCACCAAAGAGCAGACGGCCTCGGGGTGTGGTGGCCGCGGTCACCGGATCGGTAGCAATGAAGAAGGCTCCCAACATGGTAGCGCCGGATAACAGTTGGAGCAGCGGCGATATAAAATGCGTGGGGTCCCAATGCCAGGCCAGGGCCGAACAGAGCCCGAGACTCAGCAAGAGGGCGGTCGGGATCTGCCAGGCGATGGTGCCCAAGCCGATCAGCAGCACCCCTCCCGCCAGAAAGGCCAGATTGACCCACATCCAGCCAATACCGCCCCAACCGAACTGGCCGAGCGGAGTAAACTGCGGCTCCTGTTGTATCTGGGCCACGCTTTTGCCGAGGCCCAACTGGGTTTTCATGCTGTCCAGCGGTGTGGCGCTGGTGGTGCCATCGGTACTTTGCCGGATCTGAGTCAGGTTCAGTCCCTCATCGGTGCTGCCTTTGAGGATCAGCGCCGTCGCGGTGCGCAGATCGGGTTGTTGCTGACTGACACCCTGGGGGGGCATCCAGCTCGTCATCTGGCTGGGAAAGGAGACCAGTAACAGGACATAAGCCACCATGGCCGGATTGAAGGGGTTCTGTCCCAAGCCGCCATAGAGTTGCTTGGCGACAATAATGGCAAAGGCGGTGCCAATCACTACCAGCCACCAAGGGGCAAGGGGCGGCAGGGAGACGGCCAGCAGGGCGGCGGTGAGTAGGGCGCTACTGTCACCCAGCGCAGGGCGCAGCGGGCGCTGCCGCAGCAGTAAGACCAGTGACTCACTCAATAACGCGGTCACAACGGCAAGCAGCAGTTGGATGAGAACGCCATAGCCGAAGAAGTGAACCTGAGCGGCAATTCCGGGCAGCAGTGCCAACAGTACCAGCCGCATCATGGTGGTTGTCGTTTGCTGGCTGTGGCCATGGGGTGCGCTTGCGATGGTAAAAGCCATGGTCAATGGGACTCCTGGGTGGGGGGAACTCTCGGCGCTGTCGCGGGGTCGGCCGCTGCTTGCTGTTCGGCCTTGCGAGCCTTGGCGCGAGCGACGGCGGCCGCAATCGCCGCCTTTTTGGCATCCGCTTTCGCATCTGTGGTGACGTTAACGCTGGTATTGGCGTTGGTATCGGCAGGGGCGTCCAGAGCCGAATTTGTCGCTGTCTGCGGTGTGATTGTGTTCTCTGCCGACGGCGTGCTGGCCGCGGCTTGCTGTTCGGCCTTGCGGGCCTTGGCGCGAGCGACAGCGGCCGCAATCGCCGCCTTTTTGGCATCGACCGCAGGCTCTGCCTCGACACTGTGCGGTGTAACTGCGTTCTCTGCCGACGGTGTGCTAGCCGCGGCTTGCTGTTCGGCTTTGCGGGCCTTGGCGCGAGCGACGGCGGCCGCAATCGCCGCTTTTTTGGCATCAACCGCAGGCTCTGCTTCGACACTGTGCGGTGTGGCTGTGTTCTCTGCCGACGGTGTGCTGGCCGCGGCTTGCTGTTCGGCCTTGCGGGCCTTGGCGCGAGCGACGGCGGCCGCAATCGCCGCTTGCTTGGGGTCCATGGCGGTTGTCGCCAGCGGGGCCGTGGCCATGGACTCAATGTCTGGTGCGCGGCCGGAGGGGCGGGGCGTCGGCTCGGAGATTTGCAGCAACTCATCGGCGGCGCAGCTTGCCTTGCGCTCCGGCTCAGGCACTCGCGCCTGTTGTTGCTGGGCCTGCTGCTTGCGGGCCTCCCGAGCGGCCTGTATGGCTTCACGGGTCAGTTGGGGTGGTGTGGCCGGGTCTATGGCGGAGCCGTTGCCCGCCAACTCGGCTTGGCGGGCCTTGACCCGGGCGAGGGCGGCGGCAATGGGATCGCTGCCTCCGGTTTGTTGGCTCAGTTGTTCGCGGCGCGCTTGGCTGGCTTGTTGATGTCGCGCCTCACGACTGAGACGGTCGGCTTCCAGGCGTTGTTTCTTGGCTTCGAAGCGTTGCTTGGCTCGTTCGGCTTGTTCCGCTTCTTCTTGCAACCGGCGCAGCTCGGCTTTCTCCTCCCGGTAATACTGCACCAGAGGGATACTGCTGGGGCAGACCCAGGCACAGGCACCACATTCGATGCAATCGTCGAGGTGATACTCCTGAGCCTTGTCGTGATCCCCTGCCTTGCTGTACCAGTACAACTGTTGGGGCAGCAGACTGACCGGGCAGGCATCGGCGCATTGACCACAGCGGATGCAATTCATCTCTTCGCCCGGCGGTGCCAGCTCTTTCTCGCTGGGGGCCATCAGGCAGTTGCTGATCTTGACCACGGGTACATCGGCATGGGGCAGGGTAAAGCCCATCATGGGGCCGCCCATGATGATGCGCTGGCGGGGCTCGGGCTTGAGCTGGAACTGGCCGAGTAACCAGCGGACCGAGGTGCCGAGGCGTACCCAGGCGTTGCCGGGTTTGCCGAAACGCTCACCGGTCAGAGTCACCACCCGGCGGATCAGGGGCTCATCCTCCAGAACCGCCTGCCGCACTGCGAAGACGGTACCGACGTTCAGCATTATGATACCAAGGCTCAAGGAGCGCTTGCCGGAGGGAACCTGACGGCCGGTCAGGACCTCGATCAGCTGGCGGGCTGCCCCGGACGGATACTTGGTGGGAATGACGCGCACCTGCACCTGTTCGCCATCGACCACGGCCTGCATGGCGGCAATGGCCTGGGGCTTGTTGTCTTCGATGGCGATGAGCACCAGGCGTGGCTTGAGGATATGGCGGATGACGTCGATCCCGTCGGCGATCCGCTGGGCCTCTTCGCGCATCAGACGATCATCGCAGCTGATGTAGGGTTCGCATTCGGCACCATTGATGATCAGGATTTCAACCTTCTCCCGCCCGGTCGCCAGTTTGACGTCGGTCGGGAAACCTGCGCCACCGAGACCTGCGATCCCGGCCTCATGGATGCGGTGGACCAACTCCAACGGCGTCAGGTTTTGATAGTCGGTGAGCGGGAAGCGCTCCCGCCACTCATCCAGTCCATCGGGTTTGAGATGGATGCACAATTCGCTGAGACCGGAAGGATGGGCCACGGTATGGGGTTCTATGCTGCTGATGACTCCCGAGGTCGGGGCATGGATCGGCACCTGCATCCGGGATTCGGGACGTGTCAACGGCTGACCAGTCAGGACTCGTTGTCCGGGGTGGACTATCACCTCGGCACTGGAGCCGATATGCTGTTTGAGGGGCAGCACCAGCAGCGGGGGAATAGCGGCCTCGACCAGAGGAACCTCGCTGGATTCCTGCTTGTGCTCCTCGGGGTGAATGCCGCCATGGAAGTCCCACAGGCCGCCATTCCAGATCTTGTCAATGACACGACTCAGGGTCATTTGATCATCCTCACCGGAATGGTTTCCAGATCCCAGTTCCAACTGTCGGGGGTGGTTGCCACCTCGATCATCTCGATGCAATCGGTCGGGCAGGGGTCGACGCAGAGATCGCAGCCGGTGCATTCACTCTTGATCACGGTATGCATCATCTTGGCGGCACCGACGATGGCATCCACCGGACAGGCCTGAATACATTTGGTACAGCCGATGCACAGATCCTCATGGATAAAGGCCACCTTCTTGATGGGGCGTTCGACCTCCTCACCGGCCGGCACATCGACCCCCATCAATTCGGCGATGCGCTTGATGGTCGGCTCGCCGCCAGGTACGCACTTGTTGATAGTGTCGCCGTTGGCGATGGCTTCGGCATAGGGGCGGCAGCCCGGATAACCACACTGACCACATTGGGTCTGGGGCAGCAGGGCATCGAGCTTCTCGACGATGGGGTCAGCATCGACCCGGAAGCGAATGGCGGCATAGCCCAGTAACAGGCCAAACAGCAGCGCCAACAGCGCAAACAGCGCAAGAACAATCAGAATATGGCTCATGTCAGGATTTGATCAGTCCGGTAAAGCCCATAAATGCCAGCGACATCAGGCCAGCCGTAATCATGGCAATGGCGATGCCGCGAAACGGTAGCGGTACATCGGCGGCAGCCAGTCGTTCCCGCAAGGTGGCAAACAGGGTCAGCACCAGGCTGAAACCCAGGCCGCCTCCGAGACCGTAAACCACGCTCTGGATGAAGTCATGGCGTGAGCTGACATTCAGCAGCGCCAACCCCAATACGATGCAGTTGGTGGTGATGAGTGGCAGATAGATGCCCAGCAGGCGGTAGAGATCCGGGCTGGTCTTGTGAACCACCATTTCGGTGAATTGCACCACCACAGCGATGACCAGGATGAAGGCCATGGTGCGCAGGTAGGTGATCTCCAGCGGGATCAGCAGCCAGTGATCCACCAGATAGGAGAGTGCCGATGTCAGGGTTAACACGAAGGCGGTGGCCAGCCCCATGCCGATGGCGGGCTCCAGCTTCTTCGAGACTCCCATGAAGGGACAGAGCCCGAGGAATTTGACGAGAACGAAGTTATTGACCAGCACAGTGCTGACGAACAGCAGCAAATATTCACTCATAGCATCGGTCGGCTCCGGAAAAATGGCGGTTATTATCCTTCCTCGGCAGGCCCATAACAACCTTAAAAACCGTAGAACAACTCCAGCGGATCAGGATTGGACTGGCGGCGCACAGGGGCGGTCGCTAGACTGGCGGCTCATCGTACTATTCCGGCGCTTTGTGCTGTCATGCGTCCACTTTTTGCGACGGATTGGCCACACATAGCTCTGCCGGTAGCAAGGAATCATGAAACATGACGAAATCGTCGCCAACCTGGCTGCCGATGCTGGCGCTGATCCTGGCTATGGCCCTTTGGTCCAGCGCCTTTATTGCCCTGAAAAATATACTGGCCGTCTGGGGCCCCGGACAGGTGATCTTTGCTCGTATGCTGGTGGCTTCGATCTGTTTTCTGCTGCTATTCAGGTACTGGCGGCGTATCCAGTATCGGGCCGGTGACTGGCGCTGGCTGCTGTTGATGTCGTTGGCCGAACCCTGTCTCTACTTTTCGCTGGAGGCCAATGCCCTGACCCACACCAGTGCCGGGCAGGCGGGCATGGTGACGGCCACCTTGCCGTTGATGGTGTCATTTACCGCCTTTTTTATGCTCGGGGAGCGGATCAGTGGGCGGCAGTTGCTCGGCTTCCTGGTGGCGATTGTCGGCGTGATCTGGTTAACGCTGGCAGGTGATGTCCAGTCCAGTGCGCCGGCCCCTCTGCTCGGCAATCTGCTGGAGTGGGGGGCCATGGCTTGCGCCTCCGTCTATGCGGTGATTTTGAAAAAACTCTCCAGTCGTTACAGTCCACTGTTTTTGACCGCGATCCAGGCGTTTACCGGGGTGCTGTTTTTTGGCCCCTGGGCCTGGTTTGAACCCATACCTCCGCAGCTGGGCTGGCCAGAGTTGGGATATGTTCTCTATCTGGGCGCTTGTGTGACCCTGGGGGCCTATCTGTTGAATAACTGGGCGATTACCAAGCTGCCGGTGACGCTGGCCGCGGCCTATAGCAATCTGATCCCGGTTTTTACCCTGCTGCTGGCTTATCTACTGCTCGGGGAGACCATGAACGGTCAGCAGTTGTTGGCTTGTGGCTTGGTGTTTGTCGGGGTACTGCTCAGTCAATGGCGACCGGCGCCCATGCAGTCGAAGGCGTTGGGTGTTCCAGCCTAGCGGCTCCGGGGAAAAACGGTTTGTGCCCTTGTCCGGCTGCTTTACCATAGCCCCATCGAATGGATAACGCCTTGTGTCGTGGGCGAGCTGGTTTGTTATCCGCATCCGGTCATGAGTCCCCCTAAGTCATAGAGAATAAGGAGCGCCATGCGTCTGCAAGTCACCTGTGAAGATAGACTCGGTCTGACCCGGGAACTGCTGGCGCGGCTGGAGGAGCATGCCATCGACTTGCGCGGGATCGAGCTGGATGTCAGCGGTTATATCTATCTGCATTTTCCCGAGCTGGGATTCGAGCGTTTGCAGCAATTGATGCCGGAAATTCGCCGTATCCAGGGGGTGCTGGACGTCAAGACGGTGCCCTTCATGCCCTCGGAGCGGGAGCATCATGAGGTTCAGGCGTTGATGAAGGCGCTGCCGGATCTGATCTTCACCCTCGATGTGCGTGGCCGCATCACCCATGTCAACGATGCGGTACTCAATATCTTGCGGTTGGATCTCAAAGACATTCTGGGTCTGCAGATTGGCTCCTTTCTCAAGGGGTTCAATTTTCTTCCCTGGTTGCAGGAGGGGGCGCGACAGGGGGAAACCTGCAAGCTGGCCTTCGCCGGAGAAGACTATCTGGCTGATATTCTGCCGGTTTCCATCCCCGAAGCCAGCCAGCAGGGCGCGTCGATGGGCTCGGCGCTGGCGGGTGCTCTGGTGATCCTCAAATCGGCCCGGCGGGTCGGACACCACTTCAACTTGTTGCAGTCCCGGGATGAGAGCCGGTTTGAGCTGTTGATGGCCCATAGCCCTGTGATGCAGGAATTGCTGCATCAGGCCCGCCGTCTGGCGCCTCAGGATCTGCCGTTGTTGATCCAGGGGGAAACCGGTACGGGTAAGGAGATGCTGGCCCGGGCCTGTCATCACGGCAGTTTGCGGGCCCAGGGGCCCTTGTTGGTGCTCAATTGTGCCGCACTGCCCGATGAGGTGGCCGAACATGAGTTGTTTGGTTCGGCCCCCGGTGCTTTCGGGGCTGAGTGGCCGGGCAAGAAGGGGCTGCTAGAGCAGGCCAGTGGCGGCTCGTTTTTGCTGGACGAGATCGCGGGTATGTCGCCGCTGCTGCAGACCAAGTTGTTGCGGGTGTTGCAGGATGGCCGTTTTCACCGTGTCGGACAGACAGATGAGGTGCTGGTGGATGTGCGTATCCTCTGTACCTCCCGCCAGCCGCTGGAAGAGCGGGTGCGCCAGGGGCTGTTTCGTGAGGATCTGTTTTTCCGCCTGAGTGTTCTGCGTCTGGAGATGCCGGCGCTGCGTCAGCGCCAGGCGGATATCCTGCCCTTGGCGCAGCAGATGGTGGTCCGGATCTGCGATGAATTGCAGCGCTCGCGGCCCCGGTTTTCCAAACACCTGGAGGAGTTTTTGCTGGGTTATCCCTGGGCGGGCAATGTGCGGCAACTGCGCAATGCGCTCTATCAGGCCTTGACCCTGCTTGAAGGTGAGGTGCTGGAGCCGCGGGATCTGCGGTTACCCCATGTGGAGCTGGCCAGCCACACCATGGAGCAATGGTTTGAAGGGTCGATCTCCGAGGCGAGCAAGCGCTTCGAGAAGGCCATGCTCGAACGGCTCTATCCGCTCTACCCCTCCAGCCGTCAGTTGGCGGTTCGCTTGGGGATCAGCCACACCGCCGTGGCCAATAAACTGCGCGAATTCGGCATCGGTAAAAAGAGTGAATAGAGGCCAGACGGCGTGTGCTGCACTGGCCGGGCGGCTCCTGATCTAGGCGCTGGGCGATATCGGCAGTTCGATCAGCCGCGTCCCATCCTCATCGGCTTGTAGGTAGGTGAATACGGCATCCCAGTCACCCAGTACGATGCGCTCGGCGGCTTTGCGGCGGCCACAGGTCTCTAGAACCTCGAAGCCAAGGGCGTGGATCGCCGGTTTATGGGTGTGGCCGTGGATCATCAGACTGGTCTGATGGCGGTGCATCAGGGCGGCAACCGCTTCGGGAGTCACATCCATCAACATCAGGGATTTGCCCTTCTTCCCTTGCCGCATCTTGCCGGCTATTTCCAGCCGTTTGCTCAGTGGCAGGCGCAGGAAAATCCAGCGCAGCCAGCGCCAACTGGTGATGCGACGAAAGCGCTGATATTTTTCATCCAGGGTACAGAGTTGATCACCATGCAGCAGCAGGGTGCGTCGTCCGTAGAGATTGAGTACGAATTCGGCGGGGAGCAGGGTCATGCCGCTTGCGCGGGCAAAGGCTTTGCCGATCATGAAGTCCCTATTACCGTGGATGTAATAAAAGGCTACTCCTTGTTCGCTTAGACTGGCCAGGGCCTCGGCAATTTCCAGCTGCAGCGGGGATCGCTCATCGTCACCAATCCAGAACTCGAACAGATCGCCGAGGATATACAGGGCCTGGGCGTGGGGCGCTTGCTGTTGTAAAAAGCGCAGGAAAGCCGCCGTCAGATCGGGTCTGTGCTCGCTCAGGTGCAGATCGGAAATAAAAAGGGTCGACATCAAGACTGGGTACCGTGGGAGTAACTGCTGGCAGGCTCGAAGAGGGCATGGCCAAAACCATGCCCCCATGAGGCATCACACATCGACGCGCTTAGGCGACGGTGACGCTCTGGATGATGACGTCTTCCTTCGGCACATCGCTATGACCACCGGCACGACCGGTTTTCACGGTCTTGATCTTGTTGACCACATCCATGCCCTCAACCACGGCGCCAAATACGCAATAGCCCCAGCCTTGAGTGGATTCGTTGCGGAAGTTCAGATAATCGTTGTTGGCGATGTTGATGAAGAACTGGGCGCTGGCGGAGTGCGGGTCGCTGGTACGAGCCATGGCCAGGGTGCCGACAGTGTTCGCCAGACCATTGTTGGCCTCGTTCTTGATTGGCGCGCGGGTCTCTTTTTCTTCGAGTCCGGGCAGATAGCCACCGCCCTGGATCATGAAGTCATTGATCACACGGTGGAACAGGGTGCCATCGTAGTGGCCTTCACGGCAATATTGCTCAAAGTTGGCACAAGTTACCGGGGCCTTGTCGGCAAACAGTTCGATTTTGATATCACCGTGATTGGTGTGCAGTGTGATCATGACGCAGTCCTCGTCGCTAGGGGCGGATTGAATACCGGAGACTGGAGCTCCGGAGCCATGCTGGCAGGTATAAGACCCGTCAGCATGCAAAGTGAGAGCGATTTTGCGGTCTTGGCTCACGAATGTCTACCCTTTGCCCCAGTTGCTCGGGTTCGACGTCGGGGCTAGAGGCGGGGATGATTGTGGATTGTTCTGCTGTTTTTCCGTCCCGGAGCGCCGTAATTGCACCGGTGCGCTATGCGTCGGGGGAACGACTTCTATACTTGTAGCAGTGCCACTGTCGAGACCGGTGTCGAGTCGCAGGTCGGGAGGCGATCGATATGTATGAGGATCGAGATGTTGTTCTGGAATTACCCATGGGGTATGTGCGGGAGAATTGTACCTCCTGGCAACGCCTGTGTCATGAACTGGGGCTGGAAGAGGATGGGCTGGAACAGGGGGTCTATCTTTCCAACGATCGGGTGAGCCTGGATCTGTCGATGGCCAAGCGCTTTGGCTTATGCCAGGAGTGGTGGTTATAGACGACAGCGACAGGCTGACGCTGATGTAAGGCCAAGGTCGCCAGATGGCGGCGGGAGGTGGGTGTGCTGCGGGAGAGTGAGGTCTATGTCGAGTTGCCCCTGAGCTATCTGCATGACAAATGCAGTGGTTGGGACTCCTTGTGTGAGGCGGTCGGGTTACCCCCCGACTGTCTGGAATATGGATATTGCGAGCCGGATCAGACGGTGCGTCTGAGCCTGGAGTTGGCCAAGAGCCATGATCTTTGTCAGGGCTGGCGACTCTAGCGCCACAACCGGGTTTATCCATCGAGGGGGCCAGAACACAGGCCCCCTCGTCAATTCTGCCGAGAATCGCTAGAATGGCCCTTCGCTTTTTTCGGGATAGGTCATCTCCATGTTGAAGATTTACAACTCACTCACGCGTCAAAAAGAAGAATTCAAGCCAATTCGCCCCGGCCAGGTGGGCATGTATGTGTGTGGGGTGACCATCTATGACCTGTGCCATATTGGCCATGGTCGTACCTTTGTCGGCTTTGATGTGGTCGTGCGCTACCTGCGTTATCTGGGCTATCAGGTGAACTTTGTGCGCAATATCACCGATGTGGATGACAAGATCATCAAACGGGCGGCTGAAAATCAGGAGTCTTGCGAAGCGCTGACCGAACGCTTGATTGGCGAGATGCACGCCGACTTCGATGCGTTGAATCTGCAGCGCCCGGATATAGAGCCGCGCGCCACCCTGCATATGAGCGAGATCATCGCCCTGGTGGAGCAGCTGCTGGCCAATGGTAACGCCTATGTGGCCGAGAATGGCGATGTGCTGTTTGCCATCGACAGCTTTGCCGAATATGGTCGCTTGTCCGGGCAAGATCTGGAGCAACTGCAGGCGGGAGCCCGGGTCAGCGTCGAGGAGGCCAAGCGCAATCCGCTGGATTTCGTGCTGTGGAAGATGTCCAAACCCGGGGAGCCGACCTGGGAGTCCCCCTGGGGACCGGGGCGTCCGGGCTGGCATATCGAGTGCTCGGCCATGAACTCCAAGCATCTGGGCAACCACTTTGATATTCACGGTGGCGGCTCGGATCTGATGTTCCCGCACCATGAAAACGAGATTGCCCAGAGCTGCTGCGCCCACCATACCGCCTATGTCAACACCTGGATGCATACCGGCATGGTGATGGTCGACAAGGAGAAGATGTCCAAATCACTGGGTAACTTTTTCACTATCCGTGATGTGTTGCAGGTGTTTGATGCCGAGACGGTGCGCTATTTCCTGATGTCGGGTCACTATCGCAGCCAGTTGAACTACTCCGATGAGAATCTCAATCAGGGGCGTGCGGCTCTGGAGCGGCTCTACACAGCACTGCGCGGTGTCGCTGTGGTGCCTGCGGCGGGGGGCGAGAACTTTGTTGAACGTTTCCGTGCCGCCATGGATGATGATTTCAACACCCCAGAGGCCTACTCGGTGCTGTTTGATTTGGCGCGCGAGGTGAATCGCCTCAAGAGTGAAGGGGCCGCCGAAGCACCCGCCCTGGCCGCCCGGTTACGGGAGTTGGGGGCTGTTCTGGGATTGCTGGAGCAAGATCCGGAGACCTTCTTCCAGGGCGGCGCGAAAGCCGATAGTGACGTGGCCGAAATTGAAGCGCTGATCAAGGCTCGTAACGATGCCCGAGCGGCGAAGGATTGGCCAGCTGCTGATGTGGCTCGCAACCGTCTGACCGCGATGGGGATCGTGCTGGAAGATGGTGCCCAAGGCACCAGTTGGCGTCGTAAGTAACATGCGCTCCGGGAGCCTTGGTGGCTTAGTCGCCAAGGCTCCCTGTTATTCATACTCCCCCGATCTGCCAACACATTTCCGCTCAGGGCTGCAGCCCGAATTGTTGTAACAAGCTAGCAAACTCTTTTTGCTGTCGTACTTCATCCAAGGCCAGTTGAAATTGCCGGACCCATTCCGGGTCGACCTGACGACTGAAGGCATAGCAAAGTTGCTCGGAGTCCAGAGTCCATACCTCTTCGTAGCGTCGGGTGTCCGCGCCCATATCCTGCAGTAGTTGCCAGGCCACAGGGCCACTGCTGGAAACCAGATCGATGCGATGTAACGGCAACTGCTTGAGCGCCTGGAGCAGGGAATTACTGTTATGGATGGCGACCGGGTCCACCCCCTGACTGTGCAGCAGCTGTTCACCCACATCGGCACGAACCGCTCCGATCCGGTAGTGATCCAGTTGTTGCGTGTTTTGCAGCCGGATGTGGCTCTCTTTTAAGGCGATGAGAACTATGGGGACCTGGGCGATCGGGCAGGCCCATTGAAACAGCGGTAACCGGCTGCGGGTCTGGGCCGTGGAAAACAACACCACATCCGGAGAATGGATCAACTGGCTGTAACCTCGGGCCCAGGGCAAGAGCCGGATCGGTTGTTCGGCAATGCCCAGCCGTTGCCAGATCCGGCGCAATAACTCGACGGAAAACCCGGTCGGTTGCGCCTGTAACTCCTGATAGTTATAGGGCTTGTACTCTTCCGTAAGGTAGTGAAGTGTGCCCAAGCCTGATGCCGGAGACGTCACGAGTTCACGACTCGACAGGGTGCCGCTGCAAGTCAGCAGCAGGCCCACCAGCAGTAACCCCTTCCATCGCGCTGAACACCATGCTGCGGTCATCCCCAAACCTCCCGTCAGGCTCTGTCATGAGCTTAGTCCGATTGCTCGGCAATTGGTTGCGGATCGGGGGGATTCATCCCGTTCGCGGCCCAGAGACAGCCGCGATGGGATACTTAAGATTGTTTTAATATAGATGTTCTAGTCTGCAGCTATAGCATCCACCTGGAGTGCACTATGCAGCTAGCCATGGACCATTCTCTTGCCCCATATCATCTGGATCTACATCTGGAACCGGATGAAAACACCCTGAGTTTTGTTCGTCAGCGTTTTGCCCATCATCACGGCGCCGTCATCCAGACTCTGCTGCCGTGGCAGTGCATCTTGCGGGATGAACAGGGTAAGCAGTTGGCCAGTGCAGGTTTGAATCCCGCCGCGGCGGGTCCCCTGTTCCTCGAGCACTACCTGAGTAGTCCGGTCGAACAACAGTTGGCCTCGGGTCTGCAGCACCCTGTGGTACGGGATGACATTCTGGAGGTCGGTAATCTGGCCGCCTGGGATGGGCATGCCCGGCTGCTGATCCTCTCCTTGATCCGCTATCTGGCAGAACAACGCTACCGCTATGTGGTCTTCACCGCGACCGATCAGGTCCGCGCCTTGTTTCGGGCGCTGGGCTTGCGGCCCGTGGATCTGGAAAAAGCGGTACGGGAGCGGGTGCCACAGCCGGAGCTCTGGGGGCGCTATTACGAGCATGATCCTAAAGTGGTGGCGGGTGATATTCGCCACGGCTATCAACAGTTGCTGGCCCATCCCAAGTGGCAGGCCACGCTCCAACAACTTCCCCGCTGCGAGCAGCGATTGCCCCGTCAGGAGGTGTGATGAAGTTACTGCGTAGTTTGACGGTGTGGAGCGAGCTGCAAGGTTCGGCCATTGCCCTGCAGGATGAGCAACAGACCCTGAATTATGCCGAACTCTGGGCCCGGGTCTCTGCCGAGGCGGCATATCTGGGCGAGCAATGGGCTGCCCGCCAGTTGCAAGGACGACCGCTGGCCCTGCTGGCGGATAACAGTATCGCCTGGGTGGTTCGCGATCTGGCTTGCCTGCTGGCCCGCATTCCCTGTGTGCCGGTGCCGCCATTTTTCAGTGCCAGCCAACGGGCCCATCTGCTGCAGGATAGTGGTTGCGCTGTGCTGTGCAGCCATAACGAGGGGACATGGAGTGAGCTGTGGCTGGAGCAAGCTGCCGTCACGCTACCCGCAGGAACCTGCAAGATCACCTATACCTCCGGCAGTACCGGGGAGCCCAAGGGTGTCTGTCTGAGCACGGAGCAACTGCAACAGACGGTCGAGGCGCTGGCCGAGCGGGTTGGCTCGCTGGCCGTCGAGGAGCACCTGTGTACCATGCCGCTGGCGGTGTTGCTGGAAAACCTGGCCGGGGTGTATCTGCCGTTGTGGCTGGGTAAGCGGGTGTCGCTGCCGACGTTGACGGCCTTGGGGCTGGCCAACATGCAGCGCCCGGAACCTGCGCGTTTTATCGCCACCCTGGCGGCGAGCCGCGCCGACAGTTTGATCCTGTTGCCCGCCACCTTGAACTGGCTGGTGATGGCCACGGCGAGCGGACAACTACCGGCAGAGCGTTGGCGGTTGCTGGCCGTCGGAGGAGGCAAGAGTGGTCGCGCCGTGTTGGCACAAGCCGATGGGTTGGCATTGCCCGTTTATGAGGGGTATGGCCTGTCGGAAGTTGGCTCTGTGGTGGCATTGAATGGTCCGGATGGCCGACGTCTAGGGACCGTGGGCAAGCCACTGTCCCATGTGCAGGTGCGTCTGGCTGCCGATGGCGAAGTGCAGGTCCGGGGCAATGCCATGCTCGGCTATATCGGGGATGAGACCGCCCCCGCAGCGGATAGCTGGCTGTCGACCGGCGACTGGGGGGAGTGGGATGCCGATGGATTCCTGACCATTCAGGGGCGTAAAAAATCGACCCTGGTCACCGGCTTTGGTCGCAACGTGGCTCCGGAATGGCTGGAGGCCGAGCTGGCCGCCGTGCCTGGTGTGTTGCAGTGCTGTGTTTACGGGGATGAAGCGTCGGGAATTCAGGCCCTGCTGTTTGCCCCTGCATTGGCGGGCACGGCTCAGGGTGAGGCACTACTGCAGGGGTGTAACGCCAGCTTGCCTGAGTACGCCCGACTCACGGGGTGGCGGTTTATGACTGAACCACTGAGTGCTGAACGGGGAGAGCTGACGGCCAATGGGCGGCCGCGACGCCATGTCATTTTGCGGCAGCGCATTCCATTGGATGCTGCCGCGAATCATCTGTCATCGACTGAGGAATTATCATGAGTTTTTATCAACAACTGACGGCCGAAACGGCGGTGGCTCGTGAGTATCTACTCAGCGCGCCGGCGATCGTCGCTTGCCAACGGGGCGAGGTGACCTTGCCCCGTTACATCGCTTTTTTGACCCAGGCCTACTATCACGTACGGCAGACGGTGCCGCTGCTGATGGCCTGTGGCAGTCGACTGGATGAGCAACATCGCTGGCTACAAGATGCGATCACCGAGTATATCGAGGAGGAGCGGGGCCACGACCGTTGGATACTGAACGACATCACCGCCTGTGGTGGCGATGCCGAGGCGGTAGCCCAGGGCCAGCCCCATCTCAGCACCGAGTTGATGGTCAGTTACGCCTGGGACAGTGTGATGCGGGGCAATCCAGTCTCTTTCTTCGGCATGGTCTTCGTACTGGAAGGTACCAGCGTCAATCTGGCGACCCCCATGGCCCAGCTGATCCGCAGCCGCCTGGCGTTGCCGGAGCAGGCCATGAGTTATCTCACCTCCCACGGCAGTCTGGATCAGGATCATATCCAGTTCTTCCAGCGTCAGGTGGATCAGCTCAGTCTGGATGCGGACAAGCAGGCGGTGATCCACATGGCCAATGTCATGTTCCGCCTGTATGGCGATGTGTTTCGGGCCTTGCCGATGGAGGTAGTACCGTGAAATTTGCCATCATCACCGGAGCGACGGGCGGTATCGGTCGTGCCATGGCCGAGCGCCTGTTCCTGGCCGGTTGGTCGTTACTGTTAATTGCCAGGGACGGCACCCGCTTGTCACAACTGCGCCTGACCCTGGGGGAGCAAATTCCGGAGCGTCGGGAGCAGATTGCCTGGCTGGCGCTGGATCTGACGGCTGCCGAGGCCATTGCCGAATTACTCCATTACCTGGCCGAAACCCAGCAGGCGGTGGATCTGTTGATCAACGCCGCTGGCTGCCAGCATTTTGCCTGTCTCGATGCGCAAGATGATCGACTCCTGCAGCAGCAACTGACTCTGAATTTGCAGGTCCCGATACAGCTGACTCGCAGCCTGCTGCCGTTGCTGACGGCGCAGAGCACCATAGTCAATGTGGGCTCCACCTTCGGGGCCATCGGTTATCCGGGGTTTAGTGTCTACTGTGCCAGCAAGGCCGGGCTCCATGCTTTTACCGAGGCACTGGCCCGGGAGTTGGGCCCGAGTGGACCTCGCGTCTGTCTGCTGGTGCCGCGCGCGACGGCCACCGAGCTGAATCACGGCGCTGTCGATGCCATGAATCAGGCGCTGGGTACCGCCGTGGATACACCGGCTCGGGTGGCCGAGGAGTTGATGCGGTTACTTGCCGGGACTCAACGCCGACGGTTGATCGGTTGGCCGGAAAAGTTGTTTGTCCGTCTCAATGCTCTGCTACCGGCGCTGGTCGATCGGGCCATTGGTGGCCAGCGCGAACAGATCTGTCGTTTTGCCAAATCCGCCTCGGCTTGTGAACAAGCCCAGACTCCAGCCATCACTCATAAGGATCAATCATGATGAATATCTGGTCACGGACACTCGTTTCCTGCTTCGTAATCTGCAGTGCGGCTATAACCCAGGGGGCACAGGCCGCCGGAGCCGAGCCCTATCAAGAGTTCCAGCAACGGTGGGCGGTTGCCCAGTATCAACAACAGGGGGATGCTCGCGAGCAGGCGTTGGCAGCATTGGCCGATGAGGTCCGTCAGGCTAGTACCGCGCGTCCGGACGATTTGGCACTCAAGACTTGGGCCGGGATCATCATAGGTAGCTATGCCGGTGCCAAGGGAGGCCTGGGGGCGTTGTCGCTGGCTAAAGAAGCCAAGGCCGATTACGAGGCGGTCATCGCCAAGGATGCCTCCGTGCTCAAGGGCTCGGCATTGACCTCGCTGGGGGTGCTCTATTACAAGGTTCCGGGTTGGCCCCTGGGTTTCGGGGATGAGGAGCGCGCAGCCTTCATGCTCAAGCGGGGTCTGAATCTGAATCCGGATGGTATCGACAGTAACTACTTCTATGCTGATTTCCTGGCCGAACAGGGCAAGAAGCAGGAGGCGAAAAGCTACTTGCTCAAGGCCAAGGCTGCGGCACCTCGTCCGGGACGAGAAATCGCCGATGCCGGTCGTCAGAGCGAGATCGCGGCGTTACAGGAAAAGCTGGGCCAGTGATAGGATGCAACTCCTGACGACACGCATGCGATGAGAAGCAGTCATGAAAATATTGGTGGTCGAAGATGATGCCCTGCTGCGGAACGGTCTGCAGCAGGCGCTGGCTCAGGAGCAGTACAGCTGCGATGTGGCGATGAATTGCACCGAGGCCGAGGCGCTGGTCAAGGTGAGTGAATATGGCTTGATCCTGCTGGATCTGGGGCTGCCCGATGGTGATGGTCTGAGTCTGCTCAAACGCTGGCGTCAGCGCGGGCTGTTGCAGCCGGTCATGATCCTCACCGCCCGCGATGCACTGGATGAGCGGGTCGCGGGGCTGGATCGGGGGGCCGATGACTACATGGTCAAACCATTTGCTCTGGCCGAGTTGCTGGCTCGGGTACGGGCCTTATTGCGACGGGATCAGAAGCTGGCCAGTAACCAGATTGTTAGTGGCGATCTGATACTCGATCTGCAACAGAAGAGTGTGACCCTGGCGGGAGTGCCGGTCGTGCTGACCCGACGTGAGTTTGCCTTGCTCAGACGTCTGGTGATGCAGGCCGGTAAGGTCGTCAGCCGGGAGCGGTTGCAGGATGACATCTATGACTGGCAGGACGAGATTGGCTCCAATGCCTTGGAAGTCCATATCCATCACCTGCGGCGCAAGCTGGGCTCGGCGCGGATACGTACCGTGCGCGGAGAAGGATATTCGCTGGAGGCCCAGGCATGAGCCAGCGGGCATCCGGTGGCAGTTGGCTCGGCCGACAGGGGTTAAAAACCCGACTGATCTGGTTGCTGGCCTCGATCCTGCTGTTGACTCACTGTGCCTCCTCCTACTGGTTATGGCATGAGAGTCGTGAGCAGGTGGCTCAATTGGTGCACATGGCGCTAGAGCCGGGTCATTCCCATCATGAGCTGGAGAAGGAGCAGCGGGAGACCATAGCGGCTCTGTTTATTCCACCTCTGGTTTTTGGTGGCTTGGGGCTGGTCCTGGCCTATCTGGCCATTAGCTGGTTGAGCCGTCCCATGGAGCGGTTGCAGGGGCTGCTGCAACAGCGCAGCTCCAGTAATCTGGAACCCTTGAAAATCGACGGCTTGATGCCGGAGTTGCGGGATGTCGTCGAGGCCATGAATGGTGTGCTCTCCCGTCTCTCGCTGGCGCTGCAGCGGGAACGACAATTCAGTGCCGATGTGGCCCACGAGTTGCGAACCCCGCTGGCCGGGATACGGCTTAATCTCGAGCTGATGCAATATGCAGGTGTGCAGAGTGCCGGACCACTGATCGAGCGGCTGGATAGCTTGCACCATACGGTAGAGCAACTGCTAAGCATGGCCCGGGTGGAGCGGGATCTGATTATTGGTGTCGCGGGGGAGTTGGAGTTTGCCAGCGAGGTTTTTGCACCTTTGGAGGCCGAGTGTCGACAGATGCTGGCGCGGCGGGAGTTGACGCTGAAGGCGGAGATAGACGCCATTCACGTTCAGGGCGAAGTCTCGCTGTTGCAGATGTTGCTGCGCAACCTGGTGGAGAACGCCAGCCGCTATGCCGATGTCGGCAGTGAGGTCAGCTTGTTGTTCCGGCGGCTCGAGCTCCCGGAAGGATCATTTGCCGAGCTGCTCTTGAGCGATCAGGGGCCGGGTGTTAATCCGGCGAAGCTGGCCAGACTGACGGATGCCTTTGTGCGACTCGATAGCCGCGGTAATGGGGTTGGGTTGGGGTTGAACATAGTCGCGCGGATCTGTGCCTTGCATCAGGCTACATTGAGTTTCGAGAATGTGGAGCAGCCACTAGGCTTTCGAGTCCGGGTTCGTTTTCGCCTGCTATCAAGCCATCCGCCTTGCGATAATTGATGGTCGCTTTGGGCTGGATGAAGTCGAAAGGTGACTGGCAGGCATTGATTTCTATGATTTTCATCGATGTTCTTCAACCGGATCAGCTGGGGATACGGGTGCTAGCCTGAGTGAGAGCGGAGAGTTTGCGCTGACGCGCATTTGTGGTTCTGAGGCTCTGGTAAGGTGATGTCGTCATCCCTGTTGTCTCGTAAGGAATCCAATTATGCGTGCAAAACAGCTTTCGCAATCGGCCTTCATTCAAGATCTGGCTTTGTTAGCCCGTTTTGATCTGACCAACCTCGAGTTGGGAATTAAATTACATCAGGACTCAGACCCCGAGCTTCGGGAATCGGCTCAGCGACTGTTCCAAAAAGGCGTCATCACCGAGGCTGATGGGGGTTACCTGACGCCATTCGGTGTCAGTCTACTGGAGTATCTGGATCATCTGCTCAATGCCCTGACCGTGGCTGACTAGCCGCAGCGGACTGTTCGACGGCTGGCTCCGCCAACTGTAATAGCTCCAGTTTTTCCAACTCCCACCCTTGGTTTCTCGGCAGCAAATGGCAGATGAAACTGATGGCGGGAGTTTTGCTTTTATCCTCGCCGATCACCAGCCAGCGATTGGCGGGCGGTTTGGGGACCGATATCTCGGTGATATGCAAAGAGAGCAGGGAGCCTAAGCGAAAGCTGACGTAGGTTTTGCAAGTATCGGCTGCCGCTTGTTGTTGCGCACTCAGTGGCGCGCTGTCGTGTGGTGTCGGCCCGGCCGGGCTGGCCGGGCTGGCCGCCATGCCGTTTGCGGCGAGACCGAGACTCAAGGTCGCCAGCATGATGATGCGGAATGAGATCATATTTTTCGCTGCCGGGATGCGGGATGACGCCAATGGATCTGGGCTGGCAATAGCAGCCCGCTAACACCCACCGTCTCCTGTTCTATGAGTTGGCGGAGCAGGCCGAAGGCCCGCTCTGCCATGGCCGGGCAATTCTGGGCTATGGTATCGATGCGCAGAGGCAGACAATCAAACAGGTAGTGATCATCGAAACTGCACAGATGAATGTCGGCATCCATCAACTGATGCTGGTTCAGGTAACGCAATACCCCTTCCAACAGACCGCAGGCGGCAGTGAAGAGCGCTTTGGGTGGGCGACCCAACTCGGCACACAACTGAGCCATCATCTCGTACCCCGAACTGGGGCTGAAGTTGCCATGGCGTACCCAATGGGTCTTGATGGCCACGCCCGCGCGTTGTAATCCCAACTCGTACCCAGCCAGACGCTCCCGGCTTGGCTCCAGGCGTAACTGGCCACCGAAATAGTAGATCTCCTCCGGATGGAGGATGGCCAGGTTCTCAACCAATTCAGCAGTTGACTCAATAGAGTCGGTAATGACCCAGGGCAGGCTGGAGTCGGCAATACGCCGATCCAGCTGTACCACCGGTAAACGGGCACTGATTTTCCGGTATTCGCTATCCGACAGGGAGCTGGAGGCGACAATCAAACCATCCACTTGACGCTGCAGCAGATTATTGACTGCCATCATCTCCTGGCTGGGGTTCTCATCCGAACAGGCAATCAGCAGCTGTAACCCGGCTTCCCGGCACAGAGTTTCCAATTCGCGAGAGATGGAGGCAAATCCGTAGTTGGTCATCTCCGGCACCACCAGTCCCAGAGTCTGGGAGCGATTGGAGCGTAAGGCGCGGGCATGAATACTTGGCTGGTAGTGCTGTTCGGCGGCAATGGCCAGAATGCGATCACGGGTTTCATCAGAAACCCTATACTCTTTGCTGCGACCATTGAGCACCAGGCTGGTGGTTGCCTTGGAGACACCCGCCAGACTGGCTACATCGCTGATCGTGATACGTTTAGTGGTTTTCACGGCATCGTTTCTGTACGTAAAACAAGTTCTCATTCTACCACGGGCAGAGCCAGCGGCCAGTGCTCCAGTGTGAGTTGTGACGGGCCGGTGAAATCAAAACTGGCGCCCTCCTGCGGGAAGTAGCGGGCTGACATGACAGCCTCCCCCTCGTTGATAAATATCTCGAGGCTGGAATGGTCACTCAGCAGTTGCAGTTGGGATAAGTCGCCGCGCCAATAGCGATGTTCCAGTATTCCGGTACGCACGTTCGGTCGACTCAAGGTCAGACGCTCTCCATCCCAGTCCAGTATCAGGGCATCTGTCAGCGTCATGCGGAATGGTCCGTCACACTGTATTTTCAGCTCGGCACTGGCCGCTGGGTAGAGGGGGGCATCGTTGGCCAAGCCCTGCCAATGACGACGAACGCCGCGCAGTTGTTGAAGCTCCCGCGCCGGTTGCTGCCAGAGTTGATCATTACGATAGCTGAGCTCGCGAGGGCAGGTCATGGTGTGGAGCCAGCCCTGCTGGATCGTGGGTTGGAACAGTTCGTCCTGATCGGGTATTCCCATCCAGGCGAACAGCAGTCGACGACCATCCTCGGCCAGAGTGGTCTGCGGAGCATAAAATTCGAAGCCCAGATCCAGCTCGCGAAACGCACCGTGCGGGTAGTGGCCGCGGGCGTAATCAAGTTGGCCGACCAGATAACCGGCTTGATGGGTGTTGAGATAGCGTTCGGCTTCGGCGGGCAACCCTTGCGGACAGCAGATGAGGATGTCCTGATCATCGAGCCGGAATAGATCCGGGCACTCCCACATGTAGCCAAAATCGCCCAGACCATTCAGGCCGGAGCCTGCGATCTCGCCGCAGGCCTGCCAATGACGCAGATCCGCCGAAGCCAGCAGCAGCACCTTGCCACGCTGTTGCAGATCTTGTGCCCCCAGCACCATGTACCAGTGGTCGTCATGACGCCAGACTTTGGGGTCGCGGACATGGCCGCTGTAGCCCGCGGGCAAGGGGAGTACGGTCCCCAGCTTGTCAAACTCCTGCCGTTCATTCTCGATGGCCAGACACTGATTGGCGGTGCGTGAGCCATCGGGATATTTCACGTTGCCGGTATAGACCAGCATGATGCGATCCTCTTGTACCACGGCCGACCCCGAGTAGCAGCCATGGCTCTCATATGTCTCGCTCGGAACTAGCGCTACCGGTTCATGGCGCCAGTTCAGCAGATCCAGGGAACTCCAGTGGCCCCAGAATTTGGCTCCGTGGGCACAGGCAAAGGGATTCCATTGATAGAACAGGTGGTAGCGACCTCGGTGTTGAACGAAGCCGTTGGGGTCGTTGAGCAGTCCGACCGGGGGGGCCAGATGCCAGACAGGCCGCAGCGGGTCAGCGGCGGCCATGAGTTGCCCGGTCATTAATGACCGGGCCAGTTGTTTGAGCAGACTCGTTTCGTCCATCAGCTGAGATCCATTATTCGCTGTCGGTCTGATATTTCAGCACGAAGGAGAGGGCAAAGGCAGTACCGAAGGCAATCACCAGACCGATCAGATAGCTGACGACCGAGTTGGCTTGCACTATGGCAATCCCCGGGATACCGGTCAGACCAACGGCGGTCATGCCGACATGGTTGGCGACGACCCAGGCACCGCCCAGAGCACCACCGGCCAGAGCGGCCAGGAACGGCTTCATGAAGCGCAGGTTGATACCGAAGATGGCGGCTTCCGTGATCCCCAGCAGTGCCGACAGGGCGGAGGGCACGGCGATGGCCTTGATCTTCACATCCCGGGTCTTGAAGTAGACCGCCAGGCAGGCGCCACCTTGGGCGACGTTCGCCATGGACCAGATAGGCAGCAGGAAGTTGACGCCAATCTTAGGGTTACCCAGCAGACCCGCTTCGATCGCATGGAAGCTGTGATGAATACCGGTGATAACGATGGCTGAATAGGTGCCACCGAAGATGAAGCCGGCCAACCAGCCTGCCTGATCGATCAGGGTGCTCAGCACAAAGGAGATCCCATCGCCCAGGGCGCGACCCGCAGGGCCGATGAACAGCAGGGCGACGAAGCCGGTGATGATGACGGTGAGAAAGGGGGTCAGGATCAGATCCAGCGCATCGGGGATCACCTTGCGCAGTCGTTTTTCCAGCAGGCTCATGAACCAGACGGCGAGCAGCACCGGGAATACTGTGCCCTGATAACCGATCATGGCCACATCCAGACCAAAGAAGTCCATGGTCTTGAAGCCACCCGCTACACCCCAGGCATTGGTTAGTGCTGGATGGGTCAGAATGCCACCCAGAGTGGCCCCCAGATAAGGGTTACCACCAAATTCGCGAGCGGCGGTAAAACCAATCAAGATGGGCAGAATGATGAAGGCCGCCGAGCTGAACATGTCCAGCATGATGAAGATGGCGCTGTCCGGATTGGCCCAACCATAGGTGCGGACCATGCCGAGCAGACCCATCAGCAGACCGGAGGCAACAATGGCCGGAATGATGGGTACGAATATGTTGGAGAGCAGACGGGCGGCCCGCTGCAGTGGGTGGAGCTTCTTGGCCGCTATGTCGGTCAGCTCGGATTTACTGGCTTCCGTGATGCCAGCCACCTGACTGAATTCGGCAAACACCTTGTTGACCACACCGGTACCGAAGATGATCTGGATTTGACCGGCGTTACTGAAGCAGCCCTTGACGCCATCCAGATTATCGATGGCGCTCTTGTTGATCTTGCTGTCATCCGCCAGAACCAGCCGCAGACGGGTGGCACAGTGTGCGGCACTGACGATATTCTCCCTGCCGCCCAACAGGGGCAGCAAAGCGTTGGCAGTGGCTTGATAATTCATGATAAACCTCGATTCCAGAGGCGGCAGGCCAGCTGCCGCACTCGTAATAATATGATGTTAAACGCTGTTGTGTTTGGGGTTAGAACCAGGTTTCCATCTGTACACCAAAGTTCCATTGGCCACCGGCCGAGAAGCCGGTTTTGCCGAAGGAGTCATCCTGAGCATAGCCATCGAGCTTGCTATCCCAATCCATATAGGTGGCAAACACGCGCAGCTCGGGACGGCTGAAGAAATTGGCGATATCGCCCGCCTTGAAGGTCGGAGCGAAGGTCAGCTTGTAGAAGCCACCATCGACTGCCTGCCGGGACAGATAACCTTGCGGGTCCAGATCCATATATTGATAGCTGCCTTCATAGGCCAGCGCGAAGTTCTGGTTGATCTCCTGAACCAGGCGAGCATTCAGGGTGACCCAGCGATAGTCATCATCCTTGACGTAGCGATCCTGGCTGCGTTGGGCCATCAAGACCGGCGCTATACTCCAGTTGCTGCTCAGCGCCGTGGTGCCATAGGTTGCAAAGCGCAGAGTCTGGGCATCTTCCGACAGTTGGCCATCGGAACCCAGCCCCTTCACCTCGGCACCCAGGCCTTGTCCGTACAGTAAGGCCGTCTTGAAGCTACCCTCGCGGAAGCCGTAGAAGCTTTCGCCGTGGTAGGCCAGCATGGTGTGGAAGCCCTTATTGGCCGCCTGCGTGGTCCCTGTAGTGCCTGTATTATTTCGTGCATCGTTGTCTTTGGCCTTCAGGCCACTCACCATCCACTGCAGCTTACCGAAGCTGTTATTGGCGGTGAGAATGTAGTTTTGAATGTCGCTGTTCACATCATCAATGGCATCGAAGCTGCGGCCATATAGTGAGAAGTTGCTCTTGGCACTGTCACTCCATTTGACGTCGTAGACACCGCCGCCCGTACCGGCCAGGAAGATGATGTCGGAGTCGAGCCAGTGAATATCGAAGTTATCTCGATCGAAGCGCTTACCGGCCCACAGGGTGGCATCCTTGAAGACGCCCGTGAAGGTGGGTAGAGCTCCGAGCTCGGCAAATGCTTGGCGCACGTTCAGGCTGCTACTGCTACCCGTCCAATCGTTATAGTTGCGTTGACCATCGGCCAACATGATCTTGTAGCGGGTGGTCGCACCATTATCCAGGGTCGCTTTCTTCTCCAGATTGAGTTCCACGTAGGTGTCGGGTTCGTTGCCCAAGCGTCCAACAGCACCACCGGTTGAGCCAGCTGGTGTGACATAGGGGCCACCTTCGGTACCAGTACCACCATCGCCAATCAGCAGGCCGGAACGGGCATAACCGTGAAATTCCACACCGCTGCCAGCCAATGTCTTGGTGGCCAGATCGTCGGTGCGTTTGACCACTTCGGCGGTTTTCTCTTCGCTTTTGGTGGTGCGAGCCTCTAGCAACTGGGTCTGTTGTTCTGCGGCTGCAGCCTTGGCTTCGGCGGATTGGGCGCGCTGTTCGGCCTCTGCCAGGCGTTGTTCCAGCGCTTGCAAGCGCGATTCCACGGAGCTGGCCGGTGCCGCCTGGGCAACATGGACTGTCGTTGCCAGGGCAATGGCTGTAGCGAGGTAGCTGATTTTCATCATGTGGGTATCTTCCTATGATCGGGTACAGAGGTATTTTTTGTTATGGCTAATCAAAAAGCTAAACCGGTTTTGCTGGCTTGAAAATTAGCCAAATCAAGCCAAGTTTGCAAAGAAGTTTGCTAACCCGTTTTAGCCTTTGTGATCGGCTTGGCATTCATTCGTGGCGGGACGATGAAAAGGATTCATTAGAGGTCGATTTCTGGGCGTCTATCGAGCCCATAACCAAAGGTGAATGCCCTGAGCTTTTTCGGTGCTCCGTTGCGGGGGGCTTGGCCTGTTCAATGGATCGCGGAATGGCCGCCATAAAAAAACCGGGCACAGGGCCCGGTGGTAAATGCGTCCTCAGGATCAGGGCGCAGGATGACGCCTCACTCAGGGCGCCGTCTCAGGATGGCATCAAGGAAGTAAAAACCGGGTTAATTGCTCATGAGTCGGCAGTGCCGTCATGGCGCCACGGGCTGTGGTGGCCAATGCCCCGCAGCCCTGAGCCTGCGCTATGATAGGGGCCAATAGCTCCCACTCGGGTAACTGATCCTGCCCGGCGAGCCCGGCAAGCAAGCCGGCGACAAAGGCATCGCCAGCGCCTGTGGTATCCACCACGTCAATGCGCCGCGCAGGCAGTTGGCGTAGCTGCTGGCGATCATGGATCAGTACCCCCTCGGCACCCAAAGTGACGAGCAATAACCGGATGGGATAACGGGCCATGAGCTGGGCGATGGCAACATCCATCGGCAGTGGGCCACTCAGGTAGTGGAGTTCCTCTTCCGAGAGTTTGACTACATCCGCCAACGCCAGGGTCTGCTCCAGGCAATGACGTAGCTCGGCAGGGTCCGTCCAGATCTCTTCCCTGAGGTTGGGATCAAAGCTTACCGCGCCGCCAGCGGCACGAATGGCGTGGATGGCTGCCAGGGCACTGCTGCGGCATGGCTCCTGAGCCAGAGCTATGGAGCACAGATGCAGCCATTGCCCGGCATGAAATTCGGGTAATTCCTCGGTTTCCAGAAACAGATCGGCACTCGGTCTGACCAGAAAGGTAAAGCTGCGTTCACCTTGATCATCCAGATCGACCAGCACGGTTGATGTTCGATGCTGAGGGTCCAGATACATGGTCGTTGTATCGACGCCCTCGTCGCCCAGCACCTGACGCAGAAAACGACCCAATGGATCGGCACCGACCCGGCCAATAAAGGCGCTGTTGCCACCCAGTCGGGCAACCCCGACAGCCACGTTGGCGGGGGCTCCCCCCGGACACTTCAGATAGCGGTCGCTGCCCTCAGGCACCAGATCCACGACGGCATCGCCCAGCACCCAGACTCGATTTGTCATAATTCACCTCTCAACTGAACTTTTCATAAGTTAGCTAAACCGATTTAGTTGTGCAAGTATTCTGAAGTTATGGGATGAAGGATTGTCGGTCGGGACACTTTATCGATCTATTTCTGATGTTGGATCTAGGTGAATTACGTGGGGATTGGGGCATGGGTGGATGCAGCCCCTCAGGGTTTGCGTTACGCTGAACCTAGGGCAGCGAACCGGAGAACACCATGATCAGAAGCGTAACCCTTGAGGATGCTGCGGCTATCTGCGCCATCTATAACCACTATGTGGAGCAAAGCGATATTTCGTTTGAAGAGGTGGCGGTGACGGAGCAGGAGATGGCCGAGCGGATCACCACTATTAGTCATCACTATCCGTGGCTGGTGTTCTGCGATGGCAAACAGGTACTGGGTTATGCCTATGCCATGGTCTGGAAGAGTCGCTCGGCCTATCGTTACAGCGTCGAGACCTCGGTTTATCTGGCACCTGGTGCCCGGGGGCGCAATCTGGGGACCGAGCTCTATCGAGAACTACTTCCCAAGCTGCGCGAGGGAGGCTTTCATACGGCTGTGGCCTGCATCAGTCTGCCCAATGCGGCCAGCATCCATCTGCACGAGAAGATGGGGTTCAGTAAGGTGGCGCATTTCAAGGAGGTGGGATTTAAAGGCGATCGCTGGATCGATATCGGTTATTGGCAACTCTCGTTATCCCGGGTGCGGCCACCTCGCACCGACGAAGATTTCTCCGCCGCCAATCTGCTCCCCTGAGTGGCCCCGATCGTCAGTACGACTGTGCATACCTCGGCGCGGCACTGCTGATTTCTTCCGGGTTCGACATTGGCGGCAACGCCATGGCGACTCTGGGGATGGTGCTGGGTCGCAATCGTTTTTCCTGCGGGGAAAAGCGATAATTTTGCTTTGGTTCGCTGGTCGCTGCTGCTATACATATAGCCCTTTTTTTTCGTGAACCTCGCCGCGGTCGCGGTGGCAACCAGGGAAGTCAGGCAGCCATGATCCCGAGACTCAATATCCAGGATGGGATTACCCCCGTCTATCACACCTTTCTTGAGGCGCTGATCGGTGGCCGGTTTTACCGGTGATGTCGAAAGCTCCTACTCCAGCCGTTTGGCCGTCGCCACGGACAACAGCGTGTATCAGTGGCTGCCCCAGGCGGTGCTTTTTCCGCGTAGTACCGCCGATGTGGTGCTGCTGACTACCTTGGCGCAGGCGCCCAAGTTCAACGGCATCAGCTTTTCGGCCCGAGGCGGTGGAACCGGAACCAATGGCCAGTCACTGAATGATGGCCTGATTGTCGATCTCTCCCGGCATATGCACGGCATTCTGGAATTCAATCTGGAGCAGCGTTGGGTTCGTGTGCAAGCGGGTCTGGTTAAAGACAAGCTCAATGAATTTTTGAAACCTCATGGCCTGTTCTTCTCGCCGGAGCTCTCGACCAGCAACCGCGCCACCATCGGCGGCATGATCAATACCGATGCGTCAGGGCAGGGTTTCTTTGGTCTATGGCAAGACCTCGGCTCATGTACTAGCTGTGACTGCCGTCCTGGATGACGGCAGCCTGTTACAGGCGCAGCCGGTGCAGGGTGAGGCGCTAGCGGCCAAGTTGGCCGATACCGGTCGGGAAGGGGCCCATCTACCAGCAAGTCCTGGCTTCGGCACGAGATAAGCGCGATGAGATAGAAGCCACGTTCCCGAAACTCAACCGTTTCCTGACCGGTTACGATCTCAAGCATGTCTATGATCCCGCGACCGATGCCGTGGATCTGAGCCGCCTGCTGTGTGGTTCGGAAGGAACCTTGGCTTTTATTACTGAAGCCAAGCTGGATCTGACTCCGATTCCGACCTTCCGCACTTTGGTCAACGTCAAGTACGACAGTTTCGAGTCTGCATTGCGCAATGCCCCCGTTATGGTGGCGGCCGAGGCCTTGTCGGTAGAAACCGTGGATTCCCGCGTGCTGGACTTGGCCCGTGGCGATATCATCTGGCACTCGGTGAAACACCTCATCGAGGATGTACCGGGCAAGGACATGCTGGGTATCAACATCATCGAGTTTGCCGGGGATGATGCCAGCGAGCAGACGCGCAAGGTGCAGGCGCTGAGTGCCCGTCTCGATGCTCTGTTGGGCGGCTGGTGCGAGCGGCGTCATCGGCTACCAAATCTGTGATGAACTGGCGAGCATCGAAACCATCTATGCCATGCGCAAGAAGGCCGTCGGTTTACTCGGCAATGCCAAGGGGCGCAAGAAGCCGGTGCCCTTCACCGAAGATACGGCAGTCCCGCCGGAGAAACTGGCCGACTTCATCATGGAGTTCCGAGCCCTGCTGGATGCCAACCAACTCTCCTATGGCATGTTTGGGCATGTGGATTGTGGCGTACTACACGTGCGCCCGGCGCTGGATCTCTGCGATCCGGAACAGGAAGTGGTGTTACGGCAGATTTCTGACCAGGTTGTGGCCCTGACTGCCAAATATGGTGGTCTGATGTGGGGTGAGCATGGTCGTGGTTTCCGTTCGGAATATGGCCCTGCCTATTTTGGTGCCTTGTTTGACGATCTGCGCAAGATCAAGGGCGGCGTTTGATCCGCTCAACCGCATGAATCCAGGCAAGATCTGTACTCCGATGGGCGTCGATACGCCACTGGTGTCGGTGGATGCCACCAAGCGGGGGGCGTTTGATCGCCAGATCCCGGTCGCGGTACGGGACAGTTTCACCGATGCCCTCTCGTGCAACGGGAATGGGCTCTGCTTCACCTTCGAGCACAATTCACCCATGTGCCCTTCGTTCAAGTTGACCGGCGATCGTCGTCACTCGCCCAAGGGGCGGGCCACTCTGATGCGTGAGTGGCTGCGCCAGCTTGAAGTCCAGGGCTATGATCCTCTGGCCGAAGAGGTGGAAATCCACCATGGCGGCGTGCGCTGGCGTGAATTAGTCGGGCGGGTGCGCAATACCCTGAGCAAGGCGCGGGGCGAGTATGATTTCTCTCACGAAGTGATGGAGGCCATGCAAGGCTGTCTGGCCTGTAAGGCTTGTGCCAGCCAGTGCCCGATCAAGGTGGATGTACCGGCGTTCCGTTCCCGCTTCATGGAGATCTACCATCAGCGCTATCTGCGTCCGGCCAAGGATTACTTCGTGGCGTCCGTTGAATCCTACGCGCCGCTCATGGCCAAGGCACCTGGGGTGGTGAACTACTTCCTCAAGCAAAACTGGGTGCAAAAGGCGACGGAAAAAACCATTGGCATGGTAGATGTGCCGATCCTGAGCGAGCCAACCCTGAAACAGGAGCTGGCGGGTCACGGTGCCGACCTGTTCCAGTTGGAGAAGCTGGAACAGCTTTCCCCCGAGGCGCGGCAGAAAGTGGTCCTGGTGGTGCAAGATCCCTTCACCTCCTACTACGATGCCCCTGTGGTGCGGGATTTGATCCTGCTGATCGAGAAGCTGGGCTTCCGCCCCCTATTGCTGCCGTTTAAACCCAATGGCAAGCCCCAGCATATTAAGGGCTTCTTGCGCAGTTTTGCCCGTACCGCCGCCAACGCGGCCCAGTTCTTCAATCGCCTGCACCATCTGGGTATCCCCATGGTAGGGCCAGATCCGGCCATGGTGCTTTGTTACCGGGATGAGTATGTGAAGGCGTTGGGGGATGCGCGCGGGGAATTCAACGTGCAACTGCCGCAGGAGTGGCTGCTGTCGGTCTTGCCGCAGCTTGCCAGACAGGAGCGGGCGGAGAAACCGCAATTTTATCTATTTGCCCACTGCACCGAGAAGGACCGTCAAGCCCTCGACCCATGGGGATTGGGGCACACTGTTTGGCTATTTTGGTGCCGAGCTCAAACCTGTTGCCGTGGGTTGTTGTGGTATGGCGGGGACCTATGGTCATGACGTCAAACATTTGCAGGATTCTAAAGAGATCTACCAGATGAGCTGGGGGCCTGCGATGGCCAACCTGCCCAAGAGCCAGTGTCTGGCAACCGGTTATTCTTGCCGCAGCCAGGTCAAACGGATGGAAGGTGAGAAGTTGCAGCATCCGCTACAGGCCCTGCTTTCCCTGCTGTAGCTATCGGTTTGCAGGACGAAAACAGACAAGCCAAGTAAACTGCAAGGCGCACCGCCAAGGGTGCGCCTTCTTTTTGGGAGTGATAAACCAATGTCCATCTGGAAACGGGACTTTACCCTGGAGAGTCTGAATCAGGGGTCAATCAACACGCTGGTTGCCCATCTGGGGATCTGCTACAGCAACCTGGGAGATGATTATCTGCAGGCCACCATGCCGGTTGCGGCTCATACCCATCAACCGCTCGGTATGTTGCATGGTGGGGCCTCCGTGGTGCTGGCCGAAACCCTGGGTTCGGTGGCGGGTAACCTGTGTGTCAGCCGGGATTACTATGCGGTCGGATTGGAGATCAATGCCAATCATGTCCGGGCCAAACGAGACGGGGTGGTCACAGGGACGACCCGCGCGCTGCACTTGGGAGCGACAACGCAATTGTGGCAAATTGAGATCCATGATGAACGGCAGCGGCTCATTTGTACCAGCCGGATCACCTTGGCCATTCTGAAGAAAAAGTAATTGAATGAGATAATTGTCACATTTCTAGAGACAATATAGCTAAGCTATGTATATAATCTGCCCCCCTTGCGATACCGGGCCAGCAGCGACATGAGAGATTTGCCGCTAGGAGCCCGTTTTCATTCCTCTTAACCGGAAGAACTTATGTCTGAAGTTGAAATTGTACCGAGCTTTCGTGAGCTTGGCCTTGCTGACCCGATCCTTAAAGCCGTACTTGATGTTGGCTATGAAACCCCATCCCCCATCCAGGCTGGCGCTATCCCGCCGTTGTTGGAAGGCCGTGACATTTTAGGCCAGGCGCAAACTGGTACCGGTAAAACCGCTGCCTTTGCTCTGCCGCTGCTGTCCCGCCTTGACCCGCGTGATACCGCCACTCAGATCCTGATCCTGGCTCCGACTCGTGAGTTGGCTATCCAGGTTGCTGAAGCGTGCCAAAGCTACGCCAAGTATCTGCCGGATTTTCATGTTCTGCCGATCTATGGTGGTTCATCCTACGAAACCCAGATCCGTGCCCTGAAGCGCGGTGCTCAGGTCGTCGTTGGTACTCCAGGTCGCGTCATGGATTTGATGCGCAAAGGCAAGCTGGACTTGTCTGCTCTGCGTGCTCTGGTACTGGACGAAGCCGACGAAATGTTGCGCATGGGCTTCATCGACGACGTGGAATGGGTGATTGAACAATGTCCGCATGATCGTCAGATCGCGCTGTTCTCGGCGACCATGCCGGATGTGATCCGTCGTGTCGCCCATCGTCACCTGCAAGATCCGGCCGAGGTGAAGATTGCCTCCAAGACCAGCACGGCGTCTACCGTCCGTCAGCGTTACTGGCTGGTTTCCGGTTTGCACAAACTGGATGCCATGACTCGTCTGCTGGAAGTTGAACCCTATGATGCGTTGCTGGCTTTCGTCCGCACCAAGACAGCCGCTGAAGAGTTGACCAGCAAGCTGGCCGCTCGTGGTCATGCCTGTGAGGCCTTGCACGGTGATATTCCGCAGAAACTGCGTGAACGTACCGTAGAAAAGATCAAGAACGGCCAGGTGGACATTCTGGTTGCAACCGACGTGGCCGCTCGGGGTCTGGATGTTGAGCGTATTACTCACGTCGTAAACTACGACATTCCTTACGACACTGAGTCCTATGTGCACCGTATCGGTCGTACCGGTCGTGCCGGTCGTACTGGTGATGCCATCCTGTTTGTGGCTCCTCGTGAGCGTCGTATGCTGCGTGCCATCGAGCACACCACGCGTCAGCCGATCGAACCCATGCACATGCCGTCCGCTCAGGACATCAACAAGCATCGCATGGAAGTGTTCAAGCAACAGATCCGTGACACCCTGCAGTCTGATGATCTGGAGCAATACCAGGAAGTCGTCAACGAATTCCTGCAAGATGACAGCGTTGAGCCGTTGGACTTGTGTGCGGCCCTGGCCAAGATGGTCAAGGGTGACGAGCCGTTGTTCATGGACGAGAGCCAGCCTGAGCCGTCACAACGGACTCCGGAACGTAACGACCGTAATGAGCGTTTTGACCGTAATGATCGCAGTGATCGTTTCGGTGACGATCGCCAACGTCGTGAACGGAACAAGACTCCGTCTGCCGGTCCGCGTCCGCTCAAGGACCATCCGGATGTAGTGACCCAACGTTATCGCGTGGAAGTCGGTTATGAGCACGGCGTCAAGCCGGGCCAGATCGTCGGTGCCATCGCTAACGAAGGCGATATCGAGAGTGCCTTCATCGGTCACATCGAGATTTTCGACACCTTTACCACAGTCGATCTGCCGGAAGGTATGCCGACCGAGACCATGGATATTCTCAAGCGTGCTCGTGTCTGCGGTCGCCCGCTGGATATTAGCCAGTTTACCGGTCAGGTTCCGGCTCGTACCGAACGTAGCGGTAAGCCATTTGCGGATCGTCGCCCACGTTCGGAAGGTGGTCGTGACCGTCCATTTGGTGATGCCAAGCGTAGCGGTGCGCCGCGCAAGTTCGACAACAAGCCAAAGTTTGACAAAGGTGGTCGTAACGACCGCTAAGTTAGAGACTTGACGCTCAGAAGCCCTCCGCCTTGCGGGGGGCTTTTTTGTTTGGGTGTTTTTTGTCGTCATCAACCATTCAATTAAGGCGCCGCTGACACTGGACGAGTGAGGTTGGCCTCGGTTGCTGATGAGAAAATATACTAGGCTGGCAGTAGTGATCAGTTGGAGATCTGTATGGGGTTGCGACACCACCATCTGCTAACGCTTACATCATGGAGCCTGCTGTCGGGCTGTCTGCTTGGCACTTGTTTGGCTCAGGCCGAGGTGTGGCAGGGGTTGTACCGGGCCGGGGCCGAGGTCAACAGCTTCCAGCCTTGTCCGGGCAATCTGGTCTATTGGGTCGATGGCAACAGCACGCTCGCGCTCTCGCTACGGGAATATGCGCTCAAGCAGAGTACTCGACCCTATCAACCCATCTATGTGGAACTGATAGGGGAGTTGACGGGCAAGGTGCGAGAGGGAAGTGCGGCGGGTTACGATGATGTATTGCGGTTGCAATCGGTGGAGGAGATCCGTCTGCAGATACCCGAGCTCTGTCAGGATCTGCCCCCCGAGGGATAATAGACGGCGGATACACAGAGGGCGCCAATTTGGCGCCCTCATAGTTTCTGGTGTGCAGCTTATGCTTGCTCGGTATGGGTTGTGAGGTCGAGTGCTGCAACCGCTTCGTTCGCAGTAGCCGTCTCGAGATCTGCAACTGCTTCGCTATGGGTAACCATTTCAGTGTCTAACTCAGCGTCACTCTGGTCCGCAGTTTCGGCGCCAGGTGTGGCTTCACGGCGGATCAGGGCCATGTAGAAGCCATCAAACCCGCTCTGGGCCGGACTGATGACTCGCTCACGAACCAGGGTGAAGGTGCCCTGGTGTTTACCGAGGAATTTGGCAACCTGATCCTGGTTTTCACAGGGCAGGATACTGCAGGTGGCATAGACCAGTTCGCCACCGGGTTTGACCATCTTACTGTAGCGGTTGAGGATATCCGCTTGCAGGGCCACCAGGACCGGCAGGCGCTCGGCGGTATCCCGCCACTTGGCATCCGGATTACGCTTGAGCACACCCAAACCGGAGCAGGGGACATCCAGCAGCAGCCGATCGGCACTCTCTTTGAGACGCTTGATGGTTTTGCTGGAGGTGATGAGACGAGTCTCGACGTTGTGGGCGCCCGCCCGGCGAGCCCGCTGTTTGAGGTTGTCCAGCTTCCACTGTTCGATATCCAGTGCCAGCAGGCGTCCCTTGCCTCGCATCAGCGCGGCCAGATGCAGCGTCTTGCCGCCTGCACCGGCACAGGCATCGATGACGCGCATTCCGGGTTGCACATCCAGGTACTCGGCGATTTGCTGAGAGCCCGCATCCTGCTGTTCGAACCAGCCTTCCTGAAAGGAGTCGGTACGGAACAGGGCTGCGTCGTTGAGGACTTCCAGAGCGTTGGCAATGCCGGATATCGGGCGAACGTTCACCCGCTCATCGAGCAGTCGTTGGGTCAGTGCATTCTGGTCACACTTCAACGTATTGACGCGTAGGAAGCGTTTCGGGTGTTGGGTCAAGGCACGACGTTCTGCAGCCCAGGCATCCCCTAATTGTTCTTCACCGAGCGCATCCAGCCACTCCGGACAACCATCCCACAAGGCGGGCAGGCCACGGGCGGCGGCTTTGCGACTCTCATAGCTCTTGAGATTGAACAGACTGGCCGCCGGGCAGGGTGGCAACGGCAGATTATAAAACTGGTGCCAGACACAGATCAGGCTCCATCCTGCCACGGCTGCTTCATCCATGGAGACACCCGCCAGCAGGGTGTACAAATTCAGGCGACGCATCAGATCGCCGGTAACAAAGGTGATATTGGCCTGTTCGCTGGGTGCCAGTCGCACCTCGGAAAATTGTCGCGCGTAGGCTCGGTCCAGAGTGGCACCGTTACCCAATACGTCGCTCAATACCGCCACGACCAGTTCGGCCTGGCGTAGGGTCAGGGAATTCTTCAGCATGGATGACTCGACGGGAGGAGGAAAACGGCAGCGATCATAGGGGTTAAGCGCCACAGACGCAACCCGCCGCGCGTATCTGCGGCGGTTTAATCCCGAGTCATGGCCCATTCAGTGGCTCGGGTCCAGCTGTCGAATTCAGGTGACTCTGCTCCCGGGCCTCGGGGTCATAGCCAACGTCGGACACGGCTTTGATAGGTGCGATATTCAGCGGCAAAGCGCTGCAGCAGGTGCTGCTCTTCCCGGCGGATCTGACAAAGGTCGAGATAGAAGAAGCACAGTGGCAAGCCGAGCAGAGCCATGACATTGGCCAGGATCAAGGCCCAGCCGAGCAGCAACAGCAATAAGGCCAGATACATAGGATTACGACTGAAGCGATAGATCCCATGGGTCACCAGTGTGCTCGTGCGTTCCGGATGCCGAGGGTCGACTGTGGTATTCGCCCGGCGAAAGCTTCGAGTGGATAAATAACTGATGGCAAGACTGACGATCCCGCAGACTGCGGCGGCTCCCCAGCTGAGGTGTAACGGGATCGATAGGCCGGCACCGGGCCAAAGATCGGCCATCAGGCTCATAGCCCCGGCGCTCAACAGAAATATCAACGGGGGTGGCAATCGCAACAACAACATCGGGTGTGAACCTGTTGGAATGGGTTCTTCATCATCTTACCGGTGATGAGGTGCCGGGAGCTAGCCGTCTGCCGGTTAGAGACCGGAATTTGCCTGTTGCTGCTGACTGGGTCGAATGAGATAACGCCTTGAGATCAGAGGGGGCTCGGCGCAAAATGCCCTCAGGTTTGAAGAAGGAAGAGCATGATGGATATTGCCGATCTGCGGCGGGAATACACCAAGGGCGGTTTGCATCGCGAGGATTTGCCGGTCAACCCGCTGGAGTTGTTTGACAAATGGTTGCGCCAAGCCTGTGATGCCAAATTGGCAGATCCGACGGCCATGAGCGTGGCAACCGTGGATGAGTTGGGGCGTCCCTTTCAACGGATCGTATTGCTCAAGCACTATGATGAGCAGGGGTTCGTGTTTTACACCAACCTCGGCAGCCGCAAGGCTCAGCAGATCGGCAAGAACAATCAGGTCAGTCTGTTGTTCCCCTGGCATACCCTGGATCGCCAGGTGCATGTGACCGGGGTTGCCGAGCAGCTGTCGCCGTTTGAAGTGGTCAAGTATTTCCACTCCCGCCCGAAAGATAGCCAGATCGCCGCTTGGGTGAGCCAGCAGTCGAGCCGTATTTCGGCGCGTAGCATGCTGGAGTCCAAGTTTATGGAGCTTAAACAAAAATTTGCCAATGGTGAGATCCCGTTACCCAGTTTCTGGGGGGGATACCGGGTGCGGTTTGACAGCATCGAGTTCTGGCAGGGCGGAGCCCATCGCCTGCACGATCGTTTCCTGTTCACTCGTATGGCTGAACATTGGCATATTGATCGTCTGGCGCCATGATCGTTGATTACTCCGATTGGCTGAAACGACGTATGCCTGCCTAAACTGGGAAATACAGAGCAAGAAACAGGAGCAAAAAATGGAATGGCAACGCTATGAGTTTCGAGTATCGACGGACCCTCGTTTGTTGCAGCTTGCCGTGATCCACGACTTTCTGCGGCAGACCTACTGGGCCAAGGAGATCTCCGAACAACTGGTCAGCAAGGCACTCGATGGTTCCCTCTGTTTTGGTTTGTATCAGGGGGAGCGGCAGATTGGACTGGCCCGGGTGATCACCGATCGGGCAACATTTGCTTACTTGAGTGATGTCTTCGTGCTGGATGAGTTTCAGGGGCAGGGTTTGGGACAATGGCTGGTCAGCTGCGTACTGGCCCACCCCGAGTTACAAGGCTTGCGGCGTATCATGCTCGCCACTCTGGATGCCCACGAACTCTATCGTAAGCTTGGTTTTTCCGATGTGACACAACCGGAGCAGATCATGGAGATCCGCAATGTAGCGATCGCGCGTGAGGCGGGTAATCGTCTGGGTTAAGCGGTGAGAAGCGCCTTGTGATCCTATGTTCGTTCATAACAAAACAGGAGGCCGTGGCCTCCTGTTTTGTTTTTCGTGGGGTCCAGCTGCTGATTATTTCAGCTCGTTGACCAGTTGCACGGCGCGACCAATATAGTTGGCCGGGGTCAGCAACTTCAGTTCATCCTTGACCTGTTCTGGCAATTCCAGAGTATCGATAAACTCACGCATTCCCTCTGCATCGACGCGACGACCGCGAGTCAGCTCCTTCAGCTTTTCGTAGGGCTTCTCGATGCCGTAACGACGCATGACGGTTTGGATCGGCTCGGCCAGCACTTCCCAATTGCTGTTCAGGTCGGCGGCCATGGCTGCTTCGTTAGCTTGCAGCTTGGAGATCCCCTTCAGTGTTGCTTGGTAGGCAATCAATGAATAACCAACGGCGACACCCAGGTTGCGCAACACGGTACTGTCAGTCAAATCCCGCTGCCAGCGGCTGACCGGTAGTTTGGCAGCCAGATGGTCGAACAGCGCATTGGCCAGACCCAGGTTGCCTTCGGAGTTTTCGAAGTCGATTGGATTGACCTTGTGCGGCATGGTAGAGGAGCCGATTTCACCGGCGATGGTGCGCTGTTTGAAGTGACCCAGGCAGATGTAGCCCCAGATGTCGCGATCGAAATCGAGAACTATGGTGTTGAAGCGGGCCACCGCATCAAACAGCTCGGCGATGTAGTCATGGGGTTCAATCTGGGTGGTGTACGGATTCCAGGTCAGTCCCAGTCCAGTGACGAACTGTTCCGAGAAGGCGTGCCAGTCCACTTCCGGGTAGGCGCTGATATGGGCGTTGTAGTTACCCACGGCACCATTGATCTTGCCCAGGATCTCGACGGCTTTGATCTGCTTGACCTGGCGCTCCAGACGATAGGCAACGTTTGCCATCTCCTTGCCCATGGTGGTCGGTGATGCCGGTTGACCATGGGTGCGGGAGAGCAGTGGCATATCCCGGTATTCGTGAGCCAAACGTTTTACTTCGGCGACCAACTTTTCGCAAAATGGCAGGATCACCTCTTCCCGAGCGGTCTTGAGCATCAGGCCGTGGGAGTTGTTATTGATATCTTCCGAAGTGCAGGCGAAGTGGATGAACTCACTGACGGCGTTCAGTTCGGCATTCGCGGCAACCTTTTCCTTCAGGAAATATTCGACGGCTTTGACATCGTGGTTGGTGGTGCGTTCGATGGCCTTGATGCGACCCGCATCTTCCTCATTAAAGTCGGCCACTATGCTGTCGAGCAGGGCATTGGCAGCGGCGGATAAGGCCGGTACCTCGGGGATCCCCGGGTGGCTGGCTAATTGTTGCAACCAACGAACCTCGACTTCGACGCGAAAGCGCAGCAGGCCGTATTCGGAGAAAATGGGGCGTAACGCCGTACATTTGTCGCCATAACGACCATCGAGGGGGGAAACCGCTGTCAGTGCTGACAAGTCCATGGAATAAGCTCCTGAAGTAGGGGTTTAGATTTGATTCAATGTCATGCGTGCCGATTCCACCATCTTCTTCCGCGAGAAGAGGATGTGACGACGGCGGCCGCCGACCTGACGCCACAACACAGTGGCGCGAATACCGGCCAGCAACAAGGCGCGAACCTTGTGCTGAACCAGGGGTTGTTGCAGATACATAGGCGTACCGGCGACTTGAATGCGTGGGCCAATCGGGCTGATGTGCTCACTGTAGATGCTGGCCAGATTGGCCAGAACCTGCTCATCCAGCAGATCGAAGTGATGCAATTGACGCTTCACCTGACTGATGCGTTCCGCCAGCATATTGAGTACATCTTTGCGTCCGGCCAGCTTGCGCTCCAGAGCCACCAGACTGACCACATAACGGGTCAGCTCGGCATTTTTCGGGCTACTGCCGTGACCTAGCTGTTCAACAATCGCCGTGTAGCCCTCTTTGAGGGTGGCGTCGCCGAACACATCCTGCGGTGCTTTCGGATCTGTGACCAGAATACCGCTCAGGGTCTGGCGCAGGATCTCTTCTTCGCAAGTTCCGGTGCGGGATACTTGCTGGACCAGATGGGCGGCCTGGCAAATGGCGGCAAATGCCATGGTCCGGATTGCTTGTTTATCGCTCATCTTTACTCCTGATGACGAAAACGTTGTTCGATGATGCCGCCACCCAAACAGACTTCGCCTTGGTAGAAAACGGCGGATTGTCCGGGGGTAACGGCCGCTTGTGGCGTGGCGAAGGTGACCCGGATGTTCTGATCATCCAATGGTTCCACGCGACAGGGGAAATCTTGCTGGCGATAACGCGTCTTCACTGTACAGTCGAAGGCTTCGCGTACGGGGTGACGATCGACCCAATGCAGTTGGGTGGCGACGAGACCGTCAGAGAAGAGACGTGGGTGGTCATGGCCTTGGGCCACTACCAGCACGTTGCGTTCAAGCTCTTTATCGACCACATACCAAGGGCTGTCGTTAGAGTCTCTCATGCCGCCAATCCCCAGACCCTTGCGCTGACCCAGCGTGTGGTACATCAACCCCTGATGCTCACCGATGATCTGTCCGTCGACTGTTTCGATGGCACCGGGTTGGGCCGGCAGGAACTTCGCCAGAAAATCGGTGAATTTGCGCTCCCCGATGAAGCAGATCCCGGTACTGTCTTTCTTCTTGGCGGTAATTAAGTCCAGTTGTTCGGCAATGCGCCGGACTTCCGGTTTTTCCAGATCGCCCACCGGAAACAGGCTCTGTTCAATCTGCTGTTCGCTCAGGGTGTACAGGAAATAGCTCTGATCCTTATTGGTGTCGAGACCGCGCAGCAGACGCGGGACACCGGTGCTGTCATCGCGACGCACATAGTGGCCCGTGGCAATGTAGCGGGCACCCAGCTCTTCGGCGGCGAACTCCAGAAAGGCTTTAAACTTGATCTCTTTGTTGCACAGAATATCCGGGTTCGGTGTCCGTCCGGCCTTGTATTCGGCGAGGAACAATTCGAACACATTATCCCAGTATTCAGCGGCAAAATTGATGGTATGCAATTCGATACCGAGTTTGTCACACACGGCTTGAGCATCGGCCAAATCCTGAGCTGCGGAGCAATATTCATCCGTGTCATCCTCTTCCCAGTTCTTCATGAACAGGCCTTCCACCTGGTAGCCCTGCTGTTGCAGCAGGTAGGCAGAAACTGAGGAGTCAACACCGCCGGACATACCGACGATCACCTTGATTTGGCTGTTATCTGTCATCTATTTGGCTATGGTTGCAAAAAACTGTGCGCATTGTAACAGAAAGACAGGGCAACGATCACGCCGGCAAACGCGCTAAGCCTCAGTTCTTGGATCCAGGCGAGCGAGAGTTGTTGGTGTTGGAATTCGGGCGGCCCGAGCGATTTGGATTTTGCACCTTGCGCCTATCTTTGAGCGTGGACAGTGGCAGGCGGACGCCCTGCAGGTAATCTTCCAGGCATTCCAGAACCAGCGGACTGCGCAGCTTATGCCCCAAGGCGCGGATCTCAGGTTCGGTCAGCCAATGGCAGGCCACAATATCGTTGTCCGGATCTTGTGGATGATGTTCGCCGGGAGCGGTTGTCAATTCGCAGTAAAAACAAAATCTTAGATAGGTCAGTTTCCGATAGGGGCTGGAATAAATATAGGTGCCAAGCCAGCCATCCGGCTGGAGCGGTAAGCCGGTTTCTTCCAGGATCTCACGGCATGCTGCTTCAATCAGATTCTCTCCTGCTTCCAGATGACCCGCCGGTTGGTTGAAAACCTGATGCCCATGATCGCGCTCCTCGACCAGTAAAAACTGATCTTGCCAACGGATAACGGCGGCGACGGTGACATTGGGGCGAAATCTCATAGCGGGTTACTTCTTCTTGGAATCCAGGGGGGCGAAGGCGTCGCCAGTATGTTAACAAATTGCAATTCTTCTCGATATCACCAGAATGCCGAGCCGTGATGGCGGTTTGCTTATAACGTCGGTTCGGCTAAGATGGCCAGCACTATGTTGACACTATGATAACAACCGGAAGTTAGGAGACACTGATGGAAAGTAAAGTCGTCGTACCCAGTGAAGGCCAGAAAATCACTCTGGATGCCAATGGCAAGCTCGTTGTACCGAATCAGCCGATCATTCCGTTTATCGAAGGCGATGGCATCGGTGTGGATGTGACGCCGCCGATGATGAAGGTAGTCGATGCGGCGGTTGCCAAGGCTTACAACGGCGAACGCAAGATCTCCTGGATGGAAATCTACACCGGTGAAAAATCAACTCACCTGTATGGTCCAGATGTCTGGCTGCCTGCTGAAACTCTGGATCTGATCCGGGAATACCATGTTGCGATCAAGGGGCCGTTGACCACACCAGTCGGTGGTGGCATCCGTTCCTTGAACGTGGCGCTGCGCCAGGAGCTGGATCTCTACATCTGTCTGCGTCCGGTTCGTTACTACGAGGGTACGCCGAGCCCGGTGAAGCGCCCTGATTTGACCGATATGGTGATCTTCCGTGAAAACGCCGAAGACATCTATGCCGGTATCGAATGGAAAGCTGATTCAGCCGAAGCCAAAAAGGTCATCGACTTCCTGCGCACTGAAATGGGTGTGACCAAGATCCGTTTCCCGGAAAACTGCGGTATTGGCATCAAGCCGATGTCTGCCGCTGGCACCCAGCGTCTGGTGCGTGCCGCCATTGAGTATGCGATCGACAACGATCGGGACTCAGTGACTCTGGTGCACAAGGGTAACATCATGAAGTTCACCGAAGGTGCCTTCAAAGATTGGGGTTACCAACTGGCGCGTGACGAGTTTGGTGCCCAGCTGATCGATGGTGGCCCATGGTGTCAATTCCAGAATCCGAAGACTGGCAAGACCATAGTCGTCAAGGATGTGATTGCCGATGCCTTCCTGCAGCAGATCCTGTTGCGGCCTGCCGAATATGATGTGATCGCCTGTATGAATCTCAACGGCGACTATATCTCCGATGCGTTGGCTGCTCAGGTCGGCGGGATCGGGATCGCTCCGGGTGCCAACATAGGTGACGGTGTTGCCCTGTTCGAAGCAACTCACGGTACTGCACCCAAATATGCAGGCCAGGATAAGGTTAACCCGGGTTCATTGATCCTCTCTGCCGAAATGATGCTGCGGCATATGGGCTGGGTCGAAGCGGCCGATCTCATCATCAAGGGCATGGAAGCGGCAATCCGTAACAAGACGGTTACCTATGACTTCGAGCGCTTGATGGAAGGCGCTACACTGCGTAAGTGCTCCGAATTTGCAGATGACATGATTGCCCAGATGTAACTCCAGATAGCAACGGCAACGGTTGCTATCATCCAGAGAAAAATAAAAGCGGGCTTACGGCCCGCTTTTTTCATGCTCAAATTGGGTGTTACGAGCTCAGGATTCTTGTGCCCCGGTCGGTACTATGCTGACTGCATGATACCCCTTGGGACCTGTCTGCATCTCAAAATGAACACTTTGGCCTGCTTTCAAGGTCTTGTATCCATTCATGTCGATAGTGGAGTAGTGGGCAAAAATATCGTCCCCACCGCCTTCCGGGCAAATAAACCCAAATCCTTTTGCGTTGTTAAACCACTTCACCGTTCCGGTAGCCATACGCCTACGTCCTTAATCAAAAACACCTTAAAGCCGTTGAGTCGGTATCCAAGGCCATTTATAACTGAGGGTGTGCCTCAAGAAATTGATAGAATTGGTTACCAAAGAACCAATCTAGTGTGAAAAATCGCCAAGTCAAGCCTTGGATTCATGACGTGTCTGCGTGCGCATGTTATAAAAAGTTGTAAATCAAATGTGATATTGACAATGCCAGCGGTCAGGGTAGTAATTAAGTGTAAGGGTCATCTTTATATGGGTAAGTTCAAGGAAGCCGCCTCACCGCAGCATCAAGAATCGGCAGATACAGCTACAGTGTTACAGCCGCCTTCGATGTATAAAGTGGTGCTTAACAATGACGACTACACACCGATGGATTTTGTGGTAGAGATTTTGCAGAAGTTTTTCCGCATGAACTTGGAACAGGCTACAGAGGTGATGCTTGCAGTGCATTATCAGGGGAAGGGGGTATGTGGTATCTACACTGCAGAGATTGCAGAGACCAAGGTGGCACAGGTAAGCGAGTATGCACGGGAATATCAACATCCTTTGTTGTGTACCATGGAGCAGGCTTGAGTATCCCATTACAGAGCGAATTCAGTATTCTCGGGGGAGGTGCCCATGCTGAGTAAAGAACTAGAACAAACTCTGAACCTTGCGTTCAAAGAAGCCCGTGATGCCCATCATGAGTTCATGACGGTGGAGCATTTGTTGCTGGCCCTGCTGGATAACCATTCAGCCAGAGATGCCTTGACGGCATGTGGCGCCAGCTTGGAACAATTGCGCAAGGATATTGCCGGATTTATCCAACAGACAACGCCGCTGATCCCCAAGGATGACTTTGAACGCGAAACCCAGCCCACACTTGGTTTTCAACGCGTGCTGCAGCGGGCGGTATTCCATGTCCAATCTTCTGGCAACAGTGAGGTGAGTGGAGCCAATGTTCTGGTCGCTATTTTCAGCGAGCAAGAGTCTCAGGCTGCCTACTTCTTGAAGAAATCGGATATCAGCCGCCTGGATGTGGTTAATTTTCTCTCTCATGGTATTCGCAAGGACAATCACATGGGCGATGAGCTGCATGGCTCATCCTCCTCAGGGCCGAACCAGGCATCGGATGGCGATGTTTCCGGTGAGGAATCAGGCTCTGTCCAGATGGAGCAATTTGTTACCAACCTGAACCAGCGTGTGCTGGAGGGAAAAGTCGACCCGCTGATTGGACGGGATGATGAAGTCAATCGGACCGTGCAGATCCTCTGCCGCCGACGCAAGAACAACCCGCTACTCGTTGGTGAGGCCGGGGTCGGTAAAACGGCGATTGCCGAGGGGCTGGCCTATCGGATCGTTAAGGGCGATGTTCCCGAGGTGATTGCCAATAGTGTGATTTATTCACTGGATATGGGCTCTTTGCTGGCCGGAACTAAGTATCGGGGCGATTTTGAAAAACGCTTCAAAGTGTTGCTCAAGCAGCTGGAGAAACAGGAGGGCGCGGTCCTGTTCATCGATGAAATCCACACCATCATCGGGGCGGGTGCCGCTTCGGGTGGACAGTTGGATGCCGCCAATCTGATCAAACCCATCTTGTCCGCCGGGTTGCTGCGTTGCATTGGTTCGACCACCTATCAGGAATATGCACAGGTTTTCGAGAAGGATCATGCCCTGGCTCGGCGTTTCCAGAAAATTGATGTGGTTGAACCGTCCGTTGATGACACCACCCGCATTCTGATGGGGCTCAAGAGTCGCTATGAGGCACACCACAATGTACGGTATACCGTCAAGGCGCTGCGTGCGGCGGCAGAGCTCGCAGCCAAATATATCAATGATCGGCATCTACCGGACAAGGCCATCGATGTGATCGATGAGGCAGGTGCCAGCCAACGCATGCTACCGGCCAGCCGACGCAAGAAGGTGATCAATGTCGGAGAGATCGAGTCCATTATTGCCAAAATTGCGCGCATTCCCGAGAAGTCGGTTTCCTCTTCGGATCGTGAAGTGCTGAGAAACCTGGAGCGAAATCTCAAACTGGTGGTGTTTGGTCAGGATAGGGCCATCGATGTACTTACCGATGCCATTCGCCTGAGCCGTTCCGGTTTGGGAAATGAGCGTAAGCCTGTGGGGTCATTGCTGTTTGCCGGTCCTACCGGGGTCGGCAAAACCGAGGTAACGTTGCAGTTGGCCAAGGCGATGGGTGTCGAGTTGTTGCGCTTTGATATGTCCGAATATATGGAGCGCCATACGGTCTCCCGGTTGATCGGGGCTCCTCCTGGATATGTCGGTTTCGAACAAGGCGGGTTATTGACCGATGCGGTCATCAAGCATCCCCATTGTGTGGTCTTGCTGGACGAGATTGAAAAGGCCCACTCTGATGTCTTCAACTTGCTGCTGCAGGTGATGGATAACGGTAGCCTGACGGACAATAACGGCCGTAAAGCCGATTTCCGTAATGTCATTCTGGTGATGACAACCAATGCGGGTGTGCAGGAAACCCAGCGCAAGTCGATTGGTTTCCAACAACAGGACCATAGCTTTGATGCCATGTCCGAAATCAATCGGACGTTCAGTCCCGAATTCCGCAATCGTCTCGACCATATCATCTGGTTTAACCAACTGGATATGGAGGTTATTCATCAGGTCGTGGACAAGTTTGTGGTCGAGTTGCAGGTGCAGCTGGATGCCAAGGGCGTGTCGCTGGAGATCACCTCAGCAGCCAGGAACTGGCTGGCAGAGAAGGGGTATGACAAAGCTATGGGTGCCAGACCCATGGCGCGCCTGATACAGGAAAAACTCAAGAAGCCCCTGGCGAATGAGTTGCTGTTTGGCGAACTGGTTGGCGGTGGTTCGGTGCGGGTTGATTTGCAGGGGGATGAGTTGAAGTTTGACATCCAGTCTGCACATCAGCCGGTCGAGGCCGTGCATTAGGCAATAAAAAGCTCAGCCCCCAGCGTGGCTGGGGGCTGAAAAGATTTTTCCGGGCTTATCGAGAGCGGAAAACGATGCGGCCTTTAGACAAGTCGTAAGGCGTGAGCTGCACTGTGACTTTGTCACCAGTCAGGATACGGATGTAGTTTTTGCGCATCTTTCCGGAAATGTGGGCGATGACGACATGTCCGTTTTCCAATTCAACCCGAAACATAGTGTTAGGCAGGGTTTCAAGGATGGTACCTTGCATCTCAATATTGTCTTCTTTCGACATTTAATCCTCGTGATAGCCACTATAAAAAACGTGCGGATCATGCCGGATTTAGCTCGCTGTGTAAAGTTTACTCCTCGTTCGGGGCGTTAGTTTTCCATTCATGACCACACAACAGCTCATGAGGATGAAAGCGTGTCTTGTATTTCATCTTGCGGCAGGCATCCACTTGATAACCCAGATAGAGCCATTCCCGGTTCATGCGGCGTGCTAATTCGAGCTGGGAGAGAATCGCCAGGGTGCCCAAAGACCGTTCCGCATGTTCGGGGGCGAAGAAGGTATACATGGCACTGAGGCTGTGTGGCAGTGGATCTGTGATGGCCAGAGCAATCAGGTGTTGACCCTGGCGGAACTCCAGATAGTAAGGACTGAGCCAGTCGCAGAGCAGGAAGTTGTCATATTGGTTCCGGGTGGCCGGGAACATGCTGCCATCATAATGGCGTTCGTTGATGTAGCGAGCGAACAGATCATAGTATTCCGGCTTATCCTGACTGCTGAGAAACATCCGGACATCCCGGTTGAGCTGCAGTATCCTTTTTTGACTCCGGGACGGAGCAAAGTCATTCACAGGAATGCGCAGGGAACGGCAGGCCTCGCAGCGTTGGCAGTGAGGGCGATACAGATCATTGCCACTGCGACGGAAGCCTGCGATCAGCAGATTTTCATACCCGGCGGGAGTCTTGAATTTATCTTCAAGCAACACCATCAGTCGTTCGGACTCGTCAGGCAGGTAACTGCAACTGTGTTCCGGTGTCAGGCCAATCCGCAATGCTAATTCCGTCATAATGTTACCTGCTGGCAAGTCCAGCAATCAGGGGTAACGCTCAGGGTTCGAAGTTGATGCAGCCGTTGGATAAAACGAGACCGAGGCCACTCTTCGGCACCTAGCGAGAGCAGGTGTTCAGTTTGCATCTGGCAGTCAATTAATTCACCACCGCAATGACTAAAATGCTGGCATAGAGCAACTAAAGCGAGCTTCGAGGCGTCGGCTTGCCGTGAAAACATCGACTCCCCACAAAATAACCGCCCTACGGAGATCCCGTACAGACCGCCGATCAATCGCTCTTGTTGCCATATTTCGACTGAATGGGCATGGCCGGCCGCGTGCAGTCGGGCATAGCTCGCCATTAACTCATCGTGGATCCAGGTGTCATAGCTATCACGGCGCGGGGCGGCACAAGCTGCGACGACGTCCATAAAGCTGCGGTTGATCCAGACGGTGACGTCATGTTTACGGATGCGTTTTTGCAGGCTGCGGCTGATGTGCAGATGGTGGGGTTGTAGCACGCCTCGGGGATCGGGCGACCACCAGAGAATCGGTTGATGGGCACCATACCAGGGAAAAATCCCATTGTGGTATGCTTGCAACAAACGCTCAGGCGCTAAATCGCCCCCAATAGCTAATAACCCGTTAGGTTCGCTCAACGCGGAATGTGGATGTGGAAACCAGAGAGAATCTGGCTCCAGCTGCGCCAGCAACCTAGACATAACTGCAGGATACCTCAATGAATTTATACCGGCTGATCATAACGGGAGTGCTGATGCTTGTCACCGTGAGTGCGGTTCAGGCCACGCCTTACCAGCGAAACGTTGCCCGACCGGTGAATCAGGTGGTGTTTGGCAAGGTGGATTCGGTGCGCCCCATTACCCAGACTCAGGTAATTGAGTCCGGACACAGTGGCTGGAAAACTTTGGGTGGGGCTGTGCTGGGTGGTTTGTTAGGAAACCAGTTTGGCAGTGGCCACGGACGAGAAATTGCCACCGCCGTCGGAGCATTGGCTGGTGCAGGGGCAACCCAGGCCTGGAGCCAGCCACAGAGTCAGGAGGTTCAACTGGTTGAATTACTGATCCGGGACGAGAAGAATAAACTGATCAACGTTATTCAGGATTATGATCCGGCGATGGTGTTTAGTGTCGGTGACCCTGTGCGCATTCTTTATTTTGACGATGGTGTCCGAGTTGATAAAACCTACTAGTTCGTTCTAGCTCAGATTCTTGCGTTAGGCGTTATCACGCCAGTGCTGCGGGTCGAGGTTGCGTGCGTTTAGTTCGATGCGCATTGATAAGGCACACCGAAGTGTGCCTGTTATCCCGCGCAGTTGCTGATTAGCGCTGGCTATCCAGATAGCGTTCGGCATCCAGTGCGGCCATGCAGCCGGTACCGGCTGAAGTGATGGCCTGACGGTAAATATGATCGGCAACATCACCGGCGGCAAATACGCCTTCGATGCTCGTCTGGGTGGCAAAGCCATCACTGCCGCCTTTGACCTTGAGGTAGCCATCTTTCATGTCCAGTTGGCCCTGGAAAATGGCGGTATTCGGGCTGTGGCCGATGGCGATAAACGCCCCCATGACGTCCACCTCCGAGGTAGAGCCATCTTTAGTGCTGCGCAGTCGGACACCGGTTACTCCCATCTCATCGCCCAGTACCTCATCGAGCGTCTGATTTAGATGCAACTTGATGATGCCCTGTTCCACCTTGTCATGTAGACGCTGGATCAAAATTTTCTCGGAGCGGAATTCATCACGACGGTGGATGAGATGCACCTCGGAGGCTATGTTTGCCAAGTACAGCGCCTCTTCCACGGCGGTATTACCACCGCCAACAACGGCCACCTTTTGTTTGCGGTAGAAAAAGCCGTCACAGGTTGCGCAGGCCGAGACCCCTTTCCCCTTGAAGGCCTCTTCAGATTCCAGACCCAGATAGCGGGCAGAGGCACCGGTGGCGATGATCAGCGCATCACAACTGTACTCACCGCTGTCACCGCTCAGGCGGAATGGCTTCTGTTGCAGGTCCACGGCATTGATATGATCGAACACCATTTCGGTATTGAAATGCTCGGCGTGGGTTTTCATCCGCTCCATCAGTGCTGGTCCAGTCAAACCTTCGGCATCTCCTGGCCAGTTTTCCACCTCAGTGGTGGTGGTCAGTTGACCACCTTGCTGCATACCGGTCAACAGAACAGGGCTCAGGTTAGCCCGTGCTGCATAGACGGCTGCGGTATAACCAGCTGGACCTGAACCCAGGATCAAAAGCTTGGCGTGCTTGATTTGACTCATGCTCGAATTCTCCAGTGAAAGATTTGTCGATTCTAGGGAAAGGGGGGCGGAGGGTAAAGTTCGTTAATTCGATTGGGGTAATCGAATTTTCCAACCGCTGAGCACAGGCGTTATGCCATGACGAGCATCTCGAGAAGAGGAAAAGCATTTCATTCGGTCATTCTCCGGGATCTAGTGCTCTATTTGGTGCGATCTGGTGTGACCTGTTAGTGGAGTATGCTGATATATACCATTTAGCAGGCCATTCCTCTTGAATAATATGCATAAATATGGCAATTGTTAGTTGTGTGGTGCGACGAGAGGATCTGTTTCTGTTTCATACCCCGCCTTTTTTTCGCAAGCCATGCCTAGTGGTAGCGGAGCATTGTTTTGTGTGCCGTTACTTTTGCTTGATTAGTCGCCAAAAGATGTTGCTTCATTCATCATCCAATAGTGGATAATTATGCTTTTTGGGTGTATTTTTATACCGTTTTTGACTGCCTGCGGCGTCCGAACACTGTTCGTTATAAAGTTATACCTGAATGTTATTATCTTGAGTGTCAGTCGTTTGTTGACATTTATTGCTGGTGTAAATATAAAGTCACCAGGTCTTGCTCTAAAAGTTTGTCAAAGGATGGAATAATATGCTGGAAGAGAACAGTCGGCTCAGGGATTTGGACCGGATTGATCGCAATATTCTGAATGAACTGCAGAAGGATGGCAGAATTTCGAATGTTGAGTTGTCCAAGCGCGTGGGGCTGAGTCCGACTCCTTGTCTGGAACGCGTGCGCCGCCTAGAGCGTCAGGGCTTTATCGAAGGTTATACGGCAATACTCAACCCGCATTTTCTGGATGCCTCCTTACTGGTGTTCGTGGAAATCACCCTGAATCGGGGGGCTCCCGATGTCTTCGAACAATTCAACACGGCCGTGCAAACTCTGGAAGAAATTCAGGAGTGTCATCTGGTTTCAGGCGATTTTGACTACCTGTTGAAAACCCGTGTATCCGATATGTCGGCTTATCGTCGTCTGCTGGGGGAAACACTGCTACGGTTGCCGGGTGTCAACGACACGCGGACCTATGTGGTAATGGAAGAAGTCAAGCAGAGTAATCGTCTGGTGATCTGCACCAAGTGATGCAGATCTGACGTTCACTGAACTTCATGTATAGATATCCAGCAAATGAGCGGCATGCCGCTCATTTCTTATTTGCATTTGTGCGACCTCTCCCGAGTATAATGTCGCGGCTTGGCGCCACCATCCCTGATGGTGGCCAGCCCAGGTTTACTTATTCTAAAAAGGAGTCGGGGTTTGACGGCTAGCAAGTTCACACCTATTTCCGGTTTTCGGCGCATCTTCGAAACGGGCCTCATAGTACTGAGTGTCGGCGCGCTTTTCTTATTGCTGGCCTTACTAACCTATCATCCGGCCGATCCGGGCTGGTCTCAGACTGCGTGGGGTGGCAAGGTGCATAATGCCGCTGGCAGTGCGGGTGCCTGGATTGCCGACCTGACCTTCTTTGTCTTCGGCATCTTTGCCTATCTGATCCCGGCTATTTTGGTCTTTCTGGGCTGGAGCATCTTCTGGCGACCCTATCGACTGCTGGAGGTTGATTACCTGGCGCTCGGCCTGCGAATTCTTGGCTTCTTGTTGCTATTTTTGTCCATGTCGGCGCTGGGCAGCATGAATTTTACCGATATCCATAACTTCTCTTCCGGTGGTCTCATCGGTGACATGATCTATACCAGCATGTTGCCGCTGCTCGGGGATCTGGGCAGTACGCTGGTCCTGCTTTGCTGTATTGCCGCTGGTGTGACCCTGTTTACCGGATGGTCGTGGATCATGATTGTCGAGAAGATGGGGGAGTGCATTACCGGCTCGGGCCATTTTTTCGCCACCTTGCCCAGCCGGATCGCTGGCTGGTTCGCTCGCAAGGCGGGTTATCAACCCATTGCCGATCCTGATGCCTATGACGAGGATGATGAAGACGATCTGGGGGCCGTGGCCATGCCTGCAACTGCGGTGACTGAGCCGGTTGCCAAGACACCGCGCTTTTCTTTTAGTCGTCGTGCAGAGCCTGCCCCGGCGCAGGATGATGACGAAGATGACTTCGATGAGTCACCCGTGGGCATGGCTCCGCTTGCTGCTTCCAACAATGGCCGCCGTGAACCTGTGATGAATTTCTCGACAGCGCCGGCAACTCCGGCTGTTGTGGCTCAGAGTCCTGCCCCTGTCATCCCGGCTGCTCCTGTAATGGCGGCCTTGCATGACGAGGATGACGACGAACTGAGCCTGCCTTGGGAGCATTCGGCCCAGTCTCCAGCCGCAGAGGCGACGTTAGCCCCGGCGGCTGTCCAAACCGCATTGCCACAGTCGTTGGCATCGGCATTGGCAGCCATTAAACCTAAACCCAAGGTGGTGGGTGATTTGCCTTCGGTAAATCTGTTGAATACGCCACCGGTTAAAACCCAGATGATGTCGGCGGACGAGCTGGAGCGCATGGCGCGGCTGGTGGAAGCCAAACTGGCGGATTACAACGTCCAGGCTCGGGTGGTGGGCTGTTATCCTGGCCCCGTGATTACGCGTTTCGAGCTGGAGCTGGCTCCGGGGATGAAGGCCAGCAAGATTACCAGCTTGTCCCGTGACCTGGCGCGCTCCCTCTCGGCGGTCAGCGTCCGGGTGGTGGAAGTCATTCCTGGCAAGCCTTATGTCGGCATCGAATTACCCAATGCCAAACGCCAGACCGTGTACATGAAAGAGGTGTTGGATTGCGAGCGTTTCCGCAGCGCCGAAAGCCCGTTGACCATGGTTCTGGGGCAGGATATTGCCGGGGAACCCATGGTGGTCAATCTGGCCAAGATGCCGCACTTGCTGGTCGCCGGGACCACGGGCTCCGGGAAGTCGGTCGGCGTCAACGTGATGATCCTCTCCATGCTCTACAAGGCAACGCCGGAAGAGCTGCGTTTCATCATGATCGACCCCAAAATGCTGGAGTTGTCGGTCTATGAAGGTATTCCGCACCTGTTGACCGAAGTCGTGACTGACATGAAGGATGCGGCCAATGCGCTGCGCTGGTGTGTCGGCGAGATGGAGCGGCGCTACAAGCTGATGTCGGTGATGGGCGTGCGCAACCTCAAGGGGTACAACACCAAGGTTTCGGCGGCTCATGGCAGTGGTAATCCGATCAAGGACCCGTTCTGGAAACCGGGTGACTCGTTTGATGCTATTGCTCCGGATCTGGAAAAACTGCCGCAGATCGTGGTGGTGATCGATGAGTTTGCCGACATGATGATGATCGTCGGCAAGAAGGTGGAAGAGCTGATCGCCCGGATTGCCCAGAAGGCGCGGGCGGCGGGTATTCACCTGATCCTGGCGACCCAGCGTCCGTCGGTGGATGTCATCACGGGCCTCATCAAGGCGAACATTCCGACCCGGATCTCGTTCCAGGTGTCATCCAAGATTGATTCCCGGACCATTTTGGATCAGCAAGGGGCTGAGTCCTTGCTGGGGATGGGGGACATGCTCTATCTGCCTGCGGGTGATAGTACGCCGACCCGGGTACACGGTGCCTTTGTCGATGATGATGAAGTGCATAAGGTGGTTGCGGATTGGAAGTTACGGGGTGAGCCCAATTACATTGACGAGATCCTTAGTGGCGAGATGACTAGCGATACCCTGCTCCCGGGGGAACAGAGCGCCGGTTCGGATGAGGATCTGGACCCGCTGTTTGACGAGGCGGTGGCCTTCGTGGTCGAGTCCCGTCGGGGTTCGACCTCCAGTGTGCAGCGCCGGTTCAAGATTGGTTATAACCGTGCCGCGCGTCTCATCGACCAGATGGAGATGCAAGGCATTGTCAGCCCTCCGGGCAGTAATGGTCAGCGTGACGTCTTGGCGCCTGCGCCGATGCGTGACTAATGTACCCCCTTGATTCAATCGACCAAGAGAGTAGGAACCACCATGAAATTCTATAGCGGTTTAGCGGTGACCCTGATGCTGGTTGCGACCTCGGTGATGGCCGATGATGCCGGGGCGCTCAAGGTCAAACTGGCCAGTGTGAAGTTGTTTTCCGCCCACTTCGAGCAGACGGTGTTTGATATCGAAGGCAAGAAGTTGCAGCAATCCTCCGGTGACATGCTGGTGTCCCGGCCGGACCGTTTCCGCTGGGATACCAAGCAGCCGGACGAGAATCTGATTGTCTCCGATGGCAGTGATGTCTGGTTATATGACCCCTTCGTCGAGCAGGTCTCGGTGATGAAGCTGGCCACGGCGGTGGAAAACACACCCTTCCTGCTCATCACCAGCAGTGACCCTAAATTGTGGGATCGCTACGAGATCCTCAAGGAGGGCGACAGCTTTACCGTGACCAGTCGCCAGAAGAACCAGCGCATTGAATCCTTGCGGATCGTCTTTGACCACCAGTCACAGATCAACCGCTTCGAGGTCAATGAGGCTCAGGGGCAGCGCAGTGAGTTTCAGCTGAGCCAATTCAACCAGCATCCGGCGGTTCAACCCCAGACCTTCCATTTCACCATCCCGGATGGTGTCACCCTCGACGATCAACGCAGATGAGTTCACTGTCGCTGGATTTTTCCGCCGATTTCCGCCCTCTGGCCGCCCGTATGCGGCCAGAACGTTTTGAGCACTACATCGGCCAGGAACATATTCTTGCGCCAGGCAAGCCGCTGCGCCGGGCCATCGAGGCAGGACAATGTCATTCGATGATCCTCTGGGGGCCACCTGGTACTGGCAAGACCACCTTGGCCGAGCTGATGGCTCACTACTGTCAGGCCGAAGTCGAGCGGGTCTCGGCGGTCACCTCCGGCGTGAAAGAGATACGCGCAGCCATTGAAAAGGCTCGCGACAATAAGTTTCGCGGTATTCGTACCCTGTTGTTTGTCGATGAAGTCCATCGCTTCAACAAGAGTCAGCAGGATGCCTTCCTGCCCCATATCGAGGATGGCACCATCATCTTTATCGGTGCGACCACCGAGAATCCTTCGTTCGAGCTGAATAATGCCTTGCTCTCCCGGGCTCGGGTTTACCTGCTCAAGCGGCTGGATGAGTCGGCCATCGAGGCGATCATTCGTCAGGCGTTGACCGATCCGCGAGGTCTGGCCCATGAACCCCTGGTATTTGCCGAGGGGGTGCTCAAGGGGCTGGTGCAGCTGGTGGATGGTGATGGCCGCAAGGCCTTGAACTATCTGGAACTGCTCAATGACATGGCCGAAGAGTCGGATGGCCACAAGCTCATCGATCGGCAACTGTTGGCCGAAGTCACCGGCGAGCGCATGGCGCGATTTGATAATCAGGGCGATGTCTATTACGACCTGATCTCGGCGGTTCATAAATCGATCCGCGGCTCGGCTCCTCAGGCGGCCCTCTATTGGTATGCCCGGATCGTCGCCGCCGGTGGTGACCCTCTGTATGTGGCGCGCCGCTTGCTGGCCATTGCCTCCGAAGATATCGGCAATGCCGATCCCAAGGCGATGCAGGTGGCTTTGGCCGCTTGGGATTGTTTCGAGCGGGTGGGCCCCACCGAGGGTGAGCGGGCCATTGCCCAAGCCATTGTCTACCTGGCCTGCGCGCCCAAGAGCAATGCGGTATATACCGCCTGGAAGGCGGCGCTACAGGATGCCAAGGAGCTGGCTGATTATGAGGTGCCCGCCCATTTGCGTAACGCACCCACCAAGCTGATGAGTGAGTTGGGGTATGGTGCCGAATATCGTTATGCCCATGATGAGCCGGGCGCCTATGCCGCTGGCGAATGTTTCTTTCCACCGGAGCTGGCGGGTCGTGAGTACTACCGGCCCAGTGATCGGGGTCTGGAGAAACAGATTGCGCAAAAGCTCGCCTATCTGGCCGAGCTGGATGGCCAGAGTCCGCGCCAGCGCTATCGCTGAGCCTGTGCTGGGCCATGCGTATCGGGGCGGCAGGGACTCTTGCTCCCTAGCTTTCGGCTCCGGTCAACGAATCCTGGCGTCGGCCATGACAGGCAAGGGCTGACTTTGATAGACTCGTTGCCAACTTAAGGTTCGTCAGCATCCTGGTCCTGATCCGCTCTCCTTTATGATGCGGTAGCCGGATTTGCCAGAGGCTGTCGCTCCCTCTTTCATTACCAAGCAATAACTATAAGCAGGTCAGAACATGCTAGATCCCAAATACTTGCGCGCCGATATCATCGAGGTGGCAGAACGGTTGGCTGCCCGGGGTTTCACTCTGGATGTGGCTCGTGTCAACGGGCTGGAAGAGCAGCGCAAGACGTTGCAAACCCGCACCCAGGAGTTGCAAGCCGAGCGGAATGCCCGCTCCAAGGCCATTGGCGATGCCAAGCGTCGCGGTGAAGATGTGGCGCCGCTGATGGCGCAAGTCGGTGAGCTGGGTAGTGAGCTCGACGATTGCAAGCGCAAGCAGGATGAGGTGCTGGCCGAGCTTGAGGCCCTGGCGCTGGCCATCCCGAACCTGCCTCACGAGTCCGTGCCAGCGGGTCGGGATGAGAGCGACAATGTCGAAGTTCGCCGCTGGGGTACGCCACGCCAGTTTGATTTCGAGGTCAAGGATCACGTTGCGCTGGGAGAAGGGCTCAAGGGGATCGATTTTGCCACCGCGACCAAGATTTCCGGCTCCCGCTTCGTGGTGATGCAGGGGCAAATCGCCCGCCTGCATCGCGCCTTGGCCCAGTTCATGCTCGATCTGCACACTCAGCAGCATGGCTACACCGAATGCTATGTGCCGTATCTGGTGAATAGCGACAGCCTGCAAGGCACGGGTCAACTGCCGAAGTTCTACAACGATCTGTTCCACACCGCCATCACGGGTGAAGGTGACGAAGAGGGCAAGGTCAAGAAGTTCTCCCTGATCCCGACCGCCGAAGTGCCGCTGACCAATATCGTCCGTGACACCATCACCGACGAAAAAGAGTTGCCCCTGAAGCTGACGGCCCATAGCCCCTGCTTCCGCTCCGAGGCTGGCTCCTATGGTCGTGATACCCGTGGTCTCATCCGTATGCACCAGTTCGACAAGGTCGAGATGGTACAACTGGTCAGCCCAGCGACATCCTGGGATGCACTGGAAGAGATGGTGGGCCATGCCGAGAAGGTGCTGCAACTGTTGGGGCTGCCTTACCGGGTGATCACCCTGTGTACTGGTGATATGGGCTTCTCTGCGGCCAAGACCTACGATCTGGAAGTCTGGTTGCCGGCGCAAGATACCTATCGCGAAATCTCCTCCTGCTCCAACTGTGCCGATTTCCAGGCGCGCCGGATGCAGGCCCGGGTTCGTGGTGCCGATGGCAAACTGACACTGCTACACACCCTGAACGGCTCGGGACTGGCGGTTGGCCGGACCCTGGTCGCCGTGCTGGAGAACTACCAGCAGGCCGATGGTCGCATTGAAGTCCCGCAAGTGTTGCGGCCTTACATGGGTGGTTTGACCCACATCGGATGAGTCATCACATCGGGGCCGCAACTGCGGCCCCGATGGTTTTTGAAAGCCGCGCAGGGCTTATTTTCACAAGCAATGCGCAATCGTTTTTGCTAGAATGCGCCGCAATTTTAGTGGCCCGTGGAGTGTCTGTGGTCTGGGTTGATTTCGCTATTCTGGCTGTGATTGGCTTGTCTTCGCTCATCAGCCTGATCCGTGGCTTCGTCAAGGAAGCCCTCTCCTTATTGACCTGGTTTGCGGCTTTTTTTGTCGCCAGCAACTTTTACGGCGACTTGGCCGTGTTCTTCACTTTTATTGCCGATTCGCTGATCCGCAATGGCGTGGCCATAGTGGTGTTGTTTGTCGCCACCCTGATCCTGGGCTCCATCGTCAATTACGTGATTGCGACGCTGGTCGACAAGACCGGTCTTTCCGGCACGGACCGGCTACTCGGCATCTGTTTTGGCGCTATTCGCGGTGTGCTGATCGTCAGCGCCCTGCTCTTTTTTATGGACACTTTCACCAGTGCCCATACCGCCATCTGGTGGCAGAAGTCTCAATTGATTCCACAATTTGGCGTTGTCGTGAACTGGTTTTTCGAGTTCATGAAGAGTTCGTCAAGTTTTATTAAGTAATTCAATCAGTAACTAGTGACCTCGAGGTAACAAGGACATGTGTGGTATCGTCGGTATAGTGGGCACCACCCCGGTTAATCAGGCCCTGTATGATGCGTTGACCGTGTTGCAACACCGTGGTCAGGATGCGGCAGGCATCGTGACCATCGCAGATGGGAACTTCAAACAACGCAAGGCGAATGGTCTGGTCAAGGATGTGTTCGAGACCCGCCACATGCAGCGTTTGAAGGGCAATATGGGGATCGGCCATGTGCGTTATCCGACTGCGGGCAGCTCCAGCGCGGCGGAAGCGCAACCCTTCTACGTCAACTCGCCGTTCGGCATTACGCTGGCGCATAACGGTAATCTGACCAATGCCAAGGATCTGCGCGAACAGCAGACCAAGCTGGCTCGTCGCCACATCAACACCACCTCTGATTCTGAAGTGCTGTTAAACGTTTTCGCTCACGAGCTGGAGCGTGCGGTCGATATGCCGCTGCGTCCGGATGATGTGTTTGCAGCCGTTAGCCGTGTGCATCGTCAGGTGCGGGGTGCCTATGCGGTGGTGGCCCTCATCATCGGTCATGGCATGCTTGCTTTCCGCGATCCCAACGGGATACGTCCGCTGGTTCTTGGCCGTCGCCAGAATGATGATGGCAGCATGGAATATATGGTGGCCTCCGAAAGCGTGGCGCTGGATATTCTCGGTTTCGAACTGATGCGGGATGTGGCGCCTGGTGAGGCCGTCTACATCAGCAAAGAAGGTGACTTGACCACCCGTCAGTGCGCTGATAATCCCAAACTGTGCCCCTGCATCTTCGAATATGTCTACTTTGCCCGCCCGGATTCCTTCATCGACAAGGTCTCTGTCTACGCGGCGCGGGTGCATATGGGGCAAAAGCTGGGCGAGAAGATCAGCCGCGAATGGCCGGATCTGGATATTGATGTGGTCATCCCGATCCCGGAAACTTCCTGCGATATCGCATTGGAAATCGCCCAGCGCCTGAACAAGCCCTACCGTCAGGGTTTCGTGAAGAATCGCTATATCGGCCGGACCTTTATCATGCCGGGCCAAACCCAGCGCAAGAAGTCGGTACGCAGCAAGCTCAATGCCATCTCCTCCGAGTTCAAGGGCAAGAACGTGTTGCTGGTGGATGATTCCATCGTTCGGGGCACCACCTCGGGCCAGATCATCGACATGGCCCGCGAAGCGGGGGCCGCCAAGGTGTACTTTGCTTCGGCGGCGCCGGAAATTCGCTTCCCGAACGTCTATGGCATCGACATGCCAACCAGTAACGAGTTGATCGCTTACGGTCGTGATGTGGCCGAGATCAATACTCTGATTGGTTCTGATGGTCTGATTTTCCAAGACCTGGCCGACCTGGAAGCGGCGGTGCGCGAAAGCAACCCTGAGCTGACCCAGTTTGAAACCTCGGTGTTCAGTGGCAAGTATGTCACCGGTGATGTGGATCAAGCCTACCTCGACTTCCTCAATTCCTTGCGCAACGATGATGCCAAGGCCGTGCGTGAGTGGAACGAAGGCGTTGCCGATCTGGAAATGTATAACGGCGAGAACTAAGCCTCTGACGTTAAAACCGAATGCAAAAAGAGCGGCTGAAGCCGCTCTTTTTTATGGGACAGTTTTGCGCTGGGTGAAGGCGCCAGGTCAAGGGAGCACAGCGCTGACCGCCGCCTCGACTTCAGCAAATGGTAGTTGCGCCAAACGACCATGACTGGGCAGCGCTGTGAGTTTGAGCTGGCTGCTCAGGGGGGTAACTAAGCCGCACAGATGGCGAGCAACCAGGCGGGGCGTGAGTCGTCGTGGCGCACAGGCTTTCTCCAATTCCGGAAGCCAGCTCTGGATTGCCGCCATCTGCAGCCCAGATGAGGGCGTCGCGCCGGGCAGCGTGGCCGTCGCGCCACGACAGGCCGAGCAGTGCCCACATCGCTGGGGAGCCTGGGCATCGGCAAAATAGTGGGCCAGTTGCTGACTCAGGCAATCCGGAGCTTCAAACAGCTGCAGCATGCTCTGGATGCGGCGTAGCTCGCTCTGCTCCTTGTCCAGAAACTGCTGATGCAACTGACTGGCTAAGGCGTCGCTATCCAGAGGCTGATCCAGTCGGTGATACACCTCGGTCATCTGTTTGCTTTCCAGCTCCAACCAACCCTGTTGATGCAGGTAATCCAGTGCCGTGACGGCGCGAGCCCGATCAGCGCCCAGGCGGGCCAGCTCGGCCAGATCCAGAGTGCACCAGCTCCGGGCGCGGGGGGCGGCGGCAAAGACCAGTTCCAGAAACTGCCGGCGTTCGCCGTGGAAACGGTTCAGGATCTCCTCCTGAGGCTGGACGAATTTGAAACGGAACTCGGCAAAATAGCTATAGGCAGGGGCGATCACTCCGGCCAGCTCGAGATAGACCAGCAGGGTCTTCAGGGGCAATTGGCGGATATTACTGCGCTGGCTCAGGCGCAACAGGGTCAATTCCCATTCGGCGGGGCTTTGCCGGATCTCGTCGATAACCTGCAGTATGCTCTGCCTGTCCGGGGTATCACCATAGACAAAATTCTCCAGTACCGGCACCTGCTCCCGGCTGGCGAGGACGGTACAGCGTGAGGGCAAGCCATCCCGCCCGGCGCGACCGATCTCCTGGGAGTAATTTTCGATGGATTTGGGGAGATCGTAATGAACCACACGGCGGATATTCGCCTTGTCGATGCCCATGCCGAAGGCAATGGTGGCGACGATGCAATCCTGCTGATTGCTCATAAAGTGCTGCTGAATGGACTCGCGCTGTTCGGCGGCCATGCCGGCGTGGTAGGCCTGGGCTTTGATGCCGTGCTGTTGCAATAAACCGGCAACCCGTTCAGCGGTCTGCTGCAGGGTGACATAGACGATAGTCGGGGCGGTGGCCTCGCTGGCGATGAGATCCAGTAGGGTGCTGTCTCGTTCGGCATGAGAGACGGGGAGGACCGTCAAATCCAGATTGGCGCGATAAAAGCCGGTGGCAATCAGATCCTGCGGGGCAATGGCGAACTTGCGCTGCATATCGGCCATGACCGCCGGGGTTGCGGTGGCGGTCAGCAACAGTACCTGTGGGATCTGCAACTCCTGGCGATACCCCGGCAATTTCAGGTAATCCGGCCGGAAGTTATGGCCCCATTCCGAGATGCAGTGGGCCTCGTCGACAACCAGCAGTGACAGAGGAATACGGGCGATGAAGCGACGGAAGCGCTCATTTTTCAGGCGTTCGACGGAAATCATCAGGATTTTCAGCTCGCCCCGCTCTACCTGAGCCATCAGGGCGCGGCTTTGCGCGGCATCCAGCGTGGAGTCCAGTGCGGCGGCTGGAATCCCCTTGCTGCGTAGAAAATCCAGCTGGTCCCGCATCAGGGCCAGCAGTGGGGAGATCACCAGCGTCAGGTGTGGCAGCTGCAGAGCCGGGAGTTGATAGCACAGCGACTTCCCCGAGCCGGTGGGGAAGATAGCGGCCACAGAACGGCCAGCCAGCACACGCTCGATAACCTCGGCCTGACCCGGCCGCAAGGAGGAGAAACCAAAATGGTGCTGAAGTACTGACAATAACATGGCAAACAAACCCGGTTCAGGCGTGGCGGACGGACAGGGTAGCATGCTGGATACTCTTTCCGAGCCAGTGGAAAGGCTCTGAGCTGGATTTTGGTCATATATTCGACATTTAATCCCCCCTACGGTGAGTTTTGACAATGAATTCTGGCGATGTTCAGGTACTCTGTCATAGCTTTGCGGCATATATCAGGGAAATATGCTGCACCATGAAACTCTCAATGACACATTTAAAGCTATGGATATGCTATGAAACCATCAACCAACCCGCTCGTCCGTTTCATCAAAAACAGCTCGCTGGTCAGCCAGATCCTGGTTGGTCTGGTCCTTGGATGTTTGCTCGCCTGGCTGGCTCCTTCACAGGCCAAACTGGCCGGTTTGCTGGGTAGCCTGTTTGTCGGTGCCCTGAAGGCAGTGGCGCCAGTACTGGTCTTTATTCTGGTGACCGCGGCCATCTCGGGTCACAAGCATGGACAGAAGACCAGCATACGCCCACTGCTGGTTCTCTATCTGTTTGGGACTTTTTGTGCCGCGCTGGTTGCCGTGATGGCCAGCTTCGCCTTCCCGTCAGAGTTGCAACTGGTGAGCAACACCCAGGAGATCACCCCTCCAGGCGGTATCGGCGACGTGCTGGGTACCTTGCTGTTCAATGTGGTGAGTAATCCGGTCAAGGCGCTGATGGATGCGAATTATATTGGCATCCTGGCCTGGGCCGTAGCTCTGGGCCTGGCCCTGCGTCATGCCAGTGACTCCAGCAAAGCCCTGATTACCGACCTCTCTCACAGTGTTTCCTGCATCGTCAAATGGGTCATTCGTTGTGCTCCGTTGGGGATCTTCGGCCTGGTGGCATCGACGCTGGCCGAAAGTGGCTTCTCGGCTCTGATGGGTTATGCCCACCTGTTGGTCGTCTTGCTCGGTTGTATGCTGTTTGTGGCCTTCGTGGTTAATCCGCTCATCGTCTACTGGAAGCTCAAGCGCAATCCTTACCCGCTGGTACTGACCTGTCTGCGCGAAAGTGGCGTCACCGCCTTCTTCACCCGCAGCTCGGCTGCCAACATTCCGGTCAATATGGCCTTGTGTGAAAAGTTGCGTCTGCCGGAAGAAACCTATGCGGTCTCCATTCCGCTGGGTGCCACCATTAACATGGCCGGTGCGGCAATCACCATCGCCGTGTTATCGTTAGCGGCTGTGCATACACTAGGGATCGAAGTCGATCTGGCGACCGCTCTGTTATTGAGCGTGGTCTCCAGTGTGGCCGCATGCGGTGCTTCCGGTGTCGCCGGTGGCTCTTTGCTGTTGATCCCGCTGGCCTGCAGCCTGTTCGGGATCAGCAACGATGTCGCCATGCAGGTGGTCGCGGTTGGCTTCATCATAGGTGTGTTGCAAGATTCGGCTGAAACGGCACTCAACAGCTCCACCGATGTGTTGTTTACCGCCGCGGCCTGTATGGCCGAAGAGAACGCCGCCCTCGAAACTACGACTGAGGTGGATGTCGAGCCTGTCGACGCCTGATCCGGACGTTAAATAGAATATGAAACAGGGTGCCTTGATGGCGCCCTTTTTTGATCTTGGTAAGTTACGATCCTCGCCCTGTTTTTCATCCTGACTTCGGAACACCAGCCTGATAACCGGTTTTGATCCGAGCCACGCATAACTGGGATAACGCCAAAAAAAAAGACCGCACGAGGCGGTCTTCTTCTCTTTACAGGTGAATCGGTTACTTGGCTTCACCGATGGGCAGCACGCTGCGGCCAAACTTTTCGTTCAGCACTTCAGCCATGGCCAGATAAATGGCGGAGCCGCCACAAACAATCCCTTCAAAACCGGCGATAGTACCCAGGGTCGCGTTGCCCAGGAAATCACGGGCCGCCAGCAGACCGAACAGCACGACCAGAGAGCCGAATACGAACTGCAGCGCTTTCGGGCCTTTGAGAGTGCCGAAGAACATGAACAGGGTGAAGATGCCCCACATCAGCAGGTAGCAGCCCATGCCAAACTCATCGGCGGCATCACCCAGCCCCAGTTTCGGCAGCAGGATCAAAAAGACCAGGCTGATCCAGAAGAAACCGTAAGAGGTGAAGGCGGTCAGGCCGAAGGTGTTACCCTTCTTGAACTCCAGGATACCGGCGATCACTTGTGCCAGGCCACCATAGGCCAGACCCATGGCCAGGATCATGGCACTCAGCGGCATGAAACCTGCGTTATGAATGTTGAGCAGTACTGTGGTCATGCCGAAGCCCATCAGGCCAAGTGGGCCGGGGTTGGCCAATTTTTCGTTCACGGTTTGTTCTCCAAAAGAGGTTGCAGGGCTGGCTGGTTCGCGTCACCCGAATTATGGTTGGAAGCGCGCGCGATTCTAGAGACAAGTTGCCATGCTGACAAGCGGTGGCCCGACTCCCGGCCATTAATTTTCTATAGTCGGGAGGGATGGTGACGATACAACAGTTGGTAATCGTGGGAATTCACGGGATGACAGCAGGCAATTTGGCGCATAAGGCAGGAACAATATCGGTATGAAGGGCGTGGCATGGCGGGAATGGCTAGCGGTACTCAGAGGCAGGCGAGAACCCTGGTTGCCTCTGGCCGAGTGGTATCCGCTGCTGGCCGCTATTCCTATTCTGCAGGGGTTCTCTGCGGCCGAATCGGAGCGACTCATCGCTCTGGCCGAACGTTTTTTGCAGAGCAAACGCATCACCTGTCTGGGGGTTCAGCCAACCCGTCGCCAGCTGGGCTGGATGGCGTTGCAGGCTTGTCTTCCCGTCTTGAATCTAGGGCTGGACTGGTATCGGAATTTTTATGAGGTGATCCTGTTGCCGGATGTCGTGGAGCGCCAGGAGCTCATCTGGCAAGGGGATCACACCGTCGGTGTGGTCACCAGCAGCCATTTGGGGGAGGCCTGGGAGCAGGGACCCGTGGTACTGGTCTGGCCTGAGGTGCTGCATGATGGGCAGTGGGATGGTTACCATCTCTTGATCCACGAATTGGCTCACAAGCTGGATATGTTGGCCGGTGGTAATGCCAACGGCATGCCTCCCGAGCGCGCAGGGGTGCCGATTGCCCGATGGCAACAGGCACTGGAGTCTGGGTATCAACTGTTCTGTGAACAACGTGCGGCGGGAGAACCGCTCTGGTTGGATGAACAGGCAGGTGAAGGGCCGGACGAATACTTTGCCATTCTCTGCGAAGCATTCTTCAGTCAACCCCGGTTATTGAGTAGCAAGGAGCCCCGATTATACCAACTGCTGACGCGCTGGTTTGCCCAGGACCCGGCGGCCCGTCAGCCCCGGGCCTCCTGGACGGGGGGCTCTCTTCCCCATCGGCTGGGGCCTTGATCCGTCAGAGCCCGGTGTCATCTCACCCCATCAACTCTTGCACAAGTTGTCGGCCGTTGTGGTGCCGGATGGCGGACAGATGGCGCCCACCTTGGGTGGGATATAGTCGCAATGGTTGGTCTGGCGATAGTCATGGATCTTCAACTTGCCGGTGACTATGTCGATGCGCAGAGCCTCGAGCTTGTCCCGCAATCCTTGGCTAATCAGCGCCTGATTGTTGGCATCCAGTGACCAGCCCACATTATTATCCAGCAATCCCAGTCTCAGGACTCCAGGTTTCCAGGTGCCGACTTCGGCTTCTTCCCAGGCGGTGTAAGCGGCCTGGCCCATGCGCTTGAACATGGAGGTCAGCATGGTCTTGGGATAGAGGCCATTCTGGTTGGTATCGGAGCCGATCGCGCGTAACCCCTCATCGGCGGCACTCTGGTAGACGCCAAGACCTGTGCCACGGGCGGCGGCAAAGATGATATCGACCCCTTCGTTAAATTGCTCTTTGGCCAGAAAGCTGCCCTTGACCGGATCGGCAAATGCCAGCGCCGGGGTCGAGGTGGCATAGCTCTGTTTTACGTCGATGGCCGGGTTGGCGTATTTCGCGCCTTGCTCAAAGCCACAGCCATATTGATGAATGGTGGGCAGATCCATACCGCCGACAAACCCTATGATGCCGGTTTCCGACTCGGCGGCCGCCAGCGCTCCTACCAGAAAGGCCCCTTCCTGGACTTTGAACAGGATGGAGCGCACATTGGGTTTGTCCAACTGTCCATCCAATAGGGTGAATTGGGTCTTGGGGAACTCATCGGCGACTATCTGCAGCATGGCGCTCTGCTCATTGCCGACCAGGACTATGGGGCTATAGCCGGATTTTGCCAGCTCGCGCAAGGTGAGCAGCCGCTCGGCATCGCTGGCCGGCCCCCGCTCGGTGACCTGAATACCAGTCTCCTTCAGGTAACGCACCACGCCCTCTTCATACACTTCCTGATTCACCGAATGGTCATATTTATCGGCCAGACTATAGATCACGGCGGGTTTGGTGCTAGCCAGTGCCAGAGTGGGAGTCAGGCAAAAAACCAGGAGTGTCATCCAGCGGTTACGGAGCAAAACGTGCATCGAGAATTCCCTTATCTCTGCGGTGACTCACCAATGAGCACCAAAGGAGACGCATTTTTCCTGCTTTGATATCTGTGATCAAGCTCAAAAATCAATCTGGGGCCATGAAAGGCCTTTCAATTTCCATGCTGGGAAAAAGTAACCGTTTACGTTGATTTTTAAAGAAAAAAAAGAGGAGCCATCGGCTCCTCCTGGTTTTTATTACTGAGTCTTCTACTGAGGCGTTAGTCGACTTCGTTGCCGTTTTTCTGGCCCGCTTCGAATGCCCGCACGTTATCCAGCGTGGTGGTGGAGATCGCCAGCAGCGCTTCTTTGGTCAGGAAGGCCTGATGACCGGTAAACAGCACGTTGTGGCAGGCCGAGAGTCGACGGAACACATCATCGGTGATCACCTCGTTGGAGTTGTCTTCAAAGAACAGTTCCTGCTCTTCCTCATACACATCCAGCCCCAGAGCACCGATTTTGCCCTGTTTGAGGCCTTCAATCGCAGCCGTGGAGTCCAGCAGGCCGCCGCGACTGGTATTGATGATCATGACGCCATTCTTCATTTTGGCGAAGGCTTCGGCATTGAGCAGGTGATAGTTTTCCTTGAACAGCGGGCAGTGCAGGCTGATGACATCGGCTTCCCGGAACAGGGTATCCAGATCGACATATTCTGCGCCTAAATCGAGCGCATCCTGATTCTGATAGGGGTCGTTAACCAGCAGGCGCATGCCGAAGCCTTTGAGGATGCGCAGGGTGGCGATGCCGATCTTGCCGGTGCCGATAACCCCGGCCGTGCGGCCATGCATATTAAAACCGACCAAGCCTTCGAGGGAGAAGTTGGCATCCCGAGTGCGTTGATAGGCTTTATGGATGCGGCGGTTGAGGGTCATCATCAGGCCCACGGCATGTTCGGCGACAGCTTCCGGTGAATAGGCCGGTACCCGCACCACTCGAATACCCAGCTCTTTGGCGGCTGGCAGATCCACGTTGTTGTAACCCGCGCAGCGCATGGCCAGCACCTTGGTGCCATTGGCCGCTAGATTTTCGAGTACCGGACGGCTGAGATCATCATTCACGAAGGCGCAGACCACGGGGTAGTTGTGAGCTAGTCGAGCCGTTTTGGAATCGAGCCGCACATCAAAATAATCGAGTTGATAGCCGAAGGCCTGATTGGCTAATTCGAAATGGTCACGGTCATAAACTTTGGCACTGAACAGGGCAATTTTCATGAAACACCTCCAGGTGAATATGTAATTAAACTACATCAAAGGCCGAAATTGTCAAAGATATGTTGACTGAAAATGGATTTTTATCGCCACTTATGAGGCTCAAAGGGTTAAATGTGTAATTTAATTACATGATGTGCCTAATACTGACCCCAACCTCTTTTGCATGTCATTGTCGAACCCAGCGCTGGGTGAATGCACAGAAATCTAGACACAGCAACTGCAGCCAGGAGTCGTCGGGCCTGTGCCGTGATAAAGCGGCGTGATGCTGCACTACAAGCTATAGGGCATGGCGATAAAAAAAGGGAGCCGAAGCTCCCAACTGCAGGTTGAACACGTGGGTTTGGGGTATTTAGATCAGGGAGGCCGGTAATGAGGTTTCATGTTCCAGCAGTTGCAGCGGTTGTTCACTCTCATCCTTGAGCTCGACGCCGGTTAGGCGTCTGATGAAGGCTTGCTCCAGCAGCCAGGCCAGCTTGTGGGCGGCTAGGGGGAAATCCAGACCCGCCGGGCGGACGTTGGAGATACAGTTGCGCTCCGAATCCATGCAACCGACGTGCGGCTGCCAGGTCAGATAGAGACCCAGGCTGTCGGGGGATGACAGGCCCGGTCGCTCGCCAATCAAAACCAGCACGGCCCGTGCCTTGAGGATCTCGCCAATCTCGTCGCCCAGGGCAACCCGGGCCTGTTCGGCCACGACCAGGGGCGCGCAACTCAGCTGCAGGCGACGCAGGTGGGGAAGTAAAGCGGCGATGAAGGGGTACGCATTCTGGTGCAGCGCGGTGGAGGAGAGACCATCACCCAGCACAATCGCCAGATCATAATCCTGCGGTGGTGCGGCTTGGAGTTGACTCCGACTCTGGCTATCCAGGCAGCGCCCCAGATCCGGCCGCCGCAAATACTCTTCGCGATTGCTGGCCGCGCTGTGCACGCTCACCACGGTTTGGTCCAGCCCCTGCAGTGCGTCGCGCAATTGAGCAACATCCAACGGTTGATGGACGGCGTCTCGCGCCTGGGCATGGGCCAGACCAAATTGCAGCAGTGCTTCGGTAGGCAGACTAACTCCGGTCCGGCCCAACGCAATGCGGGCCGAGGTATAGCGTTTGAGATCCTGCCAGGGGTTGAGATGGATGAGTTCAGACATGGGCGATTCTCCAGCAGGCTTCAGGCCACGCGACCGGTAGGACTAAATTGACTCAACAGTGGATGACGCAGACTGGCATCCAGCAACTGGCCTCCGGCATTGGTCAACTGCATACGCACCAACCAATCGGCAAATTCAGGCGCATGTTTGAGTCCCAGCAATTCGCGGATATACAGGGCATCGTGAAAGGAGGTGCTTTGATAGTTCAGCATGATGTCATCGGCACCGGGAACCCCGATGAGGAAAGTGAGCCCGGCCGTGGCCAGCAGGGTCAGCAGGGTATCCATGTCATCCTGATCCGCTTCGGCGTGGTTGGTGTAACAGACATCGCAGCCCAGCGGCACACCCAGCAACTTGCCGCAGAAGTGATCCTCCAGTCCGGCGCGGATGATCTGCTTGCCGTCGTATAAGTATTCGGGGCCGATGAAGCCGACTACTGTGTTGCACAGCAGCGGCTTGAAGTGACGGGCCACCCCGTAGGCTCGTGCCTCGCAGGTCTGCTGGTCGACGCCATGGTGGGCGTTGGCAGAGAGGCAACTGCCCTGACCGGTCTCGAAATACATCACATTCTGCCCCACGGTGCCGCGCTTGAGGCTCAGTGCCGCCTCATGGGCCTCGGTCAGCAGTGATAAATCAATGCCAAAGCCGCGATTGGCCGCTTCGGTACCGGCGATGGATTGGAACACCAGATCCACCGGTACTCCGCGCTCGATGAGCTGCAGGGTATTGGTGACATGGGTCAGGATGCAGGATTGGGTTGGAATGGCAAAACGCTGGATCACCTCATCCAGCATCTGGTTCAAGCTGGCCAATACCGGCAGGTTGTCGCTGGCTGGATTGATCCCCACCACGGCATCACCTGCGCCATACAACAGGCCATCGAGCATGGCGGCGGCTATGCCCTGGGGGTCATCGGTTGGATGATTGGGCTGCAGGCGCACGCTCAGATGGTCCGGCAGACCTATGGTGTTGCGAAAGGCGGTGACGACACGGCACTTCTTGGCGACCAGGATCAGATCCTGATTGCGCATCAACTTGCTGACTGCGGCCGCCATCTCCGGGGTGATGCCGGGTGCAACCCGGGCCAGGGTCGCGCTGTCGGCGGCTTCCGAGAGTAGCCAGTTGCGAAAATCACCCACTGTCAGATGACTGATGGGGGCAAAGGCCAGGGCATCGTGCTCATCCAGGATCAGTCGGGTGACCTCATCCTGTTCATAGGGGATCAGCGGTTGCTGCAAGAAAGTGCGCAGTGGCAGATCCGCCAGCGCCATGCGGGCGGCCATCCGCTCCTGGGCGGAGGAGGCGGCAATGCCTGCCAGATAATCGCCGGAGCGTGCAGGCGTCGCTTTGGCCATTAGACTGCGCAGATCGGGGAAGTGGTAACTCTGGTGAGCCAGTGTGCTTCGGTACATGGGCATCTCGCTTGGGCTTGGGCCGGTTTTATGGGGTGCTCATTCCGCAGGAAGGAGCGGGGCTGCAGTAAAAAACCACCGGACGAGCCGGTGGAAAATCACCAGGTTGTTGCTCAGTGTTGACCACCTGTCAGGGTGGTCGCTATGCCATACACGGGATCGAGCCTAAGGCCCGATCCCGGGGCAGAGTGTTAGTAAACCTTCACCAGTTCACCATCAGCAGAGGAGACCTCGGCATCATGGGTGAAGCGGAAGTAGGCGTAACCGACCAGCATCAGGCCACCAAAAATCATTGCCAGCATGGTGTTGTAGTAGACCATAGCGACCAGACACAGCACGGCCAGACCCAGAGCCAGAGCCGGAGCAAACGGGAACAGCGGGGCCGTGAATGGACGCTCCAGCTTGGGTTCGCTCTTGCGCAACTTGAACAGCGCCGCCATGGAGATGATGTACATGACGATGGCACCAAATACCGACATGGTGACTATGTTAGCGGTCAGAGGCATGCCACCGATGACGATCAGCGAGTCGGAGAAGATGGCCAGAATACCGACCACACCGCCCGCCAGAATCGCCCAGTGCGGGGTCTGGAAGCGGCCATTGACGGCAGAGAGAGACTTGGGCAGGTAGCCGGCGCGAGCCAGAGCAAAGATCTGCCGTGAATAGCCCATGATGATGCCGTGGAAGGAGGCAATCAGGCCGAACAGTCCCAACCAGACCAGCATGTGCAACCAGCCACTGCTCTCACCGACGATCATCTTCATCGCTTGTGGCAGGGGGTCATTGATGTTGGCTAGCTTGCTCCAGTCGCCGGCGCCACCGGCAAACACCATGACGCCCATGGCCAGAACGACCAGAGTCAGGATGCCACCAATGAAGGCTTTGGGAATGGTTTTCTTCGGCTCTTTGGCTTCTTCGGCGGCCATGGCGGCGCCTTCAATGGCCAGGAAGAACCAGATGGCGAATGGAATGGCGGCGAAGATGCCGGAGATGGCTCCCAGACTGAAATCCTGTTGGCCACCCCAGCCGTTGGCTGCAAAGTTGGCGATGCTGAAGCCGGGGCTGACCACGCCCATGAACACCAACAGCTCAAAGATGGCCAGCAGGGTCACCAGCAGCTCGAAAGTGGCGGCGATCCCGACACCGACCAGATTCAGCCCCATAAACACCAGATAGGCTCCGACTGCCACCCATTTGGGGTCAATGGCCGGGAACTGCACGTTCAGGTAGGCGCCAATGGCCATGGCGATGGCGGGCGGCGCGAAGACAAATTCCACCAGAGTCGCGAAGCCGGCGACATAACCACCCACGGGGCCAAACGCTCGATAGGCGTAGGCGAAAGGGCCGCCAGCATGAGGAATCGAGGTGGTCAATTCGGTGAAGCTGAAGATAAAGGCCGTGTACATGGCGGCCACCAGTACTGAGGTGACCAGAAAGCCGAGCGTCCCGGCTTGGGCCCAGCCATAGCTCCAGCCGAAATATTCACCGGAGATCACCAGTCCAACGGCGATCCCCCACAGATGAAAGGCTCCCAAGGTACGCTTGAGTGCCGGTTGTTTGCTGTCCTTTTGTTGCATGATGGATCCCCTATGCGACTGTCAACCCTGACAGTTTCTACAGGGGGCATCGCAAGGGGCGTACCAAGTGTAGCAAAAACATTATTTCTTCTAAAATCAATTGCTTATATAAATATCAAGCATTCCTGTTGCGCTGCTGTGGTGCAAATTCCCCAGCCTGGTTCATCGGGCCAGGAAATTTGTGGTGCATCACTCTTTATCACTAGCCAGTTGTGCTGGTCGATCGGCCATTGAGTAGTCAGGTCTGTGCTCTGAGCGCCGATAGAAGCCGTAGGCGATGGTGCAGAGGGCAAAACAGAGGATAAACAGCCATTGACCATCCAGATGGTCAATGATGAGGCCACCCAGGATGGGGGCACTGGCAGAGCCCAGCAAATAGAGGGAGGCAGCGCCGACATAACTGCCGCGCAGATGGGGGGGAGCCAACTCATCCACCCGCAGGTTGAGGGCCGGGAACAGGATCACCTCACCGAGACTCAGCACAAAGGCACTGAGCAGCCAGCCCATGGGCCAGGAGACCGGCGTCAACCAGAAACCGATCTGCGCCAGTGCAAAGAGCACGGCCCCCATGCGTATTCGTTGCCCAGCATTGAACCGTGCCAAGCCATGGACCAGCGGCAATTGCAGAAAGACGATGGTCAGGGTGTTGATGAGTAGCAACTGGGTGATCAGCGCGGCGATATCCGGGATGGATAACCGCATCAGATAGAGATCCAGCGTGCTTTGGAAATGGGCATAGACAAACATGGTCAGCACATTGCCCAGCGTCAGCAGCAGGAAGGCGCGATCCCGGGCCAGCACCGCCAGGGTGGCGGCAAAGCCCAGCGAACTCAGTACCTGAGTCCGGCGATCTGTGACTCGCCACAGGGCTGTGGCCAGTAGCAAGCCGTAGAGCAGATAGCCTGCCGCCGCCAGCCAGAACGTGTGCTGCTGGGCCGAGAGCCCGAGCCAGAGCCCGCATAGCGGGCCGAGGGCTCCGCCCAGATTGATCAGGTAATAGCGCAACTGCAGGGCCAGCTCCCGATCCAGACCATCCGGGCAGTGGTCGGAGATCATGGCGCGGCTCTGGTTCTCCAGCAAGGAGCGCATCATGCCGTTACAAGTGGCGCCGAGGGCAAACCAGGCCGGTGCGCTGGCACAGGCGAACAGGCTCATGCCGAGGATACCCAGGGCGCTGCCGGTGAGCATGACGCGCCCCCGCCCATAGCGGTCCGCCAGGTTGCCGCCGTAGATGCCGAACAGGGTGCTGCAGCCGGAGGAGAGCGCCAGGATCAGACCGGTATCTGTGGCCGAGAGGGCAAACTTCTGATAGAGCATAAGCCCCAAATAGGGCCATACCATGAAGAAGGCGAACCGGGAGAGGAAGGTACCGAGCAGTATGATGTGAATGAGGGCGGGTAGGGCAAACAGCCGGCGCCAGGAGAGTAACGGATCCGTGTGCATGAAAACTCCTTGAACGATGAGCACACAGCCTAAGATCAACTGCGCGTCGACGCAATCACCCGTGATTCAACTGCCCATGTGCCAGTTGCTGGATGATATGCAGGGTGGTGACAAAATGAGTAGTGTATCTGGCTACATATGCAGCAGCGTGATGTGCCTGAGAACTCGGGGTACTCCCAGTGTTCGGCGCTGGTACTCCACGCCGAGCCTGGGTGGAGTCCCTGCTCGGCTGGGGGTAAGATGACGCCCCAATACCGATGAAGGAGACCTCCCGTGTTTGCTGCCCATATTACTGATTTGGACCATATCCATGGTTTGCCCCACCGTTTACGTCACTACCTGGTGCAGGCGCTAGCGCTGCTGGCCAAGGAGCCCCAACCGGGAAAGCATGTGCTGGATGGCGAGCGGGCATTTTTGATTTTGGCTGATGAGATGACGACGCCGGTGGCCGAGCGTCGGCCGGAAATTCATGCCCGCTACTTGGATGTGCAATTGCTACTGCGTGGCGAAGAGCGAATGGGCTATCGCCCGCAGCGTGCCAGCCAGCAGCCGGATGATGATCGTCTGGCGACCCAGGATCTGGCATTTTTCAACCAGCTGGATGGGGAACAGTTCCTCGATATGCGGCCCGGCGATTTTGTCGTGTTCTGGCCCGGTGATGCCCATCGCCCCTTGTGCGCCGTTCAAGAGCCCATGGCCATTCGCAAAGCGATCCTGAAAGTGGATGCCAGCCTGCTGCGGGATTAATCAGCCTGCTGCTGTATGCCTCGTGACGAACTTCCACTCGGCGGCTGATCACTATTTCTACAAATCATTGCGAGAATAGCTTGATGCCTGTTTGTTTATACAGTACTGTTTATTCATACACCGAATGTGCTCCCAGGCAGTGATGGATGCCAGTCGGTTCCCCTCAAGATGAGAATGAATTTTCAGGAGAAGACGATGAGCGTATTTGTAAACGGACTGTTTGTGGGTAGCGAAATTTATCCGGGTGTCTATGCCGAAGCATTGGCTGGCCCGAGCTGGATGATCCGCAAGGAAGATGAGAAGGGCTGGCCGTGCCGGGTTGGTGAAGTCAAAGGCAGTCCGGAGCCGGGTGAGTTTTTGGCCTGCTCCTGCCTCGGGGATGTGAAGGGGCGCGCATACAGCATGCGCACCGCGGTTCGCTTCCTGCTGAACTAAAACTGCAGGGGTCCATCCGCAGATGGACCCCTGCCATCTGGTCGCTCGTTCAGAAACAACAACGCCCACATCGGAAGTGGGCGTTGTTGATCATAAGGGTGTTTCGCGGATGGGCAGAGCTTAGGAGCCTTTTACCCAGCTGACTTTCGGTGTCTGGGTGTCACCACACTCCCAGCTGACCCGCTTGGGCATCATCAGGGTGATATAGCTGTCGTAGTTTGGTGCCGGGGTATTGCGGCTCATCCAGGAGACTTGGACGCGCTGGGGGGTATCGCGCCATTGCACGTGGCGACGAATATCAATCACGTTTGGCTGCGTCTCTTCTGTCACCAGATCGACCGCCGTGTATGTGGTCTTGGCCACGATCCAGGGCACACGAACCGGGCGTGGTTCACCTTCACGCCAACTGATGAAGCGAGTCGGCATGTTGCTTTCGCTGATCTGGGCGCGTTGCAGGGTGATTTTGCTCTTGGCAATCCCCTTGATGAGCCAGACTACCTTGATGCGTTCTTCGCTCAGCTCGTTCATGTCTTGTGTTTCCATATCCATTCCCTCTGTAAAAGGCTCGCCATCATTATCTTTATTGGCATTCTCGGATGGTTCGATGTGCGAGATCTCTGGCGCTACAGTGCTCGTTATCGTCGCAGACCCCTTTAGTATATGAAGAAGGGGCCGGACCAAAAGGGGGGGAGCCAGATAAATTTGTTGCTTGTGCGGTGGATCAGTAGACTGAGGCCCATTTTGGCGTTGGAAGAACAGTCATGGCACTAAAGGCGACTATTTTTAAGGCACTTGTCAATATAGCCGACACGGATCGGAACGTCTATCTCGATGAAACCCTGACGCTGGCTCGTCACCCGTCGGAGACCGACGAGCGCCTGATGATGCGGCTCCTGGCCTGGGGCTTGAATGCGGCTCCTGATCTGGAGTTCACCAAGGGGCTCTGTGCCGATGATGAGCCGGATCTGTGGCGCAAAGAGTTGCATGGCGATATCGCACACTGGATTGAGGTGGGTTTGCCGGATGAGCGCCGCCTGAAACGGGCCTGCAATCGCTCTGCCGCTGTGACCCTGTATACCTATGGTTCACGCGCCGCGCAGATCTGGTGGCAACAGAATCAACCTCTGCTGGCCAAGCAGGACAATCTGACGGTTTATTTTGTCGACGACGAATTTGCCCAGATGCTGGCGAGTCGGGCCGAGCGCAATATGAGCTGGCAGATGACCATCAGTGATGGAGTGCTCTGGCTCAGTAGCGGTGATTTCTCGACCAACTGGCAGCCGACTTGTTGGCAACACGCCAAGGCCTAGCCGACGTCAGGCAACGAAACCCGCAATAACAAAGGCACCTGCAGCGGTGCCTTTGTGTTTTTGGGGCTGGGTTGGCGCTTGGCTAACGGAGTTATTCTTCGTCGTTCTCCGCTTGCCAATCGCTGGCAAAGTACCAGTAACCGCTGTTGATGAGCGACGTCAGCCAGGCCAGAAGCGCCGGCTCTTGCAACTCACTCTCTTGGTTTTCGAGGCTGAAGTGGGTGGCATCGCAGAGCTGACGGGCCAACCGGACCGCTCCTGCGGGCAGCTCCAGCCGTTCACCATGGATAAAACAGCTGTCGGGATCGGTTTCCAGATAGAGGGTGCGTAGGCCACCCAGCTTGTTCAGCACCTCTCCGGATTGCAGGCGATCATAGACTTCGCCCTCATCGAAGGGGGGCTCGACGGCTTGCAGATCCAATTCATGACGACCCTGACTCAAATAACTGGCTAGCCAGGGTGCAAACTCATCGCCTTGCAGTAGTTGCTCCATCATCTCGCGCAGGGCCTGCACCTCGGTTGCCGTGACGGCACCTGGATTGGCGCGGCGTTGCAACTGTGGATCGCTGTAACGCAGACTTCCGGACTCCTCGGCCAGCAGATGATCGGCAAAACTGCTGAACAGATCCCGCTGATTCGGCGCCCGGAAGCCGACTGAATAGTTGAGGGAGGGTTCGATGGCATAGCCGTCATGGGGGAATCCGGGTGGGATATACAGGATGTCACCGGGCTCCAGTTCGACATCAATGATGGGTTCGAAGGGGTCAACTTGCAGCAGATCCGGATGGGGGCAGTGCTGTTTCATCGGCACCTTTTCACCGACACGCCAGTGACGGCGCCCCTGGCCTTGAATAATAAAGACATCGTATTGATCCAGATGGGGGCCCACGCCGCCACCGGGCAGGGAAAAAGAGATCATCAGATCATCGATCCGCCAGTTCGGCAGGCAGCGGAACGGCTCCATCAACTCGGCTACCGGTGGATACCAGTGGTCAACCGCCTGAACCAGCAGTGACCAGTTGGCTTCGCCATAAGCTGCATAGTCTTCGAAGGGACCATGTTCGACCTGCCAGCCATCGGCGCCTTTGACAACGAGTCGGCTGTCGACCGACTCATCCATCGCCAGACCGGCCAGCTCTTCCGGCGTCAGCGGATCAATAAAATGGCGAAAGCCCTGACGGATCACCGTCGGGCGCTTTTGCCAGTGGGTGGCCAGAAAATCGGACCAGTCGAGGGTGAAGTCGTGGCTCATGGGATAGTTGCTCCGCGAAAGAGAACGAGAAACTCAGAGGGTACGTTCGGGTGGAAGGCTCCTGCCCAGTATAGGGCAGGAGCTCGGCCAGGATCAGGATTTGGACTTGGGTTTGAGCAGGGAGCGCAGATCATCGGCGGTGCGGGGGGCGCCGCGCAAAATGGTGTCACCAATCACGAAGGCCGGGGTACCGGTTAATCCCAGCTCCTGGGCCAGTTTGTGATTGGCCTGCAACTGCTGGTCGATAGCCGGGTCCTGCATCTTCTTCTGCACTGCAGGCCAGTTCAGCTTCACCTGTTTGGCGATAGCGGCCACATCGTTCTCATTCTTGAGGCTACCCTGACGCTCCATCAAGGCATTGTGGAAGGCCAGGTATTGTTCCGGATGCAGGCTTTGTACCGCCAACGCGGCCTTGGCGGCCACGTAGGAGGTCTCGCTCAAGATCGGGAACTCCTTGTAGATCACGCGGATGCTTTTGTCGCTGGCCAGCAGCTCTTGCAGGGCCGGGGTCGCGCGTTTGCAATAACCGCAGTTGTAATCCAGAAATTCGACTATGGTCTGGGTGCCCTTGGCATTCCCGCCCACCGGATCATTGGCTTGCTGGAACAACACCTTGCTGTGTTGCTGGATCAGATCCACATCGGCTTTCTGCTGCTCGGCTTCCTGCTTGGCACGCAGGGCGTTGGACATCTCGATCAACAGCTCCGGATGGCTGACCATATATTCACGCACTATCTGTTCCACATCGGCGCGCTGCAACTCGGCTGCGGAGGTAGTGACACTGCTCAGGGGTAACAGGCATGCCAGTGCGGGCAGAACAATTTTTTTCAATTTCATAAGCGGGGCCATCGTATGGATTATGGGGAAGAATGCGAGGCGTTTATATAGCGTGAGGCAGGGGCGACAAGTCAAGTCTGAAGCGGCAGAACGGCGAAAAATGGTGCAATTAAACCGACGGTTGCCGCAAAAGCAAGCAATCAGTTCGGTCAGGAGTTTACAAAGCTAAAGTCTGTGGTTAGTATCCTCGCCAGTTCGGAGGGGTGGCAGAGCGGCTGAATGCAACGGTCTTGAAAACCGTCGATGGGCAACCATCCGTGGGTTCAAATCCCACCCCCTCCGCCAAATCAAAAAAAGCCTGTGTGGTTCGCCACACAGGCTTTTTTGTCGCTAATGTTTGTCTATTTGTCCGCTGAATGGCTCAGACTTTGCTATGGCGGTTCGTCTGAATCATTCCGTTTTGCCGCCCCCCATGAGGAGCGCTCATTAAACCGCTGGTTATGGGCTTTCCACCGTGCGCCGCATATAGACAGCTTGCTCCCCATATTCGCTTAAGTCTTTATTGGCGGCCGCCGGTTGAAATCCGTAGCGCGCCCAGTAGCGGTCGGCGCCTTGCACCGCCACCAAAGAGAGCTGGCGACGGCGGTTTTTGCGGGCGCAGTTCAGGGTCTGCTCGACAAAGCGCCGGGCGATCCCCAAGCCTTGCGCGGCGGGGGAGACCACCACATCGTGAATATAGAGACTCTCTTCACCGGCCGGTTGCGGGTAGCAGCGATAGAGTGCCGCCGGTTGCCGCGCGTCCCACGGATGCGCCAGACAGTAACCCAGGATCTGCGCGCCACGGCAGGCCACCAGACAGGTCTCAGGCCCCAGCGTGGTTTTGGATTTCAGCACGGCTTCACTTTCCGGCTCGACGGCGTAATAGGCTTCGGCCTGCAAGGCCAGAATGGCGGGCCAATCTTGATCCTGGATGGGGCGAATCGTCAGTTGTGGCATGATAGGGGCGGTGCTAAGCATCAGTCCGGGCTGTGGGCGAGGGCTGATTCTAGCAAAAACCGATGCCGAAGGCAGCGCCCGGTGTGCGGCGTGCTGTGCACACCGGGTGCCGAGAGCCAGAGCAGGATGAGCCGCAGGAGCCAGAAGATGAGCCAAGAACTAAACCCGACTAGCCCGATGAGCGCTCAGGAAGAGTGGGTTGACTGGGTGGATGCGCAGAACCAGGTGCTGATGGCGGTGCCGCGTAGCCGGATGCGCCGCGAGGTGTTGTGCCATCGCGCCACCTATATCTTTATCGAAGATCGCCAGGGGCATCTGTATGTGCAGCGGCGGACCCAGCTGAAGGATTATTGCCCCGGCATGCTGGATGCCTGTTGCGGTGGCGTGGTGCAGACCGGCGAGGCGTACCTGCCCTCGGCACTGCGCGAGCTGGAGGAGGAGATGGGCATTCGCGATGTCCCGCTGGCAGCCTGGGGCACCTTTTACAGCGAGCATGAGCATAACAAGGTCTGGGGCGCGCTCTACAGTTGCCGCTACGAGGGCGAGTTGCAGCTGCAAGCCAGCGAAGTTGAGTATGTGCTGCGCATGAGCCCGGAGCAGATCCTGGCGCAACAGCATGAGTTTATGCCTGATTCGCTGGTGGCTTTTTCCGAGTGGCAGCGCCGTAAAGCTCAAGGGAGTGCCGAGACGCCTCCGCTCTAATGTCAGTTCGTCAGCGAAGGCGAGATAGCCTGTTGCGCCAACTAGAAAAGGCGCAGGCAGAAAAAAGCCGGGTGATGGGTGCCCGGCTGATTTCAGGGTGACGGTGACAACGGAGCCTTGTTTTAGAGCCAGCCCTTACGTTTGAAGAAGAAGTAGGTGGCAAATGCCGAAAGCAGCATCAGGCCGATGGAGAAGGGATAGCCGTAGTCCCAATCCAATTCCGGCATTATCTTGAAGTTCATGCCATAGATACTGGCGATCCAGGTCGGAGGCAGGAACACCACAGCCGCAACCGAGAAGATCTTGATGACCTTGTTTTGCTGCAGGTTGGTAAAGCCCATGGCCGCTTCCAGCTGGAAGTTGATTTTGTCGAACAGGAACTGGGTGTGGGGCAGCAGCGACTCGATGTCGTGCAGCACCTCGTCGATGGTCTTCTTCTGCTCTGTGGTCAGGTGTTGACGCACGGTGCGGCGCAAGAACCGCAGCGCGCGACGGGTATCGTGCAGCGCCAGACGGATTTGACTGTTGGTCTCTTCCTGGGACATCAACTCCTGCAGCATGGCGTGGATTTCATCGTCATTAAGCACCTGCTCGGAGGTTTCTTCGAGGGTGGTATACCCATCTTCGATGAGATCCGACAGGTATTCGACTTTGAGATCCTGCAACTCCAGCAGGATGTCCATGGCGTTTTCGATTTCCACCCGATCGTGGCGCATATAATGGCGCAGCAGACGGACCACACCGATATCTTCCTCGCGGAAGCTGATCAGCAGGTTGTTGCGCAGGGTAAACGACATGTTGACGCCACGGGTCTCACCGCCGATCCGTTGCGGGAACAGCGACAGTATATGCATGCCGTCTGTGTCCCAATAGAAACGGGCCGATGCCTCGATTTCGTCCAGCTCCTCTTCCTCGGGAACATCCTCGAGAAACAGGCCACTTAACCATTCGCGCTCGTTGTCATCCGGTTTATAGACATCCAGCCAAATGCTATTTGGCGGCAGTACGTCACTGGTCGTGAGCGGTACAACCTCAAGGACTTTGTTGTTAAGCATGTATGCGGTGATCATTGAGTCCCCTTATTGAGTCTGAATGGGGGTGTAATTTTGCCAGTCGCACTATACGCGGCCTTGTTTGCATTGTCAGGCCTGATGGGGAGGCCGACTGAAAAAAAGCAGATTATTCCGATTGTTGTAGCGCCCTGTTGTCGAGTGTAGATCACAGATCCGAACTCATTCGCGAACTTGTACTGCATTCTTGCGGGTGGAATGGTTTACTTACCCCCCATAAGGGAAATGGCGTTTGGATGGAAAGCGAGGATCTCCACGAGCATGCGGTATCGAATGATCACTCTGGTCGCGAGCCTGATGGTGGCTAGCCTGTCGCCAGTGGCCGCCGAGAGTTATAAAGATGTCAAAATCACCCCGCAGACCGAGGTCAAGATGCACTTTTATGATGTTTCGGCCGCTACGGGGGGGGATCTGCAGCAGCGTCTGCTTCGGACGGCGCCAACCGGTAATCCGGGACGCAGAGCCATCGGCAAGGCCATCTATCAACTGAATTGGCAGCTGGATATGAGCCAGCAGAGCGACTCCTGCCAGCTCTATGGCGTCAAGGTGACCACCAAGGTAGACCTTACCATGCCGAACTGGTTGCAACTCTCCTCGTTAGCCGCCGAGACCCAGAGTAGCTGGAATGGCTTCTTGTCGGCGATGCAGGAGTATGAGGGGCGCCATAAGTCGATCGTGCAGATTGCTGCCAAGGAGATTGGTGACGGTGTGGCCAGCTTGCCGGTCAATAGCTCCTGTCAGGTACTGCGCGCCCAGGCGGATGCCATCGGTTATCAGGCACTGGATGCCGCCCGCGAACAGGCCCGGCGCTATCAGAGTGAAACCGGTGGCGGGCGCCTGATGGGGGTCTCGTATCCGCGGTTATAGGGGCTGAACGGTTTTTGCGAACAGGGCCACGACGAGTGGCCCTGTTCGTTTTGCAGTTATCGGTAGCCTGCCAGCTGCCACCACATTACTGACCACGCGCCTGTTACCCAGAGCTAGCCGCCGACAGGCCCCGCGCTCACCTCACCCGGCGTAGGGCCGGTCGCAGCCAGGAGCGGGCCGGATGCAGAGCCGCCAACTGCTGAATCGACAGCGGTAAGGGTTCGCCATCGGCGCCGCCACACAGTTCAGTCGCCAGTATTTCGGCCAATAACGGTGCCGAACACAGACCCCGAGCCCCCAGCGCACCGAGTAACCACAGACCCTCCTGGTGGGGGCTGGCGCTATGTTGCCAGCCGGTTTCGTTCGCCGTTAACCAATGTTCCAGAGCGGGAATATCCGGGGCGGCTCCGACAAGGGGCAGATGATCCCGGGTGGCGCAGCGGATGGCGATTCGGGCTTGGTTGCCGATCTGTAACTGTTTCGGCCAACTCTGCTCCGGCAGGCTGTGGATCAGCTTCTCCAGGTTTTCCTGTTGTTCGCTGGCGCGATACGTCACATCGAGGTCGCCACGACCATAGCTGGCTCCCAGACAGAGTTGCTTGTCTAGATCCAGCGGTGTCATATAGCCCTCAAAACAGAGCACGCGACGGAGCGCACTCAGGTTTGCCTGCGCGGCCAGATGGGAGACCTGACCCCGAACCGGGTAACAGGGGAGGCCGTGAGTTGCGGCTAGCTGGTCGATGCGATGACCGTTCGCCAGCACCAGATGAGGGAATGGCTCCTGCGATGAGGCCTTGCCGTGTGGGCCATTCACCTCCAGCCACCACCCTTCCCCGGTGTGACGTATGGCGGTCACATCGGCGTTGTAGTGTTGTTGCAACAAGCCAGTGGCGGCCGCCTCATCGAGCAGGGCGCGGGTCAAGGCTTGGGGGCAGACCCAGCCACCTTGCGGGTAATACAGGGCCGTGTCGCTGTAGGGGCTGCCCAGTGGTACCCCGGCCAATTGATCACGTTGGAGGGGGGAGAGGGCATGGACCAGATCCGGACTGAAGCCACCTTGCGCGAGTTTACCAAGCTTTTTGGCGCTTTTTTCATCATGGGCAATTTGCAGAACGCCACACCAGTCGTGAGGTACATTCCGACGCTGTAAAATCGGTTGGTACCAGCGACGGGCAAAGCCAAACGCCGCGGCATAAAATTGCGACAAGGCATCGTGTTCGCCATTGAGTAGCGGATAGATGGCGCCTTGCCGATTACCGGATGCGCCTTCGGCCGGTGCGGCATCGGTACAGAACAGCTTGACTGCCTGGCCACGGCGTACCAGCGCCAGCGCTAGAGTTGCAGCGGCAATACCGCCACCAATCAGCGCAATGGGGCGTCCATCAGGCGATGGCTGTCGGGATTTAGCAAAACGTTGGTAGCAGGGCAGACCCAGCGCGGGTTGGGGATGTTCACTGCGTACACCGGCCAGCATCTGGCGTTTACACCCATGACCCTTGACCTTTTGCATGCTGAAGCCTGCGGCATTGAGGCCGCGCCGGACAAAGCCTGCGCAGGTGAAGGTGGACAGTGTGGCTCCGGGACGGGCCAGACGGGCAAGCCCGGTGAATAGATGGTCGGTCCACATCTCGGGGTTTTTGCTGGGCGCAAAGCCATCGAGGAACCAGGCGTCAATCAGACCTCCGGCATGCGGCTGCCACAGCTGATCCAGGGTCTCCTTGATATCACCCAACCAGAGATCCAGCACCACCCGCCCTTCATCCAGCAGCAAGCGGTGGCAACCGGGAATGGCATCTGGGTAGATCTGCAACAAGGCCGTGGCAAGTTCGGTCAATTCGGGCCAAATGGCCAGGGCCAACGTCAGGTCGGCATGGCTGATGGGGTATTTTTCGAAACTGATGAAGTGCAGACGCTGTACCCCAGGACGCTGCTCGGTCTGCCACTGCCGAAAGGCTTGCCAGACCGCTAAAAAGTTGAGCCCGGTACCAAAACCGGTTTCGCCGATAACAAATAAAGGCCGATCATGCGTTGCCCAGCGCTCTGGCAAGCCGTTATGCTGCAAGAAGACGTAACGGGTCTCATCCAGGCCGTCATATTTTGAGCAATAAATATCCGCAAAATGGGTTGAAACCGGGTTTCCTTGCTCGTTCCAACTCAGATCGGCAGTGTTCAATAAGGAGTGTGATGGGGCGTAGGGGGACACGTTAACCTCGACGAACGTCACAGAAGCGGCGGCCATCTTACGTGAAAGCAGACCAGTTTTGCAGGCGATCACGAGTAGAATGCGGCAAGGATAGTGTATCTAATTGGAAATTATTCGATGAGAAGAGCAGTTATTACCGGCATTGGTATCGTCTCCAGCATTGGCAACAATGTCGCCGAAGTCTTGGCCTCGCTGAAAGCAGGCAAATCAGGCATTACCTATTCCGAGCAGTTTGAACAATATGGGTTGCGCTCCCGCGTCTGGGGCAATATCAAACTGGATGTGGCTGAGCTGATCGACCGCAAGGTGTTGCGTTTCATGGGTGAGGCCGCAGCCTATGCCTATCTCTCCATGCAACAGGCCATTGCCGACTCAGGTTTGGCCGAGGATCAAGTCTCCAATGACCGTACTGGTCTGATTGTCGGCTCCGGTGGCGCCTCTTCCAAGAATCAACTGGAAGCCTGCGATACTCTGCGTGAGAAGGGAGTGCGTCGTGTTGGTCCCTACATGGTGACCCGCACCATGTCTTCCACTACCTCTGCGTGTCTGGCGACCCCGTTCAAGATCAAGGGTGTTAACTACTCCCTGAGTTCAGCCTGTGCTACCTCCGCGCATTGTATCGGTAACGCGGTTGAACAGATCCAACTGGGCAAACAGGACGTCGTCTTCGCCGGTGGTGGTGAAGAGTTAGACTGGACCATGGCCTGTCTGTTTGATGGTATGGGCGCACTGTCCAGCAAGTACAACGAGACGCCGGAACTGGCTTCCCGTACCTATGATGCCGGTCGCGATGGTTTTGTCATCTCCGGTGGCGGCGGGATCGTGGTCGTTGAAGAGCTGGAACATGCGCTGGCTCGTGGCGCCAAAATTTATGCCGAAGTAACTGGCTATGGTGCCACCTCCGATGGGTATGACATGGTTGCGCCCTCAGGCGAAGGTGCCGCCCGCTGTATGCGTCAGGCCATGGCGACGGTCAATGCCCCGATCGATTACCTGAACACTCACGGTACCTCCACGCCGGTCGGTGACGTGAAAGAGCTGGAAGCCATTCGCGCCGTATTTGGCGAGAAGGGACCCAAGTTGTCGGCCACCAAGGCGATGACGGGTCATGCGCTCGGTGCTGCCGGTGTTCATGAGGCTATCTACTCTCTGCTGATGATGGAGCATGGTTTCATTGCACCAAGCATCAACATCAGCCAGGACGATGATCTGGCGGTCGGCTTGCCCATCGTCAAGAGCTGTGAGGCGGCCGAGCTGAACACTGTCATGTCCAATAGCTTCGGCTTTGGTGGCACCAATGCCACCCTGGTGATGAGCAAGTACAAGGGTTAATCTCCAACCCATTGCATGAAAAAGGCCCCGCTGATTGTTCAGCGGGGCCTTTTTGTTGACTGAAATCTGAGAGTACGGAGACATCAGCCTGTTGCCACTTCAGTGGTAGTCACAAATTCAGCCGAGATAACGGCGCAGATCGATGCCGTAGGCCTTGGGGTCTACCGCGCTTTCGATGGTCTCATTGACACCGGTGCGGGCCAAATCCAGCAGTTTTACTTCGAGATGGTGCTGACCAATGGTGCTGTAGATCACCTTGACCTTGGGCTGCAGCGGGGCTTGCTCATTGCGCTCGACGACAATAGCCAATTTGCCACTTTGCAATTTAACCAAGGCACCAACCGGGTGAATACCCATGCACTTGATGAATTTGCGGACCAGATCTTCGTCAAATTGGGCTCCAGCTCCTTGCAGCAGAATGCGAAACGCGGCGGTAGCGGGCATGCCGGGCTTGTAGCAGCGATCGGCTGTCAAGGCATCATAGACATCGACTATGGTGCTCATGCGGGCATAGAGATCCAGCTGCTCGCCAGCCAAGCCATATGGATAACCGCGACCATCCAGGCGTTCATGATGGCAGGCCGCCACCGTCATCATGATGTCGGTGATGCCCTTGGCTCCGCGCAACTGCTCTATGCTGTGGGTGACATGGCTCTTCATCAGGGTGAATTCATCGTCGGTCAGCTTGGCCGGTTTGTGCAGTACGGCATCGGGGATCATGATCTTGCCGGTATCATGCAACAAACCGCCAATGGTCAGCTCCCGCAGAATTGACCGTTCCAGTTCAAGGAAACGGCCGAAGTTGGCTAGCAGCATACCCACATTCAGCGAGTGCTCCATCAGATAGCTGTCTTTTTCGCGGATACGCGCCAGACAGAACAAGGCATCCCGATTGTCAAAGATGCAATCGACCAGATCATCGGCAATCGCTTCCAACTCTTCGACCTGAACCGGCTCTCCTTTCTTCAGATTCCGGAACAGTTTGCTCTGCATGTTCTTTGCCTCTTGATAGAGACGCCGAATACGCTGTTCCTGTTTGGTGCTGCTTTCCTCTTTGCCGTTGTCGGCTGAATTGGCCGTGGGCTGCACAGGGGTGGCGAGGGGGGCGGCTTGCGGGGTGCGGCTTGGATCGATCCAGACGCTGCGCACGCCGAGTTTATGTAGCTCTTGCAGTTGGGCCTTGCTGGTGACGCGACCGGTACGTTTGATCTCGTTCTGACTGGTTTGCTGGGCTATGCCGACGACGTACATGCCGAGCTCGATATTCTGAATGGCGACTTGCTGTAATTTTTGTTCTGGGGACATTTGATTCATTGGCTACATCTTCCTGCTCATCGCCGCTGATTGTTATCCAATGGAGGGCATTTATCTGCGAGGTCACTCATGTTGCTACACCTTATAGCACGCAGTGCCTATAATGTGCGGCTTTCATGCATTGGGAATAGCAGTTATGAGATTAGAGCGTTTTTTGAGTGAAAGCCTGGGGTTGACCCGCTCCCAATCAGGAAAAGTGATCCGCAGTGGTGAGGTGCTGGTGAATGGCGCGGTCAATAAAGTGGCTGCGACCCAGATTGGTGAGCAGGATGTGGTGAGCTATGACGGCCAGGAGCTCAAGTTGACCGGGCCGCGCTATTTCATGCTGCACAAGCCGGAGGGCTATGTTTGCTCCAATGATGATCCCGACCATCCGAATGTATTCTTTTTGTTTGAAGAGCCGGCGCTGGGCAAGCTGCACTGTGCCGGACGACTGGATCTGGACACCACGGGTCTGATGTTGGTGACCCGACGATGGTCAGTGGTCACACCGCATTACCTCTCCGCGCCATGAGTGCGCCAAGACGTACCGGGCCTGGTTGGCTGATCCTGTGGATCAAGCGGCGATCCAATGGTTTGCCGAAGGGGTGCAATTGCGTGGTGAGCGTGCGTTGACACTCCCGGCGCAACTGGTGCTGGTGACGCCAACCGAAGCACTGCTGACGATTCACGAAGGTAAGTACCATCAGGTGAAGCGCATGTTTGCGGCCATCGGTAACAAAGTAGTGCGCTTACACCGGGAGCAGGTCGGGGCCTTGGTGCTGGACCCGGAATTGGCGCCTGGCGAATATCGGGAATTGACCGCTGCCGAGATAGCCGCATTCTAGTCGTTCCCGCCATGAAATAAGCGGTTTAGACCCGACCGGCGAGAACCAGCGCTGTTCCTATGACGACCAGCGCCGCCGCACACCAGGCCGAGAGCGCCGGACGTTGCCGGGTGTAGAGCCACAGCAGCGGCAACAGCATCACCGGTGTGGTGGAGGAGAGAATGGCCACCATGCCGACCTCGCCACGGCTCAATGCCATCAGGATCAGCGTCATGCCCAGGGTCATGGCCAGAAAACCGTTGCTGGCGACTATGCCCAGGATCGGCCAGCTGATGGGATGCAGCGGCCTGGCGATGGGAGCCCGGCTCCAGCGCAATAAGAGGTGGGCGCTTAGTGCAAAGGCCATGCGGCAACAAGAGGCGGCAACCGGGTCCACGCCTTGGCTCATCACGGGTTTCGCCAGCAAGGTTCCGACCGACTGACACAGTCCGGCCAATAGCCCCAGTCCCACCGCCAGCCAGAGCGGCCCGGATACCTGTTCCAGAATATGGGTTCCTGGACGCCGCGCATAGCCAATGGCGATCACCACACCGGCCAGGACCAGTGCCGCGCCCCACAGACGGGGACCGGATAACACCTCGGCAAATAACCAGGCGCCCAACAGAGCGGAGAAGAGCGCGTGGCTGGCAAACAGCAGACCGGCACGACGGGGACCGAGCCGATTCAAGGAGGCATACAGAGCCGTGTCGCCGATAAAGATGCCAATAAAACCCGATAACCCCACCTGACCGATCTGCGACCAACTCAGGGTGGCAAAACCACCGGTATACAGACTGGCAGAGCCCAGCATCAGAGTAACGCAGGCCATACGCCAGCGGCTGAAGGCAAAGGCGCCCAGATGACGAGCCGGTTTGACGGAGAGCAGACTGGCCAGAGCCCACAACAATGCAGCCGCCAGGGCGAGCCATTCAAAATGCATGACATCCATTCCTCAAAACAATCGGGCCCCAAGAGAGGGGCCCGAGCGAGCGGATAATGTAGCGGGGAGCGCGAGGGGACTCAAGCGAAAGGATCGGGATTGGCTTCGTCGATGGGGTCCAGACTCCAACCGGAGGTTTGTGCGCTCTGCTTGAGCTGACCATCCTCCTGAAACAGCTTGATCCGCAGTTTCAGGTTGTTGGCCGAATCGGCATTTTTCAGCGCCTCTTCCTCACTGATCACCCCCTCGACGACCAGCTCGAACAGCGAGTTATCGAAGGTCTTCATGCCCAACGCCGCTGATTTTTCCATGATCTCCTTGAGGGCGCCGAATTCGCCCCGCTTGATCAGATCCCGAATGGTATGGGTACCCATCATGATCTCGATGGCGGCGCGACGCTGACCATCTTTGGTCCGGACCAAGCGCTGGGAGACAAAGGCCTTGAGGTTGTTGCCCAGATCGTTGAGCAGTTGCGGCCGCCGCTCTTCAGGGAAGAAGTTGATGATCCGATCCAGCGCCTGGTTGGCGTTGTTGGCGTGCAGGGTGGAGATCGCCAGGTGACCGGTCTCCGAGAAGGCCAGGGCATGCTCCATGGTTTCCCGATCCCGGATTTCCCCGATCAGGATGACGTCGGGTGCCTGACGCAGGGTATTTTTCAAGGCAGCATGGAAGCTGCGGGTATCGACCCCGACTTCCCGCTGATTGATGATGCTCTTGCGGTGGGTATGCACATACTCTATCGGGTCTTCAATGGTGATGATATGACCACTGGTATTGCGATTGCGGTGGTCGATGAGTGCGGCCAGCGAGGTCGACTTCCCGGAGCCCGTGCCACCGACAAACAGCACCAGACCCCGCTTTTCCATGATCACATCCAGTAGGACCGGCGGCAGGAACAGATCATCGAAGCGCGGGATATCCAGCTTGATGTTCCGGGCGACGATGGAGACTTCGTTGCGTTGCTTGAAGATATTGACCCGGGAAACGCCCCACTTTATGCAGGGAAAGGGCAAGGTTCATCTCCAGTTCCCGCTCGAAGGTCTGCCGTTGCTCTTCATCCATGATGCTATTGGCGATGCGCGCCACTTCGCCGGGAGGGAGGGGGGTCTCGCTCAGGGTCTTGAGAATGCCCTGAAACTTGGCACAGGGGGGGGCGCCGGTGGCGAGGTAGAGGTCGGAACCATCCTGGCTGGCCAGGATCTGCAGCATTTGATCAAGATCCATGTCTTGCTCACTCCCTAATCGTTTTTACAAGCCTAGCAGCAGTCATCCGGATTGCTGTTGCGCGCGTGGCGCGGTTCATGGCTGCAGTGTACGCCACTGTGGCCACTAAACAGATGATATTGTCTAATTATCAGCATGTTATATGGCCTAGTTCGCAAACAGCTTCTCGCGGAAGACGAAGAACACGGCACCGAGAATACACAAGCCGGCCCACAAATAATCGAGTTTGATCTGCTCCTTGAGATAGAGCACCGAAAAAGGAACAAATACGGTCAGGGCTATGACCTCCTGCAGGATCTTCAACTGGCCTACGCTGAGGCTGGCATGGCCAATACGATTGGCGGGCACCTGGAGCAGATATTCAAATAGGGCGATCCCCCACGAGATCAATGCTGCGATGATCCAGGGCTTATGGCTCATCTCCTTGAGGTGGGCATACCAGGCAAAGGTCATGAAGATGTTGCTGCAGAGCAGTAGCAGAGAACTGGTAAGGATCGGGTTCATGGAGTACTCCGGGACAAGGTCGAGGCTTTATAGCCGAAGTCTCGTCGTGAATAAAGTACCGGGGCTCGGCCAGCGGTTAATTCGTCCCTGGAGGATGGGTAACACTCTGCTGATGCTGGAGTTATTCGTGGTCATCGTGATCTGCTCGCAGGCAACTGCTAGTATGAGCCCCTCGTTGGGCGGAGGGTGGATCGGGTGAACGCTTTATTGTTACGGCAGCAGCGTCATCAATGGCGGTGGTTGATGCTGCTTCTGTGGTTATTGCTGTTGGTCTTCGCCGCAAACCTGCTGGTAGGCCCTGTCTCCTTGTCGCAGTTGCTGGCGGGCGAGGGGTTATCGGCCATGCAGCAGCAGGTGCTTTGGCAATTGCGTTTGCCCCGCGCTTGCCTGGCGCTACTGCTGGGCGCAGGTTTAGCCATGTCCGGCTGTGTGCTGCAGACCCTGCTGCAGAATCCGCTGGCGGAGCCGGGGCTGATTGGTGTCTCCAGCGGGGCATCACTGGCGGCCGTGCTGGCACTGTTTCTGGTTCAGAGGCTGGGTTTTCAGCTTCCCCCCTGGGGTCTGTCGATTGCGGCATTTTGTGGCGCCTTACTGGTCACCAGTACCCTGTTGTTTCTGGCGCGCGGTGGACGACTGGATAATGTCCGGCTGCTGTTACTTGGCGTGGCGATTGGTATCTGCAGCAGCGCCATTACCACCTGGCTGCTCTATTTCGCCAATGACCAGTCGCTACGGGAAATGATGTTCTGGATGATGGGGAGTCTGGCCTATGGACAGGCCCAACCCCTGTGGTGGTGGCTGCCCTATCTGGCCGTCATGGTCTGGCTGGTGCTGCGTCGGGATGCCCTGACTCTGCTGCAGCTGGGGGACTACCAGGCACAACTGATGGGGCTGGATCTGCGTCGTCTGCGCTGGCAACTGGTATTTGCCGTGTGCGTACTCAGTGGCTTGGCGGTGGCGCTTGCCGGTTCGATTGGCTTCATCGGCTTGTTGATCCCCCATCTGATGCGGCTGCTGGGCCGGGGTAGTGCCCGATTTGTCTTACTGGCCTCCCTGTTTGCGGGTGCCACAACCCTGCTGCTGGCTGACCTGTTATCCCGCAATCTGTTACCCAGCGGCGAATTGCCGGTCGGGATCATCACCGCGACTCTCGGAGCTCCTTTGCTTATTTTCCTCTTGGTCCGCCGCCATGTTTAGTCTTCAGAATTTGACAGTTCCTGGTCGCCTGGCACCCCTGAGTTGGCACTGTGAACAACCGGGGCTGATTGCACTGATTGGTCCCAATGGCAGTGGTAAATCCACATTGCTGCTAGCGCTGGCCAACCTGTTACCCACCCAAGGGCTGGTGCGGCTGGGGGCTTGTTCCTTGCTGGATCTGGATATGCGTTCGGCGTCCAGGGTAAGGGCCATGCTGCCTCAGCGTCAGGGCAGTTTGCTCACTATCTCCTGTCTGGATGTGTTGCAGTTGGGGGCCAGTATGCTGGATACGACGCCTGCGCAGGTTCAGCAGGTACTGAGCGTGCTGGTGGCGCGATTCGAGCTGGAGCCTTTGTTAGCACGGGATTTCAGCCAGTTGTCGGGTGGTGAGCAGCAACGGGTCTTACTGGCCAAGACCCTGTTACAGATCTGGCCGGCTCTGAATCCGCACGGCCAACTGTTGCTGCTGGATGAACCCTTGGCCGGTCTGGATTGGCATCATCAGTTACAGGTGTTGGATCTGTTGCGAGAGCTGGTGGCGGACGGTGTGCTGGTCATTTTTTCGGTACATGATTTCAACCTGGCGTTGAGTCATGCCGACGGTCTGCTCTGTCTGCAAGCCGGTAAGCTGGTGGCGCATGGCGGCATCGAGGGACTGGATGCCGCCCTGCTGGCCCGGGTATTTCATATCCGCTGCCAGCGACTCAGTGATGGTCAGCACAGTTGCCTGGTGCCTGTCGCTCTGAGCTCGGATGTCGTCTAACGTCGGGGGCGTCTAGCTCCGGCGAGTGATGCGCTCGATGGCCGCACTATGCAACTTGGCGAGTATGGTCTCGGTCTGTTCCCAGCCGATACAGGCATCGGTAATGCTTTGCCCAAAGGTTGCGGCGCAGCCATCGATCACGTCCTGACGCCCCTCGGTGAGGAAACTCTCAATCATGACACCGGCGATACCGGTACGGCCGCGTCGGAGTTGATCACACACATCATCTGCGACATTCAGTTGACGGCGATGATCTTTCTGGCTGTTGCCGTGACTGAAGTCCACCACCAGACGTTCGGTCAGACCGGCTTTGGCCAGATCGGCACAGGCGGCATCGACACTGGCGGTGTCATAGTTCGGACGCCGGCCACCGCGCAGTATGACATGGCCGTAGGGATTGCCACTGGTGCGGTAGATGGTCATTTTGCCGTCTTTGTCCGGGGAATTGAAGATATGGCTGTGGGCGGCGGCTCGTACGGCATCGATGGCGATGCGGATATTGCCGTCGGTCCCATTTTTAAAACCTACCGGGCAGGAGAGGGCCGAAGCCATTTCCCGATGCACCTGGCTCTCTGTGGTCCGCGCGCCTATCGCCCCCCAACTGATAAGATCGGCAATGTACTGTCCGGTCACCATATCCAAAAACTCTGTGGCCGTGGGTACGCCGAGACTGTTGATATCATGCAGCAGTTTTCGCGCCAGAGTCAGGCCGGCATTGACGTTGTAGCTGCCATTCAGGTCGGGATCATTGATCAGACCTTTCCAGCCCACTATGGTGCGTGGCTTTTCGAAGTAGGCGCGCATGACGATGCAGAGACTGTCGGCATACTGCTGGCGTAATGGTGCCAGTTGGCGAGCATAGACTAGGGCTGCTTCCGGATCGTGCAGGGAGCAGGGGCCAATGATGACCAGTAACCGCGGATCGGTACCGGCAAGAATGGCTTCAATTTCCTGACGGGCCTGCAGGATATGCTGGGCCAGAGGGGCGGTCAGGGGCGTACTGGATGCGAGTTCACGGGGGGTGATGAGGGCTTCGATTTTCTGGGTTCTGAGTTCATCAGTATGGATCGACATGTTTAATTCCTTGGCGGGTCACTGTGACCTTGCGAGCAGCTTGATACCTTAATAGAAATGAGGAAAGAAGGAAATGTCGCCGGAGGTTTAGCTTCCTTGCGCACTTTGCTAGCATCTAGCGTCCCATGAGTTCAATAACGAGGTGTGAGTTGGCTAAACCAGGCAATACAGGTTTTTATCGGATTATCAAAGCGGCGGGTTATAGCGCTAAAGGGCTCTGTTCGGCGTGGCACCATGAAGCTGCATTTCGACAGGAATTGATATTGATGCTGGTGCTCACCCCGTTGGCCTTCTTGCTCGGGAGTGGTATTACCCAGCAACTGCTGTTACTGGTGGTGGCCTGGTTGGTGGTGATTGTCGAAGTGCTCAACTCCGGCATCGAAGCCGTGGTGGATCGTATCGGGCCTGAACATCATGAGTTATCCGGCCGTGCCAAGGATCTGGGTTCGGCGGCAGTATTCTTGTCGTTGGGCTTGACGATCGTGGTGTGGGGCTGTGTGTTAGGCAGTAACTTGTTTCACTGGTGGTAATGTCATATACAGACCATCTGTCTGATAATAATCGGGATGTTTATCACCCTTTAGACAATGCCCTATCGTTTTTCGGATAATGCAATTGACTTATAAGGGGATGCGCTTACAATGCAAACAGCTTGAATGTGTCCTAGCTTATTGTTCGGTAACGAAGTCAATCTTAACGGAAAGTCCTCGTACGGGTTTAGCAAGTCAACACCTCTCAGCTTGTACCGCCTCATTTCAAGGCACAGTTATATTTGTTACTTAGGAAATTTATTATGTCTGACGTCCGCACTGGCAAGGTAAAATGGTTCAACGAGACTAAAGGTTTCGGCTTCATCGAGCAGGACCAAGGCCCGGATGTATTCGTACACTTCAGAGCTATCAACTCTCAAGGTTTCAAGACCCTGGCTGAAGGTCAACGCGTGCAGTTCAGCGTGACTCAAGGTCAAAAGGGCCCGCAAGCTGAGAACGTAACTATTCTGTAAGCTTGTAGGTGTTGATGGTTCACTCCATCAGCAAACAAGAAAAAGCGCCCGTATGGGCGCTTTTGTTTTATGCGGGTTTTGCAGTCCGTACTATCGACAGACTCGCTTGTTTCCGCTCAAAAAATACCCTTCGCCAACATTTTATTCACAAGCTATAATCGCGCCCCTCGTTTTCAGCCTCAGGCCTCGTGGTATGCAGCAGCCAGATATTTCTCTTTTTTCCTATCCTAAATATTGGGCTGAATGCCTGGGCCCGGCCCCGTTTTTGCCGATGTCCCGCGCCGAGATGGATAAGCTGGGCTGGGATAGCTGCGACATCATCATCATCAGCGGTGATGCCTATGTGGATCACCCTAGCTTTGGCATGGCGGTGATCGGTCGCTTTCTGGAGGCTCAGGGGTTTCGTGTTGGTATCATTGCCCAGCCCGACTGGAGCAGCAAAGAGCCTTTCATGGCGCTCGGCAAGCCGAACCTGTTCTTCGGGGTGTCTGCGGGCAATATGGATTCGATGATCAACCGCTATACCTCAGATAAAAAACTGCGACATGACGACGCATATACCCCTGGCAACGAAGGGGGAAAGCGGCCGGATCGCGCTGTGCTGGTTTATTCCCAGCGCTGCAAGGAGGCGTATAAAGAGGTTCCTGTGGTGATTGGTGGTATCGAGGCCTCGCTGCGTCGCATCGCCCACTATGACTACTGGTCCGAGACGATACGCCGCTCTGTGCTCTTCGATGCCAAGGCCGATCTACTGGTATTCGGTAACGCCGAACGGCCGTTAGTCGAGATTGCTCATCGCTTTGCCCGTGGGGAGTCGGTGGTTCAGATGCAGGATATTCGCGGCACCGCCGTGATCCGCCGTGAAGCACTACCCGAATGGCGCGGTGTGGATTCCACCCGACTCGACAAATTGGGCAAGATTGACCCCATTCCGAACCCATATATGGAAGATGCCCCCTGTGCTCCGGAAGCTGTCGCCGAGCCGGAGGCCAAACCCATTCTGGTTCAACCGGCGCGACCCAAGCCGTGGGAGCAGACCTATGTCTTGCTGCCCTCTTACGAGAAGGTCAAGGCCGACAAGGTGCTGTATGCCCATACGTCCCGGGTGTTACATCAGGAAACTAATCCGGGGTGCGCCCGGGCCCTGATGCAAAAACATGGCGATCGGTTTTTGTGGGTGAACCCGCCTGCGATCCCGCTCACCACCGAGGAGATGGACGGCGTCTTTGCCTTGCCCTACAAGCGGGTGCCTCATCCGGCCTATGGCAAGGCCAAGATCCCGGCCTACGACATGATCAAGACCTCGGTCAACATCATGCGCGGTTGTTTTGGGGGTTGTACCTTCTGCTCGATTACCGAGCATGAGGGCCGCATCATCCAGAGTCGATCCGAAGAGTCCATCTTGCGCGAAATTGAGGAAATTCGTGACAAGGTGCCAGGATTTACCGGAGTGATCTCCGATCTGGGGGGGCCGACGGCCAACATGTACCGGTTGCGCTGCAAGAGTCCGAAGGCGGAGTCGACCTGCCGTCGCGCTTCTTGTGTCTATCCGACCATCTGTCAGCACATGGATACCGATCATGCGCCGACTATCAGCCTGTACCGTAAGGCGCGGGATCTGAAGGGGATCAAGAAGATACTGATTGCCTCCGGAGTTCGTTACGATCTGGCGGTGGAAGATCCGCGCTATATCAAGGAGCTGGTCAAGCACCATGTCGGCGGTTACCTGAAAATAGCTCCGGAGCATACCGAAGAGGGACCGCTCTCCATGATGATGAAGCCGGGGATGGGCAGTTATCACCGCTTCAAAGAGTTGTTCGAGCAGTATTCCCGTGAGGCGGGCAAGCAGCAGTACCTGATCCCCTATTTTATCTCGGCCCACCCAGGCACCCGGGATGAGGACATGGTCAATCTGGCACTGTGGCTCAAGGCCAATGATTTTAAACTGGATCAGGTGCAGAACTTCTACCCGTCCCCCCTGGCAACCGCGACGACCATGTACTACTCGGAAGTGGACCCGCTGCACAAGGTCACCTACAAATCAGAAGCCGTATTTGTCGCCAAGGGTGAACGTCGTCGTCGCTTGCACAAGGCGATCCTGCGCTACCATGATCCGGCGGGCTGGCACATGATCCGGCAGGCGCTGCAGGAGATGGGGCTCAGTCGCCTGATTGGCATGGGGCCGCAACATCTGGTGCCTCCGGCCGGCCGTGAGGAGCGGCAGGGAGTATCGACCGGCGGGCGTATGGCGCTGACCCGACATACCGATATGGTCCGGCAGCGAGAGCCCCATTCCGGAAAGCAGGGTGGCAACGGGAAAGCGGGTGGCCCCGGAGGTAAATCAGCCACGCAGCAGGGTAAAGCCCCCTCCGCTTACGCGGGCAAACCAGCGGCTGCGGCGAATAAAACTGCAGGTGAGGCCAGGAAGCCGAGCGCTTATCAGAGCAAGCCAACAGCCCAGGACAAGGCACCGTCTGCGGGTCGAGGGGCAGGCACGAATGATAAACCTCAAGGGCGAAAACCTCGTCCGGCCGCTAAAGCCGGACGCTGAGAGCTGGATAGTGTGCGGATTTATGAAAGACCTGGCTTGTGCCAGGTCTTTTCCATGTCTACCCTATTGAAAAATAAGTGCATTCAGGTGAGAACATGAGAGTCGTTTCCTGGCGGTTATTCGCATTATTGCTGTGTTGTGGGCCGCTGTTTGCGGAGGTGATATCTCCCGATCCGGCTCTGGAACTTGCCGATCTCATCGGTGGCAAGACCCAGTACAACCAGCTGAGTCATCAGGTACTGGGTGATATGATCCGCAAGCAACCGGCCATGGCACGCTACCAAGGGGTGGTGCAACGCTGGGCGCGGGAGTATCTGACCTGGGAGCGGATGCGGGCCGAGCTGGCCCAGACCTATCACAGCCACTTCACCGGCGCTGAAATCCGCGACATGGTGCTGTTTTTTCGCACCCCAAGCGGACAAAAATATGTGCGTTATGCCCCCTTGCTACGGGAAGAGATGGTGCGCATCGGTCAGCGCCTGGCACGGGAGCAGCAACCGCGCCTGATCCAGATGTTACGCGATGCCGGGGCCAAGGTTGAAGTTCAGCAGGCCACCCGTCCTCCGGTTGCCAGCCAGTAATCCTCCCCATTGAACTGCTTGGCCGTTTTCTTGGCCTGGGTCAGTTGCTCGCTGAGTTGCCCCGCCGTCAGGCCACAACCCGGTTGCCAGGGAACCAGCCCGATGGCTAACTCCAGTAGGGGGAAAAAACGCGGTTTTCCATCCCGATCCAGACTCTGAATGCCACCGGCTCGCCAATCCTCATCCCGATAGCAGTGCTGGCGGAGTTGGCGCAACTCGGCTTGCATGGCCACTATGTGTTGCTCCCAGCCCGAATGGCGCAGTAACAGGATGAAATCGTCTCCTCCCAGATGACCAATGAAGTTCTGCCGTTGGCCCAAGTGTTTGCGCAGTAATTTTGCTACCAGAGTGATGATTTGGTCACCCCGGTCATAGCCATAGACATCGTTGTAGGGTTTGAACGAGTTCAGATCGCAGTAGGCCAGATGGAACCGCTCTTGCGCGGCAATGGCACACTCCAGCGCCTGCTGGATCGGTACATTGCCAGGGAGCAGGGTGAGGGGATTGGCGTGTTGGGCCATCTGGATACGGTAGTTGGTCAGTCGCCGCATCAGTTCCCGAATGCTGCCCATTCCCAGATAACGCCCCTCTTCGCAGATGATAAACCAGGCATCCATCTCATCGCTATTGTGTTCAATAAGGTGCTGGCTGATCTGGACTAAATCCAGCGTGGCATCGACCAGAATGGGCTGACGGTCCATCAGGGTTCGGACCGGACGCTTGGCATACAGGGAGTGGCCGAATCGCTCGGCAAAATGAGCCAGCAAGCGGTTGCGGCGAATGATTCCGATGGGCTTGCCTTGTGGCGTTAGTACCGGCAGACAGTGGAGATCCTCATCTTGCCGGAACAGTTCGAACACCTCCTGACAGGGGCGGTCGGGATGCAGGCTTGGCATCGAATGGACCAGCTCACGCATCGGGGTCTGTTCATGGGGCTGATGGTCTGGCTGGATGGCGGGCAGGGTGATCGCCTGGGGATGAGTAACTGGTTTTCCCAGCAGATAGCCTTGAAAATAGCGAACGCCCATCTGTTGCAAGGTTTGCCATTCCTGCATGGTTTCGACCCCTTCGACGATGAATCGGGTGTTGAGCTGTTTGGCCAGGTCCAACAGAGTGGCAATAAACAGCCGTCGAGCCGGATCTGAGTCGACCCCGTGAGTAAAATGGCGATCCAATTTGACGTATTCAGGGCTCAAGTCCAGCCAGCGTCGCAGGCCGGAAAAGGCATCCCCCACATCATCCAGAGCCAGAGCAATGCCGGCGTCACGTAACTGAAGCACCTCATCGTGGAGGGACTCCATATCGTGCTGCTGTTGTTCGGTGAGTTCGATCACCAGATGTTCGGGGGCTAGTCCGTAATGGCTGAGTCGAAGCAACAAGGCATGCGTGCCTAACGCCAGGAGGGCGGCGGCGGACAAGTTGACAAACAGCTGCCCGTTCAGCTGTTGATGAGTGAAGTGATACAAGGCTCTATCCAGGCACAGAAGCTCTAGCTCCACACTGCGTTGGCAGGTCTTTGCCAAGCTGAATAGAGCCGCTGCGCTATGGTAGGGACTGTTAGCCGGTCCCCGGCTGAGTGCCTCATGACCGAGCACCATATGATGTTGGGCATCGACTATGGGTTGGAACAGGGTTTGGATCTCGGCATGCGCCAGGATGGAGTCCAGAGTTGGCATAGCGGCAGCAACAAGTTGAGAACAGGCGTGAGTGACGCTAAAAGCCGTGGATGACAGCAAGATGACAAGGCTTCCATTCCTGCTTTGCCATTGATCCAAAACAAGAAATCACGGCAGGAGTCCAGATCAGCACTCCAGCTCGAAATAGATACCTGCTTTTATTGGTCAGGCTAATTCTGTCTTAAGCTTCGCGAACTATGTTGAAAGGGTACAACTTTGTGCATGATGAGGAGTAAGGAACATGACTATCGGAAGCGTTGGCAATTCATCCACGATTGCATCTCTGACCACTCCACGGCAGCCCCAAACGCCACTCGCCACAACAGGAAAACCCGTTGAAGAGGTGACGGAATCAGCACAGGAACGGGCCAAAGAGGCAGGCAAGGGCGAAAACATAGATATCCAAGCTTAACCCTGAGCAGTTAACCCAGCCGGCTGATGATGACCGGCTTTTTTGTGCCTAAGGCACTGCGGAGCGGAGGTCATATTAAAAATGGCGTAAAAAAAACCGGATTACACTAGAGTAAGCCGGTTGAGCGAAACATGAAGGTTGAAACAACAAAGGGGCAAAGCAAAAACGGTGGGGCAATCACAACGACTAAGAGTTAATTCCAGTGGATCAGCGTTTGACTGAGCAGCTGGATGACAATTTCAATCGAACCGCCGATGCTGACGCCAACGATCCAGACACTGGCCAAAGACCAGTTGTTATCGGAATGAAACATATTCATGGGGTGCTCTCCTCAACGTTCTTATGTCAATTCTATTCCTGGGATCAGGATGTCATTCCCGGATGACAGCATCATGACGATGCAAAAAAACAGATTTGTTTGATGCTCGTCAGAGCGCTGTATCACAGACTTATACAAATCCCATACCAACTCCTCAACCAGAGCATTCATGGCTCCCTACCGCAAAACTTTGCAGTATCCAGTGGCTGGAATGGCGATGAATGGCCCATTTGCACCGCAAAGGTGAACAAAAATGACGCATTTGCTTCGCTGACTTGACCACCTGGCTTGAGAGTCGCGTAAGCTAGACAAAGAATTTCAAGATCAGGTAGTTGCGCGTTCGCTTGCCACATGACCACGAACAGGGGAGTCGCCATGACACATGCAGCACGACAGATAATCCAGGTTGGTATCAGTGCTTGCCTGATGGGGCATCAGGTCCGTTTTGATGGTGGGCATAAACGGTCTGATTTCTGCGAGCGGGAATTGAGCCGTTATTTCGACTTTATTCCGGTTTGTCCCGAAGTCGCCATTGGTTTGGGTACGCCGCGGCCCAGCATCCGCTTAGTCAAGCATGCCGATGGCATTCATGTCGAAACTGGCGATGGTTCCTTGGATGTGACTGCACCCCTGATCGCCTATGGCGAACAGATGAGCCAGGAGTTGCAAGCTCTCAGTGGCTATGTGTTTTGTGCCAAATCGCCGAGTTGTGGCATGGAACGGGTACGGATCTATGGGGAGGCCGGTGGGGTGAAGGAGGGCGTCGGCCAGTACGCCCGAGTGCTGATGCAGCGCCTACCGCTGCTACCGGTTGAAGAGGATGGGCGCTTAAATGATCCCGTGTTGCGGGAGAACTTCGTGCTGCGGGTCTTCGCTTATCACGACTGGCAGCAGTTGCTGCAGGATGGCCTGACCCGGGGGAAATTGATCGCTTTTCACTCGCGCTATAAATACCTACTACTGGCCCATCATCCTGGCTCTTACAAAGAGATGGGCCGTTATCTGGCCACCATGGGGGATCTGCCCATGGCCCACATTGCCGAGCGCTATGCCAGCGCCCTGATGGCGGCGTTGAAGGAGCGGGCCAGCCGGAAGAATCACACCAATGTGTTGCAGCATCTGCAGGGGTATTTCAAGAAGCAGCTGACGGCAGCCCAAAAAACTGAGTTGCACGACACCATCGATAAATACCGTCGGGGTATCTTGCCGCTACTCTCACCCATGACCCTACTGCGTCACTACTTGCGGGAGTATCCCAATGGCTATCTGCAACAGCAGGTCTATTTCAGCCCCTATCCGGAAGATTTGGCACTGCGTTATGGGCTATAAGATGGTGCGGCATTGTGATGGGGGACGTGGCGTTGGATGTGATGGCGGCGTGGGGCGGGAGCTGGTGAGATGAGACATCTATTCTGGTTTCGACAGGATCTGCGTCTGCATGACAATCCCGGTCTGGCCGCGGCCTGGCAGGCGGCGCAGCAAACGGGTGGAACGCTGGAGGCCTGCTTTATCGCCACTCCCGAGCAGTGGCGGGGTCATGACTTGGCCCCCCGTCGTGCCGATTTGCTCGAACGGCGGCTCAATGCACTGGGGGCCGAGTTGGCGGCGCTGGGTATCCGACTCCATCTGCTGGTAGTCCCGGATTTTGCCGGAGTTCCCGAGTCATTACTGCGGTGGTTCACCACCGAGAGTGGCGGGGGCGAGTTGTATGCCAATCGGGAGCTGGCACTGGATGAGGTGCGCCGGGATGCCGAAGTCGCCCGGCGACTCCATTCGGCTGGCCTAGTGAGTCACTGGTTTGATGAACGCTGCCTGTTTGTTCCCGGCCGGATCAATACCGGCAGTGGCGATATGTTCCGTGTCTTCACCCCGTTTAGTCGGGCCTGGTTGCGGCAACTGGCGACCGATGGGTTTGCTCTGGCACCACGCTTGGAGGCACAGGGCACCGCCTGGGATTGGCAGGCGGTAGAGCTCCCCTATGCCAAGTTGCCGAGTCGTCCATGGCCTGTGGGTGAGCGCGAGATCCGTGAACGGTTGTGGGAGTTTGCCCAACACAAGGCTGCAGGGTACAGCGAAGCGCGTGATTTTCCGGCCCTGCCGGCCACCAGCCAGCTGTCGCCTTATCTGGCGATGGGGGCCTTGTCGATTCGTCAATGTTTGGCGGCCTTGCAGGCCGCACTGGGAGCCTTGCCGCTGGAGCGTGAGCAACCGGGCTTCAGCTGGTTGAACGAGCTCATCTGGCGCGAGTTTTACCTGCACCTGCTGGCGCGCTTCCCGCTCTTGGCGATGGGCAAACCGTTCAAGGCGGAAATGAGTACCCTGAACTGGCGCCCCGACAGCGGCTTATTTACCGCCTGGTGCCAAGGACAAACCGGCTACCCGATTGTCGATGCGGCCATGCGGTGTCTGAATCAGACCGGTTGGATGCACAACCGGCTGCGGATGATAGTGGCGTCGTTTTTGACCAAGGATCTGCAACAGCCCTGGTGGTGGGGAGAACGTTACTTTATGCAGCAGCTCCTGGATGGCGAGCTGGCGGCTAACAATGGGGGCTGGCAATGGTCGGCAGGAACCGGTGCCGATGCCTCGCCCTGGTTTCGCATCTTTAACCCGACCACCCAGGGGCAAAAATTTGACCCGGAAGGGCAATTTATCCGCCGCTATCTGCCGGAGTTGGCCAAGGTCCCGGAGCGATTGATCCACACACCTCACGCCTGGCTGCGACAACATGTTCCGGACTCTGGTTATCCCGCCCCTATCGTCGATCATGCCCAGGCTCGTCTGCTCACTCTGGCCATGTTCAAGGCGCGGGGAACTGGGTTTCCGGACGAGGTGTAGCGTTCGAGCGACTAGGCCATCCGGCGTTTGGAGACGGCGGGCGTGGGTTTACCAGGGTAGTTTGTAACCATTGGCCGAGAGCTTACCGTTAACCATGCGCAGCCGGGTGTTGAGCATGCCATGGCTATCCCGGGTAATGAAGCCAGAGTGCTGCATGGCGAGCAACTGATCGCCGTCCTCCACGAACAGAGGCGTGAGGGTCTGGTCGGCCTCGATACTCAGAGTGCCCTGCAATAAGGAGCGGAACGAGGCGAGCCCGTTGAGCTGGGCCATGTCGAAGGGGCGGGAGGTCACCTCGCCATCGGCCGTGAAGTGCCCCTGCTGCAATCGTAACTTGAAAGGCTCCAGATGCAGGATGAAAGCCGGAGCGTGTCACTCGGTTCAACGCGGCAAGCCAGGACTGTGTATCGCTGAAGTTGGTCGCGGCACTCACCACCAGCGACTTGTAACCTTGCTGGTCAATCCCCGACAGCCCTACGCCGAAAGATAGATCCTCCAGCTCATGACGAGAGGCTTTATGAGTGATGCCGAGTAGGTCCAATTGACCCTGCCAGTGCATGTCTACTAACGAGAGCAGCCCCAACCGGTTTTCTTTGACGCTGCCACTGAGGCTGGCTCCGGCCAGATCCAGCGGAGGTTGGGTGGCGGACTGATAGCGGGCGTCGGCCACTTGTACCGTCAAAGCCGGGATCAGCCAAAAATCATGGGAGGGTTGCAGGGTGATTTGGCCCTGTACCCCATGGAGTGCCAGCTCATCGTCGCCGCTGGTCAGATTGATGCCATTCAACAGCCACTGGAGTTGGATATTCTGGTCGGGTAATCGGGTCATGGTGGCCGTGAATGGGTCCAGATGCAGACGACCCTGGCTGGATTGCAAGGTCCAACCCTCAGCGTCCAATTGGGAGGTCACAGTGTCACTCCAGCCACGCATCTGCCAGCGCAACCTGGATTCGCCGATCTGCAACTGCCCATTTTCCAGCAGACTGCCCAGCGTGCCGCGACTCGTGATCAAGTGCCCCTCGCTACTGGCATAGCCCGGCAGCATCCGGCTATCGATGCGAATATAGAGCTCCAGTGGACCCAGATCCGCCAACTGCTGACTGAGCCCCGCTTGCGCCGGTAACCCCAGAGCCTTGAGCAGAATCACAGGATCAACCAGGCTCAGGTGCAATTCACCACTGTGCTGAAACAATCCCTCTTGATAATTGAACCAGGTGGCACCAATCCCCGGTGTCTGATTCAGCCGCTCCAGCCAGACGACACGCTCCCGTTCATAACGGGAGCCGGTGTGGGCGGTGAGGAGTAACAGCACGGCCAACAGCAGAGAGACTGCTGCACTGATAGGCCAATAGTGTCTGATGATTCGCATAGCATCCTTGCCAGAGAGAGACCCGGTACCGTCCGGGGTCATGGCAGCAGGATGCGGCATTTTTATGACAATTTAATGAAAACTGACTCAAATGGTGCAGATTAAGCCCGCAGAAGGTGCAATTGCTGTTTACTCACAGGGACAGAGTCTTCAATAAGGCGCTATCCCAGTTATGCGTTGCTCGGGTCAAAACCCGTCATCAGGGCTGGTTTCAGGAGTCAGGACGAACACAGACACGCCGTGCATACATCCATGTCCGCTCGATGGCGGCTTCCCTGCCGCCAACGGTCTGCGTTTCGTCCACGACTCCATCACCGGTGATTAACAACACTGAATTGGCACATAGCCTTCAATAAACGCCATGGTGACTACTCTTGCTCCAGATTCATCTCATCCAGCGTCAGTGAAAAGCTGGGCATGAAGGTGTCGAGAAAATAGCGCACTGTGGGGGTCATGCGTAGTTCCAGCATCTTTTCCAGACGGCGTTTGGCCAGTTCAAATTCGTGGTTGCCGGCGCCCAACTCTTCCAGACACTTGCTATAGGCGCAGAGAGTGTCGGCGGCCTTGACCAGCAGGCTGCTGGCCGGGTCTTGAGACTCAGAATCCAGCAAGGGACGAAAATCCTCGATGAACTCGGCGGGCAACATGGTGAGTAGCCGTTGTTCGGCCAGTTTCTCAATTTTCTTGTATTCGGCCGCAATCGCCGGATTGTGATACTTGATAGGGGTTGGCAAATCACCGGTCAGCACTTCGGTGGCGTCGTGATACAAGGCTTGCACCGCGATGCGATCCGGGTTGAGCTGGCCGCCGAATTTGCGATTTTCAATCAGCGCCAGCGCATGGGCCACCATGGCGACCTGCAGGCTGTGCTCGCTGATATTTTCCGGTTGCACATTGCGCATCAGGGGCCAGCGATAGATCAGTCGCATGCGGGAGAGTTGAGCAAAAAAATGGCTGGAAACAGGCATGAGGACTCCTGAATGCTCGCTGACGCCGGGATTACCCACGCATCCGCGTAAAATTATTCGACCAATACCCAACCCTGTTGGCCATTGGCGATGATGACTTGCTGGGTCTTGCGCTGGCTACCGACGAGCGGCAATTTGGTTTCGACTTCGATGGTACAGGCGTAGGCGCCCTCTTTTTTATCGCATCCGAGCTTATGCACAGCCACGACTTCAATCTTGCCTTTGTCGCCGAGCACCAGGCTGGTGACCTGATTGGCCTGGGTCAGACTCTTTTCCACGGCGGATTTCAGATCGGCCTCGCTGGGTTCGCCACAGGCGGTTAATAGCAGGGCGCAGAAGGGTAGAAGCAGAAGGCGTTTCGAAGGCATGAAATACTCGATAGTCGGAAACAGTGGCGCCACAGTATCACCTGCGGCAGGCAAAAAAAACCGGGGGCAGCAAATCGCTGCCCCCGGTTGTGATGGATTGGCGTTATTGGTGATAGGTTTTGAGGAAGCGCGCCAGGCGACCAATGGCATCCTGCAGTATCTCTTCTTGCGGCAGGAAAACCAGACGGAAGTGGTCGGGGGAGGGCCAGTTAAAGCCAGTACCCTGTACCACCAGCAGTTTCTCTTGTTGCAGCAGATCAAACACCAGCTTCTGGTCATCCTTGATGGGATATACCTTGGGGTCCAAACGCGGGAACATGTAGAGGGCCCCCTTGGGTTTGACGCAGGAGACGCCGGGGATCTGATTGATCAATTCCCAGGCCAGATCCCGCTGCTTGCGCAAGCGGCCGCCGGGGAGGATCAGTTCGTTGATGCTCTGGTAACCGCCCAGCGCGGTCTGAATGGCAAACTGCATCGGCACGTTGGCGCACAGCCGCATCGAGGCCAGCATCTCCAGACCGTCGATGTAACCGCGGGCATGTTGCTTGGGGCCGCTGACCATCATCCAGCCTTGACGGAAGCCACAGGCGCGATAGGCCTTGGACAGACCGTTAAAGGTCACCACCAACACATCGTCGCACAGGGTGCAGATGCTGTGATGGGCTATGTCGTCATAGATGATCTTGTCGTAGATCTCATCGGCGAAGATGATGAGTTTGTTCTGCCGAGCGACTTCGATCACCTCCAGCAGGAACTCGGTGCTGTAGACGGCTCCGGTCGGGTTGTTCGGATTGATGAGTATGATGCCACGGGTCTTCGGGGTGATCTTCTTCTTGATATCATCGATATCCGGGTACCAGTCGGCCTGTTCATCACAGATGTAATGCACCGGATGACCGCCGGAGAGGGTCACGGCGGCGGTCCACAGCGGATAATCCGGGGCCGGAACCAGCATCTCGTCGCCGTTGTTGAGCAACGCCTGCATGGCCATGACGATCAGCTCGGAGGCACCATTACCGATATAGATGTCATCCACATCGGCCTTGCGCAGTCCCTTTTGCTGGTAATGCTGGGCAATGGCCTTGCGCGCCGCGAATAGCCCTTTGGAATCACAGTATCCCTGGCCTTGCGCGATGTTGATCACGACGTCCTTGATGACCTCTTCCGGTGCATCAAAACCAAATGGGGCCGGGTTACCGATATTGAGTTTCAGAATGCGGTGCCCTTCATCTTCCAGACGACGAGCTTCCTTATGCACTGGCCCGCGAATGTCGTAACAGACATTGTCCAGTTTGTGTGCTTTATCAATCGAATACATCTGTGCCTCTGCAATTCCGGAGGAGACATTCTCCAATCGTCTCCAAGGGCATCTATTCTTCCCCTTCGCCGCGTGTGTGACAACGGTCAAACCGGATATTTTTTTAGAGGGAGTGGCGATGAAATTGTCATTGTGACAAATATAGTTCTGCTATTAATTATAAAATCAGTGGCATTCGCTGCTGCGCCATTTATGGTGCGTGACCTGTACTAAAGCGGGGCAAAGCCGTGGCGGGATCGTCTACGGCACAGATGAGCCGTAATCGAGAGACGGCAGCGTTGGGACTGGGAACCAGATGAGTTGGAACTGGGAACTCGCAGCGCAGGAGCCGGGAATGTCCTGGGTCGGAACGGTCAGCAGGCGCGCTGTAGCACGGCTCTCCACCTTGAATGCTGGAGAGCCGTGTCTTGGGCTAATCGGTGATCTGCAGCGGTTGTTCGCGATAGATCTGCTCGAGCACGGCGCGCTCGAACTTGTAATGCGGAGAGGCGATGCGGTGCGCCTTCAACGCTTGGCGGATTTTAGGCGGAAAGGTCAGGCCATTGACCATCACCACGAAAGCCTTGCGCTGTCCTGAAGCCGTGGTGATGAAACCCGCCAGATTGGAGACGTTCTGCAGGGTGCCGGTCTTGGCGGTGACGTTTTTGACCAGAGGCGGCATCTGCACGCTACCACGGGAGCCCAGAGTGCCGCTCATGCCGGCCACCGGCAGTTTTTCGATGAGCTGCAATTGATCATTATTCCGGGCGATGAAATCCAGCACCGCCAGCATCTGACTGGCTTTGATCAGGTTATGGGCCGAGAGGCCGGAACCATCGGCCAGCAAGGCGGAGCCCAGATCGATCCCGGCCTTGGTGCGCAAAATTTCGCGGATGGCATCGGCACCCGTGGCATAGCTGGCTGGGCGATTGAAGTAGAGGTGGCCCAGGGCTCGGGCCAGACTATCGGCAATCAGGTTGTCCGATTTTTTCAACATGCGATCCAGTAACTTGGCCAGTGGGGCCGAAGGCACATGGGCCAGCTCCACCAGATTGGGGGGCGATTTGCGCACCGAGTGTACCGAGCCTGTGACTGTGAGTCCGGCTCGCTTGGCTGCCCAATCCGTAATGCTGATGCCCCAAACGGTAGGATCTTGCACCGCAAACGACAGCGGCCAGGGTTTGCCCTTCTGGGCCGGGATGCAACCTGTCATATGGTAGTTATTACCGGAGTCGAGGTTGACCTCTAGCTCGCAGCCCGCGTAGTAGTCATTCAGCGTCACCACTTGTGCTTCGCTGGTAATGGTGATGGGTTGTCCGGTTTTGATGATGGGTTGCGCGATTTGCCCCACCTGATCGGCTTGCAATTGGGCATAGACGCAGTTGCGATCGATGATGACCGCCGAGGCCGGTGCGGTGAAGCAGACCGGCAGATCGTTCCACGACCAGCCATTGCCCCGGTCGTAACCGGCATAGTTGCTGACATCCAGCAGAATATCGCCGTTGATTTGGGTCACGCCCTGCTGCCGGACATAGGCCAGCAGATTGATCAGCGCTTGCCGGGTCAGATCCGGAGCGCCGTTGAACTCCAGCACCAGATTGCCCTGCAGCACGCCGCCATTGCTCTTGGCCTGCTCCATGGCTCCGGCTTCAGCGAGCAAACGGGTCTTGAATTGCCAGTCGAGCCCCAGATAGAGAACGGCGGCCGTGGCGGTCAACACTTTTTGGGTGGAGGCGGGGATCATAAAGGCATCTGTGTGTACCCCCTCGACGGGGTGTTGACCAGGGATCTTGTAGGCCACGGCAACGCGGGCACCGTCCGGCGCCGGGATGGCGGCCAGAGCGGAGGTAGCGCTGCAGAGGGCAGCCAGCAACAGGGCGGGGCGCAGCAGCGCGGTCAGATAGTTCATGGATAAACCTCGTTACAGGGCGTAAGCAGTGCGAAAGCGGCCCTGATAGTCAAAAATTTTCTCGGTGATGCGCCAGACGTACCCCTGCTTGCGGGCAATGACGAAATCTGGATGGCGCAACAGCGGCTCGACTTCGAGCACGCCAGCGAGGGTTTGTAACTGGGGTTGTAACCCCGGAGCCCGCCAGTGACGGGCAATCAGTTGCTGGTTCAGTCGTTGCAGACTGCCGGCACTGTCAAAACTGAAGCGCTCACTGAGCTCGGCCCCATCCTCATCGTGATAGGTCACCAGCAATTGCTCCCGTCCCTGTTTGCGCGTTGCCTGCAGACTCATACCGGCGCAGCGGATGACTTTGGCATCCTTGAGCGCCAGTGCGGCCTTGAGTTGATCATCGGCATCATGCAGCAGGGCATCGCAGCTGTGGCAGCGTCGCGCAGCAATATCATTGGCCGCACCGCAGTGGCCGCAAATTTTAGCCCGGAAACGATAATCGCAAAATTCACGATGTCCATCGTCATCTTGAAAAAAACCATGACATTGACGACCAAAATGCTCGATGACCTCGCCTTTGGTTCCCAAACGACCCCAGAATTGATTGGCAAAGCCGCACGCCGGACAAAGGACCTGCACCGGCACCGTATCGGCCGCGGGTTTGGGTTCACCAATTTCCGGTGCGAACAAGTCATAGGCGTTGCCCGCGTAGTCGAGGATCAGACACTCCGGCTTGTCCGGCGCCAGGCGCAAACCGCGGCCTATGATCTGCTGATACAAGGAGAGCGATTCGGTGGGCCGCAATACGGCAATCAGATCCACATGGGGGGCATCAAACCCCGTGGTCAGCACCGCCACGTTCACCAGATATTTCAGTTGCCGCGCCTTGAAGAGATCGATGAGGCGATCCCGCTCGGGCAGCGGTGTCTCGCCGGTAATCAGGGCCGCACAGCCAGCGGGCAGTAACCCGGTTACCTCCCGGGCATGCTCTACGGTGGCGGCGAAGATCATCACTCCTTGACGATCCTGTGCGTAATCGATGATTTGGCGCACTATGTGCGGGGTAACCCGGGTCTGGCGCTTGAGCTCGCGCTCGATATCCAGGTCACTGAACAGGCCATTTTCCCGGGGCAGCAGGCGACTGAAGTCGTAGTGGACGGCGGGGGCATCGATGAGCCGGGGTGGGGTCAGGTAGCCTTGCTTGATCATCTGCCGCAGGGGCAGCTCAAAGATGCAATCCCGGAAGAAGCGCGGCTCTGTGGTGCGGACCATGCCGCGGTAATGGAAGTTGTAGATGTAACCCAGCCCGAGCCGGTAGGGGGTGGCGGTGAGCCCCAGGATCTTGAGCGCAGGGTTGTGCGTTCTGAGATGGCCGATCAGCTGATGGTATTGACTATCCTCTTCTTCCCCGACCCGATGACATTCGTCGATGATCACCAACGAGACCGGGTCGGTGAAGCATGCCAGATTCCGGGCTACCGACTGGATGGAGCCGAATATCACCCGCCGCTGGTTCGCCTTCTGCCCTAATCCCGCGGAGAACAGATCGGCCTGCAATCCATCTTGCAGGCCGAGGGCCTGATATTTGTCATGATTCTGGGCAACCAGCTCTTTAACATGGGCTAGAACCAGCACGCGACCTCGTGCTTTACGCGCCAATTCAGCGATGACCAGACTCTTGCCTGCTCCGGTGGGAAGAACCAGCACGGCAGGCTCGACGCTGTGCCGGAAGTGGTGAATGACGGCATCCACGGCTTGCTGTTGATAGGGTCTGAGCTGGTACATGGCCGGGTCCGTACAGGCTCCGAAAACAGGGGGCAAGGCGGCATTATAGGGAGCCCGGATCGCGCTGCAACTGATCCGACATCACAAGTGGCGGGGAATCATGTATCATTTGGCTCGTTTTTTCCAAAAACCGACTAGAGAACCGACCATGATCATTACCCCTAAGGTACGTGGCTTTATCTGCACCACCACTCATCCGGCCGGCTGTGAAGCCAATGTTCGCCAACAGATCGCCTACATCAAGAGCAAAGGCAAGCTGGAACACGGTCCCAAGCGCGTGCTGGTGATCGGTGCCTCTACCGGCTATGGCCTCTCGTCACGCATAACTGCGGCGTTTGGTTCCGATGCCGCGACCATCGGCGTCTTCTTCGAGAAGCCGGGCACCGACAAGAAAACCGGCAGTGCCGGTTGGTACAACGCAGCAGCCTTTGACAAGGCGGCCAAGGAAGCCGGTCTGTACGCCAAGAGTGTCAATGGCGACGCCTTCTCCAACGAGTGCCGCGACAAGGTCATTGAGCTGATCAAACAGGATCTCGGCCAGATCGATCTGGTGGTTTACTCCCTGGCCTCGCCGGTGCGCAAACTGCCGGATACTGGTGAAGTGATCCGCTCTGCCCTGAAGCCCATCGGTGAGGTCTACAAGACCACCGCCATCGACACCAATAAAGATGTCATCGTTGAAGCCGAAGTCGAACCTGCCTCTGATGAAGAGATCGCTAGCACTATCAAGGTGATGGGCGGTGAAGATTGGGAACTGTGGCTCAACGCGCTGGAAGCCGCGGGTGTGCTGGCTGATGGTGCCAAGAGCGTGGCCTATAGCTACATAGGTACCGATCTGACCTGGCCTATCTACTGGCATGGCACACTTGGCCGCGCCAAGGAAGATCTGGACCGCGCCAGTGCCGCTATTGGTGCCAAGCTGGCCACCACAGGCGGCAATGCCTATGTGGGCGTGCTCAAGTCCGTGGTGACTCAGGCGTCGGCCGCTATCCCTGTGATGCCACTGTATATCTCCATGTCGTTCCAGATCATGAAGAAGATGGGGTTACATGAAGGCTGTCTGGAGCAGATCCAGCGCCTGTTCTGGACCCGTCTCTACTCCGGTGAAGCAACTCCGACCGACGAGAAGGGCCGCATTCGCATGGACGATTGGGAACTGCGTGACGATGTGCAGCAAGCCTGTCGCGATCTGTGGCCGCAGATCACCAGCGAAAATCTGTCCCAACTGACCGATTACCAAGGCTACAAGGACGAGTTCCTCAAGCTGTTCGGCTTCGGCTGGGCGGGTGTGGATTATGCGGCTGACGTGGCGACCGAGGTCAATTTCGACGTCATCGAGCTGTAATTCCGGCGCAGATTTCAGAAGAACCCTCCATGTGGAGGGTTTTTTTATGCGCGACGTCAGAGCCGTGTATAACTCCCAGCTCTCCTGAGGCCGGAAAAGCAGAAGGGCCGCATGGCGGCCCTTCGGTTACATCTGAATCATACCGGTTAGCTGTGGTATTGCTCGCAGGCTTCCAGGGTGTTTTCGATGAGGCTGGCTACCGTCATGGGGCCGACGCCACCGGGAACCGGGGTGATAAAGCTGGCGCGCTCGGCGGCGGCCTGATAGGCCACATCGCCCACCAGACGGCCATCGGCCAGGCGGTTGATGCCGACATCGATGACGATGGCACCGGGCTTGATCCATTCACCGGGAATAAATTCAGCCTTGCCGACGGCCACGACCAGCAGATCGGCCTGACGCACGAAGGACTCCAGATCCTTGGTGAAGCGATGGGTGGTAATGGTGGTGCAACCGGCCAGCAGCAACTCCAGAGTCATGGGACGACCGACGATGTTGGAGGCGCCGACGATGACGGCATTCAAACCGTAGGTGTCGACCCCTGTGTGCTGGATCAGCGTCATGATCCCCTTGGGGGTACAAGAGCGCAGGGCAGGAATGCGCTGGGCGAGACGGCCGACATTATAAGGATGAAAACCGTCCACATCTTTATGGGGCTGAATACGCTCGATGACCAGGGTGGTATCGATATGAGCGGGCAGGGGTAACTGCACCAGAATGCCATCGACGGCCGGATCTTGATTCAGCTCATCGATCAGGGCCAGCAGGGCTTCCTGAGTCGTGGTCATCGGTAAGTCATAAGAGCGGGATTCAAAACCGACCTCTTCACAGGCGCGGCGTTTACTGCCGACATAGACCTGAGAGGCGGGGTCTTCACCGACCAGAACCACGGCCAGACCGGGGACCCGTAACCCAGCGGCAATCCGTTGCTGAACCCGGGCGGCCACTTCGTGACGAACCGACTGGGCAATTGCCTTTCCATCGATAATTTTGGCTGACATGCTTCCTTCTCACCTTGCGTATTCGTGGCGCGCATTGTCGCATTTTTTTAACGAAATCGTTAGTACGGGCCAGTTGGAAAAGTGGCATAGAATAAGAAGTAGGCGATTGAAACTATTGGGGGGAAAAGTGTTTGACGCCTCAGGGTCAAGTCGGTAGTATTCGCCTCCGTCGTCGGTACGCTTACGACAATGTCGGTGATTAGCGCAGTCCGGTAGCGCATCTGGTTTGGGACCAGAGGGTCAGAGGTTCGAATCCTCTATCACCGACCACGCTTTGCAAGGCAGTGCGCCCTTAGCTCAGTTGGATAGAGCAACGGCCTTCTAAGCCGTGGGTCACAGGTTCGATTCCTGTAGGGCGTACCATTGTAAGCAGTAAGACACGTTAACAAAGTAAAAATCAGTGGTGGCTGTAGCTCAGTTGGTAGAGTCCAGGATTGTGATTCCTGTTGTCGTGGGTTCGAGCCCCATCAGCCACCCCATTAATACCAGGTTGGCGTTACTTGTTGATAAGGTAACGAAAACCAAGCCCTCTTAGCGGAAGTGGCGAAATTGGTAGACGCACCAGATTTAGGTTCTGGCGCCTTAGGCGTGTGGGTTCAAGTCCCTCCTTCCGCACCATACAAACAAAAACCCCGGCCATAGCGCCGGGGTTTTTGTTTTGCATAAAATCTCATGGAAAACGCAAAGATATTACTCATGTATCTAGCCTCTTTTGAGACTTTTTCGTGACCGTGACCATTTCGTGACCAAACCGTGACCAACAGGGATGTTTGACCGAAGGTCAAAATTGACTGTCGGGCAGGTACCGCATGTCAAAATGCAGCCACTCTATCTTCGCTTCTATATCCGCTAACGTTCTGGTTAAACCGGTGTTGCCAGCTTGAACTTGCAGCCCTGACAAATCATCGGTTACTACCCTGCTATTTGCGTTGAGATGGGTGTTGCAAGACGCGATATGCCGGAGTTTATTCGTTATCTGACCTCAAATGATAAATATCTGAATCAAGATGATGACCGTAAAATTGCTATGGTATGTCAGAATTAGGCTGTGGTTGGAAGCCACGTCTGTGTGTTAGTTTTTGATGATCCATTATCGTGTCATCCTTAAGGAGTTACATCCCCACGTAACTCCTTTTTTTATTACTGTGGGTCATCATTGTTACCCATAATTTTTTAATGTGAGCCAGATTTATCCATGTTTGATGTGAAATGATAAATTAATGAATCCAATTGATGCCTAATCGACAGGGTTATGGTCGTATACTAAGCTTGCTGCATTGAAAAAGATTAATAACCGTAGTGTGTTGTTATATTCATTTTTCATTGTGGTATTCCTTTATTTCCTGTTGTTGGGGCCTTTTGATATTTCAACGCTGCTCAGTTCATCGACTGAGCAGCTTTTTTTTCATAAAAAATGAGTGTCAAAATTTTGCACGATGGCGAGATTATATTCTGTGTTGATACGGAGTAGAGGGATCTAGATAACCAGCACTGACTATTCGTAGTCCGGTTATAAAAAAGGGTTGCATATGGATGCAACCCAAGGAAACGAAGGTGTGGCTTCCAACCACCCGCATATTCTATGACGTTCCGTTGCTGAGCGATGAATCATTCCGGTGCAATTCATTACCATCTTGCCTCCATTATTAACTTTAATTTCAGATGGTTATGCTAGGTGTTAGTTGGCTGTGCCAGGGTGTGGCCATAGATGTTTCGATCCTCTTGAGTTCATGAAAGGCAGGGAAGGAGCCGGTTGCTGGGGCACATCAGCCGCCTGCGCGGCTGATAAATTCATTGGGAATGATCATCTGCTATTGGTGGGAATACACGGCGCATAAACATGCCGAATCGATGGGGTGAATTATGGCATGCGGGTATTGACGGACAACTGATTAATAGCAATCGAATAGCCTTTGGATATCAATCCAAGCCAAGTTTCTAGTCGCTTATTTTCAGCTTCCAGGGCAATGATTTTTTTTCAGCAGATGCTCGATGTCGACTTCTTGCTTGGTGGTGGTCCGCGTGTCAGTGGTCATCATATCGGATTCTTTTAACTCTGTATTCATGGATGTCAATTACCTGCGAGTGCACAATTGATGTGGGATGTGAAATTCGTGGTCATCGTTAGTGTACTCATGTTCTCAATAATCCGGTTACCCGATGGATTTGTTTGTTTATCATTTAGTCTCATGCCACACTTTCAATGTCTTGAGTATGGTCTTTTGCTGATGGCTATTCGTAACCATGACAGTGTCGTTTTTATAGAGACTCTGCGCGAAAATATATAAACATGAGTTGCCAACAGTGGAATAGTTTAAATAAAAACGGTGCTGGCTCATCCTGGTGATGGTGCAGAAGTAGCAACACAGCATTCTGGCCGCACGGTGGACGTATCATGTTGAGCGATGGGATCTGTATGCAAAACAAAAAATCGATTGCCTTGATGGCGCTCGGCATTGGTCTATCGATCACGCCGCCCGTGCTGCTGATGTATGGGCTGAGTCAATTCAAGATCTCGTCCTTGGTGGGGGCCGCCGCGGCTACATCCTGGTTCGGCTATTGTGTCGCCATCGTCAGCACCATCATGATCGGACTGGGGCCGGGCAGTGGCTGGCTCGCCGATCGTCTCTACCGCCGGGTCGGTAGTCGCCGCCTTTGTATGCTGATCGGCAGCGTGCTGGGGGCAGCCGCTCTGCCGGGTTTTGCCCTGAGCCCGGATTTATCAAGCCTGATCTTGTGCTGGCTGGCGGTGCAGTTTTGTTATGGTCTGGTGACCGCTTCGGGCTTTGCTCTGGTGGCGGTAGAGGTAGAGCGACGCAAGCAGGGCAAGGTCTATGGCGTCATCGGCATGGCGATCCCGCTGTGCGCCATGCTCAGCAGTGTGTTGGTGATGGGCGTGTTTGCCGCCAGTAGTATGTTGAGCAAGCTGTTGCTGGTGGCGGCACTGCAGGGGTTGAGTATCGGTCTGATTGCCTGGCGGGTTCCGGAGCGCCCCTATCAGCCACCGGCTGGCAGCATACTGCTTAAAACCTGGCGCCACTTTTATCCGTCATTTAAACAATACCCGGATTTCACATGGCTGCTGTGCAGCCGTTTATGTCTGAATATCGCCTTTGCCGGTTTGAAGATGATGCCGCTGTTCTATGTGGCTCGACTGCATCTGAATGAACAACAAGTGTATGAGCTCAACGCATTGTCGGCGGTCGGTACTCTGTTTCTGATCCTGGCCAGTGTCGTGTCGGGCTACTTGTGTGATCGGCTTGGTCAAGTGCGGAAACTGAATCTCGTGGCTCCGGTGATTGTTGCGTTGGCGCTAATGGGCTTCTCGGTGGCGGATAGCACGGTCGAGGTCATCGCTGTCTCCTGCATCATGTCGTTCGGGATTGGCATGCTTGGGGCTGTGAGCAATCTGCTGGTCAATCGGGTGCTGCCCTCCTTGGAGCACTACGCCAAGGACACCTCGCTGCTGAATGCCTCGGTGCATATCGGTGCCACCCTGATTGGGCTGCTGGCACCGACGCTTATTCTGTGGGGAGCACACTGGGGAGCCGACGGCTATGGGTTCTTCTTTATCCTCTTGGCCGGGGTTGCGCTGCTGGGGTCGCTGTTTGTGGCATGTATTCCTGCCAGCCGTTGTGAAGATCAGCTGTGAAGGTTGGCGGGGCCGTGGAGGTTATGGCCGCGGCCTCTTCGGATGCAATGGGGTGGCCTGTGCCACCCGGTATCGATGGGCCATTGATTAGTCATTGATGGGCCGAGCGATTAGCGGTCACCGATGATCCAGCGGGCACTGCGGCGGGCGGTGAGGATCATGGCCAGGCCAATAGCCAGCTTGCCCAACGCCACCAGTCCAGGAAGATTGATGCTGGCATCGAACAGATGTTCTCTCTGGCTGGTAGCTAGCATCATCCCCAGCATGGTGAGGTATTGACCTGCATCCTGCAGGGCACCGATAAAGATGGTTAACAAACCGACAAATACCGTAAGTACAGTCAGCAATGTGCTGGCGGATAGATTGGTTGAGACTGAGGCTGCAGTTGAGACTGACGACAGCGGCGTCATTCCTGCCAGCAGTAGCCGCGCCAGGGGACCGGCGGCCCACCATAGCAACAGTGCCATCACCAGATAGCCGCAGGTGGATACTGCCGAGACCAGCGCCGCCTCGTCGAGACGATGATGGATCATGGCGGTGATGAGCAGGGCGCGGACAAATAACCAGCCCAACCAGATGGCAGACAGGCGCAGGGTGATCTTGAGGATATGTTCTGGGGTCACATGCTTCTCCTACAACAACTTCAGAATGGAGGAGGCCGGGGTAACCCCCGGCCTCTGGGTATTACAGTTTGACCACCAGGCCGGCATAGGTACCCAGTTGACTGGAACCGTCGCAATTGCTGGTATCGCTGCACGCTAACTGGTTATAGGACAGGGCATGGCTGCTGGTCCCGGTTTCCGCGGACAGACTGCTGTCGATGCTGTTGTTATTGATGTAACCCACGGTGGTGTACAGGGTCAGATAACGGTTCAGCTCGTAGTTTACGCCGCCTACATACAGTTGGCCCTTCTTGGCGCTATAGTCCTGATCGAGCTGGTAGTAAGCCGCCAGCAGGGTCAGCTTGTCGTTGAGCTTGTAGTTGACGCCGCCCCAGACCACCTGAGCCTGGTCATCAAAGGTGTAGGATTGACCGAAACCGGCATCCGGAGCCTTAGCCTGATCGTAGCCCGCCATCATCTTGACATCGGCCAGCTGGTAGGAGGCACCCACGGCGTAGTTCTTCACATACAGCCACTGTCCCTGAGAGCCCAGACCATAGGTTTCGCCACCGATATAGCGACCATAGTCATCGGCCCGTTGCAGATAGACACCCCGCAGTTGGAAGTCGCCGAGCCGGTAGTTCACGGACGCGCCGTCACCACTGGCCTTGCGCGGATTGCCGACTTCACCACCGAACATATGCATGTAACCGAGGCTGGCGCCGTACAACTCCGGGCTGCGATACAGTACCGAGTTATCGGCGGTGCCATCGTTCACGCCGTTGGTCAGGGTATTGAGACCGTAGGACTGAAAGCCCATGGGATCCATATCGATAATGTCCTGGGCGATGACCAGATGCGTACCGGCACTCAGGGTGCCGAACTGCTCGCTGCGCACGCCGACATTGGCCTGGCGATTGAACAGGCTGCTTTCGTCGTTGCTACTGCCATCTTCGGTATCAAAGCCCATCTCCAGATTGGCCTGGCCAACCCAGCCCGCCGCGAACGGGATGCTGGCCGAAGAACCCAGATAGGAGGTGCCCCAGTTGTTGGCTGAGGTTTCGACCTTGCTGCTGCTGAGGCCGGATTGGTAGTAGTTGTCCACCGCCTCGACACCGGCGACCAGGCGGGCATAGGGGGTCAGCGTAAAGTCACCCAGCTGGACGGGTTCATACGCCTGGCTGGCTACCGGCAAGGTGACAGCCAGGGTGCAGAGCAGATATTGGGTCAAGTTTTTCATGGTGTTGTCCTTAAATACGTGGATTCGTTGTCAAATGGCGGCGGGTTAGCCGGCAATCGCGACACTGGTCGTCAGGGTGTTGGCGGAGCTGGTATTGGCCGAGTCACTGATGGTGAAGGTGAAGGTGCCCGGGGTGAGTACCCAGCTCTTGGCGTTTTCGGCATCCCAGGTACTGAGGTACTTCTTGGGTACCGTGACCTGCACGGTTTTGCTCTCACCGGCGGCTAGCTCGACCCGGGACCAACCCACCAGTTTTTTCGGCGGTTGGGCATGGCCTGGCACGTTACTGGGCAGTGTCGCGTAGACCTGGGCGATCTCCGTGCCTGCGACACCACTGCTGTTGGTGATGGCGAAGCTGACGGTGACTGTGTCATCACTGCCCACGGTTGCGGCAGCCTGTGCATAGTCAAAGCTGGAGTAGGAGAGGCCATAGCCGAAGGGGAACAGCGGTGTCAGGCCGTTGGCGTCCATCCACTTGTAGCCGTTCCAGGCCAGTTTCTCGCTGTAGTTGACGCTGCGCAGGGCATCGTAGGTCTCCTGGCCCAGAGCGCCGATGATGTAGTTGGCCATGGAGCGGAACAACACAGTCGAGCCCAGGAAAGAGCCTAAGTTGGTGGGAAGCGTGGGCTGCACCAGATCATCGACACTGGCCGGGAAGGTGACCGGCAGCTTGCCGGAGGGATTGACATCGCCGGAGAGAATATCGGCAATGGAGTAGGCTCCCCGCACCCCTGGGTACCAGGCTTCCAGCACGGCATCGACCTGGCTCAACCAGGGCATGGCGACCGGGCCGCCGTTTTCTAGCACCACCACAGTGCGTTTGGCCTTGGGCGCGACCGCCTCGATCAACGCATTTTGATCGTAGGTAAAGATCCCCGAGCTATCGGTGGCCGGACTATCCAGGTTCAGATCCGTCTTATCACTCCCTTCGCTGAGCCACTGGCCACCGAAGAGGACGGTGACATCCGCAGCCTCGGCAGCGGCAATGGCGGCATTGGTATCCGTGCCATCGACATAGGTGATGGTCGCCTTGGGGAACTCGGCCTGGAGCGCAGCCAGGGGGCTCACGCCGATAAAGTTCGGGCAGGAGGGGTAGGGGGAGATCGGCAATTGACCGCAGTCGCCCTGTACCTGGTTATCCACCAGGGGGGCGTTACCACCAGAGCCACCGCCGGAGAGCACCCCGGAGTCGGCATACATGCCGATCACCGCAATGCTGGTGATGCTGTGCTGGGAGAGCGGCAGCAGCTTGGCGCTGTCATCGCTATTCTGGGCGACCTCATTTTTCAGCAGTACCATGGATTGATCGGCGACCGTCTTGGCATCGGCCTCACCGGCCGTCTCATCGATCACGGTGCGGGTCGGCGGATTGTCGACCACGCCGGTGGCGATCATGGTCCGGACTTTGCGGAACACCATATCGTTCAACCGGCTCATGGGTACCTCACCGGAGCTCACGGCCTCGCCCAGGGCATTGATGAAGTAGGGGCCACCCATCAACATCTGCACCATGGCGGGTACTTCGGTGTCATCACTGTCCTGACTTGGCTCTTCCTCATCTAGACCATGATTGGCGGCATTGATGGTGCTGGCCGTGGCACCCCAATCCGAGACCACCATGCCCTGATAGCCCCACTCTTTCTTGAGGATATTGTTCAGCAGATCCTCATTTTCGCAGGCGTAGACGCTATTCAACTGGTTGAAGGCGCACATGATGTAGCTGGGTGCGCTCTTGGTGATGCCGATCTCGAAGCCCAGCAACTCGGTTTCGCGCATGGTCTGCTCATCGACCACGGAGTTGGAGACGTAGCGGTTGGTCTCGTAATCGTTGAATGCCAGGTGCTTGATGGTAGACATCACCTGCTGGGACTGAATGCCGATGGTGCGCTGTGCCACCATCTCACCGGCCAGGATCGGATCTTCGCCCATGTATTCGAAACCGCGGCCGTTGCGCGGGTCACGGATCAGGTTGATGCCGCCACCCAAGGCGGTGCTGAAGCCCAGGGCCCGGGTCTCGATGCCGATACGGCGGCCGTACAGATGGGCTAATTCCGGATTCCAGGAGGAGGCCAGCCCCACGGTGGAGGGCAGAGCCGTGGCATCCAGTCCGTTGACCATGACCCCACTGGCGGTATCGACCATGTTGTTATCGGGGATGCCCAGCGCTTCGATGCCCGGGATATAGGCCACCGCTTCGGTGTAGGCACCCTCGACTTCCGGGTAGTTGAGGCCGGTGTAGGTCAGGGCCATATTCGGCGCACCATGGCCGTGGACCATGGAGATTTTCTGCGCCAGGGTCATCTGCGCGACCAGGGACGCGGCGCGGCGATCCGCCTCGTTATCCGAGACGCTATGGCCCGGAGGCGTCACATCCGGGGTCGTGGATGAACCGGTATTGGAACTACCGCCTCCGCCGCCGCAAGCCGATAGCAACAACAAGGTTGATATCAGGCTGGCGAGTTTGGTTAGTCGGCTTATCTGCAATTGTCGCATTTGCCACTCCTGTAAAAGGAAATATTGTTATCTGCCGGTATCGATCGACGTGCCGTTACTCCTGGGAATAACCAGCCATCGGCTAGGCAGTTTTGCTGCATCGATTGCAATGCCGGGCCAGTGTAGCGAGGGGTGGGAAAAGCCATTTATCCCTGGGTGTCGCGGCAGTTGTCATTTCGGTTCATCCCGCAAGTGGAGCTGAGGAATATGACGGCGATCACGCCAGCCGTGATGAGGGGTTCAATGGCGGGTTGATAGCGCGAGGTCGTCGCACTGAGTCACTAAAGTTGGGGCTAAGGTGCAAATAAACGATGTGTCATCAAGGGATCAAATGGGGGCGGAATATAAATGGCCGGATCAACATGGCGGCAATAAGCGCCGCACTAGCAACTGAGCTCCGGCTATCTTTTGCGGTAAAATGAATGGTGTGGGAATCGTTAATTAAGAACGCAGGGCGGAGGGATTGGTATCAAACCAGCGTTTAAAGGCGCGATTAAAGGCCGAGAGATTGGCATAACCGAGTCGATCACTGATTTCACCCATACTCAGCGACGTCTCTTTTAAAAAGGCCAGCGCCTTGGCTTTGCGCTCCTGCTCCAGTAACTGGCTAAAGGTGACATTGTGCTCGGCCAGATGCCGATACAGGGTCGAGCGACTCATCTCCAGGCGACTGGCAATGAATTCGATGCTGATGGTATTGGTGCTATTGGCAATGCTCAGCGATAACTGGCGGCGGATATCTTCGATAATTTGGGTATTCACCGCTCGCTGTGGCTGATAGCGCTTGCGGTATTCAGCATCCAGATAGGCATCGACCATGGGATTATATCGGGGGTTATTCGCCTGCAATTGCCGTAATGGAAAGGCGATATAAGATTGCTCGGTCCGGCAGCGAATCGTCGGGCTGATCAGGGTGGCAAAATCATCGGCAGCGGGTAGGGTAGCGTGCACCACACCGACTTCAGCCTGCAGCGATTCCCCAGCAATGGCGAAAGCGCTTTCAAATAATTTGAATAAAAAAGCAAAATGCCCCTGCGGCGTTAAATAGTCGTACTTGGCGTGATCACAGGAGTGATAGAGGTAGAGCATGCCATTGCGTGTTTCGACGCTATAGTGATTGCCGGATAAATCATGGGCTACTATGCCCTGGATTTTCCGCAGCATGCTATCCACGTTGGGGCTGTTAAACAAAAAAGCTTTATGAAAATCGACTTGCTGGAAGCTATCGGCAATTTCTCGGACTTCATGCCGGGCATGGTGACCGGCATCATACAGGGCCTGAATCACCCGATTTCCGCTCTCGGCTGCTATTTTGCGGTGGGATAAGGGTTGTGACATCCACTCGGTATTGAGTCCGGCAATTTTATGGCAATCACTGGCCGTCGCCCCCAAGGACTGCAATTTACGCAGATGATAGGCGAGCCAGGGTTCCGAATAAAAATGGGACATAGAATACCTACTGAAAGTAAGGATGACATGGACTCAAATAAGCAAGCATTACCGCGCAAGTCTCTAACCACAGCAGCATGGCGCTTTATGTAGCGCGGCATATATATTCCAGATAGCCCTGGCAAGATGTGAGCTGATTATCACTGTTACATTCTGATGCAGAACGGTAGGCGGGGTAACGACGGTCATCTAGACAGGCGGCATATAATGAATCCCATACTGTCTTGGTCGTATCATCGGTGGCAGAGCGAGAAATGATATTTCTCTAATATAAAATAAGAAGAGCCACCTTATCGGTGGCTCCTGGATTAGTTGGCACTGAGGCCATTATTTTTGATGACGCTATTATAGTAATAATAGCTATCTTTAGGCATGCGTTTCAGATTGTCATTGTAGTCCACATAGATAAGGCCAAAGCGCTTATCAAAAGAGGTCCACTCCAGATTATCGAACAGCGACCAGACCATATAGCCTTTCAAGTTGACACCATCATGAATGGCTTTCCACATGGCTTTGATGTGTCCTTCGAGGTAAGCAGTACGCATGGTATCGTGTACTCCTCCATCTGAGGCAATATTATCCTCATTTATATTTGAGTAACCAGTCCCATTCTCTGTGATGTACATAGGAATATTATGACTAGCGTCAGAAAGCCACTTGATGGTGTCATAAAAACCTTGTGGGTCACTAGGCCCATTAAAACCACCCAATGTATTTGGTTGTTTATCAATCCAGATATCACCCAAAAAAACCCCTGATCCCAGAGCACCACGTTGTAATGTCCATGCATTGACAGGGGTGTCGGGATCCGTGGTTGTTTTTCGTGAGACCACGGGGCGTGAATAATAGTTAAGAGCGACAAAATCACCCTGGTTATTATTCATAAAACTAAGATCAGCAGCCAACTGTTCAGCACTAATGCTCAATTTATTCTCAGGGTTTTGACTCTTGAGTTTTTCAAGTAGTCCGTCAGGATATTTTCCTTTAAATATTGGATAAACAAAAATTCCGTTTTTAAAGTCGTTAAAGGTTTTTGTGGCCTCTAGATCTTCGGCTTTGGAACTGGCTGATTTTGCGACACCTAAGTCAAAGGTCATACCTATTTGCGCATCGCTGCGGATTTTACCCGCTTTCTGCAGTTTGTGGAAGCTATTAACTGCCTTTGCATGTGACAGCAAGTAGTTATGAATGGCATTTAGTCGTAAGCCTATTACTCGATCTAGAGTTAAATACTTGGCAACTGAATACTGGTCAATGCCATCCGCGTTCATGGTAGATGATACGCCTTGAGTTAATACATTGTATGCATACGGTTCATTCAGCGTGGTCCAAATTTTAACGCGATCACCGAATAGTTTAAATGCTGTTTCCGTATAAACCTGGTATTGATCGGTTATCGCACGATTTTTAAACTCTCCTGCCATGACCATCCCAAGTGGGAAATCCCAATGGAAGAGCGTGATCGCCGGTTCAATACCATTGGCTAGTAGCTCAGTAATCAGATTGTTGTAATAAGCAAGTCCAACTGGATTAGGTTCTGCCGGTATTAATTTACCGTCCGCATCCAATGTGGGCGTAAACTGCCCACGAGCATTCATAGTACCTTTTACTGGGAAACCGTTATTGGTAAAAAACAATCGTGGCATGGATAGCGAAAAACGATAAGTCTTGACGCCAGCTTTCGCCATCAAGGCGACGTCTTCTTGATAGCGATTATATTGATCAATCGCTACATCTCCATTAGCACCTGTTTGATAAGTTGCCATCAGATCCCAGTAGGTATCGGTACGCAATTTGTTTCCTGTTTCATCATAGCGGCCTCCTTCCACTTGGAAAGCAGACGTTGCAGATCCCCATTTAAAGTCACTGGGGAAGGTTAGAAAACTGGTCCCCGCAGGCAGGGCGACCTCATTGGATTCAGACAGCGGTTTGCTATCCGAATCAGAATTACAACCGGTCACCGTCAGCGCCAGGCTGAGTACTGTGCCGATAAAAGTGGCTTTTGTTTTTTTCATATCTTTCACCTTGAATTCAGCCAAAGATCCCCTCGCTAAGCGAGGGGAGTTTATTCTTACCACCAGGCTTCCAATTGGGCGCCAAAGCGCATCTCGCCTTTATCACCCTCTTGTTGGGCGGTGCGGGTGGATTCGGCGACATCACCAAAGAAGGCGCCGGTATAGACGCGCAGTGATGGGCGCGCCATTAAGCCAATATTCGGGGTTAATTCTTGCGCCAGGATCACCTTGCTCAGATCACTGCTTTGGCTGTCGGTGGACATCTGACCCTTGGTATAACCGAGCTCCAGAGTGGTACGGGTCAGGCCATTCCAATAATAAGAGGGGCGAGCGACGAGACTCATACGGTTGGGTTTGGTTTCAGGGGCACTCTGTGAAATGGTTTTGCCAGAGGCATATAGGGCTGAATAGGCAACATCCACTTTATCAGTGATGGGCATAGTGCCGAAGTAAATGGTGCGATAGGCGCTTTCCAAATTGCCTGACCACTCATTATAAGTATTTACTTCGGTACCATTGCTGTTGTTAAAGGCGGTATCGGCCAGCGCATCTTGTCCATATTGAATAACAAAGGTGTTGGTGGCAGAGCCGATCTGATGCGGTAATTCGGCGGAATAGAAATTACCGGTTTGTTTATTTTCACCAACCTTATCTTGGATCTCGGTCAGATCGGCTTTGCCATAGATAAAGGCCAGATTTAACGAAGCGTTCTGCCACAGTGGAATATCTTGATAACGCAGATCGTATTTTTCAGTTTGAATAACCGGCTCACCTTGGGCATCACTCTTGCCTTTGGCGGGTTTGCGTGCGCCATCGATCCAGGCCAGTGAAACTTTACCTGGGCCAGCACTGATATCTTCCACCCCGAAACCATTGCCGGAATTATTCAGATAATAGAGATCCAGAATATGTACATCCTTGCGTTGATAATAACGTTTACCAACCCAGAAGGTAGTATCGGGGGCCGATTTGAGGACATTTTTGGCAGTGACATTGAGTTGCCGTAAGGCCCAGTCACCACGGCTATCCCGATCAGTCGGGCTGGTCAGACTTTGATAGTCATTGCCTTGATAGACGGTTTTAAATGAGAACATGGAATCCAGATAGAATTTGGCACCCTCGGCAGAGTCATACTGTTGACCAAGACCAATTTCGCCATAGGTGTCACACTCGTCACCCAGGCGGCCTGTATAGTGGGCGCCATCAGTCGGATCGTTATAACAATACTGAGCACCACCGGATGCGGTGGTCGAAGTACCGGTTCTGGCATAGCCGTGAAAATCAACGGCGAATGCACTGCCAGTGGTAAAAACAGATGCAATGAGCAATGCCACTTTTGTTTTAGGTGAAACGAATTTCATAATTTGCTCCTGGATAATTCACGAATCAATTATTGAACTTTGATTGTTGGGTTAGTGTCATAACCGGAAGCAACGTTATCGGTTGGCTGATATTAACGTGTATCTTTTAGCATCAGCTTTGTATCATCTGGATTCTTGGGGGGGAGGAATATGACCTGAGTCATAGTTCTGAGTGGCTGTATTGCAGGCGGAGACTCAGGGGAACTATTTATTTCGGTAGATATTTCTTGGTTATTTGGGTGGCATTTGGATACTGTTTGCGTATGTGATGGACTGCAGAACTGCAGCCCATATTTTTATATGAGTGATTAACTAGTATCTTATTTTTTATGAATGTGTTTATGATTGGTATTTGCGTATCATCAGTGGAGTCTTGTCAAACCAGCGCTTGAAGGCTCGATTAAAGGCTGATAGGTTTTTATAGCCGAGTCGATCACTAATTTCACCGATGCTGATATTGGTGTTGGTGAGGAAATCCAGGGCTATGGTTTTACGTTTATCTTCAATAATTTGGCTAAAGGTGACATTGCGATCTGCTAATTCACGATATAACGTGGATCGACTCATATTCATTATTTCGGCCATGCTGTTGATCGATAATTCATCAGCGCGGTTATTCATAGCTTCGGTCATTTTATACTGGAAATTATCAAAAAACGTATCCCTAGATAAACGGATATCATATTCGAGGTGTAGCTGCTTTTCAATATAGGGTTGAATAAATGGATTAAAGTTGCGACTGACCATAGTGGCCATATCTTTATGGATCGATATGAAATCATATTCTGTCTTGGTGATGATATTACTCGTTACGGCATGACAGAACTTATTTTCGCTTGGAACTTGCTGTTGTTTAAAACCAACCTTCAGGCGATCCGCATCGAAATGCTCGCCCAATATATATTTCATATGTTGTACGAAGGAATAAAAAACACCTTGTGGTGAGTAAAACTCAATTTCACTACTGATGGGGCTTAGCGTGAAGACAACTCGGTCATAGTCAATCAGTATCTCATCATTAAATAATTTCATATTTAAATTATTTATTTGCATGTGTTTTTTAAATAGGTCTATGCAGTTTTCACTATTCAAAAATAGTGCGCGATGCACGCCATTAAATTCTATGCATTGATCTAAATAATCAAGCTCATATTTTTCATGGTAGTTGACATCGTTCAGTGCGTTGAAAATCTTGCCGACATTCTGGATCATTATTTTTTTGGTCAATGGCGGGTTATCTAACAAAAAATCATGCCCCATAATACCCCGTACTTCTTGTACGGATAAGCCGGAGTGTTTCAATTGGCGATCGATGAACTTTGCCGAGGCCTCAGTACATAAAATGTTCATTTTTGCTCCTGACTTATCAATAATTTAAGCATAACTATATCGAATAGGTGGTTATTGTTGCCGCATTTTGGATGGATTGACATTAAACCAGCGATTAAAGGCGCGAGTAAAAGCTGAAACATTGGCATAGCCCAGACGGTCGCTGATTTCGGCAATCGATGTCTCTCTATCTTTAATATGCATCATGGCATACTGTTTACGCTGCGATTCCACAATCGATGAAAAGGTGATATTACGTTGTGTTAATTCACGATAGAGTTTGGAGCGACTCATGCCCAGTCGCTCAGCAATGGTATCGATATTGGTCGCGATCGTTCCCTGTGCCCAAGCAGCGCTAAGATGTGACGATATATTGGTTAACAAGCGATCTTCTTGTTGTTCAATACCATAATGCTGGTTGTATTGGCGTGTTAAAAATCCGCTTACCAGTGGATTGAAGTGTTGGTTTTTTATTTCCATCATACTTGATGGTAGTTGAATATATGCCCGTTCTTCTTTGCCTTTTACTCGACAAGTGGCAAGTTTCGAGAAGTTATCTGGATCGGGTAGTCGGGGCTGAGTAAATCCAGATATGATATTTTTTTGCTGTTCTGTGGTTAATTTGAAAATGCGTTGCGCTAACATAATAAGCTTCACATGGAAGCATTGTGGGCAATAAAACTCGGATTTATTGTCAATGAAATCAATGTATAGCGTTGTAGTTCCGGCATGGGATTGAATATAAAATTCAATGCTTGATGTTTGTCGATGGCACATATCTGCATACCATTTCACAAACGTATATAGATCTGGCGCATTACTAAAATAAGCATGGTGAATATCTTGCTCAGTATATAAACTGCTAGCAACCATTAATTCCAATTCCCGTTTTTGCTGGTATCCTATATCATGAAGCACTCTTAATAGGGGATGTATTTTTTGAATGTAAAGTTTTGTCATGACGCTAGGCTTTTTGGTAAATAGTTCTGCACCCACCAACTGCACCAGATCGCCACGAGACACGCCAGCGTTCAGGGCTTCATTGGCGTAATGAAACAATGCCGCCTCAGTAATAAACTGCTCCATTTGCACCTCCATCATTTCATTTTAAAATCATATGGTTAACGAGTTATTTGTCAGGATTTCTGAATGCGATCTTTAGGTGGTAGCTCAACCACTTGGTAACACTGGTGCTGACGCGGTTGTTTCTTGCTGATCTCGAACACTAAGGAGTCATCAAGAAAACGGTTTCTTGGTGGCAAATCTATACCCGTTTGTCGATAGCCTCCCATCCTAAAATTGTAACTTTTTGTAAGTTTGCGATGAGATGATTGCTGTTCACGGGTTGATTGATGGGGGTTGTTTCTCTAATGAATCCGGGAACGGCATAAATGTGACATGAGTCATAGTGATTCATTAATGAAGCGAAATGGTAACGCGCTGTTCTGATCTGGTATCCATGCTGCCTGCACTATGGATTAGTTTTCTCCTGCCCGGTGCTTAGGCCAGAAAAATTTTGCATCTGTATCGGGAATGTATTACCGGAATAACCCGCATAGGGCGTTCTGTGTGATGAAAATAAGAATCAGCATATTTGAATTATGCTGACAAGGAGAATAACAAATGCGGTTCAATAAAATAACATCAGCCATGATGATATCCGCAGCGGCCTTGGTTTGGGGTTGTGGTGGCGGTGGCTCAAACAGTTCAAGCAGTAATACGGGTTCGGATACAACCACGGCCATTCCGGCTGGATTGACGGTATCCGACGCGGAAGCCGATCAGCGAGCAAATGCTATTTTGGCGCAAATGACGCTGGATCAAAAAATTCAGATCGTTCATGGCCATGGCATGCCGAATCTTCTAATGGGATACCATAAATTCCGTGATTCAGGCATGTATGTGGCTCCGGAAGGATCATTGCCGGATGCGGTGAGTTATATTCCTGGTATTCCAGCATTAGGGATCCCGGACAACAACTTTGTCGATTCAGCCAGCGGCCCAAATGTTGCGGGGCAAAATGTCACCTCATTGCCTGCTCCGATTGGCATTGCTGCCAGTTGGGATCTTGATATTGCCTCTCTAGCTGGGAGACGAACTGGAATTGAAGCACGATCATTGGGATTTGCGACCGCGCTGGGGGGGCAAGGTGTAAACCTAGCAAGAGATCCACGTAGTGGTCGCGTATTTGAATATTCTGGTGAAGATCCAATATTGAGTGGTGAAATAGCTGCATCACGCATAATTGCTTTACAGTCTCAACATGTCATGGCTTCGTTAAAACACTATGCGATGAATGGTAATGAAACTGATCGCCAAGTTAGTAACTCTGTGGTCGATGAGCAGACCATGCGTGAAACTGAATTGCTCGGTTTTGAAATTGCAGTGGAGAAGGGAAATCCGGCTTATGTTATGTGTGCCTATAATCGTGTTAATGGAACGTACTCCTGTGAGAATGACTACTTACTAGGAGTATTAAAGAATGATATGGGTTTCAAGGGTGTTGTTCAGTCGGATTGGGGAGCTCAGCATAGTAGCACTGCTTCAGCCTTGGCTGGTTTAGACGAAGAGCAACCCGGTATTGCACGTGATGATGAAGGTTTTCCGGCGAATTTGAAGGCATATTTTGGATCTGGCTGGTTTTCCAACCAACTCGTTGATGCTCTATCCTCGCAGTCTGTGCCAGTTAGCCGTCTTGATAATATGGTTTTCCGCAAGTTACGCAGCATGATTTCTACAGGTGTTATGGATAGCCCTCCACCTGAACGAGGTCAAATTGATCAAGTCTCTGGTCTTAATGATGCCTATAAAATAGCAGCAGCTAGTATGGTGCTGTTAAAGAATCAGTCCGTCGCTGGCAGCAATATAGCTCCTTTGCCATTAACCAGTATGGCAGGGAAAAAAATTGCAGTTATAGGTATGAATGCGGATAAAGGTGTACTTAGTGGCGGTGGATCTGGGGGCTCTCAACCATACTCTGAGAACCAAGTCGAAGACTGTCCTACAGTTCCGACTGCTCTTTATGCAGTCTGTCCTGTATTTCTTGGTGCAACACCCTTGGCGGCTTTGAAAAAAGAGTTTCCGAATTCTGATATCACATATTTAAATGGTGAAGATTCGAGTGCTGCCGCAACTGCGGCTAGTAACGCGGATGTGACTATCATATTTGCTGGTGTTTGGTCTAATGAAGGCACTGATAATCTCGACCTCGCATTGTCAAACCCAACTACCGATACAACTGGAACTTTTACCTATGACCAAGATGCTTTGATCTCTGCGGTGGCAGCTAAGAGTAAGAAAACAGTAGTGGTATTGGAAGCAGGCTCAGCAGTGACAATGCCTTGGCTATCAGAGGTTGATGCTGTTTTAGATTCTTGGTATCCGGGAATGCAAGGGGCTTATGCCATTGCCGATATTCTCTCTGGCGATATCAATCCATCGGGTAAATTGCCATTAACATTCCCTAAGGACGAGAGCCAGTTAGCATCGCCTGAACTTCCATTTAATGTTGGAAAGACTTTCAGCCCATATGGGATGATGCTCGTTCAATTGGAAGAACCATTGAAGGCATTAATTGATGGAAAGTATGGCGTGGGTACATATGCAGATATGATTTCCGTGAAATATAAGGAAAAACTGTTGCATAACGGCTATAAATGGACGGATGCCAATAATATTGTGCCGCTATTCCATTTCGGTTATGGCCTTTCCTATACCAGCTTTGATTACTCCAATATTTCATCGGTACCTGCCGTGGATGGCAGTGTAAATATCAGTTTCACCATTACCAATACCGGTAAGCGCAATGGTGCTGAAGTGGCTCAGGTATATGCCTCTTTGCCTGTGGATGTCCCCGGTCATGTACAGCCGCCGAAAAAACTGGTGGGCTGGAAGAAGGTGGAATTAGCCGCTGGTGCCTCTAAGAGCGTAACCGTGAATGTGCCGAAAAAATATATCAGCACCTGGAATGTGAACGCCGCTCCACATCAATGGACGTTGACGCCAGGCCGTTATGACTTCCATGTCAGTGACTCTGCTGATTTAACCTCTGCTAATGCTTTATCGACGTCATTAATGTTGGGTCAGTGATATTCAATATTTAACACATGTTTTTGCTGTGGAAATTAATTAAGGAATTTATGATGAAACTTTCAAAAGTTGCTTTGTCTTGCGCGATTGCCAGTCTGTTTATTGCAAATGCCAACGCCTATGAAGAAATCAAAGTGGGTGAGTTCTCCATTCAGCCCTATGCCCGTGTAGTGGCTGGTGTCGACTATACCAAGAACCTGATCAGTGCTGGTTTGCAGGGAGAGCGTTGGCAGGCTGCTGCCAATCAATGGGGCACCTCCTATTTTGGTAGCCAATTTAAAGCCAATCTGACCGATGGCTGGCAAGGTCTGGTGAATCTGGAAGGAGGTTTTGGTACTGACAATGGCAGCCAGAATGTGGACGATACCCTGTTTGATCGTGCCGCCAATGCCGGTCTGACCCATGCCACCTTTGGTACCTTAACCGCAGGCACTCACTTAGCGTTGGCACAAGATATCAGCGTGATGGATCCCATGGGCTTCCAAATCTATGGTCTGAACTCGCTGACCAACGGCGCCAATGATGGCTCCGCGACTGATTCTGTCCTCTATCGCAGTGCCGAATTTGGTGGCGTTTCTGTCGCCTTGATGCATCAGTTTGGTTGTGTGGTGGGTGATGCCGAGCGTTCTACCGCCGATGCGGCAGAGCTCGCCTTTAATCGCGCTGGCTTTGGCTTCAAGACCATCTATCAAGAGCGGGCGGACAAGTTTGGCCGTTACTCCGGCGGTGAGTTTTATGGGCTGGGTACTAACTCCCAATGGGTCAATGTGAAGAACTGGGTGACGGCCGCCTCCTACGAGTTTGGTCCAGCCAAGCTGTTTGCCGGTTATGACAGCATCAAGGCGCCGGAAGCGGGTTATGCCTCTACCATGAACATGGATACCGAGGCCAAAGTATATTGGACCGGTGTTAATTATCGGGTGATGGATAAGACCACTCTGTTGGCCGGTTACTATCATTCCAAGCTGGATAAGAGCGACAAGACTTCCAACCTCTATTCAGCAGGCGTGAACTACGACTGGACCAAATATGTCACCCTGTATGGCACTGTGGGTTATATCACCAATAATGAAGTCACTACCGCAATGGCCAGTGGCACCGGTGTGAATAACCATGCCCTGAATTACTCGGATGCGGCCTGTGAAGACCAGAATGATTGTGATGGCGCCAGCCAATTCGGCAGCTATGTCGGTATTGTGGTGAAGTTGTAATACAAAAGGCGCAGGTCATTTGACCTGCGCCATTTTTATTGGTGTTGAGGTTGAGAATATAAATGTTAGCCACTACCTTGATTCGACTGTTTTTACGTCTGGTGAGTCTCTGGGTTCTATTTTTATCCCTGCAGCGCGGTATTTTGACCTATTTGATGCAAGATCTGCATGTCGTTTCTGCACAGCTAACTTTGACGATCTCGTTTTTGTTTTTTACCTTAGCTGTATTACTGTGGTTTTTTTCTGCCAATTTGTCCAAACGTATTGTGGGGAACGATGAACAAGCCAGAATACTCGGCTGGTCCTCCCAGGAAGTGGTATTGTCGGGGCTGGTATTAATCAGTTTATACACGCTCTTTATCGATGCTGTTCCGGCTATCTTCGATGTGCTCACCCGAGCTACATTGTTATTAGCCTCCGGACAATATGCTTATCTAGGCAACCCCAGCATTTGGGTGCCAGGGATTATTGCACTTATGAAAGTCGGGTTGGCCATTCTGATTGCTCTATATGCGCGAGCGATTGCAATTATAATTGCAAGAGTAGATGTCAATCACGCGTAACTTCGATTTAGCTTGCGCGCTTTTAATAAGCCAATACAGGTGAGCGCTGATGCGCTCACTATCGGTTATAGTGGGATACCATTTTTCCATTCAGTGAGTCGCGACCTTAGCAACTAGCCTGAATGATCCCTAGGATTTCAAGATGGTTACGGAAAGAATCGGTTTTAATCCGCTTGTGTTAGGTATTTTGGGGCTTGAGGCATATTTTCAATATGTTTGAATATTGATCGCTACGGGTGTTTGCAGTGCTAGGCGATGAGGAGGTCTTTGCAGGGACAACGATGGAGCCTCTGCGGATAGGCGGTAACTCTCCACACTGTTGCCGCCCTGTGCGGCGACCAGAATATGATTTCCCTGTAGCAGCAGATCCCGGGGGCTATGACCACAGGCCATCCGCCTGGCCAAGGTGAGCCGCCCGTTTTCCGGGTCGATGTGAAAGATCACCAGACTATTTTCACCCCGCACCGAGACCAGTAAATAACGGCCATCCGGGCTTATTTGGCAGGCTGCCGCACTATTGATGCCATTGCCGGAGTTCTCCGCCAGTACCGAGATACTTTGCCGGCAAATAAATCCCGTAGCGCTATATTCCATCACCTGGAGATGATTGCTGAGTTCGTGCAGTAAATAAGCAAACCGGCCATCGGCACGGCTGGGCATTAATCGCGGACCTGAGCCTGCGGCACAGCTCAGGGATAAGTGCGGTTGATGGGTCAGCAGACCGTCGGCAAAGCGATAGAGTAATACCTGATCTGTTCCCAAGTCAGTGGCATAGGCTATTTCCTGATGCGGAAGAGTGGCAATAAAATGGGAATGACAAGCCTGTTGCCGCCGGTCCGTGGAATTAGGTCCGGTAAAGGGATGCAGATAACTGGACTTCAGGAATGCGGGGTCGTCGATCGCCATCACCGCGTCGGCACCATCGCGAAAGGAGGCCGCTAATATCCAGGAGCCGGATTGATGGAATGAGGAGTAATAATAGGGCGTGATGGTTCGGCTGATATGAATAAAACCTCTCGACTGCAGCTGGTAAATATCAATGCCAGCTTCACCGGACTGCTCGTCAAGAAACGACACCCATAGCTGTTTCCCCAAACAGATAACCGCACCGGGTTTTTCCGTCATGGATAGAAAAGCAACAAGCTGTAATTCACCATTGTGATGATGCAACTGGATTTTGGCAATGCCACGTCCATTGTGGTGTTCATCACCATAACAGACCACAAACAGGGTCTCGCTTATATTATCAGCGCCGGACATGTGGTTTATTTTGCTCCATCCTGAAGTCTGTTCTCATCGCCAGCAAATATAATATGGGCGGAGCGTCGAGCCTGTTCCAGTACCGAGGAGACGGTCTGTGCTATATCGAGCCAGGCATAACAGCGAGCATAATCCTGCGCCATGAAACAATCCCGGAACGCCTGAAATTCGTATTCCATATGATTGGGGATCGAGGGCTGATAATTGTATTGCTGGCCATTATTCAACATCACCTCGGCACGGCCACAAATATTGGGTGTATCCGTGATGCGGGCATAACCGAGGCTCCCTTGCACCGTGAAAGCCCCCGGACTGGCCGAGTCTTTGGCTCCACAACAAACGGCTATAAAATCAGCGTATTGCAGTAGCAATACTCCCGAAGTATCGATGCCGTTGGCCCCTTGATTACAGTGATAATGCACGGCTTGAGGGACACCGAATAACGCGCAAGTGACATATACGTTGTAGAGGTTGATATCATATAAGGCGCCACCCGACATGGCTGGATCGAAGGCTGGATGAATAATGCCTCGCTGATAATCATCATAGCGACTCGAATATTGCGAATAATTGCATTGCACCAGGCGTAATGGGCCGAGAGTGGGGAGTTGCGATTGCAACCACTGCCAGGCCGGAGTGTGAATCGAGGTAATGGCTTCGAACAAAAACAGTTGCCGCGATTTAGCCAATGCGATCAACTGGTTCGCCTCACTCAGGTTCGAGGTTAATGGTTTTTCACAGATCACATGCCGGTTATGTTCAAGCGCCATGCGCGCATAGGTATAATGCAGATTATTCGGGATCCCCAGATAGATAAAATCAATCTGCTCATCCTGTAATAATTGTTGATAATCGGTATACAGATGGGGAATAGCATATTGGTGTTGCAGCTTCTCTCCCTTCTCCCGACTTGACTCGCGGACACAGAGCGCATAAATGGTTATTCCATCCACCCGACTTAATGCATCCAGACAAGACAGAACAATATTACCCGAACCCACTAATGCAATCTTCATTCGATGCTCCTCATAGCACGACGCGTAAATCAATATCATGCCGGATAAATAACTCGGCAAAGTTATCGGGTGGTGACTGATCGGTAATCACACAGTCAATGTCATCCCAGCCAGCCCCATGAAATACCAAACGTTGATTGAACTTGGCATATTCACACACGCAAATACGATAAGCCGCGTGCCGGGTCATTTCCTGTTTGAATTCGGCTTCCAGCTCTTGTTCACAGCTGAGTCCATGCTCCGAGAAGGCGGGCACGCCGATAAAGGCTTTATCCGCCTGATAGAGGCTGAGTTGGCGAATGGCTTCGGCGCTATAGATGGCCCGATTAAACGGATTGAATTCGCCGCCGAGCATGATTTTCCGGATGCTATCGTTGTCGCTGCATTCCGCCAGAATATCCAGCGAGTTCGTGATAAAGCAGGCTTCGACGGCGGTGGCGCGCGCTATTTCTGCCGGTATGGTGCCAGTATCCAATAACACCACATCCTGGGGCTGGATCAGGCTGGCGGCATAACGGGCCAGTCGCAACTTGATGGCATCGGGCTCGCTGCGCTCCCGATAGGAGCGACCGGATAATTTGGGAGGCTGCGATATGGCGCCACCCCGGACTCGCAAGATCCCTGTCACCTGGCTCAATTTCAGCAGATCCCGGCGTGCCGAGTCGTAGGAGATCCCGTACCGCTGGCAGATGAACTCCTGGGTTACCTTTCCCTGCTGGTGGATGATCTCGATGAGTTCAAGAATGCGTTCGTCCTGAGTCATAGCGGCCTCATGCTGATGTGCAGGTGACCATTTTTACGTGATTCTAAGTTTATGTGCAACATTAAGCATCAATAACTTAATTTCACTTACGTCATTACGACCGACTGCGTACCCATTTGACATATTTCGCGTCTCTAAATTCTGGTCGAGGTTGAGCCATGACCCGTACTTTGTGCGGGTCAGCGCCTAGCTGCAGCCGTAAACATTAGGTCGCGCTCATCGGGCGCCGTAACGCATTGAAAGAGTGAACGCGGATGTTGAATCCGCTGTTCGTTCAGGCATCAGGACCAAAGGTTGCCAGAGCAAAGTCGACAAAGCTGCGCAGCTTGGGGGTCATGCGGCGATCCGGGGCATAGAGCAGGTGAAACGGACGAGTGGGGATGGGGTAGTCGGGCAGCACCTCGATGAGGCTACCGGCCGTCAAGTCATCCCGCACCAGCTCGCAAGGCTGCAGCAGCAGTCCCATACCGGCGCGGGCCAGCACCAGCAAGGCTTCACCGCTATCGACCATCAGTCGACCGGCAACTGGAACTGTCATGTCACCCTCCGGGGCACCAAAGGTCCAGCGGGTGCGCAATTCGGTATAGGAGAAGCCCAGACATTCATGAGCGACTAGATCGTTGGGATGGGTAATCGGCGGGTGGCTGGCCAGATAGGCCGGGGACGCGCACAGGCGCAAGCGATAGGGGGCCAGCGCCCGGGCGATCAGCCCGCTATCGGATAACTCACCGACACGAAAGGCGACATCGATCCCTTCGTCGATAAAGTCCACATAGCGGTTCGACAGCGACAGATCGACCGACACCTCGGGATACGCCGCCATGTACTCCGGCAAGCGCTTAGACAAGGCGTGAACGCCGAAGGAGACCGGCGCATTGACTCGTAAACGGCCACGCGGGGTGCCTTCACGGATGGCGGCCATGCCCTCGGCGGCTTCGACCTCGGCCAGGATGATTTTCACCCGTTCATAAAAGGCTAAGCCCGCTTCCGTCAGATGATGGCGCCGGGTCGTGCGCTGGATCAGGCGAACGCTCAGGTATTGTTCCAGGGATTGCACATGTTTGCCGACCAGTTGGGACGACATCCGCAAGGCTTCCCCGGCTGCCGAAAAGGAGCCCAACTCCACCGCTTTGGCGAACACGCTCATGCTCTGTAATCGGTCCATTGCAAACAATCCGTTTCAAGTGATGGGTCATTTTGGTCATTTATCCCAATGGCTTTCAAGTTTTAAAGTGACTGCGTTCACTCACCTGGCAGGATCACCTCATGAAAGTTGCAATTATCGGAACAGGCAATATGGGCTCAGGGCTGGCATCCGCTCTGGCAACGGCAGGGCACGAGATCAGCATCGGCGCCCGGGATCTGGTCAAGGCTGCCGCTCTGGCGGACACCATTGGCCACGGTGCTGTCGGTGGCGGCATTCTTGCGGCCGCTAAACTCGCCGATGTGGTGGTTCTGGCGCTGCCGTATGGTGCCGCTGCTGATGCGATCAAGCTAGCCGAGGGTCTGGCGGGCAAAGTCGTGGTCGATATCTCCAATCCGATCAGCGCCGATTACCAAGAGCTGGTCATCGGCCACACCACCTCCGCGGCCGAAGAAATTCAGAAACTGGCTCCCCAGGCTCATGTGGTCAAGGCCTTCAACACCATCTTTGCCCAGCTGCTGGCTCCGGACGCGCGGCAGGGCAAAACCCTGCAGGTTTTTGTGGCGGGCGATGATGCCGCCGCCAAGGTCTCGGTGTCTGCGCTGGCTACCTCCATCGGCTTTGAGGCCGTGGAAGCGGGGTCCACTGACCAACAGCCGCTTTATCGAGCCGATCGGCGAGATGAATATCCACTTTGGTTACTTCCTCGGCAAAGGTCCGACCGTGGCTCCAGCTTGGGTGCAGATTTAATCGAGTTAAAGTTTCTTAATGAGCGATTCTCTACGGAGCATCTTGAAACGCTCTTCAAAATTTCGAGGTCAATCATGATTACTTCTTCACACATGGCAGATGGGCTTGCAACAGTGCAAGCGAATCGGCAGTTCATGCAGCGTTTTGTGCTGTTCATCAATACAGCTGATCCAACGTTGGCCACTGAGCTGGTCTCATCTAACGCTGTATTTTTTGTTCCAGGTCGTCCTGATCCAGTAAGTGGGCCAGCAGGATATTTGGAAATCATCAACATGATGCGTTCCGGCTTCCCTGATATCCAATGGACGCTGGAAGAAACGGTAGCCGAAGGGGATAAGGTCGTAGCGCGTTTTACCATGCGAGGCACTCACCAAGGTACTTTCTTTGGCGTGCCAGCCACAGGTAAGAAAATTGCCGTACAAGCGCTGAATATCTACCGCTTTTCTGATGGAAAAATTATTGAAGAGCGTGGACAGCCGGATCTGCTGGGCTTGCTTCAGCAAATCGGGGCACTTCCTTCGCAATAAACCAATTGGTGCGGCGACCGACTATGCGCGATATGGGTAGAGGCCTTGACATGGCTGTCGCAGCTGGCCATGGAACCGGCATCCATTTACTCCCATGTCGATTGGTCCGAACAGGAGCGGCTGGATGTCTGATGGGTTCAGCCTGCGGGCTAGGTCATGAATCAGACGCCGCCATCCGCGATGAAATTTATCGCGGATGGCGGCTTCATTATTGGGGATGGGATGCACGATATCTGGAATCCTTGGCATGGGTGCCGCAAGGTCAGTGAAGGCTGCAAGTTCTGTTATATGTACGCCCTGGATGCGCAGCGTGGCCGCGATGGTTCGGTGATCTATCGCAACAAGCATCAGGCGACTTACCCGTTGCACCGGGATCGGCAGGGTAGCTACAAGATCAAAAGTGGCGAGATGCTGCGGGTCTGCATGACCTCCGATTTCTTTCTTGAGGAGGCGGATGAGTGGCGCCACGAGGCCTGGTCCATCATACGCATTCGCCGGGACGTCAAATTCTTCCTACTGACCAAGCGTCCACAGCGGGTCGTCGCCTGTTTGCCCGATGATTGGGGGGAGGGGTGGGAGAATGTGTTTTTCAATGTCTCCTGTGAAAACCAGAAACGGGCCGACGAACGGATCCCGCAGTTGCTCGCGCTCCCCTTCCGGCACAAGGGCATCATGACAGCGCCGCTGATTGGCCCGATTAATCTCGATCCCTATCTGGAGTGCGGGCAAATCGAGCAAGTGATCGCTGGCGGCGAAAACTATACGGGCTCCCGGCCTTGCCACTTCGGATGGATCCAGGCGTTGCGTGCCAGCTGCGAGCATCGAGAGGTTAACTTCTGTTTTATCGAAACCGGGAGCCACTTTATCAAGGACGGCAAACGCTACCGGCTCAACGGCAAACGGCTACAAAGTGAGATGGCATGGAAATCGGGGATGAGCTTTGTGGGCAAGCCGCTGCAATTCCGGCTCTATGATGGTTTGGGCCTGGAGATCGCCGATCAGGATCTTTACCAACCCGCTTTTGGAGCCCAGTGCCTGAGATGCGGCAGTCAGCCGATTTGCAATGGCTGCAGCAATTGCGGTAGATGTTGCTGAGCGATAACCTCCACGTTCACCGAGTTCTGGAATATATATGGTTCATGAAGCAAAACATGCCGTGATGATGCTGGTCAGTCGCCGGGTAAAAACCGGCCATGAGGCCGAGTTTGAACGCGTGATGGAACAATTTATCGATACCGCGGTGCAGTTCCCCGGTTGTCTGGGCGGGCAGTTGGTACACCCTGGTGACGAGGTCGATATCGACGATGATCTGTACCATGCCGTTCTTGCTTTTACCGAGCCAGAAAGTCTGCGGGCCTGGCAACACTCGCCGGAGCGTTTGCAGGGCTTGGCTGCCGTGGCAGCCTATATCGAAGGTCAAGCCGTGGTCCGGGAGGTTTCCGGATTGGCGCATTGGTTCCAGGCCGCAGCGCCAAGGCAAGTGACTCCACCGCGCTGGAAAGTGGCGGTGGTCACCTGGTTCGGTATTTTCCCCACCGTGTATCTGTTGTTTGTATTGCTGGGGGGCGTGCTGGGAGCCTGGCCGCTATTACCGCGGATTGCTCTGTTGACCGTCCTGGTGGTCACCCTGATGACCTGGGTCGTGGCCCCGCAACTGACACGGCTGTTTAGACCCTGGCTCTATCCAACCGCAAAATCCCGATAATCAAGCTGTCATCAGCCACTTCCAGGTGGCTGGTGGCGCAATAAACCGAAGCGACGCTGTGGCATCCATGGCTTACAGTGGCAGTGGTCGATCCTGAATAATGCTCTTCATCACCAGCGTGGAGGTGAGACGCTGGACGCAGGGTAGCGCCGATAACTGTTCGTCATACAAAGCTTGAAACGCCGCCAGATCCCGGGTGACGACGTGCAGGATATAATCGGGATCTCCAAACAGCCGTTGCGCGGTGATCACCTGCGGGATGGCAGTCACGGCCTCTTCGAAGGCGGCGACGGCTCCCTTGTGGCCCTCTTTCATGGTGACAAATACCATGGCTGAAAAACTCAAGCCCAGGTTGCCCGCATCCAGATGCGCGCGATAGCTCTTGATGATCCCGGCCTCTTCCAAGGCTTTCACTCGCCGATGGCAAGGCGAGACGCTCAGACCAATCTTGTCGGCCAACTCGGTGACCGAGAGTCGCCCATCTTTTTGCAGTTCAGCAAGAATCTTTCTATCTGTTCTATCCATGTGGAATATTTTTCCAAGAAACACTCATCACGAGCAACTATTTGGCAGCTCATTCTAGGGCTCTCACGTTACGCTTTCCAGTCATCCGAGGGTGGATATGCGACAAGGTGAGGAGTTATGTCGGGCGAACTGTTAATGGCGTTTTGGGGCGTGTCGCTTTTATTGGTGCTGACGCCTGGGATGGATTGGGCTTATGTCATCTCGGCTGGGATCAGTGGTCGAGGTGTGGCGCCTGCCGTGGGAGGCTTGCTCTGTGGTCATCTGCTGGCGACCTTGCTGGTCGTTGCCGGAGCTGGGGTTCTGGTGAGCCGCTATCCACTGGCGCTGACCGGATTAACCCTGGCTGGGGCTGGCTATCTGCTGTGGCTGGGGGTCAGCATGGTGAGACAGTCGTTGTTGTTATCCACGTCGCAACCCATACAGAGCACTTCGTTGGTCAATCACTCCGGGCTGCACTGGTTGGTGCAAGGTGCCTGCGTCAGCGGGATGAATCCCAAGGTGTTTTTGTTGTTTCTGGCACTCTTGCCCCAGTTTACCGATCCGCATGGTGACTGGTCGTTGCCGGGGCAGATGCTGATCTTGGGCGGGCTACATCTTGTCAGTTGCGGCATCGTCTATCTGGCTGTGGGGTATGGCGCCAAGCAGGTACTGAGATCGCGGCCTCAGGCCAGTCGTTGGCTGATGCGCGGTTCGGGCATGGCGATGGTGGTCATTGGGTCTGGTTTATTGATTGAGCAATGGATGTGAGGAAGCGTCATGAGTAAACAGTACGTGCCAGGTGAGCAAACCGCACCCTATGGTCAGAACGGGGCCCATAACCCGGCTCCGGCACGTGTGCGCATCCCTCATCTGCAACAGATGAAAGCGAACGGCGAGAAATGGGTCATGCTCACCAGCTATGACATGTATACGGCGGCAGTGTTCGAGCAGGCCGGGATCCCGGTGTTGCTGGTGGGCGATTCGGCTGCCAATAACGTCTATGGCTACTCATCGTCGCTGCCGGTGACTGTGGATGAGCTGTTGCCCCTGGTCAGGGCGGTGAGCCGCAGCGTACATCGTCCCCTGGTGATCGCCGATCTGCCGTTTGGCTCCTATCAGGGCTCGGCCGAACAAGCCTTTCATACTGCGGTGCGTTTTATGAAAGAGGGCGGGGCGCACGCCGTCAAACTGGAGGGCGGGCTCGCCATGTTGCCTCAGGTGGAAAAGCTGGTGAGTGCCGGTATCCCGGTGATGGCGCATATCGGTTTTACCCCGCAGGCTGAACATCAGTTGGGCGGTTATCGGGTGCAGGGACGGGGAGCCGATGCCGAACGCTTGCTGGCCGAGGCCAAGGCATTGGAGGCGGCGGGGGCCTTCGCCCTGTTGCTGGAGATGGTGCCCGGCGAGCTGGCCGCACAGATCAGCGCCAGCGTGGCGATACCGACGGTCGGTATTGGGGCTGGAGGTGGTTGCGATGCGCAAGTGCTGGTGTGGCAAGACATGGCGGGCTTGCGCACCGGACGTCTGCCGCGCTTTGTCAAACCCTATGCCGATATGCATCGACTGCTGAGCGACGCCGCCAGTCAGTTTGCCAAGGAGGTCGCATCCGGCGAATTTCCCGGCCCGGAGCATACCTTCTAGGCAAGAATGTGGATTTTCACTCCGGTGACCTGAGCAGGTAAACCCGACCGGAAACTGCCAGATTTCGACCAGACGCGCATAGCAAAAAGGCCCTGCATTGCTGCAAGGCCTTGTTTTATATGGTGCCGGACTCGCTATCGAAATGGCAACCTATCCATTTGATTTATATAGATCAAAATTAATGCGTGTTTGATTTATACCCCCAGAAATACCCCCAAACTCAATGCGCTGGGGTGGTATGTGGTGACACTAACGCTAGTTTTCGGGCCATGCCAAATTAGCCGCCGGTTTCTATCCCTTGCGTGGTAAGGGCTGCGGTTCGTCTATGCCGAATAAGGCGCGGCATTAGGCAGTGGTGACGATGGGCGACAGGCAGCCCAATCACGGATCCGGCCTCGGCTTGGGGGTGTCACGTTTCGTTACCCCCGCTGCTGGTGATTCGGCTTCAGGTGTTACTGATTTAGTGACAGCCAGGCAGCCCAATCTAGGACCACATATCACCGCCTGTTCTGCTCGGTAGCTGGTGGCCATCCTGAAGTTGTGCGCTGATGGGGGGATGTCGTGAAACGCGACACCCTCGGTCGGTTTAATTTTTTAATTTCGCGGGTATGGAAATTGAACGGGGCGGAGCAGTGGAGGCGGTCGAATAGTCTGGAGGATCGGATCCCCCCTACCTATGGCCCATGGCGTGAGGTGTCTATCCGTAACTACTGGATGCAACCACAGCCTATCGGGTAGTAATACCCAGAATCCAGGCAGAATCACCCAGGTCTTGGCATGGGAAGGGCTCGGCCTGTAGGGCAACAAGGGCGGATCCTATCTCTATCACCTGTGATGCCTTATCCCACCAAGCCTGAGCCATGACGAACCGGGGAAGGAAGGAAACGGTTATTTTGTTGGCCTGTATATCGCGAACCATTGCGCGTCCGCGTACCCGTAACAAGGGGTGGGCTGGAGGGACCCATGGGTGTGGGTTCATGCCTTGCCTCTGGGCGTGGCGCTGGTTGTGGCTGGCGGTCTTGCCTGGATGGTCGGCTGGTTGGTCGGCATACCCATTCAGCCCTATATATGGCAAGGCGTTGCGGTGGTCGGGTTGATGGTCGGTAAGGCCCAATAATGGGCTCTGCTTGTTCGCCATAGGGTTACGCTTGACCACCAGCAACAGGTCGCGATCATCTACCTCTGGTCGCAGACCCACCCCGAAAGCGGGAACCTTTCCTCAGTCCGTGGATGCTTCGTGGCGGCTGGTGCCTCGGGCGATGGCCCGGCTAGTACCTGCCTATTTGGTTGTTACCTTGTCAGCCATTGGCATGGGTCCCTCTACCCGTGCCCCCGGTTACGGGTACGTGGACGCGCAGTGGTTCGCAATTTATGGGCCAGCTCAGAGCAAGGTTGTTGTTTAATTGTCAGCAGCGCGGAGCCCTTGCCGGGCCTGGCTTTGCGGCTTGCGATAGATCAACCATGACAATCGGGCAGGGGGTTGGATGGGTCCCGCTTCGGCAATGGCTCTCCGTATGTATGGTGAAAAGTGGTGGTTACACTGGTTACATGGTTACAACGCCCCGCAAACCCGCGCCAGCTCTGGCTTTTGTCTGTAACCACTACATGGTAGGCACTGGTTACAATGGCCACTCACTGGTTACAGCCTCCCCCAATCTGTAACCACTGTAACCAGTATTGTAACCAGTAAATCGAAATCACTGGTTACAACCAAAACCCGCACGGGATAAGGCTCTGCGGTGTGATTCACCTACCTGTAACCAGTGTAACCACTAACTTTTCTTTCATGCGTACGCACAGGTAGCATCCACCATGCCAATCAATCAGCGTCATCCTCCCATTCATCACCGCCGATCACCCGCTCCGTGAATTTGTAGACCCGGACCGGGGTCGTCATGCCAGGCAATCGGATCAGTTGTTGCCTCCGGGTTTCGTCCCCCTGCTTGGCCTCTAGGTATCCGGCCACCTGGCACAACCTCGCCACCTTCTTGGCGTCATAGCCCTTGGTGATCTCGCTCCAGCCGATAGCGGTGACGTAGAAGGCGATCCCTTCCGGTTCTGCTCGGCGGTAGCCTACCAGGTTGGCCGGTCTGTGCTGGTTGTCGTGCCAATCAGCAAAGCGGGTGTACTGGTTGGCAGTGAAGAACCGGCGCACCTGCTCCAGAGCGGCGGCGTCCTCGTAGTTGCCCAGGTGGCCACGTTCAGCCAGCCAGGCAGCAAAGCAAGCCCGCACCCCCGCCAAGGCGTCACCCTGAGCCCACCCAGTGACACCAAGCCTAGTTGCCAGTTCTCCCGCTGCAGCCACCAGCGCGAACCGTTCAGCCACCCGTCCCACCTGATTGCCAGCACCGCCGGGGATCAGCTCTTGGGTGAAGCGGATCACCTCGGCTCGAATAGTTCGCTGGTGCTGTTCCAACTCATCGGCCAGCCGCTCCAAGAAGGCCCGGAAGGGTGCCCCATAGGTTTGACTGGTGCGCAAGCGCAGAGCATCGGCCAGAGTCTTAGCAGAGGGGAACCCGTGAAGGGTTTCAAAGCAGCCATGCTTGCCGGTGTCACTAGAGATCTGAGGTAAGCGCACATCCATACCACCGAAAAACCGGCCGCCAGCCTGCTCGGCATGTTCGGCCAGGGATAGCTCACCGGTCGAGAAGAACAACAGCCGCCACTGTTTGCGGTCTCTCAATTCACCATCCACCCGGGAGCGTCCCTTGCCCTGGCCATTCGCCAGCATGTAAGCGGTGCTGCCCGCGGCCTTGGGGTCTATCTCCTTAAGTTCATCCAAGCACAGCAAGGCGTCATTGCGGCGGCTGGCGATGGCCTCAATGGCGTTACCAGTTGCCCGCCAGGTGTGCCAGTAATCTCCACCACCACAAACAGACGCAGCAGCCTTCATCACAGTGGTTTTGCCGTCTGTACTTTCACCCTTGAGGTGGAATCCACCGCCATCCATTCCGGCCAGTCGTAACAGGGGCGCCGCAAAAGCGCACGACACAGCAAACAACAAACGAGAGTTGCCCAGGCATAGCCGCCCGATCTGCTCTTGCCAATCCCCCAGACTACCCGCGGCGGTGAAGTCGTCCCCCTTGGCGTTACCGGATTGGAAGATGATCTCCTGGCCGTTCGGCCCCAGGGTGGCATCTGGTAGCACATAATGGCCATCGTGCCAGCCGGTACGCTCTATGCTGGTTAGGGTCTGCCCCGGTCGGCTGCCCGCCAGATACTCAAGCAGGCGCTCTCTTGCCTTGCGATTGGGGCTGATGTAATCCAAGCCTCCGGCCAATAGAGCCCGGCGCAGATCCTCACCGTTCCCGCTCAGCAGCTCCATGGGCATGGCCCAGCGGCGCACAGTTCCCCGCAGGGTGTGCCACTCCAGCAAGCGGCCATAGGCTCCCTCGTTGGGGTCATGGGTCACGGCCAACACGGCGAGGGGAGCGCATAAGCGCACAGGCTCCAGATCACCCTTGGGGCTCACCTCATCGAACCACACGCCATCCCCAGTGAGGCGGAAAGCACTAGGCATACCGGCGGGGCCTTCTTGGCTGTTTTGTTGGTGGAGGGCGATCACATCCATATCGGGCCGGTTACCATCAATGCGCAGCTCTGCCGCCGGATGAGCTTGGCTTGCAATGTGGGCCGCCAGTTCCAGCAACAGACCGGGGGCAACCGCTCCGGCCCTTTCAATGTTGACGCACAGGGTGCCCGGTCCAGCCAGCACCAAGCGGTGCCGCCAGTCTGGGGCGGCCATGTCTTTGGGTGTAACCACCAGCGGCCACAGGCCACCATCCAAACAGGTGAGCGGGTCGGAAGATACAGCCGCCAGAATGTGAGAGTCACTGGTCTGCCGGGCGGCGTTTATCTGCTCGGCCTGGCTCCAGGCATCTGGCCCCACCAGCACCCACACGCTGGCCTTGTTCTCCAGGTCTCGGAACCGGGTAGGACAGAAGCGGCTCTTGATGGGGATAACGCGATTCGTTGCGGTCATGTCGGCCCCCTTAGTGTCTGGCTTTCTGGATAGGTAAATCGTTGGCGCGGTATTCCTCCACCAGCGAACGGAATAGCTCATCCATGACGGTAACCCCCATCGGGGCCAAGCTCTGGCCATCAGGTGACAGCATGGCCCCCAGCATGGTGAGGCAGGCATCTAGCCCAGCCAGCGGCCCCCGGCTCTCCAGTAAAGCGCCCTCGATGTGGTTGGATATGGCCAAGCCCACCAGCTCAACCGATAGCTCTAGGTGGGTGTGCTGGTGGATGAATGCCCGGACGCCAAACCGTTGGCGAGATAAATCCAGATAGGCAGCGGCAATCCTGTGACGGCAGATGGCGATTAACCGCGCCTTATGCTGGGAGCGTTGATCCACCAGCCAGGCGGCAAGGGCTTGGCAATCCACCCACGGCAGCAACTCCGCCAGGGCCTCTATGGCGCATCCCTGGTGGTCCAGCGTCACCCGGTCGAGAAACTGTGACAGGTCATCAGCAAGGCGCGACTGAGGGGCTTTGTCCGTATGCTCCAGCAGGAACAAACAGATCGCCGGGGTTTCCTCCAGCATCTGCCGGATCTGTGCTGTTGCCCACTGGATGTAAGGGCGGGAGTCCACGGGGTTGGTTTGGTCAGGTCGGATCATGCCTCACCTCCTTGGCTGGTGGGCATAAGCTGGCCGCCTTGCTCGTCGGAACCTGGCTCCGGTTGTTCCGCCGCTGCTTGGCGGAACAGAGCCAGCTTGTCGCAGTAATCGCGGTATTGTTCGCGGGTCTCTTCGGTGTTGGGGTTAAGCTGGTAATGGGCGCAGAACTCGGCGAAGGGCTTCATACCTTACCCCCCTTGTCCTGTGGGTGGGATGCGGTGGGCTGGCTCAGGTGATAATTCAGGTTACTACTGGCCCGCTTACACAACAGGATCATGTCGCTCATGCGTTCAATCAGGATCGCGGTATCCGATACCTGGTTGTTGATACTGCCCCAGTCCTCGTTGTTTGCGGCGGCAAGCAACAGGCTGCCAATCCCCTTGAGGCCAACAGCCAGATCCTCGATGGCCTCTTGTGCCTTGCCTGACACGCTGGCCATCTGCTCCCGGCTCATTCCGCTTACATCGTGAAAATCTCTGAATAGACTATCCATGATGACGCCCTCCATCGGTACGAACTGGCGAACGGCTCAGGAATACCAGCGGCAGGCCAGCCAAGCGGGTGCGGGCCTGGGCCTCGTTGGTGGCATAAACGGAAACGGTACGGATGGCAGGCAGCGCAGCAATAGGGCCACGACTGCGGGTAACGCAGAAGGTGTAAATCATGGGGTAATTCCTTGGTTTTAAGTGACCAAGGCGGATCGGGTAGCCGCACGACAGCGCCAAACCAAGGAAGGCGCAGGGGGAGGCTGTTTCTTTGGCTCCCGACCCATGCCCCCCCAAAAACGGATATACCCCCGGCTGGTGGCCAGGAATAGGGGAAGGGTTGCAAATTGTCCTTGGTTTAGTCGTTGCTATCGGGTGTCGAGTCCGCCAGCCTTGCCGGTGGGTGTCGAGGCCACCAGCAGGTTGAATCGTACCGTGTCGGACGGCAGCGGGCAAGGCTTCGCCCTGGACTTGACGCCCATCGTTGAAAATCATCATCTGGGGTTACCTCTTAGGCTGCTGGTTTCGGCTGTTCGCTGGCGGGGATGGCGGCCAGGTAGCGGGCAATCTGCTCCCTGCTCAGGGATAGCGCCCCACGTGCCTTTCGCTTGAGGTTCACCAGTTCGGCTAGCTTGCGGGCTTGATTGCGGTCGGCCAGCCAGTAGCGTTTCAAGTAAACCTGTTCTCCCCCTGTGTGCTGGTGGGGGAAAAACTCATCCTGAATATCGATCCCCTGTCGGCGCAAAACGCTTACCGAATTCCGAAAGTTCAGATCGTGAAGCCCGGACAGGCCAGAGAGTGAACTGGTGCCGTTCGTGCCATTCTCCAGCAGGTGGACGGCCACCAGCTCCAACTTGGTAGCGCTACGGATCGGGGCGGTGCTATGCTGTATCTGCTGGTTAAGGGTCGTGCCGTTCTGCGGTGCGGCCTTTGTTTTTTCCATGATCCGCTCTCCCTATGCTGCTTGTTGGCTATTGCCTTGAGCCGCCATCCAGGCGTGAACGTCCTCGGCTCTCCAAGCCGTGACTCGCTCCGACAACTTGATCGGCTGGGGGAAGGTGCCTTGCTTGACTCGCCGCCACAGAGTGGTGGCAGAAAAGCCCAGCACGGGAAGGATAGAGGCTTGCCGAACGAAGCCGACAGCCGGGAGGGTGGTCGCGTTACCTTGTGCCATACCGTGGTTCCTTATGCGTTTGGGTGGTATGGCCCGCACTATCGCAACCCAATTGCCTTAATGATCCGCCGGTAACAGCTACCGGCGGGCCGATAGACGTTACCGGGATCACTCTTTCTTGTGGGGTTTTCCGTCCTTCATGGCTGCGCTCAACACTTGTTCTATCTTCTCTCTAGAAAGGGGGGGTTGAGCGTTATTCCAGTACCGATGTGCGTGTTGCTCTAATGCCTCGGCCCACTTGGTTGCGGTAGTTCCACACTCATCTGGTTTTTCCTGCTTGATGTGGATCGCGGCAGCCAAAATAGACTCTCGATTTACGGCATGTCGCTCGGCAGTAGGGTGAGGAACGTAGTATTTTGATTCTATAGGCTGATGACTTCGCGCAAGTAATCCACCAGTCTTAATGTGGTCGAATAATAGCTCCAAGTCTCGCCTGATAATCCAAAGATCCTTTACTTGAACTTCTCGCATATGACTCCAAACAGGAACCACAATCGAGGATTCCCCTGCCGGGGTTAAATACAATTCGTCCGAAAGTGAACTTGATTCGTCATCACCAGGAAATAGATAAATATCTGTTATGGCCGCTTCATCTAGACGCCAGAATCCTTCGATTCTTGCCATTATTTCAACAGCTTTATTCCGGATGTTCGGGCAACTCGTAGAAGTGCTTTTCTCTACGAGCTCGAGATGCTGATACCAAGTGGCTTCGGCATCATCCCATCGATTACCAGACGTAATATCAATGCTTGAATATTCACCAATGGTAACGCTCTTTGTCGCAGTTTTTATCCATCGAGTTCTCTGTTTAATGAACTCAAAGGATGCCCGGTTAATCCACGCAGTTACATTTTGAGGAACCGGGAAATAAAGGCAAATCGAAATCGAGCCAATTCCGGCCCAATGAAGGATATCCTCTATCTTGCAGTTCAGTAGCTCTGCTGCTCGCTCAATGCGGCAATATTCCAGTGGCAGTAGTTTCGATGACTCAGCCATAGCGCAGCCCTTACACCATCAGCCTGAATAGGGACCGGGTCAGGCGGGAGGCTGTACCCCGCTTTTCGATTGGCCGATCTAGGCCCGGTCAAATGGTTATGCCTGATTACGGGTGAAGTTCAATGGTAGAACATTGCCCCCTTGCTGATAGTCCAGGTAATCAGCCCACCACTGCAGCAGCTTACGGCGGTCATCCAGATACTCGGCTCTGTGGTAGGCGGCCCGTACCTTGTTGCGTTCGGCGTGGGCAAGCTGGCGCTCGATAACATCCGGGTCAAAGCCCTCTTCGTTCATCGTCGTAGAGGCCAGGGCGCGGAAGCCATGGGGCGTAGCAATGCCTTTGTACCCCATCCGACCCATGGCATAGGAAAGCGTGTTTTCGCTCATGGCTTTGCGGCTACTGGTCTGGCTGGGGAATAACAGCTCCCCATGTCCAGTCAGTAATCTCAATTCATCCAGAACAGTCAGTGCCTGCCGGGATAGCGGCACCAGGTGTTCGGTGCGCATCTTCATGCGTTCGGCAGGGATACGCCACTCGGCCCGCTCGAAATCAAACTCATCCCAGCGGGCAAAGCGGATCTCTCCGGGACGGGTCATGGTCAGGATCAGTAAGCGAAACGCCAACCGGGTGGCAGGGTGAACCGGTTCGGCAGCAAGACGGCGGAAAAACTCGGGCAGTTCGGAACGAGGCAACGCGGGTCTGTGTTCCACTTTGCTGGCTGTCAGCGCCCCGCGCAGATCGTTGGTGGGGTTGTAGCTGGCACGCCCGGTCTGAATGGCATAGCGCATCACGGCACCAACCCGCTGGAGTACCCGCCCCGCCGTTTCAATGACTCCCCGGCGTTCTATCTTGCGCAGAACATCCAGCAGCAGGGGCGCGGTCAGTTCGGCCACCGGCAGGCTCCCTAGATCGGGGAACACATCAGCCTCCAGTGATTCCAGGACTCGGGCTGCATGGCCCTTGCTCCATCGGGCAAGCTGGGACTGGTGCCACTCACGGGCCAAGGATTCCAGGCTGTTTTCACTGGCGGCCAGCCGGGTAATCTTCTCTTGCTTGCGAGCTACCCCCGGATCCACTCCCTCGGCTATCAGCTTGCGTGCCTCATCCCGTTTGGCCCGAGCCTCCTTGAGCGAAATCTCTGGATAGACGCCCAGCGCCAATACCTTCTCTTTCCCCGCAATGCGGTACTTGAGACGCCAATACTTGCCGGATGCGTTGACGAGCAGATAGAGCCCCTTGTCATCGGACAACTTTTGTTGCTTGCCGGTGAACTTGGCTTGCTTGGCTGCGGTATCGGTTAGCGGCATGGGGGTATCTCCCGTCCTGAGTGGGGGTATTTGCAGCACTATGGGGGTATCTGTCGAGACGGTTCCAAGTCAGACAGGGTGCGGCTTGGCAGTTATTGGGGGTATTTTTCTACCCTCGGCCGCTTGATACCCCCAGAACTACCCCCAGTGGAGGGGGTATGTTGTGAGCTTATATGATACGGCAGGGAATAACAAAAAACCCGCAAAGCCAGTGACTATGCGGGTTTCAGGTGTTTCACGATACGGCATGAAACGATAATGTGGTGCCCGGACTCGGAATCGAACCACGGACACGCGGATTTTCAACTCGAGCGATAATTCAATTCCATATCGGCATGTTACTCGCCGTAAGTTTATCTCCTTGGCGTGATCAATTCGCCCGTATCTCATCTCAATTGATCGACAGTAGTGTTGGGGATTACGGCATCGTCACCGCATGCAATCAGTCGCGGCAGTAGAATCGTAAGGCTCAATGTCATGGTGTCGCCGTGTGGTTAATGTGGTCCAATATCCGTTCCTCAGTTCGAGTCACAAAGCAGAAACATCGTTTATCTTCGTCAACGCGACAAGGTTACTGTGTGTCGAGTTATCAATTCAGAGGGGTGGGCTAATGGCCATTACAACCCGCTCATCTTCAGCACCGCCTCGGGCAGCCGCTCGCCCTGCACCTGGATCTTCGCCAGTTGGCTACTGATCTGCGCCAGATCATCGGTGGTGAGTTCCACATTCAGGGCGCCGAGATTCTCGTCCAGCCGATGCAATTTGGTGGTGCCGGGAATGGGAGCGATCCAGGGTTTTTGTGCCAGCAGCCAGGCCAGAGCAATCTGCGCCGGGGTGGCCCCCTTAGCGGCGGCCATCACCTTGACCATGTTCACCAGGGCAAGGTTGGCCTTGCGCGCCTCGTCGGCAAAGCGCGGCACAAAGTTACGAAAATCACCCGCTTCAAATTGGGTGTCGGCATCAATCTGCCCGGTCAAAAAGCCTGCCCCCAGCGGACTGAAGGGCACAAAGCCGATCCCCAGCTCTTCAAGCGTTGGCAGCAACTCGCTCTCCGGTCCGCGCCAGAACATGGAGTACTCGCTTTGTACCGCAGTGAGCGGCTGCACGGCATGTGCACGACGGATGGTCTGCACGCCGGCTTCGGAAAGGCCAAAGTGCAGGACCTTCCCCTCGGTGATCAGCTCTTTTACGGCACCGGCGACCTCTTCGATGGGGACTGCCGGATCGACACGGTGTTGGTACAACAGATCGATATGGTCGGTACGCAGGCGCTTGAGGCTGGCTTCGACCGCGGTCTTGATATGTTCGGGGCGGCTGTTGGTGCCGGATCCGCGTACGCCGGTGACCGGATCGATATCAAAGCCGAATTTGGTGGCGATGATGACCTGATCCCGGATCGGTGCCAATGCCTCGCCCAGCAGGGCTTCGTTGGTCAAGGGGGCCATAGGCTTCGGCGGTGTCAAACAGCGTGACCCCCCGCTCGTGGGCGGCCCGCAACAGCTGGATCATCTGCTGTTTGTCGGCAGCGCCACCGTAGACGGTGCCGGTCATGGTCATACAGCCAAGACCCAGAGCCGAGACCTGTAACCCATTGCCTAATGTGCGGTATTTCATCTGTATTCTCCTTGTGCAGTGGATGCGATCCGCGGCGTGGCGGATCGTGGTAAAACTGTATTAGTCGGGGCGTGAGTGGATATGCTGGCCCCAGAACTGGATGGCCTGTTGCATCCAACCTTCGGCCGATGTGCCCACACCGAGGCCAAAGCCATGGCCCAGCGCCGGATAGCGGTGAAACTCGACATCGGTTCCGGCTTTGCGCAGTTGCTCGACACGTCTGGCCATGGTGGCGGGGGAGGCGATGCCATCTTGTTCCCCGATGACGGCAAAGGTCGGCGGCTCCTGCGTTTGATGATCAGTATGGCCGGTATAGGCCATCACCACGGTGGCGGGCTGAGGCAGGTCGTCGCCCCCGAATGCGGCGACACCGTGCGAGCCGATACTCGCGACCATGCGGGCACCGGCTGAGCTGCCCCACAGTGCGTAGTCTTCAGGATTCACGGCCAACTGCTGTGCATTCTGGATGATGTAGGAGAGGGCGGCCGCCAGATCCTCGGTGGCCACGGCGGCGCCCTGACCGACCCGGTATTTCAGGACAAAGGCGTTGTAGCCCGCCTGGTTGATCGCCATGGCATAGGGGAAACCCTCATGCAGCGAGCCGACATAGGCAAAACCACCGCCCGGCGCTATGACCGCAAACGGTGCGCCAGGCTTGCCGCGGAAATAGAACAGTCCGGTATTGCGCTTTGACGGTTGGGCCTGTTTTTGCGCCTCGGAGTAGAGGTCATAGAACACAGGTGTATCCTGGCTCACTTCATCGATCAGCCGGTTCAGGGCCGCAATCGCCTCTGCTGGGTGAACGTGACTGTGGTACGGCAGCAAGCGCGCCATCTGGTGAAGCGGCATACTCTCGTCATAGGCGCGCTCATCCCATGGCAGTAACAAGCGAGCAAACCCGGCGAATGCCGGATGGTGCAACACGCTGTGCAACGGGCTTGAAAGCTGCAGATGTTCACCCCGCGGGCTCTGCATCAGACGGCTCTCTGGGCGGCGTGTAGCGGGAAGCTCGTCCGCTTTGGCCTCACCCCCGGCGGCGGCCAGAAGAACCGGCAGGGCCATATAGACGGTTTTGAGTCGGCTCATGACTTCTACTCCGTGACCGCAGCGTCTGCTGGCAGCTGTGACGTCTGCATAGCCTCGGGGGTTGTGGGGCGGACAATGAGTGCCAGGGTCAACACCAGTGCCAGAGCCAGCATGGCCGATGCGGTCAACATGGCGTTGTCCACTTGCTGAGTCAGCCGTGCCGCACCGGTTAGCGTGCCGATCCCGAATGCCGAGGCGGCCACCTGGACGCCTAAGCCCAATGAGCTACCGAGTTGATGGGCGACGTTGACTAATCCTGAAGCGGCGCCTGCATCCTGAGGGGCCACGTCGGCGACCCCCGAGATGGTCAGCGGCCCCATAGCGCCCCCTTGACCCACCCCGATCAGGAGCATCGGCAACAGTAATCCACTCAGATACTGGCTATCGCTGGCGATCTGGCTGAGCCAGAGCATGCCGCACAGTCCCACGAGAATGCTGCCTATCAGTACTCGGGCGGCACCGACTCGCCGGATCAGGTGGGTGACTGAGAGGGCCACCAGGAAGTTGGCCAACATGGCGGGTAGGAATGCCAATCCGGTCAAGGCTGGACTGAAACCGCGGACCGCTTGCATATATTGGGTGGCGAAGAAAAAAAAGCCGACATTCGCGCCTAGAAATAGTACCCGTACCAGGTAGGCACCGCTGCGCTCCCGATGGGCGAAAAGACGCAACGGCATGATGGGCTGCTTGGCCCGCCATTCGATGCCGACAAACAGCGTCAGTAGCACCAGCCCGAGCGTCAGCGCCTGCAGGGTCAGGCTATTGCTCCAACCGGCGGCGGCTGAGTGCACCACCGCAAAGACCAGAGCACTCATGCCCAGGGTCGCGCTGAACGCACCGGCCAGATCAAAGGTGCCGACCTGTCGTTCGGTCTCGGGGAGGTAATGTTTGGCTGCCCAGATCAAAGCCGCTCCGATGGGCAGATTGATAAAAAAGCCGACCCGCCAGGAGAGCCAATCCGCCAGTATGCCACCGAGGACCAGGCCGATGCTGGCGGAGATCCCTGCGGCAGAGGCATACAGGGCGATGGCTCGATGGCGTTCGCGTCCGGCGGCAAAATGAGTTTGCAGTAGAGCCAGGGTGGCGGGCGCCAGGATCGCCGAGCCTAACCCTTGCACGGCACGGGCGATGACCAGTCCGGCGGGGGATTGAGCGAGGCCGATGGCCAGTGAAGAGACAGCAAAAATGGCGAGTCCGGTCATAAACAGACGACGGCGGCCCAGAAGGTCGCCAGCCCGGGCGCCGAGCAGCAAGAAGCCACCAAAGGTGAGGGTGTAGGCATTGGAGATCCAGGAAAGCCCGGCATCGGAGAAACCCAGCTCCTGTTTAATCCTGGGCAGACCGGTGATCACGATCGAGATATCGAGCACTATCATCACATAGCTGATGAGTATGATCGCAAGGACTGCAGTTTTGTTAATGTAGCTAGCTGATTTCATTCGGTTTACTCACGCTGACAACGGGCAGGCCATGGGAGGCAGGAGCCGGATCTGAGCCACGGCTGCATCCTTCATGCTGGCTGAAACACAATGTACTGCGCTCTACGCTTAGTGATAAGCTGACTAAATCAGGATGAGGTAATTAGAATGGCTAATAAATCAATGCCCCACGAGAACTTCAACGACCTGGCTTCTTTTGCCGTGGTGGCCAAAGAGCGCAGCTTTACCAAGGCGGCCGCTAAACTGGGCGTCTCGCAATCGGCGTTGAGTCAAAGCATACGGGCGTTGGAGGAGCGACTGGGGCTGTTGTTACTGACGCGAACCACCCGAAGTGTCTCTCCCACCGACGCAGGTGCGCGATTGTTGGACTCGATTATTCCCCGGTTTGCCGAAATCGAGTCCGAGCTGGCCGCGCTCAGTGAACTGCGCGACAAACCTGCCGGGAATATCCGCATCACGGCGGGTGAGCATGCGGCCCTGTCGGTGCTGCAACCGGCATTGGCCCGTTTCCTCCCCGAGTATGCGGACATTCGTGTTGAGGTGACGGTCGATAACGGCCTCACCGATATCTCCGCCCAGGCCTTTGATGCGGGTGTCCGGTTGGGCGAACAGGTGGCCAAGGACATGATTGCCGTGCGTATCAGCCCGGATATCCGGATGGCGGTCGTCGGCTCACCTAGCTATTTTGCATCCCACCCCCAGCCGTTAACCCCGACAGATCTCCCGGCCCATAACTGCATCGGGATGCGTTTGCCGACCTATGGCGGGGTCTTTCCCTGGGAGTTCAGCAAAGAGGGGCATGAGTTAAACGTCCGGATCGAAGGTCAGCTCATTTACAACAACATCAGCTTGCGCTTGAGCTCGGTTCTTGCGGGGCTGGGGCTGGCCTATCTGCCAGAGGATCAGGTGCTTCCCTTTATGGAAGCTGGGCAGTTGATCCGGGTGTTGGAGGATTGGTGTCCTGCATATTCTGGCTATCACCTCTACTACCCCAGCCGCAAACATCATTCGCACGCTTTTTCATTGTTTGTGGAGGCGTTGCGTTATTCCGGCGTTAACAAGTTGCGCTCATAAACCTGTGCCGACACTTTCTCCATCCAGACAACCGAATTGCCTTCTAACGACTAGGAAACGGCAAAGTGGCTCATGCGGCTACTCGCCGTGGCACCATGCCAGTGTTTGACACCAGGCGGGATCAGTACCACGTCGCCCTGGCGCATGGTCTGCACCGGGCCACCCCAGATCTGTACCCAGCCTTCGCCTGCGGTGACAAACAGGGTTTGCCCCAACGGGTGACTATGCCAGGCGGTTCTGGCTCCGGGTTCAAAGCTGACCAGGCCACCGCCGAGGCGCGTCGGGGCCGTCTGGCTGAAGCGTGATTCGACCTGGGCGGCCCCGGTGAAGTGGCTGGCGTCGGCTGCGGTCGGCTGGCTGCCGGCCGGTAATATGGTAATGGCGGCAGTTTGCGCCTGCAGGGCGGGGGCGCAGCTCAGGAGTAGCCCGCAGAGCAGGCGGGGAAGTGTTGTCTGTCCCATCGGTGGACCTCGTCGTAATCTTCGGGGAAGCCCGGGCCTGACGCCCGGGAGATGGTGGCGAGCTTACGGCGTGCGGAACACCTCTTTGGCCACGCCGATGGCGGTAACCGCATTGGGCCAGCCGGAATAAAACGCCATCTGGGTGATCACCTCGATGAGTTCTGTCTCGGTGACCCCATTCTGCCGCGCCAGGCGCAGGTGGGATCTGAGCTGATCGGGGCGATTCATCGCCACCAGAGCGCTGACCGTGATGAGGCTACGATCCCGCTTCGAGAGTTGGGGGCGCTCCCAGATATCGGCATACAGGACGTTATCGGTCAGCTCTGCCATCTTGGGGGCTATATCGCCCATCAATTGCTGGGCTCGAGTCGCTGACGGCCTCGCCGAGGGAGTTGCGGCGGCAGCCTGGATGTCGGCCTTAGCGTCGGCCTGGGCCGGGAGGCAGCCCAGGGCCAGCAGCAACAGTATGCCGGTCGCACGCTGGCATGAGTTCCAAATAGTCATGGGCAAAGGCTCCGAGGGGGCTGGTCAAACAAACTCATCACAGATGCTTGCCATAAAACTGGGTTAATTGCTGGACGGCCTGATCCACGTACTTGGGCACCCAATAGGTTTCAATGTGGGTGGCGCCATCAATCAGGAACAACTGCTTCTCTTTGGTGCCGGTCGCCTTGGCGAAGGCATCCTGAGTCATATACAGGCTGTCGGCCTTGCTGCCGGCAATCATCAGCAGTGGCTGGTTAAGCAAGTCGAGGTGATCGGTCACGTCGAAGCTCATCAGATCCAGCAGGCTGCTCATGGTGTATTTGAAGGTCGAGTTGGGGTGGGCATGGCTCTTCCAGTAGTACTCATAACCTTGCCGATACAGATCGAACGGCAATTTGGCGATCTGTTCATCACTCAAGTTGGCATCGCCGGCATACAGGATGGCACCGCCTGCCGCTTCCTGAGCGCGAGCCGCCGTAGCCTGTTGCAGGCGAGTCTGAATGGTGCCGAGTAGTGAATCGGCATAGCCATTGCGTCGCACTCGCCCGGAATTGAACATGCTGACCGTGGCGACCGACTTGAAGCGCTTGTCGGTTTCGGCCGCTACTAGCGAGTAGCCACCGCCGCCGCAGATGCCGAGTAGGCCGAGGCGCGCCGTATCGACGCCGGCATACTGGCTGATGAAATCGGCCATGCCGTGAATGTCTTCGATGCGATTGGTGGGCTTGTCGACATTGCGAGGTAAGCCACCACTGGCACCCTGATAGGCGGCATCGGCGGTGATGGTGATGTAGCCTTGCTCGGCGAGTCGCTGGGCATACAAGCCGGCAACCTGCTCTTTGACGCCGCCATTGGGATGAGCGACGACCAAGGTTGGGTATTTCTTGGCAGGGTCGTAATGGGCTGGTGTATAGACGTTGGCGGCAATCGTCAGGCCATGGAGTTGATATCTCACCGGATGAATATTGACCTCACCGGGGACATTTTTGCTAACCGCGCCGTCATAGGCCAGTGTGAAGGGGTTTTGTCGATAATCCGCGGCCATGGCGCCTCCAGAAATGCCCGCTATCAGGCTTGCCAGTAACAGGGTGTGCGTGAGTTTCATGAAAACACTCCTTAATGAATGGGTTGCGATGTGGCTTGAAAAGAGGCCTGAGTCGGCCCCGTTCTCATTGGTCTAAGCCATTTTTCTTAAGAAATTCCGACACCAGATCGGCAATCTGGACGTTATTCAGATCAGAGAAGGGGAAGTGGGTGTTGCCGGTGATACCGATCTCCGGTAGATGCACCACAGTCACCTTGCCGCCATGCCGATTCACGGTGTCTCGCCAGGCCTTGGCCATGGCCAGTTTGACCCGCCAGCTATCTTGTGCCGGCATTGCGGTCGGCTTGAGCGGAATATTGTCGCCGTAGTAGATGACGATGGGGATCCGGGTCAGCGCCTTGAAGTCCGCCATCGGGATGGCAACTCCTTGCAGAGTGTCGAAGGAGCTGGGCATGGGCGCGGGGACTTCCCCTTCGGGAAAGACGAAGCCACTACCCGGTTCAAACGAGACAATCGCTTTGACGTGGGGATTCTTGATCGCCGTTAACCAACCCGGGCCGCCACTTTGCGAGTGGGTAAACAAGACTCCGTCGCCGATTTTGGTAAACAGCGCTGAGACGGCATCGGAGATCACGGCGGGATCGAAGGGACCCGTGTTCGGGGTCATGGCGCGGAAGTACTGATCCAGCGTGGCCTTATCTTTGGCAAATTGAACGCCCGGGAAGTAGTTCGGCCAGACCCCTACTCGGAATTGGTTGAACCACATCTGTTCATCGGCGGTTGGTTTGAGCGCCGCCTCCACCATGCTGCGGCCAGCATTGCCGCGGCGTGGCTGGTCGATGAGGTAGGTGGCGTAGTGACGGCGCAAGAAAATGTTCTGAAATCCCTCCCGGCCATCGGCGGTGGTTTCCCAGGTTTTCGAGAACTGACCGGCGCCATGCCACATCACGATGGGCAGTTTTTTCGCCTCCACCGGGATCTGGTAGAACGCATAGGCATGGTCGCCATGGAAGGTTTGACCTGCCGGATCCATGGGCTTGTGTGGATCGAAGGTACCTGGTTCGGTTTTTACGGCTCCGCCGACGACAAAGCTGCCTTGCTGCTGGATCACCAGCGGGGTCGGGGCATCAGTTGCGGAAGCCCCTGCAGAAAGGCCAGCCGAAACCAGCAAGCCTGCCAGTAATGAGGGAATAAATTTCATGCGTGCAACCCTATGAAAGAAGGAGTGAGTTGCATGCTAGCGCCTCAGCGATTGATTGATTAGTCGATGAATTTCAATAGAACTTATAAGGTTGACTAATTAATGACTGGGTTTAGCAACCCAGCAGGCAGGAGCGAAAATTTATCCATAGGCTGTACGGTGCGGAAAAAAAAGCGCGGCAATCTGCCGCGCAAAAGGACTTGGTGCAACAAGGAAACTGGCGAAATCAACCCGGGCTATCCATCAGCTTCCTGGATTGAGGGGTGACTATTTTTCAGAGCCTAGACCGCAGCGGTTGCTGAACAGATCCAGCAGCCTGTTGCGACAGCTTGGTTCGCTGACGCGACGACTCGCCACTTCGCGGGCCGGTTCGGCTTGCCACCAGGCATAGCTGGTCAGCGGCTGTGCGATCTTGACCTGCTCGCCAAAGCGCGGCGTGCTGATGTTCTGCTGCTGCGCCTCGGCTAGCGCCGTGATGCGCTGCAGCGGTTCACGCCAGGCATGTAACGCCAGATCGAAGGTGCCATTGTGGATCGGCAACAACCAGTTGCCGCGCAGATCCCGGTGCGCCTGCAGGGTCTCTTCCGGTTGCATATGCACACCGGCCCACGCCTTGTCGTAGGCGCCGTTTTCGATGAGCGTCAGATCAAAGGGGCCGAAACGCTCGCCGATGGCTTTGAAGCCGGCAAAATAGCCACTGTCGCCGCTAAAGAAGATCTTCGCCGCTGGCGCATCGATGACCCAGGAAGCCCAGAGCGTGCTGTTGCGATCGCTCAGACTGCGTCCGGAGAAGTGTTGTGCTGGTGTGGCGGTCAGTTGCAGCGCGCCGACACGGGTCGATTGCCACCAGTCCAGTTCACGAATTTTATCCGCCGCAATCCCCCAATCCTGCAGTCGCTGCCCGACACCCAAAGGGGTCACGAAAACTTGAGTCTTGGCGGCCAGGGTCAGCACAGTCGCTTTATCCAGATGATCGTAATGATCATGGGAGAGGATCACTGCGGCCAGTGGCGGCAGCGCGTCAACGGTGATCGGCGTTTGATGAAAACGCTTGGGACCGGCAAACCCGAACGGCGAGGCCCGCTCGGTAAACACCGGATCCGTGATCCAGAATTGGCCCGCCAGCTTAAGCAATACAGTGGAATGGCCTAATCGCCACAGGCTGTTGTCCTCGGCCGCGAGCAGATCGGCCGTGGTCAGCGGCAGTAGCGGGATGGCGCTATCCGGCACCGCCTCGGGGGATTTATCCATCAAAAAGTGCCACATCCCCTTGAGGCCATCGGCGAAGCTCAAGCCTTGCACCGGGGCCAGATTGTGAAATTGGCCATCGGCATAGTGGCTGGCCATGACCTGCGGGCCATCGATGTGGGGTGTGCTATCAAACAGTTGGGAATAGGTCATCAGGCTGGTTCCTAGTAGAAGTGCGAGTCCAAGCCAGCCGTGTTGGCGGCGGAGGCGGGGATAGCGGCGGCTGCGTGTTTTACGCTGCGTCATGGATAGGATCACTGGGCATAAACTGCATCTCGGCAGAGCCGAGAATACGGATGCCACTGTTGGTGACTAATAAGCGACTCAGGGCCCAGGCCACGCGTTCAGCGGCAATCGGACGCCAACCGGACGGTAGCCAGTGTCCCACCCGCTGTAATAACTGTTGCGACCAAGACTCCAGGCGCCGCACCGGTTGACCGAGTGCACCGCGATCCCCGAGCAGCAAGGTGGGGCGGGCAATCAGCAACGCATCGGGTGCCAACGCCATCAGGGCGTTTTCCAGCTCACCCTTGGTGCGGTTATAAAACACTCGGGAGTCGGCATTGGCGCCAGCGGCGCTGACCAGGGCAATGCGGCGGGCACCGGCAGCCATCGCGGCCTGAGCGGCTGCCAAGTTGGCCTCGAAGTCGACGGCGCGAAACGCGCTCTGGCTACCGGCCTGACGGATGGTGGTACCGAGAGCCAGATAGACTTCATCCAGGGCAGGCAATGTGGGCAAGCGGGCAAAGTCGACCACCAGAGCCGTGAGTTTGGGGTGGCGCAGAGCAGGCTCCCGACGACCGAGGGTATAGACCTGGCTGATGGTCTCATCGGCCAGTAACTGCTCGAGCAGGTGCTGGCCCACCAGACCGGTTGCTCCGGCAATGGCCACCCGGCGGGGATGCCAGGCTGGAGAAGAAACGACGGTTATTGGCATTCTGGTCTCCATCAAGTGGGTAAGAAATGAGCTCATGCCTGATTAATCACTCATCTAAAGGGTAAAAAAATCAACTCTGCTGGAGCAGCGGCCAGGTCAGTGCGAATGAGGCCCGCTTGCAGGCGGCGGCCTGTTCCGGGTGCTGCAACAGGTAGTTGATCGTCGCCTGGGCAATGCCGGTGGAGAGCGCATTGAAATACTCCAGCGAGGACCCCTGATCCATACCGGGAAACTCCATACCATGCAGCGATTGCTGGGCGCATTCACACAGTCCCCACGCCTCGTCGCGCGCGGCCGTGGTCAGCTTGTCGGAAACCTCCAGCTGGGCGATGGCGCTGAACGCTGCAGAGTTGGCCAGCCCCCAGTCAATCCAGGCTTCCCACATACGCAACATCCGCGGCTCCATGGGTAGGGAATCATCCCAGGCGGTATTGGTGGCTTCGCTAGCCCGGCGGCACTGATAGAGATAGAGGGCGTTGAGCAACTCATCCTTGGTGGCGAAGTAGCGGAATAGGGTGCCTTCGGCCACGCCCGCTCGTTTGGCGATCAACGAGGTCGGCGCCGCCAATCCCTGCGCCGCAATCACCTCGGTGGCCGCTTCGAGCAGGGCAAGTTGTTTATCTTCGCTACGGGGTCTGGCCATACTGTGTTGCTCAATCAATAAGTGAGTACGCGCTCATTTAAGCAGGCCGTGCGTTGGCAAGCAAGGGAAAAATGAGTGTTACGGATGTGGATGCTGCGTCCGGCTTTCGTACCGGACGCAGGTTCGGGGAGTTTTCAACGGTCAGCGTGTGGGACTGTCCTCGTCAATCGCTCTTTTCTGCTGGTCCATCGATGATGCGGGCTGCGGAGCTGGTTGAGTGGATGAGCGCCATGTCTGGAGTCGCGGGGAATATAGGCCGGAGGCACATCAAACTGGGCAAGATGGGTGTGGTTGGGGAATAAAAACAGATATTTTGCTGTCTTATCGCTATATTTCGTCGGTCATTGGATCTTTCGCGTTGTACTGCTGATGTTAAAACTGCCTTTTGCTTCTTCTTCCTCGTTACACGCCTTGGCTCCACTGGCTGCCGCGATCGGGGCCATGCTCTCCATCACGCTGGGTGCCTCACTGGCCAAGTCGCTGTTCCCGCTGATTGGCCCTGCGGGCACGACCGTGCTGCGGTTGGGGATTGCCGCTCTGATGCTGGCGCTGGCATTTCGGGTCTGGCGGATCCGCCCGGACCGAGCACAGTGGCAGGCCGTCATCCCGTATGCCCTCTCATTGAGTCTGATGAACCTGATGTTCTACATGGCCATCGAACGGGTGCCGTTGGGCATAGCGCTGGCCATCGAGTTTATTGGCCCCTTGACCGTCGCGCTCCTGGGTTCACGGCGACGGGGGGATTTCATCTGGCTCGGGCTGGCGGTGTGTGGCCTCTTGCTGGTGCTGCCGCTGCGCGGGGCCGGGCAGGCGATCGATCCGCTCGGTGCCCTGTTATCGCTGGGCGCCGGAGTGTGCTGGGGCTTGTATATCATCACCGGTCGGCGCGCCGGACGAGCCCTGGGCGCTAGTACGCCAGCGTTCGGTATGGCCATCGGTGCCTTGGTGGTGCTGCCGTTTGGCTGGGCGCAGGCCAGCAGTGGTTTGCTCAACCCGTCGATCCTGGCGGTGGCTGTTGCGGTGGCGGTGCTCTCCAGCGCCATACCCTACACGCTAGAGATGTATGCGCTGCGTCGCCTTCCACCCCAAAGTTTTGGCACCTTGACCAGCTGCGAGCCTGCAGTCGGCGCCCTGGTCGGCATGATCTTTCTGGGAGAGAGCTTGCCGCCGAGCCAGCTGCTGGGTATCGCGGCCATCATAGCCGCGTCGGTCGGCACCACACTGGCCGCCCGGCGCGGTTGAGTGCTGCTTGGCTGGAACTCTCTATATGCCCTGAATATGCGCGGCTCTCAGCTCCTCTTGTCCGAGCACAAACGCCGGATTGTTACCCAGCCGCTCCACGGCCAAGTCGATAAAGCGCCGCACCCGGGCGGGTAGGGCGGTGCGATTGCCGTAGTACAAAAACAGGCTGTGAAAATCGGCGATATGCTCCAGCAGTAGCGGGACCAGACGTCCGGCCCGGATATGTGCTGCGGCGGTCGGGCCTGCAATCTGTGCAATCACTTCGCCGGCCAGCACGGCTTGCAGTTCGATAATCTCGTCATTGGTTGAGAGTGCCGGGCGTACATGATGATCCTGCAGATGTTCTCCAACCTTGACCATCCACGGGATCAGCCGGCCGGTACCGGCATGACGAAATACGCTGCAACGGTGCTGGGCCAACTCGGGCAACGAGTTGGGTACCCCATGTTTACGCAGATAGGTCGGCGCGGCGCAGATGATGAGCTGCAGTGGAAATAGCCGGCGGGCGATCACCCCATCCTGTGCCGATTGGCCAATCCGAAATCCCACATCCACCCGATCCTCGACCCAGTTGCCAATCCGATCATCCAGCTGTACATCGGGATGCACCTCGGGATAGAGCCGACAGTACTCCTCCAGCACTGGACTGATGACCCGTTGTGCGACCGAACGGGGTCCTACGATGCGCAGGGAACCGGCAAACTCTTCGCGGGTCTGGCGAGCGCCGTGCAGAGCCTGTTGCAAACCGATCAGCGACGGCTGTGCCGCCTCTAAAAAGCGCTGCCCCTCCTCGGTCAACGCCATGCTGCGGGTGGTGCGATGAAACAGACGCACGCCCAGATAGCTTTCCAGTTGGGCTAGGGCCTTGCTCGCGGCCTGAGGCGAAATCTCCTGAGCCTCCGCCGCCTTGCTGAGGCTGCCCAGCTCGACGGTGCGCACGAAGGTGGTGATGGATCTGAGCTCATTGATCATGGGATTCTCAAACTATTTACATCATTTAGTTGTAACTGATTCATCAGTTTACTGTCTAGTTCGATGTTTATCGGATGCTTATAGTTCACGTCATCAAGATTACTTCCACGACCATTGCAATCCGGAGCCACCCAGATGGATAACTTCAGTTTTTACAACCCGACTCGCATCGAGTTCGGTACCGACAAAGAACAGCAGATCGGCTCAATCCTGGCCTCTTATGGCGTCCAGAAGGTGTTGCTGACCTATGGTAGCGAACGCATCAAGCAGGATGGTCTGTTTGCCCGCGTCAGCAACAGCCTAGCGGCCCAGGGCATCGAATTTGTCGAATGTGGCGGCATCGTCAGCAACCCGGTCATCTCCAAAGTTCGTGAAGCCATCTCGCTGGCCCGTAACCATCAGGTCGAGGCCATCCTGAGCGTGGGCGGTGGCTCGGTGCTGGATAGTTCCAAGTCCATTGCGGCGGGCACCCTGTATCAGGGCGATGTCTGGGATCTGTTTATCGGTAAGGGGCAGATTGAAGCCGCCTTGCCGGTGTTCTCTATCCTGACGCTGGCTGCCACCGGCAGCGAGATGAACAGTGGCGCCGTGGTGACCAATGAAGAAACCAAGGAGAAGTTTGCCATCAACTCGGTGCATACCTTCCCGAAAGTCTCCATCGTCAATCCGGCGCTGATGCAAACCGTCTCCCGCGACTATCTGGTTTATTCGGCGGCTGACATCATTGCCCACTCCATCGAAGGATATTTCACCGCGACGGTGCAACCGAAGATCCAATCTCGTCTGGTGGAGTCGGTGATTGCCACCGTGCTCGAAACCACCGAGCTGTTGTTGGCCGATCCAGCGGACTATAACGCTCGCGCCGAATTCGCCTGGGCCGCGACCCTGGCCCTCAACGGTCTGACCTACGCCGGTACCTCGGGTTTTGGTTACCCGAACCACATGATCGAACACTCGCTCTCGGCGCTGTTCAATGTGCCCCATGGCGCGGGTCTGTCGGTGGTCATGCCAGCGTGGATGAAGTGGTACCACAGCCACAACCCAGTGCAGTTTCAGCGTTTTGCCCAGCAGCTGTTCGGGCTATCAACCGCCGAGGCGGGTATCGCGGCGCTGGAGTCCTGGTTTGACACCATTGGCACCCCGACACGCTTATCGCAGTTAGGCATTACCCAGGCCGATCTGCCGGCCATCCTCGACAACCTGGAGGGTAATGCCCGCTGGTTCGGACTGGCCGAGACCTACCCCCGTGCTGTGTTGGCCGAGATCCTGACGCAAGCGCTGTAAGACCCCATAAGACCCAAGGACCGGTGCAATGGGTACCGGTCCTTGATTCATTCATTCGAGTGAGAGCCTATTCATGACCCGGATCCTGATCCTTGGTGCTAATGGCCAATTGGCGCGTAATACCATTCCCTTCTTGTTACAACATCCTGATGTGGAGCTCACGCTCTATCTGCGCCGCGCGCAGCGACTGACAAATCCGGATCCAGCACGGGTACGCATTATCGAGGGCGATGCCCTGGACCGCTCTGCTCTGGAGCTGGCCATGCAGGGGCAGGATCTGGTGTATGCCAATCTGGCGGGCAAGATGGCGGATCAGGCGCGCACCATTATTGCGGCGATGGAAACTGTTGGACTCAAGCGACTGATATTTATCAGCTCGATGGGAATTTACGGCGAAGTCTCTGGTGAAAAATACCGCAGCATTCTGGATCCGTATCGTGATTCGGCGGCTCTGGTTGAAGGCTCAGAGCTGGATTACACCCTGCTGCGGCCGGGCTGGTTTACCCGTGACTCAGCCGTGAGCTATCAACTGACCCGGAAGGGGGAGCCATTTCGTGGTCATGAGGTGTCGCTCAATAGCCTCTCGGATCTGATTGTCAAACTGGCGCTGACTCCGGGATTGGAAATACGGCAAAGTCTGGGAGTCAGTGCGCGATGAAACCGGCTGCTGTTCCTCTGCATCGCGGTATGGTGCTGGCCATCATCATGGCCAGCTACCTGATGATCGTCATCGACATCTCGATCGTTCTGACCGGGTTGCCGCGCATCAAGAGTGCGCTGGGCTTTACCCCGGCGGGTTTGTCGTGGATCCAGAATGCCTACACCCTGACCTTCGGCGGCTTCCTGCTGTTGGGCGCTCGAGCGGGTGACATCCTGGGGCGCCGACGCATGTTTATCCTCGGCCTTGCCATCTTTACTCTGGCATCGTTGGCCATCGGTGCCGCCCAGTCTCCGACCTGGATGATCGCGTTTCGCGCCGTACAGGGCTTTGGCGCCGCTGTGCTGGCACCCTCGACGTTGGCGCTCATCTCCACTCATTTCGACGAGGGGCCTGAGCGCACCCGTGCTTTGGCCTGGTATGCCGCCGCAGCCGGGATTGGTGCCACGGTCGGCCTGGTTTTGGGCGGTCTGCTGGCGGATCTGATCTCCTGGCGCGCCGGGTTTCTGATCAACCTGCCTATTGGCATCGCGCTGATTGTCGGTAGCCTGCGCTACATTCGCGAAACGCCTCTACACCGAGGTCAGTTTGATCTGGCGGGTGCTGCCAGCTCCACCTTGGGGATGTTTGCCCTGGTCTTTGGCATTGTCGAAGCGGCCGAGGCCGGGTGGGCCTCGCCACTGACCTACGGCAATATCGGTATCGGTGTGGTGTTGCTAGCAGGCTTCTTGTGGTTTGAGAGTCGAGCTAGCCAACCCTTGTTACCACTGGCATTGCTCACCAACTCCCGTCGCAACGGTGCCTATGCCGCTCGCTTGCTGTTCTTGTGCGGTATGGCTGGCTTCTGGTTCTTCACCGCTCAGTATCTACAAGGCGTGCTGGGTTTCTCCCCGATGCTGGCGGGGTTGGCCTTCGTGCCGGTCACCCTGCCGCAATTTATCACCTCGGTCACGGTTCCTGTGGCTGCCCGCCGCTTCGGTCAGCGACGCATCCTGTTGGTTGGATTGACCCTGTGTGTCATCGGTGTGGCATGGCAGGGGCTGCTAGCGCCGCATGCTTCTTATCTGGGCGGTGTGGTGATCCCGATGGTCCTGGTCGGGTTGGGGCAGGGCTGGGTGTTGGGCCCCCTGACCGTGGCCGGTGTCACCGGGGTCGAGCATCAGAATGCGGGTGCTGCCTCCGGGGTGCTGAATGTAGCCCATCAACTCGGAGCCTCTTTGGGCTTGGCCATTCTGGTGGTGATCTATGCAGGTGGCGATGCGCCAGTCCATGAGGCTGTTGGCATGGCCGAGCACACCGGTCTGGCCCTGGAAGCTGCGGCGTTATTTCTGCTGGCGGCGCTGCTGGTCTCGGCGCGTTACATCCGGTTTAACTCTCCGGCCAGATGATGGCACCCCTCGTAGCAACCATAACAACTGGTTAGCTGAGGGGGCTGTTTAGTTATGACGATCGGCCCGCTGTTCTTGCTCCATCCTGCAGTAGCAAAGGCAGTTGGCTCATCATCCTGAAACTTGAGGTCACGAAAAGGAGTCATCATGCAAACACGCACACTCGGTAACAGTGGTCTGGAAGTATCCGCCATCGGTTTGGGCTGCATGGGGTTGAGCTACGCCTATGGCCCGGCGACCGACAAGGCCGAGGCCATCGCGCTGATCCGGCGCGCCTATGAGTTGGGGGTTACCTTCTTCGATACCGCGGAAGCCTACGGCCCTGGCGACAATGAGGTGCTGCTGGGCGAAGCGCTGGCCCCGTTTCGTGACAAGGTGGTGATTGCCACCAAGTTTGGCTTCAAGAACGGGAATGTTTCCCTTGGTGTCGATAGTCGCCCGGAGAATATTCGCGCCGTAGCTGAAGCCTCGTTGCGTCGTCTCAATACCGAGGTCATCGATTTGTTCTATCAGCATCGTGTCGATCCCGATGTGCCGATGGAAGAGGTTGCCGGAACGGTGCGTGATCTGATTGACGAGGGCAAGGTGCGCCATTTCGGCATGTCCGAGGCCGGGGTTGAGTCGATCCGGCGTGCCCATAGTGTCCAGCCGGTCGCAGCCCTGCAAAGCGAGTATTCCCTGTGGTGGCGGGAACCGGAGCAGGAGATCCTGCCGCTGCTCGCCGAACTGGGTATTGGCTTTGTGCCCTTCAGCCCCTTGGGCAAGGGGTTCTTGACCGGGGCAATCAAGGCCGACACCCAGTTTGCGGCAACAGATTTTCGCAATGTGGTGCCTCGCTTCTCCGAGGCGGCACGCCAAGCCAATCAACAGTTAGTGCAGGTGCTGGGGGATCTGGCAGTCAGCAAGGGCGTCACCTCCGCGCAAATCGCGCTGGCCTGGTTGCTGGCCCAACAGCCTTGGATCGTCCCAATTCCGGGGACCACCAAGCTCCATCGGCTCGAAGAGAATCTGGGTGCGGCAGCCGTGCAACTGAGCGCATCTGATCTGACGGATATCAATACCGCCATAACCGGAATTACGGTGACAGGTGATCGCTATCCGCCGCATTTGCAGCAACGGGTCGGACGCTAATTCGGGTTTCACTACGCGATTGATGAAGGAGAACGGCCATGGCAAAAGCGCCGCAGGACTGGGACTTCAATGATAACTCTGTCGATCCGGTGAGCTCGGTGGATGGGACCCGACGAACCCTGCTCAAGATGGCAGCCGGATTGATGGTCATGGGTGCTGCTGGTTTTATGCTGCCTTCGCTGGCACGCGCGGAACCGTCGGGAGGACGACGAATACTGATCACCTACTTCTCCCGTACCGGCACCACCCGCGAGGTGGCACAGCAAATCCAGCGACATATCGGCGGGGATCTGTTCGAGATAAAAACCGTTACTCCTTATCCGGCAGCGTATCGGGCGACCACCAACCAGGCCAAACAGGAACAACAGGAAAATGCCCGGCCGGCGTTGACGGCCCAGGTCGCCAACATGGCGGCTTACGACACCCTGTTGCTCGGGTTCCCCAACTGGTGGGGCACTCTGCCCATGGCGTTTTTTACCTTCCTCGACCAATACGGTCTGGCTGGCAAGAGCATCATTCCCTTCTGTACTCATGAGGGGAGTGGGTTTGGCCGCAGTTTGGAGGATCTGGGACGCTACTGCGGCCAGGCCAAGCTGCTGGAGGGGTTGGCCCTGCGCGGTGGTGGCGTGGATAACGTGGCAAGCGATGACGTGCGTGCCGAGGTCCGTGCGTGGTTGGATGGCCTGGCACTAGCGGTGAGGAAACCGGCATGAGTCGGCGGTCCATCAGGGCGTGGCTGGGGATTGCCATCACATGGCTGGCCGAGGGCTCTTTGCCATGAATCGTAAAAAGCTCGCCCTGGATGCCCTGCTGCTGGGGCTGATCCTGGGCGAGTTTGCCTATGCGTTCACGGGGAGCACGGTTCACGAACTGCTGGGATTGAGCTTGCTGGGGCTATTTCTGCTGCATGGCGGCTGGAACTGGAGCTGGTTTTGCAACCTGTGGAAGGGGCGCTATCCCTGGGTCCGGATCCTGACGCTGGGCGTGAATAGTCTGCTGTTGATCGCCGCCGTCGTGATGCTGGTTAGTGGCTTGGTCAATTCAGATCTGCTGTTCCGGGCAACCGGAATTGAACTGACCTGGATCCCGCGCAACATCCATACCGCAGCGGCGTATTGGTTCTTGCTGCTGATGGCGGTGCACCTCGGGCTGCACTGGAAGCGGGTCATGAATGAAACACAACGACTTGGCCGCTGGAGGGATGTCTCGCCATCGGGGCAGAGAGTACTTCGTCTGTTGGCTGTTGTTCTCGCCCTGATCGGGCTGCACGCCATCTTCGATCGGGACTTATATCACCATCTGATCGCCTATTTCAGCTTTGGGCGCACCGGGGAAGGGAGTACCTGGATTGTCGTTGTGATCCAGTATCTCGGTATTGTTGGTTTGTTCGCGGGAGTCGCCTATTACGCCTTGCATTTTTTCCTGCGACGGGGCAACCGCACCGCTCGTCGGGGATAGGACCGAGTGGGCGGAGCTACTGAAGCGAAGTGGTTTATCAATTAACGGAATGTCTCATACATGTCGAACGAATCTGTACTGGCTCGCATACCGTTCAAACGACGGCACTGGAACTATCTGTTACTCATCAAAGGGCTCGTGATGGCTGGATTGATGGCATATGTACTAAAAACGGATCTTCCCGAACACCGTCAGTCACCTCAATTTCTGGATGGCCGGTTCAGTAACGCAGTGGCACGACCGGAGCGCGGGTTCTGGGAGGGAGTGGGCTTATGGTGGAGTTTTCTGTTCAGCAAGCCTGCAGGCACTGTGCCGGATCGGGCCATTCCGGTTCAGGCGATGAGCCGTGCCGCTGTGCTGGCGGCACCTGATCGCAGTGTGTGGCGTCTGGGACACTCCAGTCTGCTACTGAAACTGGACCATAAATTCTGGCTGACCGATCCGGTGTTCAGCGAGCGCGCCTCCCCATTGCAATGGTTTGGTCCGCAGCGTTGGCACTCCCCGCCGATTTCGCTGGCGGAGTTGCCGCCCATCGAGGCGGTGATCCTTTCCCACGATCATTACGATCACCTCGACCACGCCGCCATCATGGCGTTGCAGGGCAAGGTTAAACACTTCATCGCGCCACTGGGGGTCGGTGCCCGGTTAATCGATTGGGGCGTGTCCGAGAGCAAGGTTCAGGAGCTTGATTGGTGGCAACAGACCACAGTCGGTGGCGTTCATCTGACTGCAACGCCGGCCCAACATTTTTCCGGTCGTGGCCTCGGTGACAGCAACCAGACCCTCTGGGCCTCCTGGGTGATCCGGGGGGAAGGATTCAATCTGTTCTTCAGCGGCGATAGTGGCTACTTCGCTGGCTTCAAAGAGATAGGTCAGCGCTTTGGTCCGTTCGATGTGGCCTTCATCGAAACCGGGGCTTACGACAAGCGTTGGGAGTATGTGCACATGCTGCCAAATCAGACGGTGCAAGCGTTCCACGATCTGCGTGGCAAATGGCTGCTCCCAATCCACAACGGCACTTTCGATCTGGCCATGCATCCGTGGAATGACCCGATGCAGCAGATTTCCCAGCTGGCTAGCGAGCAGCACATTGCCTTGGCCACGCCCATGATGGGCGAAGCGTTGAACCTGATGGCCCCTCATCCGGGCCGTGCCTGGTGGCGCGACTAATCAACACCTAATAGGAGATTTCACATGAATAAGCTTCCAATAACCCCGCAAACCGCCGCTATCACCGGTTCGCCACTTCCGGCTAACGAGCCGCAGATCCAGGTGTTATCCATTGGCCAAAAGCCCGCCAGTCGCGGATCATGCGACTATTTTGTCGGTGATGTGTATGTCGACCAGCTCTTCCAAGGCTCGGCGCCGGCGCGGATCTCCGGTGGTCTGGTCAGCTTCACGCCTGGTGCTCGTACCGCCTGGCATACCCATCCGCTCGGGCAGACGCTCTATGTGGTCAGTGGTGCCGGACGGGTTCAGATGGCCGGGCATCCGGTTCAGGTGATCCGTCCTGGCGATGTGGTGTGGATCCCGGCCGGGGTGAAGCACTGGCATGGCGCCGCCCCTCACACCGCCATGACCCATCTGGCGTTTGCCGAACAGCTTGACGGTTCAGTGGTGACCTGGCTCGAGCAGGTCAACGAGGAGGAGTACCAAGCGGTAGTCCCCGAGGCGCACGAGTGAATCGGTCAAGGAGTGTTATGTCCGCTCAATCAGCCATAGCAACCGGTGGTATCGAGCCACCCACACGGCATGCTCAGGAGCTACGGCTCCTGATCATTCTGAGTGCCTTGATGGCATTCGCCTCCATCTCGACCGACATGTATCTGCCCGCGTTGCCACAGCTAGTCCATGATCTTCATACCGATATGACCCATGTCGAGCTGACGATCTCGACCTTTCTCATCGGCTTTAGCCTGGGACAACTGTTCTGGGGGACGGCGAGTGACCGCTATGGTCGCCGCCGACCGATCCTGCTTGGTATCGGCTTGTTTATTGTGGGCTCTGTGGGTTGTGCGTTGGCAGAGACTGCGCCGCAAATGCTGGTATGGCGAGTGATTCAGGCGCTCGGAGCCTGTGCCGGTCCGGTATTAGCTCGGGCCATGGTGCGTGACCTCTATGCTCGGGAGCGCGCCGCCCAGATGTTGTCCACTCTGATCCTGATGATGGCGATTGCCCCGCTACTTGGGCCTTTGCTCGGCGGTCAGTTGTTGAAGATCTGGTCTTGGCGCGCCATCTTCTGGGCTCTGGTCATCATGGGGATGACAGCATTGCTGTCCATGCGCTATTTGCCTGAAACCTTGGCTCCGGAACAGCGGAACCGCTCTTCGCTGACGACTACAGTGCGTGACTATTTTTCATTGGTGACCGATCCAAGATTGCTGGGTTATGCCCTGGCCGGTGGTTTCTACTATGGCGGCTGTTATGCCTTCATTGCTGGAACTCCTTTTGCCTATATCGATTATTACCAGCTGTCTCCCCAGTATTACGGGCTGATCTTCGGGGCCAATATCGTCGGATTGATGGTCCTGAATTTCATCAATACCCGCTTAGTCACCCGTTTGGGTGCCGATCGGCTGTTTCGCTATGGCGCTTGGTTCGCGGCGGCGTCCGGTATCATGCTGGCGTTGGATGCCAGACTGGGCACCGGTGGCATTGTGGGTTTGGCGTTGCCTATCTTCTGCTACATGTCGGTCAGCGGTTTCATTGTTGCCAACTCGGTTGCCAGTGCCCTGGCTATTTTCCCACGTCAGGCTGGTACTGCCTCGTCACTTGTCGGAGCCATGCACTACGGGAGTGGGGTCTTTAGTGCCGCATTACTGGGGTGGTGCGCCGATGGCACGCCCTGGACCATGGGGTGGATTGTTGCGCTCGGCGGAGTGGGGTGCCTGGTATTTGCCCTGTGGCAAGGACGGATACAGCGCGTTGATACAGCCTGCGAAGTAATGACGTAATCGGTTGGCGAATAAGTTCATCTTTTATTCCATTATTCCATTATTCCATGAACGTAATGGGCATCATCATGTTCTGGTGTTGGTTTTTGATCCGAGCAACGCATCACTGGGACTGAGCCTAATAAAGGGTCGGCATAGAGGTGGCGCTCAGGCGGCGTATTCACTGCTGCCCCTGTGGGTGGACATCCGCCAAGCGTGACGGATCAATAGGCTGGACTTGGCGGAAACGAGGACTCGCGTTAAATCTGCAGTTGCATACCCATCTCGATGACTCGTCCCGGCGGTATGTGGATGACATCGTGAGGACGCAGGGCGTTCTTGCGCAGGAAGATGAAGAGTGCCGCGCGCAGACGAGCCAGCAGGCTGCGCTTTTCTGAGGAGAGCGTCTCGCGGGAGAAGAAGAAGGTGGTGCTGGCCAGGTTGAGTTCTACCCCCTGCTCACTGGCATAGAGGCAGAGCTGCTCGATATCCGGTGTCTCATGGAAGCCATAGGTGACGGCCATGCGCAGCACCTTGGGGGCCAGGGTCTTGATCTCTATGTGCTTCTCCCTGTCCACATAGGGGATGTCCTGGGTGCGGAAGGTCATGAAGATGATCCGCTCGTGCAGCACATGGTTGTGGCGCAGGTTGTGGATCAGGGCATGGGGCACGCCCTGATCGGTATGGGCCAGGTAGACGGCGGTGCCCGATATGGTCAGGGGCTTCTCATGGGCCACCAGCTTGTTGAACTGCTCCAGCGACATGCTTAAACGGCTGATCTGGCGCAGCAGCTGGAAATGCTCCCACTTCCAGATGGCCATCACGGCAAAGGTGAGGGTGCCGACCCCCAGTGGCAGCCAGCCACCCTCGAGAATTTTCACCGCATTGGAGCAGAAAAAGGGCAGGTCGATGGCCAGCAGCAGGCAGCCGATCCCCTTGACCAGTGGTTTGGGCCAGTCCCAGTTATAGATGGCCACATAGCAGGCCAGCAGGGTGGTGATGGCCATGGTGCCGGTCACGGCGATGCCGTAGGCGGCCGCCAGCTTGCTCGACTCGCGGAACAGCAGTATCACCACCAGAATGGCGACAAAGAGCCCCCAGTTGACCAGTGGCATATAGATCTGTCCCGCCTCGTCCGCCGAGGTGTGGAGTATCTTCATGTTGGGCAGATAGCCCATGCGCACCGCCTGGCGGGTCATGGAGAAGGCCCCGGAAATGACGGCCTGGGAGGCGATGATGGTGGCCAGGGTGGCGAGGATCACCAGCGGGACTATGGCCCACTCCGGTGCCAGCCGGTAGAAGGGGTTCTCCAGCGCCTGACTGTCGCTCAGGATCAGGGCGCCCTGGCCGAAGTAGTTGAGGATCAGCGCCGGAGAGACAAAGGTGAACCAGGCCAGCCGGATGGGGCGTTTGCCAAAGTGACCCATGTCGGCGTAGAGCGCTTCGCCCCCCGTGATGGAGAGCACCACGGCCCCGAGGGCCAAGAAGGCGGTGAAGCGGTAGGTGGTGAGAAATTGCAGCGCCCACTTGGGGTGCATGGCCTGCAGTATGCCAGGGTGCTGCACTATTTGCCGCAGGCCCAGAAAGCCGATGATCAGAAACCAGGTCACCATGATGGGGCCGAAGAACTTGCCCACCGCTTCCGTGCCGTGGCTCTGGATATGGAAGAGGAAGAAGAGCACCAGGATCGAGGCTGGCACCACAGCCCGGGCCATGCCGGGCGCGACTACTTCTATCCCCTCCAGCGCCGAGAGTACCGACATGGCCGGGGTGATGATGCTGTCACCGTAGAACAGGCCGCCCCCGATGAGGCCGAGGATCAGCAGCAGGGTGGTGGTGTAGTAGGGGGTGTTGCGCCCGGCCAGCGACATCAGGGTTAGTATGCCCCCCTCGCCCTTGTTATCGGCACGCATGACAAAGGCCAGATACTTCACCGAGACCACCAGGATCTGCGCCCAGAGGATCAGCGACAAAAACCCCATCACCACTGCCGGTGATGGCTTCAGGCCGATATGAGGCGAGAAGCATTCGTGCAGGGTGTAGAGCGGGCTGGTGCCTATGTCACCGTAGACGACTCCGATGGCGGCCAGGGTGAGTTTGCGGATATTACTGCGCTGAGTGGTATGACTCATGACCGGATGCGGGCTCTACTAGGGGTGAGGGCAGCCTAGCGAGACGGGTGCAAAGATGCGGTAAAAAGAGAGAGATATCGCGTAAAAATTGTGTAAAAACGCGCAAAAGAGCAGCAATCGAGTTGAATAATACCCCCTGTCTTCTTGTTGTTTTTTTGTTCGGCTCACTACCGGTAATCTAGTCATTATTGCTGGCAACGAGGGAGTGGTTGGTTTCTATATCTAATTTATGTATATAGATTACAGTTTTAATCGGTTGGTCCGATCCTGGCGTCAGGCTATTGTGCTTCGGAATCAGTGGCCTGCGGGCTGACTGCACAGGAAAATCTGCCGCAACTTGGCCATCGAGCGCCGGTTGCTGGCGCCAACGTGAAGAATAATGAGAGGTCCTCGATGAAGTTTACGAAATCTTTGGTGGTGATGGCGGTACTGCAATTGGCACTGGCAACCGGGGCGTATGCTCAATCCAGCCTGGAGACCATCAAGTCTGCTGGCGTGATCAAGATTGGTACTGAAGGCACTTATGCACCGTTCTCCTTCCACGATGCCAGCGGCAAATTGGTGGGCTTTGATGTGGAGATTGGTGAAGCCATCGCCAGCAAGTTGGGGGTGAAAGCCGAGTTTGTGGAAGGCAAGTGGGATGGTCTGATCGCCGGTATCGATGCCAAACGTTATGATCTGGTGCTCAATCAGGTGTCCATTACGCCAGAACGTCAGGTTAAGTATGATTTTTCTGCGCCTTACATTACGGCCAAGGCCGTGGTGCTGGTGAAGAATGACAGTACTATCGACAGCTTTGCCGCCCTCAAGGGCAAGAAGGCAGCCCAGTCACTGACCAGTAACTTTGGCAAATTGGCGCAAAACGCCGGTGCCGAGCTGGTGGCCACCGAAGGTTTCAACCAATCGGTCGAGCTGGTGCTCTCCGGTCGTGCCGATGCCACCATCAATGACAGTATCTCGTTCTTTGACTTCAAAAAGCACAAGCCGGATGCGCCGCTGAAGATTGCCGCCACCCAGGAAAATGCGGATCAGGCGGGTGTCTTGCTGGCGAAGGGTCAACCGGAATTGCTGGCCGCCATCAATGCCGCCTTGGCCACCTCGCAAACCGATGGTACTTATCAGCAGATTTCACAAAAATACTTCGGTACGGATGTTTCCAAATAATCCGGCGGTTACTTCGAACACTCGATAGGAGGGAACTGTAGCGTGCCTGCCTGGTTACAGTTGATGATTGATTCTTTCTGGCCCCTGCTTCGTGCGGGGCTTCTTTTTACCGTGCCATTGACCTTGATCACCTTTGTCGGCGGCATAGCTCTGGGTTTGATTCTGGCACTGGGACGTCTGTATGGTCCCAAGCCCCTGGTGGCGCTGGTCCGATTTTATGTGTGGCTCATCCGTGGGACTCCCTTGCTGGTGCAGCTGTTCCTGATTTTTTACGGCTTACCCAGCGCCGGGATCACCCTAGATGCCTTTACCGCGGCCGTGATTGGTTTCACTCTGAATGTGGGGGCTTATACCTCCGAGGTGATCCGCGCCACTTTGGATGCGGTGCCCAAAGGACAGTGGGAAGCCTCCTATTCCATCGGCATGAACTGGTTCCAGGCCATGCGCCGTATCGTGCTGCCGCAAGCGGCGCGGATTGCGGTGCCGCCGTTATCGAACACCTTTATTTCCTTAGTCAAGGATACCTCGCTGGCGGCGGCGGTGACGGTTCCCGAGTTATTTCAGGCGGCGCAACGCATTGCGGCGGCGACCTATGAGCCGCTGATCCTGTATATCGAAACGGCGGTGATCTACTTGCTGTTCAGCTCTGTGCTGTCGGCGCTGCAAAATAAATTGGAGGCCCGGTTAACCCGCCATAACCAGCCGAGTGGAGACCCTTCATGATTCGCCTGACACAGATAGAAAAACGTTTTGGTCAGCAACAGGTGCTCAAGGGCATCGATCTGACCATAGACGAAGGCAGCGTCACGGCGCTGATTGGCCCATCCGGCAGTGGCAAGAGTACCTTGCTGCGCTGCGTCAATTTGCTGGAGATCCCACAGGCGGGCACCTTGCAACTGGGGGCGGCGCACATCGATTTTGACCGCCACCATACACCGAGTCGGCAGCAGATCCAGGCCATCCGCCAGCAGACCGGCATGGTGTTCCAGAACTTCCAGCTATTCCCTCATCTCACCGTGATGGCCAATATCATGGAAGGCCTATTGACGGTGCTCGGATGGGATCGGCCACGGGCCCAACAGCGGGCCGGTGAGTTACTGGAAAAGGTGGGGATGAGCCATAAGGCGGATGTCTACCCTGGCACTCTCTCCGGCGGCCAGCAGCAGCGGGTGGCGATTGCGCGGGCACTGGCACCGGCGCCCAAGGTGTTGCTGTGCGATGAGCCCACTTCGGCGCTAGACCCGGAATTGGCACTGGAGGTGGTGGCTGTGCTCAAACAGCTGGCGAGTGAAGGCACCACCATGCTGATGGCGACCCACGACCTGCGTCTAGCGGCCAATATCGCCCATCACGTAGTGTTTCTGGAGGCGGGGCAAATTGTCGAAAGCGGCAGCTCGCAGGCTATTTTTACCCGGCCCCAGCAACCCCGGACCCAGGCATTTATCTCGACGCTGACTCACAAGGCACCCGATAATTGGGAGATCTGACTTGGCGATGCACGATCCCTTATTCGGGCAAGCTGAATGGCAGTTGAATCGAAACCAGATTCCTGTTTTCCGGGAAAATGGCTGTGGTAGATTCGGTGGCATCAGTCATCTATCAGGCTGAGTACCACAGGGAGTCTGCCATCATGGCAATGAAAAAATTACGCTCAATGTATTGTGTTGTTGCCTGTCTGCTGGTTAATCCGGCCTTTGCCGGAGAAAAAATGAACACGGCTCTCGGCGGCGCTGTGGCTGGCGTCGCTGGCACCATCATTGGTGAGCAGGTCGCTGGAGAGAATGGTGCTCTGGCCGGTGCTGCAATTGGTGGTGCCTTGGGTGGTGCGGCGACGGCTAAGCATGGCGATAAGAATGAAGCTGCGCTGGGTGGGGCTGTCGGTGCCCTGGGGGGGGCCGCCATTGGCAATCAGATGGGTGGCAATAATGGCCAGATGATCGGTGCCGGTATTGGTGGTGCAGCCGGGGCGGCTATCGGCTCCAGTAACGGGGATCGCCACTCCAGCAATAATAATTCCTACTCGGAGGATCGTGATCGGCCGAGTCATTGGGACAATCGTCGTTATGAGGGCCGGCATGGCGATCATCGACCGAGTCATTGGGATAACCGTCGTTATGATGACCGCCGTTATTCCAATTATCACCACGAGCATGGAAAACCTAAGCATTACTATAAAAGGCACTAGGTCATCGGCTGGCCCAAGCCGGCTCTGCGGTTCTCTTCCTGTTGTGGCGCCTATATGGCGCCATTTTTGTCGATGGAGTGGCGTAATAGTCCACTCAACTCACAAAATGCCAGATCTTGCGCGGTTGATCGTGTAGATGACCCGTTACATTCCTGGCGATGCAACACATGCCAGCAGGAGCAGCTGTTTCGCGCCTGTTCTGGCATCAAAAATGATTTTGCAGGAAGGAAGTCCTTGTACCTTGTTGATCCAAAAGGCTTTTGATGATTGGCATGCCAACTGCTGTGTCGTGGCGTGATTCCACTTTCAGCAGGAGCTTGTTATGCCAACACCGTGTTACATCAGTATTCAAGGCAAGACACAGGGCAACATCACCGCCGGAGCCTTTACTTCCGACTCCGTCGGCAATATCTACGTGCAGGGGCATGAAGATGAAATGCTGGTGCAGGCGTTTGATCATATCGTCACAGTGCCGACCGATCCCCAATCGGGACAACCTTCCGGTCAACGGGCCCACAAGCCTTTTCGCTTTACCGTCGCCCTGAATAAATCCGTTCCCTTGATGTATAACGCCCTGGCTTCGGGAGAGATGCTGCCCAAGGTGACGCTCAAGTGGTTTCGCACCTCGGTGGAGGGACGCCAGGAGCACTTTTTCAGCACCTTGCTGACCGATGCCACCATAGTCGAAATCGACTGCCAGATGCCTCACTGCCAGGATCTCAGTAAATCGGATTATACCCAACTGATCCGCGTCGCCTTGGCCTATCGCAAGATTGATTGGGAGCATACGGTGGCTGGTACTTCGGGGGCCGACGACTGGCGCGCACCTCTGGAAAGCTGACGTTGGGATCATGGGGGAGGCGTTGGTGTGGCTGACGCCTCCGGATTGCTTGATATCAGACGGCGCCAGCGGAGGATTCATGTGTCCAGCGATAGCAACGGTTGGTGATCTGGGCTCTGCCCACGGCGGTTTTCCGGCAACACCCATCTTGAGCGGAAGCCCGGATGTCTTGATCGCAGGCCGGGCGGTTGCACGTCAGGGGGACCAGCTGTTGGCACATCGCAAGCCTAAACATGGCAGCCATGGTCGTCAGATCATGGGCGGCGAGACCTCCATTCTGGTCAATGGTCAACCGGTAGCTGTATCCGGCTGTGCCGTGAGTTGCGGCGGCGTTGTGGTGGCCCATGGCCATGTCGAGGGAGGATGACATGACGGCTGCCAGCGGCTTGCACTTTACCCTAATGCTTGATGCCCTGCCGGATAGCGAACTGGTGGTGGTCGGTTTTGAAGGGGAGGAGGCGCTCTCTGAGCCGTTTCAGATCCAGTTGGAATGTGCCAGCACCCGCACCGATCTTCCCTTGTCTGGACTACTCGATAGCCGTGGGGAGTTACGGATCTGTGTTGCCGGTCATCTGGTACGGCGGGTCGATGGCATAGTGACAGCCGCGACTCGGGGGGAGAGTGGGTTTCGGCGCACCCGCTATCGATTGCAGCTCTCTTCGCTGTTATGGCGTCTGCAGTTACGGCATAACTGCCGGATCTTTCAAGCACAGACCCCACAGCAGATCATCATGTTGCTGCTGCGGGAGCACGGCATCCCGGCGCCCAATTTCATGTTGCGTGCCCCCCATCCCGCACGGGAGTATTGCGTGCAGTATCGGGAAACCGATCTGCACTTTTTACAGCGTCTGGCGGCTGAAGAGGGGATCTTCTACTACCACAACATGGCCGTTACCCCCTCCAGGTTGGTGTTTACCGACGAGGCCAGCACGTTGGCGCCAGGCTCCGAACTTCTCTTTAATCCCCAGCCCAATGCCGCCAATTTGGAGTGGCGGGTACACAGATTCGAATCCCAGCATCAGCTGCGGCCAACATCTGTCTCCTTACAGGATCACAGCTTCTTGCAGCCGGATTATGCCCTGGCACACAGTCAGTGCCTGAGCTCCGGCTATGTGGCAGGTCTGGCGACGGACCCTTCTGCGGGCCATTTTCATCACTATGATTTTCCCGGCCGCTTCAAGCAGGATGTCAGTGGCAAGGCATTTGTCCGCTATCGGTTGGATGCCTTACGGCAGGATGCCGAACTGGCCATCGGGCAAAGCAATTCCCCTCTCTTGCAAACCGGCCAGTACTGGCGACTGACGCAACGGCCGGAGTTGGCGAGCGAGTGGCAAGCCATCCGTATTCACCATACGGGTCAGCAGCCGCAAGCACTGGAGGAGGAGGGTGGGGCAGGCGCAACCGTGTATCACAATCAGTTTCAGGCCATACCGGCTAACCATTGCTGGCGGCCTGTGCCAGAGTCCAAACCCCGAGTGGATGGCCCGCAGATTGCCCGAGTGGTTGGGCCTGAGGGCGAAACCATCTATTGCGATGAATATGGTCGTATCAAGCTGCAGTTCCCGTGGGATCGCGGCGGTCAGAACAATGAACACAGCTCCTGCTGGGTTCGGGTCTCGCAAGGGTGGGCGGGAGGGCATTATGGCTGCATGATACTCCCCCGGGTGGGGCATGAGGTGATTGTCAGCTTCCTGGAGGGTGATCCGGATCAGCCCATAGTCACAGGCCGGACCTATCACGCCACAAACGTTCCTCCCTATTCGCTACCGGCCCATAAGAGTCGGACCGTCTTGCGTACCGAGAGTTATCAAGGGGATGGATTCAACGAGCTGTCGTTCGAGGATCAGGCTGGGCAGGAGGAGATCTACCTGCATGGCCAAAAAGATCTGCTGGTGCATGTGGAGCAGGATGTGCGTTGGCAAATTCAGCAGGATGAACATGCCAGCATCCGTGCTAGCCGGTTTACCCGTGTAGGCAAGGAAGATCATTTGTTAGTGGAGGGGGAGCGGCGTCTGAAAATTGATCAGAGCTATTCGCTACAGGTCGGGCAATCGCTTTGCCAGCAGATCGCGCAATCCTGCCTGATCGAGGTGGGCCGCGAGGTGCATCTCAAGGCTGGTACGCAATTGGTACTGGATGCGGGCAGTGAACTGACCATCAAGGCGGGCGGAAGTTTTATCAAGCTTGATGCCGGGGGTATTACCTTGCAAGGGGCCTGTATCCGGCTGAACTCGGGTGGTGAGCCCGGTGTGGGTTCCGGTTTTACGCGGTCGGAGCCGTTATTACCCCAAGGTGTTGGTGCGCCGGAATACATTCCACCTCCTGCTCTCAGCCCGGCACCTTCCCAAACTGCAGAAACGGATGAGATGGTCACATTTGGTTATCGCTTCTCGGAATAAATGACCGCCAGCAGGTTGGGTCGCAGGGAACTGGGGTCCGACAATAGTTTGAATTCGCTCCGGATTTGAGGACTCCAAGCCCTTTAGCTCTGGCAATTACGGTGATTTTGGTGATGATGCCGCCTGTTGAGGGATTTAACGCTGGATTGCAAAAAATGGCTGGAATGTGGAAGGGAATTATCGGCACCCTCGTGTGCGTCTTGGTCATCGCAGGAGTGGTGGCGGTGCATCAGCATGTGGAGCGGAATGAACGTCCGCTGGTGATCTGGACTGGCCGTGGTGTGAGCGAATTGACGGCGATTGCCCAGGAGTTCACCGCCCGAACCGGCCGCGCGGTCCAGATCCAGTCGCCTGCCAATTTTGTCGAGAAGTTTGAGATCCTGGCACAGCAGGGGCAGGGACCCGATATCATCATCTGGGCGCATGACCGATTCGCCGATTGGCAACAGGCAGGTCTATTGCTGCCCTTGACGTTATCTCCCCGCTTGCAACAGCACTGTTTACCTGCCGCCTTACGACCGTTGCGGCAGGCCGATGGGACATTACTCGGTTACCCCCTGCAACTGGAGTCTCTGGTCCTGTTCTGGAATCGTCATCTGCTGTCGGCTTCTCCGAGAGATGTCAGTGAATTTCCCACCTTGGCGGCGCGACTGGCTCCGGATGTGGATCTGGTTGGTTGGGATTTCAGCTCCCCGTATCACAGTTGGCCGTTTGTTACGGCCGGGGGGGCGCAGGCGTTGCAGGTGGACCTCAAGGGCAAACTCAAATTGCAGCCTCATACCCCAACCAGCCTCCAGAATCTGCACCAGATGCAGCACTGGATCGATGCGGGTTGGTCGCCGAAGGGACTGACCTATGAGCGGGCTCTGGATCGTTTCAGCCAAGGACAGCTGGCGTTGATGGTGGGTGGGCCTTGGGATGCGAACCGTCTGGGACAAAGCGGTGTCGCCTATGGTGTGGCGGCTTTACCCGCTATGCAGGGGCGGCTTGTGCATCCCTTCTATGGGGTCATGGCCGCCGGGATCAGCAGCCAATCGGCGGAGCCCATGCTGGCACAGGAGTTCCTAGAGCAGGATCTGCTAACTCCGGCAGGTATGGCTCGTTATCAATCAGGTTCAGATGCCGGGATCGTCGCCTGCTATGTGGCTCAGGACCATTCCCCGCTGCATGAAGCTATTTTGCAAAGCGTGCAGCAGGGCGTGGCCATGCCGGGACACCCGGCCATGCCGTTGTTCTGGAGCAGTATCACGGCGGCCCTGCAGAATTACTTTTCTGGCCGGCAGGAGGCAGATGCGGCGCTGGAGGAGGCAGAAGGACGAGTCAATCGAGCCGCCAAGTGAGCATTGGCGTGTGCATGACCCGGAGAAATGCTCCAGAGAGGCGGAAATGAACCTATCCGATTCGACAAACCGCAACTTTTATGACATACATGCGCCAGAAAAATGAAGTGACAGCGATCGGGTGTTCCAGCCAGATCGCACTTAGACGAGGAGTCGTAATGGAGACGTTTAATCTGGAAGGCCATGCCCATGTGGAGTTGTGCGATCTGCTGAAGCTGCAAGGGTGGAGTGAGAGCGGTGCGGCCGCCAAGTCCGCCATTGCCGAAGGCCTGGTGCTGGTGGATGGTAATATCGAAACCCGCAAGCGTTGCAAGATCCTGGCAGGCCAGGTGGTATCTTTTACCGGCCAAGAAGTCACAGTTCTGGCTTGAGTTGCGCGTCATACCATCGAGAAACACCGGACTCTGCCGCAAGGCAGCTCCGGTGTTTTTATTGCCTTGTATTTGACGCCCTGTTGCCAGGGTGTTGCCTAACTTCCGGAGACCTGCATGTTGCCCCCTGCTACCGCCCTAGCCACCCCACCGACTGGTCGCTTGATCCTGGCGCCGATGGAAGGGGTGCTGGACCCTCTGATGCGTGGTTTGCTCAGTCAGATCAACCCTTATGATCTCTGTGTGACCGAGTTTGTCCGGGTGATTGATATGCTGTTGCCGAAACGAACCTTCTATAAGTTGGCCCCTGAATTGTTGCAGGGTGGCAAGACGGCATCCGGTACTCCGGTGCGGGTGCAACTGCTGGGACAGTCGCCGGAGTGGCTGGCGGAGAATGCCGTGCGTGCGGTCGATCTGGGCTCGCCGGGGGTGGATCTCAACTTTGGTTGTCCGGCCAAACTGGTCAATCAATCCAAAGGAGGAGCTGTGCTGCTCAAGGAGCCGGATCTGATGTACCGGATCATCACAGCCGTACGTCAGGCGGTGCCCGGGCATCTGCCGGTCACGGCGAAGATCCGTCTGGGTTGGGATAATCCGGCGGATTGTCTGACCATTGCCGATGCGGCTGCGGCTGCGGGGGCGACCGAGCTGGCGGTGCATGGCCGGACCAAAGAAGATGGTTATCGCAGCGAAGCCATCAAATGGGAATGGATTGCCCGTATCCGCGAGCGATTACTGATCCCGGTGATCGCCAACGGCGAAATCTGGAGTCATGCCGACGGGGTTCGCTGTCGGGCGATGACCGGTTGCCAGGATTTGATGGTGGGACGTGGTGCCCTGAATGTGCCGAATCTGGGAGCCGTGGTACAAGGTGGTGCGGCCGTGATGCCCTGGCCTGAGGTGTTGCAGCTGTTGTTGCATTATGGCGAGCTGGAAGTGCGGGGTGACAAGGGGGGCTATTTCCCGAATCGCATCAAACAGTGGTTCAGCTATTTGCGGCAGCAATATGTCGAGGCTCAGCCCCTGTTTCTAGCGCTACGCCGTTGCACCGAACCCGCGCCCATCATGGCGTTGCTGCATCAGGCGCGCGATGAAGTATCGCACTATCCGAACGGCACATGCTGAAATTCAGTGAAATGGCGCAAGGCAACCCGGGGTCATCGGGTTCACAATCATAGGGCTTGTGTTACAGGCATTCAGCGCTAGTACTCATAGTGAGGTAACCGGAGTCCTTATGCTTTTACTGATAATCGGTTTTTCGGTGACTGTGTTGGTCGGTTATTTCATTGTCAAAGGCTATGGGGCCAGTGGTGTCCTTTTTGTGGGTGGTCTGGTGTTGTTGAGTGTCAGCGCGGCCATGGGGATCAAGATCTTGCCATCGGCTGTGCCAACCACCGGTAATCCGTTGTTTGACGTGATCGATACGGTACGTTACCTGCTGGTTGAGCGCAGTGGTGGTCTCGGTCTCATGATCATGTTGTTGTGTGGCTTTGCCGCCTACATGAATCATCTGGGTGCCAATGATGTGTTGATTAAGCTGCTCAGTAAGCCGCTCCATGTCATTCATTCCCCCTATCTGTGCATGGTGCTGGCCTATTTGGTTGCCTGTGCCATGTCGTTGGCAATGAGCTCTGCGGCGGGACTCGGTGTGCTACTGATGGCGACCCTGTTCCCGCTGATGGTCAACCTGGGGATCTCCCGTGCGGCGGCCACTGCAATTTGCGCATCACCGGCGGCCATCATATTGGCGCCAACTTCTGGAGATGTGGTGATGGCCGCCGAAGCCGCTGGCATGGAACTGCTGCCCTTTGCCTTTGGACTTTCTCTACCGATTTCGCTCAGCGCCATCGCCGGTATGGGGCTCACTCACTTTTTCTGGCAGCGCTGGCTTGATCGCCGTGAAGGGGTCAAGCATGAAGCTGTGGATGTCAGTCGCTTGCAGATCCATTGCCCGGCGGGTTATGCCCTCTTGCCCTTTTCACCCCTAGTTGGTGTGTTTGTATTCAATGGCTCATTTGGTGTTCATCTGGATATCAATGCCACCATCATCTTCTGCCTGATCCTGGCAGCCAGTTGCGAGTATTTGCGCAAGCGAGATGCGAAAAAACTGTTCGATGGCCTGAATGTGGTATACCGCGGAATGGCCGAGGCCTTCTCCAGCGTGGTGATCCTGTTGGTTGCCGCCGGGGTCTTTGCTCAGGGGTTGATGACCCTGGGTTTTATCGATCAACTCCTGTCGTTGGGGCAAGAGAATGGACTCGGTGCGCTATTTCTCATGCTGTTGCTGGTGGTGATCACCCTCTTGGCGGCCGTGACTACGGGCTCCGGTAATGCCCCCTTCTTCGCCTTTATCGAGTTGATCCCGAAACTGGCGACGAGCCTCGGTATACCCCCGGCGTATCTGGTGATCCCCATGCTACAGGCCTCCAATCTGGGACGTACCCTATCGCCGGTTTCCGGCGTCGTGGTAGCCACGGCGGGCATGGGTCATGTCTCGCCATTGGAGGTGGTCAAGCGGACTTCGGTACCCGTGGCCGTAGCTCTGGTGATCGTGATGGTCATGACCCACTGGTTAGTTCCGGATTAAATGAGTTAAAAGCAGCCATTTGTAAAGTGCTGTCTGGAGCCGCAGGGCAGCATGCTGTGGTGCGACTGTCATCGTTATTGCATCATCACAGGCTCGTTAGATCGTGGAGTCTGAGATGGCATACCTTTCATTTGTAACCCTGCTCTGGGCCTTTTCCTTTAGTTTTATCGGCGTCTATCTGGCTGGACAGGTGGATGCCTACTTCATGGTACTGACCCGTACCCTGCTGGCTTTGCTGGTTTTCATCCCCTTTTTGCGCTTACGGGAACTCAGAGCCGGGCTGGCCTTCAGCCTGATGGCCATAGGCGCCGTGCAGTTGGGGTGCATGTACCTGTTTTACTACCACTCCTTCTTGTTGTTGACTGTGCCCGAGGTGCTCATCTTCACTATCTTCACCCCGCTGTATGTCACCCTGTTCAACGATCTGCTCGGCCGCCGTTTCCATGGGCGTTATATGCTGACGGCGGCGCTGGCCGTGTTAGGGGCGGCGGTGATCCGCTTTGATCATCTGACCTCTGATTTCCTGTTCGGTTTTCTGGTGGTGCAAGGCGCTAATCTCTGTTTTGCCGCCGGACAGGTGGCTTACAAACAACTGCTGGCTCGACAAACCGCTCGCTTGCCCCAGCATCAGGTTTTTGCCTGCTTCTTTCTTGGCGCGGCGCTGGTGGCGCTGGCGGCCTGGCTGGTATTGGGAACCCCGCGTTATCCAACCACGGCGGTGCAGTGGGGTTTGCTGGTGTGGCTGGGAGCGGGGGCCTCCGGCGTGGGTTATTTTCTGTGGAATAAGGGGGCGACCCAGGTCAATGCCGGGGTGCTAGCCATCATGAACAATGCCTTGATCCCGGCGGGGCTGCTGGTCAATCTGTTACTGTGGAACAAGTCGGCCGATCTGCTGCGGTTGGGGATTGGTGGCGGCCTCATCTTCTTGTCGCTGCTGATCAATGATCGCCGGGTCAAGGGACAATGAATCGAGCGTGATGGCGTGACCTGAAGACCGGCAGGGCCATCCGCGCTTTGTGATATTGGAGTCATGATGACGATCCAGGAGTTTGCCCGCTTGACCGGGCTTACCGTACACACGCTGCGCTATTACGAGCAGATTGGCCTGCTGGATAACATACGGCGCGCCTCCTCGGGCCATCGTGTTTACGACCAACATGATCAGCTTTGGGTGGCATTTATCAAGCGGCTCAAGGCGACTGGCATGCCGCTGCGCGAGATCCAGCGCTATGCGGTCTTGCGCAAGCAAGGCGAGAGTAGCTTGTCCGAACGCAAGCAGTTGCTGGAACAGCATGCGGCTATTTTGCAGCAACAGCTGGCCGAGCAGCAGGCTCACCTCGACGCCTTGATGCAAAAAATTGCCCATTACGACCAAGAACTGGTTAAACAGTGCTTGCCCTAGAGTCCACTCGAAGTTGTAGTCTCATGGCTCCATAGACAGGAGGATCAGAGCATGACAGATACACGTTTTGAGGCTGGATTGCAGCGCTTGGCAGAAATTGATGGGGAGGCCGGAGCCAAAGTCATTTCGGCGCTGGAGTCGATTGCCCCGGATCTGGCGCGTTACACCATAGAGTTTCCGTTTGGGGATATTTATCAGCGACCGGCGCTGGATTTGAAGAGCCGGGAGATAGCTACCGTGGCGGCGTTGACGGCTCTGGGTCATGCCCAACCCCAATTGGCGGTCCATCTGCATGGGGCCTTGAATGTAGGCTGTACCCCGCAGGAGGTGATTGAGGTCATCATCCAGATGGCGGTGTATGCCGGTTTCCCGGCGGCGATCAATGGCATGCTGACGGCCAAGAGCGTATTTATCGAGCGGGGTCTGATCCCGGCCTAGCGCTCTGACTGCTGTTATCTGTCAGAGGCAAGGATCGGCGACAACAAAAAGGAGGCGCTGTCGCCTCCTTCTTATTTATGTGCAGAGCTGAGTGCCTGTCTTAGAACAGGATGTCGCTCAACTGGAACATCTCTTCGTCGAATGGACGCTTCATGTTCTCGATACAATCGATAATGTCGTGGTGCACCAGCTTGTTTTCTTGCAGGCCGATACAACGACCACCGACGCCAGCGAGTAACAACTCGATGGAATAGGCACCCATACGGCTGGCCAGGATCCGATCACGGGCCGTCGGGCTACCGCCACGCTGGATGTGACCGAGAATGGTGGCACGAGTTTCGAGACCAGTATGGGCTTCGATTTCCTTGGCCAGTGCGTTCACATCGGTGACGTGCTCACAGATGGTGACCATGGCGTGACGCTTGCCCTTGGCGATGCCATCATCGATCTGGGCCAGCAGCTCGTTCTTGTCGAAACCCTTTTCCGGCACGATCACGAACTCGGCGCCACCGGCTACGGCGGCCGACATGGCCAGATCACCACAATGACGCCCCATGACTTCCACAATCGAGATCCGCTTGTGAGAGGTGGAGGTATCACGCAGACGGTCGATGGCTTCCATGACCACATTCAGTGCAGTATCAAAGCCGATGGTGAATTCGGTACCGGCGATGTCGTTATCGATAGTGCCGGGCAGACCGATACAGGGATAGCCCATTTCAGTCAGCTTCTTGGCGCCCATGTAGGAACCATCACCACCCACAACCACCAGAGCATCGATCCCATGCTTCTGCAGGTTTTCGATGGCTTCGCGACGCACGGATTCTTCTTTGAAGGCCGGGAAGCGAGCCGAACCCAGGAAGGTACCACCGCGATTGATCACGTCAGAGACGCTGTGGCGTTCCAGTTTGGTAATGCGATCCTGATGCAGGCCCAGGTAACCGTCACGGATACCGTAAACCTCCAGACCGGCTGCCAGACCGGCACGGACGACGGCCCGGATGGCCGCATTCATGCCTGGTGAGTCACCGCCACTGGTCAGAACACCAATTTTCTTGATCATAGTGTGCCTCTATAAGTCGAAGTTTCTTGTACAAACTGGTGGGGCAGGCCCCGGCGTCTCGCGATGAACCCATGGGCTACCAGGTCAGAGCTGGCAGTGGCGGTACTTTCACACAGCCCCTCCGTCACAGAGGTAAAGTACACAACAGGGTTATGCGGAGACGATGAGGGCGTCTGATGACGCCCTCATAATGTGTTATTGCTTGGCGCCAGCGATGATTTGAGCGAAGTCTTCCGGCTTCAGGGAAGCACCACCGACCAGACCACCGTCGATGTCGGCTTGGCCGAACAGATCCGCGGCGGTTGCACCAGTGACAGAACCACCGTACAGGATTTGTACCTTGGCGGCGACGTCAGCACTGAAACCGGCCAGGTAGGCACGGATGTGGGCATGCACGGCTTGCGCGATTTCTGGAGTGGCAGTCTTGCCAGTACCGATGGCCCATACCGGCTCGTAAGCGACGACGGCATTGGCGAAAGAATCGATACCGGAACGGTCGATGACGGCCTTCAGCTGGGTTTCAACCACAGCGTTGGTTTCGTTGGCTTCGAACTGAGCCAGAGTTTCACCGATACACAGTACTGGTACCAGACCATTCTGTTGGATGGCTTCGTACTTGGCAGCAACAACGGCATCGGTTTCTGCGTGCAGGGTGCGACGTTCGCTGTGGCCAACCAGAGCGTATTTGCAACCAAATTCCTTCAGCATGACCGGAGAATTTTCACCGGTGAATGCGCCAGCAGTGTGTACGTCAGCGTTTTGCGCACCGTACTGAATGCGGGTGCCTTCAGTCAGCTTTTCAACCAGGCCCAGGAAGATAACCGGCGGGCAGACAGCGACTTCAACGCCTTCAGCCTTGGCTGCCGGTTCAACCAGCGCCTTGACCAGAGCTTCAACAGATGCTTTGGTGCCGTTCAACTTCCAGTTACCCATTACCAATGGTTGTCTCATTCTTTCATCCTCCAGATGGTGATTTGCTGCGGGGCATTATATGAGGTGATCTCGGCCCCGAATAGTCAGCGCTTGGTCACGCAGGGTAATATTTTACCCTAATTACTGATCCATATCAGTTTTTGGGTTGGACATTGCTCATTCTTTCGACTGGCTACGCAATTGACTCCATATTGCGCCGATCCATTCATGCAGTGCAGTCTCGGAATACATCAGGTAGCGCCCCTCGGGTAAATAACCGTAGGAGGGGATTGGACGTTGGGCCTGACGCCCCAGGTAATCGGTCGGTGCCGGTATCACATGCAGGCCCGCTTGGCGAATGAGCCCCATGGCGCGGGGCATGTGGCTGGCCGAAGTGACCAGCGCGGCGGTATGGTCGCCGATGATGTTGCGGTAGCGGGTGATTTCATCATGGGTGTCATACGCATCTTCTATCAAAATCATATCGCGGCGCGGGATGCCGTAGTGTTCGGCGATGCGCGCGTACATCTCGGCACAAGAGATAGGGTCACTGCTGATATTCCCCGAGAGCACCAGCTTGGCCTGAGGGTTGCGCCGCTTGATATCGAGGGCTTCGAGTATCCGCGCATAGGCATTGCTGATCGGTTGGCTGGTGAGCGGCACCGTTGGATCGCTGACGTGGCCATGACCGAGCACCAGAATAAAGTCGACGCTTTGGCCGATTGGAAAGGGTGGGTACTGTTGCTCCAGCGGGCGGAGCAGATCGACACTCACCGGGCGTAGCGAAAAAGTAATCAGCAACAGGGCGCCCAGGGTGCACAGGGTCTTGCCCAGCCGTTGCCGACGGGTAAACCACAGTAGTAACAAACCCAGCACAATCAGGGCCAGGGTGAAGGGCAGGGGCATTAACAACCCGCCCAGCCATTTTTTTAACCAGAACATGGATGATCTCTGAGCGGCCGTCGGCCGCGCCGTTTGCAGGGGTATGGGGATGTGCCAGAATAGCCCTCCCTTGAGTGAAACGGAACCGCAATGGTGAGTGCAGATCACAGCTTTGACGGCATGGCCGACAAGTTTGCCCAGAATATTTATGGTACCAGTAAGGGCCGTATTCGTGCCGCCGTGGTGTGGCAGGATCTGCAAGGCTGTCTGAGCCGCCTGGGCGATCGTCCGTTGCGGGTGCTGGATGCCGGTGGTGGCTTTGGCTATTTTGCCCAGCAACTGGCGCAGATGGGACACAGCGTTGACTTGTGTGATCTGTCCGCTGACATGCTGGAGCTGGGCCGACAACAGATTGAGGCCAAGGGGTTGAGCGAGCGTATCCGCTTGATCCACTGTCCAATCCAGGATCTGGATCAGCACATCGAGGGTGAGTTTGATCTCATCTTGTGCCACGCGGTACTCGAATGGTTGAGTGAACCCCGGCAGACCTTGTTATCCTTGCTGCGCTTTTTGGCGCCGGGTGGCATCCTCTCCTTGCTGTTTTATAACCGCAACGCCCTGCTGTTCCAGAGTCTGGTGGTGGGGAATTTTGATTACATCCGTGCCGGACTGACCAAGAAGCGCAAACAGAAGCTGACCCCCAGTAATCCCCAACTGCCGGACGAGGTGTATGACTGGCTGCAACGGGGAGGTCTGAAACTCATCGGCAAGACCGGGGTGCGGGTGATCCATGACTACATGCGTCATAAACAGGATCAGCTGGAAAAATTCGATGATCTGCTCCAGATGGAACAACGTTATTGTCGCCAGGAGCCTTTCGTGGCGCTTGGCCGCTACATCCATGTGATGGCACAACGACCATTACCTCATGGGGATAGCACAGTGATTGAGAAGAGAATGTCATGACGCAAGAGGTTTCCCGCGCGGCGGATCGCACCCTGCCCGAGTTAGTGGGCTGGGTCAAACAGGAGGGGCTATCCCTCAATCTGGCCAATGATCGGCTGGCGTTCCTGATTGCCATCGCCACGCTCTCCCGCGACGATTCGAGCCATGAGCTGACCGAAGCGGCGCTGCATGATGCCTTTGGCTATGTCAGCCAGGTATTCGGCCAGATGGACGAGACCCTGACCCACAGAGCTAACAACGCCATCAACGAGCTGGTGCGACAAAAGTTGCTGTCTCGTTTCAATGCCGATCCGGTCGAGGGTGAGAGCCTGTATCGTCTGACCCGACTAGCGATGGGGATTGTCGAGTTCTTTGCCGAACAAAAAGAGGTCAGCAGCGTCAAGCTCTCCTTGCTGTTGGAGCAGGTGGCCAGTGAGCTGGCCAAGGCCTATCAGGCGGCGAGCGAAAATGATGCACTGACCCATTGGGATGAGCAGGTTTATCCACGACTGAAATATTCGGTGGAGGAGATCCTGGCGCGGATCGACTTGACCCAAAGGGCCATGGATGAGCAGCAAAATCAGGTCAAGGCCGAGATTGCCGATCTGCTGAATCTGGATTGGACCCAGGCCATCCACAGTTGCGAGAAGCTGCTGCGGGAGACCGGCCAGACCCTGCGTGAATTGCAAGATACTCTGGATGCCGCAGGACACAATTTGCAGGATGGTTTGCTGAACATCCAGGAAGCGACCCAGGGACGGGAGGAGCTGGTGCATATCGAGGCCCTGACCCAGACCCTGCAGGCGCGGCTGGATGCCATCATCAGCTGGGGGCAACAGTGCATCGAGCTGTGGGCCCGTTATGATCGCCACGTGCACAAGTTCATCCGCACCGCCATCGACATGGACAAGAACCGGGCCTTTAGCCAGCGGTTGCGGGAATCGATCCGCGAGTTCCAGCACCACAACTGGCTGATGGTGGTGGCGCAGGAGCATCGATTACTGGAATTGCGCGACGAGACCCTGGCTCTGCATGGCGACGAGGTGACCGGCGAGCTGCCCAGCGAGCTGGAATATCATGAAATTCTGGATATCAACAATCAGCTGGCCGAGCGCATCCAGCTGCATCTGGATGCCTTCCGTGAGGGGGGCAAACCGCTGGATATGGCCGAAGTGCTGCGGGATTACCTGGCGCACTATCCGGATTATCAACACTTCGATGTGGCGCGGCTGCTGATCGACACCGCCATCCGCCTGGGGCATTCCGAGGCGGAGTTATCGAGCGCCAAACAGCCCAAATGGAAACCCATCAACGAATCGGGAGCTAAGGTACAGGCCCATGTCATTGATCAATACTGATTTTCCTCTCGCGTTGCGCATGGCGCAGGCGATTGCCAACCCCTTGTTCCCGAAACTGGATACCGGATTGCGCAGTGGCCGCCACATCAGCGCCGATGATCTGGACAACCACTCCTTCTTGCTCGAATACCACGACGAGCTGGAACGTTTCTACGCGCGTTATCAAGTCGAGCTGATCAAGGCGCCGGAAGGCTTCTTCTATCTGCGGCCCCGCGCCAGTTCCGAAATCGGCACTTCTGTGCTCTCGGAGCTCGACATGCTGGTGGGCAAGGTACTCTGTTACCTCTATCTGAGCCCGGAGCGGCTGGCCAACGAGGGGCTGTTTTCTCTCAGCGATCTGCAAGAGGAGCTGCTGACACTGGCCGATGAGCGGCAATTGCTGCGCATGGTCAACCAGCGCAGCGGCGGTTCGGATCTTGACAAGCGCAAGCTGCTGGAGAAGATGCGCACCTCGCTGCGCCGTCTCAAGCGCCTTGGCATGGTGGTACAGGTGGGCACCGGTGATAAATTCCGCGTCAACGAATCGGTATTCCGTTTCGGCGCCGATGTTCGCAGTGACGAGGACCCGCGCGCCGTACAGCTGCGGATGATCCGGGAAGGGGAAGCCATCTTGCATGATGACGAGCTACCGACCAGCGAGCATTTGCTGGACGAGAGTGAAGATGAGCTGGAAGAAGAACAACTGGGACTGGACGTATAACGATGCGCGGCAAGTTTATTTCGATGACCATGGTCAACTGGAACGGTTTTTTTCGCCCGGACCTTCGAGCTTGACCAGCTAGTGACAACTCTCTCGGGAGGCAATGGTGCCGGTAAATCCACCGCCATGGCCTCGTTGATTACGGCACTGATCCCCGATCAGACCCTGCTCCATTTCCGTAACACCACCGAAGCCGGGAGTTCCAGTGCCAGCCGCGACAAGGGCTTGTATGGCAAGCTGCAGCGCGGTCATTGCTACTCCCTGATCGAAGTTCACAACTCGCGCGACCAGCGGATCTGGGTCGGCGTCCATCTGGAGCAGGTGGCCAACCGGGATCACAAGGTCAATATCACGCCGTTTGCCCTGCTGGATGTACCGGCGGGGCTGCAGCCTACCGAGTTGTTGCTGGAAAAGCTGGAGGAGGACAAGGCCAAGGTGCGTCCGTTCAGCGATCTGCGCAAGGCCGCCGCCGAGCTAGGTGCTCTCAAGGTGGCCAAGTTCAATTCGGTGACCGATTATCACAACTTCATGTTTGAACTCGGTATCCTGCCGAAGAAGATGCGGGATCAAAAAGATAGATCCCGCTTCTACCGGCTGATCGAAGCTTCCCTGTACGGCGGCATCTCCTCATCGATCTCCCGCTCACTGCGCGAATACCTGCTGCCGGAGAACTCCGGCGTGCGCAAGGCCTTCCAGGATATGGAAGCGGCCATCTATGAGAACCGCCGTACCCTGGATGCCATCAAGGAGACCCAGTCCCAGCGCGATCTGTTCCGCAATCTCATCACCGAGACCACCCATTACGTGGCTGCGGATTACATGCGCAACAGTGCCGAGAAGGCCCGGCTTTCCGAATCTGCGTTGGCGGGTCGTCAACAGTTACAGGATAAACACCGCTTGCTGCGGGAAGAAAAACAGCGCGCCATCTATCTGGCAGAAGAAGCCGAGCAGATGCAGGCGCGGGAGAAGCATCTCACTGACGAGCTTGAAGCGGCTTCGGAACAATTGGCGAAGGTCATCAATGGGGTGGCGCTGGGCAAGAAAATTGAACAGTACCGCGAAGATGTCACCGATATTGGCCTGCGGCTGGAAGAGCAGTTGGCCATCGTCGAGGAGATCAGCGAGCGCAAGCTGGAGTTGGAGCAGAAAAAGCAGCAGACCGAAGGGGAAGTTGACAGCCTCAAGACGCAACTGGCCGATTACCAGCAGGCGCTGGATATCCAGCAGACCCGGGCCATTCAATATCGTCAGGCCATCAAGGCATTGGAAAGCGCCCGTGAACTGTGCGAACGCCCGAGCCTGGATGTCACAGGTGTGGCTCGCGAACAGGGCCAGTTCAAGGAGCGCGAACGCCAGCTGACCGAGGCGCTGTTGGCCGTACAGCAGCGCTTGAGTCTGGCCAAGGCCGCCGCCAGCCAGTATGACGCAGCGTTGGCGTTGCTAACCCAGGTGGCGGGTCCCGTCCCCCGGGATCAGGCGTGGGAGAGTGCGCAACAGGTGTTGCGGCAAGGTCAACAGAGTCGGGATCTGGTCGGCCGCAGTGCGCAAATCCAGCATGCTCTGACCGATCTGCAGCGTGATGCCGAGCAGCGGCAGCAATTGCTGCGCTGGCAGGAGGAGTTGCAGCGTCAGCACCAGATCACCGTCAGCGATGAGGAGTCCCTAGAGCTGGCCGCCGAACAGCAACAAGCGCGCCTGGAGCAGTTGAGCGAACAACTGGATGCCGGTCGTCAGCAGGGGGCTCAGGTCGAGCAACAGCTGATCCAGTCCCGCACCCGGATTGATCAGCTCAAGAAGATAGCGCCCGCTTGGCTGGTGGCGCAGGAAAAACAGGATAAGTTGCGGGAGCTCAGTGCCGAGGCGCTGGAAAATCCCCAGGCCGTCTCCCAGGCCATGCACAAGGCGCTGGCGGCCGAGCGTCAGGCCGAAATCGAGAAGAATCAGCTGCAGCAGCGCAAGCTGGATCTCGAAGGGCAGATCCGCCGTCTGCAAAATGTTGGTGGTGAGGTGGATGAGCGGCTGTCACGCATCAGTGAACAGCTCGATGGAGTCCTGCTGTGTGACGTCTATGACGACATCAACATCGAGGATGCCCCTTACTACTCGGCCCTGTATGGTCCGGCCCGTGCTGCCATTGTGGTGGCCGATCTGGAGGTTGCGCTGGAGCGACTCAAGGCGCTGGAGGATCTGCCGGATGATGTCTATCTCATCCAGGGGAATCCGGAGTCTTTCGACGAGGATCTGCTGGATGCTCGTGAACTGGAGCAGGCACTGGTGGTGCGCGGCAGTGATCGCCAGTTACGCTACTCCCGCTTCCCGAGCGTACCGCTATTTGGCCGCGCCGCCCGTGAGCAACGGATTGCCGCCTTGGAGGCCGAGCGCGAATCGCTGATTGATGCTTATGCCACGGCCGCGTTTGAACAGCAAAAACACAGCCGGACCTATCACCATTTCAGCCAGTTTATCGCCGAACACCTGAATGTGGCCTTCGAGGCCGACCCGGAAGCCGAGCTGGAGCTGTTACAGGCCAAGGCTCGGGAGTTGCAATCCCGTCAGGCCGAGCGCCAACAGCAGGAGGCCCAGTATCGCTCGGCACAAGAGATGGCGCGCGGCGCTTTGGCGCTGCTGCAACGGGTGCGTCCGGTCCTGCATCTGCTGCATACGGGCACCGGTGATGAGCGTCTGGCAACGGCGCGAGCCGAGCTCGAAGCCTTGCAGCAGGCCGAACAGTTCCTGCGCCAGAAGGGGCAGGCACTGAGCGCCCTGGAAGCCCAGATCCATCTGTTGCGGGAAGATCCGCAGAGTCTGGATGCCTTGCAACAGGCGGCAACCGACGCCGAGCAACAGCTGACTCAGGTGCGGCGGCAGAGCTTCGCGCTGGATGAACTGCTGGCGCGCAGCGGCCATTTTGCCTATCAGGATGCGGAAGCCATGCTGGGGCAAACATCTGAAATCAGCGAGCGCCTCAAGGCCAAGTTGGCCGATGCCGAGCTGGCACGGCGGCAACTGGGCGAATCGGTGGCCCAGATTGTCAGTCGTTTCACCGACGCTATGCAGGTCAGAACCGCTCTGCAATCGGGACTGGATGCCAAGCGTCAGACCCTGAGCGAGTTCGAGCAGGAGCTGGGCGCCATGGGGCTGGTGGTCACCGCGGATATGGAAGAGAAGGCCCGACACCACAAGCGCGAGATGGAAGAGCAGCTGGTGCGCACCCGTTCGCGCCGGACCCAGGCCGAGGCTCAATTCCAGGTTTGCCGTCGGGACATCGACAGCCTGCAAGGGCGACTGGCCCATGAGGGCAAGGATTACAAGCAGGCGCGTAAACTGCTGATCCACCACAAACAGAGCTGGAATCGGGTGCTGCGTCTGGCCCGGGACAATGATGTGGAAAAACGGCTGAATCGCCGCGAACTGGCCTATCTGGATGCGGATGACTTGCGCTCCATGTCGGACAAGGCGTTGGGCGCCTTGCGTCTGGCGGTACATCACGACGAAGAGCTGCGCGATGCCTTGCGGCTGTCGGAGGGCAATCGCAATACCGAGCAGAAGGTGGCCTTCTATGTGGTGGTTTATCGCTATCTCAAGGATCGCATCCGTCATGACATCATTCGCTCGGATGATCCGGTGGAGGCGATTGAAGAGATGGAGATTGAGCTCTCTCGGCTGGCCGATGAGCTCAAACAGCGCGAGTCCCATCTCTCCTTGAGCTCCACCGAGGTGGCCGCCAAGATCACCAACATCATCCGCCGCGAACAAAACCGTATTCGTGTCCTCAACCAGGGGTTGCAAAATATCGCTTTTGGCCAGGTCCATGGGGTGCGCTTGAATGTGAATGTCCGCGATGCCTATGCCCGGCTGCTCAATGCCCTGGGGGATCAGGCCACCTTGCATCAGGATCTGTTCGCCGATGAGGCGCTGACTTTCTCCGAAGCTATGGCCAAGTTGTTCCAGCGCCTGAATCCCCATATCGATCAGGGGGAGCGCAGCCATCAGGTATTGGGTGAGGCGCTGCTGGATTATCGCAACTACCTGGAGCTGGAGATCGAAGTACAGCGGGGCGTCGATGGCTGGTTGCGCGCCGAGAGTGGTGCCTTGTCGACCGGCGAGGCGATCGGTACTGGTCAGGCGATCCTGCTGATGGTGCTGCAGAGTTGGGAAGAGGACGCCAAGCGCCTGCGGGCCAAGGATATACTCCCTTGCCGTCTGTTGTTCCTCGATGAAGCGGCGCGTTTGGATGCCAAGTCCATTGCCACCCTGTTCGAGCTGTGTGAGCGTCAGGATATGCAGTTGTTGATTGCGGCGCCGGAAAATATCAGTCCGGAAAAGGGCACCACCTATAAGTTGATCCGTAAGGTGCATGGCAAACATGAACATGTGCATGTAGTGGGGTTACGGGGTTTTGGTGACAACAGTCGCGATGAACGGCTGCTAGCCTGATAGACTCATTCAGGTGAGTATTGGATGCTTAAGGTTCCGATAAGGCTCTGTGTATAGCCTCGGGATCTATCATGGGTCGGGTTGGGGTGTGGCGAGGGTGGATAGCCAATTGTCCGCTTTGCGGCTCCCGAGCGGAAAATAGAGAAGAATGGAGAACGGAAAATATGGATAAAGTAGCCATTGGACGTTGGGATCTACTGGTAAGAAGTTGTCATTGGTTGGTGGCCATCGGCTTTGTAGCCAACCGCTTCATTGATGAGCCGGGAGAAACGGTTCACATCTGGATTGGCTGGAGCATTGCGGCTTTGGTGGTGATCCGCCTGATTTGGGGGCTGTTGCCTGCCAGTGGTCCGGCGCGTCTGAACCAGTTCTTCCCGTGGCCGCGGGCAATCCTGGCGCATTTGCAAGATCTGCGGGAACGCAAGCCTCACACCGAGCTGGGCCATAACGCGCTGGCCGGTGCCATCATCTGGTGTTTCTGGTTGGGGATGCTTGGCATGGCCGCAACTGGCTGGGCCATCGACCATACCAGCATCGACAGCATGGGTGATATCCATGAAACCTTGGCCAACATCATTACCGTGCTGGTCGTTCTGCACCTAGCAGCTCTGGTCTTTATGTCCTGGTGGACGCGTTTTAACTATCTGAAGACCATGAAGCCGGAGTTTAACTTCTTCGGTAAGAAGGATTAGACGACGCTCGTCTGAACCGGTCATACCGTCGTAGACAATAAAAAAGGAGCCTGATTGGCTCCTTTTTTGTTGTTTGAGTTTCTTGATATCTGAGTTTTTTGTTGGCGGAACTATCGAGATGGTGGCTGCGACCGAGCGGGGACTATTTCACCCCAGTCCCGTTCACCTCAGTCACGACTTGAGTCACTGAGACCTCCGCCGCTTCATCAGCCGACTTGTGGGGCGGATGAGGATGCCAACCGACCAGTGCCAGCATCAGGAAGAAACCCAACACATAAGCCAGAGGGACGTGCCAACCATACCGGACCCAGCGAATGGCTGAACGAGACTCTGGATACATATTGGAGAGCGCAACCCCGGCGGAGGAGCCAAACCACAGCATGGAGCCCCCGAAACCGACGGCATAGGCCAGGACTCCCCAGTCATAACCACCTTGGACTAGGCAGAGTTTGGTCAGTGGAATGTTATCAAACACTGCCGAGATGAAGCCCATGGCAAAGGTGGTCACCCAGGAGGCGGGCGGCAGTTGATCGACAGGCATCAAGGAGGCGCAGGTCACCAGGGCCACCAGGAAGATAGTCCCGGAGAACGCATGCTTGAGTTCGTACCACGGGGTTTTGACAAACAGGGAACCCAGCAAAATGGCGATCCAGACACCCAGGGCCGGGAAATCCAGGAAATAGTTGGTGACGATAGCCAGCACCAGGATCAGCCCGACTACCAGCAACCTGTTCCACTCAATGGTGCTATTGAACGGCGCGTCTTTGACTATGGGTTGGTATTTATCCTGCTGCCGTGCGGCTATGACGCCAAAGATGATCAGCGCAGCAACCGCCGCCACATAGGCATGGATGACATTGAATGGGCTGACGCCATCGATCCACATCAGGGTGGTGGTGGTATCGCCCACTACGGAGCCAGAACCCCCAGCGTTACTTGCCGCCACAATGCCGGCCAAATAACCGATATGTACCCGTTTGTTGAACACGACAAAAGCCACAGCCCCACCAATCATGGCGGCGGCTATGTTATCCAGAAAGGAGCTGAGGATAAAAATCATCACCAGCAGGGCAAAGCCACCCTTCCAGTCATCGGGTAAGAAGCGTGGCAATATCTTGGGCAATTGAGAGTTGTCGAAGTGCTTGGCCAGAATACCAAAGCCAAACAGCAAGCCGATCAGGTTCAGTAAGATGCGCCATTCACCTTCGTGGCCATGCCCACCCAGCAGGTGTTGCATGAACGAAAAGTCATCCAGCAGTGTATATTTGGCAACCAATATGGCGGCTAAGCCGCTGAGGGCGACCCACATGGTGGCATGATGCAGCAGTGCCACACCCAGCAAGGTGAGTGCAAACAGGACAAACTCGATACGGATGCCGCCGGGAGCGAGTAAATGGCTGGCGAATTCATTGGCTGAGGCTGGAAACGCGAGCAGCAATAGGCTGGTCAGCAGGGTTAGCCCAAACACGGATCGGGTTGGGCGTAGCGTTAAATTCATTATTCTCATCCTGATGATTTTCCTCCGGCTTCCAAGCGGGTAAGCCGGAGGAAATAATCATGGTTATTGCTGGGATATGACCCAGTATTGGAAGTTTTTGCGGGTTTCAGCATCTGCCTGGTTGTACCAGTACTTCAGCATTTCCAGGGTCTGGGTCTTTTTATCCAACGCTCCTTTGCCCGAGGTGGCACCCTGAGTTGCCGCCGCACCAGCGACAGTTGCGACCGCCATCTCTGTGGTCGAGGTCATGGCAGCGGGTTGCTGGAACGCCTTACCCAGAGCCTGCAGCTCTTGCTGGTAATCCCGGCCAATTTGCAGCCCCTCTTTCTTGGGCATGACGAAGTAATCGACTTTCGTTGTGCCGCCACTCTGGGTGTCGATGAATTTCAGATCCTGTTTCTCCAGGAACTTCTCAGCGGCACGATAATTTTTCGGGTAATCAAATTTAATGGCTAACTGATCCTCAGCTTTCAGATCAAGGTTCAGAACCACGGGCTCGCCACTGATCAGCCGATTTTCACTCTGATCTTTGAAGCTGCCTTCAAAACGGATGACGAGCTGATGCTCCCCTGCCGGCAAATTAAACTGGCGTTGGGAATCTAACGCCTTGGTCTTGGCCGATTTTCCGTCCTGTAAATAAACAACGTAGGGACGGGGGATCTCAATAGTGGCCGAATAGGCCAGGGCGGGTAATGCACTCGACAGCGCACAAAGTACGGTAAGCAGATGTGTCAGACGCATCTTAATTCCTTATGATCAGCGATACATAGTGCTGGTGAACAGCCGGGAACGAAGCGTCATTTTTACAGTTTTAAACCAGAGCGGCAATAAAAGCTGGCAAATCCCCCGACTTAGCTTGAAAACGGCCCTGTCCACGCAGGGTTATGTCGCCTAGAGGTTTGACTTGGGGGGCGCTATTACCAGTCGATGCGGCGTCGAAACGGGGGAAGAGCATCCAGCATCCCCTGCCCATAGCGACGGGTGACGATGCGCCGGTCCAATAGCACGATCCGTCCGGCATCCCCCTCTTTGCGGATCAGTCGGCCACAGGCTTGGATCAATTTTCTTGAGGCATCCGGCACCGTAACTTGTAAAAACGGGTTACCCCCTCGGGATATGATCCACTCGGCTTGCGCGGCCTCGATAGGGGAGGTGGGAACGGCAAAAGGTAATTTGGTGATGATCAGGTTGGTGAGTTGCGCGCCAGGCAGATCCAGCCCTTCGGAGAAACTACCGGTTCCAAGCAGTATGCTGGGTTGACCATGTAAACAACGCTCTTTATGTAACAGGAGGAGTGCGTTGCGTGAAGCCTCACCCTGTACCAGTAAACTCCAGCCCTGTTTTCGCAGGCCGGCCGCCACTTCCTGCATCTGCCAGTAGGAGGCAAACAGCACCAGTGTGGCTTGCTGTTCGGTCAGATAGCGGGGTAATTGCTGGATCAACTGCTGAGTGAACCCGGGGTCGCCGGGGTCGCAATCCAGGATAGGAACCCAGATCTCCGCTTGTTGGTAATCAAAGGGCGAGAGCAAGCGCAGGTAACGTGAGCCGTCATCCGCGTACAAGCCGATTTGTCGCCGGAAGTGGTCAAAACTATTGAGTGCCGTCAGGGTGGCGGATACCAAGATGGCCCCACTCCCGCGGGACCAGAGCATCTGATCCAGCCAATGGCCCATTTCCAGTGGTGCGGCCTGCAATTGATATTCCGGGCCTTGGGGGTCGTGGGTTATCCACTTTGCGACGGGCTTATGGGCATTCTCTTCTTTATATAGCAACCATAAGGCCTGCATCTGATGGCTACGCAACAGGGAGTGTCCCAGTTCGGCCAATAAGGCTTCACCATCGCGACGGGGTATTTCACCCAGCTTGATGGCTTCGGTCAGAGCCTGCTGCTGGCGTTCCAGCAGGCGAATCAGTTTCCCCGATCCCTCAAACAGACTGTGTGACAGGCTGCTGAGCTCGTCAGGGAGACGACCCTCGACAAAACGATGCTCTGTTGTCTCGCTGAACCAGGCGGCTTGCGCCTTCAGTAGCGATTCAATCTGTCGATAATCGTCTATCAACTCATATACGGTTGTGGCGAGGCGGGCTGTGGTGTTTCGATTTACCTCGTCTTGCACCAATTTGAGTAGTCTATCCCCAATCTGGGGCAATTTTTGCAACCAGCCCAGTGTATTCGTCAGGGGGATCAAGGCCGAGGCTTGGTCGCGCGCTATGATCGGTAGATGGTGTGCCTCATCCAGTACATAGATGCAATCCTCCGGTACGGGCAGGACGACCCCACCCCCCAATGCCAGATCGGCCAGCAACAGGGCATGGTTGACCACCAGGACATCCACCTCATTCATCCGTGCTCTGGCTTGATGAAAAGGACAGGCCTGGTGATGATCAAATAACGGGTTGCAGATATGTCGTTCAGCGGATATTTCTCGCCAGAGTTCATCATCCAGGCCTTGCGACCAACTGTCCCGATCTCCTGCCCAGCTTCCCGACTCGTAGGCGTGCCACAACTGTTGATAAATCTGCTGTTGTGCCGCATCAGGACTAAAGCTCAGCAGTTCCTGAAAGCTCAGTTGGGCATCCAGCGGGGCAGGGCTGGCGAGTTGGGCCAAGCGTTGGGCACAGCAATAACGCTGACGTCCTTTGACCAGAGTAAATGTAAAATGATCTGCGCTAATGGCATGAAACAATGGCAAGTCTTTGGTGATGAGCTGCTCTTGCAGTGCTAGCGTGGCGGTGGAGATAATTAGCTTCTTTCGAGACTTTAATGCACAGGGTATCGCCCCTTGCGCATAGGCCAGAGATTTACCGATCCCGGTTCCCGCTTCCGCGACCAAAATGCGTTTACCCACCCCATATTGACCACAGAGTACCTTAACGATTTCAGCCACCAGATAATTTTGCTCTTTTCTTGGCACAAAATCTGCTAGCTGATGATTCAACCGTTTATAGCTCTGTTGAACACTGTTTTTAATGGCTTCAAACGGCATTTAGGATATTTCTCTGAGGGGCGAGTATGGAGTATATCGCTCTGTGAGCTAGCTAACAAAATCTGACTTTATTGCGTTGCTTGTCAGCAGATGAATCTGTTCGATTTGCAGCATAATATGAGTCAAAGGCAGGCATATCAGCTTGAATTGTAAAAGATTATGCTAACGACAATTAGGTTCTAAGTTAGTTCATTTTTTTCTGTTGATTGCCTCACATTTTGTATGATAGTCTCAAAAACAGAGTGATGGAGACATCACTTTCACAGGGAATATAAGGACTTAGTGTTTAATTTCAGTAGGCAAACCATTATGAAAAAGACTCTTCTTGCAATTGCTATCCCAGCTCTGTTCGCTGCATCTGCAGCCAATGCTGCTACCGTTTTCGACAAAGACGGTCAAAAGTTCGATGTATACGGTCGTGCGCAAGTGAACGTTTACAATGATACCGCCGCTGGCTCCAGTAAAAACACTCTGGAAGGCTATGGTCGTATTGGTCTGCGTGGTACTACCGCAATCAATGATAAAGTCGCCGGTTTCGCCCGTGGCGAATGGCAAATTGATTCTGAAAACTCTGATTACACCGACAACAAAGAATCTCTGAAGACCCGTCATTTCTACGCTGGTTTTGATGGCGGTGAAGTCGGCAAGGTTACTTTCGGTCAGACCGATACTGCCTTCTATGATGCCATCGGTGTGACCGATATTTTCAACGAATGGGGTTCTTCTGCCAACCTGTATAAGGGTCGTCAAGAAGGTCAGATCATTTATAACAACACCATCGGTGGTTTCCGTGTTGGTACCTCTTACCAGATGAGCGATGATAATGCCTCTCTGGAACTGGGTTCCGATAACCAAGGTGTTACCGTCAAGGTTCCAAATCTTGACTATGGCTATGCAGCTAACGTTGGTTATACCTTTGCTTCCAATATCGGTATCAATGCTGGTTATGCCAAGGATAAGTATGCTCAAGGCGGTATGAGCGCGGATAAGAGCGACTGGGCCCTGTCCACCTCTTACGGTGTTTTTGGCGAACCAGGTGTTTACTTGGCTGGCATGTATAACGAAAGCAAGGTTGACGGCGAAGGCTTCGACGTTAAGACCAAGGGTTACGAACTGGCGGCCACCTATTTCCTGGCAAACAACTGGGGTCTGCTGTCTGGTTACAACTTCTCCAAGGTTGATGGTGGAGATGATGTGAGCGATAACTACCTGCTGGGTGCACAATACACCTTCACCAGCAACTTCTACACCTATGCCGAGTACAAGTTCGATCAAATCGATGGCGCTGATGATCAGTGGACTCTGGCTCTGCAATACAACTTCTAATACCGATTGGCTTAGTGTTTAAGTCGATTGAAGGGGCAGCCACGGGCTGCCCTTTTTCTTGCCAGATTTTCAGCCTTCAGCGAATTGATCGGTGGATTAATGTGCGGCTGTGAGCGCCATTAACCGGCAATGGTTGCAATGAATACGGGGGTTGTTAATCTAGCGAGGTTCTCTGCGTCGAGCCTGATGTTGAACTGCCTGTAGCGCAGATCCCGGGCCTCTATTTTTTTTTATCGGTAATTCATCCATGAAGCCAGAAACCCTGTCTTTTATTGCGTCCTGCATCAAGAGCATCCCTGACTATCCCAAGCCTGGCATCCTGTTTCGGGATATCACCAGTCTGGTGGAACATCCGCAGGCTTTTAAAGCCACCATTGATCTCCTGGTCGAGCGTTATCGACATGTTCCACTGGACAAGATTGTCGGTACCGAGGCTCGGGGCTTCATTTTTGGCGCGCCGGTTGCAGCCGCTCTGGGGTTGGGATTTGTGCCGGTGCGTAAGCCAGGCAAGCTGCCTCGTTCCGTGTTCGAAGAGAGCTACGAATTGGAATATGGCCAGGATTGCTTACAAATGCACAAAGATGCGATTCATCCCGGCGATAAAATTCTGGTGATTGATGATCTGTTGGCCACCGGCGGCACTGTCGAAGCCGCCATCAAATTGATCCGCCGGTGCGGTGGCATCGTGGAGCAGGCGGCCTTTGTCATCTCGTTGCCAGATCTGGGGGGCGAGGCCCGCCTACGCGGCGCGGGTGTGGAGCCCCTGAGTCTGGTGCAGTTTGCCGGTGAGTAACTTCTCGTAAATTAAGGAAATAGTGCGGTTATGGGATATCAGGTATTGGCGCGGAAGTGGCGTCCCCACTCGTTTCATGAGGTGGTTGGTCAACAGCATGTGCTGACAGCGCTGATCAATGCTCTGGATCAGGGACGTCTGCATCACGCCTACCTGCTCAGTGGTACTCGCGGCGTGGGCAAAACCACCATAGCCCGTATTCTTGCCAAGTGTCTGAACTGTGAACAGGGGGTCAGTAGTACCCCTTGTGGTCAGTGCGATAGTTGTCGGGAAATCGATCAGGGAAACTTTGTCGATCTGCTGGAGATCGATGCTGCCTCACGAACCAAGGTCGAGGATACCCGTGAACTGCTGGATAACGTGCAATATCGGCCGGCACGGGGGCGTTATAAGGTCTATCTGATTGACGAAGTACACATGCTCTCCCGGCATAGCTTCAACGCCCTGCTCAAAACCCTGGAAGAGCCGCCACCCTACGTCAAGTTCCTGTTGGCAACGACAGATCCGCAAAAACTGCCGATCACGATTTTATCCCGTTGCTTGCAATTTCACCTGAAGGCGCTCAATCGCGAGCAGATTGTCTCTCAGCTGGTTCGGGTACTGGATGCAGAAGCCCAGCCTTACGAGCTACCGGCCCTGGCCGCACTGGCGAAAGCCGCCGATGGTAGTATGCGGGATGCCCTGAGCCTGACGGATCAGGCATTGGCCCATGGCAGTGGCCATGTGCATCTGGATCAGGTGCTGGCCATGTTGGGCACCCTGGACCATCGCCATCTGCATCACATCTTGCAGTTGCTGGCTCAGTTGCAAGGGCCAGCCTTGATGGCCAAGGTGAATGAAGTCGCCCAGTTGGGGCCAGATTTTGAATTGCTCCATGCCGAACTGGCAAGCCTGCTGCATCGTATTGCGCTGGCCCAATTGCTGGGTGGCAGTGCTGATCCGCTGGCGCTGGATAGCGATCAGGTCGTTGCTCTGGCCAAGACCTTTACCGCCGAAGAGATCCAGCTCTATTACCAGATTGCCTTGACCGGGCGTCGTGAACTGCCGTTGGCACCCGATGGCCGCAGCGGTTTTGAAATGACCCTGTTGCGCATGTTGGCGTTCTCGCCGCGCAAAAGTGTCGATGTTGCTCGTCTGGCGGCATCACCGGCTCTGGCCCCGGTCGAGCGATCAACTGTCGTGGAGTCACCGGCGCCAGCAGTTAAACCCGTATCGACCGACCCATCCCCCAGTGCGCGGATGGGCTCTCACGAACAGCCGAGCTCTATCGTTACGCCAACGGCACCTGCCGTAGCGGACTATGAGTATGTTCCGGCGACGGCCGAGGAGGATTCGGCAACTCTGGCGGCCCAGGACGCACTCTTCGCCGAACAGCAACGATTAGTGGATGAGGCGGCCAGTTGGCAGAGTTCTCCTGAGGCTATGGGAGCTCCAGAACCGCTTGTGGCGCAGAGCCAGCCGATGATAGCCAGTCAGTCCGGTAGTGGGTTAAGTCAGCTGTTGCAGGTCCGCAATCGGCTGCGTAGCCAGCAAAAAGAGGGGGCGAGTGATGCTCAATCCTCCCCAGGTGCATCCCGTGCCCAGAGCCGCTATCAGCCGCCAACAGCATCAGCAATGCCTGCGGCCGCGCCTCAGGAGGTGCCTCTCTCTCGTCCGGCAGCGCCGCCACCTTCCCGCCCAGCACCAACCGCTGAATCACCCGCTCTCGGCGGGAAATTCGTGGGGTTGATGGACGATCTGCCGCCTTGGGAAACACCTCCGCTGGCGTCGTATCAGGAGCGGGATATGGCGGCCTCAGCCGCTTCGGAGCCATTGTCTTCGGAGCCGTTCTCTCCAGAGCTATTGCCTCCAGATCCTCAGCCGTGGCAGCCTAGCGGGCCATTTTCTGAATCAGGAAATGGCGCAGTTAGCGAGATAGAGACCGTGGTTGTTCCACCCCCGCGTCCGGTTACTGCGGCAAAACCTATGGAGTCACCACCGGCAAGTGTCGAGCAAAGTGGACCCCAGGATGCCCGCTGGCTCTCCAATGACTTGTTGATCGGCTGCGGTGATGAATGGGCCGAGTTGATCGCCTCCTGTGGTCTGGGTGGTCGCTTACGACAATTGGCATTACAAGCCAGCCGAGATGTGGCGGGTAACGAGTGGCTGCTGACCTTGCCTGTCGAGCACCGTCATCTGGTCTCGGACAAAGCCATCGCCGCACTGGTGGAGGGTTTCTCCCGTCATCTGCAACAGCCGGTGCAGATCCGTATCGAATTAGGGGCACCAACACAGTTGACCCCCATCCAGATTGAGCATCAGCGGTATGCCCAATTGCTGCTGGAGGCTCAGCAAGACTTGGCTCAAGATCCGCACATCCAATTTTTGATCCAACGCTTTGGTGCGCAACTGGATGCTGATAGTATTCAGCCACTAAAGCATTAGGCGATAACCTCAACAGAAGAGAAGAGCGATGTTTGGAAAAGGTGGAATGGGCAATCTGATGAAGCAGGCGCAAGCCATGCAAGATCGTATGCAAAAGCTGCAAGAAGAGCTGGCCCAGATGGAAGTGGTCGGTGAATCGGGCGCTGGCTTGGTCAAGGTCACCATGACGGGCAGCCACAGCGTACGCCGTGTCGCCATCGATCCGAGCTTGATGGATGATGACCAGGAGATGCTGGAAGATCTGATTGCTGCCGCATTTAACGATGCCGTGCGTCGGGTTGAAGAGCAAAACAAGAGCAAAATGGGTGAATTGACGGGTGGTATGCAATTACCGCCGGGTTTCAAGATGCCCTTCTAAATCGGCATGAAGCGGGAGATGACTCCCGCTTTTGTTTGGTGGAGTTGTCATGAAGTTCAGCCCCCTGCTGGATGATCTCATCCGCGAATTGCAAGTTCTTCCCGGCGTCGGTCCCAAGTCTGCCCAACGCATGGCGTTTCAACTGCTGGAACGGGAACGTAGCCGGGGCCAAAAATTGGCCCGCACTCTGGAGCGTGCGCTGACCGAAATTGGTCACTGCCAGCAGTGTCGCACCTTTACCGAAAATGAGTTGTGCGAGATCTGCGCCAATCCCAAACGTGCCGAGAAACGTCAGCTTTGTGTGGTGGAATCCCCGGCAGATGTGGCGGCGCTGGAACAGACTCACCTCTACTCCGGACGCTATTTTGTCCTGATGGGCCATTTGTCACCATTGGATGGTATCGGGCCGCGGGAATTGGGTCTGGATCTGCTGGAGCAACGGCTGCAACAAGAGCCTCTGGATGAATTGATCCTGGCTACCAACCCCACCATCGAAGGGGATGCCACCGCGTTCTATATCGCCAATCTGGCACGGCAGGTGGGCGTGGCTGTGACACGGATTGCCCACGGCGTCCCCGTCGGTGGCGAGCTGGAGCTGGTGGATGGCACCACGCTCTCCCATTCGCTGAGTGGCCGTCGTCCACTGGAATAAGGTCACATTTTTCAACCCCGAATTTGTCTCGGGGTTGAAAACAATCCTCTCGCCCCCCATCTAGCTTTCAGTCGTAACCACACATTCATCAAGGAAAGCAACGATGACCGAAGCCACTCATATGGAAACCCACGGGTTTCAGACCGAAGTCAAACAACTGCTGAGCCTGATGGCGCATAGCCTCTACTCGAATAAAGAAGTCTTCCTCCGGGAGCTCATCTCCAATGCTGCCGATGCCGCCGACAAGCTGCGTTTCAAGGCGCTCTCCAATGCGGAGCTGTATGAAGATGACGGCCAGCTACGGGTTCGTCTGATCCTCGATAAAGAGAAGCAGACCTTGACGATTTCCGATAACGGTATCGGGATGACTCGCGATCAGGCGATTGAACATCTGGGGACCATAGCCCGCTCCGGTACAGCCGAGTTTTTCAGTCATCTGTCCGGCGATCAGAGTAAAGATTCACAACTGATTGGTCAGTTTGGCGTCGGTTTCTACTCCGCCTTCATTGTCGCAGACAAAGTCACCGTATTGAGCCGTGCCGCAGGCGAATCGAGCGAGCGGGGCGTGTGCTGGGAATCTGATGGTTCCGGCTCTTTTAGTGTGGCCGATGTGACCAAGGCCAGTCGTGGCACGGATGTCATCCTCCATCTGAAAGCCGAAGAGAGCGAGTTCCTCGACGATTGGCGCCTGCGTTCGGTGATTGGCAAATATTCCGATCACATCAGTGTGCCGGTCGAGATGTGGGAGCAGCCACAAGACGAATCGGCCGAGGGTGAAGAGAAGGTTGTGACCGCCGGCGAGTGGAAACAGGTCAACCGCGCCACGGCGCTTTGGACCCGGACTCCTCGCGATATCAAGGATGAGGAGTATCAGGAGTTCTACAAACATATCAGCCACGATTTTGAGGATGCACTGGCCTGGGCTCACAACAAGGTGGAAGGAAGTCAGGAGTACACCAGTCTGTTGTACGTTCCGGCTCGCGCGCCTTGGGATATGTGGAACCGGGAGCAGAAGCATGGTCTGAAGCTGTATGTGCAGCGCGTCTTCATCATGGACGATGCTGAGCAGTTTATGCCGACCTACCTGCGCTTCATCAAGGGCGTGCTAGACACCAACGATCTGCCGCTGAATCTCTCCCGTGAAATTCTGCAGGAGAACAAGGTCACAGTTCAACTGCGCAAAGCCTGTACCAAGCGGGTGTTGGGGATGTTGAGCAAGTTGGCCAAAGATGATGGCGATAAGTATCAGAAGTTCTGGAGTGAATTCGGCAATGTGCTCAAAGAAGGGCCAGCCGAAGATTATGCTCACAAGGAAGAGATTGCCAAGCTGCTGCGCTTTGCTTCTACCCATACCGAGTCTGATGCCCAGAGCGTCAGCCTGGAAGAGTATGTGGGCCGGATGAAGGAACAGCAGAGCAAGATCTATTACATCATTGCCGACAACTACACAGCGGCCAGCAAGAGCCCGCATCTGGAATTGTTACGCCAAAAGGGTGTGGAAGTGCTGCTGCTGTGGGAGCGCATCGATGAATGGTTGATGAACCATCTGACCGAGTTTGATGGCAAGCAGTTTGTCTCCGTAACCCAAGGCGATCTGCAATTGGGCGATCTGGAAGACGACGAGAGTCGCAAGCAGCAGGAGTCTCTGGCCGAAGCCAATCAGGAGCTGGTAGCTCGCGTGCGTAAGGCGCTGACGGATAAGGTGAAGGATGTCCGCATCAGCCATCGTCTGACCTCGACACCCAGTTGCGTGGTGACTGAAGCCAATGGGATGAGCAGCCATATGATGAAACTGATGCAGGCGGCCGGGCAGCAAGTGCCGGAGCAGAAGTTCATTCTGGAGCTGAACCCCGAGCATGTCTTGTTGAAGCGGATTGACGGCATCAAGGATGAATCACTCTTTGCCGAGTGGTGCGAGTTGTTGCTGGAGCAGGCGCAACTGGCAGAACAGGGTGGTCTCAAGGACCCATCGGGCTTTGTCTCCCGCTTGAATCGACTCTTGATGGGTTAATTGTCCTGAAACCGTATGTACTGGTTCGAAGGCCGCGCAGTGAGCGCGGCCTTTTTTATGGACGAAAAATATGAATGCTTAGGGTCGCTTGGTTAAAGGGGGCGATAGGTTTTAGTTGCTAGAATAACCAGATGACCGACAGCAGATCCAATTGATGTGATGTTGTGCAGGCAGACGTTGTGATTAGCTCAGCTGTCACAACTTGATCAACAAAACATTGCCATGTCTGAAGTGGATGAGACAATTATTTAAAGTGTCAGCAAGGAGTCACCATGCGCCTATTTCATCTATTGCTTGTCCTGAGCCTGGGTTGGATTTCTCCGCTTGCCGCACAAACCCAGCCTGTTCAGACCCTGACCTTATGGAATGGCCATAGCCTGGAACATCTGCAACCGGAACTGGATCGTTTTACCAAAGCCACGGGCTTTCAGGTGGTGCAACAGCATTTCCGGGCCGATCAATTTCGGGACAAGGTCATGTCCTCGGTACTGCTACCGGATCTCTACTTTATTCCCAGCGATCAAATCAGCAATCAGCAGGAGTATCATCTGGGGGCTTGGCCAGAGTCGATTGCAGCTGATTTCGGGTTGCGGGAGGATGGCCGCTTGCACGGGATTTGGTACGGCATACCGATCAATATGGGCAATCAGCTGATGTTCTATTACCGCAAGGACAAGGTGAAACCCGCGCTGTCGATAGAGGCCATCCCGGATAAACAATTAGCGTGGCCGCGCGAGCAGGCCTTCTGGTTTATGACGTTTTTGACGGCCAATGGGGGCTGGCCGTTACAGGATGATCGCTTTACGTTGAATACGCCGTCTATGGTGGCGGCACTGCAACAGTATAAGAAAGAGATTGCGCGCTTTCCGGCCAGTGACTGTGAACTGCTCTGCAACGAACAGGCCTTCATCAAGGGAGACGTCTCCTATTTAATGGATGGTGATTGGGCCTACCAGATGTTGCATGATGTGCTGGGGGACAAGTTAGGGGTGGCCTTGTTACCGACTCTGGGAGGTAACCCCATGACACCGCTGAGTAGCTCCTATGTATTGGCCTTCCGCGCCGATATATCACCTGCCAAACGGCAGGCCGCGGTCGAACTGGCTCGCTTCCTGTTGTCGGATCGTAGCCAGCACTCCTTGTATGAACGATCCAATCTCTTCCCGGCAGTGAGTCATGTGATCACCCAGTTGGGAAGCAAGATGTCGAGTGATATGAAAACTATGCACCAGCAACTCCTGCTCAGTAAAGCCATGCCCAATGATCGGAAGATGCTGATCGTCTGGTTGGTCATGGGCAAGACTCTCAAGTTATTCCTGGTTGGCGAATATGATGCGGTTGAGGCGGCGCAGAACATGCAGTCGATGGCGGAAGAAGAGGGGCGGCAGCAATGATCCGACTGAGTCGGTTTCTTGTCGTATTGATGCTGTGCATGATCATTGTGCCCTTGTCGGTACTCAGCGTGATCCACTATCAGGGTCTCAAGCAGTTTGCCACGCAGGCCCTGCTGAACCAGCTGGACAGTGAGGTGCAGGTCACCCAGGAGAAGCTGGACAATGAGGTACGGGCCATCACCAGTGGTTTGCGGTTGCTGACGGGGCATGAAACCATCATCAAAGGGGTGTCGAGTCTTTTTTACAGCACCCAGGTTCGAGAACGGTTTGAGTCATTTATCAACCGTTACAGTATGGTGTCATCGCTTTATCTGGTGACTCGCGAAGGACGGGTGCGGGAAAATTATGGTGGGCGGATACGTCCCATCGAAAAGAGTGCCGAGATCCGGGAATTGCTACGCAACCTCGGCCGCGCTTATGAGTCCGGGGTCGCGGGCGGACGTGTGCTGGTGATCGAATCGGAAGAATTGGTTCCAGAAGGGGACCATAGGGCCCTGGTGTTTGTCTCCATCATCAACAGCGTCATAGTGCGTAACAGTGATTCCCTTCAGGGGTACCTGATCGCTGTCGTGCCATTTGGCAATATGCTCGAACAGGTGAGTACTACATCCAAACTACACCGCTCTGTGACGCAGCTTGGGGAGGCGTTACCACCGGATGAAGCCGGGTATATCAGCCAGAGCGCACGCTTGATTATTGGCGAGAAGGACTATTCGCCCAGCGTCAATCTCTACATTAAGGTGAGTCGTTCACCGGAAAGCATGAGTCTGGCGGTGACTGAGGCCATTCGACCCTTCATCAGCTACCAATTAGTGGTCATGCTGGTGATGATCATCCTGTTCGTGTTCTTTTCTCGTCCTATTTTCCGCGCCTTCAATGTCTTGTATGGCATCATCCAGCGCATGGAGGCCGGGCAATTGGTGCAGGGCACAACATCACGGATCTGGGAGTTCGCTCATACCGAACGTCTGCTCATCGATATGCAGGCGCGTATCCATCAGCAACTGGCCACGCTGGAACACAACAACCAGGATTTGGCGATATTGGCCAAAGACAAAGATCGTTACCTGAGCGAACTTACCCTGTTGAACCAGAACCTGGAGGAGAAAGTTCAGGAACGAACCAACAAGCTGGCGTTAATTCTGCAGCGTATCGAAATCAGTAATCGAATTTACAATCAGGTGATCCACCTGCGGCAGGAATTGAGCTCCGAAAGTTCAGATCAATCGGTGATGAATGCGGTGATCAAACGCCTGCATGCCTGTGAGCTGGACGTTCCATTTCTGGTGGTTCTGACGGTAGCCAACACACCTGCTCTTTCTTATCGCCATCCTGAATTTGTGGGTGACCCTCTGTTACCGGTTCGAGAGCCGAACTCGGACTATCACTTGGGCGATGGCATCTACAGTATCCCCTTGCCACCCCCGTTCGGTGGCGGCTGGTTGTTGTTCCAGACCTCGACACTGCGCGAGGAAGAGCTCAAAGGCATGTTGCTGTTTGCCCGTGAACTCAGCAGCTTTCTGGAAAATCGGGCTCTGACCTCCCGCTTGGCCTTCTGGGCCCGGACCGATGGTTTAACGGGTCTTGGCAATCGGATTGCCTTTGATCAGACCATGGCGGATCTGGAAACCTCGCTGGATAAAGAGGTTGGCTTGTTCCTGATTGATGTTAATGGACTCAAAGAGCTCAATGATACCCGTGGTCATGAGGCAGGAGATGCTCTCTTGCGAACCGTGGCGAGCCGGTTGCAGAACTGTCTGAACGAGTTGCCGGGCTCTCTGTACCGGATTGGCGGCGATGAATTCACCATACTGCTGGAGGGGAACGGCGTCTCCCATCATGAGGAGTTACTTCGCCGCCTGCGTGAGGCTCAGTTCCAACCAGCGACGTTGGCAGGCCGTGAACATGGCATCAGTTTCAGTGTCGGTTATGCCGATAGCCAGCATACTCCGTTCTCATTGCTCTATAAGTTGGCCGATAAGGTGATGTATCAACAGAAGCAGGCCTACTATGAGCGCAAGCGTTCCGGTGATGAGCAAACGCTTGAGCATTCAGAAAAAAGCGTGTAGTTTTCGCCTTTCTAGAATTTTGACGTTAACTGCATAGACCAAAGGGGATACTTCATGCGCATTATTCTGCTGGGCGCTCCTGGCGCTGGTAAGGGTACGCAAGCCCAGTTTTTGATGGATAAGTACGGCATTCCGCAGATTTCGACCGGTGACATGCTGCGGGCCGCTATCAAGGCGGGGACTCCCCTCGGGTTAAAGGCCAAGGATGTGATGGACAAGGGCCAACTGGTCTCCGATGACATCATTATTGGTCTGGTGAAAGAACGTATTGCCCAGGATGACTGCGTCAAGGGTTTCCTGCTGGATGGCTTCCCGCGTACTATTCCTCAAGCCGATGCCATGAAAGAGGCGGGCGTCATTGTCGATTTTGTTTTGGAATTCGATGTTCCTGATGAAGAAATCGTCAAGCGCATGAGTGGTCGCCGCGTCCATCCAGGTTCGGGTCGTGTCTATCATATCGTTTACAATCCGCCGAAAGTGGAAGGTAAGGACGATGTGACGGCCGAAGATCTGGTGATCCGTGCCGACGACGAAGAGACTACAGTGCGCAAGCGCCTGGACATCTATCACCAGCAGACCGAACCTCTGGTGGGGTATTACAAGGCAGAAGCTGCGGCCGGACGTACTCGTTACGAGCGTCTGGACGGGACTCAGGCTGTGGATGCAGTCAGTCAGCAATTGGCCGTGTTGCTCGGTTAAGTTCTGAGCAAGTCAACCCGGGCGCCCGTACCACAAGTACTGGCGCCTTTTGTGTTTTAAGGAGATGCGATGTCCAGGCGTGGCGTGATTCTGGTTAATCTCGGAACCCCCGAGACGGCAACGGCGCAAGGCGTTCGCCATTTCTTGCAGGAGTTTCTCTCGGATCGCCGAGTCGTCGATTTGCCCCGCTGGTTATGGTGGCCACTGTTGCATGGGGTGATCCTGCCATTGCGTAGTCGCCGGGTAGCCAAAGCCTATGCCCAGATCTGGCAAGCGGAGGGCTCTCCACTGTTGGTGATTTCCCGTCAGCAGCAAGCCGCCGTGCAAAGCGCGCTGCAGACCATGGGCCATGGCGAGCCGGTCGAGTTGGCCATGAGCTATGGTGAACCCTCCCTGCAGACGGCTTGGCAGAACTTGCGGGCGCAAGGGGTGGAAGAGGTGCTGCTGTTACCGCTTTATCCGCAATACTCCTCCACAACCACGGCGCCGATCTTTGATGGATGGGCTCGGGTCATGGCGCAGGAGCATCGCATTCCTGCCCTGCAGTTCCTCGATGATTACCATGACCATCCTCTGTATATCTCTGCTTTGAGCCACAGTATCCGCCAGCATTGGCAACAGCATGGGCAAGGCCATCTGCTGTTTTCATTTCATGGTATTCCTCAGCGTTATGCCGAGCGGGGAGATCCCTACCCGCAGCAATGCCAGAGCACGGCACGTCTGGTCGCGGAGCAATTGGGCCTGGAGTCGGCGGAGTGGGGCGTCGCATTTCAGTCCCGCTTCGGGCGTGAGCCCTGGCTGCAGCCCTATACCGATGAGGTATTGCGCCAACTGCCGAAATCGGGTCTTCGCCGTGTGGATATCATTTGTCCGGCGTTTGCGGCCGATTGTCTGGAGACGCTGGAGGAGATTGCGGTGGAGGGGAAACACCTCTTCATTCAGGCTGGTGGCGAGCAGTATCACTACATTCCTGCACTCAATGCCGAGCCTGCACATGTGCATTTATTGACCCAGCTCATCGCGCAAAGGTTTGCCTGAAACCCCAGGGGACAAAAGCCGCCACTACCCCCTATGCAAGCCCGGGGAATGTGCTAGTATCCGCGACCTTTCGTCCTGGTCTGTCGGTTGCCTGCGGCTCTCACTATGAAATTTCCCGGTCAGCGTAAGTCAAAACATTACTTCCCCGTCGGGCGGCGCGATCCGCTGCTGGCGGCGGACAAGCCATTCACGCTGCGCAGTCCGGCCTATATCGTCGGTATCGATCAGACACTGGTGGATATTGAAGCCCGGGTTGACGGTGATTTCCTGCAGCGTTTTGGTCTGAGCAAGGGCCACTCCATGCTGGTCAGTGATGCGACGGCAGAAGCCATGTATCGGGAGCTGGTGCTGCACCAACTCATCGAGAGTCAGTTTGCCGGGGGAACGATCGGTAACACGATCCACAACTACTCGGTACTCAGTGACTCGGCCTCTATCCTGTTGGGCGTCATGAGCCGACAGATCGATATCGGGGGTTACGCCTATCGCTATCTGTGCAATACCTCATCCAAGGTCGATCTGAATTATCTGCAACCGGTCGATGGCCCCATAGGTCGCTGCTTTACCTTTATTTCCGAGGATGGCGATCGCAGCTTTGGCATCAATGCTGGCATGATGAACCGGCTGACGCCGGAGTATATTCCCGATGCGTTGGTAGCGGGGGCCTCGGCGTTGGTGATTAGTGCTTATCTGGTGCGAGGCGAAGCCGAGGATACCATCAAGGCGGCCACCATGAAGGCGGTCGAGATCGCCAGACGCCACAGGGTTCCTGTCGTCTTGACCCTGGGCACTCGTTTCGTGATTGATGCCGATCCCGAGTGGTGGCGGGTTTTCATTCGTGACTATGTCACCGTCGTGGCGATGAATGAAGACGAGGCCGAGGCGCTGACCGGTCTGGCTGATCCGCTGGCGGCGGCGGATAAAACGCTGGAGTGGGCCGATGTGGTGCTCTGCACCGCAGGAGCCCAGGGTTTGTATATGGCCGGTTATACCGAAGCCGCGGCCTGCAGGGAAACCACGCATCCGCTATTACCTGGCGTGATCCCGGAATTTAATCGCTACGAATTCAGCCGGCCCATGTTGCAACGGGATTGTCAGCAACCCGTGCGGGTTTTCGCCCATATCGCGCCCTACATGGGGGGGCCTGATGCGATCAAAAATACCAATGGCGCCGGTGATGGAGCCCTGTCCGCGCTGCTGCATGACATGGCGGCGAACCACTATCATCGGCAGTCAGCTCCCAACTCGGTCAAGCATGCGTTACCGTTTGTGAGTTACTCCTCCTTCTCGCAGTTGTGCAAATATGCCAATCGGGTCAGCTATGAGGTCTTGATGCAAAGCAGCCCTCGACTCTCCCGTGGATTACCGGAGCGTGAAGATAGCCTCGAAGAGGTGTACTGGGAGCGCTGATCCAGCAATCACTGGTACTGGCTCTGTCTTATCTGCATCAGCCGCTGTTAAGCACAACGCGCCAAATGGCGCGTTGTTGGTCTCTGAGCGTCAGACGTTGGGAGTGTATTTCATGGGCCGGCGGTTAACGTCGGTATTCGTGGCCGTAACTCTGAATGAGTCGTTTGGTTACGTCATGCTGGGGGGAGGCAAAAACTTCCTGAGTGTTGCCTGCTTCGACGACCCGCCCCTGATGCATGATGATCACCCGATCACTGATATGGCGTACCAGCCCCAGATCATTGGCCACTATGACATAGGCGATACCCAGCTCTTGCTGCAGTTTTAATAGCAAGTTGATGATCTGCGAACGCACCGAGAGATCGAGCATAGAGAAGGTTTCGTCGGCGACAATGATGCGGGGACTCATGATCAGGGCTCTGGCCAGCGCCACCCGCTGCTTTTGCCCTGACGAGATCATTTGCGGGTAAAACAGCGCGTGTTCCGGTAGCAGACCGACCATGCGCAGTGTTTCCTGCACCTTATGCGCCCGTTCCTCCGGCGACATGGCGGTATTGAGCATCAAGGGCGCCTCCAGAATACGACCGATGCGCAATCTGGGGTTCAATGAGGAGTTGGGGTCCTGAAAAATCATCCGGATCTCTTTGCAACGCTGCTCATAATCATCCGGGGCTATGACTTTGCCATCGACTCGGATTTCGCCTTCACTGGGGGCAACGACGCCAGCCAGTATCTTGGCCAGGGTACTCTTGCCGGAACCGGCTTCGCCGACCAGAGCCAGGGTCTCACCGGGCTCGAGGCTAAAGCTGACTTGGTCAATGGCACGGACGGCTTCTTTGCGGAACAGACCGCGGCGCTCCATGAAACTTTTACCAATACCGCTGACCTGTAACAGTGGCTCATGAGTCATTTCTTGGCTTCCTCCAGATTGAGCGGGAAGTGACAGCTGTATTGCTGGTTTTTGAGCCGGGTGATCGGTGGGGTCTGGACGCACAGCTTTTGCGCATAGGGGCAGCGGGGACCGAGGCGACAACCAATGGGCAAGTGTTGCAGCGGCGGTATGGCGCCGGGCAAGGCATTGAGTCGCGACTTATGGGGCAGGCGGCCACTGAAATCGGGTATCGAATTGAGCAACGCATGGGTATAGGGGTGATGGGGTGTAGCCAACAACTGCTCCCGGGTGCCAGTTTCCACCATCTGGCCGCAGTACATGACGGTGATGCTTTCGGTCAGGTTGGCAATGGTGGAGATGTCATTGCTGATGAGCAAGATCGTCGTGTTGTTATTCTGGTTCATCCGATCCAGCAGCCGTAGCAGTTGGGCCTGGGTGGTGGACTCCATGGCACTGATGGGCTCATCCGCCACCAGTAATCGCGGTTTGATGGCCACGGCCATGGCAATCATCACCTTCTGGCACACCACCTCCGATAGCTCATGCGGGAAGGCCGCCATAACCTTCTTGTGGTCTTTGATCCCGACCCGGTGTAAGAGACCAATCGCATGCTTCTTGCGCCAGAACAATCGTTGCCACCAGCGCCCTTCGAACACACGTCCGGGGATGACCTCAATCAGTTGGGCCCCGATGGGCAAAGAGGGATCGAGGCACGAACGCGGCTCCTGGAAAATCATGGCGATGTCCCGACCTATGACCTTGCGGCGCTCGCGCGGGCTCAGACTCATCAGATCGATGTCATTGATCCGCATCCGATCCGCAGAAATGAGCCAGTTTTCCTTTTTCATGCCCATGATCGCCTTGGCAACCAGGCTCTTGCCGGAGCCGGATTCGCCGACCAGACCGCGAATTTCACCTTCGTTCAGCGTCAAATTGACGCGATCCACGGCCTTGACACGACCCTGCGGGGTATCGATTTCGATGGTGAGATTCCGAATATCGAGCAATGGCATTAATCAATACCTTTCTGTATAGCGCTACGCAGACCATCACCAACCAGATTGGTGACGAGCACACTTAAGATGATGGCGAAACCCGGCAAAGTGACGGTCCAGGCGCCTATGTAGATGAGATCGACGCCATCAGCCAGCATGGTGCCCCATTCCGGCGAAGGGGACTGGGCACCAATACCGAGGAAGCAGACGGCACTGATATCCAAGATGGCGGTCGAGAGCGCGCGGGTGGTTTGCGCCACTATGGTATCGACAATATTGGGCAATATGGCCAGCCGCAAGATGCGAAAGGGCGGTGAGCCATCCAGTCGTACCGCGACTATATACTCCTTCTGCAACTCGTTATTGACCGCATTGTAGGTGGCCCGGATGAACTGTGGGGTGAGTGCTAGGGTGATCGCCAGGGCCGCATTATCCAATCCGGGTCCCAGCACGGCGACCAGGACAATCGCCAATAGCAACGAGGGGATCGAGAGCAGGGTGTCGAGCATATGGTGCAAGACACTGGATTTGAGCCCGCGACTCATACCTGCCAGCACACCAAGGGTACAGCCAATCAACATGGCGATCAGGGTGGCCATGACGGCGCTGCCGAACGTCAGACGAGCCCCATAGACCAGTCTGGCTAACAGGTCGCGTCCCAGATCATCGGTACCCAAAAAATGGACTATGGTGCCATGTACTGACCAGGAGGGAGGAAGCAAGAGTGCCGAGGCATCTTGTTGCAATGGATCAAAGCTGACGACCGAGGGTCCGAAAACGACCACCAGCAGCAAAAACAGCAAGCCCCAGAACGCCACCATGGCAAGGGTATTTTCCTTGTAGGCCTGCCAGGTTTGGGTAACCGGCGAAGGGATCCGGATCTCCGGATAGGCTCTAGCCTTGTTGACCATAAGATTCCTTCCTCTTGGTAGGATACAGCAAGGTCGAGATCAGCTCGGTGACTATGTTCAACGCCACCAGAGCACTGGAGATCAGCAACATGCTGGATTGAATGGCGATATAGTCGCGATTCATGATGCTGCTGATCAACCAGCGCCCCAGGCCTGGCCATTCGAACACCTGCTCGATGACAATGGCCGAGGTGATAATGGCACCAAACTGCATGGACAACTGTGGCAGTATCGGTGGCAGCGCGTTGCGCAGACCATGCCGGAAGACCACCATCAGTGGCGACCAGCCGCGACTGAAGGCGGCCTTGATATAGTTTTGCCGGAGCACTTCCAGCATAGAGCTGCGGACTAACCGGGTGACTTCGGTGGTGGGCAAGAGTGCCAGCGTCAGGGCTGGGAGACACAAATGCTGCAGGGCACTGATAAAGGCGGGGCCGCTTTGGGGGCCTGTGGTCAGCCAGGTGTCGATGAGGATAAAACCGGTCACCGGTTTGATTTCATACAACAGATTGAGTTGGCCAGAAGAGGGCAACAATTTGAAATACATGGCAAAGGCCATGATGAGTAACTGTGCCAACCAGTACACCGGGATGGATGATCCCAGAACACTGAAGCCAACAATTCCGGTATCCAGCCAGCGTCCCTGATTCAGGGCGGCTGTGGTGCCCAGGGGAATACCGATGAGGGTGGCCAGCAGCACGGCCGCCAGACAGAGTTCGAGAGTGGCGGGTAGTACCTGCAGTATGGTTTCGAGCACGGGTCTTCCGGATTGCGAAGAGATGCCGAAGTTACCGGAGAAGAGGCGCCGTAAATAATCGAAATAACCACTCCATAGGCCTTGATGCCCGGGGCCGAGACGATACTCCAGCCAATAGGCAAACAGGCTGAGGAGCAGCAGGGTAAAGATCAACAAGTTGAGTCTGCGCAGGGTGTAGATCAGCATGCTTTATTCCCGATAGGCCCGCTTGAAGGAAAGCCCCCCCATAGGGGTCAACTCCAGATTATGCAGGTTCTTCCAACCCGCATACAGATATTGTGAATGGCCCAGAGGAATGAGAGGAACATCCTGATACACCATCTCCTGCATCTGCTGATAGTCAGCGATACGTTCTGCCATCCGGGTTGTACTAATCGCTTGCTCCAGCAGATGATCAAATTCCGTGTCGCACCAGCGAGAATAGTTGCTGCCATTTTTTTGCATGGCTCGACAACTGAGCAGGGGTCGGAAAAAGCTGTCTGGATCGGCGGTATCGGCATTCCAGCCCAGCACGACGGCGTCGTGTCGGCCTTCTTGCAGCAGAGCCTGGATGAGAGAACCACGCAGTTGTGCCACATGAACCTGAATCCCCAACCTGGCCAGATCACTCTGGATCAGTTGGGCTGTTTTCTGAGCGTTGGGATTATAGGTCTGATTTGCCGGTTGGACCCAAAGCGTCATTTCGAACCCTGACTCCAGACCTGCTTTTTTGAGCAAGGCTTTGGCGGCAATGGGGTCATAGCTGTACTCGGCGACATTCGGGTTGTGAGCCCAGGAAATAGGGGGTAACAGGGTATTGGCCCATTCACCGGTACCGAAGTAGACCGCCTTCAACAGATTATCGCGGTTGATCCCCATAGCAATTGCCTGGCGAACCCGGCGGTCGGTGAAAGGTTTTTTCTGCACATTCAACGCTAAAAATGCGGTATTGAGTGCACTCTCCTCATCCACTTGCAGGTTGGCTTGCCGACGGATGAAGTTGAGCTGGCTGGCAGCAGGAAAAGCCATCACCTGACATTCGCCGGTCAATAGTTTGGCCAGTCGCTTGGTCGGCCGCGGTGTGTAATCAAAGGCCAACCGCTCCAGGGCGACGGGCTGATCCCAATACAGGGGATTGCGGTGCAGGCGAATGAACTCATTGTCACGAAACTCCTGCTGCATGAAAGGACCGGTGCCGACTGCCAACTGATCCAACTGCTCGGGGTGGCCGCTTAATAACAGGGCCTGACCATATTCGGCCGACAGGATCACGGCATAATCGCTGGCCAAGTTGGCTAGGAATGAGGCATTGGGGGCATTCAACTGGAACTGGACTTGGTAGTCCCCCAGTTTCCGGATGTCGCTGATCTGTTGATTGAATCCGGTATTGTCAAAAAAGGGGTAACGCCCCCCGGATACATCGTGATAGGGGTGGCTCGACATCCGCATCCGGTTGAAACTGAAGAGTACATCCTCAGCGGTGAAGCTGCGGGAGGGGGTAAACCAGTCGACGCGGTGAAATTGTACGTCTTTACGCAGATTGAAGGTGTAGACAAGCCCGTCACGACTAATGGTCCAGCTGCTGGCTAGGGCCCCCTCCAGGCGTTGGGTGGCTGGATTGATGGTGAGCAGTCGATCATATACCTGATGGGATAATGACGAGCCCAGGGTTCCTTGACCATACAGTTGGGGGTTCATGCTGGTCGGGGCGCTCTCGACGCAGTAGACGGCCCCATTTTGCTGTTGGGCTTCATCCTGCTTGCATCCGGCCAGCAACAGCCCCAAGCCACAGAACAACAGCACTCGTCCTGATAGCCAAATCTCCAAAGCGCTCATAGTTCGTTCATCTCATTAGCGGCGGGTCGGGTATTGAGCCCATATTTGCGGAGTAACCCTCGGAGCTGATCGTAACTTAAGCCAAGGAATTGTGCAGCTAATCTCTGGTTAAAGTGTTGTTGTCGCAATGTTTGTTGCAGCAGCCGGCACTCGTAATCGGCCAGGTGCTGCTTCCAGTCCAGCGGGCTGACCGGGAGTAGAGGCGTGTCCTCTTCGGCTGATTCCGGACGCCATGGCGAGGCAAAGGGGTCCAGCACCAGGCTCGCCAGAGGGTGTTCAGGCGCGGCCTGGCGGTACAGACTGCGTTCGATGACGTTTCGAAGTTCGCGCACATTGCCGGGCCAGGGATGGGCCAACAGCGCCTGTTGCACCTCTGGGGTGAACCCGGAAAAACCGGGGAGCCCGAGTTCCTGGCTCAAACGCTCGGCAAAATGCTGTCCGAGTAACAAGATGTCTTCGCGACGGGCCCGCAACGGGGGCAAGGTGATCACATCGAAAGCCAGCCGATCTAGCAGATCGGCGCGAAACTGACCGGTGCGACTCAGGGCCGGCAGATTGGCATGGGTGGCACAGACCAGACGAACATCCACCTGCAGCGCTTGCTGACCACCAACCCGTTCGAACTCACCGTACTCGATGACGCGCAGCAATTTTTCCTGCAGTCGGGAGCTCATGGTCGCCACCTCATCGAGAAACAGGGTGCCGCCGTCGGCGCGTTCAAAGCGGCCGGGATGACGCTTCTGGGCCCCGGTAAAGGCACCGGCCTCATGACCGAACAGTTCGGTCTCCAGCAAGCTTTCGTTCAGCGCCGCGCAGTTGATGGAGATGAAGGGTTGTTGCCAGCGGGAGGAGAGGTAATGCAGGCGATGGGCGAAAAGTTCTTTCCCGGTCCCCCGTTCGCCAATCAGGAGTACCGGGCGGTGGATCTGCGCCAGTCGGGAGACCTGCTCCAGTACCTCGACAAACACATTGGATTCACCGAGTAAGCGTTCGTCTTGCATGAGGGCTCCATGGTTAAATAAACCGATAGTTGGTTTATTTAACCACTATTTTTTGGGTTTCGCTAGAGGCTTCTTTTTATTGGTGATATAAATCAATCAGTTAGATGTTGATTATGACTTGGCCTAACTCTTGCTGGATACAATGCAGAGTGTCATCTCGGGTCATATCCACCAGGGTAGGTCCGGATACACATGTTGCACTGGTTCTGAAGGAGACCATCATGGGTATTTTTTCTCGCCTCACCGATATTGTGAATGCCAATCTCAATAGCTTGCTGGATAAAGCGGAAGATCCACCGAAAATGGTCCGCTTGATCATTCAGGAGATGGAAGAGGGGTTAGTGCGCGAGCGCTCCAACCTGGCGCGCTATCTGGCAGATAAGAAAGAGCTGCGTCGTCAGCAGGATCGCAATCAACATCAGCTAGATGATTGGCAGAGTAAGGCTGAATTAGCGCTCCAGAAGGGGCGGGATGATCTGGCCCGTATGGCTCTGATTGAGAAGGGTAAACAGCAACAGATGGTTGATGCCCTGGCTCAGGAGTTTGCTGCAGTTGCGGAGGGGATTGCCAAGCTGACCGCTGAAATTGAAATGCTCGAAACCAAACTCGAAGATGCACGGGCGCGGCAAAAAGCCATGCTGTTACGCTCGGCTGCGGCCCAGAGTCGACTCAACGTGCAACAGCATGGGCAGCGCGCTACACCGCACTCTATTCTGGAAAAATTTGACCGGATGGAGCGCAAGATCGAGGAAATGGAAAGCAAGGCCGATGTATATCATCCTAACCCCAACCTGCAGCAGCAGTTTGCCGAGCTGGAGGTGGATGATGCCATTTCCCGTGAATTGGCGGCCATGAAAGAACGTCTGCAATCGTCAGCCGCCAAGGAGGAGTAAGATGAGTGCCATGTGGATTATCTTTGTGGTACCCGCGATCCTGTTCATGATTTTCGTGGCCCCCATCTGGCTGGTGCTGCATTACCGCAGCAATCGCCAGTTGGGAACGGGCCTGAATGAGCAGGAGCTGGCGCGACTGACGGCATTGGTCGCGCAGGCCGAATTGCTGCAGCAGCGCGTGCATACGCTGGAGCGGTTACTGGATGTCGAGAATCCGCAGTGGCGGACCGACGCCGCTCCGCGGGGAGCTGGCCATGAGTAATCATCTGTATCGTGATCCACAACGCGGGGCTCTGGGTGGGGTCTGTGCCGGGTTAGCGGACTATCTGGGCGTCGAAGTCTGGGTGGTACGGCTGGTGGCGGTGACGGCGCTGATCTTCGCATCCTTTCTGACCCTGCTGCTCTATCTGGCCGCCTGGGCCATGATGGACAAGAAACCCAGAACCACGGCGGGGCCGAGTCACAGTAGCTCCCAACTTAAACAACATGGCTGGCAGCAGGGACTGATGCCGCATCAGGCGTTGGACCGGACGGCGCAGCAGCTCGACGAGTTGGAAAAACGCCTGCAGGCGATGGAACGCTGTGTCACCTCGAAGGAATATCAACTCCGTCGCGATCTCCAGAGGCTGTAATGACCCTGTTTGACAAGAACCACTGGCAACATTGGCAAGACAAGGCGGAAACCCTGGTCAATCGCTCGCTGGATCGTCATCTGCGGCTGGCGGTGACCGGGCTTTCCCGTAGCGGCAAGACCGCGTTCATCACCGCCTTGGTGCAGCAACTGGAGCAGGCCGGATTTTCTGCCCGCTTACCCCACTGGCAGGTGTTGCAATCCGGACGTTTACTCGGTGCTCGGCGGGTGGCCCAGCGCAACCATCACATTCCAACCTTTCCCTATGAGGCCGGGTTAGCCAGTCTGTATGCCGATCCTCCTCAATGGCCAGCACCAACCCGCTCGGTGAGCGAGATCCGGTTGGAGTTGCGTTTTCACTCGGACCATCCGCTGTTGCGCCATATCAAGCGGGATGCCAGTTCGCTGTTTTTGGATATTGTCGATTATCCAGGTGAGTGGCTGCTGGACTTACCGCTATTGGCGATGAGTTATGGGCAATGGAGTGACCAGGTTCGCCAGCAGTTGCGCGAGCCGGTTCTGGCCGCATCGGCGGCCGAATGGTTGGCGCTGGGGGCCGAATTGTCGTTGAGTGCGGCCAGTGATGACGGCAAGCTCAGAGCACTGGCGGCCAGCTATACCCGCTGGTTGCATCATTGCAAGTCGCAATTGGGACTCTCACTCATTCAGCCGGGTCGTTTCGTCCTGCCGGGTGAATATGTCGATGCCCCCATGTTGCAATTTGTGCCCTGGGTCTGGGGGCCTCTGGCCGGTACGGCTGGCATAGGGTCGTTACAGGCCATGCTGGAGGAGCGATTTACCGCTTACAAACAGCATCTGGTTCAAGGCTTCTATCGGGATCACTTTGCCTCCTTCGACCGCCAGATCGTGTTGGTGGACTGTCTGCAGCCTCTGCAGTCCGGTGAGCGGGCATTTGGCGATCTGGAACAGACCCTGGCGCTTCTGATGCAGAGTTTTCACTATGGCCAGAGCAGTTGGTTGCGGCGCCTGGTTGCGCCCCGAATTGACAAGCTGCTGTTCGCGGCCAGCAAGGCAGACCATGTGACGCCGGACCAACATGGCAACTTGCAGAATCTACTGCGGGATCTGGTGCAGCGGGCCTATGGCGTGGCGCGTTTTGAAGGCATCACCATCGAGTGTTTGCCCATAGCCTCGGTACGGGCGTGTGACTTCCGTCAGGTGCAGCATCAGGGGCAGACCCTGACCACGCTTTCGGGCACCACGTTGACGGGGGAAGCTGTCCACCTGTTTCCGGGAGATGTCCCCGCCGCGCGGCCGGGAGCGGATTACTGGTCGGCCGGATCGCCTTTTGGGTTTATTGCCTTGCGTCCTCCACTGTTGCCACCGGGTGTCGCCATGCCTCATCTGCGACTGGATCAGGTGCTGGAATTTTTGTTGGGGGATAAATTGCGATGAGTCACTCGCCACATGAAACCCGGCTGCAGGGACGTATCGATGTGCCCTTACCCCCGGACGTCACGGCTCCGCCGCATCAGGGAGCCATTTTCCTGTCCGAGCAGGAGTTGCTGAACAGCCAGCCGCTACTGGATGAGAACGTCGCGGATCGGCTCGTACCACAAGCCTTGCGCCGCCGCCCCATGGGTCTTCTTGGCTGGGGGCTGTCTGGAGTCGCGCTGTTGAGCGTGCTGCAACTGGGATGGTTTGTCTGGCAATCGATGCAGGAGTCCTGGCTCTGGGGTGGGGTATGGGCGTTGGCATTGGGTTTATCGGGCCTCGGCATGGCCCGGTTAGGGTGGCGGGAGTTGCGGCAGTTGCATCTGCTCAAGCGGCGGCAGGATAGCCAGAGTCAGGCGCAAGCGTTACAGGACTCCGCACTGCCCGATGGGGCGCGAGGCTTTTGTGAGGCACTGGCGCTGCAGACGGGAGCCGAACGCTCGGAGGGTTATGCCCGTTGGCAAGCCGATTGCGAGTTGCACCATTCCGGCGCCGAACAATTGCGACTCTATAGCCAGCAGGTTCTCAGCTCGCAGGATAAGAACGCACGGGCCCGGGTGTCACGCTGGAGTGGGGAGGCTGCCGTGCTGGTGGCTATCAGTCCGCTGGCCAGCGTGGATATGTTGTTGATCCTCTGGCGTAGCCTGAAAATGATCGATGAAGTCGCTGCCTGTTATGGCATCCGGTTGGGATATTCCAGCCGTATTCGGCTGCTGCGCCAGATCGCCCGGCACATGTTATATGCCGGTGCCGCCGAGCTGATTACCGATGTCGGACTGGACTGGTTGGGGGCCGAGCTTTCCGCGCGTCTGTCGGCGCGCTTGGCTCAGGGGGTGGGGGCCGGTCTGTTGACGGCTCGCCTGGGGTTGCAGACCATGCAGGTCTGTCGACCCATCCGTTTTTCTGCAGAAGAAAAACCGCGTTTGGGAGAGATCCGGCGAGAATTATTGTCGTTGTTGGCCAACAAGCTGGGAGCCGTGCTGACCGGGTCCACGAAGGCGGATGCGGCGCCGGTCCCGCAAAGCCAACTGGCTCAGGACGGGAAGGACGAGTCGCGGCCCCGCGCATAGCTATGGGGTTTAGTGGTTGGTGCCATATGAAATCAATGCTGGGTGCGGGTATCATCCAGTCAGTCGATACAGGGTCGAGCCAATCGATGGTCTCGGCATGATCAATACAACAGGGAGAACGGGAATGTTAGCAACGATCAAACAGGCGGTACCGGGGAATATAGTGGGAGTCCAGACTGCTTGGCGCCGACTGCAACTGGGGGCGGGTCTGCTCCTGCTGCTGGTGGGACTGAGTGGTTGTGATGTCAACCGCATCCCTACGCTGGATGAACAAACCAAGGCCGCGTGGGCCCAGGTCGAGAATCAATACCAGCGCCGCGCCGATCTGATCCCGAATCTGGTGGCGACCGTGAAAGGATATGCGACCCATGAACAGGAGACGCTGCAGGCCGTGACCGAAGCGCGGGCCAAGGTGGGAAGTCTGCGTCTGGATGCGGCCGCACTCAGTGACCCGGTGCAGATGAAGGCCTTTGAACAGGCGCAGAGTCAATTGGGTGGTGCGTTGCAGCGCTTGATGGTGGTTGTCGAAAAATACCCGGATCTGAAGGCGAACCAGAATTTTCTGAGCCTGCAGGCTCAGTTGGAGGGGACCGAGAACCGGATCAGCGTGGCGCGTCGGGATTACATCGCCGCCGTGCAGCAATTCAATACCGAGATCCGAACCTTTCCTGGTCTCATCTGGCATAAATTGCTCTACAGCGATCTGCAACCACGGCAAAACTACGAGGCGACCAAGGCCGGTGCCGATCAGGCCCCCGAGGTGAAATTCTGATGCTATCGATCCGGCAGAATCGGTGGTTACTGGCCTGTCTGTTGCTGTTTTCAACCCTGCTGCACGCCGAGGTTTCTTTCCCGGCATTAAGTGGGCGAGTCGTCGACCTGGCCGGAATACTCTCCAGTGATGAACATAAACAGCTGGATAGTCAATTAGCCAACCATGAGCAACAAACCAGTAACCAGGTCGTGGTCGTGACCGTCCCGAGCCTCGATGGTCTGAGCATTGAGGAATATGGTTATCAGTTAGGACGGCAGTGGGGGATTGGCACCCGGGAACACAACAACGGGGTGCTGCTGATTGTGGCGCTGCAGGAGCGCAAGGTACGGATTGAGGTGGGTTATGGGCTGGAGGGCGCATTGCCCGATGCCATAGCGGCCAACATTATCCAGACCCGGATACTACCGCGGTTCCGGCAAGGCGATTTGAGTGCAGGGATTACTGCCGGGGTCAGTGCCATCCTGCAGGCGGTTCGGGGGGAATATCACCCGCAGAAGCCGAAGAGCAAGCAGGGGAATGGCGATAGTCTGATCTTCTGGCTGTTTCTGTTGGGATTTATCGGCTTGCCGTTGTTACGTCGGTTTGGCCCTCCCGGTATCCGTCAGGCCCTGCAGGGAAGCTCCCGCCATCACAGCGGCTGGGGCGGTGGCTGGGGTGGTGGTTCGTCGGGGGGCGGTTTTGGGGGCGGCGGATTTAGTGGCGGCGGCGGCGGTTTCGGCGGCGGCGGTGCTTCAGGTGGCTGGTAACGGAGTGATCCATGAGTTTGATGAATGATGTATTTGCCGATGAGCTGGCGCAACAGATCCAGCGTATCGAGCAGCAAACCGATGCCGAGATAGTCACCGTCTTGGCGAAAAAGAGTGATGACTATCTCTATATTCCTACCTTGTGGGCGGCATTTATGGCTCTGCTGGCACCGCTGGCGCTCCATGAGTTGGGATTCTGGCTGGAGTGGCGGGATATCTTGGTCTGGCAATGGGGGATCTGGTTGCTGGCTTCGCTGCTGGGGCGCTGGACCCCCTTGCAGATGCGACTGGTCCCGCGCTCTATTCGTCAACAGCGGGCCGGCTCTATGGCGCGCCAACAATTTTTGGCCCAGGGACTACACCATACCCGGGCGCGATTGGGGGTGTTGATCTTCGTTTCTGAAGCCGAGCGTTATGTCGAGATCCTGGTGGATCAGGGAATTGCCGAGCGCATCGACAATGCCAGTTGGCAACAGGTGATTGATGGCTTTGTTCAGCAAGTAAAATCCGGACAGACGGAGGCTGGTTTCCAATCCTGCGTCGAACAAGTGGGGGCTCGTTTGATTCGCGAGTTTCCTGCCAGCAGTCCACAGAATCAGCTTTCCAATCGCCTGGTTCGGTTGGGCTGACGAGGCCCCGACTGCATGGTTGCCAGAGCGTTTTCAGACTGGGGGGATATCCAAGATATCCCCCTTTGGCCTTTTTCCCCTTTGCTTGAGAACACCCATGTTTGAGACGCCACAAACCGATATCCGCATCATTGGTCATCGTGGTGCCGCTGCCGTGGCACCGGAAAATACGCTAGCCTCGTTTCGGGCAGCCGCCGCCCTAGGGGTGCGCTGGGTGGAGATGGACGTCTCCTTGCTGGGGGACGGTACCCCGGTGGTATTTCATGATGAACAGTTAGATCGATGTACCGATGGTCGAGGGAAGCTGACGGAGGTCAGCATGCCCTATGTGGCGCAGCTGGATGCGGGTCGCTGGTTTGCCGCCGAGTTTGCGGGGGAGCGCATCCCCACCCTGAGTGCCGCCTTGCAAGAGATCCAGCGTCTGGGCCTGGGCTTGAATCTGGAGATCAAGCATGAGGGACCCGGGCTGGAACGGCTGGTCGAGGTGGTACTGACAACCCTGGCACAGGAGTGGCTGGATAATGATCAGTTATTGCTGTCGAGTTTTAACCACCAGGCGTTACGGTTGTGCCAACAGCAGGCCCCTCATTTGCGGCGGGGTCAGTTGTATGAAGCTGTGCCGTCCACTTGGCCCCAAGAGCTGGCGGATATCGCTGCTTACAGTCTGCATTGCGACTATCTGGCGCTTGATGCGTCGCTGGCTCAAGGGATCAAGGCCGCAGGATATCGGCTGCTTTGCTATACCGTGAATGACCCGCAGGCCGTGGCATTGCATTGGGGGTGGGGGATGGATGCAATTTTCACCGACGATCCGGCCCAGTTTCTGGGGAATGAGTGATTCATCATGTCGTTATCTCGCTCACAATCCTCAGGCCCTTTGGCACGGCCCCAATAAATATGCACTACGCTGATGATAAAACAGAGCGTGGGAAACAAACGGGTATGCACCTTCTGCAGGAGGGGTACCACTTGGTTTCCCGGCGTGTAATCCGGCGGCATGAGCCGCCTCAAGAGGAATAGGCTCATGAGTGATATGAGTGATGACCTGCTATTTATCGATGATGAACCTGCTCTGGTGACAGCATCTGGTCTGTCTCAGTGGCAGGTGATGATCGTGGATGATGAACCCGCCGTCCATGATGTGACCCGGCTGGTGATGTCAGGGTTCAATTTCGATGGCAAGGGGCTGCAGTTTATTCATTGCTACAGTGCCGGAGAAGCGGTGAATGTGCTGACCGAACGCAACGATATTGCTCTCATTCTGCTGGATGTGGTCATGGAAACCGATAGTGCTGGCCTGGATCTGGCTCGCTATATTCGTGAGGATCTGAAAAACCTGAATGTACGGATCGTGTTGCGGACAGGGCAACCGGGACAGGCTCCGGAAGAGGATGTCATCAAGAGCTATGACATCAATGATTACAAAGAAAAAACGGATCTGACCCACAGTAAACTGGTCACAGTGTTTTACGCTTCTTTACGCGCCTATCGGGACATCATGCGTCTGGAAAGAGCGCGCTTGGGGTTAAGGCGTACCATTGATGCCATCACTGAAATTTACGACTCCAACAACTTGCGTCGCTTTGCCTCTGCCGTGCTGGAACAGGTTAATTATCTCCTCAATCTGGATGGGGATGGTCTTTGTGCCAGCCGGGTGTCGGCATATGCGGCATCCGCCGAAGATGGTCGACTCAAGGTTCTCGCGGCGACGGAAGCCTATGCTGGCTTGCAGATTAATGAGGCGGTTGAGCAGTTGCCTATCGAGGTGCAGGAGGCCTTCCATAATGCGTTGCGGGATCGGCGGAGCCAGTTTGGCGCCCACTATTTTACCTGCTATTACCACAGCAAGGCGGGTTCAGAGACCGTTGTCTACATGTCATTTGCCGATGCTATCAGTGCTGATGCGCGCGAACTGCTGGAGATTTTTACTGCTAACGTGGCGATCACTTACGAGAGTTTATTGCTTCGGGAAGAGATTGAAGAGACCCAGCGTTCGACCATCTTTATTCTGGGTGAGGCGGTGGAGAAGCGTTCGAAGGAGACTGGCGCTCACGTTAAACGGGTTGGCGAGATTGCTGCCTTACTCGGCCAGTTGTCGGGGATGGGTGTTCGCGATGTCGAGTTCATCCGCCAGGCCGCGCCCTTGCACGATGTCGGTAAAATTGGCATTCCCGATCGCGTGTTGAACAAGCCTGGTAAGCTGGAGCCCGATGAGTGGGCCGTTATGCAGACTCACTCCCAGATCGGCTTCGAGGTACTAAACAAATCGGATAAACGGGTCTTGCAGCTCGCCGCGACTATTGCACATGAGCATCATGAAAGCTGGGATGGAGCAGGGTACCCGCAAGGGTTGAAAGGTTCGGATATCCATATTTCCGGGCGGATCGTGGCAATTGCTGATGTACTGGATGCGTTGGTCAGCCCTCGTTGCTACAAGATTGCATGGCAATTCACGGATGCCGTGGATTATATCCGCCAGGGCGCCGGGCGGCATTTTGATCCGGATCTGGTGACGCTGTTTCTGGCTAACCTGCCTGCCATTGAAGAGATCTATCGTAAGTATCCGGATTAACAGCCGTGGCGACCTGCCATCTTCCGCTCTGGCTCAGTCGACTTATGAGTAAAAAGACTTGAGGCTGCCAAATGGCAGCCTCAAGTCTTGGAGCGGGTGCTAGAGGATTACTCGAGACCCTGACTTCGCAGGTAGTCTTCGTAACTACCACCGAAGTCGATGATCTTCTCGGGGGTAATCTCCAGGATACGGGTTGCCAGGGAGCTGACAAATTCCCGATCATGTGAGACGAAGATCAGTGTGCCCGGATACATCTCCAACGCCATGTTCAGTGATTCGATGGATTCCATATCCAAGTGGTTGGTGGGTTCATCCATGATTAGGATATTGGTGCGTTGCAGCATCAGCTTGCCAAACAACATCCGTCCCTTCTCGCCCCCGGACAGTACCTTCACCGATTTCTTGATATCATCCTGGCTAAATAACAAACGGCCCAAAATACTGCGGACGGCCTGTTCGTCATCTCCCTCCTTTTTCCAGTCAGCCATCCAATCGAAGACAGTCTTGTCCGTCTCGAAATCACTGGCATGATCCTGGGCGTAGTAACCGATATTGGCGTTTTCCGACCACTTGATGCTGCCAGTATCCGGAGTCAGATCACCGACCAGCGTCTTGATCAGTGTGGTCTTACCCACACCGTTGGTCCCGAGGATCGCAATTTTTTCGCCGACTTCGACCATCAGCCGGAATTCTTTAAACAGCGGCGCCTTGTCATACCCCTTACTCAGATTCTCGATCTCGAGAATATTGCGATAGAGCTTCTTTTCCTGCTCGAAGCGAATGAAGGGGTTTTGACGACTGGAGGCTTTCACCTCTTCAATCTTGATCTTCTCGATCTGCTTGGCTCGGGAGGTCGCCTGGCGTGACTTGGAGGCGTTGGCACTGAAACGGCTCACGAAGGATTGCAGATCGGCAATCTGGGCTTTCTTCTTGGCATTGTCTGAGAGCAGACGGTCACGGGCCTGAGTGGCCGCAGTCATATACTCATCATAGTTACCCGGGTAGACGCGCAGCTCACCGTAGTCCAGATCGGCCATATGGGTACAGACCATGTTCAGGAAGTGACGATCGTGCGAGATGATGATCATGGTGCTGTTGCGATCGTTCAGTACCTGTTCGAGCCAACGGATGGTGTTGATGTCCAAGTTGTTGGTCGGTTCATCCAGCAGCAGAATATCCGGATTTGAAAAGAGAGCCTGTGCCAGCAGTACCCGCAATTTCCAGCCTGGAGCCACTGCGCTCATGGGGCCATTGTGTTGTTCCACGGGAATACCGGCACCGAGGAGTAACTCACCGGCGCGGGACTCGGCGGTATAGCCATCGTATTCGGCTACTTTGCCTTCCAGCTCGGCAGCGCGCATGTAATCGTCGTCGCTGGCTTCCATGTTCGCGTAGATGGCGTCGCGTTCGGCAATGGCAGCCCATAGCTCGGTGTGGCCCATCATGACCACATCAATTACCCGCATCTCTTCGTAGGCGAATTGATCCTGCTTCAGCTTACCGAGACGCTCGTTGGGGTCCAGGTATACGTTGCCGCTGCTAGGATCCAGGTCCCCCCCCAGAATCTTCATGAAGGTAGATTTACCGCAACCATTGGCGCCGATGAGGCCATAGCGATTGCCATCGCCAAATTTGACGGAGATGTTTTCGAACAGCGGCTTGCTGCCGAATTGCATCGTGATGTTGTTGGTAGAAAGCAAGATTAAGCTCCAGCCGGTGAGGGCGAGTGGTGGGCCATCAGGGCTCAACACGCGAGGACCTAGGCCAATTAATGAAAACAGGCGCCATAGTAGCGATCTTGCTCACAAAGTTCAAAGTAAGGAGGGGGAAGTGTTCAATTGGTGAATGATGTAATCAAAATATAGGTTGCTATTGAGGCGCTTTTACATGATTCCACTAGATTTAATGGGACATTCATTTGCATGGAGCCTAGCGATGCGGAAATTTCTCTGTCGCTTTAAATTAACCACACTGTTACTGGTCGTGGCCATGTGTCCAGTTGTCTATGCCCTGCTGGTCGGGGGATATCTGATCATGGGGTTGCAACAATCTGTGAATCAGGATCAGCAGACACTGCAGCTGATGAACGTGATCGGAACGCTAGAGCGGGTGGTCGACACCAACGCCGCGGAACGCGGGATCAGTATGGGCTATCTGGCCAGCAAAGGGGGGCATTTTGTTGATGAATTACAGCGGGCCAGGCGGCAAAGTGACGAGGCGTTGCAGCTCTTTCGGCAGGAGTATGCCCGTTATGGTCAGATGACCGTTTTGACTCGGATACAAAGTGCCTATGAAGAGCGAGTCCCTCTTCGTCGCCTGGTAGATGAGCTGCAGGCTGCGGGTGTATTTGCTGGCTATACCCAGTTGAATCGGTTCACTTTGGACGGTTTGATTGTCATGACTAGCCGTATTCCGGTCGGATCGGTTCGAGCGCAATGCCTGGGTTTCCTGGATTTACTCTCTTTGAAAGAGGACGCAGGGCAACTGCGCGGACTGGTTAACGGCATCTTGAGTGCCAACCAGGCGACGGATGAGGCACAGTTCAAACTGGCCAGTCTGCGCAATGAGGAAAAGAGGCTCCTTACCCAACTGGAGATCTCTGCTCCTGCCGATGTTCAAGTGGCCTTGCACCAGTGGCGGCAAGGTCCTGAGGGGGCAAACATCAAGGCGGTGCTCGATCAGGTACAAGCCCAGAGGGGCGGCCCGTTTCCGGGGTTGGATGCTGAATCCTGGTTCAAGGCGGCAACAATTCATATCCAGCAACTCAATCAGTTATCCGCAGCCCAAATAGAGATCATGATGCAACAGACGCAACAACTGGTGCAGCGGAATCAGTGGAGTGTGTGGATAGCCTGTTTCTTGGCGGTGATTTCCACCCTGTTCCTGGTCAGTTTCAGTGGATTTTTGATCCGCATGACCAGCCAACGAGTTCATATCATCGAGAACACACTGACACAAGTCGCGGATCGCCAGGATTTGACGCTGCGCATTCAGGATACAGGACAAGATGAATTGGCCCACATCAGTATGGCGGTGGATAAATTTCTACAGCAAATGGTGTGTCTGCTGGGAGAGATCCATGGTCACTCGGCAGAAGCACAAGCTGTTGCCGAGGCTGTGGATCACTTGAGCGAACAGGGGCAACATCAGGCCTCCATGACCCATCAGCATGCGGATCAAATTGCCGCGGCCATCACGCAGATGGCGCAATCCAGTATCGAGGTCGCGCAGCATACACAGCAAGCTGCAACTGATACCCAAGCGGTACGTGCCTTAGGTGCCGACAATAGGGATATCAGTCGACAGGCCAATCAACTCATTACGACCTTGATTGCCGAAATCAAGCTAACCCACAGTGAAGTAGAACATCTTGCCGAACGAAGTCAGCAGATTGGCTCCATTCTGGATACCATCAGTGCAATTGCCGATCAAACCAATTTACTGGCGCTTAACGCCGCCATAGAGGCGGCTCGCGCCGGTGAGCAGGGGCGTGGCTTTGCCGTGGTGGCCGATGAGGTCCGGCAATTGGCCAGCAAGAGTCAGCAAGCCACCGAGGAGATCCGCGGCATGATCTCGGCACTGCAAGGTGGTGCCCGACAAGCACTGGAAAAAACGATCCGCAGTCACGATTGTACGGCGCAAACTGCCGAGGCTATTGGGCGTTCGGAGCAATCCATGGTCACGCTGTTTGCGCATATCGATAACTTGAGCGGCATCATAGGGCAGATTGCCGAGTCGGTGGATCAGCAGACCCGAGTCGCGCAGATGTTGAATGAGCAGGTGGAACAGGTGGCGGTCCTGGCCGATGGCACTCGTCAAGTCGTGGTGGAGAGTCACCAGCAAACTGTGTTGCTGGATAGGGCCGCCAGCTTGATCCATCAGGAACTGGCGGCATTTCAATTGACCTAGTTACCGATTAGGGCGTTTAGCCGAGGTTCAATGTCGGGGGAGCATCAGGTTACAGCGGGCGGGCAGCTCGGGTAATGGATGAGGTTTGCTACTGGTGCTGACTTCGGTCGGGCCGCTAAACCAGCTCATCAACTCAGCACCACAGCCATCTCCTGCCGGGATCGGCTTTTGGGATTTACATTCATAGGCCCCGTTTGGACATCGCAAACGAACATGCAGGTGGGCTCGGTGGCCAAACCAGGGACGGATACTGTGTAGCCAACTGCGATCTCCGGTCGTTTGTTCGCACAGCGCACGTTTGATCGCCGGGTGGACGAAAATGCGCTCAACACGGGGATCGGTCGCCGCCAGTTGAAGCAGTATTCGCTGCTTGTTGGAGAATGCTGAACTGACATGCTGATTATCTGCCTTGACCATGTCGAGCGGGGTGGGTTGTTCCAATTGCGATTTGCTCAACCTGGGCTGGGCAAATCGAAACCAGATATCCACATCCAATCCGTTCTGGTGGCTTCTGTGCCCGGAAGTAAAGGGGCCGCCCCGCACCATCGCCATATCTCCAATCAACAGCGGAGGCAGACCCTTGGTTTGCGCCCGACTCACCAACTCGTGCAGATAGTTAATCAGGATTGGATGTCCGTAATCACGATGCTGGCTTGGACGCAAAAGCTGATAGCCATCATCTTGGCGGGGAAAGTGCTGGCTGCCTTGTAAGCAGCCGGCGCTATAGGAACCCAGAGGCTCTGGGCGGCCAGCGGCGGGGGTGGTCAGCATGGACCATGGATTACTCAATGCCATCACAAGCAGTAGATGCACCATTCGGTGTCACCTCAAAGACAAAAAATAGTGGTGCTATTCGAGCCTGAATTCAGGCTCGGGGCAAGCACTAAGCGAAAATACTGGTATCTCCCACTGGCGCACCTTGAGGTGGCGCCAGTGAAGGCGAGGGTCTCTCCTAGCAGGCGCAGACCAACAGTAGTACGGAACGGGGGCTTAGTTCGTAGGTCGAACCGACCTCGGGCAGGGGGCGACCATGAGAGTTGATGTCGTGGGGCGGGCGTAAGCCGGTATCGACAATCCGTAGCCAGGTTCCATTCGGATTATGTGGTGGTGGTGGCAGCTCGATGGACAGCGGCTCCCAATACGCATTAAAAAATGCGTAATAATCGGCTTCATGCCCCAGCGAATAGGCGGTCAGTGCAATGGCCCGTGAGTTATCACTCCAGTCCGGGGCGTAGGGTTTAACACCGTGCCAGACGATTTTTGCATTCTCCAGCGCATCACCCAACGAGATCAGATCGGAGGTGCCGCCGCCGCGGATGGCCCGATAGCTCAGCAGTTCGCGAGAAAAACGGAACATCTCTTCTCGCTCCGGGTTCTGCTCCCAGTTCATCCAGCTGATGGCATTATCCTGACAATAGGCGTTGTTATTGCCTTGCTGGGTGCGCAGTCGCTCATCGCCCATCAGCAACATGGGCGTGCCGACCGACATGAGATTAATTGTCATCAGGTTCTTGGCTTGGCGTAATCGCAAGGCCAGTAGTTCCGGATCATCTGTTGGCCCCTCGACACCATGATTCCAGCTGTAGTTGGCATCTGTGCCATCCCGGTTATCTTCCCCATTGGCCAGATTGTGTTTTTGGTCATAACTGACCAGATCCCACAGGGTGAAGCCATCATGACAGGTGACAAAATTCAGGCTTTTATGCGGGTCGGCAAAGGGGGCCTGATAGATGTCGGGGCTGCCGGTGAGGCGACTGGCCAGACGAGGCACCATGCACCGATCCCCCTTGACGAAGCTACGCACATCATCGCGGAAATGGCCGTTCCACTCGCGCCAGCGCGCGCCCGCCATACGGCCTACCTGATAGAGTCCGCCTGCATCCCAGGCCTCCGCAAAGATCTTGGTCTCTGCCAGGTTGTAGTCACTGTCGATAGCCAGCAGGGTCGGCGGATCGTTCAGAGGATGACCATTCTTGTCACGAGAGAGGATTGATGCCAGATCGAAACGGAAACCATCGATATGCATTTCCTCTTTCCAGAAGCGCAGGCTATCGGTGATCAGCCGTTTGGTCATGGGGTGGGAGGCATTGAACGTGTTACCGCACCCCGAGTAATTGGTATTGAAGCGACGACTCTCGTCAAGAATATAGAAAGCCGAGTTGTCGAGGCCACGGAAACAGAAGGTCGGTCCCTCATCATCGCCTTCAGCGGTGTGGTTATAGACCACATCCAGGATGATCTCGATGTTGGCCTTGTGCAGGGCCTTGACCATGTCACGGAACTCGTTGAGTACTCCACTGTAGCTGTCATCGCTGGCATATTCAGCGTGAGGGGCAAAAAAACCCATCGGACTATAACCCCAGTAATTGCTATTGCCGGGACGGGCATCTTGAGGGTCAAACTGAAATACGGGGAGCAGCTCGATGGCTGTGACGCCTAACTCTTTGAGATAGGGGATCTTGTCGATCACACCAGCATAGGTTCCACGGCGCTGTGCTGGAAGCCCGGAGCTGGGATCTTTGGTAAAACCGGCGACATGCATCTCATAGACGACAGAGGCAGCCAGCGAATGCCGGGGCATGCGATCCTCTTCCCAGTCGTATCCAGTAATGTCAATGACGGCGCTCTTGGCGCAACCTTGCAGATTACAGCCCGGCTCGGCAGCCTTATTGCGATCATAGTTGGCGGGTAGCACTATGCGCTTGGCATACGGGTCCAGTAGCACCTTTTCCGGTTCCCAGCGATTACCCGGCATATGGAGTAACAGCGTGGGGATACGCCAGCCATAGAGTTGGCCGTCCTTGAGCCCGGCAACATGCACATGCCAGTAATAACCGGATCTATGCGTCGGTGCTGTGAGACGAATGACTTCGGGATCCGTATCCTGTTCGGAACGAAACAGCAACAGCTCCATCTCTTTGGCAAATCGGCCCCAGATTGCAAAGTTGATCCCATTGCGTTCGACGGTCGCGCCGAGTTCCCGACAGTGGCCGGCGGTAATCACTCTGGTCATATTCATGGTAAGCATCCTGTCAACTGTCGTTCCAAGCAGGTGTTTATGGTACTGCATCTGTTCCGCGGTGGAATAGTTTTGACCAGAAAAGAGGCTTTGAAATGTACTTTTTACCGTTCAACCCGAAATTTGGGGCTCTATCGAGTATTTTTTCCAGGCGCTGAATGCTGTATTGATCACGAATTTTAAATTCATCCTTAAAGATCTGGAACTTATAGCAGGGTAATCACTCTAATTTTTCCAGTGGATGGGAGACCGGTATACAACCGATGAGTGACAGGGGAGTACGGCAGGGAGTATGAAATCGTGATTAAAAAGCTGATGGTTCCAGGGATTTTATGGCTTCTTTGTGTCGGTCTGGTTCAGGCCCAACAGCCGCCAAATCCGCCACCTCGGGTTTCGCCACTGATCTATGGTACCTGGCAACTGGTGGGGGCATCGATCGCGGTTCCGGTGAACTGCCGTCGGACTGTCATGCACATATCTCCCGATGGTTTCATCTCGGAGCAGAGCCATTCTGCGCGCGGCGAGTTGTTTTCCTTTCGAGCCAAAGCCCGGATCAAACAGGAGGGCAGCCGTTTTGTGTTAACTCTGGGTTCACCGCAGCACAATGGTAAGCCGGATTGCCTGGGCAATCCGGCACAGGTGATTACCCGTCATTTTCTGAATTCGATACATCTACAGCTCAGCGGCAACCGGCTCTATCACTATCTGGGCAACAATGAGCAGTCCGGTTATTTGCGTTATGAACGCTTGCCTATTGCCCAGCTTGATCGGTCTACCGTTTCAAGGAATTAGCCGACAGCTTCCAGTCAAATGAAACGGCGGCCCGACTCTTTGGCGAGTCCGTTTTTGCGGTCGAGAATTGCCATAATGGCAGAAACAGCGCCTCCATCTGACGAGCCCGTTCCAGGTTGAACAGCCCGAGCTCTGCTGCTTCCTCCCCAGTTATTTCGCCTTGCAGATAACGGATAAAGTGTGTTGCGACGCTATGATTGGCTGCAATCCAGGGGTTTAACTCCGCAGGTTCGCCCGACGTGACAGGAATACCGTCGGCCAGCAGCGGTTCGAACCACCAGCCGCGCTCGGGACGAAAACCACCGCGCAGTTGATAAGCGTTCTGGCTGCCGATCAGGGTCATATCAAAGTGCAACCCGGGCATGGGCCAATCGCAGAGCAGTATGTCAAACAAGGCGCCCTGACAGCTGAATTGCACCGTCATATTGTTGCCCTGTCCTGATTTAACACCGTGAAATTCGAAATCATCAAACAGGGTGTAGAGCAGGGAAAAAGGATGCACTACATCTTCGACAAACCACTCTACCGGACTCTTGGGATAGGGAAGGTTGACGCCGACCACCAAGCAGATGCGACGCAGCTCGCCCAACTCGCCAGCCTGTATCCGCTGTTTCAGTGCCAGTGCGGTCTCGAGTAAAGGAAAGGGATAGCTCACATAGATCTGAGATGAGTTTAGCGCAGAAAATTCTGCCTGATTCTCAGGGGTCATACCCAGAGGTTTTTCACAAAGAATGGCTTTGTCTGATAAGGCTTGCAGGTAGCCCAGATGACTGGCTGTCGGAGTTGCAATGGTGATGACGTCACAGGCGGATAAGGTCTCCAGTCCGGTGCCAAAATTCGGGATTTGCTCTTCAGTCGCGATCCGGGCTACCAAGTCTGCATCATGAGCCATCAAGGCATGAAGGGTACAGCCTGCTTTGCGAAGGCCAGCTACATGGACTCGCCCCCAATTGCTACCTATGACTCCGGCGAGGAGTGCTGGTTTGTCTGTTTTCATTTTTATTCCCGTGAGTGTTATTGCAGACGAGTCTGCTTGCCCGTCTTGTGTTGTTATGACGTATTAAATCAGGCCAGCTCTTGAGCTGGCCTGATTTAATGCGGAGTTGTTCGAGACCACATTAAGGGAGCTCGGAACTATATGCAATTACTCCAGCATGCAATTACTCCAGCCGGGAGCAATGACGCCTCCCGGTGGTGATATTCCGTCTGGAGCGGGGGATACTAAGCCGGACGATTAAAACGCAAGTTAAAACGGGCGCCTCCCAATTCACTCTGCATGATGGTCATTACACCGCCATAGGTTTGCATAATCTCGGTAGCCACCGCCAAACCAATGCCTTGGCCGGGCTTGAATGTATCCACGCGTACACCCCGTTGCAGAATTTGCTCTCGGCGGTTGGCGGGAACCCCAGGCCCATCATCGGAGACATCCAAGACCAGTTGTTCCTGATCGGCATACAGGTGGATCTCCACATACTCCAGGCAATACTTGCAGGCGTTTTCCAGTATGTTGCCGACGATCTCCATGAAATCATTCCGATCGCCGTAGAAGAAGAGCCCCTGCTCGCAGGAGAGTGTCAACACCACACCTTTTCGGGCGTAGACCTTCTGCAAGGCGTTACAGAGTGGCGTCACCAGTTCTTCAACATCATGCTGTTGTTGAAACAGCCCCAACTCGGGGCCGGTACCGGCGCGACGCAGGTAATAGCCAATTTGTTGGGAGATCCGGCTGATCTGCTCCTGCATCAAGGGCTCTTGCTCCACCAGTTGTTCCGGGCTTTGTCGTAACGAATGGAAACTCGACTGCAGTACGGCCAACGGGGTTTTGATGCTATGGGCCAGATCATCCAGTGAATGGCGATAGCGCTCCAACTGTTGTCGCTGTTGCTGCAAGAGCAGGTTCAGGTTGTTGACCAGGTAGGTGAGCTCCCGTGGCGGGACAAATTCCAGCTGCTGGGTCTTGCCTTGTTCCAGCAACTGTAAGGCTTCGGCCAGGTGATCGATCGGGCGCAGACTCCATTTGGCAGCAATCCAGACAATCGGCAGCAGGATCAGCAGGTTGACGAGAGTGACCGCTTGAAACGCATGCCACAGATAGGAGTTGTCCTCGCGCTCTTCCGGGACCGTATCGACCATGACGACCCGGAGTTCCGGCCGGTCCGCGGTTGCCGGGTAATGCTGTACCTTGGCAAAGTAACTGTACTCATCGATGTGCCTGAGCAGACTATCCTCCTCCTCGGGCAAGAGATTTCCCTCCCGATCATGGGAACCTGGGAGGAGTCTGGGATTGTTAATTTCATACAGGCCTTCATGACGCAGCCATTCCTGGGACAGTCGTTTGTGAAATTCCGGTAGATCGCGGGATTGCCAGAGTAACTGATTATCCGCGCTGAATACCCAGGTAGCATAAAGGTGCCCACGCAGGGCGCTGTCGGGCGCGGTCAATTTGAGCTGACCATCGCGGAGTTGCACCAGCGACATAAAGGTGTCGATGTCGCGCTCCATCCACTGATTGGTGTAGCGTAGTTGCATCATGTTCTGACCCAGGATCGCCAAAATGGCGTAGATCATGGAGATCAGCAACAGTCCAACCGCTGTGCCGGCGATGAAACGCAGCCGCAGAGATCCGGATAGGGCTCTCATGCGGGAACATCAAAGCGATAACCCTGACCGCGCACGGTTTGGATCGCATCAGGCTGATCCTCGACCTGCATCTTGCGGCGCAGACGCCCCATCAGCACATCGATGGTATGGGTTTCTCTGAGATCGGCATCGGCATAGAGCTGAAACATCAGGGTTTCCTTGCTGACAATCTCCCCGGAACGGCGCATCAGAAACTCCAGGATCTGGTATTCAAAGGCCGTGAGTTTGACCACCAGTTCATGGAGCTTGAGTTCTTTCCGGCTCAAATCCAGCAAATAGGGGGGAGCCTGAATTAACGAGGAGGCCAGTCCGCTGGCCCGGCGAACCAAGGCATTGGCTCGGGCTACGACCTCTTCAAGCTGGAATGGTTTGGTGACGTAATCATCGGCTCCGGCTTCGAGCCCTTTCACCTTGTCTTCCCAAGCATCTCGCGCCGTCAGGATCAGAATTGGGAAGTTAATTCCGGCAAGGCGCCAACGCTGGATCAGGGTCAAACCATCCTCATCGGGTAAACCCAGATCGACAATTGCCATATCCAGTTCATGCTCCTGGCTGTAATAATCGGCTTCGCGGGCATCGCTGGCGCTGTCAACCAAATGTCCCAGTGTCTGGAGTTGCACACAGAGATGGTGACGGAGTAACAGGTTATCTTCGACCAGCAAAATTCGCATTTGCTATACCTCAAATGGAAGTGAAGGGATGATATCAGGCCTCTTGAGCCTTGAGCCATGGCGCGTCTGTCGGAACAATAACAACGCTAAACCAGACCAGAATCGACACCATTCTAGCGAACCTTCCTTGAACTCTGGATAAACCAGCTAATATTTTATCAAGTTATCAATACGATAAGGTGAGGTGCCGCGAGGGGGATTCTACTTCTCCCTGCCGGAGCCATGGGGTAGTATGAGGCCGTTATCAGAATGTTGGTGCATGAAGACGGAGAGCCATATGTTTAAAGAATTCAAAGAGTTTGCCATGCGTGGCAATGTGGTGGACATGGCCGTTGGTATCGTGATCGGTGGTGCCTTCGGAACCATAGTCAAGAGTCTGGTGGATGATGTTCTGATGCCACCCATCGGGCTGTTGCTGGGTGGCGTCGATTTTTCAGACTTTTTTGTGGTGATGAAAGAGGGGGCCAAGGTGGCTGCGCCTTACCACACACTGGCAGATGCCAAGGCGGCGGGTGCCGTGACCTTGAATCTGGGGCTATTTGTCAATTCGGTCATCAGCTTCACCATCATGGCGTTCGCACTGTTTATGCTGGTCAAGGTCATGAACAAGTTACGGATGGAAAAGGCAGCCGCACCGGCCGAACCCACCACCAAGAGCTGCCCCCATTGCTGCACCGATATACCTATCCAGGCCAAACGCTGCCCCCATTGCACCTCTGATTTAGGCTGAGATAGCCAGCGTTTTTGTTGGTTGCATCCTGCTGTGGTGATTCAACCCCTCCAGGATGCAATCCTGTGTCTCCAGACTGGAGTGACTCTATGAGGCGGCTAGCCCGACTGCTTGTGCTGTTGCTTTTAGCCGGTTGTAGCGATAAGCAGCCGGTTAATGAAATCACCAATGGACCGGCGCAAATTGCCGAAACTTTTTATCGTCTCTTGCAGGCTCATCCGCTGGTTGATCTGCCGGAGCCTGCGCAGTACCGGGATTTTCGGCCCTTGCTGCAACAGAGCCTGTTACGCCGTCTGGAACAGGCTTACGCGGTGGACCAACAAGGTCACAGAGCTGAACCGGAACCCACGCCGCCGCTGTCACAGGGGAGTCTGTTTACCTCCCTGTTCGAGGGGATGACAGATTTCGAGCTGATCGCATGCCAGAGCAAAAAAATGACCAGTCGATGTCAGTTTCGCTTGATCTATGACAATCAGGGGAAAACCGTAGAGTGGCAGGATGAGCTCCGTTTGCGCCAGGGCCGTCTCGGCTGGCAAGTCGAGGACGTTGTCTATGGTGGCAACTGGGACTTCGCGCCCAAGGGAACCCTGACCTCCCGGCTGGATACCATTATTGCCATGGTGCCCGCAGCCGTTGAAAAATTGGAAAAATAACGCGACGGGAAGTTCAAGGGTTTCTGCTGGCATGAAGCAAAGCAGGTTCCGGGGCCACAGAGCCCCGGCATTGGGATATTATTTATCATGCAAAAAATGACTGTACTGGCGGCTTTACTGTGTTCCGCAATCGGGTTGCCTGCCACTCAAGCCGCCGAATCGGCGCACTGGGGCTATGAAGGTGACGTTGCACCGGCTAACTGGGGTCAACTCAGCGCCGAATATGCCACCTGTGGTACTGGTAAAAACCAGGCTCCGGTGGATATTCATGGCACGGTCAAGGCCAAGCTGCCGTCGCTGCCTTTCCACTATCAGGCCGGGGGGCAGGAGATCATCAATAATGGCCACACCGTCCAGGTGGTGTACGCCGATGGTAGCCAGCTCACCGTAGATGGTGCCGCCTTCACTCTCAAGCAGTTTCATTTTCATGCCCCCAGCGAGAACCTGATCCAGGGCCGGCAATATCCGCTGGAAGTGCATCTGGTACACAGTGATAACGAGGGTAACCTGGCTGTGGTGGGTCTGATGTTCAAGGAGGGGAAGGCCAATCCGTTGCTGACGACGTTATGGCAACAACTGCCCCAACATGCGGGTGACACCTTGACGCTGAGCAAGTCGGTTAACGTCGCCGATCTGTTGCCCAAGGATCACAGCTACTATCGCTTTGCTGGCTCCCTGACCACGCCGCCCTGTACTGAAGGGGTACGCTGGTTGGTATTGAAGAAGCCAATGACGGCCTCCAAGGCCCAAATCGAACAGTTTGCCAAACTGATGGGGCATCCGAATAACCGTCCGGTACAACCCGTGGGGGCGCGACTGATCGTCGAATAACGGTGAAGCTCCTGAAGCGGCCTGAGTATCAGGCCGTTTTTCTTCACGCCATCGAGTCGACGTGGATGGGCTGCGAACAGGGAACGTCGTAAAATAGCGTCTATTGGTTTGATGGCTCAACCCACATCATCAGCTCTCTTCTTTTCTGGCGTTGCCTGCTGAGGATGCGATTTTTTGCCTACACCATCAGAGCGAACTTTCATGTGACGACCACGAGGCTTGGATTGATGAGCAAGACCTTATGCTGATGAACAGCTGCATTCAGGGAATACTGGACACCGATTTTTACAAACTGTCGATGCAGCAGGCCTATCTGCATCAAGCACCACATGTTGAGGCGGAATGGGAGTTTCACTGCCGTAGCGGTGAGGATTTGACACCCTATCTGGATCTGCTGCGTGAAGAGCTGGAGGGGATGCGTGATTTGCGCGTCTCCTTGCCACAGCTGCGTCAGCTAGCCCGCCAGGCTCCCTATTTGCAGGCGGATTATCTGGATTTTCTCTACCACTTTCAGTTTGATCCGGACTTGCTGCAGATTGGCATCGAGCAGGGAGTACTCAAGATCCGGGCTCGTGGTTTGCAGACCCGGATTTCATTGTTTGAAATTCCAGTGTTGGCCACCTTGAGTGAACTGCGTAACAGTGTGCGTTATCCCGAGGTGACCGCCCGACACATTGAACGCAGCACGCTGGAGAAGATTAGCGAACTGCAACGGTTGGGTGATAGCGTCGATCTGGGGGCGTTTCGTTTTAGCGATTTTGGGACTCGCCGCCGCTTCAGTTTTGCCGCGCAACGCCAAGTTCTGGGATTGTTACAGCAACACTTACCCACCCAGTTGGCGGGAACCAGTAATCCGTTGCTGGCCCAGCACTTCGGGTTGCCGGTGGTGGGTACCATGGCCCATGAATGGCTGCAAACCCATCAAGGGCTGAATTATCCACTGGCCAGTACACAAAAAGTGGCGCTGGAAAACTGGTTACGGGAATATCATGGCCAGCTAGGGGTCGCCCTGACCGATGTGATCGGCATCGATGCCTTCTGTCGGGATCTGGATTTCCATTTAGCCAGTCAATACAGTGGCTTCCGTCAGGATAGTGGCGACCCCATCCTGTGGGGCGAGAAGCTGCTGGCCCGGTTGGAAGCACTGGGCATAGATCCGGCGCACAAGACGCTGGTCTTCTCCGATGGTCTGGATTTTCAACGTGCAGTGGCTCTCTATCGGCATTTTCAGGGGCGAGTGCAAACCAGTTTTGGCATAGGTACCTGGCTGATGGGGGACTTCGGGATCAACCAGCCCATGAACATGGTGATGAAGATGATGCGTCTGGGTGGACAGCCGGTCGCGAAGATATCGGATAGCCCGGGCAAGATCCTCTGTGAGGATCGGGATTACTTAAATACGTTGATGGAGGCTTTCGCCGTGGAGGCGAGTGTCCGTCAGCAGGTTCTCAGTCAAGTCGCCTGAGCTGGATTTACAGACTCTGATAGGCTGGCTTGGTGTCAAAGGAGCGGAAGTTTCATGCGTCAAACCCTGACTCTGGCTACGGCCTGTATCAATACGACCCCTCTGGATCTGGAGGGCAATCTGGCCCTGATCCGGGACGCCGTGCAGCAAGCCGCACTCGCCCAGGCCGATGTGCTGTTGCTGCCCGAACTGTCGTTGACCGGCTATGGCTGTGAAGACATGTTCTTTGTCGCTGACTGGCTCGAATCATTACCGGGTGAGTTGCTGCTGCTGGCCGAGTCGCTACCCGAGCAGCTGCTGGTCGCCGTTGGTTTCCCGTTGCACATGCAGGGCGGCCAGGTGTTCAATGGCGTGGCGTTGCTGTCGCGCGGCATACTGCATGGGGTGGTCTGCAAGCAACATCTGGCGCGCAGTGGCATTCATTATGAACCGCGCTGGTTTACGCCATGGCCTGCCGGTTTGGTCAGTCATATGACGCTGGTCGGACAGACGGTACCGGTCGGAGATCTGGTGTTCGATGTCAGCGGTGTGTGCATCGGCTTCGAGATCTGTGAAGATTCCTGGGTGGCTTCACGGCCGGGACGCAGTCTGTTCGAGCGCCGGGTGGATGTGATCCTCAATCCATCGGCCAGCCACTTTGCCCTCGGCAAGCAACAACAACGCAGTCAGTTCGTGCGGGAAGGTTCTCGGGCCTATGGCGCCATCTATGCCTATACCAATTTGCTGGGCTGTGAGGCTGGACGCGCCGTGTATGACGGCGATGCCATGATCGCCAGCAATGGTGAGCTGGTGCTGGTGGGGGAACGCCTAAGCTTCGCGCCGGTGAAGGTGTATAGCGCCACCGTCGATCTGCAAGTCAATCGCGCCCAGCGGCTGATCAGCAGTCAATCGCTGGTGCCTGAAACCACGACCGGTATTGCCGACGTCGATTTTCAGTGGGCTCCAGAACCTTATCGTCGGCCTCTGGCAACGCCCTGCTTGCTAGCGGCGGAGGATGAACATGCCGAAGCCTGTCGTGCCGTGGCGCTGGGGCTCTGGGATTGGCAACGCAAGACCTTTACCGGCGGCTATGCGTTAAGCCTCTCCGGTGGTGCCGATTCGGCGCTGTGCGGGGCCCTGGTCTTTATGGCCCAGGTGCAGGCTTATGCGACGCTGGGCGAGAGTGCCTATCTGGCCGAGTTGGCCAAGGGCCGCCTGCTGCCTCCCGCACGGGGCGAGCAAGAACCCTTGAGTTGGCTGCGGGAGCGGGTGATGCCGCTGGTGCTGACCACCCTGTATCAGGGGTCTGAATACAGTGGCTCTGTCACCTACAATGCCGCGGCGGGTCTGGCCGCCGAGCTGGGGGCGACCCACCATGCCTGGTCGATCGCCGAATTGGTGAGTGGTTATCTGGGGCTGGCTAACAGCCTGACTCCCGCTGATCCGCTGAACTGGCAGCGGGATGATCTGGCACTGCAAAACATTCAGGCCCGGGTGCGGGCGCCAGGGATCTGGTTGCTGGCCAATCGCGGCAATAAATTGTTGATCGCGACTTCGAATCTGTCCGAAGCCAGCGTCGGTTACTGCACCATGGATGGCGATACCTCTGGGGTGTTGTCACCCATAGGGGGTATCAGCAAGTCACGGGTGTTGCAGATCAATCGTTACATTTTGGAGCAGGGCATCCCCCTGCAAGACGGTGAGGTTTTCGGCATCGGTCGTCTGTCTCTGGCGGCCATGCAGGCCATAGTGCATCAGGCGCCCACCGCAGAGCTGCGCCCGGTGGAGCAGACCGATGAGGCGGACTTGATGCCTTTCCCGGTCCTCGATGCCATCCGCCGTTTGAGCCAAACCCAGCACCTGACACCCAAAGGAGTGCTACAACAGTTGCTGCGGGGTGAGTTTGTCACCCAATATGGCGTCACACAACTGGTGAGCTGGATCCGTCGTTACTACGGCCTCTATTGTCGCAACCAGTGGAAGCGCGAGCGCATTGCGGTCAGTTTCCATATCGAGGCCGACAGTGCCGATCCCAAGACCTATCGCCGCTTCCCGGTACTCTCCAGCCAGCTCACGCGCGAGCTGGCGCAAATGGAAGCATTTGCGGCCAGCTTGTAACCCAGAATCCGCTAATAAAACGGCCCCGCGAGGGGCTGTTATTGTGTCGGGGGCGGATATGACGGCAGGTGGTTGTGCTCAGGATTGTGCAGCCTTGGCTTGCAACTCCTGATCGCTGTCGATGTAGCGTTGGGCTATGGTCACAAAGGTCTGCTCAATCTGGAAGAAGGCATCCACCACATCGGGATCGAAATGGCTGCCACGTCCCTGAGCGATGATCTCGGCGGCCTTGGCATGGGGCATTCCTTCTTTATAGACGCGGCGACTGATGAGCGCATCATAGACATCCGCTAACGCCATCAGGCGCGCCGATAACGGGATCGCCTCACCCACTAGCCCTTGAGGATAGCCGGAGCCATCCCACTTTTCGTGGTGACCGTAGGCGATCTCCTTGGCCATGTTTAGAAAGTCGACCGACATACCGAGTGACTGTTCGGCGTGCTCGATTGCCTGCAAGCCGAGTGTCGGGTGACGTTTCATGATCTCGAACTCTTCGGGTTCATAGCGACCAGGTTTGAGCAGTATCCGATCCGGAATGCCCACCTTGCCGATGTCATGCAAGGGCGCCGATTTGAACAGCATAGCGATAGTCTGCGCATCCAGGTGGGGGGCAAAATGCGGGTCTAGACACATGGCCTCGGCCAGTGCCTTGACGTAATGCTGGGTTCGGCGGATATGGTTACCGGTTTCGTTGTCACGGGTTTCAGCCAGCGAGGCCATGGCTAGTATGGTGACATCTTGGATCGCCGAAATTTCACGGGTTCGCCGGGCGACTTCCTGCTCCAGATAATCACTCTTGCTGCGCAGGAAGTCGGCACTGGCTTTCAGGCTGAGGTGTGTCTTTACCCGGGCCAGTACGACGGGGGGGCTGATGGGTTTTGTGATGTAGTCAACCGCGCCCAGCTCAAGGCCAAATTCCTCATCCTCGACACTAGCCTTGGCGGTCAGGAAGATGATGGGGATGTCCCGGGTCTGTGGTTGCTGACGCAGTTGGCGACAAACCTCGTAACCATCCATCTCCGGCATCATGATATCCAGCAGGATCAAGTCTGGTCGTGGTTCACTGGCCGCGATCCGCAGAGCTTTTTGTCCCTGATTGGCCACCTTAACCTTGTAGAGATCCTTGAGCAAAAAACTCATCATGCTCAGGTTTTCCGGGGTATCGTCTACGACCAGAATGGTCGGTTTTTCCAATGGCAACGCCTCATCCATCATCATGATCATGCCTCCTTTTTCCAGTTTGCGACTATTTCCAGCGCTTGTTCAAATTCGAAATTGCGGATTGCTTCATCCAGCTTCCGTAACCGGTCGGGGGCACTTTGCTGCAGTTGGGATTGATGTTCATCCAACACATCGAGGGCCTCGGAGTCGTCTTCAGCCAGCAGATGGGCCAGCCGGTCGAGGATTGGACGGATATCGATGTGAATGGTGTTGTTTTTGTTTTCGCGGTTCCCCTCCCGTCCAGTTCCCAGTGTCGCCGTCAATTGATGACACAACCGGGTTAGCGCGGGTTCGAGTTCGCTCAACTGCTGGTTGGATTCGGTTTGTTCACGGATCGCTTGCTCCAGTGCGGCCGCCTGGGTTTGCAGCGCACTGGCGCCAATGTTCCCTGCAACCCCCTTGAGTGTATGGGCTAGCCGTTCTGCGAGGGGGCGATCCTTGGTTTGCAATGCGTCGCGGATCTGCTTCACACAATCGTGCTGTCCGCTGGCGAATTTGCGCAGCAGATTCAGATAGAGTTGTTGATTGCCCATGACCCGACGCAAACCCAGTTGGGTATCCAGGCCGTCCAGGGGCGGCAGCGGTATAACCGATGGTGACGGAGTTGGTCTCGCGCTGGCGCGGGGGACTATGGTTGAGGCATCGCTTTGGCGCGGCGGTATCCAGCGCAACAAGGCGGTCCACAGTTGTTCCGGCTCTATGGGTTTGCTGACAAAGTCATTCATCCCGGCGGCCAGACACTGCTGGCGGTCTTGCTCCATGGCGTTGGCGGTCATCGCCACGATTGGCAGTTGGGCCCACTGCGGCTGTTCGCGCACTCTACGCGTTGCCGTCAGGCCATCCATGACGGGCATCTGCATGTCCATCAGGACCAAATCGAACGTGCTTTGTTGCAGGCGGTCCAGTGCCTCCTGGCCATTGCCGGCTATCTCGACACTGAAACCGGCTCCGGTTAACAACTCATGGGCTACCTCCTGATTGAGCTCATTGTCTTCAACCAGCAGCAGACGAGCCCCCTGGATTGTCGGCAGGGCCTCTTCGGCACCCGCAGCATGGCGTTGCCCAAGGCGATCCCGCCCTGCGGATAAACCCTCGTGACCGGCCCGCAATCGCATGGCGGTATCAAACAGTAGCGAGGGTGTCACTGGCTTGGACAGGTGTGCGGCTATGACAGTAGCGTCGTGTGCATCGACGGGCGTCGTGTATTCGCTACGGTGCAATACGACCACAGACGGAGGTTCTGAGAGTGACATGTCGGCCAGTTGTTGCGCCATCTGTTGTCCATTCATCTGTGGCATCTCGTCATCGACGAATACCAGTTCGATCGGATTTGAGGCCATGCTCTGCCGGATCTGCTCCACCGCAGTGACGCTATCGGTGGCAATCGAAACAACAAAGCGCATGGCGGTCAGCATGTGGGTGATGGCGTCCGCCGTTTTGGGGTTGCCATCCACGACCAGCGCATGGGTGCCACGCAAGTCGAGACTCGGTTGCAGGCTGTGCGACAGTTGTTCGGCGGTTGCCGGTTGCAGCAAAGCAGTAAACCAGAAGGTACTGCCAGCGCCGAGACGGCTGCTCACACCCACTTCACCCTGCATCATCTCGGCCAGTATCCGCGAAATAGCCAGACCGAGCCCGGTGCCGCCATACTTGCGAGTCGTCGAGGCATCGGCTTGCTGGAAGCTGTTGAATAGTCGTCCCATCTGCTCTTCACTCAGGCCGATACCGGTATCATGCACGGCAAAATAGAGCAAGAGCCCCTCGTTGTGGGTTTCGTCGAGCCGGATCTCGAGGCGAATATCCCCCTGTTCGGTGAACTTGACGGCGTTGCTCATGTAGTTAATCAGGATCTGGCCGAGACGCAATTCGTCACCCACCAGCTCGTAAGGAACATTGGGTGCAATGTCGATGATGAATTCCAGCCCCTTCTGATGAGCCTTTTCGGCCGTCAGATCGATCAGATCATTCAACAAATCGTTCAAGGCAAATGGCTGGGGATTGAGTGCCAACTTGCCGGCCTCAATTTTGGAGAAATCGAGAATATCGTTGATCACCCCGAGCAGGTGACGTCCAGAACGGTGGATTTTGTCGACAAAATTATGCTGACGTTTATCCAGATCTGATTTTTGCAGCAGGTGAGTTAGCCCAAGGATCGCATTGAGCGGTGTGCGGATCTCGTGGCTCATGTTGGCTAAAAAGTCGGATTTGACCCGTGCGGCCTCTTCGGCCAACTCCTTGGCGGACGCCAGTTCAGCTTCGGCCTGTTTTTGCGGGTTGATATCGACAAAGGTGCCCACCAGGCCTCCGGGCTGGCCATTGGCCTTGCTGAACCCAGCTACCCAATACAGTGTCTGGTGGATAAGACCATCAGCAAAAGGGATCGGCATTTCGCGCTGGACTGTGCTGATTTCCTGGATGATGCGTTCATCTTCTTGCTGATACAGGATACGGTCTGCTGCGGGCAAGTAGTCCAGATCCAGCACCTGCTTGCCGATCAACTGCTGGGTATCGATGCCGAAGACCTCGCCATAGGCTTTGTTGAAACCGGCAAAGCGGCAGTCCGCACCCTTAAAAAACAGCGGATAGGGGATGGTATCCATCAGCACTTGCTGGAACTCCAGCTGGTCGGCTAACGCCTGCTTGGCTTCCTGCTCTGCGGTGACGTCGAGCCAGTAGCCGTTCCAGACATACTCTCCCTCCTGCAGCTGGGTTACTTCGGCGCGAGTTTCAATCCAGCGGATCTGCTGGTTGGCATCATAGATCCGGTACAACAGTTCACGGCGGTTAATTGTCGACAGCCGGGATTGCAGGGCCTGACGAGCCATCTCCACATCATCTGGATGCACCCGTTGCCAGCGGGCATCCGGATTAGCCATCAGGGCCTGGCTGCTCAGGCCCCAGATCTGTTCAGCCCGGCTACTGATAAAACTGAATCGATCATCCTCCCCAGTTCGTACTTCGAAGCGGAATACCGCACAGGGCAGAGATTCGGTGATCTCGGTGATCAGCCGCCTCGACCATTCGGCGGCTTCGGTGATCTCCTGCAGCTCCCGGGTTCGGGCCTGGATCTTCTCTTCGAGAGTGCTGTTGATATGTTCCAGGGATGAGGTGGCATCCAGCAAATTGCGCCGCATCAGCTCCTGGGCGCTGACCAGCGCCTTGAGCTCACTGATACTGCTTTGCACCTTGACCGAGGCCTGAAGATCCATGTTGCCAATGCGGCGGCTTTCACGGACCAGCGCATGGAGTTGGCTCGCAATCCGTCGGGCGGCTGGCACCACGATAAGGGCTGCCAGCGACAAGGAGATCAGCAGCATGGTCAGAAATAACCACCGCGCCTTGGCGCCCAGCAATAAAAAATCCTGTCGTGGGGCGTAAATGCCAATCCAGATGGTCTTACTTCCCAGAAGCAGGGGACGGAACTGGCTGAACCAGTTTTGACCCGTTGAAAGGCGAACACTCTGTAACTCACGTTTGGGTTGGCCAGCTTGCTGCCAGATTTGCGTGCTTTCCATGACGGCTGGATGGCCGGACTTTAGTACGGAATCAAATAACTTGGGGACGTCATAGCCGTTTTTCAGACCATCCGCCAGCATCTGCTGGGGGCGAGCCAGGAGGTGCAACTGATCGTCAAACAGCACCGCAAAACCATGAGGGCTGACTTCCAATTGACTGGTGTAATGGGAGATGTCCTGCAGCTTGATATCCAGAGCAATGATGTAGTGCTGACCATCAAACGCCCGGAATTGCTGGCTGATGGTCACCCCAGGCTCTCCGGTGGTATAGAACAGATAGGGCTGTGTCCAATGGATATGGTTCTTGTCGGCATGGCGACTGGCAGCCTGGAACCAGGGACGGGTCCGGGCGTCATAGCCGGATTGGATCTCTTTGGCTGTCACATGTTGTAGCTGATTGTCCCAGGTCAACTGCTGAACCTGATTGACGTTGCCTGCAGGATGGCTAATACGGTTGAAGGGTTGGCCACGGTCGTCTCGCATCACCAGCAACTCGGTCCCATCAAGCCGGGCAATATGAATTGATGAAATGTTGGAATTGTTGTCAATAAATGGCAGGAAAAAGCTATTGAACTCGGCAATTTGTTGTCGTTGCGGAGGCCATGCGACGTCGTTTACACCCTCTTGTTCCGCGAAGAGAATATTGTGTTCGAGTACTCCCCGGATCGTAGACAAGATGGTGTCTGTGCCGCGCGCCAACTGCACTATGCTCGCCTCCATCTCCGAGGATGCCTGCTGCATCTGGGCGTTGGCCACCCGCTCCATAGTGGGTTGGATCAGCAGGACATAGATGCCAAAGCCGAACAGCAGCAGGGCACTGAGCACTATGCCGAAGGCCCGTGTCAGCATCATGTGCAAAAAAGAGGAATGGGCGCGGAACAGAGCCATGGCAAACCCTTGCGAACGAAAAGATGATGAGTTGAATCTATCAGGTCTTCATGAGTCTGGCAGCTGACAATGACGAAATCTGTTGAGCTGCTCCTCAGACCTCATTCGGTGGTGATAAGGGGCGGCTTCTGGTTGCGCCCTTGGTGGCGAGCGTGGCAAAACAATTTTCGAGCGTTTGTAGATAGCGGGCCTTGTCGGTGTCATAGGGTAGAGGTCGTCCGACATAGGCATCGACAAAAAACGGGATCGGCAACCATTCACCCTTGGGCATGGATTTTCCGAGCCCTTGCAGATAGATAGGGATCACCGGTATTTCGGGTTGGTTCTTGAGCAGATGCCACAGACCCGGCTTCAGACGGGAGAGTATTTCCGGCTCACCCCGGGTGCCCTCCGGAAACAGTATGATGATTTGCCCCGCGGCCAATGCCTGCCGACAGTCTGCGAGCGGATCTGAATGTTCGGTTGGGGTTTCTCCTGGCGATGTTGTCGTACTTCGACGGGATATTTTGCCGCGGACTACAGGTATCAAGCCTAAAAACCAGACCGCAATAAACCGCAAACCCGGGTTTCGGAAGAAGTAATCGGCGGCGGCAACCGGGCGCACATCGGGAATCCGAGCGAGCGGGAGCAACGTGAGCAGGACCAATAAATCCAGATGGCTGTTGTGATTGGCGATGAGGATGGCGGGTCCCTGTCGGGGCAGACGCTGGCGATGGCGCACCGTCAACCCCAGCCAGAGTAACACCACGGGCCAAGCCAGCAGCACGACAAATAACCAGCGACACAAGGCGTACATGAGGGCCCTCATCAGTAGTAGAAGTAGTACAGGGTGTGGAAATACAGGGGGGCGGTAAAGGTGAGCGAATCCAGTCGATCCAGAATGCCACCGTGGCCCGGCAGCAGGGTGCCGGTATCCTTGACGCCGATATCCCGTTTCACCGCCGACATCACCACATCACCAATGAAGCCGAAGAGGCCGATCTCCAGACCGATCAGCGCCGCTCGCGGCAGATCCAGCGGGGTAAACAGCGGGCCGAGTAGCAGGCTGACCAGCAGGGTGGTGACAGCACCACCGAGGAACCCCTCCCAGGTCTTGTTCGGGCTGACCAGCGGCAGGATCTTGCGCTTGCCCAGGGTCTTGCCCCAGACAAATTGCGCCACATCGTTCATCTGAGTCAGGAACACCAGCAGGAACAGCAAGCTGGCCCCCGTGATCACACGATCCCCCTTGGCATAGTCCGGCAGTACCAGCAGATAGGCCATATGACTCAGGGAGAAGACGGTGGTCACCAGCCCCCAGTGCAGGGTGGCGGTGGAGTTGAGGAAGCCCTTGGGGTGGCCGGAGAGTACCAACCGGGTCGGGATCAACAGGAACAGATACACAGGAATGAAAATGATGAACATGCCGTACCAGGCTTGGACCACCCAGAAATATTGCAGCGGTATGGCGACATAGGCCCAGAAGAAGGCCCAGCGATCCTGCTGGCGATTGGGTGTCAGACTAATGTACTCCTTGAAGGCCATGAAGCTGACGATGGCCAGCAGCAGGCTGGGCAGTGGTTGCGGGGTCAGCAAGATGGGAACAAAGAAGGCAATGATCCAGCACCAGGTGCGAATCCGCAGCAGTATCTCTCCGCGTGCCGGATGGCTGGCCGGAACACGCCAGCGGGTGATGAGATAACCGGCGGCCAGGACGCTGATGACCAGAATGATGCCGTAATAGAGAGGGTCCATAGGGTTGTATGCTCCGTTGCAGTTAAACAGTGGGCTTGGTCGATAGAGCCATGCGTAGCCGGTTGTAACAGGTCCAGACCATCAGGGCGCAGGCCAGGAGCAGCAATGCGTTGACGCCTGTGGTCAGAATGCTACCGAGCAATCCCGAACCCAGAGCCAGACCACAGGCACCAACCAGGGTGGCGCGGTCACTCTTGCCCATGGGCCCCTCATAGCGACGGCCGCCACCGATCAACAGACCCGCGACTCCGGCATATTCGGTCAGTAACGCCAGCCAGATGAAGAGGGCTATGAGTGGAGCCCAAAGTCCAGGCATCAGGGCCAGCGGTACCAATAACGCGGCATCGGCCAGCACGTCCCCCATTTCGTTGAGTAAACCGCCAAGGCGGCTCTTCTGCCCATAGTCCCGTGCCAATTGGCCGTCGATGGCGTTGAGTGCCATGCGAATAAACAAAAACAGCGGCAGTCCCAACCATAACCAGCGGGCGAGGGTCTCTTGCTGGCAAAGCAGCACTCCGCACAAAATGCCGCCATAAAGAATGGAGAGCAGACAGGCCAGGCTGGTCACCTGATTGGCGGTGACGCCCCGATGGGCCAATCGGGCGGTGAGGGGGGCTAACAGCGCCAAAAAGCGCGGCTTGAGTTGATAAACGCTCGGCATAACAGCTCCTTGCTGGTGGTCATGGACGGACCGGGTCGTGCGACTCGGTCCGCCCGTTTCATCGTGTAGCCGCTTAAGCCGCTTCGAGGGCGAGTGCCAATTTGCGGCCACTCAGGCGATAGCTGATAAACAGCAGCCCCATGATGGCAATCAGTAACACGCCGAAGGCAAAGACCTCCTGTGCCGGATCGAACCACTGGCTGGCCAGATAGTGCAGGCCGACAAATGCCGCAATCAGCAGGTTCTCGCAGAAGTTTTGCACCGCAATGGCATGTCCGGCCCCGACGCTGGCCTGGCCGCGAGACTGCAGCAGGGCATTGAGGGGGACCACGAAACAACCCGCGGCGGCGCCAAGACCAATCAGCAAGGCACCGGCATGCCATAACTCGGTGGCCAGCCCCATGAACAGCAGGGGAGCACCAATCAACAGACCGGCCCACAAGGCGCGGGGGGCATGTTCCAGACGGATGAAGGTTCCCGCCAGACCGGCCCCGAGGATGATACCCACGGAGACCACACCCCCCAGATTGGTGGCCGAACTGGTATCTGTCAGACCCAGCGCGAAGGGGACCCAGGCAAACAGTACCAGCCGCAGGGTCGAGCCGGAGCCCCAGAACAGGCTGGTGCCCAGCAGCGAGGTCCGGGCTTGCCGATCCCGCAGCAGAGTGACGACGGCACCGGCAAAGTCGCGAACCATCACAGTCACCGAAGCCTGCTCCAAGGGGTGAACAATCGGGAGGCGCGGGATCAGCAGTGACAGCAGCACGGCGAGTGCGTAGCAGCCGGTGATCACGGCCAGCAGCAGTACCAAGGAGCTGTCGGCCAGCCAGCCGCCGCAGACAAAACCCAGCAGGATGGCGACTATGGTCGAGCCTTCCATCAGGCCATTGGCCTTGACCAACTGCTCGGTACCGCACAACTGGGTGAGAATGCCGTACTTGGCCGGGGAGTACACGGCGGCGCCGATCCCGGTCAGCACATAGGCGATAATCACCCACAAGATGGTGGCCTGATCACCCTGCAAGGCGATAGTCAGCATGGCGATGCCGGAGACGAGCTTGATGCTGTTGGCCAGCCACATCACCCGTCCTTTGGGCAGGGCATCGGCCAGCAGGCCGACGAAGGGAGCCAGAAGAATATAGGGCATGACGAAGCTGCCTTGCAGCAGGGCATCCATGCCTTTTTCCAGCGACAACAGCAGTACCAGCTTGATGGCGCCGACCAGAATGGCATTGTCGGCAAAGGCCGAGAGGAATTGGGCAATGAGCACGGCGCTCATGCCGCGGGAGAAGAGCGGCTTGCTGGCTGTAACAGGGATAGCAGTATTCATGGCGATCGCTCCTTGATCAGGCTGTAGCCAAGTTTTTGAGACTGACATAGTCGATTTTACCGGTCCCCAGCAGCGGCAGGGCGTCGAGCCGACGAATATCTCGCGGCACCGCCAGCGCCTGGGCTCCCTGCTCACGAGCCACCTGACTGAGTCGTTCGGAATTCAGTGCCGGATCTGTGGTGAATAGCACCAACGCTTCCCCCTTGTTCTCATCCGGACGGGAGCTGGCAGCATGCTGCTGCTCCGGACTGGCCAGGGCCGCCAGTTTTTCGACCACTTCCAGCGACACCATCTCGCCAGCAATCTTGGCAAAACGTTTGATGCGCCCGGCAATGGTGACAAAGCCCTGTTCATCCACCGCGACAATATCGCCGGTGTTGTACCAGCCGGCACCCAACTCAGAAGCGGTGGCCTCCAGCACGCCAGGGTTAGTGTCGCGCAGATAACCGGCCATCAGGTTTGGCCCCTTGACGTGCAGAATACCGCCCTGCGCTATGCCAGGAACCGGGAGCAGACGCCACTCGATACCGGGCAGGAACTGGCCGACGGTCCCGGTACGATAGGCCATGGGGGTATTGACCGCCATGACAGGTGCCGTTTCGGTCGCCCCATAACCTTCGAGAATGCGGATGCCGAATTTTTCAAACCACAGCTCGCGTACCGGCTGCGCCAGCTTCTCGGCTCCGGCGATCACATAGCGCATACGGAAAAAGTCATACGGGTGGGCGTGTTTGGCGTAGTTACCGAGGAAGGTGCTGGTGCCGAACAGTACCGAGCAGTTGCGGTCATAAACCACCTCGGGGATCACCTTGTAGTGCAGGGGCGAAGGGTAGAGAAATAGCTTGGTGCCGGTCACCACCGGCAGCAGTGTGCCTGCCGTCAGGCCAAAGGCATGGAAGATCGGCAGTGCATTCATAAACTTGTCATCCACCGAAAAGTCGATGACGGACTGGATCTGCGCCAGATTGGCCAGCAGGTTGCGATGGGTCAACACCACGCCCTTGGGTACCCCTTCGGAGCCCGAGGTGAACAGGGTGACGGCTTCGGCCTCACTGTGCTGGGTGGGCACCAGCAGACGGGGCAGGCACAGGGCGGCCAGCACCCAGAGCTTGTCCTGCCAGGTGACGGCGGCGCGCAAGTCTTCGAGATACAGGATGGTGAGCGACTCTGACAGGCTCGCAACCACCTCCTGCAACCGTGCGGTCTCGATAAAGGCACGGGAGCTGATCACCGTCTTGATCCCGGCAACCCGGCAAGCCGATTCGATGCCCTGACGTCCGGCGGTGTAGTTGAGCATGGCCGGGACCCGGCCGAAGGCGCCGCTGCCGATCATCAACCCTAAGGTGGCGGCGAGATTGGGCAGTAGCAGCCCGATGCGCTCGCCTGGGGCGGCCAGACGGGTGGTCATGCGGCCGAGGGCCAGGGTCATCTTCAGCAGATCGCCATAGCTTTGCTCCACCTGGCGCATGTCTTCGAGCAGCAGATAGCGGCGGCCATACAAGGAGATGGCACCGAGCAGCGACTCATACAGGGTGCCTCGGGGGCGGGAGGCAAACAGCATGTGTTGCATGATGCGGCGCAATGCTTCCCCGGCTTCGGTGCGACGTTCGTGGCTATTGGCCGCCTCCGGCATGGCAATTTTTTCGCTGGGCATTATGGTGATGCGCATCTTCGGCAACCAGCGGCGTGGGTAGTGCCCCCCCATGCGGCTGAAATAGGTCCGGGCCGGACCATCCAGATGCACTGGCAGCACTGTGGCCCCGGTCTTGGCGGCGATAAAGGCTGGCCCGTTGTAGATCTTCATCAGGGAGCCGGTGACCGTCAGGCGTCCTTCAGGGAAGATGACCACAGGGCGGCCCTGTTCGACGAGCCGTACCACCTGCTTCATACCCATGGAGCTGGTGGGGTCAACCGCGAGGTAGTCAACGAGCGCTAGTAGCGGCTTGAACAGCCAGTACTCCGCAACCCAGGTATGGACCACGAAGACCGGATTGCCGGGCATGAACAGCCCCAGCAACATGCCATCCAAAAAGGATTCATGATTGGCAACCACCAGCACCCGCGGGTTGTTGAGGGCCTGCCAGTCGCCGCGTACTCGCACCCGGAACAGCAGGGTAAAGAGTACACGCAGTAAAAATTTGATGATGATTCGCATCGGGAGTTCCTTTCCTCGCTCCGGGCTGGGCCCTCAGTGGTGGGGTCAGACTTCATCCCGCAGGTAGGTGAGTACCGCCTGCAAGGAGTCATTGAGATAGGGTTTGTCGATCCAGAAGTAGATGGTCTTGCCCTGGCGTTCATGTTGCAGCACCCCGGCTTCGCGCAGGATCTTCAAATGGTGGGAGACCGTCGGCCGGGAAAGAGTTGAGACTTCCGCCAATTGGCCAGCGGTCAGCCGTTCGCCGGGTTCGAAGGTCAGTAACAGGCGCTGGCGATGTTCATCGCCGAGGGCATTGAACACCTTGGCGATCTGCTGCCAGGTCTCAGGGATGGCCCGTGAGTAGTCGTGATGCATGGACTCATTTCGAATTCGTTAAACATGTCGACATGATAAACAGTGATCATTTTTTGTAAAGTAGTGATGGTGTGACGGAGCGCAAATTATGTGCTCGCAGCATACGTCCCGCCGTGCGCAGAGCCTATCAGGAGGGACAATGGTTCGGTCATGAGCGGCAATGCCGCTTTTGCTTGCACTTGTCGCGGCCAGCCGCCAAGATCAGCCGCCCTGAATCTGCCTTCATCACGAGTCTGTCATGTCGAAAACACCCAAGTCCCGTGGTGCATCCCGCTTTGCCCCGCCAGCGGCATCCGTCAAAGCGAGCCTGCATCCGCGCAATCCCCATCAGGGACGCTATGACCTTGAGCGCTTGTTGCGTGCTTGCCCGGAATTGCAGCCGTTGGTGCGCACCCAGGCCCAGAGCCAGCAACAGACCATAGATTTTGCCAATCCCCTGGCGGTCAAGGCCCTGAACAAGGCCATTCTGGCCGCCGATTACGGGGTCCAGGGGTGGGATATTCCCGCAGGGTATCTGTGCCCGCCCATCCCTGGTCGTGCGGACCATATCCATCATCTGGCCGATCTGCTGGCCAGTTGTCACAAGGGCAAGGTACCCACAGGTGCCCAGATCCGGGTGCTGGATATCGGGGTTGGTGCCAGCGCCATCTATCCGATCCTGGGGCATCACGCCTATGGCTGGTCCTTTGTCGGCAGCGATGTCGATACCGATTCCCTGGCGGCGGTTGCCCACATCCAGGCAGCAAATCCGGCACTGGCCCAGGCTCTGGTGTGTCGACGGCAGCCCGATGTCAGCCAGATCTTTGGCAACATTATTCAGGGTGACGACATCTTCGATCTGACGCTGTGCAATCCGCCGTTTCACGCTTCGGCCCAGGAGGCGGCGGCCGGCAGTTTGCGCAAGGTGCGAAATCTCAATAGCCAGAAGGCCCGCAATGACCAAAGGGCCAATCTGGATCAGGCGACCCTGAACTTTGGTGGTCGGCAGAATGAACTCTGGTGCGAGGGTGGCGAGCTGAAATTTATCCTGCGCATGATCCACGACAGCCAGCGGTTTGGTGGTCAGGTATTCTGGTTTTCCACCTTGGTCTCCAAGGCCGAGCATGTCGCCCCGCTCCGCAAGGCGCTAGTCGCAGCTAAAGCGGTGGAAGTTCGAGTGATCGACATGGCGCAAGGACAAAAAACCAGTCGTCTGATGGCCTGGACCTTCCAGCCGTTGGCCCAACAACAGGCCTGGAGTCGTTTCCGCTGGGGCGTTTGAGCCGAGAACTCCCGGCGGCAGGGGATACTGGCTGGTGCATGGCGGGGATGGCGGAGTAAGATCGTCGCCATTGACCGCCACAGGGAGCGCAGGATTGTACGCCTGCCCGTAATACGCATAGGATTGCCATGAAATTCAGATTTTCTACTCCACCGTTTGCCCTGTTGCCCTATCTGGGAAAATGGCTGCTGCTGTCGACCCTGGTGGCAATATTGGCGGGCTCGGCTTCCGCTTTCTTCCTGTTTGCCCTGGAGTGGGCGACCGATACCCGGGTGGCTCATCGCTGGCTGATTGCCTTCTTGCCGGTGGCCGGTTTTGTGGTCGGCTGGATCTATTTGAAGTTTGGACAGCAGGTGGAGGCCGGAAATAACCTGCTGATCGACGAAATCCATGATCCGAAAAAGACCATTCCCTTGCGCATGGCACCTCTGGTGCTGGGGGGAACCATCATCTCCCATCTGTTTGGTGCTTCGGTTGGGCGGGAGGGGACAGCGGTGCAGATGGGCGGCGCCCTGGCCGATCAGTTAACCAAGCTGTTTGGTTTACTGCGGGATGATCGCCGGGTGTTGTTGATGGCCGGTATCAGTGCCGGGTTTTCTTCGGTGTTCGGGACCCCGCTGGCGGGGGCCATTTTCGGGCTGGAAGTGCTGGCCATAGGCCGCATGCGCTATGACGCCCTATTGCCTTGTTTTGTCGCGGCGATTATCGCCGATCAGATCGGCCTGTGGTGGGGTGTCCAGCATACTCACTATGTGATCCCGTTGATCCCGGAGGTGTCACTGTGGGGGCTGGCGGCCATGCTGCTTGCCGGAGCTCTGTTCGGGCTCACGGGCAAAGTGTTTGCCATGGCGACGCACTGGCTTGGCGCCCAGTTCAGGTTACGAGTCAGCTATGGGCCTCTGCGTCCTTTGCTGGGCGGTATTCTGATTGCGGCCGTGGCCTGGTTCTGTCATGGCGATCGCTACATCGGCTTGGGGATACCGACCATTCTGGAAGCCTTCAGCCAACCTCTGGCGCCCTATGATTTCCTGGCCAAGATGGGCTACACCATTGCCTCTCTGGCCAGTGGCTTCAAGGGGGGGGAGGTGACACCACTCTTCTATATAGGTGCAACTTTGGGCAACGTGCTGGCCCCACTGCTGGATCTGCCCTTTCCGTTGCTGGCGGGGGTCGGTTTTGTCGCCGTATTTGCCGGGGCAGCGAATACGCCGCTGGCATCGACGCTGATGGCGGTGGAGCTGTTTGGTGGCGAGATTGGCGTCTATGCCGGATTGGCCTGTGTGATGAGCTATCTCTGCTCCGGTTACGCCAGCATTTACCGGTCACAGCGGATTGGCAGTGCCAAGTTGTCGGGCCCAATGCCGGAGGATATGAAACTGGGCGATGTCGCTAACTATCGGAAACAGCAATGCGCCAGCAGGTCTCTGGCAGATGGATCGGTCGATCAATAACCGATATGCAGGCAAAAAACCGCCCTGTGGTTAGCCCGGCAGGGCTGCTGTTTGGTGTAGAGAGGGTCGTAACGAAGCGCAGAGACAACTGCCGAGCTTGTTACCTGTTGCGAGTGCTACCAGCTATAGCCCAACCCCAGAAAATGTTTCCAGTCGTTGTGCGGGTCTAAAGAACCTTGCAGGCTGTCAAGCTCGGTGGAAAAGGTGGAGCGCAGATGCTGGCTTAAACGAAGACGCAGGCCCGCCTCGGCGTTGAAGGCAAAATCTACCTCATGGTAAAAGGGGTAGCTGTATTCACCGTTGGTGTAGAGCTCCAACAGACCATCCTTCAGCAGAAAACGGCGGTAATCCCAACTCAGGGTCAGGATGGAGAAACGCAGATCCGGGTTGTCATGATAGAGATAGCTCTGGCGTCCGAGCGTGCTGCCCAGTTCGAAACGACCGCTCTTGTCATCATAAAACCGGTAACCCGGGCCACTACCGTACTTGGCTTCCAAGTACAGATCCTTGTGGAAGTCCTGTTTTAAGTTGGCGTCGCCGCGCCAGAACCAACTGCTGCTCCAGAAGTAATCCAGAGAGCTCGTCAGGTTGTAGTTGCGTTTATCCTGGACGCCATTGGTCTTGCGCATCTCCCAAGAGCCATCCAGTTTGTTGCGCCAGTAGCCTTTTAGAAACTCGTTATTGGTCTTGAGCCGCAGATTGTCGCTGGAGTCTTCATCGCGCTCCAGATCCAGGCTCAGATCCAGATTGCCTTTCCAGCTGAAATCGGAGCTGAAATAGGCCGGTTGCTGGATATCGGTGATCTGTGCTTGTACCAACACCCGTTGTTGCTGCGGCGCTTGGAACTCGACCAGGCTGGCTCCGGCGGGGGGCGGTTGTTCACCCTTGGCCAGAGTAATCAAGAGTGGTTGCTCCGATTCGATGCGCTGCACCTCGGGCCAACGGATCAACAACTGACCCGCATATTTCGTGGTCAGCGCCAGCTTGCCATCCTGGAGTCGGTCAATTTTTCCGCTGAGTCGATCCCCATTTTTAAGCAATACCAGATCGGCCTGCGCCGGGCTGGCGAGGGGCAGCAACAGACAGACCAGGGCGCCGTAGCGCAACAGGGTGTCAAGCTGCATCATCACCTCCGACTCGATCCATCCGTTGACGTGTGACCCATGCAAAAAAGAGAGCCAGCTCCAGGGCATGACTCTCTACTGCGCAGTGGCCGCGCGTCTGTTTCAATCGAACTCCTGAGCTTCGCGTTGGCGCAACTGGCGGGCTTCCTCTTCTTCGCGCACCGTATTGATCTCATCCAGGATCGAGTCGAGATCCACGGCTTCAGTGCTCTCTTCGAAGTGGCCCGTCAACTGACTCTCTGGAGTCAGCTTGCCATCTTCGTACAGGGCCCACATCTCCTTGGCGTAGCGACGCCCGAGCAGCTCGGGAGCAAACTGGCCGTAATATTCGGTCAGGTTATTGACGTCACGCTCCAACATGGATTTGGCGTGGTTATTAGCGGCCGCGTCGACCACTTGTGGCAAGTCGATGATCACGGGGCCAAACTCGTCGACCAGCACGTTGAATTCGGACAGATCGCCATGTACCAGACCGGCACAGAGCATGCGCACCACGTACTGGATCATGACGTCGTGGTCCTCAAGGGCCTGCTCGTCGGACATGCTGACATCGGCCAGACGCGGCGCGACATGGCCCTCTTCGTCGGTGATGAGCTCCATGAGCAAGACGCCATCGAAACAGCCGTAGGGTTGTGGCACTCGGACGCCGACACTGGCCAATTTGTACAGGGCATCCACTTCGGTATGTTGCCAGCTCTCTTCTTGCTGTTTGCGACCGAACTTGGAGCCCTTTTCCATGGCGCGCGCGTCACGACTGTTACGGACCTTACGGCCTTCTTGATACTGCACCGCTTGTTTGAAGCTGCGCTGGCTGGCTTCTTTGTAGATTTTGGCGCAGCGAATATCAGTACCGCTACGGACTACAAAGACGTCGGCTTCTTTACCACTTTTCAACCGGCGGATGACTTCATCAACCAAGCCGTCATCAACCAGAGGTTGGATTCGTTTTGGAATTTTCATGACGTCCTTGTACCTTATTTGCGTCCGCGATGGAATCATCTGGCGGAACTTCTGTGCTTTTGTAGCCGTCTGCATGGGTTGGCGAAGGGGAGATACCCCCAACTGTGGCCGCTGGTGGCGTGACTGACCCCGAAATAGTTTATTGCATATGCTAATAATTGGGTTTATATATGGCATATGCCAATTAGGAGATCCCATGGCACGACCCAAAATTCCCCGACATATCTGCGGTCAACCTGCAGATAGCTGTTTTAAACCGAACGGACTCCCAATGAATCAGCTAGAGCAAGTCCGGCTGGCGGATGATGAGTTCGAGGCGCTGCGGTTGGTGGACTTGCTGGGGATGCAGCAGCAAGAGGCTGCTCTCGAGATGGGCGTCTCCCGGCAGACGTTGGCCAATGTTCTGAAGGCAGCCCGATTCAAGGTGGTTGACTGCCTCACTCAGGGCAAGGCCCTAATCATGCACCGCGAAGAACCAGGAGTTTCCCATCATGATCACCGCTATCCCGATGACTGATAACCGTGTTTCCAGCCACTTTACCAAGGCTCAAAGTTTGGTCTTTCTCGATGAACAGGGGACCGAGCTTCACCGTCTTGCCAATCCTGCGCTCGATGCCAACTGTTCCGGCAAACAAAAGTTACTGGAGTTGCTCACCGAATATCACGCCGAACGCGTGGTGGTGCGCAACATTGGCAGTCAGATGCTGGGCAAGCTACTAGCCCGGCAATTGAGCGTCTTCCAGACTCGCTGCGGACGGCGTCAGCCCCGTGAGTTGGCTCTTCCTGAGGCCAGTGGCCTGCAGCCATTAACCGATAGCAGCCAGGGGCGCCAATCCCTCCATCACGCCGCCAAGTCGGCAACCCATTCCTGCTGCGGGCACAAAGGGGCCGACCATCATGATCATGCTGGCCCGTGTGGACAGCATGCGGCTCCCGGCGCCTGTTGTGCCGAGCGCAAAGGGCAGGGCTCATGTCGGCAGGCCTAGGTGATTTGTTGCCATCGTTGCACTCCGGGCAGGGCGCCGCCTATGTCTGACTATCAGAATTTGTTACGCAGCCATGCGCATTGCATGGTGTGCGGCCCGGAATCTGTCCACAAAGCGGGAGTGCCACTGCTCTTTATCCGGGAAGCTGGGGGTAAGGTGAGTGCGGAGTTCCAGGTGGGTGAGCGTCACCAAGGTTATACCGGGTTGATGCATGGCGGCATGACCAGCACGCTGCTGGATGCCGCCATGACGCACTGTCTGTTGATGTCCGGCATCCAGGCGTTGACTGCCGAACTGACGGTGCGCTTTATGGCACCGATCCGGGTAGGACAAACTCTCCAGCTTTCGGCCCAGTTGCTGGGGGAACGGCGCGGCATCTATCAACTGGAGGCCTGGCTGCACCATGGTGCTCAGGGTGTGGCGCGAGCCAGGGCCAAGTTTATTACCTCGCCAGCCGGAGTGATTGCCCATGTCGACTGAACTGGTATTGACTCTGCTGTGTGAAAATCACGCCACTGAGCCCTTGCAGGCCGAACACGGGCTGGCTTTTTGGTTACAGGGGCCTGAATTGACGGCGCTCTTCGATTGCGGGAGCGGGCAGACGCTGTGCCAGAATGCCCTGCAATTGCAGATCCCGCTGGCCAGCTGCCAACAAGTGATCCTGAGTCATGGTCACTATGATCATACCGGGGGTTTGGCCGAGCTCTGGCGTCATGGCATGACGATGCGGATAGTGGCACATCCGGATGTAACATTGACCCGGTTCAGTTGTCATCCTGAGCGGGCGGTGCGTGCCATTGGGATGCCACCTGTGGTGGCTGCTCAGTTGCTGGCTCTGCCCTCCGAGTTACGGCGGTGGAGTTCGGAACCTCATCGTCTGACGCCCTATCTGGGGACCAGTGGTGAGATCCCGCGCCATGATGAATTTGAGGATGTCGGCGGACCCTTTTTTCTGGATGCCGATGGGCAGGTTGCGGATCTGATCCGGGATGATCTGGCGTTGTGGATCAATACGCCCCGAGGTCTTGTCATCCTGCTGGGCTGTGGTCATTCGGGGTTGATTAATACTATTCAACAGATCCGGCGCGTCACCGGATGTCAGCGTATCGCCGGGATCATCGGCGGTTTGCATCTGTTGCATGCCGGTCCGGCACGGCTGCAGCATACGCTGGCTTTTTTGCGCAGTTGCTGCCTGAATTTCATGTATGTGGGACATTGTAGCGGCGATGACGTGATCGCCAGACTCGGCCATGAGCTGCCGGGAGTTACCATCCAGACCCTGCAGGTTGGTGAGCGTTATGTCTTGCCAGTGCAGGCTCTTCCATCGTGTCTCCCCTGCCGCTCTGAAAACGGCCCTTTCCCCTGACACTAACTGGTTGGGTTTGCAGGTGACTGCCATACTTGGAGTCATACCTGTCACCCTTGCCAGGGGCTGATGACGCAAGCCCTGTGTGCGGAAAGGAAGAGGAGGTTGCGATGGAAAGCCCAGTACACGGTTTACCCGCATTATTTCGTCAATTGGGTTTGGACGATAGCCCGGAGGCCATTCACCATTTTGTGACCCAGCACGCCCCCCTGCCTGAGCATATCCCATTGGCTGAGGCACCCTGCTGGACGGCGGCTCAGACTCAATTTCTGGAACAGGCTAAGGCCGACGATGCCGATTGGGCGGAGCTGGTTGATGAACTGGATCTGATGTTGCGCGGGCCTAGCTAGCGTCGCTCATTCATTTCATCGGAGATCTTATGCACTCATGGATCGCAAGAGACACTGGTTACTGCCGATGTAGGGATACAACCCTATGAAATATAAAGATTACTATGAGGCTCTCGGCATAGGGCATGACGCCACTCTCGACGATATCAAGAAGGCGTATCGTAAACTTGCTCACCAATACCACCCGGATATCTCGACCGACCGTGAAGGCGAGGCGAAGTTCAAGGTGATCGCGGAAGCCTACAAGACGCTAAAAGATCCCGAGAAACGCAAGGCCTATGATCAATTAGGCCGCCATCCCGAGGGGCAGGATTTTGAACCGCCTCCGGCGTGGGAGCGGCAATTCGGTGGTTCCGACTTTTCATTCAACGACATCGATCTGGCGGATCTGTTTGCCTCGTTTTCTACCCACCGCCAACGGACTGGACGGCAAGGAGCGGCAAGGCCAATTCCTGGACAGGATTATGAAGTCACAGCACAGATTTCGTTAGCCGAGGCCTATCGGGGGACGCTCATTGATCTGAGTTTCTCGGTACCAGAGCCGGATGCCCAGGGGCGGATGCACAGCGTCCAGCAGACGTTCAAGGCTCGGATACCGCGTGGTGTCACGGATGGCCAGAAGTTACGTCTGGCCGGAAAAGGTGGGCGAGGCATCCATGGTGGCCGGAACGGTGATCTCTATTTACACCTCGTGTTCCGTCCCCATGCGCTCTACCGCGTCAAGGGGCATGACCTCTATCTGGATCTGCCTCTGGCTCCTTGGGAGGCGGTGCTGGGTGCCACCATCGATATTCCGACGCTGGGCGGCGCGGTACGACTAAAGATCCCGGCCGGTACCTCTTCCGGACGCCAGTTGCGGGTTGCTCACCGTGGTTTACCCAAGCAAGTAGGTGATCCCGGAGATCTCTTTGTGTTGGTGCAACTGGTGGTTCCTGCGGTACTCAATTCGCAGGAGCAGGCGCTGTTCCGGCAACTGGCTGCGGGTTCGACCTTTGATCCTCGTCAGCACTTTGCTCAGGAGTTGGCGACATGAAACTGGAGCTCGCAGAAAATTATTTGTTAGACGACCAGATCGAGGTCTCTTTCGACGAGTTGGCAGAATGGTCTGGCTTATCAAAGGCCGAGTTACGGGCGCTCGTCGAGAGTGGGGTGCTGTTGCCCAACAATCCCCAACAGCGGCCCTGGACCTTTCGTGGCAATTATGTGGTGACGGTTCGTAGCGTGTGTCGTCTGCGCGATGATTTTGAACTGGATGCCAACATGCTGCCGTTGGCTTATGTCATGGTGGCGCGCATCCGGGATCTCGAGGCGCAATTGCGGGAGTTGCAAGCGACAATGCCCGGTGTTTTCCGTCAAGGCTAGTGAGGGGGGCCCCATCTCATTGCAGTCGAACCGGCGAACCACCGGATAACTGCGTATGGCGGGGATCAGTGGCGGCCTGCATCTGTGGTATGTCGGTCCGGCCCGGAGACAAGATACGTTAGCGATTTTTCGGTTGAATTTCATACGCGTGGAATAGTGTAGCGGAGATAACGAGATGGCTCAGGACCGGGTACGGCGGGAACACGATTCACTGGGTGAGGTGATGGTTCCGGCCGAAAAATACTGGGGGGCGCAAACCCAACGCGCACTTCGTCATTTCCAGATAGGCCACGAATATTTTCCCCGATCCTTTCTGCGCGCTCTGGGGCTGGCCAAGCTGGCTGCGGCACAAACCAATATGAAGCTGCAGCGGCTGGACCCAGTCCGCGGCGCGGCAATTGCCACGGCGGCATCCCGAATGGTTGCCGGTGAACTGGATGCGCATTTCCCGTTGACGATCTGGCAAAGCGGCTCGGGAACCCAAACCAATATGAATGCCAACGAAGTGCTGGCCCATGTTGCCAACCAACAACTCGGTGTGTCCTCCGGTACGCCGGACGCCGTTCACCCCAATGATCACTGCAATATGGGGCAATCCACCAACGATCTATTTCCCACCGCCATGCATATTGCGGTGGTCGAGCAACTGCACCAGCAGTTATTTCCGGCCTTGCAGAGATTACAGGCCGAGCTGCAGAAGCGGGTGTATGAGTGGGATGCCATCATCAAGCTGGGACGAACCCATCTGCAAGACGCCACCCCCTTGACCTTGGGTCAGGAGTTTTCGGCGTATGTCACGCAACTGGCCTGGGGGAGATCTCGGCTGGATGCCACCTTGCCCCGGCTGTATCCGCTGGCGCAAGGTGGCACGGCGGTCGGCACAGGGCTGAATACGGCGCGAGAATTCGCCGCACAGTTCGCCATCGGTATCGCCGGGTTGACCGGGCTGCCATTTACCTCGGCAGAAAATAAATTTGCGGCCTTGTCGGGTCATGAACCGCTGGTGGAGTTGTCGGCCATGCTCGCTACCCTGGCGGTCAGCCTCAACAAGATGGCTAGCGATATCCGTTTGCTGGGCTCAGGCCCGCGTTCTGGGTTGGGAGAGTTGTTGTTACCGGCTAATGAGCCTGGCTCCTCCATCATGCCGGGTAAGGTCAATCCGACGCAGTGCGAGGTGCTAACCATGGTTTGTGCCCAGGTGCTTGGTAATCACAACACCATTAGCATGGCGGCGGCTCAGGGGCAGCTGGAATTGAATGTGTTTAAGCCGGTTATCATCTATAACCTGCTGCAGAGCATGCAGCTGTTGAGCGATGGTATGGGTAGTTTTGCCGAATTTTGTATTGCAGGTTTGCAACCTAATCAGCCTCGAATTAACGAATTGCTTGAGCAATCCCTGATGCTGGTGACGGCCTTGAGTCCTCGTCTGGGATATGAACGAGCGGCAGCGCTGGCGCTGGCGGCGCTGAATAATGGCACCAGTCTGCGTGAAGAAGTATTGAGGAGTGGCTGTTTGTCGATGGAGGAGCTGACCCTCTTGTTGCAGCCGAAAAATATGCTGGCCGCAGATTAGTGGTTAACCTGAATGTCGCGAAATAGCTCGGCATTTGCGATCAATCGCTACACGAATATCTTGTTTGGGTTAACAAACTAATTAAACCAGGTTATTGCCTTCGGATCAGTATTCGTCACTCAAGGCGTTACTCGATTAAATCAAGCCGGATAATTAACCAATGGAATCAAGCCTGGATTCCATTGGGGCTTTTGCTCTGTTCGAAAGAGAGATGAAAAAATCTTTTTGTGAGGCAACAATAGCTAGATTATTTATTTCAGACTGGAATAACTGAGACTTTGTAATTAGAATAACCTCAAATTACACATCGCTGTGCCACTACCACTGCGTTTTATCGCTCAATATTTTTTATTATAAGGTTTTGACATGTCTGAATTTATCAAAGTGTTGTTGAATATCCGCAGCTTGAAAGCCGCAGCTCGGGAGTTGACTCTGGAACAACTGGAAGAAGGCTTGTCAAAGCTGACGACAGTGATCGAAGAATTGCGTGCTCAGAAAGAAGGCGAGCAGAAGCAACGTGAAGAGCGTGCTCGTAAAATCAGCGAATATATGGCGCTGATGCAAGCCGATGGTATCGATATCTCTGAACTGGTCTCAGGCCCGGTTGAAGTCAAAGAGACTTCCAAGCGCGCTCCTCGTCCGGCCAAGTATGCCTACCAGGATGACAATGGCGAGCACCGTACCTGGACCGGCCAAGGCCGTCAGCCGGTTGTGATTCGTCGTGGCATCGAAGAGCAAGGCAAGACTCTGGAAGACTTCCTGATCAAGTAATCGCGCATTCCTCTTGTGATAAAAACGCCCTGAATAGTTTTATTCAGGGCGTTTTTTTATGGTGCACGAGTGAAACGTTTCCGGATCGGATGTGTCGCATGTTGTCATGCCTATTGGCCGCCGGCTGAGGTGCATTATTCCGGGCTTCATCACGAAACCCGGATAGGGTATATCAGAACAACCATTCCAATCCGAGCGTCAGCTCTTGCTGACTCATGGCAATGGTGATGGTCTGCGGTTCACTGCCATCCATTCCTGAGAGGGAGTTTTTCCCGGAAAGAGTATTTTTTGGCGCATACATATAACTACCCAACAGATTCAAATTATCTGTGAGACGATAGCTGCCACCCAAACAATAGTGCCATTCGATCAATCCTGGTGACAGCACGTTGAAGAGGATTTCGCTATCGCGGATCGGACTCTTGCCGTAACTGATACCACTACGAAGCGACCAGTTTGTTTGCTGATATTGCAGGCCCAACTTATAAACGGTCATATCATCCCAGCCAAACCCGGTACTGATAGGCCCACCCAGACAAGCCGCGCTAACTCCCTGCATGCAGCTGAACATCGCATCGGCCGTATTGGCTATTGCAGCCACATCCGAGTAAAAAATACGCTGTATATCAAATAACACCAACCACTCAGGGGTTGTATTCCAGGCCATCCCTACATTGGCGACTGCCGGAATATCAAACCGCCCTTCGTTCGGGAATAGTCCGCTGTATTGATTAAAGTTGGACATGCGAATACGCGGTTGATAGGCAGCACCCAGCCAGAGAGTATCGGTCAGCTTGCCCTGGTAGCCCAGTTTTGCTCCGACCCCGTAGGCGTAATCGGTTCCGTTATCGGAGAGGTGTTCCGGATCGCGCGAGAAACCGGCAAATGTACCTATCCCGTACGCTTTGAACGCTTGACCCGCGAGCAGCAGACTCACGCCAAGGGCTTGGTCGGGTTGCAGCTTATAGGTGTAACTGCCACTGATAAACATCTGCTTGAGGTCGACACCGGCCGTGCCATCACCAAAGGTGCCCGGCATGGTGTAATGGCCGCCCGTGTTATCGCTGATGGTGGCCGTACCGCCTTCATATTTTGTATTCATACCCCCATTGCCATAGGCGGCCAGCCCCAGTGTCTGACGGTCATCCATTCGATAGTTAAAAGCCAGACTCGGGATCATGAACAGGGCGTTGTCGCTGCTGATCTGCTGCGGTCCGATGGAAAAAATAGGTGACGCACTCCCTTCCGAGGTATAGCTACGATCCGGGCTGAATAGCGAGAGGTTGGCATCGAAGCTGTCATCCACAAATGCCAGTCCGGCAGGATTGGTCGCGGCCACCATGGCATCAAAGTGATAGGCCGTGGTGGCTCCTGCCACGGCTTTATCCTGAGTACTGAAACCATGAGAGATCATGCCGTTGGTCGCATGTCCCTGCTGGACGAACAGACAGATTCCCAGCGCGCCCAAACGGGTGAGCGTTACTTTTTTCATTGATATCCCCAAATGAGTAATAAATATGATCTGACGTGAGCGAGTCGAGTACCGGAGTGGGCAGACGCGAATGCGCCGGTCTGGACCAAGCTGCCAATGGGGGGATGATAGGGGGCAAGGGCCGGGCAGGTATGATATGGATCAATTGCTTAAATATTATTTACAACTAAATTAGCTATTGCTAATTAGCTCACGAAATCGCATGGCTGGCTCTACAGCGCCATAACATTCATGACCCATCTTATTAACGAGAAAGGATCATGAATGCCCATGATGCTCGTATGTCGTCATTCGGCATAGGGTCGCAGTCTCGCTGGCAAAACTCTGTTGTTTATCTTTGTGTGCGCTATTCGGGGCTATAGTGGCTGTAACTCGTGTGATCCAAGGTGGTAGATGCAAACGCTCGAAACGTGACCCTCAGGGGCCGATAGCCATTTTTAGTGAACCACGCAACCAAAGGCGAAAAACATGGAAAATAACGATGTTAGTTCTTCTGGTAAGTGTCCCGTCATGCACGGTGGGGTGACGACGGCGAAGATGTCGAATAGGGAGTGGTGGCCCAAGGCCCTGAATCTCGACATTCTTCACCAGCACGACAGCAAAACCAACCCGATGGCAGCCGATTTCAATTATCGGGACGCCGTCAAAACCCTGGATGTGGCGGCACTCAAGCAGGACCTCAAAACCCTGATGACGAACAGTCAGCCGTGGTGGCCCGCCGACTGGGGTCATTATGGTGGTTTGATGATCCGCATGGCCTGGCATTCGGCGGGCACCTACCGCATTGCGGATGGGCGAGGCGGTGCTGGCACTGGTAATCAACGTTTTGCGCCGCTCAACTCCTGGCCTGACAACGCCAACCTGGACAAGGCCCGTCGCCTGCTGTGGCCCCTCAAGAAAAAATACGGCAACCAGATCAGCTGGGCTGATCTCATCATCCTCGCCGGTAACATGGCTTACGAGTCGATGGGGCTGAAGACCTTCGGCTTCGCGTTTGGTCGTGAAGATATCTGGCACCCGGAAAAAGACACCTACTGGGGCTCCGAAAAAGAGTGGTTGGCACCCAGCGACAGCGCCAACAGCCGCTACTCCGGGGAGCGGGATCTGGAAAATCCGCTGGCCGCCGTGATGATGGGGCTGATCTACGTCAACCCCGAGGGGGTGGATGGCCAGCCCGATCCCCTTAAAACCGCCCAGGATATGCGGGTGACGTTCGCCCGTATGGCGATGAATGATGAAGAGACAGTGGCCCTGACGGCGGGAGGGCATACTGTCGGCAAGTGTCACGGCAATGGCAGTGCCGCCAACCTTGGCCCGGCTCCGGAAGGCGCAGATCTCGAAGAGCAAGGTCTCGGCTGGATGAACCACACCAGTCGTGGCGTGGGGCGTGACACTGTAACGAGTGGCATCGAAGGGGCCTGGACCACGCACCCGACCCAATGGGATAACGGCTACCTCGAGCTGTTATTTCACTACGAGTGGGAGCTGAAAAAGAGCCCGGCTGGCGCATGGCAGTGGGAGCCCATCAACATCAAGGAGGAGGATAAGCCCGCGGATGTTGAAGACGCCTCGATCCGTTACAACCCGGTGATGACAGATGCGGACATGGCTCTCAAGATGGACCCCGAGTACCGGCAGATTGCCGAGCGTTTTTATCAAGACCCGGCCTACTTCTCTGAAACCTTTGCGCGCGCCTGGTTCAAGCTGACCCACCGCGATCTGGGGCCTAAATCCCGCTACCTGGGGCCGGATGTGCCGCAAGAGGATCTACTGTGGCAAGACCCTGTGCCTACGGGTAACAAGAGCTACGATCCGGCGGCCGTGAAGAGCAAAATTGCCGCCAGCGGGCTCGGTATCGGTGACATGGTAGCAACCGCCTGGGACAGCGCCCGTACCTTCCGGGGCTCCGACAAGCGCGGTGGCGCCAATGGCGCGCGCATTCGTCTGGCTCCGCAAAACGCGTGGGAAGGCAATGAGCCGCAGCGCCTGACCAAGGTGCTGACGGTGTTGGAGAGCATTGCCGCCGAAACGGGTGCCAGCGTCGCCGATGTGATCGTGCTGGCGGGCAACCTGGGGGTTGAGCAGGCCGCCAAGGCTGCCGGTTTCGATCTGGTTGTGCCTTTTGCGCCGGGTCGTGGCGATGCCACAGCGGCAATGACGGATGTCGAATCCTTCGACGTGCTGGAGCCTCTGGCCGATGGTTTCCGCAACTGGTTGAAGCAGGATTACGGGGTCAGTGCCGAAGAGTTGCTGCTGGATCGCGCCCAGCTGATGGGGCTGACAGCCCGCGAGATGACGGTACTGATCGGTGGCATGCGGGTATTGGGTACCAATTATGGCGCCAGCCCTCATGGGGTCTTGACCGAACGGGTCGGTGTCTTGAGCAACGACTTCTTCGTCAACCTCACCGACATGGCCTACACCTGGCAACCAGCGGGCCGCAACCGGTACGAGATCCGGGATCGCACCACAGGAGCGGTAAAATGGACTGCCACCCGGGTCGATCTGGTCCTGGGGTCGAACTCGGTACTCAGAGCCTATGCTGAAGTCTACGCACAGGATGACAATCAGGAGAAGTTCGTGCAGGACTTCATCGCCACCTGGCATAAAGTCATGAACGCTGATCGCTTCGATCTGCTCTGATGCGTGATCCTGCGACTGCGGCCGGGCCTGCGGGCTCGGTTGCAGTCGCTGACTTAATGATGTGATTGGGTCGGGAAGTAATGGGAATTTGTCTGGACACCAATGCCGCAGGCAAACCAATGCCGTTATAAAATAGCCAATGGCGATGCGAAACAGAGTCAGGCCAGCGGCCACCCCTTGTAGTATCACGCCAGCGGTGGATTTTACGGTACACAGATGGATATCAGTTGGTTGCACCAGTTCAATCGTCACTGGGGAATGATACTCGGTGTGAATGACGACTGGCTGGGAGATAAAGCGGCGGACAGCCCCATAGTCTCCTCTCGAAATAATGCGGGCGGCGTTGCGGTCATCACATGGACGTTTTGATGTTTGACGTCAGCCGACCCTTGTGTGGATGCGGTCGAATACGGCTGAAATCGCCTGCCCGCTCGTTATGTCCTGAAACAGTTTGCAAGACTGAGCCTCAATTGAATATATATATTAAACAATGACTTAGATGGTGGCGTGTTACAAAAAACATACAAAATTATGAAGCCGCTCCAATTATGTTGGGACGGTGATCGCTATCATCTTGTGCGCGATGACACCTTGTATGCTTGGACCGCTCTGTTCAGCGCAGCCCAGGCTTTATCGCGTTACCCCGTCAGGCCATAAAGCCTGCCTGTAGTGAACAACAATAAAACCGATGTATTGGGCGAGGGGCTATGCCATCTCGCCGGGGCTCTTATTGCCTGTCGTCAGGTGATGTATGTAACGACAGGCGACCACAACAACATAAGTGAAGAGATACACAGCATGAAATTAACCAAGTTATCCCTGGCCCTGCTTGTCGCGCTTGGCGCCGGCATGGCCAGTCTACCGGCCATGGCCGCCATCAATACTGATAATCTGGGGGCCAGCTACACCACCAACCAGAGCAGTGTTGCCTTCCGCGTTTACTCCTCCCGCGCTACCCATCTGGAGGTGTATGTCTACGCCGCCGCCATGGGGCAGGACGAGGTGGCCCACTATGCCATGACCAAAGGCAGCGATAACGTCTGGTCAATCAGCGTACCGGTCTCGGAGCTGCAGGGTCTGGGCGTTACCGGTCCTGTCTACTACGGCTATCGTGCTTGGGGGCCGAACTGGACCTATAACGCCAGTTGGACCAAGGGCAGCAGCACCGGTTTCATCAGCGATGTGGATGCCGCCGGTAACCGTTTCAACCCCAACAAACTGCTGCTGGACCCCTATGCGCTGGAGATGTCCCATGATCCGGTCAACGCTACCTGGTCTGATGGTACCGTCTATGCCTCCGGTGCGACCAACCGCACGGTGGACAGCGGCCTGAACGCACCCAAGGGCATAGTATTGTCGGGCGACAGCCAGTCCATCGGCACCAAGCCGACCCGGGCGCTCAAAGATGATGTTATCTATGAGGTTAACCTGCGCGGGCTGACCAAGAACGACACCAGCATTCCGGCTGCTTCCCGCGGCACCTATGCTGGCGCAGCCCAGAAGGCGACCTATCTGGCGTCGTTGGGGGTTACCGCGGTGGAGTTTCTGCCGGTGCAAGAGACCCAGAACGACACTAATGACGTAGACCCTACCTCGGCCGATGGTGATAACTACTGGGGCTACATGACTCTGAACTACTTCGCGCCGGATCGTCGCTATGCCGCCGACAAGAGCGCCGGTGGCCCGACTCGCGAATTCAAGGCGATGGTCAAGGCATTCCACGATCAGGGCATCAAGGTGTTGATCGATGTGGTCTACAACCATACCGGTGAAGGCGGGGCCTGGAGCCCGACCGATACCTCCACCTACAACCTCTATTCCTGGCGAGGTCTGGACAACCCCACTTACTATTCCCTGACTTCCGACAAGCAAAACTCTTGGGATAACACTGGGGTCGGCGGTAACTTCAACACCCACAACCCCGTCGCCCAGAACGAGATCGTCGACTCCCTGGCTTACTGGTCCAACACGCTTGGGGTGGACGGTTTCCGTTTCGATCTGGCCTCGGTACTGGGCAACACCTGTGAGCACGGTTGCTATAACTTCGACAAGATGGACTCGGCAAACGCTCTCAACCGCATTACCCGCGAACTGACGCCGCGGCCAGCAGCCGGTGGCGCCGGGGTGGATCTGATCGCCGAGCCTTGGGCCATCGGCGGCAACTCCTACCAGGTGGGTGGTTTCCCCAGCGGTTGGTCCGAGTGGAACGGCCTGTTCCGCGACACGGTTCGCAAGGATCAGAACAAGATGGGCCAGGAAGCCATCACCCCCGGCCAGTTGGCGTCCCGTTTTGCAGGCTCCTCCGATCTCTATCAGGATGATGGCCGCAAGCCGTGGAACTCCATCAACTTCATGGTGGCCCACGATGGTTTCACCCTGAAGGATCTCTACAGCTGCAACAGCAAGAATAACTGGCAGCTTTGGCCGCTGGGCGTCTCGGACGGCGGTGAAGACAATAATAACAGCTGGGATCAGGGCGGGGTGGCCGCTGATCAACGCAAGGCGGCCCGCAACGGCATGTCTCTGCTGATGCTGAGCGCCGGTACTCCCATGATGACCGGTGGGGACGAGTTCCTGCGCTCCTTGAGCTGTAACAACAACCCCTACAACCTGGACTCTATCGCCAACTGGCTGAACTTCAGCTTGACCACCGATCAGCAGAACTTCAAGACCTTCACCCAGCGGTTGATTGCCTTCCGCAAGGCCCACCCGGCGCTGCGTCCCGGCAATTTCTACTCCGCGGTGGATAACAACGGCAACGTGATGGAGCAGTTGCGCTGGTTCAAGCCCGATGGTCAAGTGGCCGACTCCGGTTACTTCGGTGATGCCAATAGCCATGCCATTGCCTATCGTATCGACGGCACTGAGTTGGGCGACACCGCCTCTGCCATCTACGTGGCCTACAACGGCTGGTCCGGCAACGTCAACTTCACCCTGCCGTGGCCGGGGGCGGGCAAGAACTGGTACCGGGTGATGGACACCTCCAACTGGAATGAGGGTGCCAACACCATAGTCGCGCCGGGAAGCGAAGCCTACTTGGGTGGCGAGTACACCAACTACGGGCTGAACGGCCGTGGCGTGCTGGTATTGATTGCCAAGTAAAGAGCTATGCGTCGATAAAAACCGGAGCCCGAGCGGTTCCGGTTTTTTTATCGACTCAAACGGATGTCGCCATTTAGCCATGTAATGACCCACTATCCCTGTCACGGACATGTCGATGGCGTAAGCAGCGGTTTCTCAAACGTAGAACAGCTTTAAATCTACTCCGATTGCGATCCATTAGGATCTTTTTGTTCGTCATGGTCTATCAAGTTTGGATTCAACTATTCTGATGTTGGGGGATACTTCACGTTTGCCTGTTCGGGTGGTTCAACTCGCAAGTACTCTGTGGCTATAGTCGTTCAAGCAGTCATAGTTTAAGGAAAAAAAATGGTGGATTCAGTTCAGTTTGATGTGTTTCCTTGGAATAGTAATTTTCAGACTGGCATTCCAGTAATCGATGAGCAACACAAACAGCTGGTTCATCTCATTAATACCTTGGCCTCACATCTTGCAAAAGGTTCTGATGCCAACCAGCTCGATGTGGTTTTCGGTGAACTGGCTGCCTATGCGGACTACCATTTTGCAACAGAAGAACAAGTCTGGTATTCAGCGATCCAGAATGACAGTTTGTTGATTGATCATAAACGTATTCATGATTCCTTCCTTCCGAAAGTGTTGGAAATAAAGGCACAAAAAAAAGATATTCCTTATGAGGTGGGACTCGAAGAAACACTTAAATTTTTAGTGCATTGGCTTGTATTCCATATTCTGGATAACGATAGGCATATGGCCAAAATAGTGCTGGCACTTGAGGACGGCCTTTCTCTGGATGAAGCCAAAATACGTGCGAGTCAAGAAATGAGCGGATTGATGGAAACATTTGTCTCAACAATTCTTGGCATGTATGAACATATTACTTCGCGCAGCATAGATCTGATTAAAGAAAAAAATGAACGTATACGAATGGAACATGAATTACGCGACATCGAAATACAAAAACAGGCAATGAATAGTCTGGCAATCAGTCTGGAAAAAACCATTGAAGCCATGGCGGCAATGGTTGAGGTGCGTTCCCCTTACACCGCCGGGCATCAACGGCGTGTGGCTAGTCTTGTGGAAGCGATAGGCCGAGAGATGGGACTGCCTGAAACCGAAATTCGAGGTATGTATCTCGCCGCCTCGATCCATGACTTAGGCGATATGCAGATCCCTTCAGAAATTCTCACAAAGGCGGGGAAACTGAATAATATTGAATACAAAATAATTCAGCAGCACCCACAAGTGGGATTCGACATCTTAAAAAACATTGACTTTCCGTGGCCTATTGCACGAATCATTCTTCAACATCATGAACGGCTTGATGGATCGGGTTACCCAAATAGTTTGAAATGCGACCAGATCATAATGGCAGCGAAGATCCTCGCCGTTGCCGATGTTGTGGAGGCCATGTCATCACACAGACCATACCGATCAGCACGTGGAATTGATGCTGCGTTAGCAGAAATTGAAAGTAAAAAAGGAATTTGTTACGACACTATCGTGGTAGATACCTGCATAAAACTGTTTCGTGATGGATTGTTTGAATTTACAAAGTGATGCCTCTTTTTCCACGTGGTGAAAGCCGCCATTTCCATCGTACGACAGCATAAATGAGAGGAAAGACGATGTTACCCGGAAGTGAAGAGCTACTTCAGTTATTCATAGAATATACACCCGTTGCGATTGCTATTTGTGATCTGGAAATGCGTTATGTCGCTGTTAGTAAACGCTGGATGACTGATTACGCCTTGGGTGACCAGAGTATCATTGGCCGATCTCACTATGACGTATTTCCAGATATACCGGAACGTTGGAAAGCGTTACATCGTCGCGGCATATCTGGAGAAGCTTTATCTTCCCGCGCAGATAAGTTCGAAAGAGCAGACGGCACCATTGAATGGCTGGAATGGGAAATTCAGCCCTGGCATAAACTGGATGGAAATATCGGCGGAATTGTTTTCTTCTCTAAAAATATAAATGATCGAAAACAGGCCGAAGATGCACTTAACAAATCAGCAAATGAAATTGAAGACCTCTATCAACGTGCGGCCTGTGGTTACCACTCGTTAGACAAGGATGGCCTCATTATCAGAATCAATGATACTGAACTTGCATGGCTAGGCTATACACGAGAGGAAATTGTTGGAAGAGTAAAATGGCAAAACATTATCACCCCCAAGAGTCTTGATATTTTTCAAGCAAATTATTCAATATTCAAGAAAGAAGGTACGGTTAGTAACTTAGAACTCGAGATGTTTCGTAAAGATGGCTCGATTCTCATTGCCCTTGTCAATGCGACAGCTGTTTTTGATGCCAATGGTACTTACTTAATGAGTCGTTCAACAGTAACTGACATCACTGAGCGTAAGTTAGCTGAACAAGGAATGCGCCGTAATGAGGAGTTGTTCAGAACAATCACTGAAGCATCCCCTTTGGCTATCTTTGTATCGTCAGGTATAGAGCAGCGGTACAAATATATAAATCCAACTGCTGCCAAACTCTTCGGCTATACGATAGATGAAATTGAGCAAGTGAAGGATTGGTGGCCGTTGGCTTACCCTGATCCCGACTATCGTCATAGTGTGATCGAAGAATGGGAACAAAAAGTGGCAAAAGCGATCGAAACGCATAGTGCTATTGAACCCATGAATGTTGTAGTTACTAGCAAAGACGGCTCGGAAAAATACATTCAATGGGGGTTTTCCAGCATAGGCGATCTGAACGTGGCTTTTGGGCTTGATTTGACAGAACGCACACATTCCCAGCAGGCACTGATGAGAAGCGAACGAACCTTACGAGTGCTTAGTTCTTGCAATGAGGCTCTCATGCGAGCTGAGACGGAAATCGAATTGCTGAATGATGTCTGTCACCTGATCGTTGAAAAGGGCGGCTACCTAATGGCTTGGATCGGATTTGCCGAGAATGACGAAGTTAAAACTGTACGTCCAATTGCTGAATTTGGAGATAAGACAGCTTTTTTAAACAACGCCAATATCACGTGGGCGGACACAGAGCGAGGTCATGGCCCCACCGGAACGGCAATCCGAATGGGGATACCAACCGTTTGTCAGTGTTGCCAAACCAACCCTCTCGTTCATCCATGGCGTGAAGATCTAATAAAGGGAGGATTCAACTCAAGCATAGCGCTCCCCTTCATTTACGAAAAACAGGTGCTGGGTTCACTGACTATTTATGCATTCGAAGCATGGGCATTTGGTGAAGAAGAGACCAATTTACTAACGCAACTCGCTGGCAATCTTGGTTATGGGGTCGAAGCTTTGCGTAACCGAGCTGAACGCGATCGCAAATCCAGTGAAAACCTCCGTCAACAAAAAATTATTCAAGATAATTTAGAGTCTTTCGTTAAAACACTTTCTAATACCTTAGAAATGCGCGACTCGTATACCGCATGGCATCAGCGGAATGTTGGTGTGTTGGCTGTAGCCATCGCAAGGGAGTTGGGGCTGCCTGAAGATACCATTCATGGAATCGAGCTCGCCGCATGGGTTCACGACATTGGAAAGATCAGTGTTCCAGCGGAGATACTCACTAAACCAACCCGGCTGACCAGTTTTGAACGCATGATCGTTGAGAATCATGCCCAAGCAGGCTATGAACTACTCAAAGAGGTTGAATTTTCGTGGCCCATCGCCGCCATGGTATGGCAACACCATGAAAGACTAGACGGTTCAGGCTATCCGCAAGGGTTGAAAGGCGATCAAATTTTGTTGGGCTCTCGCATTTTGGCGGTAGCGGATGTAGTCGAGTCTATGTCATCTGATCGTCCATATCGCCCTGCGTTAGGAATCGACGCGGCGCTTCGGGAAATAGAACGAGGCAAGGGCTCTATCTATGATCAATCGGTAGCCGATGCATGCATCAAGTTGTTCGCGGAAAAACGAGACACTCTTATGCTTGATGTTTTCACGACTGAATCGCCATCAGCAACCTAGATCCTTTCCTGCTGTCATTCGGTTGCCGCCTTGATTGCCTCCAATGGTGGCACGTTGTTTGATGTTCATTCCCAGTTCGGACGTCTAACATCCCAACGTTATGTTCATTTGCATCCAACTGGATGCAACAGACCCGTCAACGAATAGCCTACTGTATTCATGCATCTTCGTTCATGTCGGCAGAGAAGAACTTACAATTATTACGCCCCTGCTGCTTAGCGCAATACATGGCTGTGTCCGCATTTTTCATCAATGCTTCGATATCTGCTCCATCATCAGGATATATAGCAACACCGATGCTTGGGCTTGAATGGATCTTGTTGTCGTCAATGACGTAAGCTTCCCCCAGCGAGCGGAGAATCTTGTCGGAAACAGAAATCGCACCGACCGTCGCCGATTCAACGCCCGTGAGGGCAACCACAAACTCATCGCCGCCAATGCGGGCGACTATATCGCTCTCGCGTACACAGGCTCGTAGGCGACGCGCCACCTCGATCAGGAGTGCATCGCCGACATGATGTCCGAGCGTGTCATTAACCACCTTGAAACGATCCATGTCGAGGAACATGACGGCAAGCTGCCGCTTCTCGCGTTGCGCTGAGAGGAGCGCCTGGTCTATGCGTTCCTTCAGGCTGAAGCGATTAGGCAGCCCCGTCAGCGCGTCATGGTGAGCAAGCTGGTGGAGCTGTTCTTCGAGGGCATGGCGGATGCTGATGTCGGTAAAGCTCGCGATATGATGCGTCACCCTCTGGTCATCATCGCGTATGAGCGAGATTGCCACCCACTTGGGATAGGCGGTCCCATCCTTACGCCGGTCCCACAGTTCACCTTGCCAAAACCCCGTTTCGTTCAGCGCGGCCCACATATCTTTATAGGTTTCCGGTGACGCCTGTTCGGCGGACAGCACGCGAGGGTTCCGGCCACGCACGTCATCGAGAACGTAACCCGTCAGCTGCGTAAAAGCGGGGTTGACCGCGATAATGCAGTTGTTCTGATCGGTGACCACAATTGCTTCGCCGCTACGTTGAAAGATGTTCGCGTACAGGCGTAATGTCTCCTCCGTCAGTTTGTCTGCGGTGACGTCCTGCACTATGCCCTGTGAAGAAACCGGAGGGCTGTTTGGACCGTCCTCATACTGTGTCTCACCACACTCGCGTACGAACTTGATCCGTCCGTCCGGAAACTGGAGACGGTAGGTGATCTCATACGGCATTCCGCTTGCTCTGGAGTCCATATAAACACGATCCACTGTATTCCGGTCGTCGGAATGGATGACGCTGTGAAATGCCTCGTAGGACGCCTCGAATCTTGCCGGATCGATCTCGAAGATGCGGAATATTTCGTCCGACCATTCGCGGCGGTTGGTACGCAAATCAAGGGACCAGCTCCCGACGGTCGCAATGCGCTGCGCTTCGTTCAGTTGATCGCGGCTGAGTCTCAGAGCCTCCTCGGCCTGCCTGCGCTCAGCGTCGGTCTGTGCAAGTTTGAGTTGCGTTTCTGACACCCAACCGAGAACGCTATCCTGGGCGCCGGTTGCAACGACGATCGGCGCAGAAACATTTCCGGCGCCGATATCTGCAATTCCCGTGTAGACGTCCTCCAGCGATCCACCCAGAATTTTGTTCTGCTGGCGGCGCAGGTTCAGAACCGCCAAGACAAGGATTACCGCGAAGGAAATAAGAGCCAGACGCACCTGAAAAGCCTTTCCTTCAGCAGCGGATACGGCCGCGGTGGTGCGCTGGTGCACCATCGTGTAGAAATCGCCGATCGGACGCATGATGCGAGCTTTTGCGTCGTGGTACGCCGCGTCATAGAGCATCTCGACGGCCTTGGCGCGGTTGAGCTGCACCGACGGCCCTGCCTGCTCGACCAGCGCCATGGCGGCGAGCTCGGTAGCGGTCAGTTCATCCGAGTTGCGCTTGGCTTCGCCCAGCTTCGCGAGCTCCTGATCGGTGATGTTCGCCCGTTTCATCATCGTGAGCAGCGGGATTGCTTCACCGAACGGGCCTGGCCGCTGGTTGTCCGACATGACGACGTCCCAGTAGATACCGTGGTAATTGACTGGGCGGGGCTTTCGTCCGTCGCGGATGTCGAGGATCTCCTGGTAGTGCGCCTTGTATATCGGTTTCCCCGTGACCACATAGGTGCGTACCATGCGAGTCAGGTCATCTGACGACCGTCTCAACTCTTCAGCGAGTTGGAGCGATTGCTGACGAACGTCGTTAGCTTGATCGGTTTGTTCTTCAGCGATGACATAGGCAACAAAGGTCCCCACTACTAGGGCGAACAGGCCAAGAATCAGCCAGATCTGGCGCGAAAAGCGGAGCCGCTTATGCTTCGATGGCGCTGCGGTGACTTTGACTTCAGGCTCTGTCGTATCGATGTTCAGCATCGCAGATTCCTTTTCAATTCCTTACTTCACCGAAGGCTGATTCCTGCGATGACAAAGTGAATTATAAGTCTATGAATCGCCACCGGTTTTGTAGATACCTCGCAGTTAGATAAACTAACGCAAAAAGAGGTGTTTCAATGAGTGCAAAATGCTACCCCGACGAATTCAAAATCGAAGCCGTTAAGCAGGTGACCGATCGAGGCCATTCTGTGGCCGACGTGGCTAAGCGGTTGGATATTACACCCCACAGCCTTTACACCTGGATCAAGAAGTTCGGCCCTGACTCTCGTGAGCATGCTGAACTGAGCGAGGCTCAGGCCGAGATCCGCCGCTTACAAAAGGAACTCAAACGAGCGACTGAAGAGCGGGATATCTTAAAAAAATCGCTGTAGATTCAACTTGGCAAAGCTGTTCGACTGAGATATGCCTTTATCCGGGAACAGACGCAAACCGAGTGGGCCCGTGCTGGCCAACTCCGATCAAGGCAGCCAATATAGCAGCCATGAATGGTAGGACTTCTTGAAAATTCACGGTCTGGAAGGAAGTATGAGCTGTCATGGCAATTGCCATGACAGAGCGGTGGCGGAAAGCTTTTTCAATTACTGAAGCGAGAACGGATCAAAAAGAAAACTTACGCGACAAGCGATGTATTCGACTACATCGAGCTGTTTTATAACAGCAAACGCAAACATGGTTCCAATGATTTGCTGAGTCCAGTAGAGTTTGAATCCCGCTATCGGAAACGGCTGGGAAGTGTCTAGATCACTGGTGGCGATTCAGTGATCAGGTGGCGACGCTCTTCAAAGCGGTTTGCTGCACCGGAAAATGTAAATGCAATCAATAACCCCAACAAGGCAAATATGGCACTCTCCACTAGTCCGGCGCTTGCTGCCTCCTCTGCGCCATGGCGTCGTTTTAACCGTCGTCCCAGCTCCAGACACAACAACATACCGAAAAAGAGTCCCCCGGCGAGGGTTAATGCCGTCACCGTTAAATCAATCATCTGACTTCCTTGTGTTTAACCCTGTTTATCCGGGCGTGGTAACGGCCAGCCTCAAGACTCAGGTGCTAATATTTTGCCGATAGTTCATGCGGTTGGGGATGGTCTCGTCGGGGGGGGGGAGTGATGTCCCGGTCATTCAGTTATGAGGGGGACTCTGTATTTATCAAGGCAGCTACCGAATCGATAGCTGCCTTCATTCTCCTGTGCTGTTGGGTTCCACGTTACCTTCTGACTACGCCAGTTAGTCGTTATGGTTACACGCCGGGGTTACGCCACCGCGGATCAGGGTGGCACTGGCCAGCTCGAAACAACGATCCGAGCTGCTGCAACTGTTGCTGGCTAACTGGGTGTCGTCCGCTTGATACACCACGTGACCGCCCTTGATGGTGCTCAACACCTTGATGTCATTGAGTTTCATCGGATCGCCTTTGAGCGGATTATCGGATAACACCACCAAGTCTGCGACTTTGCCCACTTCAATGGAGCCTTTGGTTTTCTCTTCAAAATACTGATAAGCCGCCCACAAGGTTTGGGTTTTTAAACCAACCAACGGTGATACCCGTTGGTTGGGACCTAAAACTTCGCCGCTGCGGGTCACGCGGTTAACGGTGGCGGAATAGACCCGCATGGCATTTGGAAATGCCACCGGAGCATCATGGTGCGAGGTAAAAATCATATTGCGCGCCAAGGCCCAGCCTGTCGGAGAAATATTCTGCGCGCGTTCATTGCCGAGGACGGAATTTTTGTGCCAATCCCCCCAATAGAAGGTATGCATCGGGAAAAATGACGGCATGATGCCAAGATCTTTGAATGATTGAACCTGATCTTCACGCGCGGTCTGGGCATGAACGGCGACGATGCGGCGATCCGCTTTGCCATAGGTTTTTTCGGCGTTGCGGACGGCATTGATGTACTGATCAATGGCGGCGTCGCCGTTGACATGGGCCAGCAGTTGCCAATTATTTTTAAACGCCAGGTCGACATATTTCTGCGCGTCGGCATCGCTCATGCTGGGATAGCCATGATAGTCAGACTTCTGGCCCTTGGGCGGAACCAGGTAGGGCTGCGTCAGCCAGGCGGTTTTACCTTGCGGTGAACCATCCAGGTTGAGCTTGGCCCCGGCGACCCGGAAACCATTTTTGTAGCTCTTGGAGAGATATGGCGGCTTGATGACTTCCTGCGCGCCCTGAATATCCGGGTAAGCGGCTACGTCGATCATCAATTTTTCTTTTTGCGCCAGCCCATACATGGTCTTCACCGAGTCAGGGGTGGCGCGCCCTTCCTGCGCCGTGGTGTAGCCAAAGCGGGTGTAGAGCTCCATGCCTGCCTTGAAGATCAGTTCATTATCCTCGGGGCTGAGTTTGGCAAACAGCGGGATCAAAACACGGAAAAACGCCATCTCCTCCAGCACGCCATCCGGCTCCTGGCTTCCGGCGCGGCGGCGGATCTTGCCACCGGATGGATCTTTACTTTTTGCGTTATAGCCAGCCAGCGCCAGCGCCTTGCTATTCATGGCCGCCAGGTGACCCGACTGATGAATGATAAGGATAGGTACATCTTTGGAGACCACATCCAGTTCATCTCGTGTCGGATGACGCTGCTCTTCGAGTTGGGAATCGTCATAGCCAAAGCCCATGATGATCCCCAGCTTCTTATTGTTCGGCTGGGCTGCCCATTCGCGTAATGTTTGTTGCAACGCCGGGATATTATTTACTTTGCCATCCGGCTGGGGCAATAAATTGGCTGATAGCGCTTGGACCCCGGTGTTAAATACATGGCCGTGGGCATCGATAAATCCAGGGATCAGCGTGTGGCCTTGCAAATCGACCAGCCGCGTCTTGCTGTCTTTGAGCTTGAATACTTCATCTTTGGCACCAACGGCAATGATCTTGCCATTTTTCACCGCCACCGCTTCAGCGTCGGGCTGCAGTTCATTGACGGTAACAATGTCACCGTTGCTGTAGATAATATCGGCGGAGAGTACGTCTGACGCCGCATGAGCACCATGGGCGAGCAGTATACCGGCTGCCATGCAAATATGTTTCATGAATAGCTCCTTGAAGGATACTGTGTAAATAGTCACTAGATGACAGTGTACCAACTGAATCTGTTTTATATTATCCATTATTGAATCGCCACTGATTTCCTAGACACCTCACAGTTAGATAAACTAACGCAAAGAAGCGGCTTCAAGCTACTTCCCGCAGATTGAGGATTGAAAATCCGCATTCATGCCTAGATAGTGTGTTCTGGACTTGGAAATAGCCTGATGCAACGCACTTGGTAAACTGGCTGGCGGCATCACCCAATAGTCTATGCAGTGGATCATTCCTCAGACTCTCCCCGAGGCATTGCGCTTGGCTGCTGAGCAAGCGGGGCAGGTTGTGATCCTGACCATCGAGAACAAACAGAAGCAAGAGCAGATCCTGTCACTGGAAAGTCTGTTCCGGCAGGGCATGACTATCCCGCAGTTCTGCAAGATGCTCAACGGCGTGAACGTGATGAGGGTCGCTGAGCGCCTGGAGGAGCGGAACTGGCTCTATAACGAGAGCAGATCCGGCAACAGCAAGCGCTGGCGCGTGGCCTCTTATGCCCGGGATCGCTATCTGACCGAAGAGCAACAGCAGATCGGCATCCACGGCTATGAATTGTTCATCAAATTCACGCCGGTGCTGCTGCAAGCCGGTGGGTGCTATGCGCCTGTATCAGCTCTATGTGAAAAACGAGCTCCCGATGAAGAAGGATTGGGATGGCACGTTCACACAAGACAAAGTCATCAAGGGGGCCGCATGAGCAAGGAACAGGCTTTGAAGCTGGAACTTAAGGCTGTGCACGCATCGCTTTCTGAAGTAAATGACATGCTGTTTGCCATCAAGACGGCAGACGACAATAGCAAAGGTTTGAAAGAGGTGGTGGAGGAAATCGTCAGCAATATTCAGTGGGATATTGAAAAGGTCTTAGAAAGTGGCGGTTTGTAATGAACGGCTACCCTGAGGATGAATATGAGCTGGTGTTCCGGCGGATACGGGTACTAGATGAGAACGGGTTGCCGCACTGGATTGAAGTGCCACTGGTTCGAGAGTCGTTGGCGGTAGCTGCATAAACAAAAAGCCCCGAACATTATGGACGGGGCTTTCTTATGAATTCTGTTCTGTCGTTTGTGCCGGGATGAAGCAAGGAGAAATGAATAAAAATGCAAATCTTGAAAACGCATATTCCCCAATCATATTCCCCGGATATTCCCTCGGAGATATTGGATTGTGGAGTGGTGTGCGTAAGTGCTTGATTTGAATGGTGCCCGGTGCCGGAATCGAACCGGCACGCCGTTGCCAGCGAGGGATTTTAAATACAAGAGATTCGTTTGCATCTAATAGTATTTGATAGCAAGTAGATGGAGCCAGTAGCACGGCTAATTCGCAACGAATCGCACCCCGTCATAGAGCATCGCATACCGCTTATCAAAGAATTCGCAAAGATGGGGTGGATGTCGATCAATTCTGCCTTATCGCCGAGTCCCAAGCTGCCGTCAGCTTCAATGGCCTAAATTGAAAGAGCCCCTCATTCGGCGCAAAACCCGAGAAATGCGCATTAGAGGATGTTCGTAACAACATGATTTTTAATTAAATAATTTCCAAGTGCAATAACGCCATTGGGGATATATGCATACCGTTGCGCCTTCCTCCCACCAAACGAGGCTATCGTCTACTGTGTCGTTGAACTCAAACCAAATTTTCGCGTCAGCCTTCGACTTCGATCATGCATCCATGCCATAAAACCACCACAACGCCGCCGTCACATAAACAATTGCCCACCGTTTAGGGCGGGCAACTGTAAGTACAAGCTGTTGTTGATTTGCACTCGGAACTGATCCACTTCCCTCCGTAATTTGCATCGAAAACTGATCCACATTTTTAATCAATCCTGTCCGGTTCTGGCAGGAGAATGTGGAGTGATTGATATGGCACTTTTAGGCGTGATCAGACGCTGGTATTTCCGTGACGGGATGTCCAAGCGCGAAATTGCCAGACGGACCGGGTTGTCCAGAAACACCCTGAAAAAATATCTGAGCCAGTCGCAGGTGGAGCCGGTGTATTCACCGCGCCAGTCGAGCAGTAAGTTGGATGATTTTGCCGCCATCCTGCGGGATGCGCTCGTCTTTGAAGCCAAAAAACCGCGTAAACAGCGTAAGTCCGTGAAGCAGCTGTACCATGATTTACTGCCGCAGGGGTATTGCGGCTCGTATGACCGGGTGGCAGCGTTTGCCCGCCATTGGCGTCAGGAGCAGTCGGTCAGCAAACAAGTCTATGTGCCTTTGTCATTTGCTCCCGGTGAGGCCTTCCAGTTTGACTGGGGCGAGAACTGGGTGTCGATTGCGGGCAAAAAAGTCAAAGTGCAGGTCGCGCACTTTAAGCTCTGTCATAGCAAAGCGGGCTATCAGCGGGCGTACTGGACGCAAACCCACGAGATGTTGTTTGATGCGCACAATCATGCGTTCCGGGTGTTTGGCGGCGTACCGGCGCGTGGCATTTACGACAATATGAAAACTGCGGTGGATAAGATTGGCCGCGGCAAAGCGCGGGTGATTAACAAGCGCTTCCTGGCGATGACCAGTCATTATTTGTTTGATGCTGACTTCTGCAATCCGGCCTCTGGCTGGGAAAAAGGTCAGGTCGAGAAGTCGGTGCAGGATGGCCGGTATGCACTATGGCATCAGGCGCCAGCGTTTGCTTCACTCGATGAGCTCAATGACTGGCTGGAGCGTGAGTGCTTGGCGTTGTGGCGAGCGCACAAACATCCTGAGCAAAAACCATTGACCGTCCAGCAATGCTGGCAGGCTGAGCAGCTGCACCTGATGCCCGTGAGCGCCGCGTTCGATGGTTTTACCGAGCACAGCAAAGTGGTGTCGTCGACCTGTCTGGTCACGTTTGAATGCAATAAATACAGTGTGCCGGCCAGTTTCGCCAACCGCCGCATCAGTCTACGGGTGTACCCGGACCATCTGGACATGATTGCCGAAGGCCGGCAAATCACTTCGCATCAACGCGTGTTCAGCCGTGACCACAGTGCGCCCGGTCAGGTGGTGTACAACTGGCGGCATTATCTGCTGGTGGCGCAGCGTAAACCAGGTGTGCTGCGTAACGGAGCACCATTCCAGAGTTTGCCGGATGCGTTTAAACAGCTTCAACAGGTGCTGATACAAAAGACCGGAGGCGACCGGGAGATGGTCGATATCCTGGCCTTAGTACTGCACCATGAATCTGAGCATGTTGAACTGGCCATTACTTCGGCGCTGCAAAGTGGCTGTGTCTCCAAAGACCATGTTATCAACTGCCTGCACCGGCTGATTGAGGCAACACCTCCAGCACCGGTGCCTGTGGCGGTGCAATTGCAACTGACCGTCGAGCCGACCAGCGATACCGGACGCTACGAACAGTTAAGGGGCCGGTATGCACATTGAAGCCCTGCTCGCGATGCTCAAACAGCTGAAGCTCTATGGCATGCGTCAGAGTGTGCAGGACTTAAGCTTACAAAATGCACCCGCCTGGCAACACGCACAGCCGATGCTGGAAACGCTACTCAAAGCGGAAGTCGCAGACCGCGAAGTCCGCTCCGTCGCTTACCAGATGAGTGCCGCCAGATTCTCTGCATACCGCGACCTGTATGGGTTTAACTTCGCAGAAAGTGAGGTGGATGAACGACTGGTGCAGGATTTACACCGCTGTGAGTTTATTCAAAGCAGCCAGAATCTGGTGTTCGTCGGCGGACCTGGCACCGGCAAAACCCATCTGGCCACGGCAATTGGTGTTCAGGCCATCCAGCATCACGGCCTGAGAGTGCGGTTTATCTCCACTCTGGAACTGGTGAATGCGCTGGAGCTTGAAAAGCGCAAAGACCAATGTGGGCGCATTGCAGCAAGACTCAGCGGTGTGGACTTAGTGGTACTCGATGAACTGGGCTATGTGCCATTCAGCCAAAATGGCGGTGCGCTATTGTTCCATCTGCTCAATAAGCTGTATGAAAAGACCAGCGTCATTATCACCACCAACCTGAACTTCAGCGAATGGCCCAAGGTGTTTGGCGACGCAAAGATGACCACAGCCCTGCTGGACCGGCTCACCCATCACTGCCATATCATCGAAACTGGTAATAACAGTTATCGGTTTAAAGAATCAACCAAGAAAGCAAAAACAGCGCGGAGGTAAGGCTTGAGAAAAAACAAATCTTATTGCGATACTGACTGAGTAAAGCGGATCAAAATTCGATGCAAATGGTGGATCAGTTTTGCCTGCAAATGAACAAATGACTGCAAGAACGCTAGAAGAGCACCATTGCATGGCCAATGCGTACCCATCACAAGACGAACCGTTCGTTTGTTGGAAGTGATCCAGCGTGAATTCCCAGCGATAGAGTTGGAAGCGCTGGTTGTCCCTGAGGACTTATCGAAGATCCAACATCTGCTGAACGAATCCACCAACAACGAAGCCGCGCAAATCACGCTGGATGCGCCAAGCGATGAAGTTATAAAATACTGATTTGTATAGAAATATTGGATTGGTGTAATAAGGAGATTGGGGAAGCAACATAATAGCTGCTTCCCCTTTCTTTGTTCCTTACACCGGGATGATGACTCTACGCTATCCATGACAACCTGCGAGAAGCGTTTAAGAAGCCTGATAGCGGGTCAATGGGGACTGTGGGCATGAATGTCCGCCAGACAGCGTAAAGTGGCGGGATGGGGTGTTAAATCGCTTGTCGAGGGTTTTACACAGAGCTGGAGGCGGAATGTGTAAGGGGTAATCCCATCAATTGACTAGTATTACTAGCAGGTATACAGTTATTCAACCTGCATACACATAAGAGCCCACGAGATGCCAAAACCACCTATGATTCGCCAAACCCGGACTACAGGCTTGACCGCTGCTGAAGCAGATATGCTACAACCTGACAACCTCACTGTTTCGATCAGGAATGGAAAGCGAACGGTTGAAGGCTATAACCAGAATGGCGAGAAGGTCGTCATCCAAACGACCATAATTAATCGGGATTCTAGGACGAATAACGGCTTTAGGAGTCAAACAGTGACGGTCTGCGATAAACTCTCGATTTCTGAACGTAGGGAAGCTGTTCGTCGACTAAAGAATGAAGCTAATCTTTCACAAACGGAAATAGCCAGAAGGCTTGGTGTTTCCCAAAAAACGGTATCAAACGATCTGAATGCCGAATGATCATGCAGCTGTAGATTGTCAACGATGAGTTGTTCGTTTTATCGGAGAGCTCTGTACAAATCCAAGACTTGCTGAACAGTTCCACCAACAACGAAGCAGCGCAAATCACGCTGGATGCGCCGAGCGATGAAAAGATAACCGACTGATAGATATAGCAATATTTGGTTGGTGTAATAAGGCAATTGGGGAAGAAACATAATAGCTGCTTCCCCTTTCTTTTTACCTGACACCGGGATGGTGACACTAACCTATCCATAACAACTTGCGAGAAGCGTTTAAGAAGTCCGATAGCGGGTCAATAAGGACTGTGGGCATGAATGTCAGCAAGACGGAGTAAAATGGCGGGATGAGTGGTTAAAATCTCTTGTAGAGGGGATTACCTGACCCTGCCATGAGAAGTTCTAGCGAATTAAAGGATCTAGCCGTGAGTTTCTTAACGTGGTGCGAGTCCAGAGCGAGGTTGAGCACCATGTTAGATATTGAACTTAAGCTCGCGGCGTACTTCATCACAAATTTGCAAGAGAACCGGATTTACACCACTTATAACGATGTTTGCCTGCTGCTGCCAAGAGGACGAATTACCGGGGGCTGCATTGTTAAGCATGTGGTTGATATGACCCATTACCTGCCCTAGAGCACTCATAAACTGTGAGTTGGATGCGAAAAATACGGACTTCATCGAGCAGAACTTGTATAGCTCTTCGAACTTGTCGGCCGCATCTCTGATTGTTTGCAGGTTGCCAGTTACCGAATGTGGAAATAAGGGGACGACAAAACTCTCCATCAGGAGTTTAATTTCTGCCAATTTTGAATATGCCTCTGTAAGTACCTCGACGCGTTTGGAGTAGTTTGCATTTACAACGAACGTGATTCTGTCTAGCTCACTCTTGAACTGTGCAAGATTGGTCTGCTGGACTTCCTCTATCATCTTTAGACGCTCACTGAGTCTCATATTGGCAAGACGAGCTTGTTCAGCAGCTTCTTCTGCTTTACGGCTATTGAATATAGCGCCGATCAATGTAATGAAGGCAGCGGAAATACTTGCAAGCGCTGCGACTACAGCTGGTTCCATGGAAACCTCCAATGTAAAACTAACCTGCGCTGTACGGCTATATCGTACAGCGATCGAAGAGCAAAGTTGAACGCTGGATTATGCGATTTTTTTTGCGCTGCAAAATCAAAGTTTTTTCTCTTTCACAAGACGCCAGTATTGATAACCGAGTGCGGTAAGACGGCATGACTTTGAGTTTATGGCGGCGAAATACATAAACTCCTCGTCAACTGGCACAACCAGTCCAACACTCTGAAGTTTCTGAAGATCTTTGAATATTGCTACGTTGCAGGTTTTGCCTGTGCATCAGTATCTTCATATGACGGATCAAGCTTGTGCTCGGAGTCTGGGGTTGTGAAGTATTGCGTAATCCTTCGCATTACCTCGAATGGCACTTTCGGCGGGAGCTTACGTAATGAGGCAAAACTTGTAACATTGGTTTTAAAGATTGGGCGCTGGTCCCACGCTCCGAGCGCCTCATCGACATACGCGTATAGCGATCCCGGGGTGATGTTGCCGCGCAGGTCTGCTGCTCCACCCTGAAGTGCATCAATAACTAATGAGGTAAAAACCCCAGAGCCATTGACTTCAATTGCATACTCAGTATCTCTGCTGGCGGTAAGAACCGAAAGCCCTTCGGACAATTGGGCGATGGAGACCGCTCCAAGGCTCGGCGTACCCATTGCGCCCGAATGGCAACAATCCAAGATGATTACTTTGTTCTTTGCCTTCGATTGGTTTGCGAGGGTAAGTACAACATCCATTGACACACCCTCATCGTATTTGTTGGCGTCAGTGGTGACGAGATATCCCCCAGTACTTTTCACGTAGCCGTGTCCAGAGAAATAGAGTAGCGCCATATCCGCATCACCGGCAAACAACTGCTCAATTGCCTCTCTAAGTACCGGCCGCGTAATTGCCGTGCTTGGGCATGTTATCAGGCGAACGCTAAAATTTGGGGAGCCATCGCCATGAGATTCAAGAATTGTTGCGATTGCATTCGCATCGTTCACACACCCGCTGAGTGGCGACGATGGATAGTCATTGACCCCTACAACGAGTGCTTTTCTCATAATGTCATACTCATTTCTTGTTTTTGCCTTCACCCATCATTTGGTCAATCGCGTTGGCAATCTTTTCCCAGTCCCAGGCGATCGTGCGATTGCGTTGAAGACCGTCAGGTAGGTTACTCGACGTATCTGCACCACCAACGTAGACGCCAAAGACGGGGACATTCAGGTCTTTTGCCATTTTAATTTCCTTGACCACTCCTGTTGCACTTGCCATTGTTTTGCCAACCAGAACAATCAGCATGTTTGTCTTGTTGATTTTGTCCTTTACGATGGCTTCCCATTGGGTCTGTGGCATTGATGACTTGGCCGACCAGTCCTGAATTGAGAAAGGGGACTTGGAGTTACTCGCTTGGCCGACAAAAAGAATCTTTTCGGTCACATTGTGATCGTAGTCAAAACTGATAAAAGCTCTGGGGTCTGCCATTTTCAACTTCCTTGGTTGGATGGGCTGGTGATTTGCGGCGCATATCATTCAAGGCCGGGAGTGCTCTCGACCTTGGTGTAATGCCTCACGGCTTCTTTGGTGGCGCAATTGAGGCAGGTTTTGCTTCGCTTGTTGTGGGTTGATAGCCGCCCTGGACGTTATCGCCAGTCGGTGCTGGCATTGGGCTGGAAGATGGCTGATAACCTTTTTTGACAGGTTGCCAGCCTTCAGTTGACGGAACTAGTTTATTCTCTGACATTACTTTCTCCTTCGGTTAATTTGAACAACTCAACTGTCAATATCTCGGATGAGAGGATGAGAATTCCTGCGGTTTCATTTCGTGGGCGTTCAAAGCCTCCATCGTCATTCAACACCCAGTTCTCTTCAAGATAGAGTTGCTCGGCTGCGGGAGAACTTGATGCGAACGAATCGGAACCATAACGGCCAGCAATCTTCTTTCCATCTTTTAGCGTAACGATGACCCAGTATGGCTTCCGTTGAGCGAATACGAAATCCCATGGTTTTGCGGTGGGATGTGGCATCGAGCGTTGGAAAAACTCAGTTGTTCGAAGCATCTTGAGCACGAAGGCCCAAGCTATTGGTGCAATCAGAAGAACGAAAACATAGAACAACACGTACGCAGTGGGGTGCGACTGACGGACTTGATTGGTTTCAATCGAATAAATCGGCCACAGCAGGAGAGCGTAGTTGATTGAACTGTAGGCAACCGCGTCAATGAGGAGCTTGTCAGACTCTTTCGGTGTGCCGGGAAAGAGCAGCTCATAAGTTTTGAGGCTGACAAAACCCGGAATCACGAAAGCTATGAACAGCAAGAGCTTATTGGCATCCCAAATATCCATCAGTGTTCCCTTAAGGCATAACGACTATATTCAACATTCAACGTCGGTGAAATCTGCATATTATGAGTGCTCAATCGACTACTTTCCTGTTTATCCAGATGAGAGTCCTGCTCGAACTAGTCAACGTTGGCGCCCTAGCTGTCGTTACCGGCTTGCACAAGAGCTATGTTCGCACTCGCAGCCAGTTGATGACGCGTAAGAGTCCCACAATACCACCGCACTTTAACAATTAACATTTGCCGTTATCACAGAATGTGCGATTACTCGACGGAGCTTGTTTCGCATTGCGCAAATCGGGCTCGTTGCGCCAGGCGAAGTACGCATAACCTGCTGATATTTCATTAAATTCAGGTGAGGTGTAATAGCCCCATTGGGGGCATATACATAGACATAACTTCCACCCGCCCAGATAACAAAAAAACAAGCCTCCCAGCGCCAGGCTGGGGATACTTGTTTTGCGGTATTGGTGGTGAGAGAGAGCTCCTGAAACAGACGAAGGATGGACTAACCCTTGAAGCCGCTGATCGGTTTCAACTCGGGTTAGTCCATGGTTCCTTGTCGGGCCTGACAAGATGACTTCGGCAACTGAACTACCAGCCCTGGATTGCGGTTGGCTCCTGTGCCTCTCCTGTCCGGAGCAACGATTAGCCACTCACTCGGACGGTAAACACGCCCATCTGGTAGTAGTTCACAAAGTTCGACTCCCACATCTTATACAGCTCTCGGGCCGACGCTGGTCCCATCTGGCCGTAGCGGATCAAGTAGTACTCCTTGCTCAAAAAGTTGAAGTCGATGTCTTTGACCAGCTCCGCCATATCTTCCGGCCCCTGATAGCTAAAGTCGGTTACGTAATCGATTTGCCATCGCCCTCTACGCTTGAGCAGGCGGATTTCTACCGGATGAAAACCCCCATGAACCGGGCCGTAGTTCGGATCACGAAAGTTAAAGACCAGACTGGATTGACCCTTGAGACTCATCCCGGATTTCTCCAGCTCCTGACTCAAGATATCCATCAATCCCTGACTAACAGGCAGGGCAAAACCTTCCGCAAATGGAATTGTCATAATCACCTCAGTTGGAATAATCGAAGACCTCACCCTGGAGAGGGTGGGTACTATGCACGGGTTATTAGCGGGTTAATTGAGTGATTGCGAGATGGGGTTGGATTCATCGGTCAGTCGTTCTGCCAGGGTCGATGACAGGGACGTAAGTCGCTGAGAATAATCAGCAACCAACTCATGCAGCATCGGATTACCGTCAGCTTTCTTGAGTAGCTTCAAACCCTCGGAGCGCAGGATGGCACACAGGAACCCGGCATTGTTGGCGCTGCCGCTCTTGAACAGTTTCTTCATCACACTGGATTTGAACGGCTTATCTGCGGGTAACGACAGCAAGATCTCATCCACTGCTGACAGCTCAATCCACTCCTTACTGTGCAGACCACCACCTTGATTGCCGGTAATTCTCAGGAACAACTCTCCCGAGAACTCATGGCGACCGATGGCATAGAAAATCAATCCTTCTGAGCGAGGACTGAGTTTACTGGCGGTATATCGCACCAAAACCTGGATAGGGTCTTTCTGGGTAGAGCTTTCAGTTTTCTCCTTCTCAACCGACTCCTCAGACTCTTCTGAAGGAGCGGAGAGCGGGTCGTGAAGGCTGACTTCGGGGGTTGGGATGTCGCCGGAGCTGGGGCCAGCCTTGTCGGCGTCAGCCGCAAGGTCTGGCGATAAAGGCTCGGCGCAGCCGCTAGCTCCGGGAGTGATCAGGTTGTTTTCAGTGAGTGAATCATCGATTAATAAATCATCAGCGGATTGGGCTGCTGATAATGCTGAGTGGGTCGGCTTCATCACTTCATCAGCACGGAATTTGCGGGGTCTTGCCATGGTGGTGTCCTCTTCAATAAATGGATGACCGGAGATAAATAATCTCGTCATCAATCACGGGTCATAGATAAAGGGTCATAGAAAACTGGAAGTCGGGTCGCGGGGGATAACGGTGAATAACGGATAGGACTAAACCTACAGCGCGTTCATCCGCTCCTTGGCTGATTGTCGATGGTGAGGTTTAACCGGTAATGCGGCTAAGGCGGCGGTGATAACGGATAAATCATCCAGATAACCAGCAAAAGGAATCACATCTGGAACTGCATCAAATGGATTCACCAGATAGGCCAGTGCACCTATGATGAGTGCATAACACCAGACCGGTAAATCGCCATCGGTGAGCAGTACATACAAGAGCACTGCTTTCTCCAGTAGCTCTTTAATACCCTTGATGTCCTTTAACTTGCGCATGATGTCGCTATGGCTGGGATTACTCATGGCAATGATTCTCCAGCCACTCGATGAATGGATGACCGGCTTGAGCCAGCAAATAGATACCAGCGCCTTCATCATTGAGTATGGCGAGAGTCAGCAGCCAATCCTCGAACACTTGTCCTACTTCCTCCGGGTATGCAACACAGAACAGTAGTTGTTGTTGCAGGTGGTCAGGCTGCTCATTAAATGAGGTTTCATCATCATCCGGCTCGATAATCACCAGACATGAGCTGGTCTCACGCCAGAATGACCGGGCTTCTTCTTCCGATGCGAATGGTGCGGTCAGTTGAACCAATAAGGCGTGTTGAATCGCCTGGCTATTGGGCCCTAACTCAACGGTCAGCTTGAGATCATCCCCAGGCCAGTTCATACAAGTAATCATTAAATTTTCTCCAACAAAAAAGGCCCTTAAGCTCAGATGAACTTAAGGGCCAACGGATTTTGAAATGCAGACTGACAGCAGATGTGGCACTGCTGTCGGGTTATTAATATCTGTTTATAAACCACACGTTTACGGTCACTGCGCCTGGATCATCGACGAGAGTCCATCACTGATATTGCGACTGCGTTCTGAGGTTAACTTGGCATAACGCTGGGAAGATTGGATGCTGACATGGGCTAGCTGTGCTTTGACGTCATACAGGCTGTATTGCCCGGAAGAGACCAGCGCACTGGCTACCGAATGACGAGCGGTATGGAAACAGACTTCTTCAATATTCTCGATACCTGCTTTCTTTAATATGCGTTCATAGGCGCATCTGGGCTCACTGATGGGCTTGCCATGGGTTCGATTGTAGGGACTGGCGAACACATAGGGATTTCCGGCAATCCGGGGCAGTTTCTCCAGGATCTCGATGGCGAGAGTACTGAGATAGATAATCCGGCTCTTACCGTTCTTGGTCATTGGGACGAATAGCGTTTTCTCTTCCCAGTTCACATACTCCCACTTGGCTAACAAGACTTCGGACTTACGAGCCCCAGTCAGGTACAGCATGGCGATAAAGCTACCGGCTGTTGGATTGCTATCCGCCAAGGCCGCATCAATGACCCGTTTCATTTCCTCTACCGATAGAAATCGCGTCCGTTCGTTGTTCTCCTTGAGCAATTTTATCTTCGCGGCTTCATTGGTTTCGAGTATTCCCCAGCGAACGGCATAACTGCCCATGGTCTTGAGTAGGGCAAGTACTCGATTGGTGGTACTGGGTGCATAGGGGGTTTGCCTCGGATTAGTCGGATGCACCATATCCGATTGCAGTTGCAGCACATCCATGGCCTTGAGCTGGGAATAACGAATGGCGCCGAAACGAGGTTCGACATAGTGCTTAAACCGCTGAATATCACTGCTGATTGAGCGCTTCCCGATGGTTTTCAAATGCGGCAAATAGCTCTGCCAGAAGAACTCGGCAATTGTGGGTTCAGACTTGTAGCTATCACGTTCGGCTACAGGGTCTATTCCTTCGGCGAGCATGGCCTTGTGCTTGCGAGCAATAGCTCTGGCTTGACTGACATCGATATCCCCGAAACGACCCAGGGCAATACTGCGCTTCTTGCCCTGCAGGGTATAACGGAGCAAGAAGCGCTTGCTGCCCTGACTCTTGCCTGACAGTAACTTCAAGCCGATAACCTCGGTATCCGAGAACTCAAGCTCAGTCGCGGCTGCATCCCGACGTTGTGCCGGTAATGCTTTGATAGCGGAGTTGGTAAAACGGAATTTGGTTGGCAATGTGGCTGACATAAAGACCTCCAATGAGTGGTTAAATCATTGGATTAATATCTGTTTCAAATGGGCATGAATGCGGTTTTGAGGACTAAAACGAAGAGCAGGTGAGGGGAGAGGTCTGCACGACAAAGACCAGAGGGAAACCCCGGACCTGACAGGAGTCCGGTCTGGTGACGCCTTGTTGGCTATGTTGGAAACGTGCAGGAGTTGTTCGCAGCAAGTAGCAGGACCTAGTAAGTCGCTTCTACAGGATATCGACAAGAAAGCAAAACGACAGAGAGAAAACAGCGGGGGAAACAACGGACTACAGACGCATTAAAGCGTTGTATTAGCTTGATAGTTAAGGGGTTTTTGAGATTCTTGAATGGTGCCCGGTGCCGGAATCGAACCGGCACGCCGTTGCCAGCGAGGGATTTTAAATCCCTTGTGTCTACCGATTTCACCAACCGGGCATCGGAATCAGTCCAAGACTGAGAAATTGGAGGCGCGTTCCGGAGTCGAACCGGACTAGGCGGATTTGCAATCCGCTACATAACCGCTTTGTTAACGCGCCATGTGACATCAGGACTTGGAGCGGGAAACGAGACTCGAACTCGCGACCCCGACCTTGGCAAGGTCGTGCTCTACCAACTGAGCTATTCCCGCTTTACGGAGATTGTCCTGTGGAGACCGGCGCATTATACGTAGAGAAGCTGGATGGTCAAAACAATTTTTACCACTCTGCTTTCAATTGGTTAGCAAATCAGCAGTTCGTCAGGCTTCCTCTTCGCGGGCATGGACAACTGGTGTGGGAGTCTGACGTTGAAGGAGTGGGCGAACCGACACAGACAGCAAGGGCCTAAATGTGGTACTGTGTATTTTTACAGCATTCATCGGATGATGTCAGGAGAACAGGAATGACAGAGCTACACACACTCAACGAGTGGTTACAGCATTTTCGCAAGGCTAATAATCGTACCAATCTCGATGCCCTCATTGTCTCGGCTCGTCGTGCTCAACCGAGTAGTTGGACCATCATCGAACAAGCCGCTGAACACCGGGAAGCAGAAATCAACCAGGGCGAACAGTTCCCTATTGAATCCTAACCGTTAGTGACAGTATGCCGGTGATCCCCATAGAGGTTGGCAACCGGCACCACTGGGCCGAGTTTGAGCAAACTCAGCGCTACCATGGGCCGGAGGCTCATTACTGCATTGATAGCCAGGCTTGCTGCGCTTTCCATTGCTGACACCAGGGTTCGACTGCTGCCGCTGGCATGGGTCTGGCAATCCCATACCCCTGAGCCAGGTAGCAACCAAGCTCACGTAGCATTTTGCCGTGCGCCAGGGTTTCGACCCCTTCGGCGATGACTTGACGATTGAAGACCGTTGCCAGTTGGATGACCCCGTTGACGATCCCCAAATCATCGTTATCCGTCAACATATCGCGAACAAAGCTCTGATCAATCTTTAGCGTATCGATGGGCAGTTTTCGTAAATAGGTGAGAGACGAGTAACCTGTGCCGAAATCATCCAACGCAAAATGGATACCGAGTTGACGGCACTTCAGCAAAATGGCGATGGCCTGTTCCATGTCGGCGATGGCTGCACTTTCCAGAACTTCCAATTCGAAACAATCGGGCCTGATCTCAGGATGTTGAGCCAATTCCGCCTGCAAATGTGTATAAAATCCCGGCTGTAAAAGGTGATGGGCGCTCACATTGGCGCTGACCGTTAACAACAATCCGCTGCGATGCCAGTGCTCTGCTTGTTGTATTGCATGGTGGATGACCCACTCGCCAACTTCTGTCTCCAGATGGCTGCCATGCAAGTGGGGCAAAAATTCGATAGGGGATAACAGACCGCGTTCCGGGTGTTGCCAGCGGATCAGCGCTTCCACACCAATAATTTGCCCGGTATTCAAGTTCACCTTGGGCTGATAAAACAGCTGGAATTCCTCGTTCCCCAATGCTTGGTGTATGGTCGCCAGATATTTCCGCTGGTGCTGTGCCTTGCGCTCGCTCTCCGGATCAAAGAGTTGATAACGATTTTTGCCGGCTTCCTTGGCCAGATACATGGCTTGATCGGCATGACGCAACAGCGTATCCGGGTCCACATTATCTTCTGGGTAGAGAGTGACGCCGACACTGGCCGAAATCGAGATCTGAATATGATCACAGGTGATGGCTTGGCCAATGGCTTCGAGCATCCGATCCAGGATCAGAATGCAGTCTTCAGACGATGTTATGTTGGCGAGCAACAGAACGAACTCATCCCCCCCGAGTCGGGATAGGGTGTCATCGGCACGTAACACCGACTTCAGGTTGTGAGTCACGCCAATCAACAGTTGGTCACCGGCGTCATGCCCATAGCGGTCATTGATGGCCTTGAAATTGTCGAGATCAAGGAAACAGACGGCACAGGACTTATGATTGCGAATGGAATGGGCTATGGCTTGATCGAGTCGGTCTGATAATAAACGTCGGTTAGGTGCGCCGGTCAATGGATCATAGTGGGCGACCCGGTCGAGTTCGATCTCGTGGGCTTTGAGTTGGGTGATATCGGAAAACAACCCCACATAATGCAGAATTTTTCCATCGGCATTTCGTACCGCCGAGATGGAAAGTAACTCGGCATAGATTTCGCCATTCTTCCGTTTGTTCCAGATTTCACCACGCCAGAAGTCATGTTCCTGCAGGGAGTGCCAGATTGCTTGATAAAACTCATGGCTGTGATGGTTGGAAGAAAGTAGACGAGTTGTGTGCCCGATGGCCTCGTCGGCAGAATACCCCGTGATACGAGTGAAAGCCGCATTGACCTTGGTGATGATGTTTTGGGCGTTGACCACCATGATGCCTTCATAACTACTATCGAAGACGACGGCTGCTTCCTGTTGCGCCTGTTCGAGAAGTTTACGCTCTGTGATATCGGTGTGGGTGCCAGACATCATCAGTGGTTTGCCTTGCTCATCCCAGGTCACGACGCGTCCGCGCGAGAGTATCCAGCGCCAGCCACCGGCCTTGGTCCGGCAACGAATTTCC